>JBLWXW010000001.1:0-492991 GCA_048267265.1 Bacteriovoracaceae bacterium
TCTTTACTACCTTCAAGAATCCTACCAAAATCACTCTCAATGATATTTTCAAGCTTTACGATAAGGCCTACCGTATCTTTGGAATCATGTTTGGCAACCAGAACGTCGTAAATATTCTTCAAGCTAAATTCTTTTTCCTTTTCTCTAAGTTCTTTTAGTGAAGCTCTCAATACCCTCGTGCATTGATCTTCATAATAAGGTTCAGTCCAATCAAAGGCACACATGATACGATCAACGACTTGAGAAATTGTTCCATCTATTACAGGATTTAGCTTGATGCTCTCTTCATAAGATTCGCTAAAGATATGACATGTTTGATCATAGGATTCACATAAGTTTTTAAAGTCCGTCATGGCCTCAAGGTCTCCTTTTGGATCAAAGAAGATGATGGGAAGACCTTTTTTCAAATATCTTTCCTGAAGAATCGTGATGAGGTTTGTCTTCCCAAAGCCAGAGGCACCCACAATAAATGAATGCTGAGAAAAGTCGATATCTTCTAAGGGAAACTCTTTCTTAGATCTTGTATCAACTCCTATAGCTTCAGGACTCTCAGTATATTTCTTAACAAAGAGAGATTTTCTCTCGATCTTATGAAAATCCTCTTCGACATTAAAAAGCTTCTTATAGCTAAAGATGCCAACTTCCCACAAAGCCTTTACTAAAACAAGGCAGACCTCATGAAATATCTCAACAACTGGATTGAATACATCTACACCTTGAGCTTTATTATTCTTCATAGACATGCTCCCATGCTTTAAAGGGACTAATCTCAAAAGTTCGATTCCCTATTTTCAGAGTCCTAGCATCACTTTGATATTCGATAATAAATTGTTTTTTTACTTTCCCTTGTAACTCAGGAGGAAGTTTCTTTAGCGGAACTTCATACTTACTCACAGGTTTAAAATCGACATGAGGCTTTAACTTTTTTAGCTCAGGACTAAAATCAAAAAGGGGAATATCCTTTTGAGCTTCTCTCTGTTCATCTAGTAACATATGTTTCAATTTCTTTTGATCTATAGGCTTTTCATGAAATAAATAAGCTCCTCCTGCTCCCGCTACTGCACCTAGAGCAGTAAAGAGATACGCATTCTTATTAAGACTCTCTTTATTAGGAGAAAATATAGCTCCACCTAGACCACCAACGACACCACCAACAACAGCAGAAGTAAGCATAGTTTTCTTCAACGTTGAGCAGCTACTAAGCTGAAAACAAATAAGAAGACTTAAAATTAAGGTTTTAGTATTCATGCAGTGCCTCCATAAAATAAATCAAAACTTCAGTTCCAGCATTAATCGTCACGATAGGTTCTTTATTTTTCATTTCATCTAAAAGGATTTCACTAGATGTCTGTGCGCCTGAAATCAGACCACCTAACGCTTGATTTTTGACTGTCGAATCTGTGTAAGCACCAAATGGAGTGGCCACTTTATTTTGAGCAACGGAAAGCACTCCTTGGGCCATATCACTAATAATTGCCCCAGCAATGAGTTCGTCCTTACCATCGTCGTACTCGCCAAGAAGACCAGCGCTTCCATCTAGGTTTAGGATTTGAGCTGCAATGCTCACTTCTTTATTTTTAGTGATCATCTTATTGCAAATTGTAATGACTCTTCTATTTTTTGTAGCTCCCGTACAACTAAAAAGAGTCCCAGAGCTAATCCCTTGCCCCTCGTTTGCTCTCACAAGAACAGGACTCCCTAAGTTTGTTGAGACAATAGAATTAAGCAGTAATCCTTTAAAAACCTTCCCTGTAAGAATAGACTTTCTACCGTCCCAAATAACAGGGTTCGAAGATTTTTGGTTAAGAAGTCTTTTGATTTCCTTGTTACTCTCTATGAGCTTTCTATAAAGCTCACTCTTATGATCTCTAGTGGTAGTTCTTACAGAACCTACTTTTTGCTCTTTTTTAGTGTTTAGTAGCTTAATTCGGGCCTCACTTGCTAAAAGTTGGGTGCACGAGGCCATAGCAAGTATCAACAAGCTTATAATTTTCATGAAAATCCTTAGTTTAGTATTCGAGTATTTCCTAAAATTAGAGGAACTCCCTTTGAGAAATATTCCTTTTTATCGATCTTCTTTTCATTAATGATTAAGGGATGATTCTCCTTATTGAGAATCATAACAGAGCTTTCTCCCTCTAAAATATCGTAAGATTTTGAGGATTTTATTTTTCGCATACCATTATTTACGACACCATTTTTTATCTCTATAAATTTGTGAGGATCGTTCTCGTCATAGCGAATATCAAAGTAGTACTTTTGCCCTTTAGTAATGACGAGTAGATTAGAAGCTACTCCTTCTCTCTTTGGCTTAATCGCCAGAGTTTTCATGTTGTTGGTGACTTCTAAGAAAAGGTCTTCCTTAGATCCTCCATACATATAGGAAGTAATCTCCGAATCAAACGTTAAAGTAGTGAGAAGCCCTAGAGATACAAACAAGGTTGTAATTTGATTCATTAGTATATGAAAAATCATTTAAATATTCTCCCTTAATTCAACTTCATCAAGTTGGTTCAACTTAAATGAAAAAGGAAAGCTTTTATCTTCAATGAGAGCAACGACGAATGACCGCAAGACTCCTGAGCTTTTAATGATTATCTTGCACTTACCGACTTCTATTGAGCTTACTTTTAAGACTTGATCGATTTTCAATTCAAATGACT
Source organism: Bacteriovoracaceae bacterium (assembly GCA_048267265.1). GTDB lineage: Bacteria > Bdellovibrionota > Bacteriovoracia > Bacteriovoracales > Bacteriovoracaceae. The sequence continues at coordinate 2,664 of JBLWXW010000001.1, forward strand.
CACGTTCAAGAATTTCCATAATGCCATCACTGATTAGATGAGCATTTGGGCTTCCACTGGCCATTGAGTAAAAGCTTTCTAGGCAGATATCTTCCGTTAACAGCCTTTCTTTAAATATTTTCCCATTGCTTACAATAAAGTAACGCTGACTGCTCAACACAAAGAATAGAGTAAGTGACGAAATGAATAGCGAGGCTCCTAAGGTCGCCCAGAGTATTTTGTTTTGATTAACAAAGGATGCTTCAAACTTTGAGAAGTCTTTCATTTTCTCCTCCCCTTAATTCTTAAAGGAGATACCTTAAAGGTCTTCTCTTTAAATTTCGTCGTATTCTTAGATTTTTCTCGAAATACGGATTTATTCTTCACCGAATTCTTAGAAGTATTTAAGAGATTTGGCTTAATCTTTGAGGTTTTACGCTCTTGAATCTTCTCTCTGATATCTTTAAGAGGCACAGGAGAAGTTCCTGACTTAGCAGGGTAATAAACCATCCCTTTTTGTGGAGATCGAGATTCAATACCATATTTTTGACGTATCCCTTCACGATGAGCAGGACTTATCTCTTTCCAATACTTCTTATCATAGAGAAATGTCTCCTTCCCTAAGTCTCCTCTATTCACCATATTTTGATATTGTTTCTGCTCACTCAAATTATTAACGATTCCCCTAGCACCACTAAAGGTTTTATTCGCTACTTTTCGCCCGACTTTTCTCACTGGACTATTTTTAGATAGTAGTAGAGGCATCATATAAGCAGCTTTCATACCTGAGCTTACAGAAATTGCTCCCATTTTTGCCCCTGCACCTGCGATCCCCCCACCTCTAACCATGGACCAAGTAATCATAGGACTTAGAAGAAGAATTAGGGTTACACCAAATAGCCAAAGGATGGTTTCAATATCAGCAATAGCGAGATCACCATTGATTGCTCTGATATTGATGCTATTTCCCACCATCGCAAGTATTGCCACAATCACAAAAGGCAAAAGAATACACCAAAGACTTGATTGAATCGCTCCGACTAATGATTTATTCGTCCATCCAAAAAAGTACAAAAGTGCCGTAATTCCTGAAAAAACATATGTCAGATGATATACACTTGAATAAATCAGCTTTAATAGCCAAGTAAAAACTTTTGCCAGTAAGAAAAATGCCGTCGCCAACAAGTCATTAAGATTTGGAATGGCGATACTTTCCAAATAGCCCCAACCTTTCTTCTCTTTCGTTTTAAGCTTTCCCTCATACCATTTCTTAACGAAGAGGTTCCTAGGACTAATTTTTCTGAGAGTTGAAGTTGCTGTATCGAGAGAGAGGTCAACCGCCTTAGAGTGGATTTCATAGAAGCTAGAAAGAATAAGAACGACAATGATTAGACGTTTTAGCACCCCTCCAAAGTCAAAGTTACCGAAAAACTCTATAATTATAGAAATGATGAAAAGAGGGCCAATAAAAAAGCCAGCAATTTGAATCATTTCTTTATAGAGTCTAAAGACAGAACCCTCTTCTATAAGGAGCATATCTCGAATAATATTATTCATTTTAAGCCTCCTCTCTTTTGAAGGTTATAACTCTTCTCTTTCTCAATTTGCTCTAGTCTCTTTTCCTCCATTTGCTCTGCCATGAGTCGATTATTAGTTGATACCTTCTCTAGTATCTCTAACTGAGTATTTTGCATTTCAATTTGGGTCTCATGCATCAGGGCGGTATTTTGCGCTGTTAGCTGAGTAGATCTTCCCGTTGTATCTGCTTTAATTGAATGAGCGACCTGAGTCCTTGCTCTTGCCATCTTTCTTTCATTCAGTCTTTTTTGAATTTTAACGATTTGCTTCGTTTTATTCTCTTCGTCCTTGATGGCTCCATATTCTTTCATCAGAAACTTTAATTCCTCCATAGAGTACTTAAGCTCTCTGATGGCATAGTTGAGATCATCAAAATTTTCTATTTCTCTTTTTGAAGCAACTTCTTCAGCAAGGTAAGCAACCCTCTCTGCTTTAAAATATTGATCTTGAAAGAGATCGTTATAATATTGCATTTTCTTGGTATATTTTTCTGCATTGGTGACAAGCTTTTCAAGCTCATTCAATTGGCTTGCTGTAGTTGTCACTAAATTTACGAGTAAAGCGGTATCTTCACCAAATAGGGCAAATGTATTAAAGGAGATAAGAAATAAACATAAAACTACTCTTTTCATAACTCCTCCCCTAAGTATTTAGCGCTTACATAGTTCTCTATTGCTCTATGAAAACCAAAGTACTGACCAACTTCTTTGAAATAACGATCAAAACTTTCCATATCTGATTTATCAGAAGTAAATAACTCGTACTCTATCGCCGAAGGATAAAATCGAGCTATTTTTCGAATATCTTCTGAAATAACTATGAATTCAGAATATTTTCTCTTTTGAGATCTAAGTTCTTGAATCAGTTCTTTTTCATAGGGAGATAAAAAGACATTATTTGATACTGTTTGCCTAAAGAGGATTTTGTAGAAAGTGTTTTGAATGATGACCTTACCAAGCTCAGTTTCCGAAAAATCATCAATATTTTGAGAAATAGCTATGGCCGAAGCATTATGCTTTCTGAAAGTTCTAAAGCATTCTGCAATGTACCGAGCATTATTTTCGAGAAGATTCCAACACTCATCAAAAATAAAGATTCTCTTACCTGTTTGCTTTTTAAAACACTCAATCAAAAAGATAATTAGAGGTCTTTTTAGTCTATCTGGATAAAGGGTTAGATCACAGTAAATGAGATTACTCAGACTCACATTAGAGTCAGAGAAATATTGCCAAACTTCCTCAAAATAGAGATCTATTCCTGTAAAATCCTCAGATAAAGCTAAGACTAACTCTCTAAAGTTATTAGCGAAGCATTTCTTCTCATTTATCGCTTTAACAAGTCTTCCCTGCTCTCTTTGATCCCAAGGTTTATCAATAAAGCTAAGAATAAATTCCTTTAGATAAATGGAATCCTTAAAGCTAAATGGGTTAAACTTCTCAGAAAAAATGGTGCCATCTAAGTATTGGGCTGTCTTTTTGAAGGAATTCCCCAAATCTAAGACAACTCCATTTGTCCCATTTTCAAATTCTTCTAGCAAAATCTTATTAGCGAGTACAGATTTCCCCTGTCCAGAAGATCCAGTAATCAAACAATTATAATTATGGGCATGAGAATCAAAGAGATTAAAACCTATCTCTTTTCCTCTTTTAGAGAAGAGTTTAATGCCACTATCTTGCAAAAGATCTTTCTTTAAAGGGAATAAATGAACAAGATAACTAGCTGGACACAGATGATCTCTTAAAAATAAAGGCCTAACTCCAGGGACTAAGGAATTAAAGACGGTCGCTAATGCTCGTGACTCAATTAAAACCTCACAGTCTTTAGACTTAAGCTCATTAATCAGATCTTTTGCTTTTTTATCTACGCTCTCTTTAGAACTGTCTTTTAGTAGAAAGAATAACTCCACTATAAAAAGGGAATCTTCTTGATGACTAATATCTTCGAGTAAATCTTCTGCTTCTTGATAAGCATTTTCAGAGTCAATATTTTTAATATTTTCAAATAATTGTCCAAAATGAAGCTTTCTTTTTAAGTTTAACTTGGACTTTGCTTCAACATTATCAATTCTCCTAAAGCTTAGAACAGAATCCGCTAAGTCTTGAAGTTCTGAAATCTCTAATTCTGATGAAAAGCTTTTAACAGATAGAATTTTATTGTAAGAGCCATTACAAACGAAGTAATCATCATAGAAGTCAATTGTGGAATGAATACCATTTTCAAAAAGTACTTCTAAGGGAGACACACAGGGTATAAATTGAAGATCGCTTATATTATCAATCTCAGAGTCTGTATTAACAAAGGCACTCCCATTAATATTGTAGACTTTGAAAAAGCTACTACTCTTTAAGCTAGATAGATCTAATTTCAAAGAAGACAGGTACCCTTCTAATGTATCAGAGTCCATTTGTTCTATATCTTCACGAAGAAGCTCATAAAAGGAGCTTACCTCCCCTTTAAGAGAGGTAAGCTTATGACCATCCATAGAGTAAAGCGGGAAGTTCATTTCACCTCCCTATTGACTGAATCCATCCAGTCGAATTCTTTGATACTTTTTCCGTAGAACAATCCTTTAACGTCGATATACTTACAGACCAGCTTATTTATAACAACAAGACCTAGCGTTATAATCACGAGATAAATTGTCCCAGCTTTTAAGAGCATGGAAAATGAGAGCCCAAGTCCTAGAATGATAAGGTCACTCAAAGAAAATCCAAGAAATCTGGGGTTTCGTGATAAAAATATCGGATATTTTGCTTTCATTCACCCCTCCTTATGCAACACTCTTAATAAAGGTCACGGCCGTTTTGGCCACAGCAATGATGAGTAAGCCAAATAGGGTTCCCGTAATCTTCATTGAGGCATCTTGCTTTCCAAGCATTAAATAAATAGCTCCAATAACTAGACCAAATATTCCAAGAGCAAAGCCGATCTGAGAGGCTTCTTGACCCAACTTGTCAGCAGTGGCCCTTAGAGTACGAGCAAAAGCAGATGGCCCTACAACAGTTGATACAAATCCAAAAACAACGTTTCTAGCGATTATCTTAGTTCTAATATTCATATCTACCCCTAGTTAAAGCGTTTTGTGATTAGGAATGAGTAATTGAAGTTCATGTCTCGTCTGAGGGTTTTAGAATGTTTTCGATACTCATCTTTAAGGACACCAGTACAAGCATTTGTGAAACTGGGTTGAACGTGAGAGCAGATTCGCCCTATAGGAATGCCATTTGTTCGATACCATCCCTTGCAAACAGCGTCTGCACTTCCACAGCGAGATTGACCAGCGATCCATCCACCAATAGACTCAAGCCATAATCCAATATCTGCTTGATAATTGTCGGGATACACTCTCAATGAAAGCTTATAAGAATCGTCCGAAGTTAAGCTAAAAGTATTGAAAACCTCTTTAATCTCAAGACTGAGACTTGCCCCCTTAAAAGAAGCATGAAGACGATTCTCACTAATTAATTGTTTAAGCTTGAATTCCTTACCATCTATAAGGAGCGCTATTCTGTTTAGAGGTCCGTCACTGGAGAAGTTAAGCCCATCTTTTCTTTCTACTTGATCATGAAAGCGCCAACTGGAGTGTCCAGCACTATCATTGAAGCCAAATGTTCCGACATTGAAATACTCATACCTAATATAGTTAGGTGTCAGATTAACAAGGATAGAGTCATTTAAACCAAATTCGCCAAGCTCAATATCTTGATAATTAAGTCCTGACTGATAATTCTTACTCTGTGATATTTGATAGTCTTCTTCATAGGAAGCAAGCTCATTACCAGTCATATAGTTAAGAACAACTTGATCACCTTTTTGAAACTCATAGTCAAAAAGATTAAAATTAACAGATCTATTAACCAGAACGAACCATTTACCTTTTTTGGTTTCCCCTCGTAGGCTTTTAAGCTCTTCAATCTCATCCAAACTATTTTGAAATCCACCAATTTGGATAAGCTCATTTTCTTCGACTTTAAAGTTTGAACCATAGAGAGATTTTAAGAAATGCCCTAATTTATTATGGCCATCTGCTAAGGCTACATAATAAGTCTTAGTCTCTAATGGCGTAATCACTGTTAAAGGAATTGTCCTCTCTTTTACTGAAGTAAGAAGAGCCTTATAAGTAGTATCGAGGTCATCAATATTGAAGTCTTCAATCTCTGCCGTTAAAAACTCACCCTTTCGAGAAAAGTTATCTTTTAAAAGGTTTTGAGGAAGAGAATCCACTTTAATATCAAATTTCTCGAGAACTCCTTCAAAAATGCTCTTCTCCATCGTTTTTTGATCGAGAAGCTCATACATCCCCGTTTCGTAATCAAAGTAATGAAAGTTGAACGTAGGATTTGATATTTTTTGAAAGCCCCTATTTCTTTTAAGACTAATAGAGTTCGTAAAATTAAGCTTAATACTTTTATTTGATACCAAAGAGTTAAGATCTTGCTTTAAAAGAAACTCTTTAGAAAATTTAGGGTATCGAATTCGAGAAAGGTCAACCTCTTCAAACTCACCTTCAACGACTCCACCAAAACGGGCGAAGCGAGAAGTTTCGGCCTGAACGATGTCTTTTACAAGGTAATCACCTACACGATATTCGAATTTAGAGCCTACAATATCAGCATTTGAGTCCAGAAGAGTTTTAGATCCAGAGCTTAAAGAAAACTCTTTCATAAACTTAAATTCAATTTCAGGGATGTCTGCGATATAGGGGTTACGCCCAATCTTTACTTCTTCCTTATTTGAAACAAGATCACCATCATAATCTCCATCCTGTTCTACTTCATTTACAGATACTGTAGGTAGAACGGTTTCATTAGTGCCTTCTGTAGTATCTTCAGATTTAAAGCCACAAGAAGAAAATGCTCCTAGGGCCACTAAGATAAATAACCATTTATTTTTCATTTAAAGTTCCTTTGCTGGTAATAGGTTTTTAAGAGACTGAGAAATTCTATTTTTCCCATGTGATACAAAAGCCTCAGGAGAAAGATATTTCTTCAAGAACTTCACCTTTTGCTGAAGCGCCTTATTTTTATCCATTTCTTCTTTGCTGATGATTCCAATGAACTGATGAACAATTTTGATAGTCTGGCTATTCATTAACAGCACTCCCCTAACTCAGATCTAAATAACGCCTCGACCTTCGTCAATAATTCAGCGAGACCTTTATTTGAAATAAGCTCCTCGACTGAAATACTTCCCACCACATCTCGAAAACAATCCCTGATCATTAAGCTATTCAATTGCATTCCCTGCACCTCCTGTTAGCTTCGATTAATTTAGGATTGTGGTTTTAAAAAGAAATAAGGGAGGAAGGCCACGAATTCCCGTAATGGGAAAGAAGATTTCTTACCATGGGAAGAAATCTTCTTTTTCATGATATATTTTTAATAATTTATATTTCCCGTTTTTCCCAAGAAAGGAGTGGGAGTGAAAACTTTGTTTTTTCTTTTAGCATTTCCTGTGAGTCTTTTTATAATCTCACTAGGTTTTTATTTTTTTTGGAATTGGGTAAAAATTCTACTTTTATTAAATAGAGAACTAATTGAATCCAATTTAGACTCATATTGGGAATTCAAGAAGATGTCACATCGGGCTCAAGAAGAACTTAAAAATTTCGCAAAAAAAATGTTTGGATCATTAATCATAATAGGTATCACTGTGATTTCATTCACTATACTCTATAAACTATTTTATTAGCTCGCCATGACTGAATAAAAACAAGTGGTTACCTGCTACCTCATCAATTATGAAAACTTAGTGAAATTCCACTTGATTCTTACATTATGAAAATTTCCTTGCCATTTTGACACCACTCTAGGTAGAAAACACCAAGCATTATAAATAACTCTTGTGAGGACTCGCTAAATGCAGGAAGTAAATCGATTCGACGATCTTTCCGATTTCCTAGCCTCTTGTGTATACAAGATCAAAGCCTCATACCCAAAATACTCAAGTCTTCAAATTTCTAAAAAGCTTGGGATTCCAAATAGTACATTTGATCGAATTTCTAAAAGTGAAGTGCAGAAGCCTTCATTCAACTACGCTCTGAAGATTGTTCAAGAAGTCTGTGCTGATGATAACGTTCAAAGCTTCATTAAGAAGTTCTACCCTAATATGCATGAGAACTTCACACGAGTCTACGATGGAAATGCGGATGTTCCCTTTGCTACTCCTGAGGCCGAAGTTTATTTCCGTGATCCTACTACATACGAAATCATGATCATGGCCACAACTGAGGTAGGCCTTACGAGAGAATCGGCCAAAGAGGAATTTGGTAAAAAAGGCGTCGCCATTCTTGAACGCCTTATTTCTGAAAATGTGCTATCTGAAAATGACGGGAAAGTCGCCCTAACTGGAAAGCTCAATGCTAACCAAGAGACAGTACACAAGCTTTTCTCAAATCTAGTTCAAATGAATTACGACGTTGACGCTTTTGGTAATAAGAATAACTGGTTGAGTTTACAATACACTTCTGTAAATGCTGTGTATGTTCTTCCTAAGTTACTGGAAGTATATAAGAAGGCCAACGGCGAAATTAGAGATATTTTTAGTTCACCAAATGCCAAAGGAAATGATATTGTTTGGGCCGGTATGGTCATGGACACATTATCCAAAAACAACGATAGAAACTCGGAGGTATTGCAATGAAATTTCTTTTAGCTTTAATTGCTTTCTTACCTCTAAGCTCTTTTGCTTCTAACTCTGAATTTGTTAAATTTCATAAGTCCGAAATAGAAGCTGTTCAAAGTTTTGATGGAACTTATGCTCGTTTTGAAGATATCTCAGAAGGTTATGAGTCTTTTAGTGGGATAACATCATCTAATGATTCAATTTATGTCGATATTGCAAAATCTAGTGCTAACACAATTATTCTCAAAGATGGTTCCCAATTAAATCATGCTATCATTAAAACTGCTGCAGTAGTCGTTGGTGGTGATATGGGCGGCGGTGGAGTCGCTAAGTAGTAATCAACTCTTGTATTTCATCTCACTTTTAGTTTCACACCGCTTGATTATATTGGGATTTCGGTGACTACTTCTTTCTTTTAATTATTTTGTGAAATCATTATAATAAAGTCTCTCCAAAATCGAGAGACTTCATTTTTTTTTCGATTTCAAGCCGAATAACTTCAAGACCTTTTTATATATTTTTTGTTAACATAGTCTTTATCGTATTTATTTAATTAAATTAAATGTTAGATCAAGACCTATAGATTTAAAAAAATCAGAGACTTCTTCTTGACTCTTTCTATTCCAATCTTCATCTAAATATGGACCATACCATTTTTTAGCTAACTCAAAGCATTTTTCAGCTGAGAGAACAGCTCCTTTCTCAAATTGATGGCGTTTGCACCATAAGTCTACATCATTCTCAGATTTAAATGGGAGCATCATTGAACACGAATGAATCACATTGTCCCATAGCTTCGAAACAGGAAGTGCCATATGGACAACAAAGTCGGAATTAGCTAATTTTCCATCAATTATTTGAACACTAAACTTTTCACTCTCACCGCCATACCTTGAAATCAACTCAACATCTTCATTTAAAAGAGAAGAAGCTCCGAATGCACACCATGTACAATTACTCCACCATCCTTTATTCGAAGAAAGAGACTTAATCCAAAAAGAATTTGGACTTGCACTAAAAGGATGGGCAATCCAGACCTCGGAGTTATGGGGATGTAAAACGAGAGCCTTATTATTGGCCAATGAACTTAGAGTACATTTAACAGAGTCAATATCAGTGGATAACTCTTCTGCGATAGTTTCAACACTTGGTGCGCATCCACAACTAACAAATTTCCTAGTGACAAACTGTCTCATATCGACTTCTTCTTTACTTAATCTAATCATTTTCACTCCTATTTAGTTTCTTGCTTGTTTACATTCATAATTGTTGCAACCATATAAGCACACAAAGTTTTATCTCCATTATCGAAACAGTAAACTTCACTGGTTACGACCTGAATATTTCGGCCACTTTTAATAACTTTTCCATTCGCTTCCAAAAACTGCCCTCTTGCTGGTGCAACAAAATTAATTTTAAAGTCAATTGTAAGCACAGTAGAATCTAAAGGCGATAAGGTGAAGGCTGCGTAACCTGCAGCAGAGTCGGCAATCGTAGAAACAACTCCTCCATGAAAATACCCATGTTGTTGTTTTAATTTTTCATCAAAAGGTAGTTTTATTTTACATACCCCTATGTCAACATCTTCAAGAGTTGCACCTAAAGTTTCCATTATTTTTTGTTTTTTAAAACTAAGTTCAACACGATTAAACTTATTCTCATTTTTCATAATAGTTTTCCTACCATCACATTAAACTTCCAAAATTGACAAAGAGCTCTCGTAACATTGTCTAAATCATCTATTAATTTACAACTAAAATCAATTAGTCTATTTTTTAGTACTAGTATGATAATTATGACTACCAACGATACTGAAGGAGATAATTCGTGAAAAAAAACTCATACAACTGTCCTGCTGAATTGACATGTAAACTGCTAGGAGGAAAATGGAAATCGGCTATCTTATTTAAATTACGGCGAAAAAATAAAAGATTTGGGGAATTAAAAAGAGAATTAACTGGAATATCTCAATCGACCTTATCAAAAGAGCTACGCGACCTAGAAAACTTTGGACTAATAACCAGAGAGCAACTAGGGAAAGAAAAGCATGAAGGTGTCTTATATTTCCTTACCGAAAAGGGAAAGACTCTTAGGCCTGTCCTAAATTCTTTAATAAGATGGGGTATTAATAATAAAGCTGAATATGTTAAAGGTGAATTCAACATACTCAATACTTAATTTTTTTTAAGTGATCCCTATTTTACAAAGAGAAAATATTTTCTTTTTTATCTATATAAAATTTAAACTATTTGTAATTCCTTGAATATGAATGCCAGATTTTCTTATATAAATTTGCATCGTCTTCAAATCCTTCCATCCTCCCATAGACATCACCTTAATAGGTTCAACTCCTTTTGAAAGCATAATGGTGGCCCAAGAAGCGCGAAGATCATGAAATCGAATAAGAGGAAGATCTAATTCTTTAAGGAACCATTTTAGATAGCGTGCTTGTTCGCCAGATTCCCAACCTTGAACTCTTGGAAGAACGTAGTCATTCGTTTTGTTTTTATGAAGCTCTTCCATAAGTGGCATTAATGAAAGAGCGATTTCAACGATTCTATCATCTCCAGACTTTGTTTCTTTAAAGCCATTTTCTTTTGTCCATGAGCAGTCAATGAGCATAACTCTCTTTTTTAGATCTACTTTATCCCATCTCAAAGCAAAGAGTTCTCCATTTCTCATTCCCGTGAAGCAAGCTACGGCCCAGATGGGAAACCATTCGTGATTTCTATCACGTGCTTCTTTTAATAGGGTCTTAACCTCAGCTTCTTTTAGGACAAGCTTTATTTTTTCGCCTGTTCTAAATTTTAATTTTGGAGTTGGATCTCTATTAATGATGCCTTGCTCATGAGCATATCTAAAGACGGCCCTGATATGTTTAAGCATGCTCTTTCGATGAGATTCGGAGTAGCTCGCCATATCTTCGATGATGAGGTCTCGAATTTCACCTGTAGAGATTTCATTAATATGTTTCTTTTCCCATTTTTTATAAGTGTGGGCTTCAAGAGTTGTCTTGTAGTTTTTTAAAGTGTTGTTGGCTATTCCCCTATTTGAGAAAGATGTGAGAAAGGCTTTGACTACTTCAGGCCAAAAAGGATGGAGGTCTTCATTCATCTTTTCGCCCATGAGAATAATTAATTTCTTATAGACCCTCTCGGCTTCATCCTTTGTTTTTATTCCTTGGCGTCTTATGCTCTTTGATTGTTTGGTTACAGGGTGTCTTCTGTGATATGTGACAACATAATAATTCTTTTTCCTATCGTATTTAATTCCCATGCTTAGATCCTTTTATTTTGACTAGAGAGTTACTAGAAATGCTTTAACGATTTTTAATCTGCTGTACTCTAGCCTATTAATAATGTCGATGCATTCGGATCTAATATGTTCAGGGACCTCAATTTCTCCTTCGAGCATGAGTTTAAAATCTTCCCAAGTGTAACCATAGACTTTGAGGAAGCGCTTAATCATTTTCTCATCCAGATCTCTTCTTCCATTTTCGGAATGATTAACAGTGGCCTCAGAGACCCCCAAAATGGGAGCGACTCTTCTCATAGAGAGGTTGCGAGACTCTCTCATGAATTTGAGAAGGCTTGCTTCTTTAGTCATGACCTTGGAGTCTGATCTGCGCTTTTTCTTTTTGTTCATTTTAATGGGGTCTGCATTCGATTTTGAGTTCTTGAAAGACATGTTCTTCTCCTAAGTTGAAGGTTGTGGAGCTCTCAAAAAGTTACGAATGGTAGTCCAACGATTACTAAAACTTAGGTTCTTATTCTGCACCGTCAATTATGCACAATAGTCCAAGTTTTTTAGCGATTTTTGGGATAGCCAAAAAATAGCCACAAATAGCCACCTCGGGGCAACTTGGGGCAATTCTAGGCAGGTTTAATTCGCCCAACGAATCGCAAGTAACCGTAATTAAGTAGCTGATTTAAAAAATGTTTAAGGGAAGAAGGGGTCCACCATCGAAATCCGATGGTGGAGGTGGCGGGAATCGAACCCGCGTCCGGAACAACGTTGAAACCCGGCCTACGTGCGTAGTCAGCGGTTATGGTCAGCTGACAAGACTGTCCGCTTTACGTGCTAGCGACAAACCCCGGTGGATTTTTTACAAAGAGTCCCGGTTTCCTTGGATGGAGTTTCGACTGCTCCAACACCAGCTTTGCTAGCTTCTGTTTCTTGGCGCTAGCGCCTCATGCATGGTATCGCTAATTAAGCGGCCATAGCAGCAGGTTCAAAAGAATCTGCATTCATAGTTTGATCGACTTTTTACTGGGCCGGTCGATCAACCCAGGCACGCCCGAAAGCTCCTCAGTTCGCCCCGTCGAAACCAGGACACCCCCACATTGAGAACTTTTAGAAAGGTTATTTTATCATGGGGGGTTAGCATTATAAAGCTATTGTTTGATTGTCGGGCTTTTCCTTATGATATAGCCCAGTCGAATACCTAGTATGCGATTGTTTCATTTTACCTATCTCCTAAGCTCCCCTACATTACTCCTAGGTAAACACAAGTCACCACAAACCATATGGAGATTCGATATGTTCATTACAAAAACCAAGAAAGTCATCAGCACCATTGCCCTCGCGGCGCAAATCTTTGGCCTAAGTAACAGTGCCCTCGCGGCAGAGAGCGCCACCTACGAAATCGTATTCACGAACCTCTGGAATCAGGCCGATCATGTCTCCTTCCCCGCTAATGCTCACTTCTCCCCGATCCTCGCGGTATCGCACAATGAAAACTATAAAATGTTTGAACTTGGGAAAGTCGCCTCAGCAGGTTTTGAGCTTCTCGCCGAGCGTGGACGCACCCAATCCCTCATCACCGATATCGACGCCGCTCGTCTTGAAGGCCACACCCTTGATCAAACTCTTGGCGCCGCCCTATGGCCAATTCGTGATGGAATCGATGATGTCACTTTTCAAATCACTCTTGATAAAGACCACGACCTCATCTCCTTTGCCACCATGATTGCACCAAGTCCTGACTGGGTCGTAGGCGTTGACTCCCTCGATATCTTTGTCGATGGCTCCTTCATTGAATCCGTCGAGCTTGAGCTCACGGCCATTAACGCAGGAACCGAAGAAGGAGACTTTGCTGGAAACTTCAGTGGCGATAATGCTGAGACTACACCAATAGAGGCCATCTCCTCACTGGATCATATCCCGGGACTGGCCATGCCTTTTGCCAAAGTTAAAATTACGAAAGTAAAATAGTGCCCTTGTCGCAAGAAAAGCTAAGTCCTTTTATAAAATAAAAGGGCTAGCTTTAGGGACATCCCTTTTTTTAGATCAGCCTATGGGTGAGCAAATTTCAATTAGAAAGCCATTATTATCACGAACGTAAGAAACACTCTGACCCCAAGGCTTCATTTCAGGCTCTTTAATTGAAGTCGCACCGTTTTCTATAGCTTTTTTAAATGCCTTATCTACATCATCAGTGACAAACCCAATCTCAAAAGAAGGAAGCTCAGAAGTTGTTTGCTCTCTATAAGAAAAACCATGAGAGCCAGCAAGTTTATGACTTACAAACCCTAATTTTGTCTCTCCTGTGACCATTTCCCCATAATCACCTTCTGGATGTAAAAAACCTTTTTCCAAACTAAAGGCCTTATTATAAAAATCCATCGTCGCCGAGACATCACTTACATACAAAAGATTATAGCCTAACTTCATATCTTCTCCTTTCATAAGACACTGTCGCGATCAAAGGCCAGAAACTTGGCCTTGAGTTGCTGCTGGGGGCTCAGACCAATTTTGCTCAAATACTTGCGTGGAGAAAAGCCCGGAAAGCTTGGCCTCAACTCATAAACAGCAATCCTCTCCCCTTCCAAATCTTCCATCTTAATCGCGCTCTTCTTATTTAGGCCATCAAGGGTAATGCTATAGAGAATATCCTCAAAGAGAAACCACATATACACATTCCAGCCATTTTTGATTCGCTGCCTATGCGTCGCGAGAATCGTCACCTCACCTAAAGGTCGAGCGCGCTTTACTGCTTTTTTCACCTGAGGATAGATCGTGCAAAAGAAAGAGGCAAAGTAGAGTATGAACACGGCAAACGGAAGAAAAATTCCAATTAGCAAGATATGCTGCTTGTTCGTATGCTCTATCCACCTCGCTCCATCCTCATGAAATCCAAAATCATCTCCGACCTTTCTCCTTGTGCGCGAGCGAATGACTTGAAACTTCTTCTTAAATTTTCCTTGATGCTCCACCAGATGGTCATAGACATAGTAACTACTGCCACGGCTTCCCTTTTGCAAAGTCGCTTCAACCTTATGAACCTTTCCGATTTGTTGTGGTGTCCTCTCCACCACAAAGAAATCATGAAGTCTCCCCTTTCCAAAGTAAAAAATGGTCACTGTAGCAATAACAAGTGCAATTTGAAGAAAGTATAAGCGCCACTTCCCCATAGTCGCTACACAACGAACGGCCTTCGTTTGTCTGAGGTTTTGTAAAACCTTGAGTTCACGTTTTTTTAGACGTCCTATTCCCTTATAAAGAAAGAAGCGCTCAAATAAGCGATGACAAATCCACAACTCTATAGCTGCGCAAATTAAAGTACTGGTAAAAGGATGATCGTAAATCCAATCTAGGCCCATAAATATTTCCTCGATATCTTCTATTATAAGGCCACGAACTATTTGAAAACAGGGTAAAAATACGACTTTCTCGTCTCTTCCATATTCTAGCAACGCTTCGCTCTTATACTAAATTTAACAACGAACAAGGCAATGCCGCCTAGATCACTCGCCGAAATCCTGACCACGGAGGTCTGTGTATGAAAAGAAAAGCTTCCCCACTTAAGAGTACACCGGTTTTGACGATGCTTTTTCTAGCGGCCCTTACCTCTCACTTCCTTGGAGGTAAGGGTTTCATTCATAATTGTATAAATACAAAACATCTCTAAAAAAAGTACAACCACACTCATAAGAATCATTTTTTCCTAATACACTAATAAAAACACTTAACTCAACAAAGGTAGAATTTTGAAAACAAAACTTATCTCACTCGTGGCCCTATTATTCACAATTCAAACTTATGCTGGGCAAAATATTGAAAGATCTTTTGAAGGAAATTACCTCACATATAAAAATGTCGATGACGCCTTAACAGACAAGAAATATAATTCGTTCCGTAAAAATATTATCTCTTTCTCAAAAAGCTCATATATGACCACCAATGTTCTTTCACATTGTGAAGAGGTTTCAGAGATCCCTAATATGAATCAAGAAATTAAAATGACTTTGGCCGCAATTTCAAATGGTACATATGATGAAAATAAAGTTATCGGTATTCTAAATTGTGAAGACTCTGACGGAGATGGAGGATATTTTATCTTTCAAAATATGGATTATACTTCTTCAAAGCTCACGAGACTCATATTCATCGGTGCAGGTTCAGATCATACAATCCTGAAAAAGATGTAATCAATTTCTAAAGACCCAATATGGACCAAGCACTCTTTCCAAGAAGAATTGCTTGGTCTTGTTCTTTCTTCATTCATAAATATCCATAATAAATTCTCTTCCATTCAACATAGCCCCTCATTGGCCTGAACCTTGCAAATTATTCAGAAAAGTAACTTAAAGTACATATAAATTAAGTACTTAGGGCGTCTGTATTTTGAGCAGGTGTCTAAAGAACGAACACTAAGGACATGCTATGAGTAACTCATTAGAGAATCCGCAGGTTTTCAACAATACCAAGGCCATAATCGAAGGATGGTATTGGGCCCTCCAATCAAGTGATCTAAAAAAAGGCAAAGTAAAGCATGCCGAGATTATGGGGAAGAAGCTTGCCATCTTTAGAGGTAACGACGGCGTGGTCCGTGCTTTTGATGCTTTCTGTCCTCACATGGGCGCTCACTTGGCCGAAGGAAAAGTGGAAGGAAATGAGCTTCGATGCTTCTTTCACCACTGGAAATTTTCTGAATCAGGTGAACTCAACGATATCCCCTGTCGCAAACACGCAAAGAACGTCAGTGCAAAAGTTAAGACTTACCCTATTGAAGAAAAGTTCGGACTGATCTGGATTTGGACAGGTGACTCTCCAAAAAGAGGTCTTCCCTACGCACCTGAGCTAAAAGATATGGAAACCGATTCCATGCTTGGAAAACCCTATATTAAAGAATGTCATCCCAACGTGATGATGATCAACGCTATTGACGCTCACCATTTTGCGAGCGTTCACAAGCTTCCTGTTGATCTCAAGCTTGAGCCCAATGTGATTGATTCCAACACCATTGAATTTTCTAATACCACTCGCGTTCCAAAGAGCTCACTACTCACGCGCTTTATTGGAATGTTTTATAATGGCCCTCTTACCTACTCTCTGTGCTATCACAATGCGACCACAGGAACAGTTACTCTGGGTCCTGATTTTCTTCATTTCTATATTATGTTTGCCATTCGCTCTAATGAAAAAGGGCAAGCAGAAGGCCAGACGATTCTTATGACAAAGAAGCGTGACGGTATCCTTGGTAAAGTCTTCAATGCTATCGTTCTTCGCGCGACTCGAATTGTTGGAAACTACTTCGCCAAGGGCGACACGGAAGTATTTAAGACGATCAATTTTAAATTCAAGACACCTATCAAAGAAGACTTTCCTATCATTCGCTTTATTCAGCATGCTGAAAAACAACAGACATGTGACTGGGGCTACGGTGTTAAACGTGCACAAGATGGAATGGACCCTCAGCAATTAAATTTTATCATTACATTACTTAATAGTTCAGATGTTAAAGCAGGAGCGAATCATGGCAAATAAACTCTACTACAAAACCCTACGTATCTCTGAACTCACTAACGATCAAATCATCGATATGTTTCACGTCTTTCGTCGCTACTATAATAATGTGAGTGAAAAGCAATTTAAGATCGATCTGGATCAAAAAGATGCAGTATTTGTTCTCTTTGATAAGAAAGAGCATAAAATTCGCGGCTTCTCCACAATCGTTGAACTCAATGTAAATGGTCACGTTGGTGTTTTCAGTGGCGATACCATTATTGAAAAAGAATTCTGGGGACAAGGAACTCTTGGGGTCGCCTTCCTTAAGTATCTCTTCCTTAAAAAGCTGCGCAATCCTTTTAAACCACTATACTGGTTCTTAATCTCAAAAGGATTTAAGACTTACCTACTTATGGCGAATAACTTCTCCAATCACTATCCACGCTTTGAGCGTGAAATGGATAATCGACACCAAGAAATTATGGACTCCTTTGCCCGTGAACTCTATCCAGAAGATTATATCTCTGAACTTGGAATCATATCTTTCAAAGACAAAGAAAAAGATTCTCTAAAAGAGTGTATCGCTCCTATTTCACAGGAGATGATTGACGCAAATGAACGTATTGCCTACTTCGCAAAGAAAAATAAGAATTGGCAACAAGGTGATGAGCTTTGTTGTATCGCAGAGATGACTCTTACTATGCCTCTTAAGTACCAATATAAGATTATTAAGAAATCTCTCATGCCAAAGAAAAAGAAAGTCATGAAAGTGGCGGCCCTTCCTATTATCTCAGGGAAACAGTCGTTATGAGAAAAATACTGGTAACGGGATGTTCAACAGGCTTTGGCCAAGATATCGCTCTACGCTTACTTGAAGACAAGAATAATTTTGTCATCGCGACTATGCGTAATGCCGATAATCGTGACCATGCCTTTAAGAACTTAAATCATGAGAATCTCAAAGTTCTCTCCCTTGATATTACCGATGCCAGTGAACGTGATGCTGTGGCTTCCTATGTTGATTCAGAGCTTGATGGAGAACTTAATATTCTCATTAACAATGCAGGTCTTGGTCATTATGGTGCCCTTGAACTAACTAGTGAAAAAGAGCTTCGCGATCAAATGGAAGTCAATTTCTTTGCTACTGCTTTTATGATTCAAACCTTCCTTCCCTTTCTTCGCAAGACAAAGGGAATGCTTCACCCCAATACAAATAAAATCATCAATATTTCTTCCATGCTAGGACAGGTGGGAATGCCACTTTCCGCTTCTTACTCTGCCTCAAAGCATGCTCTTGAGGGGCTCGTTGAAGGTCTTCACTACGAACTCTCCCCTCTAGGAATTGATATCACAACAGTATGCCCAGGTCGTCATCGTACAAATTTCATGAAGAATATTTCGTGGTCATCTCTAGAAGATAAAGAAAGTATTTATAAGGCCCAAGAAGATAATCTCAAAGAAATGATGAAGAAATTTGCTGATTCCAAAGAGATTCCTCTAACCAATGTGTCTAAACGTGTCGTCTCTCTAATTGAAAGCAAGAGTGCTCCTTCACGTGTTTACGTGGGTTCAGATGCTGTAAGCTTTTACTTCCTAAGAAAGGCCATGCCTTTTAACTTCCTTATGAAAATATTCAAGAAGGCATATAAGAAACTCATCACAAAGAAGGCCCAACATGCGAACGTATGATTTTAATTTTGCCCTTGGTGAAATCCATCAAAGACGTAATCAAAAGCTCAATCGTATTCTTGCTAAGCGCTTCAAAGGTGAAGTTTGTGAAAACGCCATCCACTGGGGAGCAGATAGTTTTGGATTAGAAAGCGTTGATCTCTTTAATGAACTCTCTGAGACAGAAAAAAGAATTCTCCTTACTGATCTCTCTCAAGATCGTATTCGCGAGGCCTATCATATTGAAAAATCCGGAATTGCTTATGGATCAAAAATGACTCTTCTAAGTGAAACAATGGATGAGCGCGTTCTCTACGGGAGTTTTACAGGAGATGAAGCCCGTCACTTTAAACTTATTGAAAAATACTATAATCAAAATCTTGCCGATGATATTTCTGATAATTGCTTTCTCAGTTTTCTCTCTCAAATGATTGAGAAAGCTCCTAAGAAGTCATTGGTCTTTATGATTCAAATTCTCCTTGAAGGATGGGGTCTTGATCACTATTCGGCGATGGCCGATAAGTGTCAAACCCAATCCCTTAAGGCAGATCTTAAATCTATTCTTGATGATGAAGTGGTTCACCACGGATCAGGCGTCATTCTCTTTGAAGAAGATGGCCTAACCAAGGAAGAGCGCGAATATATCATGAGCTCACTTGTCTCTTTCTTTCAAATGGTTCAAGTTGGTCCCGTTGGTATCATGACCAGACTCGAGTCTATGACATCTGGGCTAAGTCATGAAAATAGAGTGGTGGCCTTTGAGCAACTTAACGCCCATGCTGATACGACTCAAAAGCTGGCCGTTCTTAAAAGACTCATGAAGAAATCAGGGGCCAATTCCATTATTGAAGAGCTTGAATCCCTTGGTTATCTTCAGGCCTTTAGTACTGAGCAAATGGCGGCCTGTTTCTAAGGTTCTTGATCAAAGACTTCTTTCACAAAAGGATATTTCTCATAAAAGGCCTGATCCAGGCCTTTTACATATTTAGGCCTTAAGCACAGAAGGTTAATTTTCGTAGCATAGATAAAAGACTTCCATGGTGCTTCGGCCGCGGTACGAGAGACCACCCCATCAAATATCCAGTGACTAATATATCCAAATCCATAAAAGAGCACAAAGTAGACAATAAAAGTCCACCATTTCAAAGTATAAAGTGCATAAGGAAGAATGAGTAATCCTCCTATCATTCCAATCAAATGCATAAGGCGAACATTCTTATTTAAGTGTAAATAATAGAAATAGTCCTCGTAGTTTTCAAAACGATCAGGCAGAAATTCATTAATCACTTTCTTTCGATCATCACGACTATTTTTTAGCCCCATATCACTCACCATTAATAAAGAATTTACTGGAATATACCGATTTTATCACTATATGAAATCCGATGATATGAAGAATGAATTACTTAATCAAAATACTCAGCCGTTGAGAAAGCATAAGATTTTCAACAACTGGGATATTATTACTAAGGGATGGTACTCCACTCTTAAATCCACTGATTTAAAAATCGGTGATAAGAAATCTATTCTTTTAAACGGTCAAAAACTGGTTATCTATAGAGCGCAAACGGGCAAGGTTTTTTGCCTTGATGGATTTTGCCCTCACATGGGAGTGGATCTTAGTCTTGGAAAAGTGATAGGAGAAAATATTCGTTGCTTCTTTCATCACTGGAAATTTGATTCAAGTGGAACTTGTGTCGATATCCCCTGCGGTGAAGATCCTCCTAAGAAGCTTCGCCTTAACTCCTATGCCACCAAAGAAAAGTATGGATTAATTTGGGTTTACCCTCAGGCCCATACTGATGAAGAATTACTTGAAGTGCCCGCTCTAGAAGGGCTTTCTGACGATGAACTTTGTTACAAGGTCGATGATATCTTCTTTAGAAAATGCCACTTTCATATCACAATGATTAATGGAATTGATCCTCAGCACTTAAGCACTGTACATAGAATCAATATCAGCATGGATGTGGATATCGTCAATACACGCCCTAACCATATTGAGATTGGGCTACAGGGTAATTTTACGAACTCTAATCTCAAAGAGAAAATGGGCTCTTTCCTATTTGGTCAGAGCTATTCCTATTCCATGAAGTATGCTGATGGCTGTCTTGCTAGTCTCACGATGATGAAAGACTCCAAGTTTCTCAACTTAATTAAAATGCCTCAACTTCATATGTTCTTTTCCTATTCTCAGCATGAAATTGGAAAGGTCGTCGTACGCCCTGTCTATGTTAATAAAAAAGGCAAAGGGATATTTGGTCCTCTTAAGAGTTGGTTTAAGTTGAGTCTAACCAAGGCCTTTTTTAAAATGCTTCAAGGTGAAGATGGACAGGTTTACGATAATATTCGCTTTAACACAGAGGCATTCCTTCAAGTGGATCGGCCCATCGTTAAGTATATTAGCTATATTAATAAGCTTGAAGCCAGTGAGTGGTCTAAAGAAGCTGCTTAATAAAAGCGTCACCTTCTCTATATATAAGAACACTGTCTTTGATATCACCTAAGTTAATACCTAGTATTTTCTGGTGATAGTCTCGAACTCTATCGAGTGGATTATCGCATTTAATCACTTTAAGCTCTTTTAACTGCTTAAGTTCTCTAGCATTATGATAGTGAGGATTTTCCCTTAAATGTTTATCAATGGCCTCCAGCTCCTCGTTCTTAAAGTTCTGATCAGCAAGAATAAAGTAGCGCAACTCTTCAACGGAAGCGATAAGGGCCACAGCATGACCCTCCAGCGCCTTAAAGGCTTCACTTTCGTGAATTTTCTCTCCCACCAAGTCACTCGTTTGTGAGCTACGGCCTTTAAAATCAAGAAGAGGAGTTTTCTCAATATAACCCACTACATGTACGAGGTCTTTCATAGGGTAGCGATAAAGGCCTCCTTTTTGTGAGAGGATTAGCTCGTAGTCTATTCCTTCTTTGATCTCCCATAAGTACTTTACAGCTCCATTAGGATCAAGAAATTCAAAGAAAACCTCTGAAATCAAAGGTACCCCACCTGGATGGCCTAAGAGTGGTATGGTCATTGGCGCTTCGGTGGCAAGCAATCCCTTCTTTTGCATAGTCACGCCCTTAGGTAGTCTTGCAGAGAGCTTATCAAAATTAGACTTGGCCGTGGCACTGCCCCATGAAGAGACAAACTTGAGATTTGGGAAGAGATCATTTGTAGAGACCGACTCTAGCCTATAGGCCTTAAATTTTAAATCTTCATACTCTCCAAGTGCAAGAACCTTCATAAAATCGGCCTCATTCTCTTTTATAAAATCTAATAGACTCAAGAGAAAAGTCGGTGACCAAATGGAAATAACTTCTAACTTTCGATTAGAAACAAGAGTAAGCGCCAACTTCATTAAGAATTCATCTGAATTTCGAATGGACTTTGCCCCTTTTAACTGAACAATAAAGGGCGATATAAAGAATGAAAGAAATGGCCCCAGGTATTCACTATCATCTTCTAGGCCATTGCTAGAATCAGTGAATTGCGGACTAATAGAGAAATAGAATTGATAACTCTCAAAACGAACGCCCTTTAAAATATCATAGGCCCAAAGAATGAACATGGAGCTAAAGGAGTTGAGAAGCTCTCGCGTGTAGGGAATCTTCTTCTTTATCCCAGAGCTTCCAGAAGTTTCTTCATAGCAGACAATTTTGTCCGAGCAGACATCTTCAATAGAGGTGACGGCAATCAACTCATTATAGTTATGAGTTTCCAAGGCCTCAAAATCAATTTGTGTATGATTGTATCGCTCTGATTTGAGATACTTTTTCTTTAGCTGAGCTTTTAGTTTTAATTGTGTGCCCTCAGGATCTTTTAGATCTCTGATAAACGCATCGTATCTTCTCTTGGCAAAGAGTTTGAAGCCAAATATTACAAAAGTGCTCAGTAGTTTAATCATCAGTGACAATCTTTCCTTTAAATCCACCCTTAAAAATATGAGTATCCGGATAGACATGGGCCCCTGCTTTTACAAAGCACTTATCATCCATTTGCACACCGGGACTCAAAACACTTCCAGCACCTATAAAGCACTGATTACTAATTTTAATTTTTGCAATTTTAAGAAGGCCTTTTCCATCTTTTGGCGAAATCACATGACAAACAGTCGTCGCTCGCTCTCCAAAAATGACTCCATCGCCAATCTCTAGGAGGTTGCGATCATAGTTAGTAACTCCAGGTGTCCAATAAACTCCCTTACCTACTTTTGATCCCCAGGCCCTAAGCCAAATAGAATAGAGACCAGGAACCATAATCAAAACGGACTCAAGTCGAGGAATGGCCATAAAGAGTAATTGAATCTGATGTCCGGCCCACCAAGGAGAGAAATCACCACTAAAAATATCACTCACCTCTTCTCTAATGGGATAGAAGAAAGTAAGGATTCTAAAAGTAATTAAAGGAAAGAGGTAGATGAAAAAGAAAATTAGGGCAAAGCTTGCGAGCATAGGATTTTTTACGAAACCGTAGAAAGACCCCAAGATTAAGAGGATATGCACAGTAGGAAAGAGATTGAAAATCTTACTTTTAATCGTCATTGATTCTCCCTTTGCAATCGTAGAGGGAGAAAAAGTTTCGTCTTAAGGTCGCTTTTTACATCAAAACCAAGATCTTTTGGAAATTCGTGAGCATGCTTATAGGTTCCAAAGAGGCGATCCCAAATGCAGAGATTAGCACCAAAATTCACACGACTTTGCGAGCGACTATGGTGCCAGGCATGATGAATAGGCGTATGAAGAACTAGAGAAACTAATTCATAGAGCTTGGTATTTGGATTGATCGTTAAATAAGAGTGGCGCCAAAGATCAAGCATTCCTGTCATAGAAATCGCAAGAATATAGCCACCTTTATTTTCTAAAGCAAAGACAAAGAAGCTATTAAACCAGAGGTAAGGAAAGAAGAATGAGGTCCATACTGTATTGCGCGAGCTGACAACGATATCCATCTCCTTGGCACTATGGTGCAAGAGATGAAGGCCCCACATAAGATTAGAATGCATGCTTCGATGAACGAGATAATAGAGGAAATCGACAAAGACGAAGTTAATAAGAAAGCCGGCCCAATTGGGAATAGCGATAGAGCTTCTCAAGTCTGGGAAGAAGAAATCAAAGGCATAAAAAATCATTAGGAATTGTAAGAGTGGAACGAGGAGACCTTGAATGCCTAAAGAAAGAGTATCTATTATATTGTCATCAAGAGAGCGCGCTAAAAACTTAAGACGTCGTCCTTGATTGGATAAGTGCCAAAACATAAGAAGAGCGAAAATGGCAAGTTCAATGACCAGTCTTATATCCAAAACTTAACCTCAACTCTCTTTTCTGCTACATCTTTTGGATTCTTTCCTTCTTTAATCGCATTATAAAGTGATTCGATAAGAACATGCACAACATCGGCAGTGGCATTAGAGAAATTCTCTCCATACTTTTTAATTACTTGTGATTGATTATCGAGAACTACAATATCTTGATCAATAACACTTTGGCCTTGGTAACCCACGATGGGTCGGGCCAAATAGTTAATGAGTGGATTTCCGAAATTATAAGTGAGATCAGTCCACACCCATGTTTCAAACTCTGAGACCGGAATAGACTGGCTTGTGATATAGAATTCTTTCTTATCAATAATATACTTCACACTGGTAATATTAGGTGCATAGTAGCTATCAATATGAACAATAGGTACTTTTCTAGGGTTGAGAAACCACGAAAACCAGCCCAAATTATCCGATTCTCCAAGATATTCGATTTCCACCATACCGTCTTTCCGATGCACGATGCAGTTGATTTCTTCATCAAGGGCATCGCGAAAAATTTTATCGTGGACAAAGACGGTATGAGGAACATCGATATAATTTTCTGCGCAGTTTATAACTGAGTTATTAAATTTATTAAAGAGTCGCACCGTTTGAAAATTCTTATTTCCCCAGTGAGGTGATTTAAAAGGTGTGGTTTGATTATCGGGATTATTATTTAAGCGTACAAAAATAAATCCTTCTTGCTCGAGTGTTTCATAAGTAACAGCACAGCGATTGCCCACTTTCTTTTGATTGGCCCCTTCAGAAGGAATCTTAGTTAGTTTTCCATCTCCCTGAAAAATCCAGCCATGATAGGAGCACTGAAGCTGGCCATTTTTAACCCAGCCCTTTGAGAGTTGCGAGTTTCTGTGAATACAACGATCTTGAAAGGCACGAGGACTTCCATTTTCATCTCGAAAGAGCACAATCCACTCGTCTAATATTTTGCGAGCGAGAACCTTATCTTTTCCGAGGTCTTTGGTCTCACAAGCAATATACCAATAGTCTTTAAAGCTCAGCATTTTATTACTTCCCGATATACTTTACTTTTACAGGACCACTACACTTGAGCATACAACCCAAGCGTGCATTGGAATCATCTGAGACGATCTCTAAGAATTCTAATTCGTCTGCGCTGGCTTCATTGGTATTTTCCTTTCCCTCTTCAACAATAAGAAGACAAGTTCCACAAATCCCTGTTCTACAGCCAAAGAGAATCGGACTATTAGTGGCGTCAAGTTCTTTACTAAGCTCTGAGTTCTCATTTACTTCAAGGGTTTGACCTGTATTTGAAATCGTCAAAGGACATTTATTACTCATTAGGCTGCCTTCTTTTTAAAGCGTTCAAATTCATTGTGATTCTGCTCAAGGTACTTTTCGATAGAAGATTCCTTCATCTTTCCTCCCTGCAATGTATCTTCATCTAAGTAATCAATTCCATCGAGGTAGGTTTTATAACTATGAAGGGCCGTTTGATGGGTTTTAAAACTCTCATGCACGCCTTCATTTTCTTTACAGAAACATTTCTCCATCATATTTAAGGCATCAGCATGACTGAAGTTAAAGATCTTAGACCTCATGACTTGATAGGCAGCTTGAAATGTTGCAGGGTCATACCAAAAGATGCCATTAACCATCGTTGAAAAGTTAGCATGATCCTTTAAAGTTCCTTTTATCCCCATTTGTGCAATTTTTCGCTCTAAAGGTTTAGGAGTTTTTAAAAGCTTTAAAATATCCGTTCCAATAATATTTGAACTATTAAAATGATAGGATTCATCCATAAAGTGAAAATAACTAATAGCACTAGGAACAGGAGCTCCCTTTTGCTCTTCTGGGCTCATTTGATTATAGAATTCACTTAATTGGTGCTGAATGATCTTTCCATTAAGTGTTCTAAGTCCACGTACAGTTAAATACTGACAAGCAATAAAAGCATTTCCAGAGCTTAAGAGCCCATAAGTTTGTAGTTGCAAACGTTTCCAAAATCTCTTTAACAGATTGGTATTTTGGAAGATCATTGTTTCATAATAATAAGGCCTCATTGAAAAAGAAAAAATACGCTTTCCGAAAAGCGCAATTTCGACTTCCTCAGATATTTTTTTAAAGGCATTAATATGGGCACGCTCCTGCATAGACTCAAAATCTAGTGTTTCACAGACTGTTCTAAAGTCTTCAATACCATAGAGTCCTGCAGCCGCCGTTTGATTAAAATAAATGGTAGCAATTTCGGCCGAGATAATTTGGCAATAGTAGGCCACCCAGTAGAGTTGGTTTAA
This sequence comes from Bacteriovoracaceae bacterium, assembly GCA_048267265.1. Lineage (GTDB taxonomy): Bacteria > Bdellovibrionota > Bacteriovoracia > Bacteriovoracales > Bacteriovoracaceae. The sequence continues at coordinate 28,813 of JBLWXW010000001.1, forward strand.
AAGTATTCTTTCAGATTCAGATGCTTGATCCCAAAGAGGTGTTCCATACAAAAGTGAAAACTTCTCAGGGTTCCAATACTCATCTTTACAGTCTTCATAATTAAATGATTCGGCACTTTGATCCAGTAGCTCAGTATGATCTTGCTCCTTGTTTTTTCGAAAGTTAAATTTTAACTTCTTATACGTAAGAGCATCATCCATTAGGGAAATGCCGTAATTCTGAGACAGTTCTTTTCTCACTTCACCCTCATTATTTAAACTATAATTACTTATCGACCAAAATGCTCAAGTACTTTACAGGGTTACTGTAAGTAGCTAAAATCACGGCAAAACCTCTATTCCATATTTATTCAACATTCAAAGACCATAATAAAGTTATTCAACCCATAAGAGGTTTGAGTCGCTATAATGAATAAGAAAAAAGGAATATGAGCATGAAGAGAATCCTCTTAGTTGAAGATGACCCCATATTAGGAGATGGACTCCAGCTTTTTTTAGAGCTTGAAAACTTTGAAGTCATTCGTGCTCGTGACTTAGCAAGTGCAAGACTAGAAGAAGAAAAGAAGTCCTTTGACCTTGTGGTTCTTGATCTCGGCCTTCCCGATGGTAATGGGATGGATTTTTGTAAGCACCTGCGCACAAAGGGATCTAATATCCCCGTCGTTATTCTTACGGCCCAGGCCGATGAAGAGTCCGTTGTTGAAGGTCTCACCAATGGCGCCAATGACTATGTAAGAAAGCCATTTTCTAATCGTGAGCTTTTGGCCCGTATTAAAGTTCAAATTCAAGGACCAAAGGGAGTTGGGCCACAGCTCAAAGTCGGAGAGCTTGTCCTAGCACTAGAAGAGCGCGTTGTTACCTATAAAGGATCTCCAATAAAGTTCAACCGTCGAGAATTTGAAATCATAAAAATTATGTGTGAGCGTGAAGGTGCAGTCATTAGTCGTGAATCGATTATCGAAAAGGCCGGTCATGATATCGACATAAGTGATCGCACGATTGACTCTCATATCAGCCATATTCGCTCAAAACTTAGAAAGGCCGATGTCACAACCATTCAGATTGCTTCTGAATACGGCATAGGCTATAGGCTCGTAACTGTATGAACGTTATAAAATCAAAACTATTTCGCCGCTACACTTCCTTGGCCCTCGTTATCTGTATTGCTGGATTTATTCTTGCCTTCTATCTCAATCATTTGGTCATTGTTTCCGAGAGAGCAAAGCACGATAGTAACTACGATGTTTCAGAATATACAGAAATCATTGATAGCATTGCTCCGGAAAAAAGAGCGCAAAGTATTCAACTGCTAAAGAAAAATCGCCTTATAAGACGAATGACCAAAAGTATTACACTTAAGGATGATAGAAATAATGTCATTACATCAGTCAGTCACCTAGGCAGATCAAGCAGTGATCATCCTTTTGAAACAAAGGAAGTTCTACTAAGTGGAGAACCCAAACAAAGGTTAATTATTCAAAGCTGGAGCGGTGAACCTCCTGAGAAGCACACATGGCTTCTTATTAGAATCATAATTGTGGAAGTCATCGGAATCGCGCTAGGTGTTGGACTCACCTTCTTCATCATCTACAACCACTTCAAAAAGAGGACGCAAGAAATTGAAAATGTTCTCAATAATATTAGAAAAGGTGATTTAAAGTCGAGAATGCCAGTAGAGACGATTGATGACTTTGGTCTGGCTATGAAGAATTTTAATATTATGGCCGATGAGATTGAAGAACTTGTAGGAAAATTGCGTGAAGCCGAGAGTACGAGAAGAGTACTTCTTGGGGAGCTTGCCCATGATATCAGAACCCCTTTGGCCTCAGTTAGAAACTATATCGAAATTGTACAAACTAAAGAAGATAAACTAAGTGCTGAGAAAAAAGCAGAGGTTTTCAATACCTGTCAGGTAGAAATTGAATATATGACAAGGTTAGTAGATGACCTCCTCTTTCTCGGGAGAATTGAAGAGCCTAGTTATCGACAAGATGATATTGAACTTGATCTCGAAGACCTTATTGAATCTAGTGCCTATAATATAAAACGCCTCTATCCTCATATTGATTTTCATTATCAAAACAATCAGAGTCTTAAACTCAAAGTTCATATGGATGAAGTTCTCGCTTCTCGTCTCTTTCGCAATGTTTTAGATAACGCCTTTAGCTTTGCTCAGTCCAAAGTTTGCGTTGAAGTTATTCAAGAAGAAGATGGCAGAATAAAAATAGAAGTCAGTGATGATGGCCCAGGTTTTCATCCCTCAAATCTTGAAACTTTTGGTGTGAAAAAATATTCACGCGATGATCGTTCTCGAAGTAATTCACAGCAAAGAATTAGTATTGGGCTCGGCTCAGTCATTATGAAAAGAATTGTTGAGCTCTATAGCGGTGAATTCTATGCCAAGAATCTTGAATCAAGTGAGCACAAAATCCTTGGCGGGCAGGTCGGAATGATCCTGCCCGTATAATTCTTTTAGCTAATACCTTCGTTAATGATTCTCTCTTCTTCTAAGTGCTTCTTTTCAATATTAGAAAGGAAGCCAAAGAAGCTCATAATCGCAGGTAAGAAGAAGATTGTAAGAGTTGTCGCCACAAAGAGTCCCCACCCAAGAACAAGAGCAATGGGTTGAACAAATGTATCAACTCCACCAACCCCATAAATGGTCGGAAGAAGTCCAATCAATGTCGAGAGCGTCGTCATAGTAATAGGACGAAGCCTTGTTACTCCGGCCTCAATAATGGAGTCGTGAAAGTCTTTTCCTTCATGAAGGTTATCTTGGATAAACTTAAGAAAAATAATGGAAACATTCACAACAACCCCTGAGAGCCCTACAATCCCAATAATTCCCATAATCGACAAACTCTTACCGTGAAGAACGAGAGACCAAATCACTCCACTCAGTCCCATTGGAATCGCCGTAAGAACAAGGAAGGGATAAATTACGGACTGGAATGTCAGAGAAATCACCATAAAGATCAGTACAATCGCAAGAAGATATAGTCTCATCGTATCGCTTACAGCGTTCATTCGATCCTTCTCTCCCCCACCAACTTGGATGCGTAGGTTCTTATGTTCTTTCTTGAGCTGGTCAATAAATGGAGTAATTCGAACATTGGCCTCTTTCCCAGTAATCACATCATCATTTACTTCACCAAAGAGAGTAATGGTTCTGATCCCGTTAAAGCGCTGAATAGAGCTAGGTCCATTTTCGCGTATGACCTTAACAAAAGAAGTAAGAGGAACCGCCTGACCATTATTATTTCTGACCTTAAGCTTTGTAATATTATCAACTGGTGAATCTTTTGCATCAGCAAGAGTTAAGAGTATCTCTACTTTTTCATTATTCTTAAGTATTTCTTCACCTACAATTCCCGTAGAAGAAGCAAAAATTGTCCTTGAGATAACGGAAGGATCAACACCTTCGGCAACGGCCAATTCATTATCGACTTCTAATCTATAGCGAGCATTATCTCCATCGAGATCTGTAACGAGAGAATGGACTCCTTCTATTTTACTAAGCTCAGCTTTGATCTGCTCAACAATTCCATTTCCAAATTCAAAATCACGAGAGGTAATCTGGAATTGAATAGGCTTACCAATAGGTGGCCCTGGGCGATCAATAGTCATACTCACTTTTAGACCGGTTTCTTCTTGAAATTCTTTAACCGTTTTATTGATCTTGGCAACGATTCTCTTTTCTTTATAGATGAAATCCGGATCTGAGGTAAATGACACATTCACCATGGCCAGGTGAGCACCAAATTGGCGAGAACCAGCATTCCCCCCAGTCGTCACTTGCCCAAGGTTAGTATAAATATTATCAAAGGTTCCTTCAGAAACTTCTTCAAGTCTCGCTGAAAGCACCCTTGCCTGATTTCTTGTCTTATATAAAGGGGTATTCTTCGGAAGTTCAAGTCGTACACTAAGTCCATTTAGGCCCTCGGCAGGAAAGAGACTGAAGCGTTCAAAGATTTTCTTTCCTTGAATACCTGATACAAAGAAGAAAACACTAATGATGGCCAATAAAACCCATCGCTTTGAAATACTCCACTCAAGATAGCGCGCATAGGCCCTTTCAAACTTATCAAAGAAGTGTTTTTTCTTCTCTTTCTTAGGCTTCATCACCTCTTCCGCGTGAATAGGAAGCACAAGCAAGGCTTCCAGAAGAGAAACCGCCAACATGGCAATTACTGTAATTGGAATGACCCTAAGGAACTGTCCAATAATTTCCTTCATGAAAGCAATCGGTAAAAAGGCAAAGACAGTGGTTAAAACCGATGCAATTACAGGCAGTGCAATTTCTGATGTTCCTTTAACAGAGGCCTTAATCGGATGCCATCCCTTTTCAATATAACTATAGATATTCTCACAAACCACGATAGCATCATCAACGAGCATCCCTAGTACAATAATGATCCCAACCACAACAAGAGAGTTCATAGTATTTCCAAGGAAGTATACAAGTGCGATACCTCCAAGAACGGCCACCGGAATACCGATCGACGTTACAATGGCCGAGCGCCAATCAAGAAAGATCAAAAGAATAATAAGAACCAAAATCAACCCAGTTGCAGCATTAGAAATTACAATCTTAAGCTTATCGCGAATTCTCTTGGATTGATCCTCATACATCTTAAGTTTGAGCCCTGCGGGAAGCCCTCCTTGATATTCAGTAATCGCATCAACAAGTCCATCCACAACTCGAATTGAGTCATCAAAAGGCTTCTTAACCGCTGTAAAGAGTACTGCATCCTGATGACCAAAGATTGATCCCGTCTGTAGTCTTTCCAGCTCAAAGTTTATGTCGGCAATATCTCTGAGAAGAACTTTTTGTCCGTAGTCATTGGAGCGCACAACAAAGTTTTGAAGTTGTTCGATCTCATTAAAATCATATCCAATCGTAAGGTTCGCCACGTGAGAGTTATTCTCAAAGAGCCCACCTGGCTTTTGCTTTACCCATGAAGAGAGCTTAGAGAGAACTTCGGCCAAAGTGATATCAAACTTATCTAGTTTCAGCGGATCGGCCTTAATCTTAATTTGCAAATCACCAATTCCGGAGTAATCAACACTTTGAACTCCAGCTTGTTGTTGCAGGAAATCTTTGAATTTCTCTGCCTCCATTTTGAAATCATAGGCACTCACATCTCCGTACATGGCAATATTAAGTACGGGAATATTACTGGCCTTAATTTCTGTAACAATGGGGTCGTCAACTTCAGCGGGAAGATCATTTACTTCTGAAATTTTTCTTCGCAGCTCATCGACAATCTCCGCGGGATTAGGATAGGTATCATCAATGACAACCGAAATGGAACCCGCTCCAACGTAACTCACAGAGCGATACTCTTCAACTCCATCAACTTCGGCAATCTTCTCTTCTATAGGATCAATCACCAACTCTTCAATATCATTTGGAGAAGCACCTGGATAAGCTGCAGAAATCGCCACCCGATTAAAGTCCACATTGGGACGAGCTTCCCTTTGCATATTCAGGATAACCACTAGACCTACAATGATAGTAACAATGGTTAGGTAGTGAACAAATAGTTTATTTTTCTGGAGAAATTCTAAAAACTTCATATCGATGGCCTACTTTAAATAATGGTCAAAGAATTGATAAAAATCGAGATACTCTACAACTCGAACAATCAATTGAATTCTATGAGAAGAAAGAGTTCTTTGATCTGTAATCAAACTCTTATTGAGCTCTGTAAGATCATTGAAGTCTAAGCGTCCATTAAGAAAATCTTTTCTTCCCTCTTTAATTACACTTTGAGAAAGCGAAACGGTTTTCTTGTATTTCTTATAAATTTCAAAATCTGTAACAAGTGTTTTCTCTAATGTTTTGAAACGAAAATCTTTTTGTTTCTTCAAAAGATCTCTTTGATAACGATTTGCCTGAAGCTGATAGCGGTTCGCACTTGCTTGTGCAACGGCCTGACGGTCTTTAAGTGGAAGATTTAAGCGTAGACCTAGATAAACAAATGGATAATCCATTTCAGTGACATCTTTATTTGAGTTGGTAAAACTATCCCCAATGCCCATGAGACCCGAGCGAACCTCAAGGGCCAGATCTGTTTTAGCTTGAGCTTCAAGCTGAGCCTGCTTGGATTCGAGGGCATTAATTTGTAGATCTAAACTCTTTATTTCGTCTTGATTGGTTAGGTCTAAGCTATCGCTTCCCTTGTGCATAGAGAGGTAGAGTTTCTCTGCTTCCTTAAAGAGTTCATCAGTATCAACATTTTTAAACTCACCATAAGAAAGATTATAGGTCGCTTCAAAACTCTCTTTTGCTTCTGTTAAATTCTTTTCAAGATTATCAATATTGGCCAGACAGTTCGTAAGCTCCTTCATACCTAGAAGATATTCTCTTTGAGAGACTGAACGCCTCTGCCTCTTCACTTTAAGGTGCTTAGCTTGTGTCGACGTTTGCTTACAAATTTCTTGCTGAAGCTCTAATGATTGCTCTTGCTCCAAAAGAGTTGAGAAATCCAATAGAGATTGAATCACAACAGCTTTCTTATCAATTTTTGAGGTTAATTCAGAGGCCTTCTTAGAAAGCTTTTGATTCTCCATCAAATGAGAATAGCGATTATAAATCAGATCCTGAAAGATGCTCGTCGTTAAAGTCAGTTGAATTTTTGGAGACTGGTAAATAAAGTCTGCCCGCGAGGGAAATGAAGTGGCACTATCTTGATAGAGGTAAGTTAGATCTGATTGAATCCCTGAGCTCCAAAGCTTGCTCGCACCAAGTTCATACTCAATAACTTTTGAGTTAGAAGGAGAGAAAGGAGAAGTTGGCACAACATCCTGATCAGAGATACTTCCACGAATAAATGCAGTAGGTTCAAAAATAAAAAGATCCGCATCTAAGAGAACTTGATTCGCAAGATTAGTATTTTCTACGGCCTTTAAGGAATAGGCACTAGTGGTTACTTTTTCCAGTAATTGATTAATGATTCCTGATGGGCGAGGCGCTGCTACAGTAGAGATAGAGAAAAAAAACAGTAGAGCTGGAATATGGCGATTGAAGGCTCGTGACAATAAGCGCAAAAGCATCTCCTTATTAGTTAATAAAAAGGGTATAATTAAGCGACATCTTATCAAGAAGCGAAGCCATTAGGATAAGAAAAAAAGGGATTAATTTTAGACAGCGTTAAATTCTATTACGAATTTTGTATTGGGGTCTTCTTCGTCAATAGTTATAGTTGCGTTGTGATGCTCCAAAATATCTTTAACAATTCCAAGCCCAAGCCCTGTCCCCTTTTGACTATCTTTAGTCGTATAAAAGGAGTCAAAAATGTGATCTCTCACTTCTTTTGGAATACCCTCACCACTGTCGATAAATGACAGAACGACTTTGCCCTTCAATTTTGTCCCCTCAATCTTCACCCATCGAGTACGTAGTTTTTCAATGGAATCAATTGAGTTATTAAGAAGATTTACTATGACTTGCTCCATTTCAGAAGCATCACAGCTTATCTGCAATCCCTCTTCGATCTCTAAGGCCAAATCAACATTAGAATAATTAAACCTATGTTCGAGAAATACTAAGGTTTTCTCAATCAATGATTTTACATCACAAACTTTCTGTTCACTTAAGGTCTTATATCCACGTGAATACTGTCTTAGATTGTCGGCGAGCTTGATCAGTTTATCGACTGGCTTTTCCATTTTCTCAAGCCTAGCTTTGATTTCATTGATATCATCATAGCGTAAAGTCATTCGTAGATTGGCCTGAATACTAGCAATAGGATTATTCATTTCATGAACAACTGAAGATGACATCTCTCCAATAGAAGCAAGCTTTGCAGCATGGATAGACTTGCGCCTTTCGACTTCTGCCTGCTCTTCGGCCTTGGTAATATCACTAATATCCTGAAAAATACCAGACACTTTATAAGGCCTGCCTTGTTCATCATTTATAATGGAAGCGGTAACTTTAATCCAAGTGACGACTCCCCTTAATGAAATCATTTTAAAAATATGCATATCAGACTGGGATTTCTCAATAACCCTTCTCAAAAATTGTGAGGGCTTCAATTCGTTTTCCCCAGGGACAAGATCATCAAGGTCTTTTAACTTTAGCAGAAGATTTCCAGGCACACCTAATATTGTCATCACCTGATCCGTCACTGTAAACTTCTTGCTATCTAAAATAAAAGACCAACCACCGATATTTCCAATCTTTTGAATTTCATTAGAGATTCGAGTTAATTCAGCGTTTTCTGCCTCTAACTCTTTTTGAAGAGTAATATCATTCCTTACTGCGTAAAAGCCTACAGTCTCTCCATCTACAACAGATGGAGAAATGGTACTATTTACCCAATAAATACTTCCATCTTTAGCGCGATTACAAATTTCACCAACCCATACCCTACCGGAAAGAATGGTACTCCATAGTTCTTTAAAGAAGTCTGAGGAGTGGTAACCCGAATTTACGATTCTATGGTCCTGGCCAATAAGTTCTTCTTTTGAATATCCAGATATTTTACAAAAATTAGAGTTAACATACTCTATAATCCCATCTTTGTTGGTATACGCAACAATGGCCTCTCGCTCAATACTTCTTAAAAAATTCTTTGCATCCATAGGTTTGGATTATAACCGCAAAACTGTTTCAGAAACTGATCCAAATCATAAAATTTTCTTCTAAATTAAGATTATTATATTTTAGCTTGGATATTCTCAACACCCCGAATCAGTAGTGTTTTAGTCAAGAATTTGAAATTTGTTGGTAATGGTATAGTTTTCTAGTTCTTGATGGTTAGCTTTTTTCCTTTATAATCAATTGAATAGAATCCATAATAGAATTAAACAGTTAAGATAACTCAAAATTATATAGGTTATTAACTAAAAGGAGAAAGCGGATGCGCCCAATTAAACTTACGGCACTAATTTTAACCCTACTTATGACTCTTGGACTTTCAAGTTGTGGTTCACAAAGCAAGAAAGGAACAGGGGCCACAGATAGTGGTGTAACAACAGAAGATCAGGACATGGGTAGCGATGGAATGAATCTTGAACTAAATGGTGATTCTGATTCTGGTAAGGCCGGAACTCTTTCAACTGTTTACTTCGACTTCAACAGTTCATCACTTAACTCAAGTACAAGAAACGCACTAGAGTCAAACGCTAACTTTCTTAAAGAGAACCCTTCTGTAGAAGTTCAAATTGAAGGTCATGCTGATGAAAGAGGTGGAGTTCAATACAACCTTGCTCTTGGTGAAAGAAGAGCACAAGCTGCTAAACAATACCTTGTATCAATGGGTGTAAGTAGCTCAAGAATTACAACAATCTCTTTTGGTAAAGAGAGACCAATTGCTTTTGGTCACGACGAGTCTGCATGGTCACAAAATAGACGTGCAAACTTCGTAGTTACAGCTAAGTAATTTGACTATAAAGGGACGGAATATTGATCGTGAATAAGTACAGCTTTAGAACCTTCATTAAATCCGTCTCTATCTTATTTCTAGTTATAACTCTTGGGGCCTGTGGCCTAACCACTACTCGCCCCAAGTTAGAAATGAGAATGGCCCAAAGCGCTTTCGTCGCCGCTAAAGAAGCCAACGCTCAAACCCTCGCCCCTGGTCTCTATCGTAAAGCTGAATATTATTACCTTAAGGCCAAGTCATCATATAAAAGAAAATATTTCAATAAGGCCAAACAATACGCTATTCTATCTCAGAAGTTTTCTGAAAAGGCCGAATATATTTCTATCCGAAAAAAGGCCCTAGAAAACATATAATCTGATTCTTAACAAGGATAAGGAAATCTATGTTATCTAAGAAGTCATGGGCACTCACTGCTCTTATTTCATTAAGTTTTTTTACTAGCTGTAAAACTCGTGAAGATATTGTTCGTGAACAAATGATCAACAACATGTCTATGCAAATGCAAGATGGACAAAAGCTAAACGCCGACTTCTCGGTACGTCTCCAAGGAATCGAAGATAGACTTAATAGTCTCTCAGGAAATATCGAAGAAACCCAGCACACAACTAATGTGACAATGAGTGAAAGAATCAAAACTCTAGAGGAGAAGCTAACTATTCTAGAGACGACACAGGCAAGCCAAACCGAATCCCTAGAGTCCATTAATAAAGAGGTTGCGGCCCAAAAAGAATATATTCAGGAAGTACTAGGGACCTTAAAGACGCTCTCTCAAAAAAAAAATAAACCTGTAAAGAAAGAGTCTCCTTATAACAAGGCCATGGGTCTCTACCGCCGTGGAAAGTATGCAGATGCCAAGGCCATTCTTCTCACCCTAGTGGATAAGAAGTTTTCTGATTCAGGAAAGGCCAGAATCATCCACAACCTAGGAATGATCGCTTATATGGACAAGGAAAACGATAAGGCATTGGCCTATTTTTCCCGTTTATTCACCGAGTTTCCGAAAACAGGTTATAATAAGAATGGACTAATGTTTTTGGCCAAAACATTGAAACGCATGAATAAAAATGAAGAAGCTAAGCAGGCCCTTAATGAGTTAATTGCAAGGTTCCCAAAGGCCAAGCAAGTTGCTCAGGCCAAGAAAATGCTTAAGCAGCTTTAATTAAGGATTTATAATGAGCTTTAATACCCGGGCCGTGCAATGCATGGCCTTTTTTATTTTGGTACTTTCACTCTCCAGTTGCTCTTACTTACTTGAACAGTTTGGTGATCCCACACAAGAAGTCGTTGGACTCGATCAAGATAAGTTTGGAATTGTATTCTCTCATAATATTAATGGAGAAACTCACCCCTGTGGGTGTCGCCACTACCCTCTCGGTGGACTGGCACAAGTTGCTGGTGAGATTCATAAAATAAAGAAAGAGGAACAAGTCGTCTATATTGATAGTGGTGATACTCTCTTTCCCGCTTTCAATATCCCTGAATCAGTTGAAAAGAGTACAACCTTTAATGCCGAACAACTCGCCAAAGGCCTCTCTGATGCTGGCCTTCGCTACTGGGTCCCAGGAGATCAAGACTTCGCTAAAGGTTTTGAATTTTTAAAGAAGATTACAGAAACGACCAATATTAATCTACTCTTGGCGAACTTAGCCCCTACTCAAACTATCGCACACAAAGAATTCATTATTTTTGAAAAAGGTCCACATAAGGTTTTTATAACAGGGCTAATTGAACCCTCAATTCTTCCGACATCAGTTAGAAGTCAATTTCTTAAGCCTAAGAAGGCCATGGCCGCTGTTATTCAAAAAATGAAAACTGAAAAGTCCTATGATCCAAAAAACAATTTTCATAGACTTGTGGTCGTAACCCACCAGGGGATTAATCACGATGTCGAACTGGCGAAACAATTCACTAGTATTGATTGGATCATCGGAGCCCACACCATGAACTTCTTGAGATTCCCTCAAGATGAAGGAAATACTAAACTTGTTCAAGTGCTCTCTAGAAATCACTATATTGGCCATATAACATTTGATCTCACAGGGGATAAGTCCAAAGATAGCTATAAGATCCATGAAATTAGAGATGAATCGAAAGACGAGCTCAAGCCTAATCCTTTCCTATCCTTTATTGATAAACATAAAGAAGCACTCTCTAAGATTCAAATCGAAGAACAAAGAGGCCAAGGACCAGTAGATCCTTCTACTCTTCGCTATGCCACGGCCAATACTTGTATCGAGTGTCACGAGCCTCAAGGAAACTTCTGGCAATCAACTCCACATGCTATTGCCTATGAAACCCTTAGACAGGTAAAAGAAGAAAATAACCTCGCCTGTGTAAAGTGCCACAGTCTTGGACTTCAAACGGAGAAAGGCTTTTCAAACGTTGATCATATTGTCGAATTTAATGTGACAGATGATGAAGGGAATTCAAAAACTCCAAACTCGGCAGCTCAACAAAAATTGATCAAAGATTATTGGAATGCTATCGATGAGTCTTTTGGTAAGCAAAAAATTGAATCTGTAAGAAAACTTAAACCAAAGGCCCGTCGAATTATTGCGCAAAAATGGGCACAAGTTGATAAAGAGAAAAATGTAACCCACAATTTTGCCAACGTTCAGTGCTTAAACTGTCACAGTAAACACCCCGAGCACCCTTTTGATAATAATCCTTTCAATGCTAATGCATCTCAAAGAAGAATTGATATGCAAGATAAGTGTTTGACCTGTCACGATCCTGATCAGTCTCCAGAGTGGTATCAGAAGACAGATAAAGGACTTGCTGGTGATGTTAATTACGACACTCTTAATGAAAAGATTAAACAAATGAGCTGCCCCGCAATTGATAAATAACAAACTTAAATTTCTTCAATTAACTTAACTAGCTTTTCTTCGTATCCACCCTTGCCAGAGCCGAGGGTGGAAATGTGCTTGCCTTCTTCAATTTCCCAGAACCATTTTTTAGATGTACTTAATGAATCATAGACTTGCTTACCATAAGAGAATGGTATTACTTCATCTTTCTTTCCATGAATAACAAGCGTAGGAATTGTAATTCTATCTAAGTGATCCTCTGGAGAGAATTCATCAGAAATCAGAGCATAAGAAAGGTATTGGATTGGCCATAGAAACCAAACGCTTGCAAGCTTATCGCGAGCAAGCTCTTTATAACTCAAGAAAGTACTATCAAGAACAAGAAGGTTTGCATCATCACGATACTTTGAATCCTCTAATGCCTTCATCAAAAGATTCCCCCCTAAGCTCTGCCCAACTAAAATAAGCTTCTGCTTATCGTCTTTCTTTCTTCTCTCAGTAATCAGATCATTCACATACTCAAGAGCAGCTAATGTGTCTTCGTAAACTCCAGAGCTTCCCGCTTCTCCTTGACTGAGCCCATAACCACGATAGTCCCACACCCAAACATCGAATCCATGACGAACCATCCAACTCAAAGATAAATAGTGTGCCGAAAGGTTTTGAGCATTTCCATGAAAGAGAACGGCCAATCCCCGACTCTCTCCATCTGCACGAAAGAGCCAGCTATGTAAGCGAGTGCCATCTGATGATTCAATCATACGATTTTCATAACTCAACTTTAGATCTTCAGGTCTTGAGTAAAGATAGCGTGAAGGCTGAAAGAACAAATGTGTGCAAGAAGACAACAAGAGTAGGGATAATAGAATTATAGGTTTCAAAAGTAGAACCCCCATTGCGCAGAGATAGAATCTGCGCTGCGATTAAGTTTTATATTTTCAAAGTACTGAGAAGCTTGAACCCTTAACTCATGATTTCGACTCAAAAAGAAGTTCATTCGTGCAAAGAGCTCATGATAGGAGTCTCGACTATTTTTTTCACCCAAGAAGTATGAATCTACTCCCAACATAAACTTCGCCCAAGAGGTTGAGCGCCCAATAAAGACTTCACCATTTAGGCTCACTTCAAAATCATTCTTAAAATGTGTCGAATAGTCCGCTGCTCCCCCACCAAAGATTCCTAGAATCCAGTGGCGATCTCCGAAAGAGAGACCAAGCTTTCCATAAACACGAGTACGATGACAGAAGCGACATGCAAGAGACTCTTTCATTGTCTCAATTCTCCCCCCCACTTTCCAAGAAAGAGAATTTGAGATCATGGACCATGGATCTAAACTGACAATTTCAACAAGAGAAAAATCATTGGCCTTTAGTTTTTTCTCATCGAGAAGATAGGTAATACTTCCTTTTAAGAATTGAAACTCTGAAAAGGGATCAAATCCTAGATCATTGGCCATGAGGTCATGGAATCCACTTCTATATTCAAGCTCCAAATACTCTTGATCATTAGTAAGCCCCGTAGCGAGTCCAACTCTTTGCGGGTAATGCCCTAACTCTGGACGGTTTTTTAAATCTGCTTTTGGAAGGTCACGACTTTTCTTATTCAAAGTCGCTCTCTTTTTTAAGGCCAAGTAAAGAAGCTCTTTATCTGCATTTGAAATATTGCCTTTTAATTCATACTTTTCAAAATTTAACCACTCTATCAGTGCATCCCACTCTTCAAGATTTCCCCCTAGAGTTGAGAAATGCTCTCCGTTTTTAACAAGCTCTACTCTCTTTAACTGCTCCTCATCTAAAACCTCGAGGCGAGCGAGAGTTTTCTTCTTCAAAGAGCGCCTTTGAACAATATTTCTAATCAGCTCAGGATGATTATCGATAGTCCAAATCAAATCAGCAGGAAGGTAGAACCATCGGTGAGGCATATCTAATTCTCTAACCACCGAAATCAACTCAGCGAGATGAAATGAGCAGTTCTCCCATGTAAAATAATAATCAAAGAATGCTCCATTATAGAGCTCCCATAAGTGAGCGAGAATAAAGTGCACTTCCTTCGTTGAAAGATTAAGTTCATATTCTATTAAGTCACGATTCTCTGTGTGATTATATTCATTTACTTTTATGTAATAAGGAGACAGATCAAAGAAGCCCGGATAGCCTCCAAACATTCCTTTTGCTGCATAGATAGGGCCCCAGTCCATTGAATCAACGAGAGCAGAAAAGTTAGCACCATAATCGAGGAGGTCATTGACTTGACCTTTTTTGTGAAAGCGCAGAAAAGTATGTCCAAACATTGATCCGGGATTATTGGGATAGGCCGTTGAAAAAATGATGGAAAGAGATTCAGGTGCTATTTCTTTTTGCCACTTCTTCCATGGAATACACTCTCCACTATCGGGAGCTTCTTTTAAAATTCCGACTTCGAGTAAAAATTCGATTCGGGCCGGATAGGCACAGGACAATGGCAATTTAAAGCGACCATAACGTCCATCATTTCTCTTTGCAGCTGCTACAAAACTCTCAAGCTCTTTTGCCGCGGAGAATGATCCTTCAGGATCAATAAAGAATCCCTGTTCATCGATGAGAGTTTCACCATCACTCATATGAAGGAGTCTATTCCAGACTCGCTTTTGTTCAGGGTTTAACTCTGAAAATAAAGAAGCCGCTTGCAAAGAAGCGGCTCCCATAAAAAAGAATATAATTAATTTTAAATTAAATAATCGCAATTCCACAGCTACGGGCCAGGTCCTCATTAGAAACCACCTGGGCCTGAATATTATTCACAAGCTCTCTTGGTGAAATTTCTTCTTTATTAAATACTTGGTTATAGTTCTTTTGAAGAGCTGAAGAGAATACATCTGGTGAACATCCCATCAAATGTGAAAGTCCATTAATATGCTCCCCATTACCTTGAGCAACTTCTAACTTAAGTACTTCATGGTTAGCTTCTGTGAAATGAAGTGTTTTCTTATCGTTCATAACGATTGAGTGACGAGCACATCCAGATGTTCCAAATGTCATACCGATTGTATTAAAGAACATGGCGTTTGTTGTCGCTCTTAATGCAGAGGAGATCAATGATTTGTCTTTAAAAACGGCCCAACCAAGACCACATCCTGAAGATGAATCGTTGGCCTGAGTGTTTGTAAGAATGAATGCGAAAGCAATTAGAGCAAAAGATTTTTTTAGCATATTCATTGAGCACCTCCATGTGTCTTCATATTCAGTGAAAAGGATTCTTTTCATACTCTAAATATGCTAGGATTTAGTCCTATAAGAGTCAACAATCTTAAAAAAAATTTATTTTTTCCCAGTAGACGAAAGCTGCGGATGAAAAGGTATAGTTGCCATGCAACAAAGTAATGAAGTTAATATATTAGGAATAGAAACCAGTTGTGATGACACAAGTGTCTGCGTCTTACGCGGCCGTCCAGGAGCACGCGTTCCTGGGTCTGAGCGACCAGAGGTACTTTCCATGAGTTACTTCTCACAAGAGATGCTCCTCAAGAAATGGGGTGGTGTAGTACCTGAGATTGCGGCAAGAAACCATTTGGCCAAATTAGCTCCCCTACTAGAAGAGGCCATTAAAAGCAGTGGACTAAAAGCATCTGACATAGACGCTATCGGTGTGACCACTCATCCAGGTCTTTTGGGTCCACTTCTTACAGGACTTAACGGGGCAAAAACTTTTGCACTCTATCACCAGCTCCCCATAATCCCCGTCAATCACCTCTATGCCCATATTGAGGCCATTCATTTAGTTGAAGAAGTTCCCTACCCCTATGTAGGTCTTGTCATCTCTGGTGGTCACTCCATGTTTCTTTTGGTGAAGTCACCTACGGATATGGAAATTCTTGGTACAACGATTGATGATGCTGCTGGAGAAGCTTTTGATAAAGGAGGCAAACTCCTCGGCCTTGGCTATCCTGCAGGAAAGATTATTGATGATCTCGCTAAAGATGGAGATGAGAGTAAGTATCTCTTTCCTATCGGACTGAAGAAATCGGCCAATGCAGACTTTAGCTACTCTGGCCTAAAAACAGCTTTACGCCAATTTATTGAAAAGAATCCAGGGATTGAAAATAATCCTCAAGAGCTTCCTCATATTTGCGCTGGCTATCAGCGCTCAATCGTCGACGCCGTGAAACTTAAAGCCCGTTATGCTCTAAGAGCTGCTAAAGAAATTGTTGGTGCAGAAGTTCCCTTTGTTGTCGGTGGCGGAGTCGCTGCCAATAGTGGTCTCAGAAGAACTCTTCAAAACTCATATAAGAATGTCTACTTTGTACCACCTAAATATTGCACGGATAATGGAGCGATGATTGCTCACTACGCTCTCAGAACTTTTGGTCCCAATCAGGTATCTTTTCCCGAATGTTTAGAACTCGATGCACGTGGACGCTATATAGATAAAAATAAATTACAAGAACAGGCCCAAAAGAAGTAAGAAAGGAAAGGTAAACCTATGGCACAATTGCCTCAGGCCAATAAGACTCTTGGTCAACATTTTCTCGTAGATAAGAAAGTTATCACAAAGATCACTGAAGATTTTAAAGATGATGCTAAGGCCATTGTTGAAGTTGGACCAGGGCCTGGGATTCTTACGGAATCACTTAGCTCTCATGGGCTCCCCCTTCATGTTATCGATAAAGATGAGCGCTTTCCTGAATACCTCAAGCAATTTGTGGATGAAGATAAGATTCATATCACGGATGCTCTTGAATGGGACTTGGAGCAGGGCTTTAAAGATTGGCAATACCCTGAGCATATTTGGATGGTTTCCAATCTTCCCTATAATGTGAGTACACCTCTACTCATTCAATTTCTCAAGTCCCCTTCTCTCAAGTATATGACTCTCATGTTTCAACGAGAAGTTGCGGATAAAGTCTTTCCTATTGATACAAGAGAGGGAAAGGCCATGAATAGTTTATTAGCGCTATCACAAAACTACTTTAAAGTGTCACTGCTGTGTAAAGTTCCTCCAGGGGCTTTTCAGCCACCACCAAAAGTTGACTCGGCCGTACTTAGCTTTGTTCGCCACGATAGTCCTGTAATTCCTCTTGAAAAGTTTAAATCATATGAGAGTTTTTTGCGTACCCTCTTCCAATTTAAGCGCAAACAAATGGGCTCTAACTTGAAGTCACGTTATCCAAAAGAAATTCTAGAAGAGGCCCTTAGCTCTTGTGGACTGGAGCGTGGCCAAAGAGCAGAATCCCTTAAGCTCGAAGACATTCAAAAGCTCTACCTAGCTTTGGAGACAAAATAATGAAAGCTATACTACTCTTTACACTGGTTTTATTAAGTACTTCTAGCTTTGCTTCCTATGCTGAGTTCTTTGGCACTGGACCAACAACGAGCTCTATTGGAAATCAGGCCAATCAAAATATCGAAGATCCTTCCAATGTCTACTACCTTCCGGCCTTAAGTTCTTGGTCAGAGAAACTATCCCTCAGTGCTTCGGCCTCTACGACCTCTCATAGCTTTGAGCCGATTACGAATGTAGTGACTGAGAATTCAACGAACGGTCAAAGTGGAACAACCGTTGAAACCGGTAATGTTAATACGGACTATGAAAATTCAAATAATACGGCCATCTCGATCATTCTTCCTCTCAGAGAAAAGAAGTTTGGCGCGGCTTCTCTTTTTATCACGGCCCCAATTGGTGGTTTAGTTGAAACCAACTCTGGCCATCCCAGCCTTCCTGAATATGCGATGTATCGAGCCCGCTACCGTCGTACACAGGCCCAGGCTAATTACGCACTTCCCCTATCTGAAAATTGGGCCATTTCCCTTGGTGCTCACCTAGGCTTTCAGGCCTCAGCAAGAGTTAACACTCAAGTCAGTCTTGGTGATGATTATGGATCAAATGGAAATGCGAAAACACAAATTGATCCAAGTCTAGGGGCCATTGTATCCGTAGCGTATAAGAGTGATGATGCACTTTACGGATTTACCTTTCAACAGGAAATGAAATCCAACCTAGAGGCCACGGCCACCGGGGAGATCTCTGATCCTCCTTTGACTTTAATCAATATTGGCCTTGAAAATATGATTTACTACGATCCCAATATATTTAGATTGAGCTACTCAAAGGCATGGTCTCAATATGAGATCTATGCCACAGTTGAATATCAAATGTGGGAAAATTATGAAGCTCCTCTTATCAAAATTAAAAATCTTGGGGGAACAGTTCGCGCAAGTGATGATTACGAAAGACTCAAACTGAAGAATATCATTATTCCTAAGATTGGAATCAAGTGGAAGGCCACAGATGCGATCTCATTGCTTGCTGGAGCACTCTATCGTCCAACACCTTTTGATTCTGACTTCTCTGGAGCAGGAAATACTATAGACACAGACAGTATGGTCTTAACTGGTGGTTTGACCTACGACTTTAAATTGTTTAATAAAGACATTCAGGTTGGTCTAACTGCCCAGTACCATAAGCTCTCTGAGCAAGATGTGGTAAAAACAACAGGACAGGAAAATGGAAATGCCGGTCAAAAGATCGGTGCACCCGGATACAAAATTGGTGGGCATATCTTAATGGCCATGTCGGGGATAAGAATTCAATTCTAGGATAGTTATATGGGAATTAAAATTATTGCCAAAAATAAGAGAGCATCTTTTGACTACGCTTTTGAAGAAACTTTTGAAGCGGGGCTCGTGCTCCAAGGCACAGAAGTTAAAACTTTAAGAGAAGGTAGAGTTACTATGTCAGAGGCCTATATTATGGTCGATGAAAAGAAAGAAGCCTGGATATACAATATGAATATTCCCCACTACAAATGGGGAAATATCAACAATCACGAAGAGCTAAGAAAGAGAAAGCTTCTCCTTCATGCAAGTGAAATTGAGCTTATCTATCACGAAATGAAGGCCTCACGCCTAACTGTCGTTCCTGTTAAAATCTACTTCAAAAATAGTAATATCAAAATGCAGATAGCTCTAGCACGCGGAAAGAAACAGCACGACAAGCGCCAAGATAAGGCCAAGAAAGATGTGGAAAGAAAACTAAAGCAGAAGGATTACTCTAAAATCTAGCGAATCCAATGATAGATAATCGCAGCATATCCTGTGAGAAAGACAACTCCACCAAAGCGATTAAAGTTTCTCTTCACCATTATGAGCATCACGAGAAATAATGAAGCGAAAGCAAGAAAGCCAAGTTCAATATTATAGCTTTGGCGAATAGGCACTTCATAAATTCCAATCGAACCCATAACAAAGGCCACATTGAAAATATTAGAACCAATAATATTTCCAGTAATTAAATCCGTATTCTTTTTCTTATAAGCAGCGATTAAGGCGGTAACAAGCTCTGGGAAAGAAGTTCCAAAGGCCACAAAGATTGCAGAAATTACATAGGCCGGTACTCCAGAGAGCTTTCCGATTTCTGTCCCCGACTTTACGAGATACTCTCCTCCAAAATAAAGAAGAACAAAGCCAACGATCAACTTTCCAAAAACAAAGATTTCGAGTTTCTCAATCTCTTCTTCATCCTCTTCCTTGTCTAGTGATCTAAGCTGTCTTTGCTTGCGCATCTGACGAAATGTATCCCATAGATAAATACCAAAAAAGAGTCCTAGCAAAATCGTGGTAAGTGGATTAATCCCAATATAGAGAATGATCACCGCCAAAATGGCCGTTAAACATACATGAATAATCACCTGTCTTCTTATATCCTGACTAAGAATATAGAGAGGGGCCAACATTCCACTTACCCCCATTATGAGAAAGAGGTTCGCAATATTAGATCCAATAATATTTCCCATTGCTATCTCAGGCTCACCATTTAAACAGGCCAATTGAGATACAAAGAACTCCGGCAGCGAAGTTCCAAAACCAATGAGGACTAGTCCAATGACGAGAGGGCTCATCCCAAAGAAAAGACCAATCTTCTCAGCAGCCTCAAGGGCAAGTTCTGCACCGAAATAAAGGGCAACAATGGCAAGAATAAGGATTAGAATTTGTATATACATAAAAAAAGCCTAAAATATCTTTAATATTTGTTAATAAATAAGGTCATTAAGTAATGAAACAACTATACAACAATCTGAATACAAAATCATTCAAACTTATCTCAACTGTTTGCCTGCTTATTGCCGATATCGGAATCTATACTTACCTCTATTTAAAATTTAGTGATAAAGAGATGTTTCAACAGTCTATGAAAATTGTTTTGAAGGCCTATCCCGACGCATCGGGACAAATAACTCCTGACTTTGAAAGACAACTCTATGAGCTTATGGTTAACACTTTACTCACAATGCTAGCGATCGCTTTTGTTTATCATGGTCTAGTCTATGCTCTTTGGAATAAAGGGAAACAATTTGGTCACAGCTACCTATCCTTTTATACAATTGTCGCTGGGCCTGCTTGCATCTTGATCGGACTAACGACCTTATCATCAGACTTCCTAAGCGCAATCTTTTGGCTAGTTGTTGGTTGCCTCTACACTTTTGTCCTAATGGGACTTAACACCTTTAAGGAAGTGAAGAAAAATCGGGAGCAATAAATGAGACTTCTTGAGGCCTAACCCATTCAGGTAAACTTTGAGCTTTTTCATTTATTTTATTTTGTCCCGCGACTGCAAGTAAGAAGGAGTCAAAGGCCCTTGTATCTTGAACAAGTATTTCAAGATCATGATCATAAATGAAAATATTTTGATTCTTCTCAATGGCCTTAATCACATCGAGCCTGGCCTCAATACCGACATCTATATCATTTAAGTTATAAATATCTTTTTGCATAATGATATTAGAGCGAAGAAGCTCTGTGAGAATAATAGGTGTTCGAGACTCATACAGCTCTAGATCTTTTGGAAAATGCCTGCGCAAATAACTAAAGCGAGATTGCACCATTAGAGAAGTATCTCCAAAAGAGTCGAAACTAATATTGAACATCTCTAAGAGTTGATTGTAGTAATTTGTCCAAACCCAATAATCCAAGGCCCTATTCCAATAAGGAATAAAACCTTTCTTGAGTCGACGCTTAAAGCTTCGACTCATCAAATAATCCGTTGCTGACTTATGAGTAATATTTCTTCCGTAATCGAAGAGATCGTCATCGTTACGATCCTGTTCATATTTTTTGGGATTGGTTTCAAGAAGCTTCTTGTCATGATCGAGTAGAGCTTTCATTTGTTTCCGAACTTCTTTTATCGAAGGCTCAGGACACTGGGCAGAACCTGGACAATCTAATAAACAAGTTGCACAAGCTGGTTGACTGAGCGGAAAGTCCAGGACCATTTGCCAAACATCATATTTTTCAATCCACGAGCGAATGGCATCATCGCCACTAAGCCCCTCTTCATCTTTAACTTGAAGTAAGGATTTCAAAAACCAGCGCTCTTCTGCTTCAAAGTATTCAAGTAAACAGAAGTAAAATTGATCGCGCCTGCCCCCTTTCATGGAAAGGCCTACGATATTTTGTGAATGGTGCTCTTTTGTTGGCTCGATATCGACTCCTTATAAAGAGTATATCATACGCTCAAAGGACGATCGATTTTAAATGGCAGAACGGTCATATTTTTAGACTCTACTGCGGCCTTAACTTTTTCCCGTTCATTTGGGTCGTGTAATAGAAGAAAGCAGCCACCGCCACCGGCGCCACAAACTTTTATCCCTAGGCTTGGAACTTCTCTCTTCAATTCTTCATAGAGTGCATTCATATTGGGAGTCAAAATTGAGTGAAAGAGCTTCTTTCGATACTCGCCTTCTTTTCCAATTAAATCAAAAAGCTCTTCGTAGTGCTTTTCTTTTATGGCCTGATAGGCCTTAAGGCTTAGATCGGCAATAGCACTCAGCCCACCTCGAGCTGATTCGACTTTATCAAAGAAGCCTTTATAGACTTCCCAGTTGGTAACTCCCGATTGGCGAGTTTCCCCACTAAAGACAAGAGTAATATGTGACTCTAAAACCTCTTTCACTTCCGGGGTGTAGAGTTGTTCGACTTCAACTCCCCGAAGACCAGGAACTAAGGCCAGCACTCCACCATAAAGGGCCGGATAGTAATCTTGATATCCAGCAGGCCCAGCATCAAGAATACGTGATTCAATATTTTGCACTCGAGTAACGGCCTCTGAGCGAGTCCACTGATTCCCTAAATAATCACAAATTGCACTATAAAGAGTGACTCCCATTGAGGAAGATCCACCAAGACCAGCTCCTGCAGGTGAGCCTGAGCTTAGAGTAACTTTTAAGTTTCTATGGGCATTCTTTAAAAAGAGAATTTGGCAAACAAAGCTGAGTGGCCCAAAGAAATCGCTTCTAAAATTTTCTTCAGTGAAATCTCTTGATTCAAAAAAATTTACGGAGTCATAATCAAGAGAGTGAATCTCCACTCCTTCACGCTCAGTTTCTTCCAACTCAACGACGGCCTTAAGTTCCGTGGCCACATTCAATGTAATGGCATGCTCAAGAACGAGATTGATAGGATGGATATCTAGAGTTCCACCAAGAAGGTCAACTCTAACAGAGCCTTCTCTTCTAAGCTTACGCATTAAGCTTGCTCATCCGGAGAATAGATTCCCACATAAGGAAGCTCACGGTAGCGTCCAGCATAGTCTAATCCATATCCGATTACAAAGTGGTCCTGAATTTCAAAACCAAGATAATCAATATGAGTTTCATGTTCAAGTCTTGCTGGCTTAAAAAGAAAGCTCGCAAGCTTTACTGACTTTGCACCACGCTCTTCAATATTCTTGCGAAGAACCTTCATCGTAAGACCTGTATCGACAATATCCTCAACCAAGAGAACATTCTTGCCTTTTATATCTTTAGCAAGATCCATTTTTATTTTAAGTTCACCAGAACTCACAGTTTCATCACCATAAGAAGATGCCGAAATAAAATCGAGAACAACAGGAAGTTTTATTTCACGAACGAGGTCGGCCATGAACATAAAGGCCCCATTGAGTACACAAACAATATGCAGCTCTTCACCAGCATAATCCTTTGTGATTTGAGCACCCATTTCGATTACACGATTTTTAATATTTTCTTCTGAAAGATAAACTTCAACAGACATAGCAATTCCTTCGATTAATTATACGTAAGAGTTATTTAGAACTTCCCCAACTCCACCAGCACCTGGAACAATATACTGAGTATCAGTAAGACCAATTTCTCGATCTGGATGGGTTCCCGGTATTGTTTGTAGGACATCTTCAGGAGAAAGTCCACGATCTAAACGAAGTGCAAAGATCTCAACATCAGGATGGTCTTTTTGCATACGCTTAATATATTCAGGAGTCACAATGATATGAAGGGCAACGTACTTGCAGGCCTTGCCCTCCACTTCATTCTTATAATGACTTACACAGTGAGATAAACTCCCTCCGGTTGCTCCCATAGGATCAGGAAAGAAGACATAAGCATCTTGCTGCCCTCCTCCAATTTTTGATCCGCTAACATCAACCCCTACAACTTCGTTCTTTTCATTCACTTTACGATTTAAGTAAAAGTGATCTTGCCTTAGGCCTTCGGCATTTAGGACATCATGAAGACGATGGTAGCAAATATGGGAAGGGAAAGTTCCGGCCCGGGCCAGGTCAACTACAACAGCTGCAGTTGCGGGCCGGATTATTTCACCATCAAATCTTCCTGCCTCAGTAAGACTAATCATACGTGTGTCCCATTGAACGCGCTCTCTGGGTAAGAGAGTATTCGAAGCTTCTAGGATGAGAAACTCGTATAAGCGCTCCATAAGGTGATTCACCTGTGGCTGTACAGTATCAGGACGCCCAATTCTGGCCAGAACCGATTGCATCACAGGATTGGAGAGGATATGAACCCTCTGCCCATACTTATGATCGATCTCCGCTGATTGATAGGGAAGATTCGAGTATTGAATATCGTTTTTCTTAGTACTTCTTTCGTCGTCTGAAGACATAGGTAACCCTTAAGAGGCCTAGTGGCCTCAAGGAGTTATTCCTGAGGACCTACAGTGGCTTCCGCTCTAGTTCCCGCTGATTTTAACGGAAGAGAAAACGCCAGTAAATCCTCATCTTCTTCAAAAGCATCCCAATGAGTACGACACCTTGCTTCATAGGCATCTCCCTCACCCACAAGAATTTGCTCATCACAATCTTCTTCTGGCTTACGGTAAGTTTTTGAAGCGGAGTTACCGCATACAGTACAAATGGCGTGAATTTTATCGACTTGATCGGCCATACATAGAAGTTCAGGCATAGGTCCGAAGGAGTTCCCTTTAAAGTCCTGATCTAGCCCTGCACAAATGACACGAATTCCGCGACGTGCAAGCTTCTTTACTACGGCAATAATATTTTTATCAAAGAATTGAACCTCATCTATGGCCACAACTCTTGTGGTATCAAGGAGTCTCTCTAAGATTTCAACTGAACTCTTAACAGGTACGGCCTGAATAGAAAGGCTTGAGTGACTTACTACCTTTGTCTCATGGTAGCGATCATCAATTGATGGTTTAAAAATTTGAGTTTTAAGGCGTGCAATTTGCGCACGACGTACTCTTCGGATTAACTCTTCTGTTTTTCCGGAGAACATAGGTCCGCAAACGACCTCAACAACTCCAGATGCTAAATGTCCCATAGTGTTTCTCACCACGTCTAACTCCTTTAGATATGGCACTTTAATGTAAAAAAGTGTGTTGATATTGTGTGTGTTAGAACCAGTTTACCCCACTTTAAAAAATTGGCCAGATCGTTTTTGGGCCCGGCGCCAATCGTCATGAACAAAATCAAGAGGATAGTTGAAATTAAAATTTTCTTACTTTTAGAAAGTGGAAAAAGCGCAACGCGCATCAATAGCTCATATTGAAGTCATTAAGATAAGAATGGGTCCTGTGTAGAAACTTATAGAGTTGCCTTATAGAGTTGCAAAGAGCATGGCAAAGCTCATAAACATCAAGAAGATAAAAAGCAAAATAATCAAAAGCGGACAAAGAAGTACCAAGATCGATTGGAAAAGGTTGAGTTCTAAGTTGCGCCGTAGTCCTGCGTAGAGATAAATTAAGAAAGAGAACTTTTGAAGGAACTCTCCAATAATAGGAATGACTAAGAATGTATGTGCCGTTAAAGAGTTGGCGACAATTTCTTCACAGCGAGAGGCAATCTCATCCTCATCTTCAAACTTTTCAAAAACATTAATAAAAACTTTTAAGATATTGATCCAAAAGCGACCATATACCCAAAAGAAAAGCGGAAAGAATACAACCTTTAAAAGTAGGCTAAATATACTATACGCAGTAAGCCCTAAGGCCGCATTATCCATTACCGCCGCAAAGTCTTCTTGGGCCCACTCCATTGAGTTAAGCCCCATCGTTATTCCGATGAGCGCATAGGTTGCTTGAAAAATGGTGAAAATCCATGAGATAGACATAGACTCTTGAAAAGTAACCCCAACCTTTTCTTGTGATTCTTTATTTGGAGCGACTGGCACGGCCTCATCAACCAGCTCTAACTGAGGCGACTCTCTCTTTACTCTCACCTGCTTTCTTCTCATATTTAAAAGGTCATGAGTAAGCCATGGATGCAAGCAAGCATTAATATAATTTGTTAATAATTCATTCATAGAAAGTAGTCTGCCTCTACGACGCCAAAAGGAATACGCCCTGAAATTTTATACACAAGCCCTTGTTTACTCTCTCTATGATACAGGAGAATCTCTCCTGAGCGTATCATAAGGAAAAACTCTCCTTCCCCCCAATCAATAGAGAATTGCTTGATATAGCTCTGAGCAACTGCCTCACCTGAAACCCAATAGGCTGCGCTTTGACCGAGAAAAGTCGTCAGCTTTTGAAACTCCAAATGTACAGGATTCCCTTTATCGCTTTCTACCCTAAAGCTTCCATCTTCTGAAAGGAACTTGAGCTTATAATTTTTCTTTCCAAAAGTAATAGTAGCTTCATTAGGCTTATCTTCCCAAACTTTAAGACTCCAGTACTTCTGAACTGAATTCAGAAAAAGCTCTGCTTGTTCAGGTTTTATTTCGTAAAGAAGTTTTCGATCAGGAAAGACAATGTAGTATCCCTTCAAGTTTGAATTTAAGTCTTTATATAGAGAAAATCGCTCCGAACCCTTGGTTGATGAAACGATAACCATTGCAACTCTTTTATCCCCTTCCAAAATAGCTTCGTTACTAAAGGGAGTAATTTTCTTGGCCTCAAGAAAAGCGAGACTCTTCTCGTACTTTTTCAACTCATCTATATTTAGAGTTAGGAAAGAGGGAACAGGAGGATTGGTCGCTTGTTTATCTAGTAAAATGGAGTAGCCAATATTACGATTATTATCGATATAGATCCTAGAGAGTGACCACTGAGAATTCATCCAACTACCAAAGATACGATGATCTCTAAAGAAGTTTTCACTCAGCAAGTACAATGATCTAAATCTTTTATAAAGATGATCACTACGATGAGCGACTTCTTTAGCATAGACCTGATCGAGAACCTCTGTATTAAAGGCGACAACCAACTGTTTCTTTGTTTTACCATTTATTGTTTTTTCGACTTCCATATAAAAGTCGCGAGAGAAATTTAATTGATCTCCAAGAATAAAACTTGCTTCTCCATTTTGGAAATGGAAAGTCATTTTGAGAGATTCATCAGAAATAAAATCTGTTCTCTCATTAATTTCTTCTGTTTCAAGAACTCTCTTAACTTTCACATAAGAAAGCTGTCCAAGAAATTTATCCACTCGAGCAGGGTCAATTTCTTCGCCTGATTCTTTAAGCAGATATCTATTTTTGCTAAACTCTACTTGAACATGGGGAAGAGAAAATGATCTCAGCTCCCCCATTGCCTTGAAATTTAGAATCTCTTCAGATTTCTCAATTTCAGCCTTTTTATCACGATCACCAAGTTCCTGATAGAAATAGGTAAAGAAACCTAATCCTATGGCAATAAAAAGAAGAATTATATTATTCTTCACAGCTTCTGCCTCCTCTTATAGAAAACGAATGCTGCAACCAAGAGAATAAGTGGACAGAAAATTACGGTAAAAAAGAAAATAACCCCGATTTGATTTTCACTCATAAATATAGGTTTATCCTCTATTCCCGCTATATTGAAACTTATAAGACGATCTTCACCAATAAGCCAATTCACCGTATTGAGAAAGAGAATAAAGTTTTGGGGAAACTTCTTATAAGTATTGATTACAAAGGTTGAGTTACCAAAAGCGACAATTCGTACCTTTGATTTTTCATCTAGCTTCTTTTCATAGGCAGCAAAGTATCCCAAAGGACCTTTTAAGTCCTCACCTTCGGTAAAGCTAACTTGTAGAGAAACAAGCTCTTCTCGATTATTTTCGCCCCAACTTGCAGGATATTGATTTGATTGCCCTAGAAGGTGCCACTGAGGACTTAATCCCTGAGCGCTAGCAATATCTTCCATTGAGCTTGTTAAGGGTAAAAAAACGGTACCTTTAAAGTCCTTAGTTATGGGATGCTTGGGATCAAACTGATGAATCACAGGAACTGTTCCTTGAGATCCATTTGCATTCTTTATTCTATCGATGACGAGATCATTATTTATTCTAAGCCCATACCCTTTAAGGAGATCCTTTAACTTTACAGGACCCTTACCATTGAAGTCTGGATCTAGTCCAAAGAGTGCACGTCCACCATTGTCTATAAACTTTCTAACGAGTTCTATTTCTTGATCAAAGAAGCCCTCTTTGCTTCCCCAAAAAACAAGCATTCTAGCATCTTCTGGAATCGAGTTCACTTCCCTTAAGTTTAGAGTCTTTACAGAGAGGGTTTTAGCTAAAAGCATTCCTTTCAACTCACTTCCCCCTTCATTTTCTCTTGAGTTTAAATCTATCTCTCCATGACCAGTGACAAAGTAAACAGTTGGGTTAACCTTTCGAGAAACAAGGGTTAAAGCATTTGTGATGGCCAATTCAGAGAGTTCTTCGACTAATTTAGTCTTACCATTTACAGCGACTTCAAGAGTTGGAACTTTTGTTACTCCGGCCTCTCTAAGAAGCTGAGGTCTCAGCTCAGCGTCAATAAACTCAACATCAAGGTCATTCTTTTTAAGTCTGTAGAGTTCGATCAATGCTCTAATCGATTCATAATCTTTCTTTAAAGAAAAAACTCGTATTTTAATTTTTGTATCAATTGAGCTCAGTACGCCGTAAGTTTCCTCTGTTAGAGAGTGCACTTTATTCTTTGTTACATCCCATAGCACAGCATTTTTAAACGCCAAAAAGTTTACAAAACCTAAAATAACAAGAACGAGGAAAACAGAAACCAAAGCCCCTGTTAACTTCTTAAAAAACTTACTTGTATAGAAGTTATAAAACCTCTTACGATTCGTGATGATCAAAATACTGGTTAAAATTAGACCTGCAACAGTTGAAGATATATTGAGAATCTTCTCATCAGGAATACTTATCCATAGTCCAATGATGACAAGATAAAGCAGTGCATTTACAGCAATGAGTACATTTACAATCCAAGTTTTCATGCGCCTACCATCTTCTTGATTCAAGTTTAATATGGGTTAAATAAATGAAAACCCCAATAAATGAAAATATATAAACAAAGTTATAGCTTCTCATTCCTCCCATCACAAAGCTTTCAAAGTGATAAGGGATAGCAACATACTTCACCATCTGACCCAATAGGACATTCTGAGTAGCATTTCCTGTAAGGGATAAAAGCATAATTCCGAGTAAAATGGAGAATCCAAGTAAGGCAGATACAACAAAGTTATCAGACATGGATGAAGCAAAAAGCCCCACTGCTAAATAACAAAAAACAGAGAGCAATATTCCCCCATAAGATGAGAGAACAATTGGCCAATGGTCATAACCACTCATCGATAAGATAATGGGAAAGATCAGAGTTAGTGAAATCATGAAGGCGGCAATAAAGAAGTTAGAGAGGAGTTTTGCCACAATAATTTGAAAGTGATCAAGCCTTGAAGTGAGAAGAAGCTCAAGAGTATGAAGTTTCTTCTCTTCCGTAAAAGATCTCATTGTTAGAATGGGAGCAAGAAAAAGAAAAATGAAATTCATATTCCCAAAAATAGGAATAAGTACGCTCTGAGTCAGGGTTTGATCGGTTAACTCTTTAGATGCATAAAGATAATTGAAAAATAGCCAACCCATAGACAAGCAAAAAAGTGCCGCTAAGATATAAACCACAGGAGAATAGAAGTTATCCTTCAACTCCTTGGCCATTAGTATTTTAATTCCTCTTAAATAAGTCATTATTTAACTACCTGTTTAAAGATTTCTTCCAATTCAAGTTTTCTCTCCCAAAATTCAAGGAGCTCACCATCCTTAGAAAGATAGCTAAGAAGTTCTGCACGATGATCTTTTCCACTATTGATATGAATACGAATACGCTTTTGTTGATTTTCATCTGTATGAAGGATATCAACACCTGAGATATATTTTAATCCCACTAGATACTTCTTCAAATCATCTCTAAAGTTATTGTGGATGAACTCATAAGTTTTAACAGAGCTAAACTCACTTTGAACTTCAACCAGGGTTCCTGTTTTAAGAATTTTCCCTTGATTGATAATCGTAATTTCATCACAAATTCTAGCGACCTCATGAAGCTGGTGAGTACTAAGAAGAATAGTATGCTCTTTCTTAAGCTCCATGATTAGACTTCTCACTTCACTTATAGCATTAGGGTCAAGTCCAACAGTCGGCTCATCCAGAATAATCGTTTCTGCTCCGTAGACCATGGCCTGGGCCATACCGACTCTTTGCTTATATCCCTTAGAGAGATTTCCAATAAGACGATTCGATACACTGAGAAGACCACACTTATTCATTATTCCCTCTACTGAGTAGAGGTCTTTCTTTTCAAGGAGGTTAATTTTCTGGCAAAACTCAAGATAATCAATAACCTTCATATTCATATACAGAGGTGGAGTTTCGGGAAGAATCCCTATCATGGATTTTGTAGTTTTCTCGTCTTTTAGAACGTCAACACCTCCAACATAGACTTCACCACTTGTTGGTGGAATAAGACCAGCAATAATATTCATGGCCGTACTCTTTCCGGCACCGTTTGGGCCAAGAAAACCGTGGACACTTCCCCTTTTGACCTGGAGGTTAATTCCATCCAAAGCTGTCACACCTGGGTACTCTTTCACTACATTTTTCAACTCAATGGCCAAAGTCATACTCTGAAATTCCTTTTTCATACTTAATCTAGGGAAAATCTTAGCAAAAGGATCATAAATTGTTAAAACACTATGGCCTTAAATTTTCATACCGATAAACTAGACATATGAAAATGGAAGAACTTTTTAAATCCTTGACTGAAAAGGCCAAGAATATCGTAATTACGACTCACATCCAGCCTGATGCAGATGGAATTGGAAGTGAGATCGCTCTTTGCTTGGCCCTTAGACAAATGGGTAAGAACGTCATTTGTGTCAATGAAGAGCCTTTACTTGATCGCTATCACTATCTTGATCCAGAGCGCTGTGTAACTTCCTACCAAGACTACAAAAAAGATGTTGAAGAGGGAAAACGTGAAAAGCACATCGACCTTTTCATCGTAGCCGATACCAATACTCTATCTCGAATTGGTGCTCATCTACAAACAATGGTTCCTAATGCAAAAAGCCTTCTCTTTATTGATCATCACCCCGCCCCGAAAGAACTCGCGGCCATTCACTGTATCGACACTTCAATGGCGGCCACAGGAGAATTGGTTGGTTATCTGATCAAGTCCCTTAATATTAAATTCACAAAAGCGATGGCCTACGCCCTATACACATCCATCATTATTGACACGAGCAGCTTTCGCTACCCAACGGTTACGGGAAATACTCATCGTATTGTCGGTGAACTGATGGATACAGGGGTTGAACCTCCTGAAGCTTATAATAATATTTATGGAACAAAGCAGCTCTCATTTATGCAGCTCTTAGGGACCGTACTCTCAAGAGTTAAATCAACTGAGGACAAAAAAGTTGCCTGGCTTGAGCTCAACGAAGAAGAACTAGCAAACTTTAATGTCGACACAGAAGATACCCACGGACTTGTAAACTACCTCTTAATTTTAGATGGAATCAAGGTAGCATGCATGTTTCGCCAAGTTGGTCGCAGAGTAAAAATAAGTATGAGATCTGCCGGCGATATAGATGTGGGAATTATGGCCCAGGCCCTTGGTGGTGGTGGGCACGATCACTCTGCGGCAACCATTATTGAAGGTACATTGGATGAGGTCATTAAACAAACGGTGCCTAAGCTTCAAATGATGCTTGCCAATAATGACGACTAGCCTAGAATTTTATTAAGAATTTCCTGCTCTTTTCCGCTAAAACTAACGGCCCCTGACTGAAGAACAGACTTTAGCTTCTCTGTTGTCATAGGATCATTGGGATTATTAACTCCCACATCAGATGGTTTTCCACCTTTTTCATCTTCTATAAAGCCAACACCAAACTTTTGCCCTTTTACTTTCTTGGGGACAAATTTTGTACGCTTATTTTCTTCAATTTTTTTCAAGATTTCAGAGCGATCAAGATGCGGCTTCTCTGCAAGATTTCTCTCACGCATGGCCGGTCTCTTCCCGTCTTCAGAGCGAGTAGATTTCTTTCTCGAGCTCTTATGGCCTCGAGATAAACTTTGCTTTTGAAAAGATTTAAAGGTGCGTACAGCGTCCATAGTAAAAGCTTATCACAGAAGCTAAAGACCCATGATATAGGGGCAATAAGCACCAATGCCAAAAATGTAAGGCGAAAACTACAACTCAATCAAAGTGAATTTGTTTTGCGCATGACTCATGCATGCAAAAAAATATATGCCTTATAACTATTTGAAAAATAGACCAATATGACGATTAGCCTGATCATTTTTATCTATTTTTCTTTAACTTTGCCTGCTAGGAATTGACGAAAATTTCCAAACTGTTAATCTTGTCGAGCGTTTGGTTAGCGGTGAACCAATCATTTTTCGATTATCAACTGATTTGTAAGCGGTACGTTTTTTATCTCAATTTCAGTTACTCAAAAAGAGCCTTGCTTCTTTTATGGGGAAACTTATGAAAACTCTTAATCACAAATCTCTTCTTGTAGGCCTATTTATCACTTTCTCTGCAGCATTCGGAACATCTTGCGGTGATAGTTCAACTCAACTCGCGATTCCTGGAGTTGATGGACCAGAACTTACCTTGGAACAAGACAACCTTCTTATTGCGATGACATTTGAAAATATTCAACTTGATGGTGGTCTACGCTACTCAATCCCTGAATACAATAATTCATATATTGAAGTAGGACCTGATCTAAGCTCGAATGGAACACTGATGTCTATCTCTGTTTCTCTCGATGATGTTTTTGATGATAACCTTCAACTTCTTGACCCACAAAAACTTCCAGGGGACAGAAATCTTCCAGGCGTAGCATCAGGTGCACTTCCAGCAGTGGCCTTTACCATTCCAAACTGGAGCAATATGACTTTCTATCTTGGGTCTAAGTTCTTTGGTGTATTCGTTCCAGTGAAAATGGATATCGGAACAAATAATATCGTTACTGCTCGCTTCTATAGTGGAAAAGTTAGAGCTGGTAATATTTCAATTGTTGGACCAGATTCAAATGGTGAGAACTCAGGTTTCGTACTCTTACTTGACCTTTCTAGTAGTGTAAAGAAGAGACTTAAGAAGATTGCGAAGAAGTACTAATTATCTTTCCTCCACGAAATCCATAGTAGAAAACCTCAATGGCCGACGATCT
This sequence comes from Bacteriovoracaceae bacterium, assembly GCA_048267265.1. Classification (GTDB taxonomy): domain Bacteria; phylum Bdellovibrionota; class Bacteriovoracia; order Bacteriovoracales; family Bacteriovoracaceae. The sequence goes on from JBLWXW010000001.1 coordinate 61,705, forward strand.
GTCGGCCATTTCTTTTTCCTTAAGTCACCGTTTCTTTTGTAATCTTTCATTTTTATCAAAATAACTTCAAACATCTATAAACCGAAAGGCAAATCTTGCCGATCCCACAGTCAAATAACATTGCGAAACAAATCCTGAATTCAAAAGTTAGGAGCGGCACGTAGGTACAAACGATTTGTTAAATTAACCGACTAATTAAGTCAAAGAAGGTTTTATGACGGGCAACAAAATCTTAAGAACAAGAAATCTATTTCTCTCACTTATGCTAGTAGTAACTGCAGCATTTAGTACATCATGTGGTGAGTCCTCTACTCAACTTGAAATTCCAGGTGTAGATGGACCTAAACTTACACTGCAAGAAGATAATTTACTTATCTCAATGGTTTTTGAAAATATTCAACTTGATGGTGGACTTCGTTACTCAATTCCTGAGTATGATGCATCTTATGTAGAAGTTGGACCAGATCTAGCTTCAGCAGGAACACTTATGTCTATCAACGTATCACTTGATGACATTGCCAACGGTGATCTACTTCTTCTTGATCCACAAAAACTTCCAGGAGACAGAAATCTTCCAGGTGTAGCAACTGGTGCACTTCCAGCAGTAGCATTCTCTATTCCTAACTGGAATAACATGTCTTTCTATCTAGGGAAAAAGTTCTTTGGTGTATTCGTACCAGTTTCTGGTCTTGATATCGGAACAAATAACATCGTAACAGCTCGCTTCTACAGCGGGAAAGTAAGAGCAGGAAATATCTCTCTTGTTGGTGCTGATGAAAATGGTGAAAACGCTGGTTTCGTACTTCTTCTTGACCTTACTGACTCAGTAAAAAGAAGAATGAAGAAGCTTGCTAGAAAGTACTAATTAAATACAGCAAAATGTCGCAAGCACAATGTGACAGCTGCAAGGGGGCCATGAATATGGCCCCTTTTTTATTTCTTCTTGGAATTTAAAAATTCAGTCTCTGAAAGAATCGTAATCTGCCATTTATTATCTGTTTCTTTTGAATTATGAAGCTTAATAACCACAGGAATACTCTTCTTATCAAGGTCATTGATGACATAGAACTTATCGCCAAGAATGGAAACAATATTCCAAAGTCCCGTGTGCGACTCTTGATCAATAAGTAGCTTTAAAAAGAGAAGCCTAACTGGCTGGGCCTTAGAGCCAAGCTTATCAAACTTTTTCATATCAGTAAGAGCTTTTCTCGTTTGATAATCCTTAAGTGGACCGGCAATGGCCTTCACTAGCCTTTTCACGTGATTATATTCTGTTTTGAAAATATCCATATTTACATCGGACGATTTCAATTGATTTTTTATTAAACGAGCAACTGCCTTTTCAAACTGAGACAACTCTGGCCTAGGTGTTGGCCTTGGAGTAGGCACAGGCGTTGGTTTAGGTGTAGGAATTGGAGTCGCAACAGGCGTAGGCTCAACCTTAGCAATTACAGGTGTTGGTACAGGAGTCGGAACTGGAGTCGGCTCTGGTGTCGGAGCAGGCGTTGGCTTCACAAATAGAAATGAAGTGAGTCCTCTATCATCAAACTCTTTTAGCGCACCAGGAACGAAGATCTTTCCTTGAAGGTACTCTTCACCTTCTGTCTTCAACTTCTTCTTTATCAATGGAAAAGCTTCCTCTAGCCAAGGGTATTGAACTTCTCTCTTCTTAAAAATTGCTGCAAAGCGATCCAGACATGCACTGGCAAAGCCACCACTATTAATAACACGGGTAACATTAGAGTTAATGAGTAACTCTTTAGGAATTGATGATTTCGAAATCCCATATAGTCCATCTTTTTCGGAACAAAAGAGATGAATGAGTTCTTTATCTTTCTTACAAATTGAGGATAGACCACTCTTTAGCTCACTATATGAGAAATCATCACAATTCTCTTGGCCGCTACACCAGTCTGTAATTCGTTTGCCCGTTATCGTTCCCTTATCAAACTTTCCATGATTTTCTCTTACCCATTCCTTGGCATCACTTAATGTGAGTAATCCTTCTGAGGCAGGATCAAACCCAAGAAGATAGCGATACTTAGCTCGTCTTATAAAGAGACTCATATCTTCTCCCTGGGGAGAACATGCCCCAAAGACAGTTTTCCAGTCGAGATCACAAACATCAGAGCTATATCCCAATTTATAGGATAATTTTGCATGGTCTTTTAATGATTCAAATAGATACGAAATAGAAATCAAACGATAGAGGTATCGAATATAATCGATATGCTCGTTTAGGTAGAAATTGGGACAATACGACATATTCGGAAGGTCTTCTTCCCAAATTTTTTCCCATTCAAAAATATTAGGTTCAATATTTTTACTAAAGAATGTTTCATAGTAAATCTGATCTAAGAATTTTTGATTTGGAATATGATTATTATAAAATAGGGTTGGATCATTAGGGCCGGCATAATGATCGAAATCCTTTTCGCCTAAGTAAACTAAGTCATAATAGCGATTTGAATGAGTCGTATTCCTTGCCCACGACTCATTAACACTAATGACTATCACTAGCAAAAGAATATATTGAACCCAACGTCTATTCAAAATAGTCCCTTCGTTACCTTTAATGATTACCTAGTTAACTAATGCAAGAGTTAAGCTAGGGACATAAGTTATTATAACCAATGCAACCAAGAGAAGGAGTAAGAACGGAAAAGATGCCCTATAAAGTTCAGTTATTGGTTTCTTAAACCTAAAACTACTTATGAATAAATTTATTCCCACAGGAGGAGTAATATAGCCGATCTCCAGGTTCGTTAGGAAGATAATAGCGAGGTGTAGTGGATCAACTCCAAACTCTGCTGCAATTGGTGTAATGAGTGGAACCACAACAATAATCGCACTAAAGATATCCATCAAAGATCCCACAATAAGTAAGAAGATATTGAGGAATAATAAGAAGGAGTACTTATTGGTTAAGAACTCCTGCATAAAGCGCAGAATTTCCATTGGAATTTCTTCATCAACGAGCCAATTCGTAAACCCAAGAGCACAACAAAGAATAAGAAGAATTCCACCAACAAGACTCATTGAATCTTTAATCACTCTAGGAATATCTTTAACAAGACTAAGGTCTCTGTAAATAAAGCACTCAATGATCAGTATATAAAATGCCGTTACCGCTGCAGCTTCAGTGGTCGTCGTTTTACCACTGTAGATTCCCGCCAAAACGCCAATAGGTAAAAGAACTTCTAGCCACGAGCCTTTAAGTGCGGCCCATGCTTCAGACTTATCAAATTTCTTAACTGTCGCCTTAGCTGTACCATTCTTAATCGAGTAAATTGAAAGGATTAGAATAAGTAAAAAACCTGGGATAATACCGGCCACGAATAACTTCTCAATATCGACACCAGTTACCATTCCATAGAGAATAATGGGAAGAGATGGTGGAAAGAGGAGCCCAAGAGAGCCTGAAGTTGTAATCAGCCCAAGAGAAAATTTCTCACTATAGCCTTCGTTGCTCAAAATAGGGTAAAGAAGCCCTCCAAGAGCAATAATCGTAACACCAGAAGCTCCAGTAAACGCCGTGAAGAAAGCACAGATCACAAGAGATACAATTGCTACCCCACCCGGTAACCAACCTAAGGTTGACTCGGCCAAACGAAGTAGCCTCTTAGGCGATCCTGACTCCGCCATCATGTACCCTGCAAAAGTAAATAGAGGGATGGTTAATATGGTGGCCTGAGAGGCAATCTTATTAATTTCAATCGTTACAGCAACAAGTGGGATTTCTGAGAAATAAAAGCCCACCATTGCCGCTAAGGACATAATGATAAATAAAGGAGTCCCAAGAAGGGCGAAAATAATGATTGCGAGGATAACTAATGCACTCATGCTTGAACCTCCCCACTCTTTTGCGCAATTTCTTCAAGCTCATCTTCTGTTTTAAATTGATACTTTGAAGAAAAGGAAAGAATTATATTATTGAAGAAGCGAACGGCAATTAATCCAAAACCAAGAGGAATAATAGCGGCTAAATATTTAGCGTGTACCCCAATAAAGACATCCGAGCGACCATACTTGGCCTCCTCTGCAACAAAGTCTAAACAGGCATCAAAGAGAACTACAAGCACAACTAAAGATATTAGATCTATAATTCGTCCAATCCAACGATGGGCCTTCCAGTTTCTCTGAGCTTCAAAATACTTACCAACAATATCGATTCCAATATGAGTTCTCTTTCCGGTAGCAATTACTCCACCGAGAAAGGCACTAAAGAAAACAAGATATCTAACAAAAGGCTCAAACCAAAGGATATGGGATTGAAACCAGCGAAGAACAATATTGAGAACACTCATGCTTAGCATCCCCAATATGCAAACAACTAATAAATACTGTGCAACTTTTTCAATTGCGAGATCAAACTTCTTAACAATCTCAAACATACTTGTCCGTCCGTGGTTTCTTAATCTTAATTACATTACAGACTTAATTTTATTAAGTGCTTCTTCTGTAAAAAGTTTTCCTTTTAGGTTCGTAATGATCTTTTCCTTAAGACCCTTTGCCTTAGTTACATCAGCAGCAGGAAACTCTATGAATTCTACACCTGAAGCTTTAATCGCTTTAAGTGCATCTTCATTATCTTTAATATTGGCCTCATTAACTTTTGCCATATATTTGTCAGAGATTTCTTTAACTACTTTCTTATGCTCAGGTTTGATCTTCTTCCATGCTTTATCACTTAGAAGGAAAGCTCCTACAGAATAAGCGATTGGAAAGTCTACCAAGTATTTAATTTTTGTATTCCACTGAAGAGCGACCATGGCCATTAGAGGAGAATAAGTGGCTTCAATTACTCCCGTTGAAAGTGATGAAAGAACATCCGGAAGTGGAAGTGGTACGGATACAAGATTAAGTGTCTTCATCATTTCGCTTACAATCTGATCCCCTTCCCAAGACCAAATTTTTACACCATTTAGTGATCCAAGGTTTGGAGTCTTCTTTTGAGATACAAAGTACACCATCCCAATTTCAAAATACCCTAGATTTTGAAATTTAGCGGCCGCAAGCTTCTTATCAAAGTATGGACCGAGCTTTTCTAATGTTGACCAAGCTTTCTTGCGATCTCCACCAAACTGGAACGGGATTTCCATAACACGAATATCACCTTCAATCTCTCCAAGAGTTTTACCAGTAAAAACTCCCCCCTGAAGCTGGTTAATTCTTACCTTTCTGAGAACATCAACTTCATCACCTTGAGAACCACCGAAATAGAACTTAAAGTTTACGTCCCCTTTAGTGGCCTTTTTAATTTCTTTGGCCATCGTCTTCATATTCTTGGCCCAGTTTGTGCCCTCAGGAGCTAGGACCCCAACCTTAAGTTTTACGGCATGGGCCTGTGTTCCTAATAAAACTAATCCTGCAATTAAGCATTTCTTCATACTTTTCATTCGGTGTCCTCTTTTAAAATAAATCTTTTTCGTATTTCTTAATGATTTGATAGCGTTTAATAGCAATGGCCTGATAGAGCTTAAGACTTGGATCTTTAAAGTTCTCATCTTCTTTCTTTCCCGGAGTCCAATAGAAAGACTCTTTAAGGATATCTTCATACTTATCTAAGCTCTTCTTATGAAAGTGATAAGCTTCTTCATCATACTGAGGAATTGCGTAGAACTGAATAAGTGCGACACGGGCCAACCAGTTAGCAGGGTTTTCCTTAATCATCTCTTCAAAAATTCTTTTACCTTCAGTTGGATTTCCACCAAGAGTGGCAGGCCTTCCAGCTTCATATGAACCATAGAAGATTTTACAAGTTCCATGGGCGATATCAGGCCTTTCATAGCAAACCCAGTCAAACATCCCTTTAACGATCGGCAACTGCGCAACAAGAAGGATATTATCTCTTTGCATATTAATGAGTGATCCCATGGATTGCGCAAAGAAGAGCATAAGTTCTAAAGTCGTGTCATCCGTAGAGAGCTGACTTTCCAATAGTCCTCTTACACCTTTTGGGTCTTTCTGGGCCTTCTGTAAATCTTGCAGGCTAAGATCATTTTCTTCTAAAAAACGAAGTCCATACTTTACTGCCTTAGAGTAATAAGCGATGGCTCGATCTTTATGAATTGATTCATCCTCGTCATTCAACTTATCTTCTAGGTACAGGGTTTCCTCAACCCCAAAAGCATAACCAGCATTACCTTTAATCGCCGCAAGCAAAAGAGAAGTGTCAGTAGGACGAACGGCCAAAAGTCCTTCAACGAGAGTTAAGTTTGCAGTTGTTGCATCTCTAAAATGCTCCCAATTTCCCTCTGACTCTATACCTGTCATAGCATCTTTAAACAGAGGTGAGGCCACCCCGAGTCCCGCCGAGCGCATAGATGCACAGCCCATCAAAAGAGAAAGAATGAATAAAACGCCCACATTTCTAAGCATAGAGAATCACCTTATTATTTAAATTATCAATTTTACCCAACTAGAATGCCCTAGATTTCAAGCATTTACAATTCTCTCAGCATCAGGATGTCTTTGCCTGCCCACCCCTCTGGCCAATTTTTCAATTTATGATAATATGGGTCAAAGAGCAGTTCTTGGCCTTAAGTTTTGGCCGGTTATGACCGACAAGAAGCATAACCTATTAAACTAAATGGTGAGACAAAGTTCTTTGTAAACGCAAAGCGTCTTTTTAGATGACATTTGTTATTAACTTTAACCGTTTTTCGGGAGGTTGTATTGAATTTGACCTACTTTATCCAGGTCATTTGATTCAACTAAATTAGACTCCTACTCTCCTTAACTGGATGAAGTACATTTTGGGATAGTCAATTTAGTTGGACTCGATGACCAAAACTGTAACTTTAACCTAAAAGGAGAAACCATGAAAAATACTTCAAACCAACAACTATCTGCAAATATCAACAAGAATACGACTCATCGTGTGTCTAATATTATTCAAATAAAAGTGAATAAGATGAAGAAGTCTGCGTCGGGTCAATTAAGTGCAAGACCGAGCCGATCTATCTTTAGATCTAAAAGTATACTTAAGCCTCTCGTTGGTAAAACTCAGAAATAATCAGTCCTCTTTATAATAGAGGTTGTAATACTTAGAAAAGGGCCGTCTTAACGACGGCCTTTTTTGTTAAAGCTATTTAATAAATCTTTTAATGCACGCTCTTTTGAATCTTCCAATTCTTTCAGTCTAAGCTCATGAATGTGAATAAGGTACTTCTTCTTTGCTTCAAAAGATGCCGAGATATATTTTTGCTGAATTTGTTTTAGTTCTCTAAAGCAAACTTCTCTCTCTTCTTTACTTAGCTTTACAGGCTTAGAGTCTGTTGTCGTTTCACGATCACGCTTTGAGAGAACAACTGTTGAAAAAGACCCTTCACAAACTCTCTTTTTATTTTCAATATACTTTTCTAATTTTTCCCGTACATCATCTATACGAAGAGTATATTCAGATGCAGCAATTTCTGTCATGGCAGAGATCATCTGCTCCATCTCATTTGTATTTTCTTCCTTTGGAGCCTGGTTTTCTTGAGCCCAAAGAAAAAAACAAGGTGAAATAAATAAAAGAGTAATCAATAATCTCATCAATAAACCTCAATTCTTATTAAACTAAGAATTTAGAACGCCAATTCAACAACTCATCCTCAATGCCCTCAGATAGAAGAACTCTGAGATGCTCAGTAAACTCGGCCAATGGAAATCCAACAACATTAGAATAGGACCCTTTTAATGATTCGACAAAGAGAAGTCCTTTTCCTTGAATACCGTAGGCTCCGGCCTTATCCATAGACTCCTTACTATCAAGATAGGGCTCCAGTATATCTTCACTAATCTCAGTAAATGTAACATCAGTCTCCACTGCGAATTTGGAGGAGATGATTTCACCAGTTTTAATTGATCTTGCTTTTATATAAACAGATGTAATAACCATATGCTCTTTTCCTGCAAGAGAGAGGAGCATCTCCTTTGCCTCTTCACGAGAGTTTGGCTTGCCATAAACTCTCTTTCCAAGAACAACGATTGTATCTGATGAAACAATCAGAGGATATTTTCCGTGTGTTTCTTCGCAAAGGCAATCCCATACGGCCTCACCTTTTTGAACAGCTAGATCTATGGCAAAGTCTTTTGGATCTTCCTTATCAGAGTGTTCTTCAATATTCGATCCCATAACTTGAAAAGGTATATCAAGCCACCCTAGGAGTTCCTTTCTTCGAGGACTATTCGAGGCCAAAATTAAAGAGTATCTATTATTTTCTTTGCTATCTTCGTTCATGTATACGTTTCCAAAATTCTTTGCGCTCTGAATTGAGAACTTCATTCTTGTTGGAAAGTATACTAACCCCTTCACGATAATTATAGAAGTGGGCGATGGCCCTACGATAGTATTTTGCTGAAAATTCTGAGTTTAAAACCTCTTCCCCACGCTCATTTAGCTTATTATTAAAGCGCTCCATCACAACAAGGTTTGTAGTCTCTATTCGACGAGTATATTCCTTAAGAAAGCTGACTCTTTTATTCAAATCACTTTCACTGTCGCCCATCTCTCCCCATAATCTATACCCATATCCCTCGGCCAATTCGAGATCTGTCATGGGAGACTTATGCATAAATGAGGAATACTTCTGAAAGAAAAGCTCTCTAGCGATTAGGATAGAAGGTATATTAGATGTAATAAACTCCCCCATTGCAAAGCGAGTAATATCATTTTCTTTCTCAAGAATTCTTCCCTTCTTATCTACACGATACCATTGATCTCTCTCTAGACTTGCTACATTTGTGTTATTAAAGCCACGAAAATAGAAACTTAAAGGATCATCCTGCCACTGTCCGATTAAACCTTGTTTTTCTGGACCTCGACTTTTTACATACGAGCTATTTCCATTAAGTACCACAAACTCCGCAACAACATTCTTTCCAAAGACAGAGCCATTAGGAAAGGTGAGAAAAGAATAAGTGGGATGGGTTTCGATCTCATTTGATTTCTCAATAAGTTCATTAAGTCTTGTATACTTCTCACTTTTCTTTGTATCTGCCTGTAAGAAAGAGAAGAGATCATCCTCTTCTACTTTAAATCTAATCTGCTTTGAATTGGCCTCATACATGGCCAGAGGTAAGAAGAGAGAATCGGTTTCTTTAATATCCTTTGACTTAAATTTATTTCTCGTTCGGGACCACCAGAGAATATTTCCCGTATTTAATCGAGCATAAATCATATTTTCAGATTTTCCCCGATTGATCTCTTTTACAGTAATCGAGCTCTCGGGAGACATACGAATCATTGTTCCATCGAGTAGATATATCCACAGATAGGAATCCTTCATTGTGAAGATCTCATCCCCTTCCATAACGGTAGACTTGTAATTTACTTTCGCGTATCCAAGTCCACGATAACTTCTACACTCCCCTACACATTCCAGAACAAAGCCTGCACGCTCAGATAGTCGAGTCTCTTGTAGATTCTGCTTCCAAAGGGGATTTTCATCTTTAAGCTTGCGAGAAATTTTCCATTTCTGAAAACTGAGAAAGTCCTTCTCTTTGACATCCTCCCAGTCTACGAGGGATGCCTTTTCCCCAGCAAACTTCACTTCCCTAAGTTCAGGGATCTGTTGATCAGGCCCAATATAGATCTTCACATCACTTGGAGCGATTTCACCTTGCGCCATTGCATGGGAAATAACCAAGATTGAAAGTAGTGAAAAAATAATGATTCTCATGACTTACTTATCGGAGCCCCTCTACATGACATAACCCATGGAGCTAGGCTTCCTACTGAAGAGGCAGAAATTTCCAATCGAAGATCAAAATCCATTAAATTCAAGGGATTGACTCGCCATAAGGCCCTAATTTTGCTAAATTACCCCCTGGCTTAATTCGCATCATATTATCTTTTAAGGAGCCCCTGTGTCCGACACCAATCAAACCAATAATAGCGATCAAGGAACTTTCTCTTTTGTTGATTCTGAACACCAAATTCTAAAGTTTTGGGAAGAAAATCAGACCTTTCAAAAGTCACTCGAGAAAACAAAAGATGGCGCTCCCTATATTTTCTATGATGGACCTCCTTTTGCTACAGGTCTTCCTCACCATGGTCACCTTGTTGGAAGTATTCTTAAAGATGCTGTTCCTCGCTACTGGACGATGAAAGGTCGCTATGTTTCTCGCCGCTTTGGCTGGGATTGCCACGGACTTCCTATTGAACACGAAATTGATAAGAAGCTCGGAATGAGTGCACAAGATGCAGTTAAAGAAATTGGTGTTGCTGGCTATAATAACGAATGTCGCTCTATCGTTGATCGCTACACTTCAGAGTGGAGAAAAACCATTACTCGTATTGGTCGCTGGGTAGACTTCGATAACGATTACAAGACAATGGATACTAACTTCATGGAGTCGGTATGGTGGGTATTCAAGCAGCTTTGGGATAAAGACCTCATCTATCAAGGTACGAGAGTCGTACCCTTTTCAACCGCTCTTGGAACTGTACTTTCAAACTTTGAAGCTGGTCAAAACTATCAGGATGTTCAAGACCCTGCGGTTACTGTCCTTTTTAAATTGAAAGACGAAGACGCTTATCTCACCGCTTGGACAACCACTCCTTGGACACTTCCGTCTAACCTAGGTCTCTGTGCCGGAGCTGATATTGATTATGTAAAGGCCCGTGACGAGGAAACAGGAAAAGTCATTTACCTGGCCAAAGAACTTATGGCCTCTTACGAAAAGAAGAAAAAGAAACTAGAGATTCTTGAAGAGATGAAAGGCTCAAAGCTTTTAGGTCGTCACTACGAACCTCTATTTAATTACTTTGCCCATCTTGAAAGTGAAGGCGCTTTTCAAGTTCACAATGATGAGTATGTAACCACTGACTCTGGGACAGGGATTGTTCACCTCGCTCCCGGCTTTGGGGAAGACGACAACCGTGTAATGAAAGAAGCCGGCCTTGGCGAAGTCTTCGCTTGTCCTGTCGATGACGCTGGTAAATACACAAAAGAAATAACCGACTATGTAGGCGAATATATCAAAGACGCTGATAAAGCGATTATGAAGCGACTAAAAGAAGAAGGGAAAATGTATGACCAAGGGGTTTACGTTCACCCTTACCCTTTCTGTTATCGCTCTGACACTCCTCTTATCTATAAGGCCATTCCTTCTTGGTATGTAAGAGTTGAAAAAATTAAAGAAGATCTTCTTAAATCTAATGAGCAAATCAACTGGGTTCCCGATCATATTAAAGGTGGTCGTTTTGGGAAATGGCTTGAAGGGGCTAAAGATTGGTCAATCTCTCGTAACCGTGTTTGGGGAACTCCTCTTCCAGTCTGGCATAATGCTGAAGCCGATAAATTTATTTGTATTGGCTCTATCGAAGAGCTTAAGAAATATACTGGGATCGAAGTCGATGATCTTCACCGCGATATTGTCGACTCAATGGACTTCACAGTTGAAGGCGAAGCCGGAACTTATAAAAGAATTACTGAAGTACTCGATTGCTGGTTCGAATCAGGCTCAATGCCTTATGCTCAACTGCATTACCCATTCGAAAATAAAGATGTTTTTGAAAATGGATTTCCAGCTGAATTTATTGCGGAAGGTCTCGATCAAACACGCGGTTGGTTCTACACCTTAACGATTCTTGCAACGGCACTATACGGAAAGCCGGCCTTTAAGAATGTTATCGTTAATGGAATCGTTATGGCCGAAGATGGCAAGAAGATGTCTAAGCGCCTAAAGAACTATACAGCCCCTGATGAACTCATGGAGCACTTTGGTGCCGATGCCATGAGGCTCTACCTTATTAATGGTGGGCTCGTTCGTGCTGAAGAGATGCGCTTTGCTGACACTGGAGTGAAAGACATGGTTCGCCGTGCTCTTCTCCCATGGCAAAACTCTCATAAGTTCTTCTCAACTTACGCTAAGATTGATGGCTGGAATGCTAAGGAGCATAGTAAGACTTCTGAGAATATTACTGATAATTGGATCATCTCTAACCTTCAAACATTGAAGAAAAATATTGCTAAAGAAATGGAGGACTACAAACTCTATAATGTGATGCCTGCTCTCTTTACTTTCATAGAAGATCTAACGAATTGGTATATTCGTCTCAATAGAACTCGCTTCTGGGGAGAAGGACTTGACGATGATAAGTGTGCGGCCTACACGACTCTTTATACCTGTTTACTTGAGGTATCCCAGGCCATGGCACCGTTCGCTCCTTTCCTTTCAGAGCATATCTATCAAGAACTGCTTGAGTTCTCTGACAAAGCGGCCATGCCAGAATCTGTTCACCTATGCGACTATCCCGTTGAAAAGAATGAGCTTATCCGTCCTAAACTAGAACAGGCCGTTGATCGCATGCAACAGCTAATTCTTCTTGGAAGACAGAAGAGAACGGAAGAGAAGATTAAAGTGAAAACTCCTCTTTCACGTCTTACCGTAATCCATCAAGATCAAGAGCTTCTCGATGAGATCGCTAAACTCGAAGAGTATATTAAGTCTGAGCTTAATATCAAAACTGTTGAATATGATACTCAAGAAGATAAGTATATTGATCTCTATGCTAAACCTAACCTTCCTGTTCTTGGAAAGCGTTTGGGAAAAAGCATGGGCAAATATATGGGCCTTATTAAAAACCTAAGTAATGATCAACTTGTGGAACTTGAAGAAAAAGGCTCCATCCAGCTCTCTGATGAAACTTTCACACCAGATGATTTTCTCATTTTTAGAGAGGCCAAAGAAGGAACTCAGGCCGTAAGTAATCGTTTAATTTCGATTGATCTTGATTGTCAGCTTACAGACGAACTTATCCTTGAAGGCCTTGCCCGTGAATGCGTGAACCGTATCCAAAGAACGAGAAAGGATATTGGACTCAATGTGGAAGATAGGATTATTATCGAGTTTTCAACAGATTCAGATCAACTTAGGTCTGCTGTAGAAACTCATCAAGACTATATTTGTCGTGAAACGTTGGCAGATGCACTAAAATCAAGCACTTCTCTCTCCAAAGAAAATGAGTTTAATATCGATGGCGAGAGCATTTGCTTAGAAATAAAAAAATCATAACTTTCAAATACTTATAGTACCTCTTAGGCCGAAGCTCAGTTCTTCGGCCTTTTTTTTATTTAAAACTTTAGGTACGAAGCCAGTTATCCGATAAATTAAGTCAGGTAAATCCAGTGAAATTTTCAGATTACAACCAATGGATAGGAGGAGTTGTTCATGACTAGTAAGGATCTAATGACAGGCCACGTATTTCTCAAGAAAACTCGTATTGATCGCCTAAAGAATGTTTATACCTTTGAAATTGAAAAAGATGGCCCTTTCATTACAGAGTCCTTCATGTCGCAATTTAAGGAACTCCCTTTAAATGATAAGGAAAAGAGTACCCTTAACCAGAGCAATCGTTATGAGCTTAAATTCTTTAAGAGCATTGAAGAAGATGACCTCGGACATGTTATTAACGACTTTATAAATGGCCTAAAGTCCTACTATGGGAAACCAATGATTGTAGAAGCAAGCTCTACGGGGGCATTTCTCTGTCTCGCAGCGATTCTCAGTGGAAAGCTTCCCACTGGACAAGACTGGACATTTGAACTGACAGATCTACCGGTGGCCGTATTTCCAGAAGATCTTATTAAGTCACCCAATTCCCTAGATGATCACCATGTTAACTTTCAATTTCACCCTAATAGCTGGATGAATTCATTTCCTACCCTCAAAAAGGCTCCAGCTACAATCAATAACTCAACAATTAAATGGCGCGACTACTGGAGTGAGACCCATGACTCTCCTTCCATTATCGACAAAAAGGTCGCGGCCTAAAGAGCTTTGACAAGGAGCAATTCTCATTCGACACTGTAGAGAATGAGAAATGCTCTTATATTGTTACTATTCTTAATTGGTCCGCTAGCCCATGCTCAGGTTAGAACAAGTTATTATCCCTACGAAGAAAAGCCAATTATCCTCTCTGATGGAAGCTTTAGGGTTTATATAATCCCACAGCTCAAGGCCATTTCTCAGGAATATTTCTACATCTTAAAAAAATTAAATCCTATCCATGCCGAAACGATTGGTCTCTATCAGAAAGTTCTCGATATTTCGCGAAAGATGAATGACGTAAATAAAGTATGCCAAGAGTCCGTTGAGAACTGTGAAGAGGTATTTAAGGATTCGTATAAACTTGCAAGGGCCCTAGATAGAGATATTACAAATCTTCAATCTAAGTACTTAAAGATTGAAGTTCCTACTGAACTACAACTTTCTTCATCTCTAGATAAACTCTCCCTTCAGACCTATGTTCTGCTTCATAAAATTGAAGAACATCTGTTAACTCTGAAAACAAGTTTTGCCTCATACTATTATGGTAAATCTGAATTTCAACCAATCGTTCATAGAATTCTTCTCGACTCTGAATTCATGCTGACCCAAATGCTTGAAGGAACTTTAAAAGAAGACTTTGATGCCGTTTGGAGTGGCTTCATAAACGAAGTGAATAGAAAGCTCATCTACGAAAGAGATAAGATTTACTTAATAAAGAGACTCGAGGAATTAAATCTAACATGGAATACTTTTCATATGAAAATGACAAAAGGAAATCACAATATTCCAACTCCTCTCATCAAGATGATCAAGGTCATGCATAATAGATGGAACTCTTGTCTGAAAATAATACTTCGCTAAAAAAAAAGGGAGCTTAAAAAAAGCTCCCTTAAACTTCATTGTAACTTTTCATTAAGATTAGATTTTAGGACCTCTTCTTACTTTAAAAGTTGTCTTGCGACGTCTTTTATCAGCGGCCTCATTCTTTTCTTTAGTACGAATAGAAGGTTTTTTGTACTCTTGACGCTTGCGGTATTCACGTACAACACCATAGCTTTCGCACATTCTTTTGAACTTACGAAGCGAGCGCTCTACTCCACGGTCATCGATTTCTACACGGATCGTTGTCGACATATAATTCACCTCCTTCTCGTAGCATTCTTCCTCCTACTGGAGGGATATGTACACCTGACCTTTCGCCAGTATGTAGATTTTGTAGAGGCCATAAGGTAGGATGATCGACATTCTAAGTCAATAACTAAGCCAAGAAAGAAGCGTTTTATGGAATTATTCTCTCAAAATAGCGAAAATCTCACTCGAACCCCACTGCCTCATAAAGTGCGCCCTAAGTCACTCGAGGAGTTCTTTGGACAAGAATCCATATTTAAACGCTACCCCTTTCTCAAAGGAAAAGAGATTCCAGGGCTTATTCTCTGGGGCCCTCCAGGCTCAGGAAAAACCACCCTAGCTGAGATTTTGGCCACAACTACAGACTCGACTCTTTATAGCTTTAATGCTGTTCTTGGAGGGGTTGCCGATCTCAAAAAAGTTATCGCAGAAGCTAAAGAGTCTCAACAACTCTATGGAAAGAAGGCCATAATATTTGTTGATGAAATCCATCGCTTCAACAAGGCCCAACAAGATGCCCTTCTCCCATATGTAGAAAAAGGAGAATTTAACTTTATCGGTGCAACGACAGAGAACCCAAAAGTTTCCGTAAATAAGGCATTAATAAGCCGAATCCAGGTTGTCCACCTCAATAAAATTCCTCCAGAGGCCATGCTCAATATTTTAGAAAGAGCGACTAAGCTTGAAGAAAAGCCTGTGGAAAAGCAGTGGTTGCGAAGAATTGCTGAAGCTGCTGATGGAGATGCTCGCTACGCCCTCAACACTCTTGATTCTCTGTGGCTTCAAGGCAAAGAAATAAACGAAGAACTTGTGGATGAAATCCTCTCCGGAGGAAACCGATCTTACGACAAAGACAAAGATCGTCACTATGATGTTATATCTGCTTTTATTAAAAGTATTCGTGGCTCTGAGCCAAGTGCCGCTCTTCTTTACTTGGCCATAATGATTGATGGTGGCGAAGATCCTATGTTCATTGCACGCAGACTTGTGATTTCGGCTTCAGAAGATGTAGGAAACGCTGATCCTCAAGCACTCACTTTGGCCATCTCTGGACTTCAGGCAGTTCAGCAAATCGGAATGCCCGAAGCACGAATCTGCCTGGCCCAAGTGACGAGCTATCTTGCTTCAACTGTTAAATCAAATGCAGCTTATAATGGTATTGATCAAGCCCTTAGCTATATACGTTCTCGCCCAACGGTTGAGGTACCCACACATTTAAGAAATCACCATCCAGATATTAAAAACTACAAATATCCCCATAGCTTCCCAAATCATTATGTATCTCAACTGTATTCGCCTGAAGGTACTCCTGATTTTTATCAACCAACAGATCAAGGAACAGAAGCTAGAATCAAAGATAGACTTAAGAACTTAAAATAAAAAAAGGAAGCCTAAGCTTCCTTTTTTTGTCTCTCATTTATATATTCTTTAATTAGAAATCTGAAATTTGTCCTGCAAGTTCAGGGTAGTCAATGAATGGGTTTCTATTACCTTGAACTGTTTGAATCATTTCGTTACGCTCAACCTCTTCCTGATCAACAGGATCAAGCTCATGCCACTCACGTAGGTACTCTTCTTGACTAGGAGAAATACGAATCTTGTATCTTACAGAGAAATAAAAGAGTGCTCTGGCCACGTTACCTTTATGCTCTTTTGGTGGTTCAAAATGTCCACCTTGCCACTTTTCTACACCATAGTAAGATCCGTCACAGTTTCTTACGGCATCTCCATCCACATCTGCAAATTCATTATTCCCGCGAATTGAATTAGCTTGTGAATCTGTTGGGAAGAGGTGGTGAAGGTCAGACTTTTGAAGTCCTTTTGGAAAAGAGCTATTGAATTTAGACTGTGGCCACGTATGCTCACAGTTAATTACATTATTATTAGGAATTATATTTGGTCCAACACGAGATTCACTTCTCGTAATTTTCTTACGACAGTAAACATCTCTTACAAAGTATCCGTCTCCATCTTCTTCAAGGTGAAGCTTACCAAAGAGAACTTTTCTAGCACCTTTATATCCGATACTTCTATGCTCGTAACACTTTCCTTCTCCAGAGCAATGTGCTGCGATCGTATCGTCTTTGCCACTCTTGTACATATGAACGCTAGAAAGAAGAACAAAAATCTTTTCTTTAAGCTCATCGTCTTTTGCAGATTTATTTTTGAAAAGCTCTTTATACTCTGTTGGGTAGTAAGAGCTAGAAGCATTGGCCGAACCGATAAAAAGTGTAACTAAGAGGGTTGCTAGTAATTTCACAAGAGATCCTTTTTAAAAGTTGAGCGGAACTTATAATGTAATTATCAGTTTGGCTAATACTTTTTTTTAGCTCAACCTTAATTGTTTTTCCAGTATACAAGGTACTTTTACATACTAAACCCTATTTACAGCTAGTTAGCTGCCACTACAGGCATTGGCCCTTTACATGGAGGGATAATTTTAGGTAAAAAGTGGTCTCAAATTTTAGAATTCAGCCTTCAAAACCCCTTACACCTAGGGTTTAGGAGCAAAGTACGGAGCGACTTACATGTCTATTCTCAAATCAGTATTGGCCCTTGGCCTACTCATTCTTCTCTCACAAACAATTAGTGCTTCTCCAAAAGAGTGTATTGATAATTTAATGTTTAATGCTCACTCAGACTCATATCAGTTTATGGTTCCTAGTGATGATGTAGATAGAGACTTTGGTCGTGATTACTTAGCTGAAGCCATTTACACAATTCGTATTCTTCTTGATGACAATGGTTGTTCACAAAATGATGTAAACTTTGGACAAGGTCCACATGGAAGAAGCCATTCTAGGTGTAAGCAAATCATTCCAAGCCAAGATCATACTCGCGTATGTTATGTAGAAACAAACCTAGGTTACTTCTTCGTAAGCCGTGACCTTCTTGATACTTTCAATATCAGCTACTCTCGCTGGGATTAATTAATCATTTGAAAACTAGAAATCAAATATAAAAAAGGCCCTCATTATGAGGGCCTTTTTATTTTGTCTTTAAGGTATTTGATTAATCCCAACGATTAAAAACAATATTTACGTTCTCCATCATATCCATTGATACGAAGAAGTAGCCAATATCATTTTCTGCGTAACATACTTTTGACATTAAGTTACCTGGGATTACTTCACTACATGAGACTTCTACTTGGTTTAATGATTTATTATTACATCCAAGCTTCTCTCCTAAAAGTCGAATTGATTCTTTAGCAGCAGCTTCCGGTCTCTCTTCAAATAGCTCAGCAGCTTCTTCACTATAAACTTGGAAGGATTTGCTATCTACAGAAAAGTCATCCAGAAGGCTTCTGTAACAATCAAAATCGGCCCTAACTGCTTGAGACATTCCGGCGAATATTCCAAGAACTACAACTAAAAACAACTTATTCATTAGGCCTTTCATAATTACCTCTCTTTTTGTAAGTAAGGTCTTTTGACTTCTTTTTTATACGCCTGTGTAAACAAAATAAAAAGAATAATTATTAGATTTGTATAATCTATTTCTTAGACGATATAAGCAGCACTAATACTTAATGCAAGGCCGAATTAAAACAAAAAGGCCCTCACATGAGGGCCTTTCTTATTATTGTTAATTTGAATCGACTTCCTAGAATAATGCTGCAGGGTCCATAGTCTCAAGCGTGTTATTAACATGCTTAAGGAACTTAGAGCCAAGCTCACCATCAATAAGACGGTGATCGTAAGAGTGTGTAGAGTACATGATATGACGGATTGCAATTGCATCATCTTCAGTAACAACAGGCATCTTCTTAATTGTACCAACACAGAAAATTCCAAGTTGAGGCTGAAGAATTACTGGTGTTGCAGCAAGAATTCCAAATGATCCGTTATTCGTGAATGTATAAGTTCCACCAGAAAGATCATCCATAGTCAGTTTCTTATTACGAGCTTTTTGTACAAGTGCATCGAGAGCTCTAGCAATACCAGTGATATTAAGATTGTCAGCTCCCTTAATTACAGGAACCACAAGCCCATTACCTGGAACAGCAACAGCACATCCAAGATTAATATCTTTTTTCACGATGATGTTATCACCATCAATAGAAGCATTAACAAGTGGGAATTCTTTAAGGGCCTGTACAATGGCGTAAAGAATGAAGTGAGTATAAGTAAGAGAGAACCCTTCTTGCTTTTTAAATTCATTCTTGTAGCTTTCTCTAAACTTCACAAGGTTAGTCATATCAACAGTGTCGATAGAGTTAACATGGGGAGAAGTTTGCTTTGAGATAACCATATTCTTAGCAATGGCCTTTCTCATATTATCCATTGGAATAACTTCAACACGTCCACTTGCAGTAACTGCTGGAGCAGATGCAGACTTTGCAGCAGGAGCAGCGGCAGCCGGAGCTGAAGCAGTCTGAGTTGCTGATCCACTTCCTCTGTTATCCAGGTAGTTCATGAAGTCTTCTTTATTAACACGTCCACCAGCACCTGTTCCTGAAATATTGGCAAGCTCAGAGAGAGCAACACCATTTTCTTCAGCTAGTTTTCTTACTAGTGGAGTATAAAATCTACGCTCTCCAGATTCTTCTTCCTGAGCAGGGGCCGCCTGCGCTGAGGCTTCGGCGCTCTGAACTTCGGCTTTTTCTTCTTTAGCAGCAGCTGGTGCTGGAGCAGATCCACCAGCACCAAGATCAGCAGAAGCATCATCTTCAACAACAGCAATCTTAATCCCTACATCAATTGTTTCTCCTTCCGGATAACAAATCTCTGCAATACGTCCTTCCATTGGAGAAGGAATTTCTGATTCTACTTTATCCGTAGAAATTTCAAGTAGAATTTCATCAATTTCAATTGAATCACCAACTTGCTTGTGCCATTTGGTAATCGTCCCATTTGTGATCGACTCCCCCATTTGTGGCATTACAATATCGTGTCTGGCCATTTTAATCTCCTCTTATTTATCTAAGATATTTTTTATTTATTAAAAGTTAAGTGCGCGACCTTTTGCGGCCATTACTGATTCTGCTAACCACTCCCCTAGTGTTGGGTGCGGATGAACAGTAGCAAAAATTTCTTCGTCAATCCCTTCCATTGTTCTAAAAAGAGCATACTCGTGAATAAGCTCAGTCGCCTGAGTTCCCACAATATGGGCACCAAGAAGCTCACCATGCTCACCGATAAGTGTCTTAACAAAGCCAGCTGTTTCATTTGAAGCAACAGCTTTCCCATTAGCAGCAAAAGGCATTTTCCCAACAGAGTACTTAATTCCCTCTTCTTTAAGAGCACGCTCAGTGTAACCCACTGAAGCCACTTGTGGCTGACAATAAGTACATCCTGCAATATTCATTTTATCAAGCTTGTGTGGGTGCTCACCTGCAATATGCTCGGCCGCAATCACACCTTCATGAGATGCTGCGTGGGCAAGAAGAGGAGGACCAGCAAGATCACCAATGGCATAAATCGTATCCACAGATGTTTGATACATTTCATTTACAGAAACGAAGCCACGCTCAGTTTTAACACCTACAGCTTCAAGTCCAATTCCATCGATATTTCCAGTCATACCAACAGCAATAAGCGCCTTATCAAATTTGTACTCAACTGTTTTACCACCTTCAACGGCAGTAATTGTTACATCGTTACCATTATTCTTGGCCGATACTTTTTCAATCCCTAAAGAGAGCTTAACTCCATATTTCTTATAGGCTTTTTCCACTTCTTTTGAAGAATCCTCATCCTCAATAGGAAGAAGATGCTTTTGAAGTTCAAAAATATGAACATCTACACCAAAGGCATTCCAAAAGTATGCGAACTCAACTCCAATCGCACCAGCACCGATGATACCTATCGACTTGGGAAGCTCTTCCATTTTAATCGCTTCCCAAGCACCAATAAGACGATCACCATCGTGCTCAAGACCTGGAAATGATTTATAGTGGGCACCTGTTGCAAGGATAATTTTCTTACCTTCAATTGTGTCCGTGTGACCTTTGTCACTTTTGATTTCAACTGTCGTTTTTGTTTTAAGAGATCCCTTCCCTTTGAAAACTTCAATCTTATTTTTCTTCATAAGGTATTCAACACCTTTTGAAATTTTATCTGAGATTCCTTTGGCACGCTTAACCGCTTGTCCACCATCAAGACTCTTCAGGTCGACATTAATCCCAAGGTCTTTGAAATCTGCGATTTCATGTACAGAGTGAGCTGACTTAAGAACAGCTTTCGTTGGAATACATCCACGGTTAAGGCAAACCCCACCCATTTTATCAAACTCAACAATCGCAGTCTTAAGACCAAGCTGGCTTGATCTGATGGCCGCGATATATCCACCAGGTCCTGAACCGATAACAACTACATCAAAACTTTTCATAGGATTTGTGTCCCTTTAAATTTTAAGCTATACCCATTCGAGCAAAGCATATTGATTACATTTAATATTAGATGGTTTTAGATTTCGACTGACCTAATGTCAACGAAACACCATAATAACGCAAAACAGTAACTAGTTGACATTATTCATGATTGACAAGCGAGAATTCGCTCCTTTATTGGAAATATTTCCCAACGGATTAGTGGCCATTGATTTAGAGACCACTGGTCTCTCTCCACTTATCGATCGCATTATCGAAGTGGCGGCAATTAAGGTGACTAAAGACGCAGTTACTGTTCTTGATTCGTTAATTAATCCTAAAATTCCTATTCCAGATTTTACTACGGATATCCACGGAATCCGCGACGAGGATGTCCAAGGAAAACCTTTCCTATGTGACTTTCTTCCCCAATTTAAAGAGTTTATTGGAGATCTTCCGCTCATTGCTCACAATGCTAAGTTTGATGCAGGCTTTATAGTTTTTGCGGCCCATCAACTTAATTTTGAACTTACTAAAAATGATTTTTATTGTACCGTAAAAGCTTCACGAAATGCTTTTCCAGATATGCCTAATCACAAGCTTGGGACTGTGGCCAAAGAACTTAATCTTCCACTAGAGAACCATCACCGCGCGGAAGATGACGCTAAAGCATCTCTTCTTCTCTTTAATAAGGCCTTAGCTGGCCCTTTCGCCAAGAAAGTACTTAAAGAGTCCTATATGTTCAAGCTCAGTGATTTTAAGAAAAATAAGTTCCCTCCTCTGCCAGAGAAACTTAATATTTTAAAGAAGAAAGTTGAAACCCAAACTCCTGTAGATATTAAATACAAAGGCGGCAGCCACAAGGGAAAATATAGACCTATCAAGCCTGTTGCTCTTTTGCCTATGCCGGAGGGCAATATTTTGTATGGACTATGCCTCTTGAGCAATCTATATAAGAGCTTTAGCCTGTTAAAAATACAGGATGTTAAAGAACTTAATGCTGAAGAAATCGCTGAAAGATATAAAGCACTAAACGAAATTAAAAATAAAGATACGAAGAAACTATGAACTTCATCAACAAGTACAACTGGTTTTACAGACTCCAGCAATTCATTATCCTAGTCCTCCACCTTATCCTTTTAAAGTGGATGCACTACGCTCTTACAGAAACAGGTCAGGAAGGTACGGCCATCGTACTTGCACACTTTGCAGGCATGTCTGTCTATGGAGCACTCCTCATTAGAGGTTGTGCGGCCTGGGCAAAATATCACTACGAAAAAGAATCACAAAGCGGTCATGCTAGTTAACGATCCCTCGAATCAAGAGATCGTTACTCCCCAGTGGAGAGATATCATGAGAAAGGCAATATCCTCTCCTCGTGAACTCCAAGAGTTTCTCAAAACAGAGATTCCATTAACTCCCTACTCTGTATTTATACCTAGACCCTTTGCTCATCGAATAAAAGAATCAGGAATCGACTCTCCCCTGTGGAGACAATTCGTTCCATCTTCTAAAGAAAATACTAGCGAAGGCCTCGACGATCCTATTGCAGATCACCTCTACTCTAAGGGCAACGGTATTATACATAGGTATTCCAATCGAATTCTATTTTCCCCAACAGAGATATGTCCTATTCAATGCAGGTACTGTTTTCGAAAAAATGAACTTCATAAGCAGGATGAAATTTTTAAGGCCAAGAAAGCTGCTCTAAAAGAATACCTTCTCGAGAATTCAAATGTAGAGGAAGTTATATTCACAGGGGGAGACCCTCTTATTCTATCTGATGAAAAAATTCGAGGTTATCTAGACACTTTAATCGAAGTACCAAGTGTAAGGATGATTCGCTTTCACTCACGTACCCCAGTTATTCTTCCTGAAAGAATTGATGACTCCTTTATTCACCTACTCAAAGAATATGCCTATAAATTTGATCTGATAAGCCTGGTCATTCACACCAATCACACATCAGAGTGGAGCCCTCTCTTTATAAAGAAACTTCAGAAATTAAGAGTCATTCCCATTAACCTCTTATCCCAAAGTGTACTTCTCTCTGGAGTGAACGATGATCCTGAGGAGTTGGCCATTCTCTTTAAGATGCTCACCTTCAATGGCGTAACGCCCTATTACCTTCACCATCCTGACCCTGTGAAAGGGGCCACTCATTTCCAACTCTCTTTAGAAAAAGGAAGAGAAATTTATCATCAACTTAAGCAGAGGGTTAGTGGCTTTATTCTCCCTCATTACGTAGTTGAGCTTCCCGAGGGAAGAGGAAAGGCATTGGCCTTTAATTCTCAGAATGAAGATAATAATAATGAATGGATTGATAAAGATGGTAACTGGTCGCAAGGACCAGAGTTTAACCTATAATCTATTAATCTATAAGAGCGTCGAGTTCTTTTCTCCAACATGAACCCTCTCACCTAATTCTTTAACAAGCTGTCTTCTTGAAAAGTCACTTAGTGGGTTTGAAGAAAGAAAAATAGTAAAGTCATTAGAGATATTGGGACCTTTGAAAAGTTCAGCAGGTATCGTCTCAAATTGATTATTATTAAGGACAACCATCTTCAATTCAGTTAGACCCAGAAAAACCTTAGGTCCAAGGTAGCTGAGCTTAGTATAATTTAAGTAAAGATCTTCAAGCTTATTGAGCGAGGATAAGATCCCTTCCGGAAGATTACGCAAAGGATTACCTCCTAAGTATAGTCTTCTTAACTTTTTATTATCTTTAAAGATTTGCCCCGAGAGCCAAACAATATTATTTAAGCTCAAGGCCAGCTCTTCAAGGTTTACAAGATCATCAAAGAGCGACGTTGTAATATACCTTAATTGGTTAGATGTTAGTTCTAGGTTCTTTAGCGAAGACATTCCTAAAAAAGAGTTTCCTTCAAGAAAGCCAATTTCATTGCCACTTAGAATTAAGTACTCCAGTGAACTTAGGCCATTGAACATTCCATGCTTAACCGATGCTAAGCAGTTCTGAGAAAGGTCTAAGTAGTAGAGCTCAGAAAGCTTCTTAAACGGGCTCTTCTCCAGTTTGCAAATTTTATTTGTACTAAGATCAAGAGTTTTAAGGTTTTTTAAAGTCTTAAATGCATTTTCAGGGATCTCACTGATTTTATTTTCATAAAGAGAGAGATGCTTAAGAGAGGCCAAAGACGAGAGTGCCTCAACGGGAAATTCGGTCAGCTTATTCTTATTAAGAAAGAGCTTCTCTAATCCAATAAGTCCAGAAAGGTCGGTCTTCGTGATCTTTTCAAGACCAAGTTCTTGTAATCCCAAGACCCCAATACCGCTAAGGTCATCTTCACTAACTTCGAGGCAGCTTTTATTAAACATTTTCTCAAAAACAGAGACAATCTTCTTATTTCGATCACATACATTAGCATGGGTAGTCAAAGAGAGAATAGAAATGTAGATCAGAAACTTAAGCTTCATATACCTCAGGGTGTGTTTTAATGCGACGCCGAGCATAACAGACAGAGTCGAGATTGACAATATAGTTGTTACAAGAACTCATCGTTGTGCTTGTCAAAAGCTTGATAATATTAAAAAGTGCTAAACTTGTGTAATAATTTAGAATAGTTAATAAATAAAAACGATTAGGAATTGTCTCTTATGAATATTAAACAATTTATCATTAACGCTACACTCCTTACTCTAGTAGCTGCCCTGCAAAGCTGCGCTAGTGGGCAATCAACTCAGCAGCTGCCAAATACAAATCCTTCTTCCCAAACCTTGGAGAGCTCTGAAGTATTGAGAGCTGAACTCTCTCAAACGAAGAAAGAGATTATTGATGAGATAAAAGTCTTTATTAATACAGAACTTCTTCCCAGAGTCCAAAATACGAGTCATCTTCCCAAGAGTGTTCTTAAGAAACAAAGAAAAGCCAAGCTCTCCTTGAAGAATAAGGCCGTTATAGGTCGTATCGAAAATATAGAAGTTGATAATACAGGCTTCTTACTAAAAGCAAGAATTGATACAGGTGCAAAGACTTGTTCTATGCACGCTGAAAAAGTTGTTGAAAAAGAAGTGGATGGAAAAACCTATATTCAGTACTTTTCAGAAAATACTGAAGGACAAAAGCAATCATTTTATAAAGAAGTTATTCGTAAGCAAAAAGTTAAAAGCTCCAATGGAGAGACGAATAATCGTTATGTTGTGAAAATGGCAATTAAACTCGGTGGAAAAATTCACGAGGTAAATGTGAACCTAAATGATCGTGAAGATCTGCGCTATAACTTTCTTGTGGGAAGAAATTTGCTCATGGGTGAATATATTGTAGATGTTTCTCAGACCCGACTTTTAGGTAAATAATGAAAATATTAAAAACACTCATTGTTCTCATACTATTCATTATTCCTATATCAAGTATTGTATATAAGAACTTTGTAGCAAAGATTGATCTCATCCCTACCAAGGCCACAGATAAGTGGAGTCTCTCTATTACCTATCCTTTCACAAAAGTAGAGGAAAAACTCGGAAAAGAATATCTCATTGAAAATGAGTCAATAAAGTTTCCCTTAGTTAAGAATACCCGTTATCAAAAAATGGAAAATCTCTCTCTTCTTGATAAGCCAGATGCCAATAGCTTTATCAACGAAGATAAGAATTCTTTCTACATCCCTTTGAGTGAACTTGAAGGAAAAACAAAAGTCACAGCTCTTATAAACGTAGAGCTACTTCAATCCTCTGAAAAAGGACCCCATAAGTCACCTCGATTAAAGTCAGAATCAAGTAAGTACTTAAAGTCTCTGTTAAGCCTTGAGAACTTAACAGATGAGGAGAGAGAGCAACTTGAACTTCTCAACAAGAAAATCATTGCACTTAAAGAGAATAAAGTTGAGCTTGCCAAAAAAATCTTCTTCTTTGTTGTTGAGGAGATTACTCTAGATGAAAATATAAATAATATCACAGAAACTCTTCAGCACTCATCTGGCTCTGGTCTAATGCGTGCTCAACTTCTGACCTACCTTAATCGACTCAATGGTATTCCCTCTCGTATCAATGTAGCTTTCGAGCTCAACAAAGAAGGTCAGGTCACGACATCGAAGCAAGTTTATATACCCGAGGTTTTAATTGATAACACCTGGTATATGGCGGAAACAGACCTTAGTCCATTCAAGCATCGTCTCAAGCAATTCTTTATCCTCTATAAGAATTATCACGAATTTCCCGAGCTCTTTAAGCGTGGTTTTATCACAGTAAGATCCGCTTCAATTATGGTTAATAAAGTTGATTCGGTTATCTATAAGAATAAACTCAAGTCTGTAAGTTCTTTATTCTCATTGCTTTCGTTGCACAACCTTCCGGTAAATGCTCGGGCCGTTTTCTATACAGTCCTATTGATACCTCTTGGGACTCTCATTCTTGCAGTGTCGAGAGTTATTCTTGGGATTAAATCATTTGGGATCTTCACCCCTATTCTTCTCAGCTTATTTTTTCTGGAAACCTCTTTGAGTATAGGAATTCTCTTTTTTTCCATCATTGTACTCTTAGGCTTTGCTCAACGCTTTCTACTCGATCGGCTCTACTTACTTGCCATCCCCAGACTATCAATACTCCTAACCCTTGTGATCATATCTTATACATTCTTTAGTTTGGCCGTTTATCAAAACAACTCTCTATTCAAAATAGAGCAGACGCTAAACTACCTACCGATTGTTATTATCACAGGATTTATTGAGCGCTTCAGTGTTCACTTTATTGAAGAAGGTGCCGTCAATACAATGAAAGCACTTCTTGGAACTCTTACCATTTCAATTCTTTGCTATATAATTTTCAAGCTCGATTTCTTAAAGCAAATTCTCTTCAATAACCCAGAACTATTACTCACAATTATTGCCTGTAATCTCTTAATTGGAAGCTATAAAGGCTACCGACTAAACGAAGTATTAAGATTTAGAGAGTTCGAAGGGATAAACGAAGATGTTTAGCTATCTAAGTAAATCTGGAATTCTCGGAATTAATCGTAGGGTGGGAGAATATATTCTCCCCTATAATCCAAGAAAACATTTTCCAAATGTAGATAATAAGATTTTAACTTATATTATGGCCCAGCAGTTTCAAATCACTCAGCCAGATATCTTTTTTACAATTTCAACAGCGGGTCAACTTAAGAGCATTGATAAACGAATCAGAAAGCTTACTAACTTTGTAATTAAGCCCAACCGTGGAGCTATGGGTAACGGCATACTCCTTGTGAATAAAGTTAATGAAAATGAAGATGGAGAGCTCTATTTTGAAACATCTAGAGGTGATCTTACTTTAGAAGATATAAAGTATCATATCTCGGATATCTTAAGTGGTATGTACTCTCTCAATGGCCAGCCCGATCAAGTCATTATTCAAGAGCAACTCTTAATCCATCCAACATTGGCCAAGTATTCCTATAAGGGAATCCCTGATATCCGGGTTATTGTATTCAAAGGATACCCGGTAATGGCCATGATTAGACTTCCAACTAAGGAGTCTCGAGGAAGGGCCAACCTTCACCAAGGTGCTGTTGGCTGTGGAATTAATTTAAAGAGTGGCCAAGTTACTGGCGCAGTATGCCAAGATAAGTGGATAAAAAATCACCCAGATACGAACTTTCCCCTACAAGAACTTTCTATCCCTTTCTGGGAAGAGGTTCTGCAGCTATCTTCTCGTTGCTACGAAATTACTTCAATGGGATATATCGGTGTTGACTTGGTTCTAGATGAGGATAAAGGCCCTCTTCTCTTAGAAATAAACGCACGTCCAGGGCTCTCAATTCAGATAGCTAACCGTGCAGGATTAAAGCCAAGACTTGAGTATGTCTCTCTCCTATCTGAGCAAACTCCTATAAAAGAAAAGCTAAAATTAATAAAAGAGAGTCCCCTATTTTCATAATCTTGATTGACAACTCAACGCCAACTCAATATTATCAGTCCACCAAAAAGTCGTAATGCGGGTATAGCTCAGTTGGTAGAGCGTCTGCTTGCCATGCAGAAGGTCGCCTGTTCGAATCAGGTTGCCCGCTCCATCTTTACGATAGAAATTCCAAACTACAAATACCTCATTACTTACTCATGCGACCTTATGCATGGCAATGCCTTGCAGACTGGCCAAAAAAAATATGCCAGTGGCATATTTTTACGACTTGGGAAAAAACATACACGACCAGTTTTGTAGAACCGAGTTTTGGCCTGCGCCTGTTCGAATCAGGTTGCCCGCTCCATCTTTACGATAAAAATTCCAAACTACAAATACCTCATTACTTACTCATGCGACCTTATGCATGGCACTTACCTGCGGAAAAACAGTCCAGTGGACTGTTTTGAAGTAGTGTAAGCGCACAGGATCGACCAAGCGTTAGCGCGGGAAGAGACCCGCGCAGGAGCTTTTCACTGGAGTCGAGTCTGCTTTAGACTGAGCAGAACGATTAGCAAAAAAAGAACTTACTCAAAAATGGCCATTTTAATAATGTCATAAGCAATTGAGTTGATTCCATCGGCAGTATCATCATTGCAAGCTGATACAGCAAAACCTTTTGAGAATTCAATTAGGCTCTTAAAGGCAGTCTCAGGATAGGGTAAGTAAGTATTAGCTCCTCTACATCCATCAAGCTCTTTTAAATCAAACACACCGTAGAAGCGAGTATGATTAGAAAGACCGACATAATCTTGCATAAGACGATAGACGAAACGTTGCCAATTATAGCTACTCCCTTGAACTTCTACGCTCTGCTCATTTTCATCAGTTACAAAGATAACCGCCAAGTCAGCATCTGGTCTATGAAATTGAGGAAATTCTTTTAGGGCCCTTTCGAGGTTATAAAAACTTAGCTCTTGATAGTCTCCATTAACTCCTAGGTCACGAATGGCCTGTCCAAAAACCTGATTGGCCACATCGATATTTGGCCCAATAGAGGCCGATGAAAATTCAGAAGCAAAGCCAAGATAAGGAACGTCTGATTGATCTGTTGAGATCACTCCAATTTTCCAATCGAGCTTTGCCCTAGAATTAAGAGTATTTAGAAATTGAGCAGAGCTTTTGATAATTTTATCTTGAATAGCACTCATGCTTCCAGAGTTATCTACTACAAAAATAATATCAGCTTTTTTTGTATTTACTGCTTCTTGAGCATGAGAGCTCAACGCCATAGATAAAGAGCAAAGTAGTAATAGTATACGAAGAACGCCTTTCATTTAATTAACCCCTAAAAATTTAAATCTCGATAGGCATGAACTATATAATGCTTACTTTCTATAAGGCACGCTGCATCGAAAAATACTTGAAATCTAAAGAAAGTTAGAAGGGAGAGATCATTGACCCATCTAGCTCTTTAGATGCAGCAAGGGGAATTACCCTATATTTTTTGGAAATATTTTTGTATTGCTCAATAAGAGGTCCCTCATCTATATATTCAATACTAAAAATAGGAAGACTCTTTTCCTGATAGAAGGAGAGATATTTAACTATTGATTGATCTAAATTAAGTGCATTATTCATTGGCTTTTCACCAGAGAAGAACATTGACTCTATTGCAATAGCAGCAATAAGCTCTATCCAATGAGAGGGCTTCTCTAATAATGAGATGATTGAAGCACCATTTTGTTGGATAAAAATAAAGTTAGGATCCCTTTCTATTGCATGCTTATGAAGAAGAGTAACAAACTGAAGCATTTGCTCAGCTCTTTTCCTTTTTAACTCTAAAGGTTCATAGTAATCATAGGCATCTACAATATCTAAATAGACCCCATCAAAGCCCGAGTCGATAATTTGATCAAGCTTGGCCAACATAATCTGATGCCAGATAGGGCTCCAGTACTTAACTCTAAAATTACCTGCCCAGTTTTTATTTTCTTCAATTATTAAATCCTTTGGCATTTCTTTATAATAATCACGATAGGACTCGGCTTCACCAATAGAAAAGTAACTTACAATAGTATTTGAATTTTGCTTTAAGATATTTACCTTCGAGTGATTTATTTTCCCAGAGTCAGTCTCAGAATCAATTACCCATAACATATTCTTAGTACTTGAAATACGAGAGAGGTCATAAGGAGGTTTATAGTTTTGGAGTTGGTAGCCCCATCTACTGACTTTACTTAAGCGCTTATCAATCATAGTTGAACATGAAAAAGTAAGTATAAATATTACGATTAAATATATAGTTTTATTCATTACTCAACTAAGAAATTATCACTACTCATTCTTTGAGACATAAAGGTTTTAAAGTTAATATCTCGAATTGTATTATTTAAAGCATAGAAAGATACCATAAATGTAATTAGTGAACTCAGCACGTAACCTAGACCATGATAGCGTACTCCCATATCTAGGGATAAGTAACTCAAAAGTCCATTTGTCGCGAAAAAAACAAAGTAGTTTAGGAGAACTGCTCTTCTTTCTTCAAAGTATAGTAAAATTATATTAGAGATGAGAAATAAAATTTGCAAATAAGCACCAATGACACCGTACTTAAAAATCGGCTCCATCAGAGAAGGTAGATAGAGAAAGGCAATGATTTCCTTAGAAAAGTACCAACACAGTAAGCTTACGAAACTTTGAATTTTGATTAGATTAACAATGGTTTTTCTTAAAGATCTTGTAATCTCTTTAATTCCACTCTCTAGGAAGTCGAGGTTATTTTTATTTTCAATTGATCTATAAAAGTAAGTATACTGCACATAGAAATCGGTTTCAACTTGAACCATGAAGACCGCAAATGAAGGTACAATTGATAAATACGAGAGGAACATTGCTGTATCATAATACTGATTCGTATAAAACAATCCTTCAACATGATTACCTAGGCCAGAGTACCAAAAGAAGAATTTATCAATCCAAATACCTAGGTAGTAAAAGAACCCTACGAAGATCAATTTTCTATAGCGTTCAAAGTAACTAATATATTCAAAAGAGAAATACTCAAAGTCGCTATATTCGCTGAATACATTTTGAAATAATAGCAGTGCTGTAAAAAGCTGACCTATAGTATAACCAGAAACATAACCGATTAAGGCAAAATGTTTTCCTAGAACAAGTGCAAATACAAAAGAGCTTGCACCACCTAAAAGAAAACTTACAACAATTTTCACGTAATTCTTTGCAGCAGAAAGGAATATCATACTAACCCAAATGATGAGTACACTTGCAAGAAGAGTGGTACAAATCAGCTTAAGTATTAAGCCCCAATCAAAAAAACTGTAGAAGAATAGCCCAATCAATCCAGATATAATAAGGCAGAATGAAACAATATTGAGAAAAACGCCACGAAAGGTCGATATATCGGACATATAGAGACGGTCAGCGAGGTAACGAGTTATCGGCATTTCGACACAACCGAAGAGTAATAATGACGCAGCAAATGTATAACTGATGATACACTTAAACACATAGAGGTCGTGCCGATTGAGACCATGCTGAGCATAGAGTCCTACAAAGAAAACAGACAAAACAGAAATCAACCAGGGTCCTGAAGATATTATCGTAGAATACAATGTCCCTTTGAGATTATCCCAGACATTCTTCTCGTTAAAATACTTTGTTAGTCTGAATCCAATTCCGGCCAAGCTCTTTCCCTATTTAACGGCACCCATTAATTTATTATAAGATCTTAAGTAATTTTTTACAGTGATATCTTCACGGTAATATGTCTTTGCGCGCTGTCTGGAAACCTGTCCCATCTGCTTTAGAACATTGGGGGAAGAGACAATACTATAAATGGCATCACCTAGTAGATCAGGTTTCCCAAAGGGAACAATTTCTCCGGCCTTACCTAGTTCCCTATCTTCTTTGGACATCCCATAAATGAGCTCTCTACAACTCCCAACATCAGTAGAAACACAGGGGATGCCTGCAGCAAAGCCTTCAAGAATTACCATTGGCTGCCCTTCACTAATGGAACTAAGGACGAGAAGATCAATTTTTCCGTAATATTCTTTAACATCCACTTTACCAGTAAAGAATATATAATCCTGTAAGTTTAAAAACTCCACCAATCGACAGCATTCTTCATAGTAACCAGGATCCTCATCATAAGGACCAAGAATACTGACCCTAAACTTTAAATCGCTTAATTTATGTTTTAGCCCAGTTATTGATTTTATAAATGTTTTGATATCTTTTATAGGAACTACTCTTCCGACTAGGGCTATATGGATATCTATATCTGGATCTTTAACTTTTTCGATAGAGCTGAAAGTATCATAATCTATTCCATTTGGGATAATCTGAATTTTTTCTCTATCCGCTCCATATCTTACCTGCTTATTTTTATTTCCTTCGTATAGCGTTGTAATTAAATCAGCTTGTTCATAAGCAACTTGTCCCATGAAATGAAAAATTCGAATCCACCATTCCTTAAAAATAGAGAGATTTCCCTTGGCCTGTAGATCATTTTCAGAGTTAAAAATCCATTCAGCTTGATAAATCTCAATTTCTCTCTCATGACTATATATTCCATGCTCAGTCAGCATAAAGGAGCAGCCTCCGTGACCTTTGGCCACGGCCCCTAAAAGACCAGCATAACCAGTAGAAAGGGAGTGGTACAACTTAGCCTTTGGAAGCTCAGTCGTTAAAATCTTGAATAAAGGGTAATGTGTAAAACGCCATGTGTAGAAGTAATCGATAAAAGAAGGTGCATCCTCCTCTTTAAATCTTTGCTTATAAAAAGAAGATAAGTATTCCCAAGCTTCTTTACTCTTGAGAATATCGAAAGGATCAAAGCTATCATCGAGTGGTCGAATCACTTCATTGAATACTTTTGGAAAAAGAATCCCCTTTTCCTTTCTTTCGGCAAAATGAAACTGCCTTAATAAGTTAAAGTCTAAATTAATTCTCTTCTGAGGTATTTCGTCATCAATCTGGTAGTCAAAGAGGTACACCTCTTTAATCAACTTAACATTATCAGGAATAGGATATCGGTACTCAGCATCAGGATCAGAAGAAGCCCCTATATATAATATTGAATAATTTATAAAGGGTGTATTTTTAATTAGTTGATAAACACAGGTAGAAACCCCGCCTGTAACATAGGGATATGTCCCCTCAAGGATTAAGCAAACATCACTCATTCATCACCTCATCGCATTGGCCGAGGTAAGGGTTAAGAATATGTGACAACTGCTCCTCTCTCTCAATAAGCTCACGATAGAAAAAATCATGATATTTATGATGAGGGTGAATAGACAAATAATAAAGAAATTTCATTTTATTTTCTTCAGACAGTTTTGGATAGTAGTCGGCAATAAATTGATTAATGCCTTCTTCATCAAGGCGAAGATTACATAAAACCCATAACTCAAAGAAACTATCGACATTTCCTACACCATTAAAATACGTTGTGGCATTGCCCTCAATATGCTCTCTAAGATATTCGATAGTATTTTCAAAATGCTCATGCCCCACGGTCTTAATGAAGACAGATAGCTCATCAATAAAGTCAACACTCATATTTAATAGTTTAAGATCTTTACAGAACTCTTCATCATTAAAGAGAGCTCTGACTTGTGGAATATAAATGGGACGCTGTGATACTATTTCGGCTAGAGCTCTTCTAGCTGATTGAACTATGGTATCTATCTTAGTTCTTTTGACCAGTATAATGAGCTCTTCAATTACAGCAATACTTGGAAAAGAGACTGCTACATCTAATGCAAGATGGATTAAATCTAAACGCTTTGACGAGAAGATCTTCTCAATATACAGGATAACGTACTCATGCAAACTTTCAGCAACAGGTCCCTCAACGAGGGCCTTTAGTACAATTTGATGACATAGATTATCGAGATCAGGATAAGCTTCAAAAAACTGCTCCAAGATATCGGAATTTTTAAATTGATTGATTTCATAGAGTTCTATCATAGCTGTATAACTCAGAAGACCTTCGAACTGACCAATATATTTTTCTAAAGCATTTACTACTCTATCACTTTGACAGTTGCTGCTGAGGTTCATCGTCATCATTTTAATCATTTCTGATTCTTTACTCTTCAAAGTATTTAAAATAAAGCTTTCGAGCCGTTGATCATAAACATCCGTTAGAAAGTTTAATATCTTCATCTTATCGTGCTCAATTCCATTTTGGAATTCGTTGATTAAGATGGGAATCTTGACTCTATTATCAATATCATGCAAGGCCCATTCAACTTGTAATCCCAAGTCTCCACTTAGCCCACTCTTAAGTAAATTCACCAATACTTTGCAACTCGATCGCGAATTTAATTTCCCTAATCGTGATACTGCTTCATATTTAACTTTATCAGAGTAGTCATCTTCCAAAACTTCTCTTAACTTTGAGACTGCAAATAAACCAAGTAATTCAGAAAGTGCACGAACTGTAGCGACTTGAATCTTCGTATTTGAATCCTTAAGATATTTATTCACTAGAAAAGAATCAAAAAAACTTCCTAATTTACCAAGCGCAAGAATACATTGATAATTTAACTCTATATTTTTGAGATTCAATGATAAAATTTTCTTAACACTCTTAAGAACTCTACCATCTTTAAATCTAATCAGAGTTTTGATCGTCAAGATCCATAAATCTTCATCTCGGATTTTAAAATTTGAGATGAGGTTGCTCGACAACTCTCTCAATTGATTCTTACTTATCACTTCTGTTAATGTATAGCGCTTAGATTTTGGTAAATGTGACCAAGCATAGCGGATAGACTTTATTTTTAAATACCTCAATATACTTGGAGAATGTATATAATCATTTATGAGTTGTCCTGATTTAGTTCCTAACCCATCATTAGCTTTTTCTTTCCATTGAATGAGACCACAAATAGCTATACCAGACATATCTTCTTTATTCGACTGTAGAAGAAATTCAAAAACGACAAGTAATTGAAAACGTAGGTTATTATCATTCCTTCGTTGAACCTCTTTATAAATCTCGAATATAACCTCTGAATCATTAATGGATTTAATTTCTTCAAGTGCTTTAGATCGCTCATTCCAGTAGGCGGAATTTAAGTTATCTATGAGTTTGAGATAATGATTAGGCAATATCACTAGTCCACCACCTTACACTATTGGTTATAAGATCAAACCCTGTATCGTACGCTTTTATCTCATCACAGTACTTAATAACATCTTGAATTCTACCTTCATTGAAGCTTGCTTCGGCCAGATAGAACTTAATCTTCACTCTATCTTCCTCAGTTATATCTGTCTCCAAGGCCAGATTTGCTGAAGAGATTAATTCATCATATCTCCCTAACTTTAAGTAAATCTGAGTAATCCTCACATAAAGATAAGACTGATCTTCTTTTAGGCTCAGTGAAGTGAAGTAGTCCATGAGGGCAGATTCTAGGAAGTGTGTCTCTAGATTTTTATCTAAGATCCCTAGTAAGTAAGCATCAAGATAATGTTGGGCCCTAACATTGTAGGCCACATAATCTCTTGGGTGCCTTTCAATATTATCTTGTGCAAGCTCTACCTTTGACATCATATCCTGTTCAATTTTAGCTAGAGCATTATTAGAAAAGTATCGCACTTCGTAATCATCAAAATCTAAGCATCTCTTTAAAATATCTACACTTTGGGCATTCGCTAATTCTGTGAGTCTTTCAATAGCGTTGACCTTTTTAGCAAGGTCCCCTTCTTGAAAAATTTCCATATAAGGTTCAAGACTTAGAGATTCGTAGAGAATCTCATTTTCATGAGAAAGTTCATTCGATAACAATGTTTTCCTTAACTTTGAATAATCATCGAAGTCCTCTTGACCAAAGGGGAGCTCATAAGCATCACTCTTTTTCTCCTTTCCCATAAGCCTAAAGGCCGGAGAAAGAAGTGAAAAAAGGATCATGCTTAAAAAACCAAATACAGGAAGAAAAATATCTAGTGAGCAGATGAAAAAAAGTTTATCTTTAGAAACGCCACGCTTATATAAAGCAAAAATTAAAATGAGTGTTGAGAGAGGATTAAATATGAATATGAAATGATCAATTGCTATAAAGAGACCACCCAGCATATAAAGCAAAATAACTTTAATGAATATCGAACTCACGATAAGAATCATTAAGAAACCTTTTCAAAGTTTTCTAATACTTCAACGATCTGACCACTATTGGGCTTTTTATTTGCGAGAAAGTAACTTATTTCTAGTGGTACTTTATCCTCAACGACAAGATTGAAACGCTCTAGCCCCTTATTAACTTCATTTACTTTCTTCAGAACTGAGTCTTTTGAAGCAAAGAAGATTACGAGTAATTCAGACTCAGCTTCGCCAAGACATACCGAGTCTAACAAATTCAACTTGGTCCTTAGGTATTCCACAACGAATTTCTTTAGCATCTTACCTCTATATCCAGATGCCTTCTCAAGATTCGAAAGAGATATCTTCAAAACATGTAATGGTATTGAATACTTTTCAGAAAGCGCTAACTCCTCAGTAAGCCTTTGACGAAAATATTTATATTTATAGGCTTTGTAGCGAAAATCGGAATCACTAGATGTACTGGATATTTGATATTTCATGGCAATACTTATGGATTCTTCAAACCAAAGTACAAGTTCTTCAATTATATTAATCGTCTGTGGCACTAACTCTAGAAAAGACATCTCTAAAATTACGAATACTCCATAAACTTCTCCATCTTTAAAGACCGGAGCACAAAGTAAGGCCTTCTTCTTAGGTTCATCAAAACTCTCATCTTCAGCAATATCTCTAATGGTAATGATTGACCTTTTACTTATAGAGTCTAGTACTACCTGATCACTTTCTGGATTATATTTTTTCAACTCAGACTCTTTGATGTCTGAGGGAGCAGAGATTTCAAATATTTTACTTTCTTCATCGAAAGTATAGAAAAGCGCCGTCTTAACTTCAATATTAGACTTAACTACATCAATTAAGTTATTTGTTAACTCATCAACATCTAAACTATTAAGTTTGACTGCCGTTCTATGTAGACTTTTAATCGTATCGAGTTTTGTAACGATTCTCTTTTTAAGATGATAATTTTCTTTTTCTAATAAATCTTGCTTACCTCTCACTTTTGCGAAGTAAGCTTTTTTTTCATCGACCTTTGCCTTTAGGAATTTAACTTCTTCGGTGGCCTTTTGCTGAAACTCCCCGACAAGAATTGAGGACATAACAATAAGGATAGGAAGCATTAGAAAATTGACGGAGTATATATCTTCAACTGCTTTAAAATCAACTTGAGCAAGAAATAAGCCAAAATAAAGAATTGCACTAAATATTGAGCAGGCGAAGGCAAATCTCACTCCACGATATGCAGAGAATATAACACTTATAATGACAAGAGGATTGGGATTAACTCCACTCATAGCGAGATCATCTGGATTAACTAGATAATGTATACCTATAGCAATTGCACAAGTTATAACAAACAAGCTAAAGTCTTTAAGGTTTCGTTTGATCTCTTTATTCATTACTTAAAATATCTATAATCTGTTTGTAAAACTCATTGGGCATAATCGGCTTTCTAGTATAAAGCCCTTTAAGCTCATTCAGTCTGTTTAACTCAATATCATTTAATTCTTTAGCTGTTAGCAAAATACACTTCTTCTCTCTATTTAGTGGAGATTTGCGAATTCTTTCAATCAACTCGAGGCCAGTCATATCATCCATCAAGTAGTCAATTATAAAGAGATCGAATGATTCATTAAGGATATCTTCCATTGCTTTCAAAGGAGATGTCTCATTGCTAACTTCAATTTCATTATGAAACTTTAAAATCGAAACCACTAAAAATGAAAACTCATGACTATCGTCAACGATGAGTATTTTTTTCTTATTCAAAATTCCCTCTATTCTAGAGTTTTAAAAAAGGTAAAACTGGGCCATCAATCCTATAATTGATGTTTCACCACGAGAGGCGCTCAAAGCCTCTGTATAGTGCTCTCCATATAATTTTACACTGTTAAGTGGGGTGAGCAAGTAAGACAATTCTGCTCCAAATTGATTCAGTTTCAAAAAATTTATTTTTCTTCCAAAGTCGCCTCCAAGTCCAACTCTTAAAGAATATCTCCACTTTATGTCATTATTATTTTGCAAGAACTGGTTATTACACTTGATCATTGCATAATAAGGAGACGATTCTTTTAAATATCCTATCTCGAGTTGATTACTTGATCGACTTAAACCGGAAAATCCTGCCAATGCACCAACTTGGAAACAGGAGAATTCTCTAAGCCGATAATCAGTTCCAAGCATTAATCGCGTTACAACTGCACTATCACGACGAAGATTGGCCTCAAACACTTCAACGTTAAGAGTTGAATTCCATAATGGAGTCCAACGGTTCTCATAATAGGCCAACAACCCCCTTTCATAGGCTTTTTCGTCTTGAAAAAGATTAATTGTCTGTAATGCTGGCAAAGAGTGATTGTAATCTATGGATAAGAAATGGCCCCTATTTACATATTGATAATTCACTCCAAATGAAATGGGAATATCTTTGTCACCGCTAGAGCTCCCTAAACTTCCCTTAATTAGTGATGTTTCACTTAGCTGCCACGAAGCATAGATTTCATTAAAAAAGAAAGATTTACTTCCTCCTTGATTGAGGAAGTCCTCTCTAACTCGTAGACCAAATCTAAAGTCATCAATTCCTTTTGAAAGATCTAGACTCAATTCAGTCATATTAAATCCGCTTGCAAATAAAATATAATTATCTGTTGCGATTAACCAACTTGACTTAAGTTCTTTCTCTTTTTTTAATTCATTGAAATAAGATAGCAGTCCATCATACTTTTTAGTTTTCTTCGCATTGAGGATAAGATAATCAATATACTCTTTGGCCTTATCAAAATTCTTTGCATCAAGTTCTTCATAGGCCATTTCTTCTTTCAATGATAAATTTTCTGGGTACTGCTGCAGTAACTTAGTCTTGATAGCATAAGACTTATTTTCATCTCCTAGCCTCTTATAACATCTCGCTTTTAAGAGCATCATTTCTATTTTAGCTTCATCACCTTTTCTCATAATGGTGCTACAAAATTCTTTATACTCCGCGGATTCAACTCCTTTAAGCTTGAATAAAAGGACTTCTTTCATTGACCACATATAGTCATCAGATTCTCCTCCAAAGCTATCTTCCAAGAATTTTAATTTTTCTGATCCCTCTTTATATCGCTCTTCTCTAACATCTTTAGCGATGAGAACTTCTAATACCATCTTTTGTTTTGGCTGAATTTGATAAGACTGAAAGAAAATATCTTCCGACTTGCTTAACTCTTCCTTGGAATAGTAAGCCTGTCCTAGTGCCGATAAGAGATTATAATTATAGGGATCATCATCTAAAAGTTTAGAAATAACAGATATCATCTTATCGGCATCACCAATATCGTTTAAAAGGTAAATTATTCTTTGCTCAACTTCTTTCACCCTCTCATTAAACTTAGGAAGTTTTTTATAGCGAGGAATGATATTGATCACATCGGCATCACTATTTAATACTAATTTGGGATTGTTATGAATGTAGCGATAAATACGAGATTGATTCTTCTTCTTTTCAAGTTCAAGTAGTTTTAGGAATGCTTCTAAAGCTTTTTCTTTTTCACCAACTTCTTCGTAAAGTTCTCCCATTCTCTTCCAATAAGATCTGTTCTTAGGGTAGCGCCTCAATAGACGATCCATCACAATAATTGACTTCTTCTTTTGATTGATGTCATAGAACCTTTCACTAAGATCTACTAACTCATCTCTATTTAGATTCTCTTTTTTAAGTAGCTTATCAAAAGTAATTTCCGCTTTAGATATCTCTTTTTGAGTTATATAGAACTCTCCTAATTCAAAAGTCAGTTCATTGTCTTCTGGAAATTTTAATGAGAGGAAAGTCATTAGTTTTTCTACATTTTTAGTCTGACCTAGCTTCGTATAATGATAGACTATTCCTCTTATAAAATAGAGATTACGCTTTAGTACCTTCTTTTCTACATTCTCAATAGAGTTGGGATAACTCTCATTAATATAATCTGAAACTCCAACAATTTTCAAAGCTTGCTCAATTGCTTCTTCATGCTTATCCAATACGGAGAATGACTGATAAAGGTAGGTATTATATTTATCTACTGTTGAAAGAGATGCTTTTTCGCTAAAAAAATTCTTGTAGTTTTCAATGGCGATAACGGCCTTCTGGGCTTGCTTTGTACCTAAGTAGTAATTAATTAGAACATCATAGGCTTCCTTATTTCGAGTTCCTTCAAGAGTTTTGAATACACGATTAGCTTCTTTAAAGTTTCTTAAATAGCGAAACCCCTGAGCAACTTCAATCAGCAAGCTTTCTTTTTCCTTAGATTTTTCAGGTAAGAGATTAGCCCTTAATTCACGATACTTTAGTTGAAGTTCAGGAAGTTCATTCCAACCGGCGAGAACCTCAAGTTCCTTTATATAATCAAGATTGTGAGGTCTATGAGAGTATAATGATTGCATCACCTCAAGCGCTTGCTTAATATTTCCTTGTAAAATAAAGTAATCCTTTATTTTTCTAAGAACTATAACATTAGTTTTATCTGTCGCCTTTACCTCACTAAGGTACTCATAGGCTTTTTCATATTCATATGAATCAAAGTAGATTTGCCCTAGCTTTGACTTTGAAGGGATAGATAATATAGTCACACCAATTACTATAATTACAAATAACAAAATAGGTGCACGTCCGAAGAGAATCATTTCTCGCCCACCTCTACCTCTATTGTGAAGCTACCTACTTTTTCAATTTCATACCTCTTGGCCTGTCCTTGATTCTCAATCACAAAATATCCGGGATATGTGCTCTCTCCTGTAACTTTCCCCTCTTTAAAAGAGTTTATGATTACACTTGATTCTGAAATGTAGGGACGTTTCGCTGAGGCATCGGTTAAAAATAACTCACTATTCTCCTGCATCCCTAAATATATATAGAGAGAATTATTTAAATTCTTATGCCCTACTATATTCTTTGACTTAAGATAATCTGGAATGGCCTTTGTGTTATCAAGTCTAAATGTTCTAAGCTTTCCATACCCACTTAGCTTGAAGTGCTTTTTACTAACGACCTCAATTTTTGAATCAATCCATCCATGAACCATTTCAATATATTGGCTTGGAAATATTGGATTGATTTTTTGTGATAATGCATAATCATATGTTTCCCGAAGGGACTTCATACTAGAGAGTCTCTCTCCAGAGTAGAAATGGTAGTATATATTAATGGGTCTAACTCTTATTGGCCTTTCTGTATTTTCAAAAGCATGAATGACGTCCCTAAATCCGCTATATGGACCTTCCCATAAATTTGTATACAAGTTTTCATTGGCGTTTGAACTATAGACTTGTATATATCCGTCAACATTTCTATACAGCGGAGAAAGACCTGTATAAGAAGCTTGAGCTCCATCAAATTTACCATCTCCACCATTCATATTAAGTAGGCCATGCACTTTAAGTAATTTCAAAGGCTCTCTTGGGGGGGCGCATGATCCACTCCAAAGAAGAGTCCTAACTTTTTTATTTTTAGGCATCAGTTTCTTATTAATATATTCAATTGATCCTATGACTTCTTTTTCATAATTCATTACATAATCTTTAATTGGATAACCCACAATTGGGCCTCGATGCTTCTTCGCCTCCTCATCACTTAGATAACTTAGCTTCTCTTCTAAACTTGGCTCCAACTCCCAACTCATAGGATGAGTATAGGTATGACTTCCCCCCTCGACATAAGGAAGTCTATAGATTGAGCGGACCTTCTTCTCAATAGACTTATTACCTAGTAGCTCAGGAGAAACTTCAGATACAATGACACTGACCATAATAGGAAGTTTGTAATGCTTGATAATATCTTTTGCGATAACTTCACCACTATAGCTCTTATGATCAGTTTGGCTTATATTGATATAGCCATCGCCATCTATGTGGGTGAAGAACGTCCTATTTCCATAGAGTGTCGTTATATCTGGCACCAAATCCATAGACTCTTTAAAGAATGTACGCTTTACAAGTTC
The DNA here is from genome assembly GCA_048267265.1 of Bacteriovoracaceae bacterium. Lineage (GTDB taxonomy): Bacteria > Bdellovibrionota > Bacteriovoracia > Bacteriovoracales > Bacteriovoracaceae. The sequence goes on from JBLWXW010000001.1 coordinate 103,838, forward strand.
AAACGGATTAACTCTCCACTGCTTCTTGTAATCAATAGGATTCGTAAAAATTCCATATCCAGACTGCACATAGCTTAACCTAGGATTTATAAAAACAACATCTGATGATTGCTTCGAACCTAAGACATTAATCTTCAACCAAGACTCACCCTCACCTAGTCTCTCAACGACTCGAACGGCCTTAATTTCATTCTTTAGCTTCCTTTCAAATTGAACAAGCGAAGGTTCTTTGGTGAATGTAGCTTCTAAAACCATGGGATTATCAAAGAAATCTCCTTTAAACTCGAAGTCAAAGAGATTCATATATTTATTTATAAATTTTGGATCAAATTCACTATTGTCTTTTCTGCTCTTTACTAAAAATCCAAGCTCTCCAATTATGAGAAAAGGTAAATCTGCAGATCGTACTTTTTTTAGAAATTCTAGGTAATCGACAGGTCTATCCATATAGTCATCAAGAAACCAACTGACCACACCTCTATATTTTCTTAATTCACTTTTATCCTTTAGAGAGTTGGGTATCCCGTTTGCTATATCCACATACTCAACTTTTAATCCATAATGATTGAGAACCATCTCTAAATTTTGATGAAGCTCGCTACTTGATGTATCTTTAATTTCAACTTCAGAAGAGTCCCATAGTCCTATAACTGTCCTCTTCACTGAAGAGGCCAATGAGTTAAAAGACAGAAAAAATAAAATGCAGCAGACTAGCGCCCTCAAGAAGGAAAAGTCTTTCAATACGAAACTCCATATTCATAAATGAAAGTTTATCTAAGAGCTTAATTTTAAATGATTTTATAAGTCCGAACAAAGAAGCAAGCTTTACCTAAAAAGCGAAGGAATCTTCACCATAGAGGTAGAATATAACGAGATCTTCTCATTTTTTCTTCATGACCAGAGAGCTCTCCAGAAGCAGGGATACGTTGCCTTTCTCCCCTCTCTATTTTTGACTCATGAATTGGTGTTTGTGAGTAAAATACTATGGCCAAGATACTCAACCAGCCCGTACAAAAGAGCTGTCCCCATTTGATTTTCATGTATTTCTTATCGGAAGCCCGATTAAAACACTCAATCTTTTATTGTATAATCACTGTTATTTCAGAGGTTTATATTTAATAGTTGTTGCCCTCAATAAATTACTTTACTCTAGTTAGCTATGAATAAGACTACTGTTAAATCTAATATTGTGCTTATTGTTGATCAGAATATTCAAAGGCGATCAAACCTAGCAACCAAGTTACGTCTGATGGGTCACATTACGGAGGTCTCTTCTTCTGGCTTTCAGGTTATTCACCTGCTAGAGCAAGCAATAAACTATAAAGCGAAATCCTATAGCGGACTTATAATCGCAGAAGACTCAGAAGATATGCCGGCCAGAGAAATAATGTTGTTATCCCGAAATATATTTAAAAATAAGGAGCGCTTTCCTATTCTATTTCTCAGCAAGAACCATGATCCTGATGATATTCTTTTAACCATACAAGAAGGCGCTAACGAATATATTATTGATTACGAGAATCAGGCGAAAGTTTTGGAGAAGTTTAAGAAACACTTTCCTTTGAATACATAAACTTTAATCAACTCAACTTGTCATTTTAAGTTATTTCAGTTATCTATAGGATCGAATTATCATTTTTAAACTTTGGTACTAACTTGATGAAATCACTTTTTCTATTACTCGCTCTATTTTTAGCCGCAGAGAATCATGCAGCATCGGCCAATCAAATTGGTGAAAAAAAAGATGTTAACCTATCCGTTGACACAAAGCTAAAAGCTATAATTTCGAAAAAATCGATTCAAAATGTTCTTAAAACTGTTGAAATTTTAAAAGAGCAGAAAGAGGCACTTTATCGACAAAAGAAAAATAACGCGCCTAAAAATCAACCAATCTAATCATTTCCTAATTAAATCCTAATCTCGCTTCCTTTTAAGATAATCTGCTATCTTCTAAGATGAAGCATGAATAAATTAATCATCTTCTTCTTACTCTATTGTGTAATTCCCTTTGCCGACATCGAAGCCTCCATACAATGGGTTCCTCTTTCAAAGCTATCTCCCACTCAATTTACGATTGGTCACTACGCCATGTTAGATAAGAGAGATAAAATGATTAGGAAGTATGACAAAGGTTTGAAGGGAAAAGATAAGCTCAGAAAGTATCTCCTTAAAAAAACAGCTCCTGCTTATCTTGCACAGAATGATCGCTACTATATTGTCGATCGTCACCATACTTCTCGTGCGCTATATGAGGCGGACCTTCCTATTAAAGAGTTTCCAATCGAAGTCATAGAAGATCTGAGTCATTTAAGTATGGCCGAGTTCTTCGAATATCTTGATCAAATAAATGGTCTCTATCTATATGAGAGAGGCCAAGGCCCACTTGAGGCGTTTTACTTACCTCAATATATTTGGGAACTTTCGAATGATCCTTATCGATCATTATCTTGGATGATTCGTGAAGAAGGAGCTTATGAGAACGTTGAAGTTAATTTTCTTGAATTTCTTTGGGCCAATTACTTGAGAAAGCATATTCACTTAAAAGACTCTAGTGTTTATGAGTTGAAAAAGAATTTAAAAAGGGCCATCGAAATGGCCCAAGATTCTGCTGCTTCACACTTACCAGGGTACAGATCGAAGAATCTATCCCCCGCCAAGGAAATTACTCCTTAACACCGAGTTCGCTAAAGTAGCTATCTACTTTCTTACATTCAGCAGCGGTGATATTCTTCTGGGCATTACAACTGGCCAGTATTTGTCTTTTGTAATCAAGGAAATCAGAAGATGATCTTAGTCTTTTTGTAACCGTATCAAAGACCACTCTTTTCATACGCTTCCATCCAATTGCTCTAATACTTTGTCCAATTGCTCGATTAGGTACACCATTAGAATAGTGAACACCACAGAAGTCATTCGTTTCACTTGGTACACAAGTTTTTCCATATCTAAAGTTAACATCATTCATAGTACGTGCTTGAGGTGAAGCTGACTGACTTGGTGTTAAAAAATCTCTTAGTCCTTTATCACTATTTTGCACAACAACCTCACCAATTCTAAAATCATATGACTTATTTAAAATTGTACTTTCAACACCAACTCCTAGAATATCACATACGTGTTCATTGAGTGCTCCAGACTCATTACCATTATCCAAGTTAGCAGTGTGGGCCACAACAGCATGACAATACTCATGCCCGATTACATCAAAGGCTTCTAAGAAGTCATTGAGATCATCGCCTCCTCGTCCAAAAATAAATTGATTATAGGGAGCGCCAATCCAAGCTGCATTTTGACGTAGAAAATCTGTACCAAGAAGCTTAGATCCCTTGTACCTTACTGTAGCATCGAGATCTGAGCCTTTATTATCGAAACCATTCCAATTAAAGTTACTTTTAAACTCTTCAACTACTTTAGATAAGTTGATCAAGGCAAGGTCATAATCTTCCTGTCTGAATAGTCCATCTTTGACTTTCATATTCTTAGCAACAGAAGACTCCTCAGACCTCTTCTTTGATTTCTTAATTTTAAACATTGAACCTCTATAAATATTGACTCTCACATGTTTATTTATATTCTCAACTTTATGAAAGAGGCCTTTTTCATTGTGATCAATATTAATTTTAAGGTTATGTGGAATTCCAAAAGGAGATCTTACTGAATAAACAAGATCAAATGACTTTTGACCATCATTTGAAGAGAACACGAGACTTACTTTTCCTCTTTGAGAAATCATTACTTTTTGAATAATATCTTTATCTGCTTTAGCTTTTGCAATGAATTGAGAATGATCTTTAAATTTATCCGCTGGATAGAGAGCACTGGCCATATCCTTCCAATCAACTATCTCATTTTCAGCAAATACAAGATCGACAAATTCTTCTCGTTTTTCAGCTCCAATATCAGATAGCACCTTAAAATTTCCATCATTAAATTCTCTGAGCCGAGGAACTTGATCTTCATAAGACCTAGTATCAATAAGAGAAGAGTTTATTGATGTTATATCGCCAAGATTCTTACTTGAACTATCAACATTTTCTTCAATATAAACAACCGCTTCAGCTCCCTCAAAAGGGATATGAATAGTCTTATTATTCTCATCTCTATAAAAGAATGCTTGTTGAAGTCGAACCACCCCAGAGCCATTACTAAAAAACACTTTTCCAGACTGGTCATCTCCAAACTCTGGATTAAAATAAAGTTTTCCAACCTCACCTTTATGATCACCTTTAATAACAAGATGTTTATTATTATTTAGAAAGGCGATAACTTTAGCGACTTCACTACCTGATACTGAATCATGTGAAATCATTTTCTTTTCAACACCAGAGGCTTTTATTAAATGGTTATCAATTTGGACTTGAGGAGACTGAAGATCTACAACAACGGACTTTTCCCCTTCAACAAATAAAGATAGAGGAGCTTTCGCAAGAACAGGGGAACTCATTACTACCATATAGGCCAAACTCAACAGATGTGCACTCTTCATACTACCTAGCTCCTTAAAATGAATTTACAAGTGCAGTATAAGGAGCAAAATTGATGCCAGATAAGACTGCTCTAAGCGGCTAAATATGCATACGACAAATATCGTTTTTGTTTTTAGATTAATAAAGCGTCAAAAGTTTTAACAAATCAAAGTAATCTTACTCATAAAGGGAAATCATCTGTGTAAGTTCTTCATTAATTGTGCACTTAAGACACTCTACTGACTAAAGATTAGACATAGAAGCTTATCTATCTGTCTATATTTCAACCGTTTAACGAGACTCATTCTTGGCACCCTTCTTGTATCTATAATTATGTTTACACATTTGGAGGATGTTTATGAATACAAGATACTTTGTTTTAGCCGCATTACTAGTTAGCACAGGATGGTCTTCTCAAGTTGCCTATAAGAGTCACTTGGCACAAATCGAATCAAAGGCCTTTGTATCTCGAAGTATCGCCTCACAATTAGACGAACTTAATATGAGTAATATTAAGGATGAATCCATTGAAATCAGAGAGCTTGCTAAAGAGCTTAAAAGTTCTAAAGAAGATCTCATCGAAGAGCTGAAGGCAAAGACTCTTAAAGAAATAGCAAAGGGCTCTAGAGAAAAGAAAATTAAAGAAATCGAAGATATTCGAAATCAAATCAGAGATCGACTTTCTAAAGCTGAGCTCTTCGTTACAAAGATTGAAAGAAATGTTCAACCTGAGCCTAAGGGTGATGGTGAAGCCTCTGTCGCTGAAGAAACTTTTCAAGAGTCAGATGTCATTGATGATCCATTAGAGTCTCCTGAAAAAGATGCTCAACTCATTTCTGAAGTTAGTAAGTCACTTCAGGACTCTAGAGCAATTGTGGATGAATTTAATATTGTAGATTTCAAAATAATTCTCGATGAGGCCATAGAAGTGGCCATGCAAGAGAAGATCGTAGAACAAGAAAAGAGTCTAAGTGATCTCAACTCTAGAATTTGTTCTCAAAATGAGAAAATTGATTCTCTTACTACAAAACTTGAAAAACTTTTGGAAGATAAAGAGAAAGTTGTTGATGAACTTGATGAAGATGAATTGAAAGATAAGAAGAAGAAAGAAGCAGAAATGAGCCTAGCTTCGCTTTTTAATCCGGCCCTTTTCATGAGTCCTTCTCAATTCTTTTCACAAGGGCTATTTGCAAATCAGCAGAATACTGGTCCTGACTACTCATTCCTTAATAGCTCTCCTCAAATGGGGGGAATGGATATGAATTTCTTGATGCTCACAAGTTTACTCGGTCAAAACACAGGTATAGGAGCATTGGGGGGAAGAACAAATATTACCTATTCTCCAGTGTATTATAATAATCAAGGTTACACAGTTCCCACATCATTAAGTAATCATGGTTCAGGAGACTTCAGTTTCCATAACGGACAAATGGGTATACCAAGCCAAACAATGCAGCAATTTCCAAGTTTCCCTAGGAGTAATGCACTTCAAACGAATAACGCTGTTGGCGTGCAAAGCATGGATATTTTACCAAACTCACAATTACTGTAATAAGAATTTTACATAAAGGATGAAACAAGATGAAAACTAATAAACTGATAAAGAATGTGATTCTTTCGGCTTGTGCTTTGGCGGTGACCTCCCCTCTCTTTATCGCTGAAAACTCTCAAGAGGCCATATCAGAAAACAAACATCTTGTTTCGTCCCTTTATCGTAAGATTTCATCTGTTGATAAAGCGAATGAAAATAAAGAGAACAAAGAAGAGAAAAAAGAAGGGGAAGTCATACAGGAGTCAGAAGAAGTTTCTGAAAAATCTAAACAAGAGAAGGCCATCACTCTTTGCGAAAATAAAAAGAAAATCGAAGACCTTGATAAAGAAATCAAGAAGCTCGAAGAAGAAAAAGATAAAGTTGGAAAAATCATTGCGAAACTAAACGATGACGAAGGCCAGGACAATGAAGACGATAAACTTCCCACAACCTTTTCAAATGATGTTCTTACTCAATTACTTTTTCAACAGATCTATCTAAATAGAATGCTTTCTCAATCATTAATGAGCTCTCGTGCTCAATCACGTCAAGGTCTTTACTTTGGTGATGCCCGTTGGATCTCAGGAAGCAGCACTGCCAATATGTCACCAAGCCAACTTAATAACTATGCCAGTATGGCGCTTTATAATCAGCTGGCCGTAGGTGTACAAGGCAATCAGTTTTGGAGTCCTCAGTTTAACCAAAATGGAAGTCTATCTAATTCCTATTACGATGTTGAGCGCTCAAATCCCTATAGCAACAATTATAGCTATGGAAACAATAACCAAGCTTGGCAATCAACCTTTCTTTAATAGCTGAGTAATAAGCCCCGACATAAACAAAAATCGGCAATTTTTTCCTAAGTATTTCTTGGGAGGTGTCGATAGAAAATTAGGCAACAAAGAGTTGCTGCTTAAAAAAGGGTTCGAGAACACCCACACCCATCGAATGAAGGAAGGAAGGTATCTCATGAAGGTTACAACTGTAGACAAGAAGACAGGAAAGATTCTAATTAAAAAATGCCATGTTTGTGGTGCAGTAGCAGAGAGCTATTCCGAGCAAAAGAAATGTGGCTCTTGTAAGAAATCATTTCTTCCTAGTAATTACTTTGGAAAAGTTCATGCAAAGAACTCAGAGGAGTTCTCTCAACTCTTCTCTTCTAGCGATGACTTACATGAAGAAGATCTCATCAAAGGCATTGCTGTTCTTTGGTAGAATCCCCTTTATTTTTATACTGAGACCTATTAGAAATTAATCTAAATTCAAAGTCTTATGACGCTCACTCAGAGCGTCATAGAAAGTATCGGTATTCGATCTCTATTGGCCCATGTAGGATAACTATATGGAGACCTCAACAACAACACAAAGCACCCAAAATACCTCATCTCAAAAAACTCAGCTTCATCCTGTCATTATGCGACTCTTTGAAAAGCGTAATATGTCTCATGAAGATATAACCGAGTTTCTCTCTTGGGACCTCAACGAACTTCCCGAACTCACAGCAATGCAGGGAATGGATCAGGCCGTAGAAAGAATTCTTAGCGCCATTGAAAAGCAAGAGCTTATTGGAATCTATGGAGATTATGATGTAGATGGGACAACCAGTTGCGCTCTCTTCTATCACTTTTTTGAAATGATTGGCCTTAAGGTTGCTCTTATTCAACCTAGTCGATTCATTGAAGGCTATGGACTTCATGCCAGCAGTGTCGACAAGGCCATCACTGATGGAATCAACCTCTTAATCACAGTGGATTGTGGAATCACCAATAACGAAGCTGCTGACTACGCTAAGGAAAAAGGTCTCGACCTTATTATTACTGATCACCATAAAGACGCTCGTGATGAAATGCCTGCGGCCTATGCTGTAGTTAATCCTAATCGTCGTGATGAGCCTGAAGAATCACAACTTCGCCCCCTAGCAGGTGTAGGAGTTGCCTTTGCAGTATGTTGGGAAGTTAGAAAGCAGTTAGAAAAAAAAGGACAGAAAGTTCCTTCTCTTTACCCTCTACTTCAATTTGTTGCTATTGGTACCATTTGTGACCTGGCCAAACTTACTCCAATGAACTTAAAACTTGTTCGCCATGGCCTTAAGCAAATTCCACAATCAACCTATGCTGGAATTAGAGCATTCTTTAGCCCTGAAGAGCGCAAACAAAAGATGATTCCATCCGAGAAGTTATCTTTCAATGTTGGACCTCTCATTAACTCTAAAGGTAGACTAGATCATCCCGAGAAAGCTCTCAATCTACTTATTAGTTCTGACTCAACAGATGCTTTTGAAAACTACTCTCATCTTGAAGTAAGTAATAAAGAAAGAAAATTCATACAGGCAGAGGTTTTCGCCTCAGCAAAGGAACAATTTCTAAAAACATTTAATGGTGACGATCCACTTATTGCCATTGTTTATCAAGAGGACTGGCATGAAGGTGTGATTGGAATCGTGGCCAGTAAACTTGTTGAAAGCTTTAAAGTGCCCGCGATTGTTTTTACCAATGCCGAACAAGAGGGAATCATTAAAGCTTCGGCCCGTTCTGCCGGAGACTTAAATATCTTCAATCTACTCCAAGAATGCAGCGATCTCTTCGCAAAATTTGGAGGCCACAAAGCAGCAGCAGGGCTAAGTATGCCCAAAGAGAATCTTCCTGCTTTTAAAGAAAAAATGGAAGCAATGCTAAGAGATATTCCACTGATTGAGAGAACAAGGCAAGATCATTACGATCTCGATATCGCTGCAGAGGAAATAAATCCAAAACTTGTAAAAGAACTCGATCTCTTAGAGCCTTTTGGAATGGGAAATGAAAAGCCTATTTTTAGAATGAAAGGAATTAAGCTAACCAATTATGATCTTCTAAAAGATGTCCATGTTCGCTGGACTTTTGCACCAAAAGACCCTGCGATCAAAATCCCTCCACTCAAGGGAATTAGCTTTAATTATGTTGGCAGTTTTAATAAACCCCACCCTCAGGAAGTATATACACGACAAAATCAAGAAGAGCTTACCATCTTCTTCACCCTAGGGATAAATCGTTTCAATGGAAATGAATATATTCAGCTGATGGTTAATCGTGTTTCGTTTGATGAGATTTGAGAATTGGTTGGTGGTTAACTGTTAGTAGTTACCGGTAACAGAACACCACTAACCGATAACCACTAACTACTAACTACTAACTATTTACTATCTTTCAATAGTAACTTTTTCCATTATTACGGGCTCAGCTGGTCTGTCATTATAATCAGTATTTGTAACACCAATCTTATTAACCACATCCATACCTTCAATTACTTTTCCAAATACAGTATGACGTCCATCAAGGTGTGGAGTTGAAGCAAGAGTTACAAAGAATTGAGATCCATTTGTTCCAGGGCCTGCGTTGGCCATAGAAAGAATCCCTGCACCTTCGTGTCTCAACTCAGGAAGACATTCATCTCCAAATCGATAACCTGGTCCACCAGTTCCAATTCCATCAGGACAACCACCCTGAATAACAAAACCTTTAATGACTCTATGAAAAGTAAGTCCATCATAGAAGTTACCTTCTTTAGAAGGAGTTTCTTGTCTACCTTCAGCAAGATTGATGAAATTCCATACTGTCTCTGGACACTCTTTTGCATAAAGCTCGGCCTTGAATGTTCCCATATTCGTTTGAAAAACGGCCACTGGACGTTCAATATCCTCTTTGTATTCTGATTTCTTAGTTCCACCTAAACCAAACATAAATTTCTCCTTAAAGTTTTCTTAACTTGAAGCTACCATCAAATAGAGCGGGTGCACTCCAATCTTTTTTAATATAAATATAAGTATTCTTATTCTTAAGTAACTCATCAAAATTTAAATGATAGGATGTATCCAACTTTCCATCCTGCGTATAAGGCGTTATCAGCTCATAGGATATCTTTCTGATATTTTGTTGATCAAAACCATTCTTCATCATCCATGCTGCCATTTCTTTAAAAGTAAAGCAAAGGCTTAAGAAGACAGGATGTCCTTTGTACATTTCAGGCTGCTTCATGGCAGAGTTAAGCTTCAAAGGATCTTCTAAATACGGGTCAATCCAAACAATATTAACTCTCTTAAATGTTGGCTTACGAAAAACACGAATGCCCGCTTGAACTCGATCACTCACTTGATAAAAGATATCCTCTTCGCTCTCAAAAGGGATATGAACAATTCCCTTTTCTTTCTTAACCTTTTGAACCTCATCATTGAACATAAGTTGTAACTGAATAGATTCTTCATAGCTCAGGTGCAAAGAAGATCTTAATGATTCCATATTAAAGAATTTTATAGAAGTCATTCTACGACAACGAGCATCTTCACTGATATTGGCCCAGTAGGGAACTTCAGGAAGAAAGTATCTCTCAACCCCGGAGCTGACGAAATATTCCTCAACTCTTCTACGTTCAAAACCTGCATCAGGTCCAGCATTACGTCCAGACTCACCAGAGTTTGTGATAGCGCAGCTTGATATATAAAATAATAGAGGGAGTAAAATAATCCCGATGCGAAAATTCATCCTCTTTCTTATCCTTTTGAAAAGTAAGTAAAGACTTGATCAATCAAAGCTTCTACTTTCATTAATCCTGTCTTCAAGTTTAAATCTTCATTAGAGTCAGCCCAACTCATCTGCATAAATCCAGGCTCATTGTCGACTCTGAGAAGACTTCTAACAGGTACTTGATTAACTTCAAAGCCAGTGCAAGCGATCACCTTATCTTGAGAGAGAGTGATAAGATCTCTTCTCTGTCCATCATCGTTCTTCCAACTGGGAAGCTCAAGGGTAAGAAATATCTGCTCACGGTCAGTAAGCTTATCTACAGAAGTAACGGTGTATCCTTCGTAGAGTTTAATCTTAGGCTCAGGAAACTCTGGTCGGGCAACCTTTGTCTTCATATGAGGCTCAAGTTCTCGCCACTTTAGAAGTTCTGCCTCTACGGCCTCACATTCATTACGCCAGTTCTTCATATACTTTGTAATTAAAGAGCGTACTTGATCTTGAAGCCAGCTATTCTCTCTTTTCTCCCCAAGGAAATTCTCAAAGGCTGAACTATGATGAGTAACAATATTAATTTCATGTCCCGATTTCTCAAGCCAGCTCTCAAGCATGACCAATTGAAATGCGGCCAATTCACCATCCCCCACTAGAGTCAAAGATTTATCATTCACACTATTATGGCGAAGAAAGTCATATCCATACTCAACAAGCCCCATATGTGCGAGAGGTAACTCATTTAGAGCATAGTCTCCACCCGTTCCCATTTTTAAACTTTCTTGAAAGGGGCCGCGAGCATCGATAACTAAGTCAAAGTCTTCAAAAGACTCCACTTGATTCTTCAATGATTCTAGAATTTCTGTGCCAATCTTATCAGCGAGTTCAGGGTTTTCTGCTAATTGCTGATCCACTAGGCCGGAAGCATTTAAACCGTAAGTCACCCGAAAAAGGTCCAAGAGACGAGTTCTATTCTTTATTTCTTCATCATGATGGAGAAATTGCTTTTGAACACGAATTAAATCCCGAGGAACAAAAACTTTTTCAGAGGCCAAGTAAGCGCCAATCTTACTATAGTAATTCTCCCATAATTGCTGATAACTAAGACTTCCCTCAGCTTCAAGTTCTTTAAGCTGAGTAAACTCACGCCCCCAAGCAGAAAGATTCTCTACCAATACTGAAGAGCCCAGCTCACATGCCTTGGGATGATTGGCCAGCTTGTGTAACTTACCACCGGGAGTCTGAGGCCCGATCATTTTGACCATTGCCCCTTCTAAATGAAAGAAAAGGGCCAACTCCATTGCCATGGGCCCTGTACCTAATATCGCTAATTTCATAGGTCTTTGTTAGCATTTTTACGTTGATCAGACTAGTAAGCAATGCATTAAACAGACATAAAAAAAGGCGCTACCAAAGCGCCTTTCTCTGTTCTATGTCTAGTTTTAACTTATAAGAAGTAAACTGTGTTAGAGCCCTTATCTACACTTGAATGCTCAGCAAACTTGTAGAGAAAGTCTATGAATGAATTTACCGCCTGAAAGCTTGGCATCGACTTATCGAACTCACATCCGTATTGCATATAAGTTTGTCCGTCCTCATCAACAAATTCACGTCCGTATTTAACTTTAACCACGGCCGGAATGAATGAGTTCTTAGTAAAATACATTCTCATTGTAATTTCAGTATCATCGGCGATTTTTCCATCTCTTTTAAAGTTCCAAGGAACTTGAAAAAGACATCCATCATATGAAACATCCACGAGAGATACTGGGTACTTACTCCCTGCTTGATCCACTTCTGTATAAGCACCAAGGAAGTTATTGAAAAGAACACGCTCAAAATTACGTCTCTTATGTTCAATATTCTCTTGTCTCTTTCCTACAAAATCGAGCACCTTATCGGTCATGCGTATCTCCTTAACTATCTGGACTCTGCTCTCCATTAATAAAGCAGGTCGATTCATAAGGGCTTATCGGCACTAAGTGAAATTTTCTGAGAAATTCTCGAAAGAATTTTCGAGATAGGTAAAACTTAAGCCATTGAAATCACGTTAATTAATCTTTTTACTCCAAGTAGGAATCTGAGAAACTTCCCCTCGAATTCTCTTATAGGAGTCTAGGCGACTAAAGAGTCCTTCTTTTTGTTTATCTGTTAAATAATCAGTAAAGAAAGCGCAACCTTTGGAATTTGGTTCATGCTGGCAATCGGTGAACTTACATTGAACACCAACTTCTTCTAAGTCTGGAAAATAAGTGATGAGTTCGCGAGGATCGATATCTTCAAGCGAAAAGGAGCGAATCCCAGGGGAATCAATTAAATAGAAATTAGGAAGCTCTACTAACTCAGACCAAGTTGTAGTGTGTGAGCCTTTACCTACTTTTCCCACGGCCTTGGTCTTTAGTTCAACCTCGCCACCAGAGAGCTTTGTTATCGTTTGACTCTTCCCCACTCCAGACTGTCCCAAGAAAATGGCCGTTCTATCATGTAAGGCCTCTTTCAACTCAGACCAGCCCAATGAGAAGAATTTTTTCTCATATTCCTCGCCAAGTTTTGCGCAGATTTCATAGCATTCCGCACCTAGGAGCTCTAGTCTCGCTCTTTCAAAGAGAAGATCAGGACCTTCTTCGCGATCGTACTCATCCATCTTATTGAAAACAACAATGGGGCGAATTCCCCACTGACAGGCACGAACAAGAAAGCGATCTACAATTCCCTGCTTATAGGCAGGTCTTGAAACAGAAGATAAAATAACGAGTAGGTCGCAATTTGCGGCCGTAACTCTCTTTCTTTGTTCTCTAATCGATACTCGATAAATTTCAGAAGTTCTCTCTTCGATACTGGTGATTTGCCATTCAGGGCCATCTCCAATCTGAGAAAGAACAACATAATCACCCACAACAACAGAGCGATCTTTTTTGAGAAGATTACCTAAGGCAGTGGCCGAGAGAATTTCGCCATCATCTCTACGAACATCAAACTCGCGCTTTGAACTACGAATGACACGTCCTCTAAGTTCTTCCACTCACTCTCCGATTGGGGTAAGGCCCATATAACCCTGAGGGAAAAGGATTCCCTTAGGATCTAATCTACTCTTCAAATATTTATACATTTCATACTGAACAGGACCAAGGAAAGGGCGAATAAACTTCTGCTTCAATAACCCAATTCCATGTTCTGCAAATGGAGAACTTCCAAGCTCTAAAGCATCTCCATAAAAACTCTGTAATAGTGTAGCACAGTCTTCAACTTGATCGGGAGACGGCATAAAGTTAAAGTGCAAATGAGCATCTCCAAAGTGACCAAAGAGGTTATACCTTATTCCTTTATGTGATAGACCTTTATAAAGATCCAGCAGTTTAGGGAACTTATCTCCAATGGCCTGTACATCCGTTCCCTTTTTCACAACTCCCATCTTTGAATTATGTTCAAAGATGGCCCGAGGAATTTTCATTCGCAGTTCATGGCATTTTGTTGCTGGCATAGAGAAGATATCTTCTTCTCTAATTCCTTCAAGTTTTAAAATAAGTTCTTCATAAATTCTTTCAAGTTGCGATTCTCTTATTTCAAGGAAAATAGTATCCCTTCCCTGAACAGGAATTTCACTAGCATCTAAATAGCTCCAAGAGTTTTCATCAATGAGCTCACAGGCCAAGATGGCCTCTCTATATGACTGTGCTTTCTCGTAGATATCGAGATGTAATCTGTAATCCTCTTCCCACTTAGGAAGGGAAAAGAAGAGAAAGACGACTGGCTCAGAAATATCAGTAGAGAATTTACCTTTTGTAACAATACCCAATTGGCCTTCTGTTCCTACCATTAAGTCTGTTTTTTTTTCAAAGCGAGGAAAAGGAGCATTCTTATAGTTTTCAAACGGTAGATAACTCTCTTGGTAGCGAGAGAGTAAACTCTGTCCTTTCTCGCAATCAAAGAGTTTATGATCCTTCAAAAGTCTATCAGACTTAAGAGTTTCAATAACTCCTTCGCTATTCATAAATTCTAACTCAATAATCTGATCGCGAAGGGTTCCAAATCCAAAGCACCTCTCACCAGTGCAACTGGTGGCCACGCCACTGAGAATTTGTGCCAGCTCTTCAGTAGGAGAGGTCATAATCGTTCGACCATGAGACTGGCAATAGGACTTTGCCTCTTTCCAGTTTACTGGGCCCTTGACGCACAGAACTCCTTCTTCTATTTCAAGATGGGAGGGAAGCTTTGAGCTATCAATGATCATAGGAAAACTGGAATACTCTCTATCCTCATCAAGATGATCAAAGGGGATAACTGTAGAAGTGCGAGAGCCAAGAAAGATAATGGGTCTTCCCTCTGCTAAGATTGATGGCAGCTCACCTACTGAACTTAAGAATTGTTGTTTAATTGAAGTCTGTGAATTCACCTCGTGAGCATAGCATCTTTTCTTCACACAGTATAAATTTACTTCATGCCAGTGCTTCTTATTCTTGACATCTGAGGGATATGGCCCTAAATTCCGGTTATTATTCAGTTGTCAATCTCATTAAAATAAGTAGAATAGATTTTCTGAATTACGCCTAATGCACCCGTAGCTCAGCTGGATAGAGCACTCGCCTTCTAAGCGAATGGTCGCAGGTTCGAATCCTGCCGGGTGCGCCACTTTAAACTCCCAATCATTCCCAAGATCATATCCCTGCTAAAAAAAGTAGAACTATTCGTGTGCACAGTTTAAAAGCGCACCCAACTACTCTACAAACTCCCAAGCATCAAAAAAAATAATTTATTTCTTACCGAACATCTGAGAAGCCTGTTGCATCATCTGCTCACGCTCCTCAGGAGACATATTCCCAACCATTTTCTGAATTTCTGCGATCTGCTCCGGGGTCATTTGCGACATCATTTCCTGCGCTTGCTTCATCATTGCATCCTGATCAACACCTTCTGGCATCTGTGCACGAAAAATAATCTTATCTTCCACTTTCTCATGAACGGTTCCCTCGGTAGCAAGGGCATCAAGAATTTGGTTGAGATTTGCCCCTTTTTCATCGGCAACTTCATAGAGCTTCTCCAACGGAAGGGAGACTTTCTTCATGGGAAATCCATTTTGCCCAAGGTTTTTAAGGATCATTTCTTTAAGAGCTGTATTTGCTTCATTCATTACTTTTATTCCTAGTTTAAAAAATCCCAATCATCTTTAAAGCCAACCGCGATAATTTTACCACCTTCTTCAACCAAGGGCCTTTTGATTGCGGAGCTATTCTCAAGTAGTAGTTTCACTTGAGCGGCTTCTGTAGCGCCCTCATAGCTTTCTTTAAGTTTTCTAAAAGTTGTTCCTCTTTTATTAACAGGAAGCTCACCAAGAAAACTTTGGGCTTTTTTAATAAGATCTTTTGTAGGAGGTGTTTTTTTGAAATCAACAAATTCGTAGTCGACACCTGAAGCATCTAGCTTATTAAGGGCCTTCTTCACCGTATCACAATTCTTTATTCCGTAGACTTTCACTCTTATCTCCTATTTTGAACTAGGAGGTGATTATGCAGATAAAGACCTTAATTTCTCAAGTCTTTAAGCATCAAGTGTAGGAAATTTCATTCGCCTCTCTGGCCTAATGGACTCTTTTTTCTCGAGTTGCTGCTTTACCATATTAGGCAAAGCTCCATTATTGCTACTCTTTGTGAAGAAGCCATATACCCAAGAGTCGGCACCAAATGTATTTAAAAGTTGAACAGACTTCGATTCTCCCGATTCAACCTTACAGTTTTCAGGGTTGCTGATGACATAATTCGTACGACATACACTTGGTCTAGACTCATAGACAGAGCACTCCTTATTGGCATTAAGAAAAATACAACCTCTTAAGTCATAAGGGATTTTCATAAATTGATGAAAGTCATTCTCAGCTTTTGCCTGAATCCATAGGCGAGTCCAATTGATCTCACTTCCCTCTTCAATAAGCTTTGCTAGCGAAATGGCTTCATCTTCTGTAATGGCCACTTGTGAGTGACAACAAGCTGAGCAGCCCTTTTTACACTGAGTAAGGGCCTTAACACTACTATCTTCGAACTCAGCAGCAATCTCTTCGTCTATTTTCTTGTGAACATAATCGCTGCGCTTAATGGGATCTCGCACCTTATCTAGTTTCTTTGAGATATACTTCAATAATTTTCGATAAGAAGCATCCTCCTTAAACTGGTTGAATGTTCTCACTGCAATAGCAGGTAGGTTCATTTTAGATCCTTCTACACCTATTCTGACAGTTTTCGAAATGCCCTACTGAAGAGGTATATCTAAAAATAAGATTGAAGATATCTTCAATCAATAATAATTATACACCTTGCAGCATTTTTAGCTGGCCAGAGGGAAATATATGCCTCTTCCCATCTTAAAGGGCCGAAATTATTATTGAGAATTCGCCTTTTCGACCCAAGATTGCTATATATTCCTACTCAAGTAGCACGCCTTACGGCATGAAATGAGAATTCGACCTCACCTCCTGGAAAAGAAAATGATCCTCTGTTCATTCAAAAACCTAAGCTTAAGTTTTGGCCCCAAAGTGCTCTTTAAGAACGCAGAGCTTCTTATTGAAGAAAGTGATCGAATAGGCTTACTTGGACTCAACGGAAAAGGAAAATCCTCTCTCTTTAAGATTCTCGAAGGAAAGCAAGGAGCTGATACCAGTACTCCTCCCTTCACCTTTGATAAAACACATGGATTTTCACTCTTTCACGTTCCACAGGAAATACCCGCAGATGTCTCGCTTAGCACAACTATTCAAAATTGTTTTTGGGAGTTTTATCCTCAATATAGAGACGCCCACTTTGAGCTTGAAGAAATCAATGCACATATTGAAAAGGGCAACGCCAGTGATAAGGATCTCAATCGTCAAGCAAAGCTACTTGAAGAAATGGATCAGGCCGATGTCTGGAATTTACTTCACGGTTTTGAATCCTACTGTAAATCACTTGGGCTAGAGGATTTAACGGCCGCACTAAAAGATCTTAGTGGAGGACAAAAAAAGAAAGTTCTATTGGCCCTTGGTCTAAGTGCAAAAGACAAGCTTATACTCTGGGATGAGCCAACCAACCACTTAGATATAGAAACGATTAAGGCCTTTGAAGAAGAACTCTTAATCACTGACCAGGCCTATATACTTGTTACTCACGACCGTTATTTATTAGGTAAGGTGACCAATAAAATTTTCCAAATTAAAAATGAGCAGATCATCTCCTTTAAAGGTGGATATAGAGACTACCTCGAGCTAGAGGCACAACGAGAACAGGACCGTCTCTCCCAGCTAAATAAACTCCAGAATAGTTTTCGTAGAGAAGATGCATGGATGAAACAAGGAATTAAGGCCCGTGGAACTCGATCAAAAAAAAGGGTTGAAGGCTTTCATGATGTAAAAAAGAAAATTTCTGATCTTAAGGGACAAGCAAAGAGGAATCTTATGCTTCAAGTAGCTGAAGGAAATAAGAAATCAAAACAGCTCATCGATGTCAAAGACTTATCTTTCTCTTATCCTGGAAAGGATATCTTTCAACATCTCAACTTTTCTATTTATCGCGGCAACAAAATTGGAATCCTTGGAGATAACGGTGTCGGTAAATCCACACTTATAAAAATTCTCTCAGGCGAAATAAAAGATTTCAGTGGAACTATCAAAAGTGCACCTGAAATCGTGGTAAAGGTATTTACTCAACAAAGGGACGAGCTCCCCCTGGATAAAAGTCCTTTTGAAATACTAGGAGATGGGTCGGATCAAGTCGGTCTCCCCAATGGTGGAACTCAGCATGTCATAAGTTATTTTAAGAAATTCCTCTTCAACGGTGATGAAATTCATCGCCCCCTGAGAACTTTTTCAGGAGGAGAGAGAAACCGACTTCAGCTTGCTCTTAACTTAAAAGATGCTGCTGATGTTTGGGTATTTGATGAACCGACCAACGACCTTGACCTTGAAACACTCGATATTCTTGAAAAAACACTCGAAGAATTTAAGGGATGTATATTGGTTATCTCCCACGATAGATCTTTTTTGAAGAATGTAACCAATAGACTCTTACTGATCGAGAATCAGCAACTTGAAATCTTTGAAGGTGGCTATGAGCAGGCCGAAGAATATCTCGAAGTTAAAGCTTTAGAAGACCAACTTAACAGAGATTCTGTTCAAGACTCTTTTAAGGATGAAGAAGTCATTACCTCAATAGACAAAATCACAAAGAAATCATCCGAACCAAAAATGAATCCAACTCAACTTGAAATAAAAATTCAAGAAACTGAGCAGCTTATTGATAAAATCGATGCCTTAATGAATGAGCTCTCCATCCATCAAGAAAGTGCAGAAGGGCTACAAAAGCTAGCTCAACTATCGGATAAGAAAAATGAAAAAGAAGAGTTATTATTAGAGCTCTATGAACAACTTGAATCTTAAGAAATCTTAATTAGTTAACCTAGTTTACTAATCATAATCAAAGTTAATGCTATTAACTTTCTCCTATTTTTATTCAAATTATATATATTTCTATTACAGACACTTTAGACAAGACCTATATTTCATTGACTGGATTTTAGTTTGATGTTCAAATGATTTGAGAATCAAACTATTTGAACTTCAAACTAAACAAAAACTATGAAAGAAGCAAAAGAACTAGCCCAAATTTTTCCAGTGATCATTGATGTGATCAAAAAGAACTCTAGCAATATGATGGCCTGTGAAAAGTATGGCCTTACCCATACGGACATTAGAATCCTCTATCAACTTTATATAGCTGATGGAAAATTAGTCATGAAGGATTTGGCGTCCAGACTTGGAGTAACAGGCGGAACACTTACAACAAATATTAAGAGAGTTATCGAACAGAAGTACTGTGAGAAGAAAAAGTCTGAAGATGATAGTCGAAAAACATTTGTTTGCATTACGAACAAAGGCAGAAAGCTTCTGCACAAAGAAAAAGTTAGTTTAGAAAATAATTTAGAAGCCCTCTTTGAGAAAATGACTCAAAAAGAAAGAAAGACCATTTTAACTGCATATAAATCAATATTTGAAATATTAAAAAAGTTTCAGGGATAATCATTATGAAAAAATTATTACTTCTTGCCACATTAGCAATCAATGCTCCTCAGGCAAAAGTACTTCTCACAGAAGAGGTACTTCTTAAAGAGTCGGTGAATAATACACCACAGATGGATCAGTTGGAGTCTACCCTACTCTCAGCCCAGGCCAATCGCTCTCAATTTTTAGAGCAGTACGGACTAAATGGTTACGGTGGTATTAGCCACATGCAGACAAAGGAAAGGCCAATAAACTCTTTCCAGTTAATCAATACACCGATTACTCAAGCTCAAGTTGGACTTCAAAAGAAGTTTCATAGTGGACTTAAGACCTCTGTCGACATTTCTACATATCAATACTCGGCCAAGGGTAACTCATTCATTCCAACTGTTAATGATGGTACGACAACAGTCGTAAGCTTCACTGCTGAAATGGACATTTGGAAAGACCTCCTTGGCAAGCTATCTGAAAATCAAGTTAACAACTTAAAGCTTATGGAGGAACAGTCTAAACTCCAAAAGAAAATCAATTTAAACTCATACCAAATCTCGCTTAGAAAGATTTACTGGGCACTTGTCGCCAATAATGAATCACTCAAAATCTATAATAATTTACTTCAAACAGCTGATCGCCAACTAAAAGAGTCCCAAGATCGTCTAAAAAGTAGAGTTGCTGAAAAAGATGAAGTTCTCAGATATAAAGCTCAAAAGGCAAGTCGCCAATCAAGTCTTGAATACTATAAATATCAGAAGCAAAGTCTTATCAAACAGCTTCGACAATTTATTCCAAACTTCAATGAGCAGGATATCGAACTAGGCGCATATAATCTGGACAAAACCGTTGATGAAGTACTTACCTGTACTTTTCAAATTGTTAAATACCCAAGTATTCCTTATGAGAATACTGATTATGATGAGCTCGTAGCTCTTATCAAAGGTATGCAAAAGAATTATAAAGATATCAATAGTGAATATGACTCTCCTAATGTCAATCTCTACGGTACAGTTAAAAGTACTGGTGTTGGAGCTGACCAAGCGACTACAATTGATGGCTCATACGGAAAAAGTTTTCAGGATATGACAGATAACAATCGACTTGGCTTTGAAGCCGGAGTCAATGTAAGCTTCTCTCTTGGTGATCGTCAAAAAACAACAAAAGAGTATCTTGCAGAGTATGACCAAAAGAGACTTGATGCAACTCTAAAGAATACTGAAGCCAATATGCTAGCGACTCACAAAGAACTTTCACGTTCCATTCAGTACCTCGTAACTGTCGTTAAATCTGAAAAAATTAATGCTCAAAACTTAGCCCAAAGAATCAAGTTTATGAAGAAGAAGTATGAGCAGGCCCGCGCGACAGTAAGTGATCTTATCGCTGATGAAGACGCTTATATGAATGCACAACTCTCTAGTATCAATGCTCAGCTTGAGATCGTGAATGTTGTACTTGATTACCTTACCATTTTTAACCAAACACCATGTGACTTTAATAAAAAGGCTTAATTTATGAAAAAACTAGCAGGATTTTTCGTTGTAAATCAAAAGCTCACACTTATTGTAACTCTCTTTATGTTCATTTATGGAATAAGAGGCTTCAAAAGTATGATCGCTGAGTCCTACCCTAACGTAGACTTTGCAACGATTACAATTGAAACTGTATATCCCGGAGCAACTCCTAAGGATATCGAAGTAAAAATAACTAAACCCATAGAAGATGAGATTCGTACTGTATCAGGACTAAAAGATGTTCGCTCTGTATCTCAAGCCGGTCAATCTAAGATTACTGTTCGTATCGATATGGATAACCCAAAGGTTGACGTTGGTGAAGTTGTCTCTGATCTACAGACGGCCCTTGAGCGTGTTACAAGCTTACCAGCTGACCTAACCAATCAACCCGAATTTACAGAACTTAAGGCCGAGGAAATCGCTGCTATTGAAATTGCTGTGACAGGTGATAATTCAGTAAACCGTGCGAGAAATAAAACGGCTGATCTTCTAAAGGAAGATATAGAAGATATTAAGAGTGTTAAATCGGTAAATCTTTATGGATATGAAGAAAGAGAATTCAATATTCTTCTTGATTCTGAAAAAATGGCAGAGCTTCACCTATCCGTTGATGAAGCCACAAAAGCAATTATTTCACGAAATATCAATATTCCAGGGGGAGACCTCATTCTAGGTAAAGAGCAGAAGCTTGTTACTATTGATAATAAAGTGACTTCAGCAGAGCAATTGGGTGAAACCGTTGTTCGTTCATCTTTCTCCGGTAAGAAAATTAGACTTAAAGATATTGCTCAAGTGAGAGACGGTGAAGCTGAACCAACGATTAAAACTAGCTACAATGGAAAATCGGCAACCCTCTTAAGTGTTCAAAAGAAAGCAGGCTCTGATACTCTAGTTCTTGTAAAAGAAGTTAAAGAAATTCTTGAAATATATAAGAAGAGATACGCTAATAAGCTTGAATTCTATGTCTATACGGACGAGGGTATTAAAGTTAAGGATAAACTTGCCGTACTTTCCTCTAACGGTGTTACGGGAATTATTGTTGTTATCGTGGTTCTAATGTTCTTTATGCCTGGTCGTATTGGACTAATGGTAGCTATCTCACTTCCTACTTCGCTCTTTGCGGCCGTTGGACTAATGCCTTCTTTCGGACTTACATTTAACTCAATCTCCATACTGGCCCTTATTATCGCAATGGGGATGCTTGTAGATAATGCCGTTGTAATTTCTGAAGAATATATTCGAAGGCGTGAAGAAGGAGAAAGCTCTCTCGATGCATCGATAAATTCAGTTGTAAACTTATGGATTCCTATTACAGCGACAGCGATGACAACGGTTTCGGCCTTTCTCCCCATGCTTGCCACAACAGGAATTATGGGACGATTCATCACGCCAATCCCCATTGTCGTAACTGCGGCCCTACTCTTCTGTCTTCTTGAATGTTTTATCCTTCTTCCAATGAGACTCCACTTTGTAGGTAGAAATATTAAACTCGAGAGAAAAGAAGAAGAGTCTCATGGTTGGTATGAGAAATTCTCTAAAAAGTTTGAAGCCCTCATGCACAAAGTAGTAAAGCACCGCTATATTGCGTCTCTATGTGGCCTTGCCATTATTGCCTTTTCATTTGTTGTAATGATTGGATTTAATAAATTCATTCTCTTCCCAGCTGAGCAAACAGAGGAATACGATGTTCGTGTTGAACTACCAGTTAATAGTACTCTAGAGTACACAGATACTGTTGCACGAAAGGTTGCTAAAAGAATTGAAAACCTAGTCGATAAAGAATGGCTAGAGGAAACGATCGCTTTCTCAGGCTATACTCTCGTAAACCTACTTGATCAAAGAGGACAAGTTGGAGACAACGTTTTCCTAATTAAAGTGATGGCTTCAGATTACGCAAAGTATAATATTCACTACACGACCTTTCTTGAGAAATTAAGATCTCTAGAAATTCCAGAAGCTGAGAATATTGTCATTGAAGAAAAGATCAATGGACCACCAGTTGGTAGTGCCGTTAACGTTACCTTCCGCTCTTCTAATGATCAAAATCTTCAAGAAGTTGTTGATAAAATGATCACTAAGCTTGAGTCAATTGATGGTGTCTTTGATGAAAAAATTGATGATGTCTTTGGTCCAGATGAGGTCGTTGTAGATTTAAATAATGACTATATTTCCAGACTAGGGCTTTCTGCTTCACAGATTGGAAATACTATCAGAACGGCGCTTACAGGATCTATTGTTTCCAATGTAACACTTCTTAACAAAGAGATTGATCTCAATGTTGAGTTTGGAAATGTTTCTAAAGCTAGCCTAGAAGATCTTAAGAATATCAATGTAACAGACCCTAAGGGTAATCTGGTCCCCCTTTCTCTTCTCGCTGACTTTAAAGTGAAAAAAGGTGCGGCCCAAGTTAAACGCTATGACTATAAGAGAGCGAAGACAGTTATGGCCTCTGTTGATATTGAAAAAATCACTTCTATTGAGGCCAATAAGATTGTTTCTGACTACTGGAAAGAAATTGCAGATGATTACCATGATGTATCTGTCGTCTATGGTGGTGAGCAAGAAAGTACAAAAGAATCTCTAAACTCTCTTGCCTCAGCAATGGTTCTCGCCATCATTGGAATCTACGGGATCATGGTTTATATTTTCGGATCATACCTTGCTCCGGCGCTCATTGTTACGACAATTCCACTTGGTTTATTGGGAATCTCTGTTTCATTCTATCTTCATGATCGTCCAATCAGCTTCTTAGCTATGATTGGTGTGATTGGACTAGCAGGTATTATTGTAAACAATGGGATTATTTTGATTGATTATATTAATCAGATGAAAGAAGAGGGTACGAGATCAATGCACGACATTCTTGTTCATGCCTCGGTAACTAGACTGAAGCCAGTTATGGCCTCTTCAATTACAACCATGGGTGGGCTCTTCCCTACTGCCTACGGAATCGGTGGTTCAGACTCAATGCTTGTACCCATTACAATGGCGATGGCCTGGGGTCTTACAACGGGTACGATTCTAACCCTCATTTGGGTGCCTGCAGGATTTGGAATTATTGAAGATTATATGGAGAAAGTTTCTAAAACAAGAGTTTATAAATTTCTAACTTCAGAAAAGTACTAATTAAAGATTATAATGCCGGCCTCCCACGGTCGGCATTTTCCCACCTACTTAGAACCACTGAATAATGCTACAATTGTCCTATGTGTAGGCTATTCGGTTTTAGATCAGTAATTCAAAGTCAAGTTCACTCAAGTCTTGTGGATGCAGAAAATGCTTTAGGCATTCAAAGCAATGACCATCCCGATGGTTGGGGGGTTGCTTATTATGTACAAAATAGTCCTCACGTTGTGAAATCTGCTCAGGCCGCTATTGGGGATGCTATTTTCAAAAAAGTTTCAGGGGTTGTTTCTTCAGAAACAGTGCTCGCCCATATTAGGAAAACAACGATTGGTAATAACAATATTCTAAATACGCATCCCTTCCAGTACGGAAGCTGGGTATTTGCTCACAATGGCAATATCACTGATTATAAAGTCAAGAGAGATGCTATTCTTTCAGAAGTTAGTCCTCCATTTAGACGCTTCATCTTAGGTGATACTGACTCCGAACTTATCTTCTACTTTCTACTGAGTTTTATGGCCGATCGCCATGACCTCAATGCTCATGATATTGATACGGATAAATTTGCCATTGACCTAAAAGAAGGTATTGAAAAGCTTATTTCTATTGCAGGTGCCCCGGCCAAGAAAGATAATTCTGGTGAGAAGGCGACTTATTACACATTTATTATAACAAATGGAAAAATCATGATCGCCTACCAAGGCGGTAAGAATCTTCACTACTCAACCTATAAAAGTCAATGTTCAGAGAGAGATACTTGTCCTAGTTTTTCACCAGAGTGTGAAGCTCCGACAAAAACAGGAATCATAAACCACCTTATTTTCTCCAGTGAGCCGTTGGTTGGTGAGAATATATGGCATCCCCTATCTCCTGGAGATATGGTAGTCGTAGATCCCCATATGCACTTTAAAATCTTAAAATCATAAATAATTAAATCACTCAACTTCCTTTACCGATAAGTGTCTGTATTCAATATAGGAATGTAGTTTGAAATTGTTTTTGTACCCCCTACTTATTTTACTTGTTCTTCAAAGCTCTTGCGGGCACTTGAAGGGTAATTCAAGTTCAACTAGAGATCCAAACTCTTTAGCCTCATGTACACAATTACTAAAATCACTATGGAGTCCTTCAACTGATTTTAGTACGCAACAAGAGTTCTTACATCGTCTCCACATTGATGCTATTGAAGTTTCAAATGATTGGTATGAAAGAGGTATACTTCATAATAAAGGCCTCAATTCAATTGAGACACGAGTTCTTAAGCTCAACCTCGAAGAAATGGATGGAGTTAAACGTGGTGAAGGTGTTCCCTATTCTAGTCACCCGATAAAATTATCCAATCTCGTGCGAGAGATACTTGGAAGTGACAGCGAAGAAGCGAAACAAACTTTTCTTTATACAATGATCCATGATGTTCTTGAGGAAGGAAAGGGAACTTCAATTGATTCCTTTAAGCGCCTGAAAGATCAATTTCCTAATCACCCTCTTGTTGCTGATGCTTCCTTTATACTCGTGGAGCCAGATATTCGTTCCATATCAATCCCTGAAGATATGCGCTACTCAATGATTGAGGTCGTGGGTTACTCTAGACAGATTGAATTCTATGCAAATGACCGTAATGATCGGGCCATCTATAACTCAAGCTTAGTTGATAAATTATTTAACCTCTTTGATCGCTATGCGGCCGTTAGCAATGGAGTGGTTGAAGAAGAAGACTTTATGACACGTATGCAGTGGCGTTTGGCCAAGCAAGGATATCTGCTCGAAAAAATGGAAAATAAAGGCCACCCTGATTTAGTTCGCTATGCTAAGGCCCTTCATAATAATTTAAGAGCTAAGTTAAAAATTAAGAAGTCAGAAGTAGCTTCTAAAATAATGGCCTACAAAGAGATAGAATCGCGCTACGCAGACGAGATTGATGATATAATAGTAAGAGAAGCTGCTGCGAGAGGACTACTTTCACTCTAAGTTACTGTTTATACTGGCGTTTAAACCGTTAAAGAAGTCCATCAATTCCACCGATAAAGATACTAAGATTATCACGATAGGGTGCATATGATGAATTCAAAAAATAAAAAATCATTTCTCTTTATTCTCTTAAGCGTAGGATCATTTCTACTATCTACTGCTTCTTTTGGTAGAGCTCCCGCAGTTGAGCCTGTTACAGGAATCTCAATTGATCAGTACAGAGAAGTAGACCCAAAGAAGGATCCAGGCTTTAATTGGAATCAAAATAGTTCTCAATTTGTTCGATTTAAAACAGGCGCTCGAACAGCGAGTAGATCGACAGCATCATATGACTCAACAACATCAACAACAATGACAGCAGTATTTTTATTGGCCATTGTTGCTTTCCCAATTGCCCTTTGGTTTACATTAATGAAATCATTCCCAAGTACGCCTACATCTACTCCAGAAAATAGTACTCACGAATCGGTAACCATTGATTTAGCTGCGGAAAGGTCTAAACGAGAAGATCAGGAAAGCTCGGACGACGACGATCATATTCACAAGGCTTCTTAAAAAATTAATCAGAGTAAGTTCCCCAACGGCCCTTACCTAGATACTTATAGACTCTTGTAATCGTTCCATAACGAACGGCAACTTCACGTGAAAAGTCGTCATCAAAATCGAACATACTTACTTCAAATTTTCTTTGATGGTAGTGACTTCGAAATGTTCTATTTTCATCCCAAATATATGGACCTTTAAACATCGATAGACTATCAAAATCATCATTATCCCAAGTTAGGAAATATACTCTTCCTGTCCCTTTAAAGTTCACATGTCTCGTTACACCTTCATAGAAGTAGATGATAAGAAGCTTTGCACTCTTTGAAATTTTTCGCAGCTGAACTTTATAAACCCTACTCCATGAGCCAACCGTATCAAATTTAAAGTCATAGATTTTTTCGCCTTGATGATTATAAAGATCAAGCCAATCACCTCCATCTCTTTTGGAAGCAAAGAAACTCTCAGGCTGATCATCGCCATTGAGATCTAGATAGTAGCGATGTCCCCTGGCCTTAAAGTCATAATTTGGTCTAGCACCCCTCTCCTTATCTTGCTTGGCCCTCTCTAGGAGAAGTTCACGAAAGGTACGCTCATCCTGAGCACTGACCAATTGAGAGAGAATAAATATAGATACGCATAGCAATAATCGCATGGGTTTATTTTATCATTTTCGACATTTAAAGACCTTAAGTGGCAAAAGAAGCCTTTTCAAAAGGCATTGATTTTCGATAGAATAACGGTCTGCGAAAGTCGGATATTATTTCCTTTTGCAGCACAGGAATCGACACAATAGGAAAATTCATGAACTTATCAATTGCTTTTGTAAAAAACGAAAATCAGGTTATGTACCATGACTACTGCGCTCCCACAGATAGAGCTCAAATCTTCGAAATTGAAGAGCTTGAAAACAGAGAGACTGATACTATTTTCGTTCCAACTGAGCTCCTTGATAATGAAGAAGTTATTGAAAAAATTTCAAAAGAATCAAAGTTCACACCAATAAAGCCAATTAGCGCAGATGTTCTTAGCGCTGATACCTTCGAAAAGCTAGATGCTGAACAAGCGGCCAGCTTGACCAAGAAAGTTACTTCATCTTGGGTTCTTCAGAATAACTTAAACCTACTAGAGAATCTCTTTGAAAATATCAGTCACTTAAAGGCGCTCTGGCCAAATGATAGAACAACTTTCTTTGAAGAGCTTTGGCACCTACTCAAGAATAATCTTGGTACCAAGAATTTGAAGCTTGCTTATAATCATATGCAAAAGGCTAAAAAAGATTCTGAAAAGAATCAACTCATTCGCGTAGTTATTGAGGGAAAGAAGCTTCCTAACCCAACAGAGAATAAAGAGCTCGGTGATGCTCTATTCACAAATTATCAAGGCCAATTTACTCAAAACTTCAATATTAACTCTTATGATGAAGAGAGTGGAAAGCTTGTAATCCTTGGCTCTATCAATAATAGCCCCGTAATTATCATGGCCGAGACTTTTGCACCGACAAAGCTTCAAAAAGCGCTACTTAAAAGTCTTTTTGATGGTCTTCAACTTAAATAATTATATTAGCTTAGCCCTATTTTTTATATTAATAATCATCTCTAAATAGTCCGATAAAGCTTAGGTGAAAATCCTAAGTTTTTTTTATTTATTATTTTCTTTCAATTCGATTCCTGCTTTGGCTTCAGAGGCAGAACTATTTGTTGAAATTGAGTCTCTCAAAAATGAGGTACTTGTATCTGGATATAATGAAGAGTCTCATAAGAAAATACTTGAGGTCTATGAACAAAATAAAAATCATCTAAATCAATTAGAGAATCCAAGTCTCGCAAAAGAGCTTATTGGGTTAACAAGATCTTCAACACTTGTTCAGAAATTAAAAAAATGTGTAAATACCAATAACGATAAAATTAATAAATCCATTGATGCACTTTTTATAAGTGCTGCTCAGACAGATTGCATTAGCTCAGTCTTTGAAGAAGAAGCTCTAAGTCAACTTACCCAAAATACTGATAGCGTCTTGGAAGTTATGATGGATCAAGAGTACGATGCTGAAAAACTTAGAAAAGAGCTCTTTGAGGAGGGACTGCCCTCTCTTGTAGAATCTTATGATAAGTCTCGCTCAAAGTTCAGTGATGTCGACGATAAGTTCATGCAAAAAGAAGATCAGCTTTTCCCTCTTTTACCTAAGAGTAAAGTACCATCACTTAGCACCAAGTTAAATTCAGAAGCCCCAACCTATGAAAAAGCTTCTCAGTCAATCCTAGGCCCAATCGGTGAACTCTACCGTGAAGTCTATGGTGAAAAATCAGAATCGGCGCTTACTGATAACTGGAAGGATGTCTATACACAAACAGAAGGAAAAACATCACCTCATATTTTTGGAGCTGGACTTCATGATAGAAGTGAAGAAATTGTAAAAAATGAATTCCAAAGCTGTTTTCAAAAGGCCCAGTCCATAAAAGATCTGCAAGAAAGGGCCAAGGATCATTTTACAAAGCTAGACTCACTCTCCTACCAGATGGGTCTTCAAGGAATAATTCAAAACAATTCTAAGCTAGATGAATCCTACGAAGAGCTTGGATTCTCAAGTGAAGCTAAGTGTATTTCTCTTCCCCGTGGAAATAGCGTAGGTACTCCCCGAATGGATAAATTTGGCGCACAGATTTCTAAAAAAAATCTTGATAGAGGATTTGCTGAAGATATTGCAATGAGTGGTGATTCAGTCGTTTTAACACTTGGTAACCTCGGTTCTGATCCAAATAATGTCTATAAACCTATTGGAAGAGAAACTCTGGATACACGTAGTTATTTAGACGAATATACAACATCTGGAATTAAAAATTCTCATAATAAAGCCCTAGAGGGAATGCTTGGCTTTATTAATCACATGGGAAGAAGAGTCTACAAAACAGAAAGTACTTCTGCGACAGGAAAATTATTAAATATGGCAGGAGATACGGCCCAAGCACTAACAAGTCTTGGCGACTCCACTGAGGTTGATATTGCCCTCTTACTCATGGCCAACCCATCCCAAGGAATGAAGTCACTCATTCAAAATCCCCTGGCCCTAAATGCTTTTTGCAAGTCATTCAAGGCCCTACGAAATCAAGAAAATGTTAATCTTGCTATAGATATCGCTTCGGCTCTCTCGATGTTTACTGGCGTCGGGGGAATGTTTGTTAAAGGAGCAAGTATAGCGGGTAAAGGGCTGAGAGTTTCTAACTTAGCGCTAGCAGGAGCAGACTCTGTCTCAATTATAGACTCAATGACTCATGCTCGTGACTTGGCCTTGGCCAGTGCTTGTGAACAAGGTGATGAATCACTTTGCCAGTCCTATCTAGATAGCGATCGTAATATGACACTTGCAATTGCCGGATTAGCTCTTTCGGGAGC
This sequence comes from Bacteriovoracaceae bacterium, assembly GCA_048267265.1. Lineage (GTDB taxonomy): Bacteria > Bdellovibrionota > Bacteriovoracia > Bacteriovoracales > Bacteriovoracaceae. The sequence continues at coordinate 133,876 of JBLWXW010000001.1, forward strand.
TGGTGGAATGGCCGGAGCAACAAAGTTAACCAAAAGACTAAGAGGAGCTCTTCTTTTGCGAAATGGAGATAATCCACAGGGTCTTATAAGAGATAATCATAAACTACTAGACCTACTTAATGGCGCTAATCCCAAGCAAAAAAGTACTCTCTTAAAAATAGTAAATTCAAAGGGCCACAGTGAGGAAGAAATTGCAAAATTAATTTCATTAATTCAAAATAATGAAAATGCTAAGACCCTAGACTTCTTAAATAAGTATGAAGCCCTTGATGAAGCTTCAAAGAAGAGTTTCATTGCAAAGTTATTAAAAAAATTAGATGAAAGTGAGGGAGGGGTATGCAGACTTCCTTCCTAATGAGAATAGCGATAATACTTACTTTCGGATTTTATTTTACAATCTCAGCATATGCTACTTGTACTCCAAACAGCTCGCTTGATGAGCTAATAAACGATCCTGACTTAAAAAAAATGTTACAGCAACCTATTCGTCCAAGAATAGATGCTGAAGAAAGTCCTATTGTTAGTCCAAGAGATCAAATTGAGCTTGATATCGAACAGGCCAAGGCTGACCTGGCGGCCATTAATAAAAAATATGATGCTACACCTGCAGAGGTAAGAGCTATGGAGCGCAGAGTAGACTCTCTGGTATCAAGAAGAGAACAATTAGATGTAGAAGAATCTATCTCTAGAGTAGAAGAGTCTGAGGGAGAATCTGATTTCTTTAAACTCATAATGGGACAAGAAGTTAAACCCTCCACCAGAGCAACCGGCGAAGATGTGGCCATAGACTTAGATAAATTAAGAAGACTAGATCCCGAATATAAAGACTCTGCTATTGATGAGCTGATTGAAGAGAGAGAACTACCTCCAATCACACAACAAGATAGAGATGAGTTTGCAGCTCTCCTAAAGCAGCCAATGATAACTCGCTCACAAAGAAATCCCTATGATAACTTCATTAGTGATGTTAGAGCATCTTCACCCAGCACTCCCATCTCTGCTAAGAAACGCGATCCTATAACTGGTAAAGTCATGGATGTAGATGTTGTTGAATATGTAGATTCTGTTGAATTTGGCGATATGGTAAAAATTCGTCTTAAAAATGAAGAAGGGCGAATCATTCATAAAGTAGTACGAGCAGACTCTCTTCAATATGAAGGTGTTGATCTTAGGAGTAAAGAAGGTATTTTCAATTCAAGTAAGTTTGCTGATCTAGATGAATCAAAGAGAGCAGAGGCTATTGTAGATGGGATGGGAAGAGATGCAATAACAAAGACAGATCAAGAGGAGTACCAAAGACTACAAAAGCTACTAGATTCACGACAGCTCACTATTGACGAAATGATCGATACCGTTGGTCGCCAAGATGATATAGTTCGTAAATACTCTCCTCTAAGAGAGCATGAAATACAAACAATTGAAGACAACTTAGAGGGCCTACTAAGTGGTGAAGGAACACGTCTTTCTGCAAGTGATAAAAGGGCCATCGAGCATATTCGAGAAATCATTGACCACAGAGATGGAAATCCTCGCTCAATTGAAGACAAGGCCCTATTTGATCGAGTTGGTAACCTGAGTGAGAAATCAATTCTTGAGGGAAGAATTACAAAAGCTCGATCTCAAGCGATTGCAGAGATGAGAAGACTTTCAGGAGCACAAGACTTTAGAAATTTACCCTTTGAGCTTTCAAGGAAATGGTCTTCATCAAGTATTCGCTCAGAGATTGGAAGTGTAGCAGGGAGAACAAAAACAATTGAGGCTCTGCGAACAGTATCCAATTTTGAAAGAAGTAAGCAAATTCTTGGAAATGATGAGGCCAGAGAGATGACTATGGCCATTAGGGAGCTTGAAAGCACCTTGAGAAGTAGAAGTGCCACAGGTGGCCCTTCTACTCAATACTTAGAGTATCTTAAGCTCAGAGTGAAACACTATGAGCTCAATTTTAAACTTGAAGAGCTGAAGTATTAATTTCCAAAGCGCCCTAACTGTTCCCCACCTAAAACATGAAAGTGGGTATGGAAGATAGTTTGACCAGCGTTGGCACCACAGTTGTTCACTACGCGAAACCCATTCTTACTTAGGCTATTAGAACTTGTGAATTCTCGTATCGCCTCAAAAACTTCTTTGAGCTGACTCGGATCCATCTCAGTGAGTTCATTCACATTGGTCGTGTGCTTCTTGTGAATAAAGAGAATATGCTTCTTGGCCTGTGGATAGAGGTCGTTAAAGGCAACCACACTATCATTTTCAAAAACAATCTCAGTCTCTATTTCTTTGTTTATGAATTTACAAAATAAACATTCACTCATAAATCAACTACCTTGTTTTACATCTCTTCATTTACTCTTTGAAGATTCGCCCCAATATTTTTAAGCTTAGTATCAAGATTATCATAACCTCTATCAAGGTGATAAACTCTTCGTACTTCACTCTCTCCTTCACAACATAGAGCAGACATAACAAGGGCCGCTGATGCTCGAAGATCAGTACACATAACAGGAGCCCCTTTTAAAGGAAGTCCACCTTTCACAATTGCAGAATTCCCTTTAACTGTAATTTCAGCTCCTAATCTTCTCATTTCAGGAACATGCATAAAACGGTTTTCAAAAATATGCTCTGTGATAATTGATGAACCTTCCACTTGAGTGGCCAAGGCCATCATCTGTGCTTGAACATCTGTTGGAAATCCTGGATATGGGGCAGTATCAATATTTACAGCTTTTAGCTCAGATGGAAATACCTCTACTCCATTTTCGAATCTTTCGAGAGTAGCCCCCATCGCCTCCAACTTATCCAAGACAGCATCAATATGCCCTGGATTAAAACCTGTAACTTTCAATTGAGAGCCAGTCATGAGACCTGCCATAATATAAGTAGCCGCCTCAATACGATCGCCAATTGCAGTATACTCTCCACCTGTTAGAGATTTTACACCTTGAATAACTATTTTCTTTGTATCTAAACCCGTGATCTTTGCGCCAATTGAGTTAAGAAAATTACCAAGATCTGTAATTTCAGGCTCAAGTGCCGCATTTTCAATTACGGTCTCCCCCTCTGCAAGGGTTGCCGCCATCATCAGATTCTCAGTTGCTCCCACAGATGGGAAGTCTAAAGTTAAGTGAGTTCCTTTCAGCCCATCAGTTGAAGCCTCAACATAACCATTCTTCAACTCAATCTTGGCTCCAAGTTTTTCAAGATTCTTCAGATGAAGATCAATAGGACGTGAACCTATAGCACATCCTCCTGGTAAGCTAACCTTACCTTTTTTGAAACGGGCGAGCATTGGTCCAAGAACACAGATTGAAGCCCTCATCGTTTTTACTAATTCGTAAGGCGCCTCATCACTTTTCAACTCAGCAAGAGAGTAGCGCATACTACCTCCCTCTTCATTAATTTGAACTCCAAGATGAGCAAGGAGTCGATTCATTGTTCTAATATCTCTAAGATTAGGTACTTCTTTAAATAACACATCTTTTTCAGCAAGAATTGTTGCTGCTAATAAAGGAAGATATGCATTTTTTGCTTTAGAAATTTTAACTTCACCAGATAGCTTAACTGGCCCATTCATTACTAATTTATCCATTATTTTTTCCTTATTTTTAAAACTCGTTTTCTTCCCGTTAAATCTACAATGACCTCTCCCTCGCAAGAGAGAAGAGATGATGCTCTCATCAATAAATTGTCGAGATGACTCTCATGCCCTTCCATTAAAAAAAGGCCACCATGATCTAAGAACCTATCAACCCCTTTAAATAAATCATCAAACCATTTGTCATATTCATCATCTTCAATAAACAGGGCCATTTCTGGTTCATGCTTGGCCACTTGAGAATGAACTTGCTCATAGTCTGATTTCTTTTTTATATAGGGTGGATTAGAGTATATCAGGTCATACATACCAGAAAAGCTATCCATACGATCAGATTTAATCAATTCTACAGAGTTCTCCTTAGGTATGGCAAAGCCAAGTCGAAAGGCATTCAATTCACATACCTTAAGAGCATCACTGGAGAGATCTCCTCCAGTAATATGTAAAGGATGGGAATATCTTTGCTGAGCAATACTTAAGCTCAGTGTTCCTGGTCCAACGCCCACTTCCGCTAAGCGAATGGGACGAAATGGTAATTTCTTATCTAAGGTCTTAAGTTCTTCAAAAATATGCTCGAGTAGAACCTCTGTTTCAAAGCGTGGAATAAGAACTCTTTCATCGACATAGAACTCTGTCTCAAAAAAGTATCCTGTTTTCGTGATATAGGCCAAAGGCATTCCCAAACTTAAAAGAGAGCTATAGCGTTTCCACTTAAGCTCAATAAGTCCACCAAACCATTGATTATAGAATAAGTTTTCAGGAAAACGATTTCCGCAATACTCATAGAAGTGACTTTTAAGATAGGAAAAGCTCAAGCCTGGATAGAGCTCACTCCAGAGCTCTTGGTTCTCCTCAAAGCTCTTTTCAATAGATTCGAGAAGACTACTCTTCTTGTCCTTTGAGGAGTTCTGCTTGATTGTGGGCGATAAGGGCATCTGTGACATCACCAAGTTCACCTTCTACGATTTTATCTAGGTTATAAAGGGTCAAACCAATTCTATGGTCCGTACATCTTCCTTGAGGATAATTATACGTTCTAATTCTTTCAGAACGATCCCCAGTTCCAACAAGCCCCTTACGTTCGGCGGCTTCCTTAGCATGTTTTTCTTGGACCATCTTATCATAAATACGGGCCGTAAGAATCTTCATGGCCTTATCTTTATTTTTTAACTGACTTCTTTCGTCCTGACAGGCAACGACTTCACCAGTAGGAATGTGAGTCATACGAACAGCAGAGTCTGTTGTGTTTACAGACTGACCACCGGCACCAGATGAACGATAAACATCAACTCTTACATCATTCATATCAAGCTTAAAGTCCAGATCTTCAGCCTCAGGCATAACAGCAACGGTAATAGTTGATGTATGAATACGACCTTGCGACTCAGTCTTTGGTACACGCTGAACTCTATGCACTCCTGATTCATATTTTAACTTTGAGAAAACCTTGTCTCCAGAAACAGAGAAAATAACTTCCTTAAGACCTTCATCACCTTCTGAAACAGAAATATTCTCTGTTTTAAATCCAAGTGAGCGGCAATAGTTTTGATACATACGATAAACATCACCAACAAAGATTGAAGCCTCATCACCGCCAGCTCCTGCACGAATCTCGACAATAACGTTCTTTGCATCGAGAGGATCTTTTGGAAGAAGTAGAACTTTAAGTTTTTCTTCCCAGCCAGGAATTTCAGATTCTTTTTCTGAAAGCTCCTCTTTGGCCATCTCCCTCATATCTTCGTCTTTTTCATTTTTGAGGATTTCTTTGGCTTCTTCTACATCCGCTTTAATTTGCTTGTATTCTTTATAAGCGGCAACAATATCTTCAAGATTTGCTCTCTCTTTGGTTATGGCCTGATACTCCTCTTGTCTTTCATAGAGAGTAGGGTCCCCCATCTTCTCTGTAAGGGTATTAAACCTTTCAACAACAGCATCTAACTTATTAAAAATCGACATTTTATAATCCTATTCTCGGGCGAAAAAGTAGGGCCCTTTAACGTACAAAACCCTCTCGAAGATCTTTAAGTAAGAACATCGAGAGGGTCTCTAATTAATTAACTTTTTTGCTAACCGTTCATCGAATCTAGGAATTCAGCATTCGTCTTAGACTTAGTCACACGATTGAGAATGAATTCCATAGCATCGATTGTATTCATAGGATGAAGAACTTTTCTTAGTACATAAGTACGGGGAAGGTCATTTGCATCCATAAGTAAATCTTCCTTACGAGTAGATGACTTGTTGATATCAAGTGCAGGGAAGATACGCTTTTCAAGAAGTTTACGATCCAGTTGAATTTCAGAGTTACCTGTACCTTTGAACTCTTCAAAGATAACTTCGTCCATTCTTGAACCTGTATCAATAAGAGCAGTGGCAATAATCGTAAGTGATCCACCCTCTTCGATATTTCTAGCAGCTCCAAAGAATCTCTTTGGTCTATGTAGAGCATTAGAGTCAACCCCACCAGAAAGGATTTTACCAGATGGTGGAACAACTGTGTTATAAGCACGAGCAAGACGAGTAATTGAATCGAGAAGAATAATGACATCCTTCCCTGCTTCTGTAAGACGTTTTGCTTTTTCCAGAACCATTTCCGCAACCTGAACGTGGCGGTTTGCTGGCTCATCAAATGTAGAAGATACAACTTCCGCATTCACATTTCTCTTCATATCTGTAACTTCTTCAGGACGCTCGTCAATAAGAAGAACAATCAACACTGACTCAGGATGATTATCCGTAATAGAGTTCGCGATATCTTGAAGAAGAACTGTTTTACCTGCTTTTGGTGGAGCAACAATCAAACATCTTTGACCAAAACCTTGAGGAACAAAGAGATCGATAATACGAGTTGAGTAATTAGTTGGCTTCGACTCTAGGTTAATCTTACGATCTGGATATAGAGGAGTAAGGTTATCAAAGAGAACCGTTTTCTTATGCTTCTCAGGAGTTTGATCATTGACTGTACTTACTTTAAGAAGTGCAAAATACCTTTCCCCATCTTTTGGTGGACGAATCTCACCTTCAATAGAGTCCCCTTTCTTAAGTCCAAATCTTCTAATTTGACTTGGGCTAACATAGATATCATCTGCACCAGGAAGATAGTTATATCCAGGAGATCTTAAGAAACCAAATCCATCAGGGAGGATTTCAAGAACACCACCACCAAAGATTTGCTCATCATTGCTGGCCTTTGCTTTAAGTACAGCAAAGATAACTTCGTGCTTTTTCATTGCACTTGAATTTTCGACTTTTAGTTCAGAAGCTAGTTCATTAAGCTTCTTGATTTCCATTTCTCTTAGATCATTGAGATGCATTGAGTTTTACCCCGCTAATAAATTTTGATGAATTGATTGATAAGAAAGTATTGGTTAAATCCTCTCAGGGAAGTATATATGATTATTGCTTATGTAAATTGAGATATGTAGACTCCTCTAGTATTATCCTAGTTAGACACTAAGTCAAGCTTCGGCCAACCCTTAGGCATTTTTATGACAGAAACATCTGCAAAATCGACCCAATACCACGGCAAACATATCCTTGGTGTAGATTACGGTGAGAAGGTCATCGGACTTTCAACTTATAAAGTCGGAATCGAGCCCTTTCCTCTGTTATTTGGTCGTATTATTACCGAGGAATCAAAAGATATATTTGAAGACTTCATCAATATTGTAGATGAGGAGTTTATTGATATTGTTGTGTGGGGTCTCCCCTATTATACAGATGGTACTGAGTCCGAAATGACTAAGAAAGTCAAAGCTCTTGGGGAGCAACTTCAGTCAAAACTTCCAGAGTCTGTCGATTTTTTCTTTCAAGATGAGACTCTTTCCACTTTTGAAGCCGAGGAAAGAATGAAAAATGATCCACGCTTCAATTTTCAAGTCGACCTTAAAAAAATTGACGCATTATCAGCTTCTATTATTATTGAATCATTCCTACAAGAATAGAAATTTGAATCAGAAGGTTTACGCATGAAAAGATATTGGTGGGTATTTGTTTTAGCAGCTCCGGCCCTTGCTCTATTTATGGCCGCAGTTATGGTTTACTATATGGTTGGCGTTTGGCAGTACCAAGGAAAGGATGTTGTTTTTGAAGTTCAACCTGGGGAAGGCTTTTCAAAAATTAATGGCCGTCTTCATCATCAAGATCTCATAAGCAGTGCAAAGATTTTTCACCGTTATGCTCAGTTCAATGGCCTCATGACAAAGTTCAAGGCCGGAAAATTTGAAATTAAGTCTGGCTCAAATATGCTTGATATCTTTGATACTTTGATTTCTGGTCAAAGTATCACTGCTCCTGTGACCATCCCTGAAGGAAAGAATCTTTTTCAAGTTGCCCAAATAATGGAGCAGGATAAAATCATTTCAGATGCAAATCAATTCATTGATATCGCCAAAGACCCTGAGTTCGCAAAACAGCTCAATATTCCTGGATCAAGAGTTGAAGGCTATCTCTACCCAGAGACTTATAAATTTACACCAGGATCAGAAGCAAAAGATGTTATTCGATCAATGGTCGATGTCTTCAATGAAAAAACGAAAGACCTAGATTTCTCAAAAGCTCCACTCGGTCTTAAGAAGCATGAAGTGATTATCTTAGCCAGTGTTGTTGAAAAAGAAACAGGGGCTGCAGTTGAGAGGCCAATGATTGCTGGTGTATTTATCAATAGACTCAAGAAGAGAATGCGCCTGCAGTCTGACCCAACAACGATCTACGGTATCTGGGAAAACTTTAACGGCAACTTAAGAAAGAAGCACCTACTGGCGAAGACTGATTACAATACTTATAAGATTCCAGCTCTCCCAAAAGGTCCAATTTCAAACCCAGGCCTAAGTTCCATAAAGGCCGTACTTTTCCCAGCTAAGCACAACTACCTGTACTTTGTTTCTCAAAATGATGGAACTCATATCTTTTCACAAACCTATTCACAGCATAGAAAAGCTGTTGAAAGATACCAAAAAAACCATCGCGCTAGACAAGGAAAGAGTTGGAGAGATCTGAAGCAATAGCCAACTCTCCACTAAGGGCAAGATTTACCTCAATAAACTTGCCCTGATCTAAAGTTCCCATTCTGCTATAAGTAGAAGCTCACACTAAATAAAAAACCATAAAACATTCTAATATTAAGCACTTACATCATTAAAAAGTATTTATGTTGGCACAGCAAAATGCCGAAAAGCTAAGACGTACCTTGAAATGGCCTAGAAGATAGGCCAATGGTTTGAGGCATAAATTTTATACTTGTTGCAGATGGCCATATTCTTTTAAAATATTTAAGTGGAATCGGACAGGTCAAAGTTAAAACCATAAAAGTAAGTTCAGTCATGATGATAACTTACTCAAAGGCCTCTAAGGAGATTACTATGAAAAGCGAACAACTTGATCAACTTAAAATTAAACTGATTAAGATGAAAGAGGAAATTCTAAATGGTTCTTACCTGACTTCTAAAGAAGATCTTCATGTGACAAGTGATGACCTACCGGATGAAGCTGACTTAGCCGCAAGTGTAATCAACCAACAGGTTTCATTCAATATGCGTCACCGTGAACTCAACAAACTTCGCCAAATTGATGAGGCCCTTCATCGTATGGATAATGGCACCTATGGTGAGTGTGAAGAGTGTGGAGAAGGAATTGGTTTTAAAAGACTAAATAACCAACCGTTTGCTAGCCTCTGTATTACTCATGCTGAAGAAGCAGAAAGAGAGCAGCAGCGATTCCTAAGACATGGCTAAAAATAATCAAATTAAGCTAACTGATGGCCCACCGTAAGGTGGGCTTTTTTATTACCTCTATTGTAATCCACCAATACAAATATATTTGATCTCTAAATAGTCTTCGATTCCATATTTAGAACCTTCCCTACCAAGGCCAGAGAATTTAACTCCTCCAAAAGGGGCTACTTCATTAGAGAGCATTCCAGTATTTACACCTACCATTCCATACTCTAAAGATTCGCTCACTTTCCACATTCTCTGCAAATTATTGGTATAAAAGTAGGAAGCTAGGCCAAAGTCTGTATCGTTGGCCATTTGAACAACTTCTTCATCCGAATTAAATTTAAAAAGTGGGGCAATGGGAGAAAATGTCTCTTCTTTAAAAAACTTCATTTCACGATTAGCGTCTTTAATTACTGTTGGAGCATAGAACTGTCCTTTTTGGATTTTCCCACCCGTTAGAATAGAACCGCCTCGCTCTTTTGCATCTTCGATAAAATCAATAGTTCTCTCTATCGCCTTCATATTAATAAGTGGGCCCACCTGAGAATCTTCTTCCATTCCTGGAGCGGCCTTAAGTTTTTCTACTGCAACAACAAATTTTTCAGAGAACTCTTCATAGATATTTGCATGAATGAAAACTCTATTTACACAGACACATGTTTGACCAGAGTTTCTAAACTTGGCGGTCATAAGTCCTTCGATCGCTTCATCAATATTAGCATCTTCAAAGACAATAAAAGGTGCATTTCCTCCCAATTCAAGGCTTAACTTCTTCAGGGTATCACTACTTTGGGCCATAAGAATTTTTCCCACACGTGTTGATCCCGTAAAAGAGATTTTACGAATATATTTCGAAGCACAGAGTGCCTTTCCCATTTCAGATGCATCACGACCAATACATATATTAATTACCCCAGCAGGAAAGCCTGCATCCTCAGCTAATCTTGCGAGAGCAAGTGCTGTTAAAGGTGTCTCTTCACTTGGTCTAACGACGACCGTGCACCCTGCTGCAAGTGCTGGAGCAATTTTTCGAGTAATCATTGCCAACGGAAAATTCCATGGTGTAATTGCACCAACGACGCCAATAGGCTGCTTTATGGTCATTAACCTCTTATCATTTGTCGGAGATGGAATTATATCCCCATAGACTCTCTTTCCTTCTTCAGCAAACCATTTAATAAAAGAAGCTCCGTAGGCAACCTCTCCTCGACTTTCTTTTATAGGCTTTCCACTTTCAAGGGTCATAATTTTCGCCAAAGTATCTTGATGCAGAAGAATTAAATCATTCCAGTTCTCTAAAACCTTACTGCGATCCTTTGCAGTAAGACCTGACCAACTTTGAAGAGAGCCCTTTGCACATTCAATGGCCTGCTCTATTGCTCTAGCTCCATCATCATAGAGCTCGGCCATAGGGGTCCCTGTGGCAGGATCAGATACTGAGAACTTCACTTGCGAATAGTTTTGGAACTTTCCTCCTATAAAGGAAGATTCAAAAATCAACTCATCAAAAGAGTAGGTTTTCATGGATTCTCCTATTTAATGCCAAATCATTTTAATTTTTCGTCAAAAGTATAACCAATCCTCACCGAAAAGGCATAAACTTCGGCCCGACGGCCTAGGTAAGAACTCCTCTCAAATAACTGAAATCACTGAGCTTTAATACGACGAACTGTTCAAAGCTTTTACGGCCCAAGATCCAAAAAGCTGCTTTTTGTAGAAAAATTGTTCAACTTTTATACGGCCCCTTAAGAACCTAACAATCAGCCGCTATAAATAATGGGCTAACTCATTAGAAATACTAAGTATAAGTTGGCCTAATCCTTGCTTTTATATCAGGGAGAACATTGAACTTAGTCTTAAACATTCATTAATTAGGAAGAAAACATGATCAAGAAAAAGAACACGACCAAAATGGATAAGCTCATTATTTCCACTTTGATCTCACTTACAGGTTTGAGTACATCTGTTATGGGTCAAACTGTTCAAAGACCATCATCACTTCCTCAACACATGATGAATAAAGTCATCAAAAAGAGATACCAGAGACCAGCTACACAGAGCTCTGTTGCTAGCAAGGCGACACCTGCAGCACAAGAAATCTCTTTTGATGTTAAAATTCTTAACTCTGAATATTCAAGCTGGGGAGTTGAGCCGGCCAATAAAACTTCTTCAATTAATCTTGTTCCTGCATGGAAAGCATTTAAAAAGAAGAAAGAGATTGTTGTTGCTGTCATTGATACAGGAATTGATCCTAACCACCCATTCTTGAGAGACAATCTATATATTAAAAATGGAACGGCTTCATCATCTAACTATGGAATCGATTTTTCAAAGAATAGAAAAGATGCAAATCAACCTTTTGATGAACACGGACATGGAACTCACGTATCTGGAATTGTAAAAAGTGTTTACCCTGAAGTTAAGATTCTTTCTCTGAAGTATTATAATCCAAAAGCATCTGGTCAAGATAACCTAGACTCTACAATTGCTGCTCTTAAATATGCTGTTGATCAAAATGTAGATGTTATCAACTACTCAGGTGGTGGACCAGAGCCAGCACTAGAAGAACTCAAAATTCTTAAAGAAGCTGAAAGAAAAGGTATTCTTGTCGTAGCTGCCGCTGGTAATGAAGAATCTAATATTGATATCAGATCAAATGCTTACTACCCTGCAAGTTACGGTCTTAAGAATATCATTACAGTAACGGCCCACAATAAGCAGCTTCAAATGCTCAATTCGTCAAACTGGGGAAAGAAGAGTGTTGATATCTCTGCTCCAGGATATAGAATTCGCTCAGCTCTTCCAAAAGGAAGATCAGGTTACCTAACGGGAACAAGTCAAGCGACAGCATTTGTATCAGGAGCTGCTGCTTTAATTATGAGTCAGTACCCAGATCTATCAGTTGAAGAAGTTAAAGAAGTCATCAAGCGCTCGGCAAAACACGAGTCTACGCTCATGTCAAAATGTGCGAGTGGTGGACGTCTCGATGCAGGACACGCTCAAGTATTTGCTGCTCAATATATCAAGGCAAAGAAAACAAGAGGTCTAGCTACTAAGAAAGGCGATGTAGCTCAAGCTAAGAGAAGAAAGGTATCAAGAAAGGTAGCGATGGCGACAAAGTCAAAAAAGAAAGTAAAGCCGGGTAAGATTATCATCAGAAGAGCAAAGTAAAACTTAGCTTGATAGATACTTCATCACCAAAAAAGAGGCCAAAGTGATAGCTCCTATTGCGGCCATGGCCTCCAATACAATCCCACTTTTAAGCATGTCCCACAATGAACTTTTAAGCTCTATGGATGTACCAATAGAGCTCTCTTTACTGAAGCGCTCAAGCCCATGGAGATCAACTAAAAGTTCTTCACTGATAGCATCCGCATCTCCGACTTCTGGTGCAAATTTCTTCAAAGTTATAAAGAGTGCGGAAAGGTCTGTTGAAAATCTCTGATATTCTTTCATAATCTCTCTTGCTTCAAACATAAAGAGACGAATATGATTTTCGCTTCCATCGGTGTCTTCAGGAACTTCAATAAAATCGAGTCCAGCAAAGTAAGAGACCAGATCTTCAAATCTTTTAAGCATATGCCTAATATAGCGCTTAACCTGAGGCTTTTTGAGAAATACTTCTGAGCTTAAGCGCCACTCAATATAATTCCATTTTGTGAGGCTTGAATCAAAGTCGTCCTTCAAGGTAAAGAAACTACGAGAACCGAAGGGCTCACCAACGACATCAAGTCCAAATTGCAGTCCACATGATTCACATTGACCTTTAGTCACATAGATCGAGTGGCAACTCGGACACAAGCCACTAACTTCAATTTTCTCACCGAGACGCAAAGGGTCATCTATAAAGAGAGGACGTCGCATCTTTTTATGAGACTTTTCATAATTGTGAGAATTTCGATGGCCCTCTAGCAAATAGTGTCCCCTCAAGTTATAGTTAATATAAGGATTTACGTAACTTACATTTATTAGAATAACGTGAAGCCCTTTCTTTGTGAACACGTTAATTACAGGTTTTCATGAGTTCGATTTTCTTAAGGCCATGGGTTTTATTCTACTTAACACCATTTATAGGAGGACTGCTCTACTCTATGGGTTTTCCCATGAACGGACTTCCTCACTTTATGGGCTACAGCTTTTTGGGAATTTTCTTTCTCTTCCTATCTCTTAGTCTGCCCTACCCTAAAGAAAACCATCAGGCCGAAGACCCCTATCAAAGAAGCCTAAAGGCCAAGTTCTTAACAGGGCTTCTCTTCTGTGTTGGTCACTGCCTCTCTGGCTACTACTGGATCCCCTATACACTAAATGAGTTTGGACAAGTTCCCTTTCCATTAAATCTATTATTGGGCTTACTATTCTCCCTTATCATTATGCCGCAACTTTTAATTTTCATTTTCCTCATTCACTACTGGGGACGATTGAATTTAAAACGAACCAGGTTAGCTGCAAATATCCATACAAGAAATGTACTCCTTGCTCTGGTATTTGTATTACTAGATCGCTTCATTCCACAGCAATTCCCAGCGCATATCGGCCATACCTGGCTTCAGCTCTCCCCTTTCTTGGGACTAGCTAAAACTTTTGGCGTTCCTATTTATAGTTTTATGAGCTACTGGCTCATCCTATCTCTCGTTTCCTTTTGGCGTATTCGAAAGATTGACTACTTTGGAATAACAGCATTCTTTATTTTTCTCATCGCCAACCTTCTCACCCCTATTGAGTGGAAGCCCGAACAAGATCAGAATCCAACAAGACTTAGACTTGTACAGGCCAATATTGGTAATTTTATGAAGCTTAAATCTGAAAGTGGAGATGTGCTTTCTTTGAAAGAAATTTACAATCGCTATCTTAAGCTCAGCACAGAGAATATAGATGAACCAATTGATCTGATCATCTGGCCTGAAACTGCTTACCCCCAGCTTCTTAATTCTGCGATCCTAAGAATGAACTCGACTTTCATGCCAAACCTCATTCGCCACACGACCACGAAGTCCAAGGCACAACTCTTCTTTGGTGGATATGATAAATCAAAGTCCGATAATTTGAATTACTACGAGACAGAATATAATGCGGCCTTCTTAATTAATGAAAATGGTGATTTAAGTGATGTATATCATAAGCAACTTCTCATTCCTTTTGGAGAAGGTCTTCCCTTTGGCCCTCTAAATCCATATCTTGCAAAAATCATTAAGAATATATCTTACTTTGCTAGAGGAAGTCGCTTTACTAAATTTAACTTAAATAATGGAAAGAGCTTTATTACTGCGATTTGCTATGAAATTCTTTTTTCTGATTTTATCAGAAAGTTTTTGAATGAAAGCTCTCCAAACAAACCAGACTTTCTCATTAATCTTACCAATGACAGTTGGTATGGAAATACCAGTGAACCTTATCAGCATCAATACCTCTCCCACTGGCGAGCACTTGAATATCAAATCCCCATAGTGAGAATGACCAATACCGGGATTTCAAGTATTCTCTATCCCAATGGAAGTGAGTCTCAAAGGCTAAAGTTATTTGAAGTAGACTCTCTTGATATTGATCTTTACACTCCCGAGTCAGAAGAAACGCTATGGCAAAGATTTGGATTCATTAACTTCATTATTTTGGGAATTTTCTGCTTTGTTTCTGCGATCCTTATTGAAGAAGTATTCTACAAGAAAGAAGCCTAATCGAGCAGTTTATAGACCTTCTTTAAAAAGATCATGAAGCCTTAGAACACCAACGAACTCTTCTTTATCATTTACAACAGGAAGAAGAGAAAAAGGACGCTCCCCCTGCTCCATTAAGTTTAACCCGTCTACGGCCATATCACTTTCTTTGATCGTAATAGGTTTTTTATTCATTAGCCCCTCTACTGCTGATTCAATTTTAAAGTCATCTTTTGAAAAGAGACGTCTAATATCGCCATCAACAACAAGCCCTTCTATTTTTTCTTTTTCATCTAAAATAAAACAAGCTCCAACTGGCCGGTCGGTCATTGCAACAACAACTTCCTTGAGGCTTTGGTCTTTATTCAAGCACGGGCATCGATCTTTGGGGATCATAAGATCACCAACTTTTAGCCGAAGAGATTTACCAAGCCTCCCACCAGGGTGATTGAGGGCAAACCCCTCTTTTGATAAACCAACTATATGTTCGTAAAGAACGGCCATTGCATCACCCATGGCCATGGTAAGTGTAGAGCTTGTTGTCGGGGCTTGATTATTCAAACAGGCTTCTTTGTTCACAAAGCAATCAAGGACGATCGCACACTTCTGGGCGATAGGTGAATCTAATTTCCCAACCAGTGCAACTCTCTTGTCCTGATCTATTTTTAGAAATGGAATAAGTTTTAAAATTTCTTCTGCCGTTCCCGAATAAGAAATAAGAACAATTGCATCTCCTTCGCGCACCATTCCGAGGTCACCGTGAAGAGCTTCTGTTGGATGGAGAAAGAAACTTGGAAGTCCCAGCGATGAGAAGGTTGCCGCAAGCTTTTGACCAATGATACCTGACTTGCCTACTCCACAAAAAACTAAACTTCCCTTTCCAACTATAAGGTCTTTGAATAAAATTTCGAGTTTATTGGAGACTTCTTCAGTTAGGCGATCTGCAGCTTGGTTAAGCGCATAGGCTTCCGTGCTCAGCACACTGGCCATAATATCCACAGCATTCAACATTTTTGTATTTGATTTTGTATCACTCATAATTATTTACTTTGGGATTAGGCAAATGATTTCACTAATTTGCACTCTCCCTTACACAGGTTACAATAGAAGGTAACGGCCCTCATTAAAATGAGTATTACCTGATACGCCAATAGGACTATATTAATGAAAATTAGCTCATTTATCTATAACTTCCGTGCATTTCTCGGAAAATCTAATAGAAAGCTCTTGAGTACTCTAATACTACTAACTGGCCTCTATAGTTGCAGTAGTTATGAGCAGTTTCGCTATATTACTGAAGAATTTGAAATCCCTCAAAAGCTCTATAAGCAAGATTTTAATCAAACTTGGCTTTCAGTATTACAGGTGATGAAGAACTACCCTCTTGAGATAACGAACCAGGAAGCAGGCGTTATTAAGACTCGCTGGATTGATAACACGCTCGAGGTTAACTTTGCAGATAGTTTCGGCTCCAGTGATGCGGTGAAGGCCGCGAAGTTTAAGCTCATCCTCAATGTTGTTAAGGGATACCGCAACAAGAGAGAGGTTGCGAAAGTAACTGTCTATAGAAGGCAGATGATAGAACAAGACTTTCTACAAGGCTGGAAGGTTATCCCCAGTGATGGAATTCTTGAAAAGACAATCCTCTATAGAATTGAGAGGAATTTGGCCATCGCCGACAAGCTTAAGAAGATTGAAGAGCAGAAGGCCAAGGAACTTGAGGCCAACTTCTAAAAAGTTTTTTCCGCTAAAGCAATTTTTTTCCAGAAACGAATTTTCATAGCTTTATCTTCAGGTGATTTCTTTCCCGTAATCTTTGTTAGGCTATAATCCATCGCCTTAAAAATATCTTGGTACTTATCTTTTTGAATCATGCTAAGAAGAGGCTTCTTTGCTTTTTCAAATTTCAAATCGCCTACAGTTTTAATAGCTTCGCGAATTAAGTTTGTGCGCTTTTTACTGCCATCCTTGGGAGCATAGTAATTTCTCTTATCATAGAGCATGCTCCAAACAACGGGAGCCTGATCTCTGGCCTCTAAAGTTCTAATATTATCTAGAGCCTGTTTTCTTACAATGAAGCTATTATCCTTAAGGGCCTTACCGTAAAGAGCAGAATACTTTTTCTCTTTAAGGGCCAGTAGAGTCTTAAGAGAGGCCATTCGAAGAACCCAGTTAGGATGCTTTAAAAACTTTGCCAAAAAAGGACTACTCTTTTTTCCCATAATTCTACCGACAAGAAATGTTGCTACCCAACGATTCTTATCAGGGTAGGTTTCTTTCTTCATAACATCTATCAATGCAGGGATGGCCTTTCCAGAGTAAGAAAGAACTTGCTTTCGAAGCTTAAGAACATCTTTATTATTCAAATCTTTTTTAAATTCAGAAGTGATAATTTCTTTCACTGCTGTTTGGGTGCGGGGTACTTTTGACTCAATTTTAGAAAGATCAGCTCCCTTTTGCCCTGCATTTACAGAGTAAGGAAAGCATAGTGCACTCGCACAGAGAAAGAGCGACATCTTTTGAGATAACTTAAACATATAATTTCCTTACAGGTTTTAAACTAGTGTCTAGCCTAGCATTTTTTCAAATTCACTCAGTAACTCATCTGCTGATTTTTGATCTCCCCCATTAGAGGGTACATCAGGCATTTCTTCTTCAGCGGCTTGTGTTGCACTGTCATCAGCGGCTGGGTTCTCCTCTGCACTAACTTCTGGTGCAGGAGCAGGAGCCTCTTCAACAGGGGCTGCTTCTTCAGCGGCCGGCGCTGCTTCAGGCTCTAGCTCAGCAGCAGGTGCTTCAGCTGCCGGAGCTGGAGCAGCCTCTCCACCTTGAAGAGCTGCAAGTTGCTTTTTAAGCGAATCATTTTCTTGCTGATATTTTTTGAGATTTGCTAAATCTTCTTCAATAATTTCATATTCCATTAATCTTTCTTTAAGCTCATCTCTCTCGCCAGTTACTTTTTCTAACTCAGCACTTGATCCACCATCTGCACCACCTGCATTTGCTCTAGCCTCTTCGATAGCTGTATTGGCCTCTTCCAATTGATTCTTAAGGCCAGTCACTTCGGACTTAACAATATCGTATTCCTCTTGAGAAATTCCTCCTCCGCTACTTGAGCGTGCAGCTTCTAGCATTTTTTCAAGCTCTGCAATCGTTGCATCTTTTTGAGAAAGCATTGACCTTAAGTTTGCTATCTCAGCATTCTTTGAAGCTAGCTCTTCACTACTTGCGCCACCAACAGAAATTCCTCCCGTTGGTAAATCACTTGTAGGTAAAATGGCCGGAACACCTTCACCTACTTCAAGTCCACCACCTCTAAAGAGTGAAGACTTTAAAGCATTTGAATTTGCGATTATTGAATCTAAATAATTCTGAACAACAGAGGCAGGAATTTGGTGGGATAGTTGATGAAACTTTCTTCGGTTGTAATACCAGTAAGCAACAAGAACCGAAAATACCACGACCAAAATCGCGATAACGATACTCATAGTCTCATCAGTAAACTGAGTTAAGATTAATCTTATTGATTCCACACTTCCATCCTTGGAATAAAATTACTATTGCTATCCGAGCAATATATTCAAACAGTTAACTAGAATTATACCTGTTAGACTAAATTCGTGTCAACGAGCACAGGGCTTTCCACCTCGTTATTTCAGCAGATTAAGAAGCTCTTTTCTCAATTTCTTATGCCCTACTACTATGGTCGATAAAAAAGGATTAAATACCTCTCCATTATAGTCAGATACAAAGGCCCCAGCTTCTTTAGCTATTAACGAAGAAGCCGCCATATCCCAGGGAGATAACCCTCTTTCCCAGAAGCCATCAAAAACTCCCTCGGCCACAAGACACATATCCATTGCAGCACTTCCCATGCGACGAATTCCTCGAGCAGCTTTCATCATATCGACAAAGATCTTGAATTCGATATCAAACTCTTGCCCTTTTTCACACGCAAACCCTGTAACAAGAAGGGAATCTTTTATTTTCTTTGACCCATTAGAGAGCTCAAGTTTAGATTTACTCACTTTCACACCCGACTTTGTTTGTCGGGTAGTTTGAAGAAAAGCCCCCTTTCCTTTTATTGCATAATAAGTTTGAGCGGTTCTAGGGCGATGAACAACTCCAAGAATCGGTTCTCCATAGTAGGCAAGACAAATACAAACTCCATAGTAGTCCATATTATTTAAGTAGTTCGTTGTTCCATCTAAGGGGTCTATAATCCAAGAAAATGGAATTTCCTTAAAGTTACAAAAGGCATCCGACTTGCCCCCAAAATTTTCAAAGGCACTCTCTTCGGCCAAAAATTCTGCATCTTTCAAAAGTGGTCTTAGTTTTTTTATTAAGAAATTTTCAGCCTCCACATCGGCGTTGGAAACAACACCTTGCGCTTGCTTAGATGTAATTTTCAAGCTGCCTAATTTCTTTTGATTTTTAAGAAGCTTATCGCCAGTTTTCTGTGCTGCTTCAAGAACAGACTCCAGAATGGATTTTAAATCTTTTGAGCTAAGAGGAAGTTTAGTCATTCGTTGCATCCTCACCCGCTCCTTCAAGGTTGCTGATAACTTGTTCCAAATCCTGATCAGAGAGTTGTTCTTTAGAGGCAACGCTATAACTTTCAGAAAACCAATGACCGAGATCTACTTGCTTACATCTTTCACTACAAAAAGGTCTAAATTCTGAATCATAGTAGTTAAATGAATCATCGCACTTTGGACAATTAACTGCTAAGTATTTTCCTTTGGCCATATCTTCCTCTGCGTTTCTTTTTTATTTAATTCAAATTGTTTTTTAATAAGAAGAGTTAACTCCTCATCAAGAACAAGGGAGCGCCCATCTAAACTTACCACAGGTTGCGGGCCTCTCAAAGAGTTGATTATAAATGCACTATCAAAGCCTTTAAGCTGATCCCTCTTTATGTATTCTTCACTCAGATTCAATCCTGCAAGGCCATAGCGAATGCCAATTCCTTGAAGGATTTCTCCCGGAGCGACGGGCAAAACAAAGCACTTATCTTCCCGACGATAAAAGACAATATTGGCCACAGAGGTTTCTAAAACTAAATCCTCCGTGTTGTAGAATAGAATGGTTTCACTCTCTCTACTTTGCTCTCGAAATGTATCCAAATAGGTTCCAACTTTAGGGTTTGCCTCTCTACAACTATAGTGAATGGGACTTGGTCTAAGAATTAGCGACACAGAATCGATTGAATCCTGTACAAAGGGATCAAGACTCAAGATAGAGTGAAGCTCTCTTTGTTTATCTCTAAAGAAGGCAAACCGAAAACGGTAGTCTTCACTTCCCAAGGCGCTATTTCCTAAATGCTCAACAGAGGTAATCCAATGCTCTTCTACAAGGTCAGAGTTCACATCTTCCCATAACCACTTCGTTGTACTTAGGAGTCGCTGAAGATGAGCTTCATAAAAAGGCATTTCTCCATGAGTAATCAGACCCGTAGTAAAAGCAGACATTCCCCAAAGGAAAGCGGAATTACTCATCAGTAGTTCTAAATCATTAGAATTAGGAACTCTAGAGTCTAATAAATGTAAGCCTTGTCTTTCACTATTCATTCGATCTCATCTATCTAATATGGTAAAACCCAGTCTTTCTACTTATAACCATGGAATAATCATGTTGGCGCAATTGAATCCTACCTTTATTGGGCTTGGATCACAAACAAGGGCCTGGATATGCAACTTGAAAGACTCTCAAGTCATGGCCCAAGTATACCTCAGAAAAGGTAGCTCCTCCCAGAAACTTATGAAAGAGTTAGGCTTTGAAGCTAGAGAAAATCTGGCCCATAGCAAAGTTATCTTTCTACTTATTCCTGATGCCGAGCATTTAAACTTTCTTAACTCTCATAAAGATCAAATCTCACCTGAAACATTAATTATTGTGGCCCATGGTGCAAGCACAATGGAGCACAACCTCCCTAAGCTTTTCCCAGAATTCAACTTTGCTCTATTAGCGATAAAGGCCATTGCCAGTGAAATTCGCTACCAATACCTAAATAGAGGCAAGCTTGGCGCAGTCTATTCACTTGAAAGTATCCCACATAATAAGCGCTCACACTTTAAAGCTGTTCTCGATGAAGTTGCTAAAAAAGTAGGAGTCACTGCCGGTCCCTATGAAGTAACTTTTGAGCAAGAAGCTAAGGCCGACCTTTTTAGTGAGCAGTCTCTTTTATGTGGTCTACTCCCTTATGCGGCCGAGCAGGCTTATCTGAGCCTAAGAAATAATGGCATCCCAAAAGAGCTCGCTTTTATGGAGTGTTGGCTAGAAGTCAAGCTTATCGCAGATGCTATGGTAAAAATGGGCCCGGAAGCCTTCTTTGAACTCATAAGTCCCCATGCACTGGTGGGGAGCGAGCTTGCCCGAGAAAGAATTTTTGACAAAGGGCAAGCTAAAGTCATAGAAGATATGCGTCAAAACATATGGAATGGGAACTTCTTCAACCAAGTAAATAACATAGATGTCGCCCAAATGCGTGAAAAGATTAAATCCCACTGGTCTCAAGGCGAGCTCCAGCAAACCTTTAATGAATTGAAGGATGATCTCATCCCTCAATGATCGATACTTTTTAGATTAAGAGAAAAATATGGAAACTATTCTTAACACAAGAAAAATTAAAAAGAGAAAACTCCACAAGGGCAAGAAGCCATTAAGCATGCTTACGGCCTACGATTACCAAACAGCACAGATGCTCAATGAAACAGATATTGATATGCTATTGGTTGGAGACTCTGTTGGAAATGTTGTTCTTGGTTATGACACAACTGTCGAAGTAACTCTCAACGATATGATTACTTTTGGAGCAGCTGTGAAGCGCGGAGCTCCCGATAAATTTGTTGTGGTTGACCTACCCTTCGGTTCTTATGCAACAGTTGAAAAAGGTCTTGAAAGCGCCATTGAAATTTTTCAAAAGACTAAGGCCGAGGCCGTTAAGCTTGAAGGTGCTTCTCCGCTTTTCTTAGAACTTATTACTCGACTTACGGAAGTTGGTATCCCTGTAATGGGTCATATCGGATTAACTCCACAAAGTGTTCACCAACAAGGGGGATACTATGTTCATGGAAAAACAAATGCATCCGAGGCCCGCATTTACAAAGAAGCTATGGAGCTTGAAAAAGCAGGCTGCTTCTCGATCGTTTTAGAATTTGTAGAAGGAAACTTGGCCCAAAGGCTATCAGAGAATCTTAAAATACCAGTTGTGGGAATTGGGAGTGGTACAAAAACTGATGGCCAGGTTTTAGTTATTAATGATCTATTAAAGCTAGGACCCAAAATGCCACCAAGCTTTTGTACTCCAATGGCCGATCTCTATTCGATTAAGAAGGAGATTATTGACCAATACCTATCTAGATTTAATGAATCAGGGATCACTCAAGGTGAAGCTGAATCAGATCAATATTAATCAAAGGATCACGGAGCGATTAGCAAGTCTCCCTAATCCCTCTGATCACTTCTATACACTTGATATGGGAAATTCTCATCCCCATGTTGGAGTGTTTGAAGGAGCACAACTCAAAGAAGTAAGGGCCCTATCTCAACAAGAAGTTGTGACGCTTAAAGAGTCCTCTCACTGGGTTTCCTCAAATGTAACTCATCAAGATATTCCAAAAGAAAATCGGCTAGATCATTATCGCCAGGAAGATTCATTTCTGGGTATGAAAGTCGACTACGCCACAACCTTAGGGGAAGATAGACTTTATCAGGCTTACTTTCTTCATCAGCTCTTTCCTAAAGAATCTTTCACTCTAATTGATGCAGGAACTTTTATAACTATAGATCATATTGACCAAGAGGGCTTTAAAGGTGGCTTTATATTCCCCGGCCTTCGTGTCTTTATGAAGTCCTTTGATCATGGTCAAAAGCTCACGGGAGATCTCGCTCTTCCAACTGACTTAAATATAAAGCTCCCCCATACAACTGTGGATGCCATGACTGAAGCCTCTAAGGCCTACCTTTTGGGGATAATTGAAATAACGGCAAAGTCTCAGAACTCCACCCTTATCTTCACTGGTGGAAATGGAGAATTAATCTCTCAAAAGCTTGGCAGTGACAATTTCTTTGCTCACCTCATCCACTACTCTCTCTTTTATATCGCTCACCTCTCTAAAACTCTATAAGTTACTGAAAATTATACCGTGCCAAAGGTAATCTCCATGGCCAATGAGAAGCATTTGTGCAATAGTGGCCCCATGAAAATTGCACTTTGTGTCACAGGCTCTATCAGTGCTTATAAGGCCCTTGACCTCACCAGACTTTATATTAAAGCAGGACATCAAGTTCGAGTGATTCTTACGAGAGGAGCTCTTGAATTTGTTGTGGCCAAAACTTTCAGCTACCTTGGAGCTGAAAAAGTTTATGGTCCAGAAGATGACTTCACCACTCAAGATATAGAGAGTGGTGAAGGCCCAGTTCTGCATATTAATTTAATTAAATGGGCCGACATCATGGTCGTTGCTCCGCTAAGTGCCAATACTCTATCCGATTTTGCCCATGCAAAGGCTTCCAATCTTATGACGTCGATGTTCCTTGCTTGGAACTCTGAAAAGCCTCTATTTGTTTTTCCAGCGATGAATACTTTGATGCTTAATCATCCCTTCACTCAGGAAAACCTTAATAAGCTTAAGTCCCTTCCCTATCTCTTTGTTGGAACTACCTCTTCTGGAACTTTGGCCTGTGGTGATAAGGGAGAAGGAAAACTTCAAGAGATCGAGACCATTTTTGCACTTACGGAAAGCTACACTCTTAAACAAAGTGACAAAAAACTTCTCCTTACAACAGGTGCTACTCTAGCTCCTCTCGATTCTGTCCGCTACCTAACCAATGCCAGCACTGGAAAGACGGCCATCCCCTTTATTACTCAATCCTTAAGAAAGGGGATTAAAACTATAGTAATTGCAGGTCGCTATGCAACGAACGAATTAGAGCGCTTTAATGAACACCCCCTTTTCAACTTGAGTCGAATAACGACAACCGATGAAATGCACGATAAAGTTCATCAGTACTTTAAAGAAGCTGACTACTATATCTCTACTGCGGCCATCGGTGATTTCTATTTTCCACAGACAACAACTGAGGAGAATAAAATCAAGAAATCGACTCTTGGTGATGGTCTTCCCATTGCAAAGTCAAAAGACATTTTAAAATCTGTTCTCGAAGTAAAGGCGGCCCATCAAAAGGTTGTTGGATTTGCTGCAGAAACATTATTAAGTGATGAAGTACTTAAAGAGAAGTTTGGAAGAAAGCCTGTAGACTTTCTTGTAGGTACCCAAGTGTCTTCTGGTCTTATTAAAAATAATCAACAACAAGGTTTTGGTGCCGATGAAGCTATTTACCGTTTTGTCGATGCCACAGGAAAGATATCAACTCCCATGCATCTTACGAAAGAGGCCATGGCCACTGAAGTACTCGAAAGAATTATCCAGTAAGTTATAATACCTAGGAATATTGAAGATGAAACTCATTAGAAAAAGAAATGATTTTCTTAGTTGGAGAAAAGAGCTCTCTGAATCTAATCCAAACACCAAAGTCGGACTTGTTCCAACTATGGGTAACCTTCATATTGGTCACCTATCTCTAGCGCGTAAAGCACTTGCTGAAAATGATCAGGTTATTGTTACTATTTTTGTAAACCCCAAACAATTTGGTCCCAATGAGGACTTTGATCAGTATCCTCGAACTCTAGATCAAGATATGGAAAAACTCTCTCAACTCGAGGGTAGCGAGCGCATCACGGTTTTCAATCCTGCTTCTCAAGATGAAATTTATCCAGAGAACTTTCAAACAACGATTACAGTTAACACTCTTGATAAAGTTCTATGCGGAAAATATCGATCAACACACTTTGCAGGAGTAACAACTGTCGTCTATCAGTTATTTGCCTTATCGCAGGCCACACAGGCCTACTTTGGACAAAAAGACTTTCAGCAATTCAAAATAATAGAGAGAATGGTAAAAGATCTTCTTCTCCCAATAGAGCTTCATATGTGCCCTATTATTCGTGAAGATGATGGGCTCGCACTGTCAAGTCGTAACCAATACTTGAGTAATGAGCAAAGAGTAGAGGCCATAAAACTTAACCAGGCCCTCAATAGTATAAAAGATGCTTACTATTCCCATGGAAAAATAGCTGCTTTTTCCAAACGAGCAGAGCTTATCGCCAATGATTCCCGCTTTCAATATCTAGAAATTCTTGAAACACAGACGCTTGGCCCTGAAATTGCTGAAGTTCATGATGGTTTTGGTAAAGTTGTAGTTGCAGGTGCCTTTATCCTAGGCGATACTCGTCTTATAGATAATCTTTTAATTTAGACCAAGGATCTGAATGTTAGATAACGAATTTCATATTTCTCAAGATGCCAGGGCTTCACTCGTATCAATTATTTGCCCACGTTTTGAAGAACATAAAACTGAAGTTGAAACTGGTCGCTCATTAACAGAGTTAAGAGAGCTTCTTCGTACTTTAGAAATTGAATCTGGTTATCAATATGTTCAATCAAGAAATTCTCTAGATCCTGCAACCATTTTGGGATCTGGAAAATTAAAAGAGATTGCGGATAAGGCCAAAGAAGAAGGTTCTTCACTTTTGGTTTTCGACTTCGAATTAACCGCTTCACAAATTAGAAATATTCGTAAGATTACAGGACTATCTGTGGTTGATCGCGTTCACGTAATTCTTGAAATCTTTGCAAAACACGCTAGAACTCGAGATGCTAAGATTCAAATCGAAATTTCTCGCCTCCAATATGTTCTTCCTAGACTCTCGGGGTTCTGGTCTCACTTAGGTAGACAGCGTGGTGGTATTGGAGTTCGAGGTGGTGAAGGTGAAAAGCAGATCGAGCTAGATAGACGTATTATTCGTGAGAGGATTGAGTTCTATAAGAAGGAGTTGAAACTCCTGGCGAAGTCTCGTGAGCAACAAAAGAAAAAGCGCCAAAATCAAGCAGTAACGGCCGCATTAGTAGGCTACACAAATGCAGGAAAATCGTCCCTTATGAATCGTCTTTGCCAAGTCGATATTAAAGAGGAAAATAAACTCTTCGCGACTCTTGATTCAACTTTTAGAACACTAAACCCAGATACTCATCCACCGATGATTCTGATTGATACGGTGGGATTCATTTCTAACCTACCCAACACTCTTATTGATGGATTCAAAACCACTCTTGAATCGGCCTTAGAGGCAGACCTTCTCATTATCGTTTGTGATATATCAGACCCTAATTATAAAAAGCAGCTTCAAGTTACAGAAGATGTTCTCAATGAGTTAGGTGTACATGATACTGAAAAAGTCATTGTTTTTAATAAGAAGGATTTATTAAACGATCCCATAAAATCAAAGATTATCAAAAGGGTTCATCCTAATTCATATGTTGTAAGTTCATTTAATCAAGACGATATGAAGCACTTAAGAAGTGAAGTGATAAACTACTTTCTCAACAAGCAGCAGAAGTATGATCTCTTTATCCCTTACGAAGAAGGGGCGGCCCATTCAGCTGTTGCTTCAAAGACCAATATTATGAAAACCAGTAATCATGAAAAAGGGATTTTCTATAGAGTCAGAGTCCCAGATTTTATTTTCAATCAACTGGGACTCCATAGCTTCGTCTTAAAACCAGAAGAAGCTAGCAACTTTCACTAATTAAAGAGCAATTCCTTCGAGAAAACAAATCCCTTTGGCCTTTGTAAGCTTAACCTTACTCATAATTGTAGAGTCCATTTTAATTTCCTCTACACGGCTACTGAAAATAGAGCGTGAAATACTGATACCATCATTAAGTCCATCATAGAGATCCTTAAGAGCACCTGTACATTTAGAGATAGAAAACTTCTCTGTTCTTGAAAGAGAAAATTTACATTCTGTATTTCGAGCGATCAGCTCACCTTTGTGAACGGCATAATCTGCAATAAACTCTGCATCAGAATAGCTAGAGTTCTCATTATAGGAACGAGCGATTTCCTCTAGATCGAGGTAAGCATCAAGATAAGTAGCCGCACACTGCTCTTTTGTTGAAGCTAGAGAAGAAAATGTAAGTAATACAGTCATCACAAAAAGAAGCTTTTTCATAGGTAATCCTTTGAATGGGGTTTACCTGATCATAAAATAGAAATGTCTTTAGATGTGTCTAAGTAGTAAGGATTACAGTGGCCGTCCTATAAATAGACGGCCCTAGAAGGCACCACTTCTGAAGTAGAGAGTTACTGAAAAGACTACGAATACGATTCCCAATCCAAAATAGACAACGATATTATCTCGATCCATACCTAATTATCGGCTTATTTAGTTTGAAAACTGAGCAAAAAGTTGATCTAAAACCAACTCTAAGTTATTGAGATCTATAGGCTTTTTAAGAGAAATTCCCTGGTACTCTTGATTATCTGTCATCACCGCCACAGGAATCTGCGAAACTAAGGTCAGTACTTCAGACAATTCCTCACTCACGATAACCAAATCAGGATTAAACTCCTCTAAGCGAAACTCAAAATCTTCCTTATTATCAAGGGCGTAGAGCTCCCAGGAAGAGTCTTTCAAGCGAACTTCCCAAGCCTTAAACATTAAAGGGTCTCTCTCTAATAAGAATACTTTTTTCATTGGCCGTAATCCTTCAAAAGTCTTTTTCGTCACGACGAAGTTTTGTTATGCTGAGAACGTAAAGACTTGCACCATAGGTGTCAAGATATACTCCGACGCAATGAGGCCATAGTTATGAGTAAGAGTAAAATTCAAATTGTAGACCATGATGGATTCGTACTCAAAGAGTTCGAAGTAGAGCAAATGGATCAGGCCTATCAATATGCAGAGCTTATGGAGTCTATGGACGTTGAAGTCGAAATCAAGTCTCCTTCCTTGGCACGCACCCTTGCTGAGGGCCTAGGTGCGAAACAGAAAGAATTGGCCATTTTAGATCAAGAGCTCAATGATGAGATCGAAGATCATCTCCCCAATGCTAAATGCGGACCGTGTCAATAAAGATCTTATTTAGCTCATTACGAGTTCTTATTCGCCCGTATAAAAACTAATTATTATCAATAGTTGAATACACACTCTAGGGGCTTTCTGACACCCATAATCTAACATTTAATAACAAGAAGTATTAAATTTTGATTAAGGGCATAAAACCATTTCTATTATGAAATAGTTAATGCTATTAATTTTTATACTGTGAAAGCTTTAATGCTCCATGATGGAGATAAATGGCGAGAACAAATTAATTGCCCCAATTTTAGGAGACGAGTCCTATGAAACTTTCAATCTTTTCTAATATCGACCTTCAGAACCCTGATTGTCTCGAATTAAAAAGTGGATGGAAGGTTAATTACCTTTGCTTTTCGATGGAGAAGGCCCAACCCCAGGCCGATGGAACTCCAGGAATAGCCCCATTAGTTATTCTTGGTGGAGCCTTTCAAAAGTTCCACAGCTTTAAGAAAGAAGTTGAAGTTCTCTGCCAAGAGATGCCCATTGTTCTAGTAGATCTACCAGGACAAGGAAGCAATGATCAACTTGGTGAAAACCTAAACTTTGAAGACTACGCAACGATTCTAAGAGACTTCTTAAATGAGCTCGATATCTTAAAGATTGTTCCTGTAGCATTAAGTTATGGATCAGCAATAGGCTTTACCTTTGCCGCTCAATACCCAGAAAGAACTCACAGACTTATTCTTGGAGGAACAACTCCAAAACTAAGAAAGTCTGTGCGCATACTTCTAGAAGAAAGTATTGAAGCTATGAACCAAGGAAGAATGAAAGACTTCTCTACTGGTGTTATTCTTAACCTATTTAATTATTCACAACGCAAGAGAACTAAAATTCCTCGCCTACTCATTCGAGGCTTTCACAAGTCATTAATGAATCTAAGTGAAGAAGATAAGAAGCGCTACCTTGTGAATACAACTCGACTCCTCAACCTAGATGGTCTTGGAAGTCGTGCACCTCAATGCGAGACTCTTGTTATTGCTGGTGAATTTGATAACTTTACTACGCCTACAGAGTGTCTTGAAGTGGCCAATCGTTGTGAAAAACGAATTGTTGGTATTCTAAGAAATTGTGATCACCTTGCTCCATTCGTAAGAAAAGAGCTTATGATCAATACATACCGTAACTTTGCCCTTCACGGAAAGCTTGAAGAAAGTGAAGGTATTTCGAGCTATGCCCAAAGAGATATTCCCCTTGAAAAGAAAATCCTTGAGCCACGCTGGACCTATACCGGTGAAGTAAAAATCAAATGCCCTCAAGATTCTTGGGAGCATTATGTGAATGTTATCAATCTGAACTCTTATGGCCTCTGTGTTGATGTTGGAGAGCACATGATCTCTCAAGAGAAACTACAGAATAGTAAGATTGAATTTGTAAATGAAGGGTTTGAACTTGATACCATCTTCTTTGCAAGCTCGAGAGAAGGCATTCGAGGAATTTTCAAAAGGTATGACTTTGATACCTATGAGAAGCTCGAAAAGTTTACTCAACGTCTAGGACAAAATAGCTGCATCTTTCAGCCGACTTCTCTATAATCACCCCGTGAACAGTTGGTTAATCTTCTCATTTGTGGGTATCTTCGTAGGTACCCTTGCTGGCCTATTTGGAATTGGTGGTGGTCTCATAACCGTTCCCATCACCTTCTACGTACTCCAAAGCCTTGGTGTTGAACATGCTACGGCCATAATTATGGCCATCAAGAGTTCCCTGGCCATTATTATATTCACCTCTACTTTCTCTATTTATTCCCATCATAAAATTAGCCCGATTGCGTGGAAAATCGTCCGTGAACTTGGCCCAGGAGTTATTATCGGAACTGTGTTAGGGTCATTCCTTGCTGTTTTCCTTCCTGCAAAAGCATTAGAAATTATTTTTACTGTCTATGTAACCCTTGTCTCACTCAAAATGTGGTTTGGTTTTAAGGTGGAGCCCAATCAAGACTCAGCTCCTTCCCCAGTATTAAACTACATTGTAGGTGCAATCATTGGAATTAAAAGTGCCATACTTGGAATCGGTGGTGGAACAATCTCTATCCCCTACTTATCTTGGCAAGGAGTCCCTATCCATAAGGCCGTCGGAGTATCGGCAAGTATCGGATTTATTATTGCCATCAGCGGAACAATAACAGGACTTTTCCAATCGACGGATCAGTTCAATTTACCACCTGATGCTATTGGCTTTATCTATCTTCCCGCCTTAATTGGTGTTGGAGCGACAGGACTGGTATTCACAAGAATAGGAAGTAAACTCTCCTACAAACTCCCCCAGAAAAAGATGCAAAAAGGCTTTGCAATCTTTCTCTTTATTATTGCTGCTAAGTCAGTAACCAATCTATTTTAATATCCCATAGCTTTCTTTTAGCTTGAGAATTCTCTTCACTTTTTCGTCAACAGACTCAATGGAGAGCTTGCCTTCTCGAATAAGATCCATAATGATGGTATGAGCTTTCTTAGCGATTTCTTTATCATAAACCAGGTTATTTCCAAAAAGAAGAATATCTACACCCGCATTTAGTGAAAGGGAGATAGCTTCCTTCAATCCGTAATGATGAGCAATCGCCCCCATATTCATATCATCACTGATGACAACGCCATTAAAACCGAGTTGATTTCTAAGTAGGCCTTGAATCGTTCTCTTAGATAGAGTTGCGGGATATTGAGAATCCAGATTGCGATTAAAGATATGTGCTGTCATTATCATTTCAGCATCACCACTTGAGATAAGGTTTTTAAAAGGGATCAGCTCGCTCTTATCCCACGTATGAGAAACATCCACTAAGCCTTCATGACTGTCTCCGCGAGAACTCCCATGTCCTGGAAAGTGCTTGAGAACAGAGATAACTCCCTCTTCTCTTTGTCCTTCAATAAAAGTTCTACAATATTTTTCAACCTTATGCGGATCACTTGAAAAGCTTCTTCCTAAACGGCCAATTACAGGATTATTTCTATTGGTATTTACATCCGCAAGAGGAGCAAAATTCACGTTAACACCATGATCCATAAGTTCTCTTGCAAGATCTTCAGCGCTATTTTTAACCTGCCACTGAAACTTCTTCCCCAAACTTTCAGGAGAAGGCTTGGCAGAAAAGCCATATCTTTTCTTTAGTCTTGAAACCTTCCCCCCTTCTTCATCAACAGAGATAAAAAGAGGTATACTAGAAATCGCCTGGAGATCTTCACTTAAGTTCTTCAATTGACGAGGTGTCTGAATATTTCTATTTCTAGTTTTAGAAACAACGTCATAGTCGAAGTATATGATACTCCCAACATGATAATCTCTGATTGCGATTTCGACCTCTTCATTCACCTCAAAGCCTCTAAAGCCTACAAGTAAGAGTTGGCCTACTTTCTCCTCGGTAGAAAGTTTATCTACAAGTAGATTTACTTTTTCTGAGGTATTGGCCAAGGCCACACTGCTATGAGAGAGCGCAACAAGAGAAGTAACTAAGCGTAAAATATAAAATAAATAAGTATAGATTTTCATGGCGACAACATACGCCAATGTAAGGCTTCGATCGACTCTATTGGAATGATTACAAGGGCTGTCTATTTATTAGACTTTTCAAAGATAAGATCGGTAATTGATTGATAACCTTCTCTTTCGGCCCACTCCAAAGGTGTTAACCCGTCGGAATTACGAAGTTCGGTTTCGGCGTTATTGGCCAGTAGCTCTCTAACCACAGTCTCATGACCACCTTGAACAGCGTAATGAAGTGCTGTATTTCCAAAGGCATCTTGCTGATTAATATCTTCTGGCTTCTTCTCAGCAATAAACTTCACCATATCGCTATGGCCTTCCATAGATAAGTTCATGAGAAGGTTCATTTTTCCTAATACAAGAGGGTTTACCTCTGCACCTTTTTCGACGAGGTCTTTAAAAAGTTCTACTTCAAATTGCAAAGCGGCAGCAGTAGCAACACTTAGCCCAGACTCATTCTTAACGAGAGGATTAGCTCCTTTGTCCAAGAGAGCTTTTGCAATTTCTAAGTGTCCCTCGTCAATTGATTTCAAAAGGGCCGTATTCCCATAGCGATCTTTAGCTTCTAGATCTACACCTTTCTCGACTAAGAAAAGAACTTCCTCTAGCTTACCTTGGGATACAGCAACCATGAGCTGTTCTTCTTTTGAAATTGTAGAATGCTCCATTCTCTTTATCGCAGAAGCACTTATCTCAATTTTATCAGTTTGAAGAATTTCACTATCTCCTTCAGTAACCTCAATCACTGTAGAGGACTTACTTTCTTGAGAATTTGCGACCTGCTTAGTCCGCTCAAACTTTACCACTTCTTTCGTGGCGCTATCTTCAGTCCTTACCCAAAAGGCAATTCCAGCAGTCGCAATAAATAGAGGTACGATTAGTTTTTTATTCATTCTTCAATCATCAAGTCTCTTACGGGGTACATTTTCTTGGCCGTGTAATCAAAGGATTCACCACCACCAAAGTCATCCATTAGTTTTCTCGCCACTTGATTTTGAAATGATCGAAGTGGTGAAGCACTCAATCCACCCCAACGATGGTTAAAGATTGCAAAATAGTGCTTTCCTGTTTTTGTACTCATCATTCCAGCAAGGGCACTTACAGGATTAGTTGTACCAGTTTTAACAACGGCCTTATTTTCAAACTGTTGCCCTCTTAGACGACTCCGAATTGTACCGCTATCAACACCTGTCACTGCGACAAGTTTTTGAATTTCATCTTGGTTATCTTCGAGTTCACGATCCATTTGTTCAATCATCTTCACAACGATGGCACAAGTTGCGTAGTTATCTCTTCGAGGATTCTCAAGAGGATATCCTGAACCGTTATAGATCGCGATCGTTGGTTCATCCTTCTTAAATCCTACCCTCGTTTCAGAGTAATTAGGAAAGTTCTGATCCATAAATTCTTTTAAAGTACTGGCGTAATCTTCTTTACCTACAACTCTGAAGAATTCATCCGCAAAATAGTTATGAGAAAGAATATTAGTGTACTTCAAGTACTCTTCGATTTTCGGAGAGAGGACGTTGAAAGAGCGAATCCCCTCCCCTGAAATATCGAATGAAGCCTTGTCGCTAAATTCGACAGCTCCAATGGTTAAATCTAAGTTCTCAGGATTTCTCTCCATTCGTAAGAAATCCAACCATTCACGAGAACTATCCCCTATGAAGGCCGTGTATGCCTTCTTATTTAAATTCCACTCTGGTGTGTGAAGATAAGCTTTAAGTGTTTGAGCAACTTTTGAGCGAGAAATAACATCTGGTCTTCTTTGGGCAACACCGTAGTTTTCAGATGCTGACCATGCCGTAAAGTTATCATCGAATGTGATTTTCTTAATCTCTTTAATTCCAGCGTTATTTAATTGATTCACAAGATAAAAGAGTTTTCTCTTGCTATATACAGGGTCTTTTCCACCCGCAATATGAAGCTCTTTAGTCTCAGGATTAAAGTATAGCTTAGTCGTTAGTTTGAATTGTGCGCCAAGCTTGTGAACGGCCACATAGGTCGTAACAAGTTTAGTAATCGAGGCCAGGTAACTCTTCTTGTGAACATTTTCACCAGCGATTTCTCCATTACTATCTGTATAGCATAGAGCGTGGCTCTCTGGATTATATCCACTATTCTTAATAAGCTGATCCCAATAGGGCCCGGCAAATGCAGATTGAGAAATTGAAATCACGGCCATAACGGCGAATAATTTAGAAATCATAAGTAGTCCTAGATTTTTAAGTGTGCGCCGCATTATAATCAATTTGAGATTTAAATCTATTGGTCTTGAAAAAAGTATAGGTGGCCTATCTTTTGGTATGTAGTTTTAGATAGTTAGAGATAAAAAAGGCCTGGTCATTTGACCAGGCCCTTCTTTTTAAAAGTCTTTTTTTTGGTACGGATGCTTATGCAATCTTTCCCATCTAGAGCTCCGATGAGCGACTCGAGGTCGCTCTAACGAGGCAGCCTTCGCACGCGTCATTAAATGTCCACTGGACGTTCATGCCCGCGGAACTAGTTTTTGCACATAAAAAAACCCCGTCATTTGACGGGGTCTTCTTTTTACTTAGCTTTTTTTTGAGTACGGATTCTTGTGGAATTCGCCTCTTTGCTGGCTCCGATGAGCGACTCGGGGTCGCTCTAACGGGGCTCCATCGCACGCTTCATAAATGCCCACTGGGCATTGATGCCGCGGCTATTCATCAACTTTAAATCCAGCAAGTTTGTCGGCCAGAGTTGCAGACTTAACAACTTCATCTTTGTTGTAACCGCTAGCTTCAGCGTTTACAGCAGATTTCATTGAAAGTGCAATTTTCTTAGCGTCTTTGTCAATTGAGATAACCATAGCTTTTACAGCTTGTCCCTTTTGAACAACTTCTTCTGGTTTTTCAACTCTGTCTTCAGAAAGCTCAGAAATGTGGATTAGACCTTCGATTCCTGTTTCTAGTTCTACGAAAGCACCAAAATCAGTAACACGTACTACTTCAGCTTCAATCACAGTTCCAACAGGAAGTCTTTCTTCGATCTTCTTCCAAGGATCTTCTTCTAGTTGCTTAATACCAAGACAGAATTTTTGATTTTCTTTATCTACAGAAAGAACTGCAGCTTCAAGCTCTTGACCTTCTTTGTACTCTTCAGAAAGGTTTACATTCTTCTTAGTCCAAGAGATGTCAGATACGTGAATAAGAGCATCAACTTCTTCACCTAGGTCAAGGAAAACACCAAAGTCCACAACAGACTTAATTTTTCCAGAAACCTTCTTCCCTACAGGGTATTTAGCTTCAAGCTCATCCCATGGATTTTCTTGAAGTTGCTTGATACCAAGAGAGATTCTTTTGTTTTCAACATCAACATCAAGAACTTGAGCTTCCACTTTTTCACCAACAGTGAAGTGCTTAGCAGGGTTCTTGATTTTGTTTGTCCAAGACATTTCTGATACGTGGATAAGACCTTCGATCCCATCATCAAGTTCAATGAAGATACCATAATCTTTAACAGATACAACTTCACCAGATACTTGTTTACCAGCAACGTACTTAGATTGAGCTTCTTCCCATGGATTAGGCTGAACTTGCTTAAGACCAAGAGAAACTCTTTCTTTTTCTTTATCGAACTTAAGAATCTTAACTTCGATTTCATCACCCATATTAAGTAGGTTACTTGGGTGCTTAACACGTCCCCAAGACATATCAGTGATGTGAAGAAGACCATCGATACCACCAAGGTCGATGAATGCACCGTAATCAGTGATGTTTTTAACAACACCTTTAACGATCATACCTTCTTGCATTTGCTCAAGGATTTCTCCTCTCATCTTATTGCGCTCTTCTTGAAGAATTGCACGACGAGAAAGAACGATGTTACCACGTTTCTTGTTGAACTTGATAACTTTGAATTCCATTCTCTTACCGATGTACTTATCAAGGTAGCGAGTAGGACGTAGATCAATTTGAGATCCAGGTAAGAAAGCCTTAACACCGATATCAACCGATAGACCACCTTTAACCTTAGCAACAACAGTACCTTCAAGAGGAGTTCCTGATTCACAAGCTTCAGAGATTTTATCCCATGCTTTAAGAATTTCAGCTTTATCCTTAGAAAGAACAAGGTTACCCATAGCAGACTCAAGCTTGTCTAGGTAAACTTCAATAGTTTGACCTTCTTCAATCTTAAGAGTTCCATCATAGTTTTGGAATTCTCTAGTTGAAACTAGACCTTCTTGTTTGTAACCAATGTCTACCATTGTGTAGTCAGGACCAATGTTGACTACTTTTCCTTTGTAAACTTCACCTTCAGTGAAATCTTTTGTCTCCTCTGACTCGAGAAGTTGTGAGAATTCTGTCGTTACTTTTTCTTCAACGTCTTCGCCGAAAACAACGTCAAAATCCTGCATCCATTTTTGTTTGATGTCCTCTGTTGACATAAAACACCTCTTTTTGAATTTCTATTCTTTAAATGGAAATTCGTTTTCATTAGACTCGGTAAAACCGAGTTTCCACACCTTACTACTGTAAGCATATAGAATTTATATTGAACGCGGAGTGTAGCTTAAAGATTTAAGGATGTTAAGGTTTTTTTCGCAGTGATAAAAATTTCCTTTTTCGCAAGCGAAGACGCTGTAGCCTACGTCTACGACCCAGAAGCTTTTGATAGGATTTAACCATTAACTCTTCATAGGCCTCAAGCCCAAAGGACTCACTTAGCTTTTGATTGGCCTTATGAAGGTTGGACTTGTAAGTCCCTAAATTTCTTAGAATTGTGTCACATTTCTCCCTAATTTCACGAGAGTCACCAATTTTATAGGTCTCTCCAATTTGCCCATGACTACGCAAAAGCTCCATAGATGAAGAGCTGCGCGGAACAAGGATGGGAATCCCAGATATCAGCGATTGCATGGCGTAGTCCTCAAGATCTTCTCTACGCCTTAGGCCTAGCCAGAGATCAACCCATTGCTGCTGATCAGCGATAACGCAAGGACCAACAAAGGCCACATGTTCTTCAAGCCCCCAATCCTTAACCTGACGACGAAGTTCATCGGTAAGCTTTGTGTCGGTCCAAGATTTTTCATTATAAAGAACAAAGGTAAAGTTCTTACCTTCCAACTTCCTCTCCACCATCACTCGAAAGGCGTGAAAAAGTGTCTCAAGAAATTTAGTATTGGTCTCAATTCCATTAAGGTTCGTCCCGATATACCAGCGCTCTTCAGTGAAGCGAAACGGTGGTCTTTCAATTTCTTTTACACGTGTTTTTTCTCCGAGACCTACAAAGTTAATCTTCCTTGGAGGTAATCCCAAGTGGCCCCATACATTCTCCACCATATCAGGAAGAGGAAGGATCACTTGATCAATTCTCGAAGAAAGTGGTCGATACCAAAAGTCACGATAGTAATTCGAGAGTCCAGAACTCAAAGTATAAACTAAAGGAATTAGCTTCTTTTGTCTTAAGTAAAAGCAAAGTGGCCAAAGCACTCTGATATCGTAGCAATGAACAACGTTGATATTAAGGTCATCGATTAAGCGGCTGAGCTTTCTAAGCTTGTGCCACTCAAATATTTTAGAAGCAAATTTTCCTTTATGATAGATACACTCGATACCTGCTTCTTCGGCCTTTACTCTTAATCGTGTTTTCTTATAAGTATAAAGATAAACCTTTGCTCCATTTTTTTGAGCAATCTTGCAATCCTTTAGTGTTAATCTCTCTTCTGTACCCCACCTCTTTGTGAGACCCATGTAAAAGAAATTTAAACCTGCAAAAGGTAAAATACTAGAGGGGCTTTCCGTCTTTATACTCAACTAATTCTCCACCAACTGAACCAATTTTAACTTGGGCCTCGAATTTTAATAATCTCTTCTTAGAATCTGCCGAGAACCAAAATAAGATATCTCCCCTCTTCTCA
The DNA here is from genome assembly GCA_048267265.1 of Bacteriovoracaceae bacterium. GTDB lineage: Bacteria > Bdellovibrionota > Bacteriovoracia > Bacteriovoracales > Bacteriovoracaceae. The sequence goes on from JBLWXW010000001.1 coordinate 171,176, forward strand.
AGAACTCCAGGAAAGCGAGTTTCAGCATTAATTCGAATTGCTTTAATATCTTTATCCATCACTTCAATCGTCTCAGCTCTCTCTACTTTTAACCCTAGAATCCAAATCTTTCCACGAGTGACAATAGGAAATTCGTAGTGATCTCCCTCTTTTAAGGGAAGCGAGCGAACAAAATGAAGTGCAGAAAAAGAATCTTGAAAATAAGCGGGAATATATTTTGTGAGCTCTACTTCCTTGAGCTTTCCATGTTTAATTCTCTTATACCAATGATAGGTTTTGAGTTCATCATGATCAAAGAGCTGAAGATCATCAACAGTTTGAGAACTTTCTCTTTGGGCCAAAACATACTTTAGAGGCAAGAACTCATCCACCGTTACATAGGAGTCCAGGGAGTCATCTAATGTATAGATATAGCTATAGTAGCGAGCTGATCTGAGCTTGGCGCTAAAGTGATAGGCATTCTTTCCTCCAACTTTAACGGGCTTCTTTGTCTCCATTTGAATATGACCGGCGGTTAAACCAAGGTAGGAAACTTGGAATACAAATTGCTCTCCTACTCGAATGATTGGAGTTGAGTTTGGCCAAATCTTTTTAGAGACTTCGTCATACTTCCTGTAAGCTTCAGGATAGGGGTTCGAGGACTCATCCTCTTTCACTTCCCCTTCTTCACTCTCATCGCTCTCTTGTACGCTTCCCTGGATTTCAACAGGTTTTTTCTCAGCTTCCTGTTTATTAGGTTTTTCCTTCTTAACTTTAGGGACTACTTCTTTAGTAGGTTTTATGTCCTTAGAACTTACTTCTTCAGCTCTCTCCCTATTTACCTTCGTCTCAGAAGAAGTTACTTCTTCTTTCACTTGGAATTTATTGAATTTCTTATTATCAATCCCTAACGACTTCTCTACTTGATGGGATTCAACCTCGACGAACTCCGTATCTTTTCGAGTTGCACAAGCTCCAAGCTCAAGAATAGAAACTAGCCCTAAAAAGATGAGTAAATATTTAATAATAGGAGGTTTTTTATATTGGTTCACAGACACAATTATACCTTTATAGAAGTCAGCATCAACCCAATAAGCACACAGGTAAGGTTTGCAACTTCCAAAAAAGTCTAAACAGAAATCACCTGATCAATTGTCTTAAGAGTATTTTCTTTTCCAGCGACGAAATCGACCTGAATTTCGAGATACAGAAGCCTTGGATCATCAATAATCCGTCTGATCTTCACAATATCTTTTTCTGTTGTGATGACATAGGCATCTTCAGCAACGGCCTGTTCTAAAATCTGATTAATTTCTTCAACTTTAAAGAAGTGATGATCAGGATAGACTACATTATCTAAAACATCTGCCCCAAGAGACTCGACGAGATTAAAGAAAGATTCGGGTGACGCAATTCCGGCCAAACAAAAAACTTTCTTTCCCTGAATCTCTTCAAGGGAAAGTATTTGTTGATAGGAAGAGTTATAAAAGCCTGATGGAGTGTAATCCATAAGAGCAAAATTAATATGAGGTGGTGTATATTTCTTAATGATCTCCTGAAGTTCAATAACTTTTTCTCTATCGGCCTGATTTGCTCGACCGATCACCACGAGATCAGCATCCTTTAAAGCTGAGAAGCCTTCTCGCATATATCCTCTAGGCGCAACTTTATACCTGTCCAATGGCATAAGAGCATCAAAGAGAACAATATTAAGATCTCGCTTAAGTTTTAAGTGCTGATGACCATCATCCAGCACTACAACATCGGGATTTTCTTTATCAAAATAATACTCAAGATTTTCTCGCCTTTTCTTTCCCACAACAACAACTGCATTCTTTAGACGCCTGACGAGTAACAACGCTTCATCACCATACTCAAACGGATTAAAGCCCAGCTTCTTTCCTGAGCGTAAGATTCCACTACTATTTTCAAGCTTACCTTTATATCCACGCGATAGGATCATCACTTTCTTATTTTTTTTATTAATATATTCACTAAGCCATATCGTGAAAGGCGTCTTCCCTGTTCCACCAAAGGTTAAATTTCCTACTGAAATAATGGGAACCTGATAGGCCTGGGCCTTAACAAAATTATAGGTATAAAGAAATCTTCTTAAGCGATATATCCCATCCCATAATAGAGAAATAGGCGCTAGAAAGAACATTAAAAACTTTAGTATAGGATTATTCCAAGTCATTCTTAGTCCTACTCGATGGTGGTTTATTCATCAACTGATGAATAATGGAGCCAACATTTTCTGAATCCCCCCCAACTAAATCCATAGTGTGAGATAACTTCTCTTTGACTTCATTATACTTAGTTTCATTATCCAACCATTTATTCATTTGTTTCGAAATATTAAAGGTTGAGAACTGGTTCTGTATGAGTTCAGGAAATACCTTCTCCTGATGAACAATATTGGCCAGGGAAATCGGCCCATCATACGACAAAAAGGTGTAAAAAATAAATTCATTCAATAAAGATGATGAATAACAAACCACAGTTGGAACTTCGAAGAGAGCACAGGTTAAGGTTACTGTTCCACTTGCGGCTAATGCAAAGTCGGCCCATTCAAGGGCCTTAGTGATCTCATCATGCTTAAAGCGATTATCTATATATTTCTCATAAGGTCTATAATGGTTGATATTAACATTTGGAGATTCAACGATAGAAACCTCGAAGTCTCTTCCACACTCTTCTATATATTTACAAAATGTTGGAAGTAACTTTGCTACTTCAAAGTTTCTCGAACCAGGTAAAAGTAAAAGTTTTTTTCGACGAGAATTTATTTGAGAAAACGATTTCTTGTCGAGACCAAGCTTTTCATGATCGGCCGTGTCTTTATAGTGAAACCATAAAGGATGCGGGACTGAGCGAACACGATTAACTCCCCTATCTTCAAACCATTTCTTCTCAAATGGAATAATCGTAAACAGAGTATCGACATTCTCTTCTAGCGCCTTTGTACGCCATGCTTTCCAGGCCCACGCTTGGGGAGCAACATAATAGAAAACTCTAATCCCTTCTTTATTGAGTCTCTTAGCAAGCCTTAGGTTGAAATCTTGAAAATCTATCAGAATCGCATATTTACAATTTCTTTTTTTTGCCTGATCAACCATTTCATTTAGGGCCCTAAAGTAAAAAGGAATCTTTCCAATGACTTCACTAAAGCCCCATGAAGAAAAGTCTTTCAGATGATACAGAAGTTCGACGCCTAGATTTTGCATCTCTTCTCCACCAACACCAAAGAACTTTAGCTCAGAATTTTTCGCCATAAGATCGGGCAAGAAGCTCATTGCATGCTCTTCTCCAGACTTTTCACCAGCGATAATAAGACAACTTTCTTCTACCATGAAACGACTTTCTCTTGATCTAACGAGTTTAGAACTTGTTCCACCACATAGACGGCGTTTACACCGGCCTGCTCATCAACGGCAGTTGCTTTATTTTCCTTGATCGCTTTATAGAATAGTCTCTGTTCTTCAAGTAAGTGATCACGTGCGGGGTATTCTTTAGATATAACAAAGCTCTCTTCATCTTGAGCGCTCGCTTTAGCTTCTTTCATGATTTTTCTAAAGAGGTCAACTTGTAAGCAGCCATGCTCATTAACCACTTCGAAATTTCTGATTTCCTCAATGTGGTTTCTGCCCACAGATATCGTGGCAACTGCTCCAGAGTTAAATCTAAATAAAGCACGAACAAAGTCCCATTTATCAGTTCTCTGCTTCTTTCCAAAAGCCTCAACACTTACCGGCTTATCTCCAAGGATGAACATCATTAAATCAATATCATGGATCATTAAGTCTTGAACGACATCGACATCAGTAGCACGCCCTTTAAATGGCGCTTGTCTCTCAAGACGAATAATTGGAGTCCCCTTAAAGTAGTCCACCTTCTCTTTAACTTCGGGCCAAATTTCGTGAAACCTCTCACTGTGACCAACTTGAAACTTAACCCCATTATCAGCAATGAGCTGTTTAAGTTCCAGTGACTCTTCATAGGTCGAGGTCATCGGCTTTTCACAAAAAACATGTTTCTTGTCCATGATCAGTTTCTTACAGAGCTCAAAATGAAGAGATGTAGGAGTCACAACGATTGCAACATCGAAGTCGACCGAGCATTCTCCATAGCTTTTAAAAGCTGGAATACTTAATCCCTTATCCTTTAATTTATCAGCTGTATTTGGACTAGGATCAACAACAGCAACAAGTTCAGATAGGCCTTCAGCGTTTAGTGCGACGACCTTATCCACATGCCAACGACCTAAGTGTCCACAACCAAAAACAACTACTTTTAACATTTTCTACTCCATAGAAAAATCTTAAGACATGAACGGTGCAATCCCCACTTCAGAATCATTAATCTCTTTAATCATCGTCTGAATAACGGGATTGTTTTCAAATTCCTCAATTAACTCTTTGTGATTTACAAAGGCACGAGGACTTAAAGGGTTCGCTTCCATAATACGGTAGAAATCAACCACTTCTGAAATAACTTGCTTCGAGTGACCGGCCCTGCGCATTCCAATAATATTAATCCCTTTCAGACGAACGCGATTTCCATAGGCCGTACAATAAGTTGGAATATCTCTATCGATTGCAGAAGCTCCACCTAAGTAACTACCAAGTCCTAAACTAACAAATTGAGAGATATTACAACCACCACCAATAATGACTTTATCTCCAACATTCACATGTCCCGCAAAGTTTGTACTATTTGCGATAATACAATTACTACCAAAGACAACATCGTGACCTAAGTGAACATAGGACATGAGAAGGTTATTATCACCTACACATGTCTTCTTCTTATCTTTCAATGTTCCGCGGTGAATACTTACATACTCGCGAATGATATTTCCATCGCCAATAATGGTTTCCGTAGGTTCACCTTTATAAGAATTATCCTGTGGAGGAGCTCCTATTGAGCAATAAGAAGAAATCTTATTATTCTTTCCAATAATCGTGTGTCCCTCTATCTTCGAATGAGATTCAATGATGGTACCTTCACCAATTTTCACATGTGGTCCAACCATTGTAAAAGGTCCAATCACCACTCCATCAGCGATTTGTGCTTCAGGGGAGACCATTGCCATTTCGTGTATATCAGCTGCCATACTTAAAATCCTTTTTAACTAAATTTAACAGAGGCCATTACTGAAGCCTCAGAAACGATTTCTCCATTGTGATAAATGGAGCATTCATTTGTCATAAATGGCCCACGAATCTTAGTGCATTTCGTCCTAATCTCTAGGTCCATTTCAGGTAGAACGGGCTTTCTAAATTTAGCACCACTAACACTTAAGAGCATGACTTCCATCTTCAAGTCTTGCCAATTAGTTATTGCCTTCATTAGTGCAAATGAAGAAACTTGGGCCATCATTTCCACCTGAACAACGCCAGGAAGAATTGGATTGCCAGGAAAGTGTCCCTCAAAAATCGGATGATCTTTTCTTGTGAAAAAACGCCCTACAACTTCTGCACCAATAATATCTTTTACTTCTAAATTACCTTTTCCTTCACAGCTTTCAGATAGAATGACTTTCTCAACTCCATCTACAAAGAGAAAAGGATCTCTATGAGGTAAAAAACTTTTTACAACATCAATTCCAATATCCATATTCAAAGTCCCTCGATTTACAAATCAACGTTAACTATTATTTACTTTTACTTAACCTTCTTAAGGTTGCATTTCCACGGAGCCACTCTCTTACCGGACGAGCAGGATGTCCTGCAACGACTGCACCAGCTTCCAGAGAGCCTGTTACCCCAGCTCCTCCAGCAATTTGAGAGCCAGCGCCAATAGTCACATCTGGAGCGACTCCGGCCTGTCCACCAAAAACACAGAAGTCTCCAACAACAGTTGATCCTGCTATGGCCGTTTGCCCACACATAATAACTCCATTGCCCAGATGAACATTGTGCCCCACCTGAACATGATTATCGAGTTTACTTCCAGATCCAATTACGGTTGGACTAAAAGTACCTTGATCAATACAGGAGTTGGCCCCAATTTCAACATGGTCACCAATTTTCACTCCCCCCATATGCCAAACTTTATGGTGAACTCCGGCATCAAAATTATAGCCGAAGCCATCTGCACCAATAACAGTTCCAGAATGAATTCTACAATACTTACCAACTTTAGATTTTGGCATAAGGGTTACATTGGGGAAGATTTCCGAACCTTCTGCAATATTACTTTGGGACATGATATTCACCCCAGCATGCAATACCACATCAGCACCTATCACAACATCAGCACCGATAAATACATTTGCAGCAATTTTGGCCGTGGGATCAATATTGGCCGTACCTAGTTTTCGCCCATCAATTTCATCATTAAAACTCTCTCTCACCTTTTCATAGAAAGGTTTAGAAAGGGCCGATAGTGCGAGGGGAACCTTCGCAACGACACCCCAGCCAGCACTTTCTTTTAAAACTTCTTCAACTTCAGATTCAATCGATTCTAAATAGTCCTTTTGAAAAATAACGAAGACACCGTTTAAGGAAGAGTCTGGCTCTTTCAAAGTATTCCAAAAAGCTTTTCCACCGCAAAAGAATAGATGATTTTCAGCTAAGCTATAGCGATCACATATTCCATTAACCTGAAAAGATTCTAATGCATTACACTTCACTTGGGCGAAGCTTTGATCAAATTGAGATATTTCAGAGAGTTTCATCATGATTTTTTCCCAGGATGACAAGAGGTTTGGCCATAGCAACTCAACCCCTCATAAAACACAAAAGGGAACACTTCAAAGGTTCCCTCTCGCTTGCATTACATTACCTGTAAGTCATAATTTCATAGCAATTATAGCTTATCGTAGGCCTTAACAACTTTATCAGTGATATCATCAACTTCCTTCACATAAATAGGTGAAGTCGTTACTTCAAATACCATATCGTAATTACCAGTCTTAGAAACTTTCTCAATTACAGTACGAACCTTTTCAAGAATAGGTTTCTTTAGTTCATTTTCTTTTTCTTGAATTTCTTTTTGGAAAGTTACTGTTTTTTGTTGAAGCGCCATAATACGACCTTGAATCTCTTGCTCTTTCTTGGCCTTAGATTTTGCATCAATAACAGCACTTTGCTTTTGATAATCTTCTTGAAGCTTTTTAATCTTCTTTTCTTCTTTTGCGATGATTTCTTGTTTCTCATCAAAGCTTTTCTTTAGTGTCTTGCGAACTTTTTGTCCCTCTTTAACAGAAAGAAGAACTTTTTGAACATCTACTTTAGCGATCTTAGCAGCAGAAGCTCCCACAGATAGAGAAAGCAAAGTCATTACACACAATAATTTTTTCATCATTATCACTCCAAAGTGTATTTATAAAATTAAAATAATTGTCCTATATCAAAATGGAATTGGCTACCTTGAGAATCGTCTCCAATAGGATAACCGAACTCAAATCTAAGTACACCAATTGGTGAGAACCATCTAAATCCAAATCCATAGTCTTTATAAAGCTTGAAATCATCTGTACCACCGGCGTGCCCCGCGTCAGCAAAAACCACCCATTTTAGTCCGGCTTCACGGGCCAGCGGATGTTCAAACTCAATAGTACCAAAAGTAGAGAAAAGACCACGTTGGTTAATCTGGACTTGCTGACCATTAGTTAATGTCACAAGCTCCTTAGGACCAATATACTCAATATTGTACCCTCTTAAGTTACGTGATCCCCCGAGAAAGAATTTTTCAGATCTTGGGATAGGCGCACCATCTACTGTTTCCATTTTACTTGCGTAAAGTCTTGTACGTAGAACAAGATCACCAACTACACCTTTATAAAATCTAGCATCGAGCTCATTCTTAAACCACTTCTTCTTAAAGCCAACACCTGTGTACTCAGTTGCTGCAGAAATATAATAACCCTCACTTGGCTCAAAAGCATTGTTACGAAGGTCACGAATAACCGATAGACGAACAGTTGAAGCTTCACCATTTTCAACTGCAGTATTAATTGTAGGGTCAGAGGTTTCACTAATCTCTGTGTTCTCATACTTATAGGTTAAGAATAAACGAGTGAAGTGAAAAATGGGATAACCCACTCTCAAGTTGAAACCTTCTCTCTTATAGGTAAAGAAGTTCGAGTTTCTATTCGTGGTTCTAAAGATATCCCCACCAGCGGTCCACTTGGTGTCAAATAAGTAGGGTTCAGTAAAGCCTAAGTTAAATGTATTCTGAATACCTGAAAGAGTTAGAGAGAATGATAAATTCTGTCCTAAACCACGAAAGTTATTTTGTGAGATCGAAGCCTGTAGGAATCCTTTTGAGGCCGTAGAGTAACCAGCACCAAGACTGATTTGCCCAGTATTTCTCTCTTTAACTTGAATCTCAACATCAAGAACATCATCCTTTCCTTGAGGTGAAACAGTGTTAAATAGAACAGAGTTGGGCTCAAAGAATCCAAGGCGATTAACGGCCTCTTTAGACATACGTAAGCGAGATCCAGAGTACTTCATGCCTTCGTGAATAAAGAGCTCTCGTCGAACAACCTTATCTCTTGTTTTCGTATTTCCTTTCACAATAATACGACCAAAGTGAGCGATCTTCCCTTTTTCAAATGAGAATTCAACATCAACTTTATTCTCTCCAGGAACAAGCTGTAGAGTACGAAGAACGTTGGCAAAGGCATAACCTTCATCTTGATACATCTCTGTTAGAGCTTGAATATCGAGTCTTAGTAACTCTTCAGAATAAATGGCTTCTGACTTTAGCTGGATACGCTCCAGAAGTTCTTCTTCAGGAAATAGGATCTCTCCTTGAAAGCTGATTTTATTAACCGAAAACTGTGGGCCTTCATTAATCTTAATCGTTATGAATACCCATTTCTTATCTTCAGAAACTGTAATTTCAGGAGTTCCCACGTTGACCTGAAGGTAACCTTTAGTCTTGTAAAAGTACTTAATCCTTTCAATATCCGTTTGGAAGTTAAATTCCTTAAAGTTTCCACTGCCCGACATAAAAGACATGAGTCCTTCCTCTCGGGTTTCCATTATTCCTTTTAACTCTCCATCCTGAAAGGCCTTATTTCCAAGAAAGAGAACCTTCTTAACCAAAACTTTGTCGTATTCTTTAATTTTGAAAACCAAGTTAACATTCTCGTCACTGATGCGCTCAAGCTCATAGTTAACTTTGGCCAAGTAGTAGCCTTTTTCTTCATATTGCTTAACGATAGCTTGAGCATCATTTTGGATGGTATTGATATCCAAAATTGCATACTCCTTCGTCTTCAGACTTCCCTTGAGATCATCTTCATCGAGCTCGTCATTTCCTTTAAAAATAATATTAGTGATAATCGGCTTTTCTTTAACTTTGAAAATAAGAGTATTCTTTCCTCTAATCACTTCTTGATGGGCCTCTACTGATTCGAAGTATTTAAGAGAGTAAATTTTTTGAATATCTTTCTTTAATAGGTAGTTGTCGAGAACCATCCCTTTTTGAGATCCGAGTTTCTCAATAATGGCCTCTTTTTCAACTTTTTTAAGACCTTCGATAACAACACTTTCTATCTTGAATAGATTCTTACGAGGTCCTAAATCTTCGAGAGCATAAGTCGAATTCAAGCCCACAAAACAAAAGCAAAGAATTAAACTAAAGATTAACTGGTTTCTTATATACCCTAAGGAAGATTTAAACTTCATCACAACAATTTCTCTCAATTGGATTAATCCTTTGCTTACCTTGCTTGGGCCCAAGGATTGACTGCTCAATAGGCCCTCAGAGGACTTTATTGAAAAAATACATAGGTAGGAAAATTATCAATAATTAAAGGAGATTACAACTTTTTGAGTCAACTTTTATTAGGGCCAAGGATATCTTAAAGCAGCCTACAAAAGCAGCTTTCCATCCTTCAAAATAAATTTGTTGCTAAAGGAATTTGATATACCACGATCATGGGTAACCACTACTAATGTTGCACCGAATTCATCTGCTAGCTTTTTCAATAATTCTGTTACCTTTTCACTATTTTCTGAATCCAAATTACCTGTAGGCTCATCGCATAAAAGTAACTGTGGCCTCATCGAGAGCGCACGAATAATATTGATTCTCTGCTGCTCTCCACCAGAGAGTTGATAGGGATATTTTTTTAGACAGTGCGAAACATTTAAGTGGTCTGCTAACTCTAGTGCCATTTTCTTAACTTTCTTAGAATCACCACCACCAATCTCACAGGGCAGCAAAATATTCTTTAAATTTGTTATGCTTGGCAAAAGAAAGTGAAATTGAAAGATAAAGCCAACATTCTTATTGCGATACTTAGCGAGAACTCCATCGTCTAAACTTGAAAGATCCTTTCCATCAATAATCACTTTTCCTGCATCGGGACGTTCGAGACCACCCATCATATAGAGAAGTGTTGATTTTCCTGAGCCGGAAGCTCCTACAATCGCATATTGACCACCAAGCTCCATTGAAAGGGAAAGTTGATCCAAAGCGTGCTGTTCACCATAACTCTTTGAGACATTTTGAATTTGTACAAATGGTTTCCCTGACATTTTAAGCAAACTCCTCACGTAAACCACTTAATATTGATTTACGAGACATACGATAAAGGGCGAAAGATAGAATTAAGAACATCCAAAAGAGCGTTGAAATAAAAACTAAAACATAATCAGATGCACTAATAGATAATTCAATTCTTTCTAAATTATAAACACTTCCTGGAAGCTGCAAGAAAGATAGATTGGCCAAGGCAAAATCAAAGATCTCAACAAAGACCTGTGAGAAAGCACAGCTCAATAGCCACAGCAAAGTAATAATAGAATACCATGCTCTTCGAATATCTCTTGGCCCCATCCCCAAGGCTTGAAAGAGAAAGATTTGCTGTGAGCGACGATCATCTAAAAAAGTAATGAACGAGAGAACATTGAAAATGGAGACCACTACAATTACCTGAAGCACTAGTCCGATCGTTAATTTTTGGATTTCGACAGCTTCTAATAAAGAACCATAATCATACCAATAAGGTTTTACTCGAAAATCAATTCCTAACTTATCCTCGAGTTCAAAACGGTAGTTCTCAATGACTTTTGTAATATCTTTTTGATTGTGATCAATGAGATTAACTGCATAGACATTAACTTTGCCATCAACGCCAAGAATACTCGCCAACTGCTCACGGTCCATATAAACAAAGCGAAGGTCCTTTTCATAGATTCCATGCTTTATGACTCCAGAAACTTCAAAGCGATTTAACGAAGGAAGGCCATCCATCCCCTCATTTCCCTTGGCCAAAACGACCACCACTTCATCACCGACCTTAAGACTTAATTGCTCGGCAAGCTCTGAGCCTACAACGATATTTCCCCTTTTGGTTGGGATATCAAAGCCAGAGAGCTCTTTGAATTCACTAGGCTCTATACCCTTAACAGAGATTCCCTTAGAACTCCCCTCAAAAACTAAAAAGGCCTGACTTTCGATATAGCCAGTTAATCCAGTTAGTCCCATCGAGAGAATATCTTCTTTTTCTTCTTTATTTAAATCAAAGAATCCAGAGCGTGAATAGAAATAGAGATCACCCGAACTTGATTGTAGCCCAGATCTCATCGAAGTCGTAAAGCCGTCCATAATTCCAATCGTACTTAAGATTACTGCCATAGAAAAAGAGAGGCCAAGCCACACTCCAATCGCAAACTTAAAGTTAGAGCGATCAAAAACTAAAGTCTTGGTAAAGGTATTGAGTAGAAACACTTAACTTAGCTCCATGATTCTTATTGTTCTTTCTCAATTGACTCGATAACGCTCCATCTAAGATAAGCATCCATATACCCATCGAGATCGCCATCAAGGACCTTGTCTGCTTGAGAGCTTTCAAAATTTGTTCGATGATCTTTCACTAATTTATAGGGGTGAAGAACATAGGAGCGAATTTGACTCCCCCATTCGATTTTCTGCTTATTTGCTTCTGCTTCTGCATCGGCCTCACGCTTCTTCTCAAGTTCAAGCTCGTAGAGGCGTGACTTAAGAACCTTCATGGCCTGTAGTTTATTTTGCAACTGAGACCTTTCATTTTGGCAGGTCACGACAATCCCGGTTGGAGCGTGAGTAATTCTAACCGCGGAGTCCGTTGTGTTTACAGACTGACCACCGGCACCACCAGAGCGATAAACATCAATTCTTAAATCACTATCATTAATTTCAATTTCAATCTCATCATCCACTTCTGGAGAGACAAAGATAGAAGCAAATGAAGTATGCCTTCTTGCATTCGAATCAAAGGGAGAAATTCTAACTAGCCTATGAACACCTGTCTCCGACTTGAGAAGGCCATAGGCAAATGGGCCTTCAATCATCATTGTTGCCGACTTTATTCCGGCTCCATCTCCCGCTTGAACATCAAGAACTGATACTTTAAATTTCTTAGATTCGGCCCATCTCTGTACCATTCTCTGAAGCATACTTGCCCAGTCGCAAGACTCGGTACCACCTGCGCCAGAGTTAACGCTTACAATCGCATTATTTGGATCAGCTTCATCACTGAGTAATACTTTTTGCTCTGCTTTTAGAAAGCTTACTTTGAATTTATCAAAAACCGATATGGCCTCGTTCGCACTGGCTTCATCACCATCATTGGCGAAGTCAATGAGAATTTCAAATTCGTCGTGATACTCTTGAAGTAGATTATATGTATCAACGACATCTGCGATTAAACTTTTTTCTTTCTGTAATTTGGCAGCATTATCTGCATCATCCCAAAATCCAGGCATCCCCTCCATTTGGGCTATTTCACCTAGGCGCTCATTCTTCTTTTCAATTTCAAAGTGACCTCCGAAGAGCACTCAACTTTGGTGTATATTCTTTTAATTCAGATCGACATTCATCCATCTTAATCTTAACTTCGGTATTCATTTTAAATCCTTATTTTCTTAATCGAATGCTTAGTCCATTGCGATAAGGGTATATATATCTTTAATTAATCGTTGCTCGTGCGCTTCCATAATCTCTTCCTCTTCAGCAGAGACTTCATGGTCATATCCGCATAGATGTAAAAAGCCATGAGTGAGTAAGTGAAAGAATTCTCCTTCAAGAGAGACTTCAAACTCTTGGGCCTGCTTCTTCATCACGGGTACACTAATTATAATGTCACCAAACTCCAGCTCTTCGAAAATCAACTCTTCACCAGAGCGCAAACTCTCATACAGAGGAAAAGAGAGAACGTCTGTAGTCTTATCTTTATCCCTATGCTCTCTGTTAATTTCTCTCATTTGTTCATCATCAACTAGTGAGATGGGTAGAAAGAGAGAGCTCATTCCTTTGCCCTTCATGGCGGGAAAGTCATCGTGACCCTCCAGAAAGAACTTTTGAAAGACCCCTAAACATAGAGCAAGACGACTCTCAAAGTCCGCTCCAAAAGGAAAATCGTCAACAGTCCAACTAAGCTCACAATGAAAAAGTGCTTTTTCCACTCCCCTTGCAGAAACTTCTATGAAGTTATCTGCCTCATTGTGACCATCATCTTGATCATCATCTTGATCGTCATCTCGAGCATTAGACATTCTTCTTTCTCCACTTAATTAATGCAAAGCGAATTATTCATTTTCAATAAAGCTATGGTAGCATTCATCGAAGCATACTACCACCTTCAACGTGTATACTATAAACAAAAGAGGAAGAACGTGGCCCAAACAGAATTTGAAAAGCTGGTACAAGTCGTCAAGGCCCTGAGAGATCCTGAAACGGGATGCCCATGGGACCTTCAGCAAGATCATAAATCCTTACTCCCCTTTCTCTTTGAAGAGTCATATGAGTTTAAGGAAGCTGTTGAATCAGAGGACTATGACCATATGCGAGAAGAAATTGGTGACGTCCTCCTCCAAGTTGTACTTCACTCTCAATTGGCCTCAGAGGTTAAAAAGTTCAATGTTGAAGATGTTGCAAAAACCATAAGCGAAAAAATAATTCGTCGTCACCCCCACGTTTTTGATAATCCAGAAGGGAAGAAAATTTCCACGCAGGAAGTTAAGGAAAACTGGAATGATATAAAGGCCCAGGAAAAGCAAGATTTGGATTATAAGAGAGCAATAAAGAAGAAAGTCCTTAATGCTCCCTCACTAACCACGGCCTATGAAATTGGTAAGAAAACCCAAGTACTCAACTTTGACTGGGATAATGCCCAGCAAGTTGCCTATAAAGTTGAAGAAGAATGGCAAGAGCTCAAAGAAGAGCTAATGCCTTCTCAACTTAACAAGGAAAGAGTTGCAGAAGAGCTTGGAGACTTTCTCTTCTCTGCCGCTCAACTTGCTCGCCACTTGGATTTAGATCCTGAGGAGCTTTTAAGAAAAGCTAATCAAAAATTTCTGAAGAGGTTTTACCAAATGGAAGATCTCGTTAGGGCCGACAATAAGAATTTTGAAGCGATGACTCAAGAAGAACTTGATATTTACTGGAATGAAGTAAAGAAGGCACAAAAGCAGTAATTTCAGTATGAAAAAGCTTAAGCAAAAATATATAAAGCGAAATTCTTCTCAAAGGCTTCATCAATGCCCCAATCCAATTATTGGATTAACTGGTGGCATTGCGACAGGAAAGTCGAGCGTAACGAATATCCTTAAAAAAAATGGTATTTGGGTCATCTGCGCGGATGAGCTGATCCATAAGCTTTATAATGAAACAAAGACTATCGCCAAAGTTTTGGAGCTTTGTCCCGATGCCATTGAATCGGGCCAAATTAATTTTAAAGTTCTCCGAAAATATTTTTTTTCTAACCCAGAAATTAAGAAGACCCTTGAGGCCTTTCTTTACTCAGGTCTGCCTCGTGTTTTTAACGAGTCCCTGCCTAGCGATTCACAACAGGTTATCATCTACGATGTCCCCTTACTCTTTGAAAAGAAGCTCGATCCCCTATTTGATCAAATCATTGCGGTAGTAACAACTGAGGAGAATCAACTCAAAAGACTAATGCTAAGAGATGGATCAGATCTGGAGACTCATAAGAAAGTCCTTCAAGCACAATGGCCACTTGCGAGGAAGAAATCCGGAAGTGATTTTGTTATTGAAAATGATGGAGATCTCAAAGAGTTAGAACAAAGAGTTCTGCACTTAATCACAGAACTCTTTGAATAATTTATTGCTCGAGTGAATTTATAGAAGAGTCAAAATCTTGGGTTTGAAGATGGGCCATGAAGTCGTCTTCGACTTCTGAGTTTTGTTTATTTTTTTCTTCACTGTTACCTTCGCTGACTTCGCTATAGACCTTAGTATTAATCTCTTCTTCTAGCTCGTCGTCACCAGTGAATATAACATTTTTTGCGATTTCATCTTCTCTAAAATCATCTAAAATCTTTTCACAACTCTTATCAAATTGATTCATCAGCGAGAATGAATCAAACATTGATTTCATAGTTTCGACAACTTCCGCATCCGTATCTTCATTAGTTCTTGAAATACGTCCATATTCAAAGTGAATATCATCTAAAGTATTCTTCACTTCTACCATTGAGTCTTCAATAGCATCTGTATCAAATTTCTCGACCTGATCAATAATTAAAGACATTTTTCCAAGTCCAACATCTAAACTACGAAGAACACCAGTAAATCCTTGCAATACCTTCTCGATGGATCGCATCTCAACTCTAATATTGGCAACACTCTCTTCAACTTTTGAGCCTCCGCCCTTCTTTTTCAGCTGTAATAATGTTTGCTCAAGTGATTGGTTCAAGCGAACCCTTAGCTCATCCATTGAATGTTTCAGCTCTTTAAAATCTTCTTTAGTTCTATTAACTGCATCAAAGGCCTTGAAATTCTCATCAATTACTCGATTTGAATTCTTTGTTCCATCTAAGAGAATATGCTCTTGCTTCAACATATTATTCGTTAGGATATGAAGTCTATCAAAGAGCATAGAAAGCTCTCCTCTTAGATCAATCGTATGGATAATAGCATTCTTAGAGTTTTCGAAGTCAGTTTTGATGGTGTCATTTAAATTCGTTTTTCGGTTACTGAATTCTTCAATATCCTCAATCACATCATTCTGTTCTTGAATCGAGAGTTCTAGGTTTTGAATTTCTGCTACAAAGTCCATTTTCATTTTTTCTATCGAGTCACCATAGGCCACAAACTTATCGTAGACCTCTCCAATTCCAGCGATCTCATAATCTTTCTTAAGTTTTTCACGCAGTTCTTTTTTAAAGTTACTATTTTGTAGAGCTTCGATTGTTTTTGATACAGGACTCACAATGGCCTTAGATTGTTCAATCATTGTTTCTTCTAAGCTTCGTAGTGGATAAAAGAAAATCATAATTCTCTTTAATCCAGAGTACTCAACTGGTGATACATACATTTCATAAGGAAGCACTTCGCTTTTATTTTTAGCATTCCTAATTTGGATCTGATAGATCCCAGCAATTCCTTGCTTAAGGGCCATCAAAACAGGGTCATCATCACCAAGGTTTGTGTACTGTTGCAGATAGTCCCAACTTACTGATCCCCCATTATGGTGGGTACCTTCGAGATTCCAGTGTTGGTAAAAAAGTTCATTGGCCCAAGATACATTTAAATTTGAATCAAGAAGTACTGAGCTAAAAGGAACGGCTTCTTGGAAAACAGAGCCAAATGAAATCCTCTTATGAAAATACTCACGATAGCGATCAAATTCTCTTTTAAAATCTGATGAACCTTCAAAGCTAAGCTTATTTTCAATTGGAATGAGTCCCTCTTGAATAACTTTCAGAATATTAGATTCTAGTGCTTCATTCGATTTTCTTTTATAACGACGATTAATTCCGAGCCCACCCATTAAACCTAGGAAAAGAAACCCAACAATTCCAACGAGCCCGAGGGCCATATGGCGAGTGTTCTTTTCCATATTAATTTTTGCTAAGGTAATTTCAGGTGCAATTGCCTCTAACCATGTGCTGTAGTGACTTTTGAGAGTTTTGAATGATGATTTGAAACCTTTTAGAGACTTTACATAACGCTCTAACATTTTCACTTCAGTATCAAATGTTCTCAGCTTTGTTACAATGCTCTGCTTGTCAGCATCGGCCAAAACAGATCCCATTGTCACTTTTTCCATCGTTTCAATCTCTGAACTAATTTGACGAGAGAGATATCTAAGCTTTTTTAAACTATAGAAGCCAGGAGCTTTAGAAATACTTGGAGCAATTCTCGCTTGAACCCTTCTTGAAATCCTGGTTAATGTTCTCCACCTGTTTTCACTTACATAATCCTCAAAGTTAGATACTTTGGTAGCAAGTACAGAGATGACATTTTCCATTTTTGGATAACTAATTAATTGATTGAGATAGCGCTTACTTTGTTTAATAGAGATATTTAAATCATCAACTGAGGCAACGTGACCATAGTTGTCCATTTCAGCAATATCCTTCTCAACAGAAATGAGTTTATTAATGGCCTCACGAGCACGATCGGTACTGACAAGCCTTTCAACAGTTTTCAGAGGATTTCTTTGACCGAGATCATCGTATTTCATTGATGCTTCATAGGAAGCACGAACATTTTCAGAGTTAAAAGGTCCATTATCCCAAAAATATTTAGAACCTGCACCGAATACAATAAGAGTGAATATTAAAAGACTTACATAGTAGTAATGAAGTGAGCGACCAACTTGAAAGCGCATCAACTAATCTCCTTCCTGGATATTTTACGAAGCACCTTTATTATCTAAGATTCAGTACAAAAGAGGAAGGAAAATGTGGAAATTATTGCCTTTCCATACAAAAAAAGGAGGTCATTGCCCCCCTTTTCTGATCTATTTTTATCAATTAATTTTTCAATTAGCTCGCTAGATCTTCAGGCTGTTCGAATACAATTTTCAGCTTAACTTTAAGCTTCATAATGGCCTGAGTGTGGAGTTGAGATACACGAGATTCCGTCACATCCAAAACTTGACCAATCTCCTTAAGATTTAAGTCTTCATAGTAATAAAGTGAAAGCACTAGTCTTTGCTTCTCTGGAAGAGACTTGATCCCTTCTTTAATTTTATCACGAACATTCTTGTAACTTACCGCATGATATGGATTTGCATTCTTTGAGTCTTCAACCAAGCCAGCAAGAAGCTTTTTATCCCCTCTATTAAAAGAAGCGGAGTCATCAATATTAAGTAACGATACCGATTTTGATTTATTAAGTAGGTCATGAAATTCCTCTTGAGTACACTCAAGGGCTTCACACATTTCGTCATCTGTAGCAGGTCTTCCCAGATCTGATTCTAGTTTTGCATAGGTACGCTCAACGAGCTTCGCCTTTTCACGAACAGAACGTGGAACCCAGTCCTGAGCTCTAAGCTCATCAAGGATAGCTCCTCTAACTCTGAACTCTGCATATGTCTTAAACTTATTATCACGAGTAGGATCAAACTTATCAATGGCATCCATCAAACCAATTACACCACAGCTAATGAGGTCATCAAGCTCGATATTAGAAGGAAGTCTTGCTGCAATCTTTTGAGCAATAAATCTTACTAGAGGAGCGTACTCAACAATAATTTCGTCTTTCGTTACCGAATCGATTTCACATCTGTAGTCTTTAAGGTTCTTTAATCTTTTTGAGAGGGAAGACATCGACATACTCCTTAGGTCTTAGATTGAATGAACTTCATGTTCTGTTTTCATGGACCCTAGTTTTTCCTGATGGAAAAATGGTGACTCATTAAAACTGTTGCCGTTATCCTCTTCGGAGAACCTCTTCATGACTTTATTAAAACTATTATGAATATTTGAACCGGCAACTTTTAACAGCTCCCGATCAAAGTGATCAACTTGTTCATTAAAATAGGGAATCCCCCCTAAAACCTTCAAACGACAATCAAGATAGTGGGCCGACGTTTTCAAGAAGGTCTGAGTAAGGCGCTCATACTGCTTCTTACCTGAGATTTTATTGAATATTAGATGAAATGATCTGAGGGAGTGTCTCTGCCCCAATACTTTAATTAGAGAGTAACTATCAGTGATAGATGAGCGATCAGGGGTTACAACGACAAAGCGGTAGTCACAATATGTATTAAGAACAGCGACTTCTTTATTCAGTCCTGCTGGGCAGTCTAGTATAATCGTATCGTATTCACCTCTATGCGTTTCAAGAATATCGACGATTAGATTCTCAATTCCAACAGAGCGATCGAATAAATCAATATTTCCGTTACATGCGCTTAGTAGATGAAAGTTTCCATCTTTATATACAGCATCGGAAAATTCTAAATTATTAACGAAGAGATCGTAGAATTTACTATCTAGAGGAATACCAAGCTTTACCGCCGTATTACTTAGATTGTAGTCACAGTCGATAAGAAGAACCTTCTCTCCCCTTTCAACCATAAGCTTGGCCATTTTAATGGCCACTGAGGTTTTTCCAACCCCGCCTTTCCCACTCGATATAGCAATGGTTTTGGCATTTCGCTTTTTATTTACTGTCGAGTGATCTGACAGGTAATCATAATTGGCACTTTCGCCGGGATTAAATCCAGAGTGGTGAGATAGCAACCACTGCGCTGGGGTCTTCCTTGACATCCTAACTCCTCAAAACTTCCTTCCTAGAAGAATGGCGTTAATTGAATTTTAATTTAGCTTAAACATTCCAGCTAAAATTCTCTCTCCAGTTGCTGCTTCAATATCATCAGGAACGACATCCCCAGTTCCAAAAAACTTTAATGGTAACTTGGGATACTCTTCACAAATATTGAAAATCGCACCGTAATTTAAACATTGGTCTAAGTAAGTCACAATCATCCCATCAGCAATATTCTGATAAGTCGAAAGGACTTTTCTATTATATATTTCTGAGTGAATAGAAGAAAGACAGACCATAACTTCCACCTTCCCAAATGATCTTTTTAAACCATCGATAAATTTCTTCGTATCGTTAATTTCAGTCTTATAATTTCTATAATCCACAAATACACTCTTTCCTGCTTCTACAGCTTTTCTTATCTGAGATATAATTTCAGGAATTGTATTTACTTTTTCAACAGTTAATCCAAATACTTTTTCTGTAAAGTCATTTTCCTTTCCAGGCTGATACTTAATCAGAACAGAGTCCTCTTTTAATGCTCCTAGCTTATAGAGCATAGAACTTTGACCACATGAGTTTTCACTCAACAGAATGGTAACAAAGGGCTCTTCAGAGCCTTCAAGGTTTGAGAAACGAGGCATTTCCACATAGATACGATCCAGCATTTCTCTTAAGGCGAACTCAAAAACTGTATCTACATCTTGAATATCATTTTCACTGAGTTCAAAGACGGCCTTTTTAATCAATTCATTTACAGTCATTTCATTAATATCAAGACTTCTTAATGTCGTTCTTAACTGAAGAATCCCTGCAGGTTCAGGACGCTCTATCCTTTGAACATTCTTTGTTAGTTCATAGAGTTTCTTCTCAAGCTCATCAATCTTTTTACGCTGTGATTGAATTTCTTCTGATTCCCTTTCATTCTTTTCAATAATCACTTCTCTTGAAGTTACAGATGAAGATTGATAGAGATCTTCATTAGATGTTTGATCCTCAGGATAAAAGTGATCTGCTACTTCATTATCACCGACGAAAACCTGACGAGGCTCTTGCTCAAGGTACTGTTCTTGATATTGTTTATTTTCATTTGGCCGCACATTACTGACATTTTCTTCCGGACCACCAGAGAGAAAATCATCAAGAGAATTCTTAACTTTATTTCCAAGATTCTGAACTGATTTATTAAGTCCAGCAGCTCCATATCCTCCAAAATTTGACTTTGTTTCTTCTGCTTTATTTTCAGAATAACTATCAATCATTGATGAAATATAATTAGAATTATTTTGATAGAACTTATCTTTATTATCTTCGCCTAAGCTGTGATCGACACGAGCTTTCTTAGTATAATTTTTCTCCGAAATAGCGGCAGTGATTTCAATTCTATTCTTTTTAAAAGCACCTTTTATCCCTTTATTGGTAATTGTTTTAAGGATAATTGCATCAGGGCCGAGTTCTCTTTTAATGGCCTTTAATGCCTCATCTAAAGAATCTGCTTCAAACTTTCTAACATACATACTACAACCTCACCGTCCCTAGTGATCTAATATTAGCATCTGGGCTTAACTCATCATGAGAAACCACTACCAAGTTTGGAATAAACTTCTCCGTCAACTTCTTGAAGTGACTTCGAATTACAGGAGAACAAAGCACAATCATTTTTTCTCCCATGCTTGTTGCTTCCTCAATCTTCTCATTCAGACTGGCCAAAATAGACTGTGTCACTTTTGGATCAAGGGAAACTTGCTGACCCTTTTCTGTCTGAACTATATTTTGAGCAATCGACTCTTCAATTCCACGATCTAGAGTGAATAATGGGATGTCCCCTTGTTCACTTTGAATCGCTTGAGTGATTGTTCTATACAGGGATTGTCTAACCATTTCAGTCAGAGTATCCGTGTCCTTTATTGTAGCACCATACTCGGCCAGTGTCTCCAAAGTCGTACGTAAATCTCTTACTGAAACTCCTTCTCTGAGAAGATTCTGTAAAACTTTCAGGACCTGTCCCATAGTTAAAATATCAGGTATTAAATCTGCTACAATTTTAGGGTAATGTTCCTTGAAGTTTTCCAATAAATTTACTAGTTCTTGACGACCAAAGAGCTCATGCACGTTTGATTTGAGTAATTCAGTCAAGTGAGTGGCAACAACTGTTGAGAGATCTACTACAGTATAGCCGTTATATCCGGCGTCTTCTTTTTGATCTTCACTAATCCAAACAGCAGGTAGTCCGAAAACAGGCTCAGTAGTGTCTATTCCATCTATAGCTTCAATAACGCCACCTGGATCCATTGCCAAGAAGTGATCTGTCATCAACTCACCTTCAGCAACTTTTATTCCCTTAATTTTGATATTATATCCACCTGGAGCTAGCTCTAAATTGTCTTTAATTCGCACTGAGGGAATAATTACACCCCAATCTAAGGCAAATTGTTTACGGATATGGGTAATTCTCTCAAGAAGATCACCATTTTGTTCAGAGTCTACGAGATTAACAAGACCGTAACCAACCTCAAGCTCAACAAGTTCAAGACTTAGAAGATCTTCAAGGTTTTCAGGCTTATCTGTTGTCTCCTCAACTTCGGCCTTCTTAGCTTCTTGAAGCTCTCTTTCTGCTTCTTGTTCAATTCTATAGGCGGCCACAACGAGACCTAAACCAGTAATGATAAAAGGAACTTTTGGTAAGCCTGGAATAGCAGCAAAGACAAAGAGCGTTCCCGCAGCAATATAAATCGCCTTAGGATGAAGTTTAAATTGTTTACCAACCTGAGTACCAAGTGAAACATCATTAGTATTTCTTGTGGCGATCACACCAGCAGCAGTAGAGATGATCAGGGCAGGAATTTGCGAGACAAGACCGTCACCGATGGTTAAGAGAGTGAATACTTCTGCAGCATCAGCTACATCCATTCCGTTTTGGGCAACCCCAACGATTATCCCACCAATCACGTTAACCGCAGTGATAAGAATACCTGCAATAGCGTCCCCTCTAACAAACTTACTCGCCCCATCCATAGACCCGTAAAAGTCTGCTTCTTCAGCAACTTCGCGTCTACGCTCTTTAGCTTGAGAGTCATTTATAAGACCAGCGTTTAAGTCAGCATCAATGGCCATTTGCTTACCTGGCATTGCATCTAAAGTGAATCTTGCAGCTACTTCAGCAACCCTACCGGCACCTTTTGTGATAACCATAAAGTTGATAATGACAAGAATGATAAAGACGATAATACCTACAACATAATTCCCCTCTACAACGAACTCCCCGAATGAGCGGATAATCTCACCTGCTGCGGCCGTACCTTCACTTCCTCCACGAAGAAGAATATTTCTTGTCGAGGCAACGTTCAATGAAAGACGAAATAATGTCATCACAAGTAGAACAGAAGGAAATGTAGAGAAATCAAGAGGCTTCTTAGAGTATACAGAAACCAACATAATCATAACTGATAAAGAAAGAGTTAGTGCCAAAAGTAGGTCTAACAAAAATGGAGGGATGGGAACAATCATAACTCCAAGAATCAGCATGAGACCAATAGCAATGGTCAGATCTGAGTTCTGAGTGAAGATTTTCATTTTTTTAAATAATTCATCCATAAATTATTCTCGACTTTAAAGTCATTAAGAAATCGCTTTATTCTTTCTTTTAAGTTTATAAACAAAGGCCAGAACTTCTGCGACGGCCTTATATAAGTTACGTGGAACAGCGTCCCCCACTTTCGTTGTTTTATAAAGAGCACGAGCGAGAGGTACATTTTCAACAATTGGAATGTCGTGACCTTTTGCAATCTCTCTAATTCTAAGAGCTAAGTGATCAGCTCCCTTGGCAATCACTTCAGGGGAAACCATTGTGTTCCCATCATACTTAAGCGCTACAGCAAAGTGAGTTGGATTGGTTACAATAACATCAGCAGTAGGGATATCCACCATCATTCGTTTTTGGGCCATTTCTCTTTGAACCGCACGAATCCTCTGCTTAATTTCGGGACTCCCTTCTTGCTCTTTATGCTCTTTCTTTGCTTCTTCTTTTGTCATTTTAAGCTTATTTGCATAGCTAATTTTTTGATAAGCAAAATCGGCCAGAGCAATAATGGATATTCCGATAATGATAGAGAAGGCCATCTTCACCATTACCCATCGAGCATGCATAAAGCCTTCGACGAATGAGAGCTGAAAATATCCTTGGTAAGTTACCAACTCATCTTTGATTGAATAATAAACAATCGCCATGATAAAAATAAATTTAAATAGTGCCTTAAGAGCTTCAACTAAACTCTTAACTGAAAATAGCTTCTTAATTCCATTGAGAGGATTAATACGATCAGGTTTAAATTCCAAAACTTCAGGAGAAAAGAGAAAACCTATCTGTGCCACATGGGCAATCACACCGACACAAAGAGCTGTCAAAAGAACAGGAGCTGCACATTTAAGTCCAGTTGTGACCGTCTTTGTTACAATTGTTCTAAAGCTTTTGGCCGTATAGGCGACAGCAATATCTAAATTGTAGAGCCAGCTTATAAACTCGCTCATGATTTCATAAACATAAACCAGCGAGAGCATTAATGTTAGCGTACAAGCAGATAAAACCAGAACACTCGTCAGCTCGCGAGAGGATGCAACATCTCCTCGCTTTCGAAACTCGTCAATCCTATGCTGACTCGCTTCTTCGGTTTTTTCTGCGTCGCTATCCGACTCGTCTGCCATAGCTTCCCCTTACTCTTAGATTAAAAACTGGAACCAATCGCCCAACTTTTCTGTATATAACCTAAAAGCGACGTTAAAAAATTCAGTTGAACTTGCAGCAAATACAGTAAGCCCAAGTCCAATATTCACAACAAAACTGACCATAATCACATTCATTTGAGGAACTGTTCTTGCAACGATTCCCAGAACACTTGTGATCAGCATATTCATAAAGATTAAAGGACTCGCCAATAGTAGCGCCGATAGAAATAGTCCTTTAAAGGTATAGATAAAAAACTCTGGAGACTTAAGCATCTTTCCTAAATCATAGGCATGAATACTAAAGAAAGAGTTAAATACACCTTTAAACATCGGAAGAAGAGCTCCCGAGCTAATAATCATAATAAGCATGGTCCATTTAATAATTGTTTCAAATGGACCAATTCTTCCCCCACTTTGAGGATCAAAGTAGGCAACGGCACCAAAACCAATTTGCTGAGTAATGATTGAACCACTGGCGGTAAAAAGCTCCATGAGGACTTTAATCATAAAACCAATAAGTAAACTTACAACTGCATAGAAAATAGTCAGTGCCCAGAAATTATCAGCACCGAGAAATTGTATATCTTTATAAACTTCTCCTCTCACTAGTGGGTAGAAGCAATAACTTAGAATTAAAGAGAAAAGAACCTTAACCGTATTAGGAATCCCACTATTATCAAAAATAGGGAGTTGAATGACAATAAATAGCCATCTTGTAAAGACTAACCAAAAACATGTTAAGGCTTGAATGTCTGTTACGGCGATATTGATCAACTTATCTCCTAATTCTGGCTAATGATTTGGGGAATGCTTAGAATTAATTCTTGTGTAAAGTTTGTTAAAGTTTCAGACATCCATGGAGCGAAAATAACCATTGCCCCAACGATGACAAGAATCTTTGGAATGAATGACAAAGTCTGTTCGTTAATCTGTGTCACAGCTTGAAAGAGTGACACGAGAATACCCATAACCAATGCACCGAGAAGCATTGGAGATGCCACCATAAGGGTTACCTTAATGGCCTGATTTGTAATTTCTGAAAAAATATCATAACCCATCGTTTACCCTTTATTAGTGGAAAGATCTTAAAATTGAACCCGTTACAAGCTGCCACCCATCTACTAATACAAAAAGTAGAAGTTTAAATGGAAGAGATACTACTACCGGAGGTAACATCATCATCCCCATGGCCATTAAAACTGAAGCAACAACCATATCTAGAATGAGAAATGGTATATAAAGTAAGAAGCCAATTTGAAAGGCCGTCTTAAGTTCCGAAATAATGAAGGCGGGAATTAAGTAATGAATGGGTACATCCTTAATCGTACTTGGTGCAGCATCCCCAGTAATGTCATAAAAAAGAGCGATGTCTGCTTTACGAACCTGCTTATCCATAAAGCCTCTCAAGTGATATTCCATCACACTAAGGGCCTGAGTCGTCGTTACTTGCTTCTTCATATACGGCTGAATCGCTTGATCGTAGATCGCCTCACCTGTTGGCTTCATTACGAAGATCGAAAGAAAGAGAGCAAATCCCACGAGAAGTTGATTTGGTGGTAAGTTCTGAGTACCAATGGCCTGTCTCATAAAAGAGAGAACAACGATAATTCTCGTAAAACATGTACAAAGAATTAAAATGGCCGGTGCTAGAGTTAATACCGTAAAAAGTACTAAAACCTGCATCGTATCGACCAGGTTTGTTCCTTGACCAAAGTTTACTGATAAACCTGGTAACTGTGAGTTCAGAGTCTGCGCAAATCCCGACGTGCTAAAGAGCATTAAAGCGAGGACAAATAATTTCTTCATCATTGAGGCCATTCCTTGTCCTACTGTAGGGGTTTTAAGTCTTTCACTTTATTTTTGATATGCTGACTAAACTTTACTTTTGCCGACTTCTCTTTTTTGCCACCATTGATTTCCTTAGTGACAGCAGCTAGAGCGAAGTTTTCATTTGTATCTTCATCTGAGGCTCCCTGATCAAGCCCATTCACTGACTCTTGATTTAAGAACTCCTTCAATTTAAAAGTTGGATTCTTTTGTTCTGCTGTTTCAAGATTAGTGTCAAAGTTTGTTCCACTAATTTCCTTTTCCCCATCTTTAAAAATCCCACTAAGCCCATCGACTTCTGATATCATGTGAAGCCCTTTTTCTGAGCTTCCGACAAGAAAGACTTGTTTATGAGCACGAATCAGAAGAAGACTCCTTTTGGGACCGATATAGGTAGTATTGAGAACCTCAACGATTTTTGTGCTGTTGAGAAATCCTAGCTTGCCCTTCTTAAAAGCTCCCTTTTTAAAAAGTGCTACCGCTGCGTAGAATAGAAGCAAGACCAAGGCCAAAAATCCGGCAAATTTACCTGCGTAACTCATTAAAGATAAGTTCGATCCCTTTTTTTGAGTTCCAGATAGGGCCATGCTGACCTCATCCTTTTTGGCCTCACCTTGATTTGAAGCCGTTTTGTCCGTTTGAGCAGCCTTAGCGGTTATTTTATTTAGGGCAGAGGGCTTCTTAAGCTTGATGGCTTCTTCTTTCTCTTTCAGTAGCTTATCTAAGTAAGATTCATCATACTTTTCAACAACTTTCACGTTTTCAGGTGTTCCAACAACCGCTGGAGCACGCCCTACTCTGGCAACTCTATTTGTCTTTGTTTTAGGAAAGTTGATAACAATTTTCTTTCCTTTTAAAGAAAGAGAGACGCTATTGCTTTGAGATTCTAAAGAATCAGGAATGACCGCCCTAACTCTTACACGATCTTTATTAAACTGATAGGCCATTATCGTTGAGTCGAATTTCTTCTCGTAAGAGAATTTCTTTTCAATCTTAGGCCATACATAACTGCCAGGAATAGCAACTTGAACATAGTTTCCTTTTACACTGAGCTCTGGAAATCCATCAAGCTCTTGGTCTAATTCAATAACAACCTTTCCCTCAGTTCCCTTATCGTAGAAGTTAACCCCTTCGACCTTTGCACCTTTGGCAAAGAGAGTTAAAGATGTCATTAATATTGCAATCGTAAAAAGAATCTTTTTCATAGTTTCATCCTAAAACCAGTTTTCAATTTTCATTCTAAAAATTATTTAAGCGTTTCAATCCTTTCAACAGGAGAGATAATATCCGTTAATCTGATACCAAATTTTTCGTTTACAACTACAACCTCACCCTTGGCCACAAGCTTTCCATTCACAAGAATTTCAAGCGGCTCACCAGCAAGTTTATCTAGCTCAAGAACTGATCCCTGCCCAAGCTGAAGAAGATCCTTAATCACTACAGATGTTCTTCCTAGCTCAACTGTAACCTTAAGGGGAATATCTAGAATGAAGTCAAGATTTTGAACCTTAAGCTTATTAAGGGCATCATCTCCGGCCTTTACATCATCTGCTATAGATGAAATCTCTTGAATATCGTTAGGGTCCATTCCTCTTAGAGGTCCGTCGTTATTGATTTCATTTTCCATTATTCATCTCCATATGATTTCTGTGATTTTTGAGCATAGTCATTTTCAATTTTTCTAGTCACTTGAATGGCGCGACTTCCTTTGTGAGTACCGATAAGGCACTTCATTTTCTCAACACCTTCAACGGCGAGGCTAACCTCTCCAGAAGCTTCCTGATTGAGAGGAATAATATCCCCTTTCTCAAGAGTTACCAGATCACCAACAGTCATATTGGCTTCCCCTAACTTTACGATAAGGTCTGTTGTTGCATCCATAATGTGATCATTCATGGCCGTCGTCCAAATTGAATCGGCCATATCGTTATCAGTTTGAAAGCTTGAACTTAACTTTTGCTTAATCGGCTCAATTGTTGAGTAAGGCACAACAATCATAATTGTTCCTGAAGCTGATTCAAACTCAACCTCAAGAGTCGTTGCAATAATAACGTCAGATGGAGGGACAACCCCAACAAATTGAGGGTTAATCTCTGTTCGTAGGTATTGAGCATCAATTCGATGAACTGGTGCCCAGGCTTCCTCAAGATCACCAATGGCCATATCCATAACTTTCTTCATGAAAGAAAGCTCAATCATTGTAAATTCTTTTCCTTCAATTTTTGTAAAAGGACGATCTGTTCCACCAAAATAAGAATCGATGATCGCATAAGCAAGTTTTGATTCAAAAACAAGAAGTGCGGGACCTCTCAACTCATTGAATCTCATAATACACATACATGAAGGAATCGGTAGTGTGTTTACGAATTCACCAAACTTTAGAAGATCGGTAGAGATCATAGAAATAGTCGAAATTTTACGAAGTGAGTTAGATAGAGAAACTCGAAAAGATCTGATAAAGCGTTCATAGATAATTTCGAGAATAGGCATTCGCCCACGGATAACCCTATCCTGATTCGTTAAATCATAAGCCTGAATATTATCATCAACTTCTTCAGCAGCACCGAAATCATCGCCGCCACCGCCAAGGATGTCATCAGACTCACCATCATTTACCGCATTTAATAGAGCATCAACTTCTTCTTGAGTAAGTACCTGCTGGCCCATAATGATCCCCTCCTGGGAAAAGTATTGAGTGAGCTTCCTGCCCACTGGCCGCCAAGATAATAATCTTGGACTTAGTTAATTTGAAAACTGACGTAGAAAACGTCTATAACACTACCATCGACTAAAAATGAATTAATCGATGACTTAATCTCTTCTTTAAGAAAACCCTTACCTTGTACATTTAAGAGGTCTTCAGGTCTCTTAGAATTTAAAATCGTAATGATAGAGTCTCTAATCTGCGCTTTTCTACGCTTAAACTCTTCTTCATTAGAACTTTTTGAGAATTTTAAAACGAGGTTTAAACGCGCAAACCTTCTTGCTCCATCACCTTGGGCCAAGTTGGCCGTAAATCCGTCTAATGGAAATAGGATCCCATCATCAACCTGGGCTTGACCACTGCCTTCTAAAACTTCACCGTCTTCTCCAGTGGCTTTTTTCATCTCTGCTTTTACGACATCTCTTATATCTGGAGTGGCCTTCATTTTTTCATGACTTTGAAATTGAAACCAGCCAATGGCACCCATCATTACGGTGTTTAAAAGAACTAAAATAGTGAGTAATGGATTCTTACCTGAAGTTGAAGAAACTTCATTTGCTGGGGGTTGCACTTCCATTTGCTCGTTGGCCTCGGCCATCTCTTACCATCCTGGTTTTATTCTTGTGCCTCGGATAGATTTACCTACCCTCTGTCAAAAATTATACATCATCAGTGCTAGGATACAAGCCTCAAGCGAAGAGGAAGGAATTTTCTACCCCATATTAGGGAAATTTTTCTTGAAAAGAGTCAGCATCATGACACGGGGAAAAATGTGCCTAGTCTAAGCACTTTAATTTTGGTGAGTACAAAGGTCGGATTTTGCTAAAAGTTCAAAACTAATACTTTCAAACTTTACTAAATTACACGGAAATAAAAAAAGAAAAGCCCGCAAAAAGCGGGCCCTTTATGTCTAAACTCTAAAATTAGAGATTAAAGCATATCTTTCCAAGCTTTACCTGGCTTAAATTTTGGAAGGTTTTTCGCCTTAATTTTGATTTTTTCACCAGTCGCAGGGTTAACACCTGTACGAGCAGCACGACGTACTTTAGAGAAAGTACCAAAACCAATTAGAGAAACATCATCACCTTTCTTAACAGTTTTCTTAACTACATCAATAAGTGTAGCTACGAAATGATCTGCATCTTTCTTTGTAAGGTGGTTAAGTTCTTTGTCCTTAAGGATTGCTTCGATAAGCTCTTTTCTGTTCATTCCAACTCCTAAACGTTAGTTAGTATTTATTGCGTAAGAAAATGTTCACTTATTTAATATGAAATGACAAATTTTTTTTCCAAAACATCGACTATGAGGGCGCTTCAGAACTTTTAGTTAATTTTTTCTTGCCAAATATAAATTTCTTCCTCTAAAGCGATATGCAATGAGTGTAGAAAGAGATGGTCGAAAGCCTCTTTATCTGGGGAGTTTTGATTGATCTCCCAATACTTTTGCATCAATACTGGAGATAAGTCTTTATAGAAGTCTTGTAGATTAGGGACTTCTTCTTCGGAGTATTGCTCTTGCAACTTCTTTAGAGTTCCATCAAGAAGCGAAATTTTCTCAATGAGCTCAAGGGCCTGATCTTCTTCTAATAGCTCTTTTAAGTTACGAATGAAGGCCGCTACTACATCTTTGTTATTATATTCATTATCTTCAATGAGGTAATCGGCGAGGGACATCTCTGAATCTAAAAGATTCTTCCTCTTCACATACTTATGTGGATACTTTTGAGAAATATTTGAATAAAGACCTTCGAACATAGAAAGATTTTAACATAGAAGGTTGAATATATTCTAATAAAGAGATCTTCACATTCGTATTATGACTACTCAAAAAAAAAGGCCCTCAATAGAGGGCCTCATTTGTATTTTGATTATAATTCAATAATCTTACGTTTCTTAAGCTCTTCAACGATCATTTCAAAGTGACTGATCGGATAAGCTCCTCTAATTGGAACTCCATTGAGAACAAATCCAGGAGTACCTTGAATATCAAATTTAGCGGCTTCTGCCATATCTGCTTTGATTTTCGATTTAACTTCATCAGAGTTAATATCTTTGGCAAGTCTCTTCATATCAGCACCAACTTTCTCAGCAACTTTTTTAAGAAACTTTTCACCATTCTTTAGACTTCTTTGGCTTTTGAAAATTTCATCATGAAATGCGAAAGCTTTATCAGAATCTTGAAGCTTAATGGCTTCGAAGTATTGAGAAGCAATCATCGCTTGCTTATGAAAGCTAAGAGGAAGGTGCTTATATACAAACTTAACCTTTCCTTTATACTTCTCCATAAACTGCTTCATTGTTGAATAACCACGACTACAGTAAGGACACTCAAAGTCAGAGTACTCTACAAGAACAAGTGGCCCTTCAGGGTTACCCATTGTAGCGTCTTTGTCTGATAGATTTGGTGCTAGACGATCATCGAAGCTCTTTTCAAATTTTTTCTTCTCCATAGAGTCTTTAGCATCTGCCGCAGCTTCTTGAAGAGTCATAATAAATCCAGCAGGATCGGCTTTAATCGCCTCCTGAAGAATTTCTGGATGTTCTTTTAGGATCTGTCCTACTTTCTTTTCGTTCACACATGAACTAAACAACATCGCTACTGCTAGAGTTGTAAAAATTAATTTGGTCTTTCTCATTTTCCTTTCCTTTAGTTCTCTCTACTATGGGAGACTCTGGTTTCTATCTATTCTTACCGACTATCTGAAAAAATCAAGTCTTAGATTGCTCTGGTTTAACAAGTTCTTTCTCTACCCAATCTAGATATTTATTAAACTTACGAGATTGAATCCTTAAATAGGGATAGCCAATCAAGTGAACCCTCTGTCTATAATTACCTTTTATAAATGAACGCATCGTAGCAAAGAATGCAAAGGCCGGAGTCGAAACTCGACTATAAAGATGATAGGCCAGTGCAAGATAAAGAAAAACACCAACGCCGAGGGATAACCCTGTTATCTGGTCAATTATTATACTCTGCTCTTTAAGGAAGGTGTTAATTGCTGGATTATTGGGAAGGGTCTTCCCGCCGAGATGAATTAAATTCTCATAAAGAACATCGGAAAAGGTCATAATTGCAATAGCAAGCATGAGTACAGCGCCAAATACATAGAAAGCAAAGTGGTAGAAAAAAACAGCTTCAAATGATGGTTGATGAATCTTTTTATACTTCTTAGGAATTACAACCTTAGTAAGCCCACCATTCTCGGAAGCAGTTTCTATACTATTAAAGAAGAATTCACTAAATTGGCTCAAAATTTTAAGCTCTGAAAAGAAGTCCGGGTTATAGTCCTGCTCCGTACACCCAAGAGAAGTTCTTTCACAATACTCTCCTATAATACGAAAGGGTCTCAGAAGAAGGTCAGATATGTATATAGAGGCAATATTAAGAAGTATAAGAATAAGAGATCCGTAAACAGCAAAGTCCGAAACACTACCCAAGAGTGAATCATAGAAGATACTTTCAAATTCAGTTATTCCAAAAGACTCATTGGCCTTGAAGAAAACTAAATTAACACCGAGAAGAACCAAGATGTAACTGGTCATCATTATGAAGGTGGCCAAGAAAATTGAAGTCATCTTTAAGGACGTAAGTAGACGAAACTGAATTTCAGGATCTTTAAGCTTAGACTTTAATATATTCCATTTTTGGTAAAAAAAATGATCTTGGCGCTTAGCCTCGCCACTCATAGTGTCTCCAAGAATATTTGTATTCTCTTTCATTATAATGTTATCAGACACTTAATTCGCCTCGGTAAATGCTTCCCAAATAAGCCTATCTAGACCAAAGTGGCCTACCTATAATCATTGTCGGCGAATGTGGAGATTTCTTTGCCATCTAAGGGCCATCTTTATGTCAAATCTTAGTGAAGCTATCGAAACTGGCCGACCAATCTTTTTACAGATGTTGTCTATTTTACAGTAGCAATTTGCTGAAAATCCTAACACCACCAAGCAAGAAGCACCTAAGTGGCTATTATCACGTCACCTATCCCCCAATATATTGACGATTACCCCCTAATCAGCTTTGGCATGCATCGTGCAACTATAACAGTACTTAAACTTAACCATCGTTTTTAGCTAGGAGAGAGAGTATGAAAACGTATAATCAATTAAAGGCGCGTTCCCTTGGACGCAAACTAGGAGTCCTCGGACTAACATTAATGCTTGCTGCTTCATGTGGATCTGATAAGAAGAATACAACTACAACTTCTTCTTCAACTTCGAACCCATCAACAAGCACGCTTTCAAGTAATGATTCAAACTTTGCTTCTGACTGGAGTTCTATTAAAAGTTCTTCAAGCTGTAATGGAAATTATGGTAGAGCAAGTGATCGTTACTATTATACAACAGGAAATAGTTCATCAATGACATCAGGATCAATTTCAGGAACATCTTCTGGAACTTGGCTTGGTAAGAATGAGAACGGAAGTGCTGTAGCTGTTCAAAAAGTAGTATCTGGTGGAACGACTTACTATAATGTTGTCATCTCAGCATGTATTGTCGGTGAAACAGTTAACGGTACAACATATACAGTTCTTGGAGACGACGATAGTCTATCTAATGTTAACTTCAGTAATTTCAGTAGATCATATGCGGAAAGCTTTGGACTTGATTGTTCACATGACTTCCTTGCATATGGAACATTCAGCTTCACAAGTAGTAAATACCAAAGCATGAATCAATGGGGTAACGGAAGCCTAAGCCTAAGCTTTGGAACAAGTTACTACAATGCAACTTGCTACTAATCAAAACTAATTAAGATCAAATTTAAAAATTGGCCCTAAGAAATCTTGGGGCCAACTCTCTACTCTCTCCAAAGTGAGGAGGGAGCATAGAAGCGCAAGCTTTTCCCTCCTCCTTTTGAAAAAAAGTAGTGATGTAGAGTATTGAAAAAAATTGGATTGATTAAAATTGATTAAAGTAGAGAAGGCCCGACTTTAATTTGCTTTTTAAGATAGTCTTCAATGCCTTGAGCTACAGCTTCGGCATAATTATCTTGAAGATCATCTCGAAGCATTTTCTTGAGTTCTTTAGAGTTAGAAAGAAAGCCCATCTCTAGTAAAATAGCAGGACGTTTTGTCAGAGCGAGTACATAGAAAAGCCCTGGTCGAACTCCCCTATCCTTCATTTTATATTTCTTCCCAACCCTAGATTGAATCTTGGCATGAATACTTGTGGCCAGTCCCTTAGAGCTGGTAACCGTTCTCTGTATCACAAGATCTGTAAGGATCTTATTGATAATCAACTCTTCACCTTTAAGATCTTTGTTTTCAACCTGCTCAACTTTCTTTACGGCAGAATCATCATGATTATCTAAGTAATAGGTTTCAAATCCTCTAGGACTCGATTTCTCAGAAGAATTAATATGCACACTTATAAAAAGATCGGCCTCGATCTTTTCAGCAATCTCTGCTCGTTCGGCCAAAGTAACTGTGCGATCTACACTTCTTGTTAAGTAGCTTGAAAAACCTTTCTTTTGTAGTGCTTGGTGGATCTTTTTCGACAAAGATAGAGCAATATCCTTCTCGTTGATCATTCTCCACTTTTTACGAGCATAATAATAACGAGCATGTGCACCGTTATCCTCTCCCCCATGGCCTGGGTCAATCAATATAGTAAATGCAGCTGCTGATTGCACAAAACAAGCAATCATTAGAGTGAGGATTAATTTACTTTTTAATGGCCTAGTATTCATTAATAAGCTTTCTTTAAAGTATGATTCGGAAAATAGTAAGATAAGATTCTCTTATAATCCCATCCCTTTTGTGCCAAATCAAGGGCCCCTAGCTGGCACATTCCTACACCATGACCTAGTCCCTCGCCACTTAAAGTGAAATAGGCTGACTTCTTTCCTTTCACCAAGTTAATTGCAAAGTTATTAGAAGGCACAATAAAGCGTCCAAAGTACCTTCTCATCAGTGTTTTCTTAAATGAGTAATTTTGAGATCCTAAATAAAAATTTATATTACGATTAAACTTCTTATCGCGAACCAACCGAAAGGGCTTGCTCATATTTGTATTTATTGATCGAGGTAAATATCCCTTTCTTACTGCCCACTTTAAAAACTTCTTCATTTTCGAAAGAGTTAAGTTATTCTTATATCCCTTTTCCCCATGGTTATGGCAATGTGGGCACTTTACAGAAGTGTAGCTATCCACTTTATTTTGCCATACATGAGCAGGCCTTAATGTTTGCCCTCCACACTTAGCATGAAAGAAAACGGGAGAGATCTTACCTTTGGAGTTAACGAGAACTTCTCCAGATGTTCTAAGAGAAGCATCTCTAGTATTACGATTTACATCAAAGAAACTTCCTGCAACCTGATGTTTCTCTGAACTTTCAAGATCATAGTAAGTTTCAAATCCTGCTTCTTTTCTTACCTGACCGGTTTCCATTTTATTGAGAGCGTAACTTCGAGCGGCCACGGCCTGAGCCTTTAGCGCTTCGACGGGCCAAGTTGAGTTCATCTCTTTGGCCAATAAACTTGCAATATAGGTGTCCATATCTGTCTCATGAACAATGTCACAGCTATCACTGCTTTTAGAGCTAACAACATGAAGTAGGCCATTAAACTTTTCATCATTATCAAGAGTTAGTAGCCCAGCACTTGAGCCAAGAGAGGCAAGCAAAACAGGTCGATTGAACTCGGCCTTACTTAACTGTGCACACTTAAACTTTATTTTCTTTCTACCTTCAAAACGAGTCGTGCGATTACTTAAGTGGAATTTACGATTTAAATCTAGTCCGGAAATAGAGACGTCTTTTCTCGACTTCTGAACAAGCACTCTAACTCTTGGAGAGCTGCCTTGACGAAACTCAGGACCATTAGAGGCCTTATTATTCTGCAAGAATTTTCCATAAACCCTAGTAAAGTTTGCACTAGAATGTGGCATGAATAAAAGAATGGAAAAAATCCAAATAATACTCTTCAATCGAGGGCTCCCTTCCATGGTCCCAAACAATAATCGCCCTTCCGTGGCGACAGTGGTTATTTTAGGTTAACCACTTAACTTCTTTAGTATTCTATCTTTTTACTGAATTTTTCTCAAGGCACAAATACAGAGGTGATTTCATAAGATTTAGGTACTTAGATAACTTTACGATCTATTCAATACCTAGGTGAGTCATAACTTTCTGAAGATCAATCCAAGCCGAGCGCTTCATATTGGGATTGATCTGGAGAAAATCAGGGTGAAAAACAGGAAAAACACTCATATCAATTTGAGTCTTCTTACCAACGAGTCTGAACTTAAACTCCTGGCCATGAATCTTAGAGAGACGCTCTTTGGTACCCAGTACCGTATTACATGCCTTAGCACCCAAAGGGACTACACATAGCTGCATTCTACCATCTAGCATTTGAAGGACTCGATACCATTCCGACTGGGCCATCTGAGTATCTTTAGATAAGAAAACTCTTGAAAACTCCAGCTCCTTCAATTTCATAGCGCTAATCATTTTACTAAGCAGGTCTGCCCTAGGGTTTTCATCATCAAAATCTTTGGGTCGCTCGCCTACAAAAAGAATAGATAACTCATTCGATTCAAATGATTCATAATCGTAAATAACAGGTCTATCACCTGCCTTTTCTTCTAATGAAGAGAGCTCAATTATTGCGCCATCTGAAAAAGAAACCACTGCATCGCTAGCACTTACCTCTCCACCTGGAAAAGTTACTTTCTTGGAGCCACTATCTTTCATTTCAGCTTCAATATATTGATCAAAGGATTGAAGGAGTTTCTTCTTTTCAGAAATTTCTGTATTTTCTTCTACTGGGGCCTTGGGAGAGACTTCCTTAGAAGCAACTTCAGGACCCTTAGGAGCAACAGGTGTCCTATTCGCAGGTCTTTCGAACGAAGTCGATATAGCTTGCCTGCTTACCAATACTTGCGAAAATAGGGCTTCAGCATAACTTGGAAAAGGGAAAGCTCCTTTTCTTTGATTATGCTGGGCAGATTTTCTCAATTTTAGATAAATATTGTCGGACATCAGGGTAAATACTCTAAATATAGGGGTAATTATCTCCCTTAAATCCCACTTATTCTCGATTCTGTAAAGAAATCCCGCTTCAATGTCGAAAATTAAGTATACCCAGATGGTCAGGGTGTTTCGCCTTTATGCGTAAAGCCTATGGAGCGTTGACCTCAATTATTTCTAGGTAGAAAACCTGCAACGGGTCAAGTACCCACTTTTAGGAGAATGACAATGTCCAAAGAGGTCGATTTTAGATTCGAACGATTTGAAGAATATTTCGGTGATGCCATCCAAGTAAAGAAGCAGATTGATGAATGCAATATATGTGGCGGAAAACTAATCTTCACCCACTTATCAGATTATAAAAACCTCTATGTTCAAGAGACGGCAAGATGTCCAGAATGTGGTGGTGGCAATAAGAAGCTCATTCATATTTTGAATTAACGATGACTGGCCCTTATGCTTTATCAAGGGCCAACTATTCTACTTCTCAATTTTTATTGTCATTGAGTACTTGCAGTATATTTATAGCAATTTTTGACGAGACTCCAAGCTCTCTCGCTATCTTCCCACTATCCCATTGAGCCAATTCACTTTTACTTACCTTTAAGCTTTGAAGAATTTCTTTCTTGCGTTTAGGTCCAATTCCTTCAACTTGATCAAGCCAAGAAGAGAAAGTTCTCTTCTTTTCTGCTTTATGGTGAAGTTTACGTGAAAAGCGATGGGCCTCATCCCTCATCTGAGTAATGATACGAAATAGAGACTTATTCTTATGAAGCAAATAAGGATTCGCTCTCCCTGGAATAAAAAGTCTCTCCTCACTTCTCGTGACAGTCTCTTTTTGAAAATTTCCTTTGGCCTTTGACTTAGCAATTGCACACACGGGAATATCTAATCCTTTATCCTTGAGGACACCTTGAAGAATTCCCAACTGTCCCTTTCCACCATCAACAATAAAAACGTCTGGAA
The DNA here is from genome assembly GCA_048267265.1 of Bacteriovoracaceae bacterium. Classification (GTDB taxonomy): domain Bacteria; phylum Bdellovibrionota; class Bacteriovoracia; order Bacteriovoracales; family Bacteriovoracaceae. Next base: position 208,821 of record JBLWXW010000001.1, read on the forward strand.
GATTTCCATTGTCCATTCGACGATCAAGAACTTCCTTCATCATTGCAAAGTCATTATTACCTTCCTCCAATTCTTGTAGGTGATAATATCGATACTGCTTCTTATCAGGAGTTCCATCACGAAAAACAATTTGTGAGGCCGTAGGAGACTTACCTTGAAAGATAGCGATATCATAGCATTCGAGCACCACTGGGCGCTCTTTTAAGCCCAAGAGTTCTTTCAACTTATTAAGTCCAACATAAACAGACTCTTCATTATCCTTTCTGACCCTTTGATGCTCTTTTGCATGATCTAGAGTAAGCTTCATGAGAGAAGTAAAATTATGCTTCGATGTTTTTGTTTTGAGAACCTTCACTTTCTCAGATTCATTTAGCGCCTTTTTAAATAGATCTCTATTTTCCTTTTCAAAGTCAACAACGACAACTTCAGGAAGAGACTCTCCCCCCGACGTATAATATTGAAACATAAAGTTAATAACTTCACTTTCAATAGATTCAGTACAGTCAACAACGGGAAAGTGAAAATTCTTATGTCCTAGAAGAAGTCCATTTCTAATGAGGTAAACAGAGATTTCAACTTCAATTTCTCCCTCATAATAAGCAAGAATATCGACATTTTTAAAATCACCAAGAAGTTCGACATTTTCTTGCTTTGAATATTCACTAAAGCGAGTAAGGACTTCAATATTATCTCGAATCATGGCCGCATACTCAAACTCCTCTCTCTCGGCAGCTTCCATCATTCTTTCTTGGAGAACTTCAATCGATTTAGCTTGCTTACTTTCAAAGAAGTTAAGAGCTAACTGAAGATCTTTGTCATAATCACTCTTTGAAATCTTACCTACACAAGGAGCTGAGCATTGCTTGATTTGATAAAGTAAGCAGGGCTCTTTTCTTGAGTTAAACTCACGCATGGTGCAGTCTCTCAACTGAAAGGACTTCATTAAAATTCTAAGAACCTCAGAAATTCCACTACCATGAACAAAGGGTCCATAAACTTTATGGTCTCGATCACGCTTAACTTTTCTCACATATTGAGGACGAGCAAAGTCCTCTTTTAAACTTACAGAAACATAGGGATAAGACTTATCATCCCTCATTAGAATATTATACTTAGGTCTATATTTCTTGATGAGGTTATTTTCAAGAATAAGAGCTTCCGCCTCAGTATCAGTTAACACAAATTCAAAATCTCTAATGTGGCCAACTAGAATTTCTGTTTTAGGAGATTTCGCCGATTGTTGAAAATAACTTGAAACACGAGGCTTTAAACTCTTTGCCTTCCCTACATAAATAACCTTTCCCGAGCTCGACTTCATCAAGTAGCAACCCGGTTTTGTCGGCAATGATCGGGCCTTTTCTTGGAGTTTAACAATGTAGGGACTTAGTTTATCCATATTACCTAAATATATTACAAAATCTTAAAACAAACGTTATTATTCATTGCGTCTAGTCTTTACTTTGCAGCACCGCTCAATTACCTTAGATAACTCATTTATGATCACCCAAGGATATTCATGACTCAGTTGAGCGTTGGAAAAGAAGTACTTTCCTATTGTAACAAATGTAAATTAACTCTGGCCCATATTATCGTTACGATGAAAAGTGATGTTGTTATCGGTAAAGTTCAGTGTAAAACTTGTAAAGGAACTCACGCCTATAAAGACCCTTCAGCAGTTAAAGCAAGTAAGACCAAAAGAGGTTCAAAAGTTGGAACCACTTCAAAGAAAACAACTCAAAATTCAATTTCTGATATTTGGTTAGAAAAGGTTGCCTCAGCAACTTCTAAATCACAAAAATATAGTATCAAAACAAAGTTTGAACTTAACGATATTATCGACCATCCAAAGTTTGGTCCAGGTATCGTGGACAAGCTCATCGATGCGGATAAGGTTCAAGTTATCTTCCGTCACGATGTTAAGACGTTGATTCACAACAAGCTATAGAGCATAAAAAAAGGCCCTCAAACGAGGGCCTTTCTATTTAGTCATTTTGTTTTTTATTACATACCAAATCCAGCATAACCACCGATTCTAAAATTAGCTCCGATTGATCCAACACCATATGGAGTTCCTCCATAATAGCCCCCAAGACCATTACCATAAGCTCCATAACTCCCACGGGCATTTCCGTAGGCCTGTCCTGCTTGCATATAGTTATTGTAAAGTGAACTCGATGCTCCTGCGGCCGTATTATAGTTAGCTGAGTTTAGTTGGTTAGCAATACTACTACTTGCCGCTGCCTGCCCGTAAGCTTGCATTTGGGCCTGTTGCTGTTGCTGCCAATATTGGTTATTACCTCCGGTATTTCCGTAGTAACTTCCCGATGGATGCCAATTACCACCCATACCATTACCGTACATACCGCCAATGTAACCATTTCCTAAACCGATATTTCCATTAATCATTCCAGATCCACCAAGACCTACTCCTGGCATTCCGTACATTCCAGTCATCCCCGGCATTCCAACGCCACCTGAGTAGCCCCAGCCACCATTGCCACCAAGTCCAACATTAACTCCACCACCTAAACCTATATAAGGTGATCTTCCATATACTCCAAGGCCGCCCATTCCCATTCCTGGATATCCCATACCCATTCCTGCTCCAGCGCCAATTCCGCCACGAATTCCAATTCCACCGCTAATTCCAAATCCGGGACCACCCATTCCCATTCCGGGGTAACCCATACCTAGTCCACCGACACCAAGGCCGATGCCCATACCGCCGCCCATGCCGTTACCCATTCCGTAACCCATGCCCCACGGACTGCCACCAATACCAATTCCACCGCCGATTCCTGGATATCCCATACCCATTCCACCACCGATTCCAGGGAGTCCTAAACCGATACCACCACCGATTCCGATACCTCCGCCAATTCCCATACCTGGATAGCCCATACCCATACCGCCCATGCCCATTCCGGGATAGCCCATACCAATACCGCCACCAATACCGATGCCTCCGCCAATTCCAAATCCGGGACCACCCATTCCTAGGCCTCCCATTCCCATTCCACCGAGTCCACCTAGACCGATACCACCACCAATTCCGATACCAATACCAAGTCCTGGTCCACCCATTCCCATGCCACCCATGCCCATACCGAATGATGGTCCCATCATTCCGCCCATGAAGCCACCTGAGTAACCAGCACTAAGGTAAGGGTTGCCGAAGCCTCCATAACCATTTCCAACAAGACCACCGTAACCAGCGTACATGCCAAGGCCGTTACCGTTACAAGATCCCATTAGACCTGACATCTCATCAGGTGTTAAAGAAGTTGCCCCTGAAGAAATATTATAATCAAGAGCTGAATTGAATTGAGAAGTACAAGCGTTGTAACCAGACTCATAAGCACTGGCCCAAGCTTTCTGTGATTTATATTGATACTTTGCACCCACATAAGCTGAACCAAAGTAAGCAAGTGGACCGGCCACAATACCTAGTGCTTCAAGCCATGGGTTTGATTCTTGCTGTTGAGAAAATAAACACTCCACACAGTCGACACCAGCATTACCTGCAATCTCACTTCTTAAACAAGCTTGATACTCTACTTGATATCGGTTCTGATTAATTTCATCACAATATTCAAAACCACTCTGGGCCTTTGCCATCTCTGTCTGAAAAAACGAGAGGGTCATCAGTCCCAGCAGAAGTGTTCTGCTATGAAGTTTAATATTTAAGTTCTTTCTCTGTTTAAAGCTCATAATCTAGCTCCACTGCGCCCTCCATCACCACAAACGGAAGACTTTTTATTAATTCTCTATGTAACTATCGGAGAACTCGAAAAATAACTTTAGCCAACCTAAAGACTTTCTTATTTACGTCGAAGATGTAAAGCTAAGTCACTGATAGTACGAAAATAGTAACTTCAATCATATTTACAACCCTATGATATCTGGGCAATATGCCCCCTATGTTCCTAGACCATTGGGCCAGCTGGCTCTTTCTTATTCTTATACTTCTCGGCCTTGCCTACACACTCATTGTAGTAAAAGAGGAGAAGAGTACATTTCTTGAGAGTGCGAAGAAATTACTCTTTCACGAATTCGAACTTCTCTATCCTTCTTGGTGGGGAATTACCGTACAAGAAGACCATCATATTCGCTGGGAAAGAACAGATACTCGCTACGAGTGGGCCGCAAATCTCTACTATGAAGATCACCTCAATAAAGAAATCTCACTAGAAGAAGATTTCAAAAATCGCATTGAAGAAATGGAAATCGTTTTTGATCTGGAAGCTTCAGATATGAAAACACCAGAGGACTTTAAACAACTACCAGAATTTACAAACGGTGAATGGGAAGTTGTCCGTATTGAAGGTACCGCAACTCAATCAGGAATAGAGAGGCGCTATCTGGATGCCTTCTTGGTTCGCAACCATATTGAAGGATCTTGTTTATTTGCGACAAGCTTATCCTCAGTTCTTAATGGTCTAGTCGAAGGGCCATACTTTGAAGAAATGATGTTTTCTCTTAAGAAAAATCAATCAAAGAAGAATCAATAAAGAAGAATCAATAAAAAAAGGCTCCCATAAAGGAGCCTCTTAAATATAATCAAATCTAAATTCTAATTAATTTCTTTTTGAAGAAAAGCTTCTAATCTTCTTAACAAGAAAAGAATGAATATCTTCATCAGTTCCATAAACATCATCAATAAGATCACATTCCATTAAGAAAGAAGTCATTCTCTTTGCAGCTTGATGCAAACTTTCAACTAAATATAAACCTGAAATATTCTCACCAGAAAAAGACTTAATAATCTCTTTTCTTGCGTGATTAAACATTTCACTTTCAGTTACATCTTCAGGAAGGTTATCAACCCCCATCTTATCTTCAACTTCTTCGATGGCCTGATCACGAATATCTTCGTCAGTTGCGAAACTAACTCCATACTCAGTGGCCATGGCCTCAATAAGAGGTTCTCTATTGGCGATATCAAATTCGATAACTCCATTCTCTGCTAATACATTCGTTGTATAAATAGACAGGGCGCGTAGCGTGTCAAAATCAGTTCTCATGAACACATCCTCTAATAACCCAACAAAATAGGTCTTATAACATACTAATTTCAGTCTAACGAATTGAAGCAACTCCTACAAGCATAGAATTACTGATTTATTTCTTTTTATTAAGAAAAGACTTTAGACTCTTTGACTCTCCAAGAATCAAAAGCACAGCAAGATAAGTAATCACTGCAACAATACAACATGAAGCATACTGAACACCGCGAAGCACAAGAGGTGCATTAAAGTTATAGAGCTGAGGACGAATCCAGCCCAGAACAAACCAAGAAGTGACAGCGCCACAGAAAAACTTAATAAGCCTAAGATTAATAAAAAATTTCGCTCCTAGTCTAAGATGCTTATGTAAATAAAGAGACTGCAGACCACAGTTGAGCATCATGGAAAGACTGGTTCCAAGGGCCAAAATGGAAAACCCATACTGGGGAACCATGAGGACACAAAAGATAATATTAGCACCAATCGAGGTAATTGAAATCAAAACAGGAATCTTCGGTCGATCGATACTGAAGAAGGTTGGACCAAAAATTTTATAAAGCCCATAGAAAGGAAGCCCCCATAGGTATTGCCTTAGGGCCATCGCCGACTGGGTCGTATCCCGACTTGAAAAAGCTCCACGCTCAAAAATAAGGTGCACTGTTTCTTGGGCCAACCCCATAATAAGCACAAATGCTGGCAGTATAACTAGCCAACTGAAGAGGTAGCTCGTTGCCAATGTCCTCTTCGCTTCTTCTTCATCTCCGGCCTTCCATGCTTCAGAAAAATGGACTAAATTAGAGCCTCCAATAGAAACACTGAGAATCCCCACAGGAAATTGAAAAAGACGAAAGGCATAGGTGAGCCAGCTCACGGCCCCAAGCTGGGTACCTGTAGCAAGAATAGTTGTTATCAAAATATTAATTTGAGTAGCAGCAACCCCAACCGTTCCAATTCCTAAGCGATTTAGGATGCTCTTTGTATAAGGACCAATAAGCTCCCACTCCCCTGTTGGACCAAAACCTTTTTTCAAGAGAAGTGGAATTTGAATCAACATCTGAGCAAGACCACCACCAATCACACCAATGGCCAAAGCAATAATGGGATGAGCACCTCTGGCCTCAACATAAGGAGGAAGTACAACCATTGAGGCAATCATAATCACATTAAATAAAGCGGGCGCTAGTGAGGGAACAAAGAAAACTTTTAGTGAATTCAGTGCTCCCATAAAGAGAGCGGCCAAACTGACCAGAGTAAGAAAAGGGGCCATAATTCTTACCATTTGAACAGTCACTTCAAAGCGCTCTTGATCTGCAATAAATTGATCATCTGTCATCAAACCAACAACTTGTGGCGCCCAAATAATAACAGCTCCCGCAATTGCAAGCGTCATTGAGCCCAAGAGAATGGACATTGACCATAGAAGAATTCTCGAAGCTTTCTCACTCTCTAATCTTGCTTTCGTAAAAACGGGAACGAAGGCCGAACTAAAAGCACCCTCTGCAAATAAGTCCCGCAACATATTCGGAACACGATAGGCAACGGTAAAGGCATCGGTAATTCCAGAAGCTCCAAATGTTGCGGCCATCACTTGCTCACGAACAAGTCCAAGAATACGGCTAGAAAATGTGGCCAAGGCCATTTTGAGAGTCGCAAATATGAGAGAGAATTGCTTGTGGCCTTTCCATTTATTCATTGGCTGGGGTTTTCCTTAAAAAATTTACTTCACCTTATTATGTTAAGAATAGCTTTTCATTCAAGCATTTTCCACTACATAAAGCACTGCAACATGACGCTTTACAAAGAAATAGATTTTCTTGTCCTATTTGATCTTAATAACTAGACCTGTCATCGTTATATTGGTAAAGCTATATTACAATTATTGGTCTTAGAACCACTTTCCTAAACTAACTTAGGAAAGAAAGAATTAAAAAATTAAAGGTATGGCCCAGCGAATGTTGGGCCTCTTCGTTTCTTCATGAAAAAACTCTTTGTCTTTTCAACAACTCTTCTCATCATCGCTATTAGTTACAAACTCTTCTTTGAAAAAAGTAGCGAGCAATTCCCTAGTGAAAAATTCGAAGGATACGCAAGCCATCAATCACCTAGTCCAATAAAGAAAGTCCCAAGTCGTCCGCTCTCCCCTGCTCCTTCGAAATTAAAGCCTTCAAAGAAATTGGAAAAATTGCCCATACACAAAAATGATTCATCTGCGGCCGCCCCACTGGATGAAAGGCATATTGCCCAAGTCGATCAACAAGGAAAAATTTATCCAAGAACAGTAAAGATCGATGATGATATGATCATTGCCTATGGCGATCTTATAGTAGGCTCCACCACAGATCTCGATGCCTATCAATCTGGTGATAAAACTTTAAATATTCCTCCACCTCAACTGTGGCCAAAAGGAAGTATTCCCTACGAGATCGATAATTCACTCGATGATCCAACGCAAATTCAAATCATCAAAAATATTATAGAAAATCTGAACCAATGGGCCCATCTCGATATTCACCCAAGAAAAGATCATGAAGAAAACTTTGTTCTCTTTAAAAGAGGGCAACAGCATTGCTATGCCAATGTTGGCTTTCGCTTTGGTGTTACCAATGTAAGCCTCTCACCCGGTTGTGCAGAAAAGGAAATTTATCATGAGCTTTTTCACGTTCTTGGCTTTTTTCATGAGCAAAATAGACCCGATCGTGACGACTTCATAGAAGTCCTTTGGGAAAATATTAATGAAGAAAATTGGGCCCAATTTGAGAAATTCTCTGCCGAAAGCTATCCTGAACCTTTTCAAAATTTAGATTCCATCCCTTTTGAATTCGAGTCCATCATGCTCTACGACTCTAAGGCATTTAGTAATACCAGCGACTACAGTATGGTAAGAATTGATGGAACTCAATTCTCCACCCCATTTGAGCGTCCAACGCCAACAGATCTAGACAGGCTCAAAAAACTCTATCCCTCTAATAATAGGTAAAAAGCCCCCCTCTTCCATAATACTTTCAAGCACTTAAGAAATCCTCCTTTAGAAATAGCCTAAAATTAAGATGAAGCTAATAACTTTCCGAAAAGAAAGAATACCAAGGGTTTATTTATAAAGATGAAAAGTTTAATTATAAGAATATTATTCGCCTCATTCTTCTTATTTTCACTATCAGTGAGTGCGCAGTTCACGGCCCTCCTCTCTTCACCTCAAGGTGGAATTAGCCCAGATGTTTGGAGATCCTCACTGACTTCGTATATGTCTCAGTGCTCATCTGGAGATTGCCCATGTGTACTGGTCGTTGCAGAGGGAATTTCAGGTGAAAATACTTCGGCCAATATGTGGATTGGAACTTTCAAAGGTGGAATGGCCACAGAGCTTTGGTCAGGATATGCCTCACGTTTGGCCAATAGTGGCCAGAATGATTCAAGCGTAAGTATGGATACTGATCTTTGTAAGCGAAGAAATGGTGTTGCATCAATTGTTAATGGTGAAGCTTGTATCCCTGGTCGCTCTTGTCGTGATCCCTCCATCTATAGAAATTTGGCAAGAGAGCTTGGACTTCCCCAAGATGTGGCGCTTACTTCATTTTATTTCAGTACACCTATGCAAAATGAAACTTATAAGTTTCATGATTTCTATGGATGTAACTCTCCGCCTTGCCCTGCAACGCTGGGCTGTCTGGGCTTAGAAAGACATGCCATGAAATCTCTTTGCTTAAATTATATGGGAAGTGATGGTTCCAACGGCATTAACACACAAGAAAATGGTGGTGTTTGGCTCTATTTTCATAATATAAATGCACCTTCTCAAAATATGGGCTCTCTCCCCATGGCCGGAGAAGGATTTAATAAATTTTCAAAAGGTGGGCTGTGTTCACATATCCCAACAACTCATTTAAGTACCGGTGCCAGTGTTTCTGGAACAGACTACAGTAGTGGAGATGGTGATAGTTCTGGTGGCGGCAATGGCGGATCCTCAGGAGACTATATGTCTCTCATGTCGGGAACTTCAAATATTGTAAATGAAAGACTTCAGCAACAACAAGCTGAACAGGCCGCCGAACAAGAGCAGCTCTTGGCCAAAGTAGACGAGCAAGCCGCCTTTACAACTCAGTCTTGTATTAAGACCACCACTGAGGCATGCCCTAATGCAGACGAATCGGCGATTAGTCAGTACTGCTCTGATCCTGAAGGTGTTGAGAGAAGTGGTTGTGACTTTGGAGGAGAAGGATAATTGAAGAAGCTTCTCTCTCTACTCCAATGTATCTTTTTAGTAAACGCTCATGCGCTAGAAATGGGCTCCGAAAGATTTTCAACTTTTATGAAAGGAACGGCTCCCTATTCGACTTTAGTTGATTTAGGCAAGAATAATTCTGTTACCAATAATTTACCTTTTACTGATACTGATTATGTGAAGGCCATTGCAGACTTCCCTTTTCCTAATGGAACAGGACAAAAGTATGAGGTCGCAAATATGATGAACTTCGAAGGAAACTATAACTGGGCAGCTGCTAAAACCGACCCCAGATCAAGTGCCTTCATTATGAATTCCATGGATCGCCTTGCCAGTAATCCCAATGCAGAAATGGAGCTCGCCCAAGGCCTAACAGCAAGCAAGCTCGATGCTGCTCAGGCAGGAGACCTTTCGGCCAAGTATATTGCTTCAGAAATAATCACCCCAAATGTGGGCCATTATCAAACAGCAGACAACCAAGAATCGTTTGAGTCGGCCTATGATAATGTTCTTCTTGGCCAAGCGGAACAGGCCTTATTTAAAGGAGATGAAGCTTCATCCATCACCTTCTTTAATAATAAATTGGCGGCCTTTAAGAATAATGAAGACAAACAAAATACTGCGGGAAACTTCCAAAAAGATGGAATGCTAAGAACCAAGAAAACTGCCGAAACATTTCGTGACTTCTTCCAGCTGAAGTCAACTATTTCTCAACAAAACCTCTCGGCAATGCCAACCGAGGCGAGCTTAATAAGCGGATGCCAAGCCAACTCGCCAAGAGGCTCAAATCTCAATGCTATATACAGCGTTTCGATGCCTACTGGGGAAGCTCAATTCTACAATCTTCCTGCCCCCTCATATAATTTCGATTTCTGCGAGCAGTATATTCACAATGAAAGCTCCTTTCTTATTGAGAATGAGCCCGTAAGAGATCAACTTGAAACCATCATCCAAGACTCTGATGATATGGCAGAGGGGCTAGACGAAATTTCAACGAAACTAAGTAAGCAAGGTCTTGAGGTCGATGAAATAGCAGGAGTGCTTTCAAATAGTGATGCATGGAAAGCTTTAACGGAGAGAGCTGAGGCCTATCGCCAATGTGAGAAAAAGAATTGTTTAGAGACTGCAGAAAAAACTCTAGGCTCAATGGTTCGCTATCCCGGTTTTGAAAGGCATCAGCCTCAAACTCGTAAAGAAATTCAGTCCATTCTCAATACAATAAAAGAAACAGGCTCTATGCCTGGTCAAACAGCAAACCTCATACAAAAGTATGCGGCCAATAAACCAGCACTAGAAAACTCCAAGAGATCAAATAATAAAAAGAAAAAAAGAAGAAAGAGAAGGTTTAAAAGTAACTCACTCTCTCTTGGACCAGAAGATAATGTTTCCTCTCAAGAGTCAGGCATTGCTTCCCAATCCCTCTCAGGCTTAAGTGATAGTTACAAAAAGAGAACCTATAGTGACTCTATTTACTACCGTGATGAAAGTGGAGTACTTAGAGGTCCAAGTGGTAAGGCCATTCAAGGCTATCATGGGCCAAAAGATAAGAATTTATTTGATATCATCAGCCGTCGTTATTTAATTGAGGTGCAAAAAGGCAAACTTTAACGCGCATCACAAGTAAAAAATCGTTTTTTTTCAAAATCACACTCATCTTTAAGTTGGCACACTGCTCATTCCTGTCTATAGTTGTGCCCATGCTCGAAACAGATGCCCCAGAGGCCTTGCGATTCGCTGTAATAGATCTAGAAGCATCATCTACAAGGCCGAATAACCGAATAATTGAAGTCGCCGTACTCATTTTTGAGGACGATGGCATCGATATGTCTTTGAAAGAAACCTACTCTACTCTGGTTAATCCAGAGCTTGAGGTTCCCAATGATATATTGGAACTTACAGGTATCACTCCGGAAGAATTAGAGACGGCCCCAAAGTTCTTTGAAATTGCTGAAGATCTTGAGCTCCTAACCAGAAATTGTTCACTGGTTGCCCACAATGTTGACTTCGATATTGAGCTTCTTCGCACCGAATTTGAAAAAATGGGCATTGAGTATAATCGTAAAACAAAATGTACTCAAAAGCTCGCCATGAAACAATTTCCAGAGCTCGCATCTTACGACCTAAAGTCTCTATGTGAACTACTTGATATTGAGCTTGCCTTTAATCACAAGGCCATGGACGATGCCGTTGCCTGTTCTGAGCTCTTTAAGCGCACCTATTATGAAGTAAAGGGAAAGAAGACATCTGATGGTCCTTCCCTTACAAAAATACATAAAACACATCCAGGACTAGACCTCAGCTTTCTTGCAGAGCTCACCCCTACACCTGGTGTTGTTCACTTTAATAACGAAGGAAAAACGATCTATATCGATCGCTTCGAAAACTTGAAAGAAGAACTCCCACGCTTTCTAATTCGTTTTGCTAGTAAACATGAAGATGCCTCTCTCGATGACCTTCAAGTGAGAACCTATAAAGATTCACTTATGGCCATGAGAAAGAAAGAAGAAAGAATTGGTAAACTAAAACCGACTCTCAACTTTGAAGAAAGAAAAACTTCTTGGGGAGTATTTCTTAAAGAAAACCCATTTTCTCTTAGGGCATTTCCCCTATTTAAAGGAAAGGGTGACCTTCTCTTTATCTCAGATAATAAAGACGATGCCGTTCACTGGATTAGACTTCAGCTCAACGATGTTGAAAAGCAAGAGTTTGCTTATATCGATCAACAAGACCAAAAGCTGATTAATCGTCTGAAAAAAGAGAGAGAAAAGCAAATACGCTCAAAGGTAAAACCCTTTGCTCAATATCCTCATGACCACTTTGTGGTAATGGGTCCAGGTCGTGATGATGATGAACTTTCATGTCACTTCTTCAATGGTGGCAAACTCTCTGGTCATGCTTTCCTTTCAGGACAAGCTGTCTACGATATTGATTGCACACCTTCTTTTGTAAAACCAGTTCGAGAGACAAGTCTACTGAAGCACTATCTTCTGAGAGAATTTCAAGACTGGAAGAATAGAACTCGAAAAGATCATTCTATCAAAGTCCTCAAATCAACAAAAGCGGCCAATAAGGCCAATGCAAATGAGGCCAATGGAAATGTCTATGTTGATGAATCTGCATCAACAACATTTAGAAAGAAAAATTCTAAAAAGAAGAAAAAGAAAAGTAATCACCGAAACAATGAACGCAGCGGCGGGAAGAAGAAAACATTTTCTAAGAATAGTAACGGAAAGTTCAATCCAAGAAATAAGAAGAAGAAAAAATCCAATGGTAACCGTGGAAATGGGAATGCCAATGGAAACCAAGCGCCTAACGGTAATGTTTAAACATCATGTGGGAAATCATACTCGAAAATAAAGTCTATTTCTTTGTGGCCCTAGGCCTTATCATTCCTCTTCTTGGATATGCCGTATTTTTACAATGGGATCAGCTCAAGAGCATCAAAAAAGATAAAGAGAAACAAAAACAAGAATTAATGGCAAAGTTTCAAGAAAAGCAGAATGATCTGAAAGAGAGTCTTCGCATAATTTCTTTAGCAACGATTCAAGAGCAATGCGAGGTTTCTGAAGCCTCTTTGAGGATGGCCAACCTCCTTCCTAGCTATGATGGAATAGATCATAAGAGTGAAGAGATCAAGGCCGTCTTCGATCTCTATGAAGCTATAAAAGATCTCAATTATCTTGAAGCAAGAAATGCATTAAATATTAATCAGCGCTTTGCTGAAGATAAAATCCGTTATGCAGCTGAAGAGAAGTTTAAAGCTGAAGTACTTAAGGCCTGTGAAGTTATTTACGAAAACACGAGAGTTTAATTATGGAAAATGAAAAGCCACAAGCACCGCTCTCCTGGGATGAATACTTCATGCTTCAGGCCATGATCGCAAGCTTTCGCTCAAAAGATCCTTCAACAAAAGTAGGCTCTGTATTTGTTGATCACAATAACCATCAAATTAGTATGGGCTATAATGGATTTGTAGCGGGAATTGATGAGTCGAAAATTCCTTGGAGCAAAGAGGGCTCCCTTGAAGATAGTAAGTACGGATATGTTGTTCATGCAGAGGCCAATGCCATTCTTCATTCTACCAAGAATCTTGAGGGGTCACGCTGCTACGTAACCCTCTTTCCCTGTAATGAGTGTGCAAAACTTATTGCCAGCAAGAAAGTCTCTGAAGTTATCTTTCTCTCTGATAAGCATAACGATAAAGAATACAACCGTATCTCTAAAAAGATTTTTGATTTAACGGGAATCAAGTATCGTAAAATTGATGTCACGGATAATCTTCTGAGAAAGCTTGAAGACCATCTTCTTAAACTTGTGCATGACGCATAATGCGGGGCCAAATAGATACTAATCTCTATTACGCCTGTATAATTAAAGCCTCTTTTTAGCCTACTTTTCCACAAATGGTCCTATGATGCCCCTATATTACTTACAGCTTCTTGCCGCGGCGTAAGTAAAGATTAACTTAATCCCAGTGTTAATCGGCAAAGCGGCCGCTATCGTAATATTAACAGGTGAAAGGCCGAACAGGATGTTCTTCCTCACACACACCACCTGTGCCCTTCGAAAAGAGGCAGCGCATCTAGGATTGGTGCCTCCCCATTGCGAAGGAATAATGCATTTCCGTTTCAAAGGAAAGGAAGAAAGGAGGCATTTATGAAGATGGCAGTCGCTGTAGAAACCTATCAGCATCCCAACCGTAGATCTGACTACAAAGTCTGGTTCCTAGAAATTAATCGCTTCAATGAAGTCGCTGGCATTGGTGTCATGACTCGCGAAGAGATGGTAAAAAGTGTTTTCAAGGAATATCAAAAGTCAGGTCACTCTAACTGGAGGGCATTTTGCAAAGATGCAGAGTCCTCTAAACCAATTGAAGTCTTCGATTTTATTGCACAGAACTCATTCGAAAACACACATTTCGGAAACCTGCCAAGACTTCACGAGTTTCAAGAAACCCTTAACCAACTGCATTTAAATTTAGAACTGCGTGCAGTTGCTAGCTAGCATGAATTAGAATGAGGGAGACAGGAGGTCTCCCTTTTTTATTTGCTTGTAACTCCCCTATAACCCCTCTCTAATACCCTTTATCCTCAGTATTAATGGGACCTAAAAAGCATCGTAATTATTTCCCAATCAGACCATATTCTAACTTTCCACAAACTGTTCAGCCACGTATAATTCTGGGGTTCCAGGACATAAAAATGAACAATCAAAATACAAATCTTCTATTTTCAAATATCAATACAACAATAGCGAGGCACACATGAAACCATTTATCCTAGTTTGCGATGGTATGGACAAAGAAGTATTTACTTCACTTCAATCCATTTCAGAATTTGAAGTTCACCCAGAACCAAAGAACTCTCAAGAGACAATCGCAGAACTTCTTCCTAAGGCATCAGCTTTAGTTATTCGTTCAGCAACATCTGTATCAGCAGAAACACTTGAGAAAGCTCCTAATCTTAAACTTGTTATTCGTGCAGGAGAAGGAACAGATAATATTGATAAGAAAGCCTGTGAAGCAAAAGGGGTAAAAGTAGAAAATACTCCTGGCGCCAATAATAACTCGGCTGCAGAGCATGCCATTGCTCTTATGCTTACGGCCCTTCGCCATACTCACAATGCCAATGCTACGATGAAAAATGGTGGCTGGGATAAATCAAAATACACTGGTCTTGAACTCTCTAACAAGAAAGTTGGTATCGTTGGTTTTGGCCGTATCGGTCAAATCGTTGCCAAAAGACTTCAGGGATTTGAGCCAGAAGTTCTTTTCTTTGACCCCTTCCTCGAAAGTAGTGATATTCCTTATGCAAAGAAAGCTGCTGACTTAAATGAAATCTTCTCTACTTGTGATGTGATCACTCTTCACACACCTTTAATGGATAAAACCCGTGGCATGGTAAATGCAGAACTTCTAGGAAAAATGAAGTCAAAGGCCATTTTAGTAAATGCTTCACGTGGTGGGATCGTTGATGAGACCGCTCTTGCGAAAGTTCTTAAGGAAAATAAGATTTACGCTGCTGGCTTTGACGTATTTGCAACAGAGCCCCTAGAGGCGGACTCTGAACTCAGAAAGCTTGAAAATCTTGTTCTTACTCCACACCTTGGCGCTGGAACAGAAGAGGCTCAGCTTAGAGTAGGACAAATGTCAGTATCTCAATTGAAAGAATTTTTTATCAATAACCAAGTTGTTAATGAGGTAAAATCGTAATGCAATCACTGGCCATTATAGGCTCCCAATGGGGCGACGAAGGAAAAGGAAAAATCACGGATCTTCTCGGTGCGAAGTGCGACTATGTAGTACGCTACCAAGGTGGAAATAACGCTGGTCATACGATTATCGTAGGAGATCAAAAAATTGTTCTTCACTTGATCCCATCGGGAATTCTCCATGATCACTGTACATCAGTTGTAGGTCATGGAGTTGTCTTTTGTCCTAGAGCTTTTAAAGAGGAGCTGGCCCATGTTGAAGAAGGCGGGGTTAAGATAACACCTGAGCGCTTAAAGATATCTGAAAACTGCTCTGTTATTACCATTTATAATAAAATTCTGGATGCTCAAAGAGAATCTCAAGGTCCAGTAAAGATTGGTACGACAGGAAAAGGAATTGGCCCAGCTTACGAAGATAAAACTTCAAGAAAAGGACTTAAGCTTAAAGACCTTCTCGATAAGAAAAGTCTTGAAGAGAAACTTCGTGCTAATATGATCGAAAAAGAGATCCTTTTTAAGCATCTCTATAAAACAGAATTTCCATCCATTGAAAGTGAAGTGGAAGAGCTTTTCGAGCTTGGAAAGCTTGTTGCCCCCTTTCTTACTGATACTTTTAGCCTTATTGATAAGGCCGTAGCTGACAACAAAAAAATTCTATTCGAAGGCGCTCAAGGAGTTCTCCTCGATATTGATTACGGAACTTATCCCTTCGTAACATCGTCATCAACATCTGCTGCTGGCATTTACTCAGGAGCAGGACTTCCAGGAAAATACGTTGAAGAAGTTCTTGGTATCACAAAGGCCTACACTACGCGAGTGGGAGAAGGACCTTTTCCAACAGAGATGTTCTGTGACCTAGGTGATAAAATTCAAACCATTGGACATGAATTCGGTGCCACCACGGGACGAAAGAGAAGATGCGGCTGGATTGACCTTCCCCTTCTCAAGTACTCCGTGAAGGCATCAAATATCACTTCCATCGCTCTAACCAAGGTAGATGTTCTCTCAGGTCTCGAAGATCTAAAAGTTTGCGTAGGTTATCGTTACCAAGGTAAAGAAATAGATTGTGCCTATCCTGGAATTGATCTCACAAAAGTTGAGCCCATTCTCAAAGATATGAAACCCTTTCACGACGACTTTAAAACGGATGAGTTCTCAACTGAATTAAAAGAATACTTATCTCTAATTGAAGAGGCCATTGGTGCTAAGGTTGGAATCCTTGCCTATGGACCAGAGCGCTCTGAAATTAAATTCGTTAAAAATTACTTCTAATTCTCAATTTCAATAAGCGTCCAGTCAGCATTAAAGACCTGGACGCGAGAATTAAATCCATCAACGACATAAATCTTCCCATCGTCACTTACAAGAACATCCGTTGGAGCATTAAATTCACCATTTGCAACCCCATTAATTCCATACTTTGATTTGAAAGCACCTGTTTGAGAATCAAAAATTTGAATTCGATGATTAAACGTATCGGCAACATAGAGATCCCCATTCTTAGAAAGAGATACACTATAGGGGTTATTCAATTGCCCATCTCCTGTACCAAATGAGCCTATTGTTCCCAAAAGAGAACCGCTATTATCATAGACAGTAATTGAACTAGAACCATAGCTACATACATATATATTCCCACTTGCATCTAGCTCAACATCAATAGCATCAGAACCTATTGGAAACTCCCTAATATAAGTTCCATCATTTTGTACAACTTTCAATCTTTGATTATTATTATCCAAAATATATATATCCCCAATATCATCAACATAAATACCAGTCGGATAATTCAATTGATTATTTCCATTCCCGAGGGTTCCAAAAGTAAATTTCAAACTCCCATCAGGATTAAAGACTTGAATTCTATTATTAAGCGAGTCTGTAACATATATATCTCCATATTGATCTACAAAGATTTTCAAAGGTTGCGAAAAATCTCCAGCACTAGCAGATGCAGCAGTAGTTCCTATTGAAAACTCATGAACCCCAGTAGAGCTAAACTTTTGAACCCTATTGTTTTGATATCCAGCTATATAAATATCATCTTCATCATCAAGGCTTAAACCCGTTGGGATATAGAGCTCTCCGTCATCTTTTCCACTTGCGCTTAATGTATTTACAAAATCACCATTCAAACCATGAACCTTAACCCTAGAGTTAATTACATCTGCAATATAGAGTTTATCGTTATAGATCGTAACCCCTGCTGTTACATAAAACTCGTTATCACCAGTACCAACACTTCCAAATGAATAGAGATGAGTTCCTTGATCATTAAAAACTTGAACTCTATGATTATAGCTATCACTTACATAGATATTATCATCTTTATCAACGACAACACTCATAGGTTGATTAAACTCACCGTCATTAGTTCCACTACTTCCAATTGATCTTACAAAAGACTTGGCACTATTAAAGACTTGAATTCGATGGTTATTATAGTCCGCAATATAAATATCTCCATTATCGGAAACATGAACATCAAAAGGAAAACTCAACTCATTATTTCCACTTCCACTTGCTCCTGTACCAATTTGATCAATATAAGTACCATCTTTTTCTAAAATTTGAATACGATGATTTCCATAATCGGCAATATAGATTTTTCCATCTGGTGAAATATCTATTCCTCTGGGGTTTGTAAACTGAGCATTACCTGAACCAGCAGATCCAATAGTATATAGGAATTCCCCTTCAGAGTTAAAAACCTGTAGCCTGTGATTTCCAGCATCAACAACATAGACATTTTCATTTTCATCTAAGGCTATACCAATTGGCGAACTTAGCTCATCAAGACCATTTCCTGCAAACCCTTTTCCTATAGAAAACCTGAGGCTACTATCTGAATTATAGACATAAACACTGTGACTGGCACTGCTACTCACATATAGGGCACCATCTTCTCCTAATGCAAGGTCATAAGGTTGGATCATAAAATAACTATTGCGACCAATTATAAACGGTCTCTTTTCGATACTTGGACTTTCCGCCCCTTCAGGTCGTGATTCTTGTGAGGATCCTCCAATTAATAAAACAATATCACTCTTACCTATCTCACAACTTGATAGGGTCACAATGGTTAGAAATATTAATAAGTTAAAAGTTTTCACAAGAATCACTTTATATCTCTTTGGACAACTTAGGACTGTCTAAAAGAATATTTTTGACCTGATCCAACTTATAATCACTTACAGAATTTTCTTATTACACAAAGAGGCCCAGCTATTTCTTTTTGCCACAAAACCTTGGCAAAGAATCAGCCTTTCAAGAATTAATTAGGCCAATGCTCACGTTACAGACTGTATAGTTTGAAGACACCCCTATTACCTTTTTTTCAACAAAGCTTAATTAGGAAGAATTTATGTTAGCGTTAGCAAAATTAATATTTCTAACCAAACGGAGACATAATGAAAAAACTTATCCTAGCTGCATCACTCATTCTTACTATTCAATCTTCTTTTGCTGTAGGAGCTGCTGTTGCCGTCCTATCTGATGGTATCTGCGAGGCCGCAAATGGACCTGGTGCATGTGAAACTGCTGCACCAGTTGGACTTGTTGGTGCTTCAACCACTTCAACTTTTGCTGGTGTTGCTGCAGGACTTATTGTTCTTGCTGACGATGGAACACTTATGATTGATCAAGAATCAGAAGCTGCTCAAATTCTATGTGAAAGTGATCAAGAAGAACTAACAGATGTAGAGCTTCAAGTTCGTCTATCAATTGAAGCTTCAGGTGGCTGTCAATAATCTATACAATCCATAATCTATTGCCTCCATCACGGGGGCAATAGATCAATATTTCCAAGAACTTACGCAACCATCTATTTCTTTAACACCCTCTTATAAAAACTTCAAAATAGCCTACTCATCTCTAAAATCCATTTAAAATAGTGAAAAGATTTAAATAGGAAATGAAATTGAAGCTACTCATCTTACTTACTATTATTTTAAATTTTTCATTCTCTGCTTTTGCAGAGTCACCCATTCCAATAGAACTTATAGAGAATTCCAAGAGAGTATCACTTGTATTTGTAGGCTCTAAAGAAGGGATCAGTGAATCAAGCTTTGGTCATATCGCACTAAGATTTTCAAATGGTGAAAAGTTAGGAATCTTTGATACCAACATTCAATTTGTGGCCAATGTTAATCAGGATGAAGGACTATTCAAGAAGTATGCAAAAGGAACAGGGTTATTTGGTAACTATGCCTATGATGTTTCAGTAGAGATTGAGCCTTTTATTAATTATCAACTAACTAAGACAAAGTCAGAAGACCGCGATGTCTACATTTATCCTCTTAACTTGACTTCGTTACAAATATCAAACTTAGTTAACTATATTGAAAACTTCTTTAATCAAGATACAGCAGCAAAGTATCGCTTCTTTAACAAGAATTGCTCTTTTTTTGCGGCCGATGCCATTGAGAGTGCAACAGGCATTGAGTTAGGGGTAAAATCTCATCCATGGAGACTTGAAAAAGAATTAAGAAGAAAAGGTCTTATTGAAGATGAAGTATTTCATCCAAGTAACTCAACTCTTAAGAACTCAATTATTGATGATATTTTCAGCTCTCAAATTGCATCTCAACTATTAAAAATGACTACAAAGAAGGATTTCAAAGAAAGTCTTTTTTCTGAGGATCATTTTTCTAAAAAACATGCCTACCTTCAGTTATTATCGATGGCCTTCTACTCTTCATATGTTCTACCAACACAAATGGAGAGAGAAATTGCTCTTTCATTCTATAAGAAGCTCTATAGTACAGAGTCCAATAATGACAAGCTCTACTACAAGGCGCTCCTCAATAGCACCGATGATTCATCCATTATTCACGCTAAGGCCTTGATCCGAAGCAGTGATAGTCATAAACGTCCAAGTCATCTTAATCACTCCTTCTATGTTAAGAATGATAATCCTATTTTGGAGTTAAGATGGAGACAGGACTCTTTTAATTCAAAGAAGCTTCATATGAACTTCCTCGATTATAACCCTGAAGATAATCAAATTTATTACCAAGGAAGAATAGTTGGCTCCGCCATATTTACAAGAAAAGAAAATTGGATATCCCCTACTCATATAAATTACTCAGCAAAACTTTTAAAGAATAAAATTCAAATTATTTTTCATATGAGTCGCCCTAACTCTAAGGCAAAGACTAATCTTTTGGGCGCTCACGAAGAATCCATCATTGCTCTCAATAATATGACAGACTTCAAAAAAGGTTATGCCGGAGCTTGCTATGCAATGGTTAAAGTTCAAGAGGCCCTAATGAATAGAGCGACCTTCTCTCCAGAGTCGGAACTCTTAGAAAGTGAAGACAAGATTAAAATCATTGATCAAGTCTATAGAGGACAATATGCCATCATTCCTGGTTTTAGTAATATTAACGACTTCACAAAGAGCATTGATAAAGAAGAACTCGCACAGTATTTCATAAGAATAGAGCATGAATTAAACGGCAGTCCTTTCCAATCATTCAAAGATGGGCTACTGAGAAGACAAAAAATTAATCATCGCTCAATTATGAACTTTAAATCCCTTGTTCAATCAGGAAATAATACTGAGATGATTATTGGTATGACAGAAAAAGGATCAAAGCGCTTCAAGCCCATTTCTCATGTTGTCCTAGTAACAAGTATTGAAGATAACTCACAAAGAGGAGGTTGGAACCTTCGTGTATATGATCCCAATATGGGCTTCTACTCGGCCTATATGGATTCAAATTTCCAACTCTCTTTATCTAAATTTTATCGTAAGGACTTAGATTACTATGGTGTTATCAATACTATTGATAGGGAGGCCATAGATCTTAATTTAGGGGTAAGAAGTCTTAATCTTGATATTGAGAAACTAAAGTCTCGAGCAGGTAAAGGTAAGCCTTTTTATTATAATCCTATTAAATATATACAATAATTAATTGAGAATCTCGCCATACAAAATACCTTCTCTGTAGTCATTGAGGTAAACATGGCGAATTTGATTCTTAAGATTGTTTTTTGACTTTACCCAGACACGAACATAGTTCTTTGTGTAACCTTCCCAATAACCTTTATCATTGAGTCGCTCAAAAAGTACTTCATTAGAACTACCCACTTGATCTTCAGCAAAGAGAGCAAGTTTTGCTTCTCCAAACATTTTTAAAGTGCGAACTCGATCTTTCTTCACTCCATGCTGGATATGATTCTCCATTCTAGCGGCCATTGTATTTTTTCGACTTGAGTAAGGAAATACATGAAAGTGAGTAATAGGAAGCTCTTTTAAAAGATTATAAGTATTTTTAAACTGCTCTTCCGTCTCACCTGGAAAACCACAAATAATATCAGCACCAATTCCTGCATTAGGAAAACGCCCAATTACTTTATTAATCAGTTTTTTGTAGTCCTCTACTGTATAGCGCCTTCTCATAAGGGTAAGGATATCATCATCCCCACTTTGTAATGGGATATGAAAGTGATCCATAAATTTAGGAGAGCTCGCAAATACATCGAGAAGTTCATCGGTGATTGTATTAGGTTCAACCGAGGAGAGCCTTAGTCGCTCAAGGCCATCCAGTTCAAGAAGCTGGGACACAAGATCCGTTAACCTCTCACCCGTATTCACTTCATATTCACCAATATTAACACCGGTAAGTACGATTTCTTTAAAGCCAGAGGCCAAAACTTTCTTAGCATTTTCAATGGCCTCTTTTACAGGAAGGGCACGGCTTCGGCCTCTGGCCTGAGGAATAATACAGAAAGAGCAAACATAATTACATCCATCTTGAATCTTAAGAAATGCCCTAGTGTGCCCTTCAGCTTCTGAAGTAGCAGCCCCATAGAAAGATGCAGTCTTATCGATATGTACTGACTGCTGTGTATCCTCTTCTAGATAATCAAAGACTTTATATTTTTCAGAAGTCCCTAAAACAAGATCAACTCCTGTCATTTTAGAGATTCGTTCTGAGTCCATTTGAGCGTAACATCCGGCCACAACAATCTGGCCTTCAGGAGATGACTTATGGGCCTTTCTGATCAGATTTCTACAAGTGGAATCGGCACCATCAGTAACTGTACAAGTATTAATAAAGGTAACGTCAGCTGAGTCACCAAACTCTACGACTTCATAACCTCTATCTACAAATCCTTGTGCAATTGAGCCCGTCTCAGAGAAGTTTAAGCGGCAGCCTAAGGTATGAAATGCCACCTTCTTTTTATTTAGTTTTGTCTTTTCATCAAGGCCTTGGGCCACTGAATTTGAATTATCAGTCATAGTGCTTAAACAGTACGGTTTAACGGTTTTCTAAGATATCGCAGACTAACGAATTTCCATCCGCAGCACAAGTCTTCTTCATTTAGATATGAAAAAAATAGCTATTTCTTAATTTTTATAATTGACAAATTTCCCAAGAAACATTAATTTCTATCTCACGTTTTAAAGATGTCGGTCCCGTAGCTCAGTTGGTTAGAGCATCTCCCTTTTAAGGAGAGGGTCCTGTGTTCGAGTCACAGCGGGATCACCACTTTAAACTAAACTGGTGACCACTCCTATGGGCGTCACTTTTTTGGATTAGCTTTTTAGCTCAATTCTTGAATTAGAAAGCTAATCCGAAAAATGCTCCCATCGTCTAGTCTGGTCTAGGACACCGCCTTTTCACGGCGGTAACAGGGGTTCGAATCCCCTTGGGAGTACCAGTTTAAAAAGAAAAGCCTCGCAATTGCGGGGCTTTTTTTTGCCTATTTTCCAATCCAATTTGATCTCTAGTACTCGTGAATGCCGCGCCCTTCGGGCTGGATTCACTTTAGTAACAAACATCTGTGCTTCAATGCTTGCCACTGGCAACCATTGCCGCACGATGCCCCTTGGGAGTACCAGTTTAAAAAGAAAAGCCTCGCAATTGCGGGGCTTTTTTTTGCCTATTTTCCAATCCAATTTATTTTTATTTCTCGTGAATGTTAAAATTTATCAAACCTGCTTTCTATCGCGATAGGCATCCCTACGATCAAGTTGGCCCATAGTGATACCCTCTTTAGATAATGACTGCAGAAGCTTAGTAGCTTCTTGTGCACTAGTCTCACCCTTAATCAGATCTGCATAGGCACTTACTTTTGCAAAGACTTCACTTCCGGTATCCCATAAGGCCTCATAGCGAAGTTGTCCAACTCCTCTATCGCTCCAATCATTGATAAGACCCGCGGTAGAAATGGGAACTTGTTTGAACATAGTGTTTCGGCACTCACTATCAGCAGCAAGGTAGTGATGAGCACCATAGGAATCTACCATTGAAACTCTGTGAGACTCACAGGGTTTTCCGCAATCTTTGAACGAGCTTCCCTCTGATAGAAAGGCCGCAAAAACACAATGCTCCATATGAAACTCTGACATATGATAATGGGTGAATGCTTCAACCTTACTTGGATCGATATTTTCAAGCATTTCATTAACTTGCCACATATTCATATCAAGCCCTAAAGATAATGAGTCAAAGCCTTTATCAATAAGATAGTTGAATGTAATCGAATTCGTTACGTTGAGACAGAAATCTCCCATTCTTTTCAGCTCTGGAGCTTCTTCTTTGAAAAATTCTAGCGCCCCTAAATTTCGAATAAGTACTCCATCAGGAGCAATTCTCTTTATGGCCTTAAGGTTATGATATTCCCCAGGTTTTAAAATACGTGTTGTTGCGATAAAGGCAGGAATACCCATTTCTCTTATAAGGGCAACACCTGAGCGATAATCTTTTCCAAATTCATAATCCAGAATAATTTGAGAAAGAATATTTTTAACATCACTTTCTCTTACTAGATCAATAAACTCTTCAAGCTGCTGCTGTGACCTTATAAGAAGAGAAAGTTTACTAAAACCACCCTCATCTATGTTCTCACTCTTTTCTTGAGCCTTACCCTGAAGTAGGGATAGGTCAATATCTCTAACTTCAACTGAGCGCTCAACTCTCTTCTCGTGAAGGGCCTCAAGCATATTCCTCTTAAGATCTTTCAAGAACTTCTGAGGTATAAATATTCCATCTCCCACCTCGATATTCCAATTTATGACTTCAAAAGCGGTTCTTGATAGCCCACCAATAACTGATTTTACATCTTCTACAGTCGTTGCCTTCTTTAGAGCAGCTTCAACAATATATTCACTTTCTACCGAGATATCCACTCTATCCATATCAAGAGAGCTTAATCGCAACTTCATTGGTGCACCAATATTGGCGCTAAAGCTAACCTCTAATGGGATATGTTTTTGCCTCTCAGGATTTAAATAACTTTGAGAGAGCTTCTTTTCTAACTGGGGATCTCTATTCAGATAAACCTTAGAGCCTTCTTCAACTGAGCTATACTTAAATTCTCTCCCAAGTGAAATTCTCTGCTTCCCCTTTCCTAAATCCTCTACATTAAAAATGAAGCTTCCCTTTCCGGCTTCATTTCCAATAGCAGCAACTCCGTTTTCAAAGAAAAGACCCATCCCATTTGCAAAGCTTTCCTTACTGAATATTGTGATAGAGCGCTGATCAGCTTCAATAACTTCACCTATATGCTGACCACGATGACTTGAATAGTCTCCACCAACAAGTTGTTGATGTTCAACTCCATCTAGCCAGCCAGAATAGAATCCACGAGAAAATACTCTCTCAAGAGAAGCCTTTGAGATACCCTCAGCATATTGTGCTTCTTTCATCATTCGGCTTTTATAAAGCCTACCAACACTTGCTACATAGTTTGGTCCCTTGAGACGCCCCTCTACTTTAAAGCTTTCAACACCGATCTTTTGTAACTTTTCGATATGCTCCAGACCGTAAAGATCCTTTGGAGAAACTAAGTATTTTTCATCAAGAGTCGCCATCTTTTCGCCATCAACAATGAGATCGTAATCTAAGCGACAACTTTGAGCACACTGTCCTCTATTTGCGCTTCTTCCCCCAATACTTTCTGATGTAAAGCACTGACCCGAATAGGCCACACAAAGTGCTCCATGAACAAAGACTTCAAGCTCTTTATCTGTCCTTTCTCGAATTTTTTCAACTTCATTAAGAGAAACTTCACGTCCTAGAACAAAGCGTGAAAGCTCTAAGTCTTCTAATGCTTTCATCGCAAGATCGTTAGTAATTGTCATTTGAGTTGAAGCATGAACAATTTGTGAAGGGGCCATTTCTTTTATTAATTTAACAAGTCCAAGATCTTGCACAATAAAGGCATCAATCCCCAAAGGAAGAACTTTTTTGAGAAGCTCCTTTGCTTGTTCAAGCTCTCTTTCAAAGATGAGAACATTAAAGGCAAGATGAACATGAACACCATAAAGGTGGCACAGCTCAACCATCTCCTTGAGCTCATCGAGACCATGATCGTGAGTTCTACCTCGAGCATTAAAGCCTGGCATACCAATATAGACCGCATCAGCACCATTATGAATGGCGGCCAAGCACATATCGTGATCACCTACAGGTAGGAGAAGCTCTCCCCAATTATTTGGAATCTTTTTTGTCATGACCTGAAGTAACATCCACCAGTAATTATGCCAAGTGAAATTGGTTACTTAGGCAATTCCTACAGGGTTTAAATTACAAGATTTCAGAAGCTTATCGTGAGGCCGGACTTCTTGAGTGCTTCTCTAGAAAGTAGATCGACTCACGATTTCCTTTCTTACTAGCTAGATCAATAGGCCTCTTTCCTTTACTATCCTCAACTTCAATATCTGCTCCAGCCTCATATAGGGCGACAAGAGGTCCAAAACAATGGCGCTGTCTCGCTATTATATGGGATGGAGTTGAGCCCTTATTGTTCTTTTTATTTAAAGCGACCCCATACTTTATTAAGGAATCAACCATCTCTGTGTGACAAAAGCTGGAAGCTACGTGAAGAAGATTATCTCCTGAAGCAGCAAGTGTATCCTTAGGGTTCCCCCACTCCTTGAGAACTAAGTTTAAAAGGTCGCTATTTCTTCCTATAACAGATAAGAATGAAATATTCATTCCATTATAATAAGAGTCCTTCATGGAAATTTTCTCTCCATTATACTTAGCACCATACGCCCTTAAAATTTTATAAACTTCTAAATTCCCTTCGTGAGCAGCTACAAGTAAAGGTGTAAATCCATACTTATTTCTCATGGAGAGAACTCTTTCCCCATTGCTTTCGATATATGATTTAAGACCACTTTGGTCATTTCTATAAACTAACTTAAAAATACGATCACCTTGAAAGGCCGAAGGAGTCTTGAAATCAATAAACCGAAGAGGAAAAGCAATCAAAACAAGCGAGGCCAAAGACAAACCAATATCTCTACGAGGTGACCACTGGGCCCTTTTGTAACTTATTTTTTCATTTTTCCATAACTTCAAAGCATAATTCATAGTGGCCCAAACACCAAAAACTAAGCTTAGATGAAGCCACCATGAAGTTATAAAATACTCAATAAAAGTATCAAATAACTTTAAGTATTGCTTAAGTCTAAAATCATAGATTCGATCCATAAATATATAAATTAAATAGATATAAAGAATTATCGTAGCCCCGACCAATAGATTCCTCGTAGAGAGGTAGAATAATTCTTTTGCATTCTTTCTTTGAAATTGAGCGCGAGGAAAGTTTATAACTCTTACTATAGAGTTAAAACCTGTTATTAAAATTACTGGAATTAAAAAACTAATGAGCTTCACTAAGCTAAATATTGTTAAATCGCCTTTGTCATAAAAAACTTCGGCCACTTTAAAATAAAATGAACTTACCCAAAAAAGAAAAGGAATTGTAGTTAGTAGTCTCGACATAGCGAGAGCACAAATAAGTTCTCGCTTATTAATAGGCAATCCTTGAAAGTACTTCCATGAGAAGCGATCAAAGTCAGCGTTAACCGAAGGCATAATAGAAGCATAACGACCAAAGGCCAATGCTTTAAAGCCTAAGGCAGCAATCGTAATAGATTCTAAAAGATAATTAAATCTATAAAAATTGAAAATAAGACCTACACTTACATTAATAATAATTAATATAAAAATATCTCTTTTAAGCCAGTCAAATTGGTTTTTCAGGATAAACATTGCCTTATTCATACGGCCACATCCAAATGAAAGAGTTCATGGATTCTATCTGGACTGTATTCTTTAGCATTACGATCTTCAAGAAAGAGTACTTTATCGGCCCGTTCAACAAGGTCTTCAGCTATATTGGTGGCCAAAAGTATAGATGCTCCATGATTATTTTTATGTTCTGAAATTAATTTAAAAAAACTAGCCCGTGTCTCCGGGTCGAGAACTGCTGTAATTTCATCTATTATTATCAAATCTGGCATAGAAGCTAGCCCACCAACAATTTGAACCTTCTTCTGTTGCCCTGTCGAAAGAGCTCCTATTTTTTGTTTTAAATCTAACTGAAGGTATTGGGCAACCCTTCGCTCTTCTTCTTTATTGTAACTTGAATAAAGACTTGAATGAAAATTTAAAAATTGAGAAATTGTTATATTTCCTTTCAAAGAAACTTCTTGAGAGAGAAAAACTATTTTTTCTTGATTACTTCTTTCTACTTGAATGGGATCTTCACCAAGAACTTTTAACTCTCCACTCGTTATAGGACGATTACCTAGCAGTAAGTCAATCAGAGTGGTTTTTCCTGCTCCATTTTTCCCCAAAACCCCATAGAAATCCCCTTCCTCAATAGTAAAGTTGAGGTCTTCTAAAATACAATCTCCATAAGGTATTTTATAACTAAGATTTTTTACGCATATACGAGCTGACATATCAAATTCCTAACGTGAGTTAAATATATATTAAAAAAGACTTCTTTTAATTAATGAAGAGAAATTTATCAATTCTATCAATTTCAATAAGTTATTTAACTACGAATCTTGGACTGAGTGCCCACTCAAAGACATATGTTTTGCAGGTTTCAATATGATTAGATCTAGATCATCAAAAAATAGAGCTTGAGCCCTTATAAAAGAGGACTCAAGCTCTATTTTTAGGCAGCTAAAATGGCTTCAATGAGCTCACTCTTATCCATTTTACTTCGACCTGAAATATTTAATTCCTGGGCCATGGTATAGAGCTCTTTCTTTGTCTTGGTATCGAGCGCATTAAAGGCAACTTGGTGTCCTTTCTTCTCGGCTTCCTTAACTGTATCTGTGATACTGGAATTGATCATCTTAGATGCTTCGTCGGCCATCTCTTTTACAACGCGGCCAACTTCATTTAACCTTACTTTAACGGGTCGATCACTTTTTAAAAGTAAAAATTCAATTCTTTTACCTTGATGAATGAGTTGTTTCATATCGTTATTCAAAATTTCCTCCTAGTAATGATTATCGTTAAAGTTAGCCTATCGAAGTGCCCAGAAGATGACCTCTAGCACTTTATTAATAAATTTGTAGATATATTCACAATTTCTTTAAACTCCCTAGAATTAAAGTTACGTCCATTTTGAGAGAATAGAATTGTTCGAATCTATGACGATTCAAGTTAATTTACATTCATACATGGAGGAAATTTTGATTTCAGTACATCTAAAAAATAGAGATTTAAACACCAACACTAAAGAATTAAGAAAGAGTGGATTAATTCCGGGAATCATTAGTTTTTCTCACTCATACTCTGTTCCAGTACAATTACCAGAACAAGAAGTAAAACAACTAGCGGCATTAAGAAATGATGTCATTAAACTAAATGGGTTAAAACTGAGTTCACGTCAGGCCGTACTTGTAGGTGTTCAAAAGGATCCTGTAAAGCAAGACCTTATTCACTTTAGTCTTGAAGCACTCGAAGGTGGAGCCAGTAAAAATACACTCATCCGTCCAGTGAAGGTCTTTGTAGAAAATAGCCCTGAATGGATTCGTCCTTACCATACAATTCAGGTGCCTATAGATACTGTTTCTGTGGAAGGTGACCTTCGTAAAATACCTAACGCGATTAAAGTCGACTTAAGTAACTTAGAAGAAGGTCAGATCATTCATGGTAAAGACTTAGAGCTTCCGAAAGGAATTAAAGTCATCTCAGAAGATCTTGAAAAAGCTTTTGTAACTGTAACTACTCAAAACCTCGACACAAATACAAATACTGAAGAAGAGGAGGTTCCTCTTCATAGTACTGACACTGAGGAAGAGGCCATTTCCATTAATTCATAACAAATCAATACTTATCCCCTACGATCTAGTAGGGGATATCACTCTCTCAAAATCCAACTAATTTTCCATAGCAAGCAATCTTAAAGAAGTATAAACTAGAAATAGCAAAGGATCTCAAATGACTTTTTTAAGGAATATAATATTAGGTATAATCTTATGCGCCACCTATGGATGCAGCAGCTCTCCGACATCTCTAATCGGTCCAGACGGTACACCTCACTTTCTAATTAAGTGCGGACACATTGAGCAATGCTATATTAATGCGAGAAAAGCTTGTAATGGAAACTATAAAATCATTAACACAACAACCAATACAGATGTCTTTAATCGCCAAGGAACAATCACTCAAGATGTCCTAATCAAGTGCGAAAACAGCTCATCGGTCAATAAGTAACTCTTAAGCGTAAAGAGGTGATGTTTTCTTCTTACGAGTGATCCTCTTTGCCTTAAGCTCGGTTGCTTTCACTTCAATTTTCTTTTCTTTAGATTTCACCTCGGACTTCATTTGAGATTTCATTTCAGACTTGGCCTTGATGAGAACTCTTAACTGCTCAACCTCAGCCTCAAGATCTTTAATTCTATCTTTACTAAGATCCAACTCTCTTTCCATTTCAAATAGACTTTGATTAATGGCCTTAAGACTCTCTTTATCGGGGAGGTTAAGTTGTTTTAAACCAATATCAACAAATTTACCTAAGTTTTTTTGCCACCAAAGCGACGAGTTCATTCCCATTGAAGACCACTGTAAAAAAGAATCATCTTTAATTATACGACTCAAGCTCTTCTCTGTTAAATCTAAACTCGCATCCCACATTTTCTTTTGTAACTTAATAAACATATCATCTCGCCTTTATTATTTTTTAATGAATAACTTCTTCTTTTATTTTTTTATCTGCCCACTTAGATAAGTGCTCAGTAAGTTTCTTTCTATGCTTGTCACTAATCACGCAACCAATATGCCCTCCACCTAGACTTACTTCTTCGTAGCTCTCACTAGAAATATGGTTCTGCAGATCTCGAACACTCTCTGGAGGAACAATTGAATCACCCGCTGCCCAAAAGTTCAGCACTGGACAAGTGATATTTTCAAGCTCAACTCTATGATCCCCTAAGGAAAATATTCCTTTTATAAGCTTATTTTCCACATAGAAATCATTAATGAATCTCTCATAGGCTTTGCCAGGGAAAGGAATCCCCTCTTTCAACCATTTTTCAATGGCGTAGTATTTTTTAATAAATTGATCATCCCAAGACAGTGATAGAAGATGCTTCTTCTTTTTGAATTCTCCCATGGGATGGATCATCTTAAAGGATTTATCAAGAAACTCTTCTTTGATATTACCCCAAACATCAACCATTTGAGCAAGATCAACCTTCGATTGATTTGCCCACGTACCCAATACACCCTTAACTTTAAAATCAATCGGTGTAGTTAATAGTGCCAAGGCCTCTATCTTTGAAGTAAATAAGGCCGTGTAAATCGTAGCAAATGTACCACCAACACATTGACCAAATAGTTTAATTTTGTCTCTCTTTGAATCTCTTCTTACTTCATCTACTGCCCAATTCATCCAACTAAGAATATGATCTTCTAAGTCAGCAAACTGATCCTGCTCGCGAGGAACACCCCAATCCAATAGGTACACTCTAATCCCCTTATCCAAGAGTGATTGTACAATTGAGCATCCATTATAAAGATCGAGAATAAAATAGCGATTGATTAGAGATGGAGTTAAAAGAACGACTTCTTCACTCTGCTCCACTCCAGGCTTTGGATGAAAGAATAAAAGCCGGCAACGCCCTCGACGACCTATTATCCAATAGGGTGTGGGAGCAACTTCTTCATTTATTTGATTAGTAAGAAGACGACAAAGATTCACTGCTCTTTTCGTGTTCTTCCAAATATCTTCAGAAGTATTTAAAACGACTTTTCCCGCAAAGGTTTTGTCCAGAGCACTTGCCATAATGCTTTTACTTCGCTGCTTTAAGAGGTGCTTTAGTCTCGTAAGCTTTTGTATATGTTTGAACCATTTCGTCCCACATACCTTTAGCCGTCTCACCTGTCTTTAGCCACTCTCCCCAGATCGCTTTCTGAGTTCTAAGGCCTAGCTCCATCAACTCACGAGTTTGCCCAAGGCTACCTTCGATAGCTTTCGTCGCTTCACTTGTAAGTTTTGTTGATGCTTCATTGGCCTGCTCGTATGAGCGCTTCATAATTGTACTGATTTCACCAGTAATTTCATTCATCTGTTCCATGACAACCTCCTTATCAGTCACGTTTCTTTGACAATATTCTAAACTCAATAATTTTAACTTGCATCACTTTTTTGTACTATTGTACAATTTTGTTATCATTTATGTATAATTTTACACCTTTAAAAAGGCGATGGTTTTGCTCGGAAAAACACTTAAAAAACTAGTTGAAAGGGTTGAAGAAATTGATATCAACAAGCCTGGATTAAAGCTCACTCTTTGTGTTCATACAATCTTTGGTGAGCATCACCAAAGCTATGACAATCTAGGAACTATTGTTATCTTACCTGGACTCGACGATAGTGTTTTTCAGTATGAAACTGCTTTCAATCTTTTCAGAAAATATAATCCAAAGTGGTCAATTCTAGGTATTGATTTAAGAGGCCAAGGAAAAACTCGAGATGATGAAGGAAGCATTTACTCTTCAAAGATATCTATTGATGAGCAAGCTCAAATCCTTGAAAAAGTTTTAGAGGGACATAACTTAAGCTCTGTTTTCATTGTAGGACTTTCTTACGGTGGTGGTGTTGCTCTTCACTACACAAGTAAATATCCTCTTAGGGTTCTCGGACTTGGGCTTATTGCACCTTATGTAACGAACTTCAAGGCCTATAAGCCAGGCTTTACTGGTATGTACTATGGACTAAGTTATTATAATCCATTCTATAAACTCTTCTCTCGTGTTGGACTTCCTCCATACTTTCTTGGAGCAAAGATTAAAGGAAGACTTAATCACCAAACCAACTGGACTTCAAATCGCATGAGCGCTCTTACCAAATTAACTCTAGGAATTTTAGATCTCAACACAGATAAAACTCTAAAAAAGATAGGCCATCTTCCTATTGGTATTCACTTATTAACCGCATGCCAAGATAGCGTTGTTCCCATTGCAGCTCATCGCCATTTCTATAATCGTATTCCTAAAAATATTGAAAAATCTTTTTCTTTAGAGGATGGTATTGGTCACCGTGTTCTTCAACAGCATCCTAAGCAGGCCTCTCTTTGGCTTCATCGCCTACTACTGGACTATAGTAGCTAGCTTCCCTATTTAAAGAGCAAGAGTTTCCGTTCCCAGAAAAAGAAACTGCCATGCATTAAAATACTACAAATGCATACAAAAGAGGGAATATGAAAGCAGTATTAATCGTCTTTATTAGTCTACTATCCACATCTACAATGGCCGATATTCAATGGTCTAAAATTGCAAAGAACTTGAAAAGGGCCGGAGGAAATACTAAGGCCCTTAGTCATATTCAATGCTTCGTAGAAAATAATATTGATAAACCGTTCTCCTTAAAACAACCTGATCATAGCTACGATAACGATAGATGTTTTGCTAAAGAAGCCCTTGCTCTTGAAGATCGCGACTATGTTTTACTCATCGACTACACCCTTCCAGGAACTAAAAGAAGGCTCTTTCTTATTAACACAAAAACTAATCATGTATTGGCCCTCGGGGTTGCACATGGTAGATATAAATCAGGCTATGTAAGATTCTTTACCCGCTATAAAAAGAATTCGCTAAAGTGGGCCAAATACTTTTCCAACGAAAAGGGATCTAATGCGCCAAGTTCAGGATTTTATTTTGCAGGTCAAGAATACAATGGAAAATTTGGACGAAGTTTAGTTCTTCACGGACTAGAAGCAGGAACAAATGATAATGCATGTGAGAGGGCCGTTGTTTTACACAAGCACTGGGCAGTATCAAAGAGAAGGGCCTATGCTATGTCCAGTGGCTGTCCAATGGTTAACCCGGGCTACCTAGATGAAATTATTAATAAGGTAAAGGGTAAGCAAAGCGGGATAAAAATTGACTCAGCAGGGTCTCTTGTTTTTATATACGGACCTAGAGAGAGATCCTGGGATTTTGGCCAATGTATGATGTAAGGAGTACCCTAAAGATACTATGAATCAAATCGTAACTATTAAAGATAATCACAGTAAACTCTTTGGCTATATATTTTGGCTCTTTGGATTTATTGGAGCCCACCGTTTCTTTTATGGAAAAAGAGTAAGTGGAACCATTTACTTTTTTACTTTGGGACTTCTTGGAATTGGCTGGGTAATAGACCTTTTTCTCATCCCATCAATGGATGATGAAGCTGATATTAGATATACAAGTGGACCCATAGATTACAATATCTCTTGGGCACTTCTTACCTTCATAGGTATTTTTGGTGTACATCATTTCTATATGGGAAAGTTTCTCTGGGGCTTTATTTACCTAATTACGGGTGGTCTTTTTGGCCTAGGCATTCTCTATGATTTCTGGACCCTTAATGAGCAGATTAGCGAACAGAATTTGATTTTAAACTCTACTTCAGTTTAGAGTCGAATCTCTGTATAAAGGTACATTTTTTACAAAGATCCTCAACAAGCACACCTTTTTCAAACCCCTCTCGAATAGAAGTTGCTCGTGGGCCATCAATAATGGATTCTATGGAGTCTTCAAATGCATTTCCAAGGGTAATGACGGCCTCTTTATCAAGACAACAAGGCACAACAGAGCCGTCAGCATGAATCCCAAAGTGATTTCTTAGCCCCTGACAAGTTCCTCTGTCCGAACGATTAGGAAAATGAGGTGAAGGCCACTCAAAACGTGAATCAAAATGGAGGTAAAGCTTCTTATCTTTGAATACTTTTTTGCTCTTAATATGGGAAACATCCACTTCTCGATTTAATTTGTCCCAATTAAGTTTTTCTTCTAAATAATTTATAAGGTCTTCATTCTCTTTAAAGCTTTCGTCTCCAAAGTTCCACATACGATAATTAATATAAACATCAGGCCTTTGGGAGAAGCAAAGATTAGAAAAATCAATAATTGGATCGAGATACTCTGATAGAGGACGCTGTGGGAAGTTATCTTTAAACGCCTGAAGAGAAAAATTAATCTGCCTTAGGCTTGGTTGATTAATAAGCATCTCTCCAAGCTTTTTAATCAAAAGTCCATTCGTTGTAATTTGAACTTTACCTTGTGCGAGACTTGTCCTCTTTAAGATTTCCTCTATCGATGGATGGGCCAATGGCTCCCCCATCAAGTGGAGACAAATATCATCAGTGAGGGCAACAATCTGATCAAGAATCTTTTGATACTGATCGATTGCCATTATCTCTTTGGGTCTTTCTACTATAGGACAAAAAGAACACTGTACATTACAGATATTAGAAATCTCTACATGTATTCTCTTAAATCTTTTACTCACTCTAGGCCTTATTTCTTGGCCTTATCGTTGATACTCTTTTCGTACTTAGCTATTTCTTCAGGGCTTAGACTTGTAACTTCTAGCTTTTTAAGTGATCTACGTGAGTTTTGCATTTCTTCACAAGAATGAATTCCTCCATCTTGATCTACTGGTACATTTTTTCTTCCATCTTTCATCCACGTAATTTCTTTCAAACAAAATTTACACTTGGCCATGAACTTACCCCTTAAATGATCGTATTCAAGCATTATACCTTTGTGACAATGAAATAACATCTAAAGGGAAAAATTAACAAGAGCTATTTGGACAAAAAAAAGCCCGCTTTAATGCGGGCCAAGAACTTACTAATTTGCAATTTTATCGTGCAAGTACTTTCTATGCTCAATAATTCTAGGTCCTCCAGTAAAGAAAACATTTATTTCTCTTTCACTGAGAACTTCTTCTACGAAGCCAACTCCATAACTTGGATGATCAATAAAATCTAATCTAAAATACTCTACATCCTCGTCATAGGCCCTTGGATTAATAGAAGGAATGTTAACAAGACTCTGTAGGTGGGCAATCTTCTCATCTACATTCTCGAAAGAAATCGTGTTAATCATATAAACCTCCATAGTTTAAACACAAAGCGTCCCCTACTTTCTTAACTGAGCAAGAAGCATGCAGCTCAAATCATTTTTCCATTGTGCTTGTGTTAAAGAATCTTTAGCACCACGTGAGTAAGGGAATAACCTTAAAGTAAATTTACTGTAGCACAGACGTTCGTCTTGGGGAAGCGTTTCAGGCCTTAAATTTCTTACTTCTGTCTTTTTTGTCCTATTCATCCAAAAATTACAGGTATTTACCGGTTAATTATTTGGTACGCATGTATAAATAAATTTTAGGCAGTTTATTTAGGTTCTATCCATGAAGTGCCCATAAGGGCACTTCAAGAGGTTTCTACATTTCACTAATTCTAGGAAGGTCTCCTGTTAGTGACTTAAGAAAGGAAATAATCGCTTCAACTTCACCCTCTTTAAGATCTACTCCAAGCTGGTGGCGTCCCATAAGTGTTACCGCCATCTCTAAAGTCTGAACAGATCCATCATGAAAATAAGGCCCAGTCTTTTCAATATTTCTAAGTGAAGGAACTTTGAACATGAACTTATCATCCTCATCTTTAGTTATAGCAAACAACCCTTGATCTTCTGTTTCATATGGAACAACAGCGCCAATCATTTGATAAGTGCTGCCACCGATATTGACCCCTTCATGACAGCTCACACAACCAACATCCATAAATAGCCTGAGACCTTCTTTTTCATCATCTGTTAATGCTGCACGATTTCCTTTTAGGTAGTCATCAAAGCGGCTTGGGGTTAGGAGGTTCTTCTCAAAGACTTCAATAGCTTCTGCCATATTATCGTAAGTAATTGCATCCTTAGACTTTGGAAAAGATGCTTTAAACATCTCAGCATAACCATCAATTGACTTAATTCTACTTACGGCCATTGCTTCATCTGGAATGGCCATTTCAACAGGATTCAAAATTGGCCCTTTGGCCTGCTCTTTGAGTGTCTTTGCCCGTCCATCCCAGAACTGCACAAAGTTTAACCCTGAATTGTAAACACTTGGGGAGTTTCGCTCACCCCTCTGACCATTATGACCTGGACTTGTTGGCTCATTATCAACTCCATAGCGATCAAGTAAGTGGCAGCTATTACAACTTATATCTCCAGCTAGAGAAAGTTGCTTTTCAAAATAAAGCCTCTTCCCAAGAGCTGCTCTAGAGGCCATAACCGGAGAACTTAAATCAATGAGTTTTTCAGGCAAGGGCTCAAAGCTTGCGGTCACCGACTCATAATCCACCTTGGCATAATTCGGATTCGCTCTATCGATCTTACTCTTTGCACATGATCCAATAAACGTGATTGCCGATAAAAACAATACAGTATTCTTTTTCATTACTAACTCCTTAAAATCCAATAGTATTCTATTAAGAATATTAAATACCTTCAAACTATAGACGAAGGAATTTCCATAGTTTTTTCTTAACTAAAGTGTGAGAAAATAAACGATACTATATGGAGGAATTAAATGCCCTTGGTTAAATCAGAATTTCCCGTCAGCATAATGCTCAATAATGGTCATCTTCAAACACTTTACCCTTACTTCTTTAGAAAAGTTCCTGAAATAAAGTTATCTAGAGAAAGAATAACTCTAAAGGATGGAGATTTCATTGATTTAGATCACTTAAAAAAAGGCTCTGATGAGTTAGTTATTCTATCCCATGGCCTTGAGGGAAGCTCTAACACTGGATATATCCGTGGTATGGCGAAACATCTTGGAGAAAATAATAATTATGATATTATCGCTTGGAATATGAGAAGCTGTTCTGGGGAATTAAACCGCAAGGATCACTTCTATCATGCAGCCACCTGTGGCGACCTCAACGCAGTAATGGAATATGCTCTTTCGCAGCACCCTTATAAAAAAATACACCTTATTGGTTTTAGTTTAGGGGGAAATCTAACTGCTTTCTATGCTTCCCAATATGGTAATAGCGAAATTTCACAAGTATGTTCAGCAGCAATATTTTCAAGCCCCATCCATTTAGAATCGAGTATCCAAAAATTAGATAATTCACAATTTGGTAACTTCTATACGGAAAGCTTTCTCGTTACGATGAGAAAAAAAGCCTTAGAAAAACAAAGGCTAGGAATTTTAGATATTGATCCTGAAAGAATAAAGGCCTGTAAACGTTTCTCAGATTTTGATAACCTCATCACTGCTCCTTTGCATGGCTTCAAAGATGCCAAAGAATATTACAATGAAGCAAGTGCTATCAATGTCATTCACAAAACGAAAATCCCTACTCTTCTTGTTCAATCCAAAGATGACCCTTTTCTAACGAAGCAGTGTTTTCCCATTAGAGAGGCCAAAGAGAATAAGAACTTATTTCTAGAAATCACACCTACCGGCGGTCACGTTGGCTTTATGTACTTTAACAAGGGACTCTCCTTCTGGGCAGAAGATCGCTCAGTTGAGTTTTTAAAAGAAGTTGCCTAAAGTAATAGATAAAAAAGTTAAGGTCAGGGGAGCTTGAGACTATCAAGCTGAGAGGTATTTCTATACGACCCTAGGAACTTGAAAACGTTAAGGCGTTCGTAAGGAGTAACCTTGAAGTCAAATATCACCATGGCCGAAGAGGTCATCCTCCTAGACTGGATTGTTTTTGCACTCATTCTCATTCTCACCTTTGGGTTTGTCATTATTGGAAATGCTAGGCAAAGAAAAAATCAATCAGAGAGCCTCTCTATCATTGATCACCTTGTCATGGGTCGCCAGCTGACTCTTCCGCTTTTCATTGGAACATTAGTAGCTACCTGGTATGGAGGAATTTTTGGAGTAACTCAAATTGCCTTTGAGAAAGGAATCTTTAATCTTATTACTCAAGGTGGTTTCTGGTATCTCTCCTACCTCATCTTTGCCTTCTTTCTCGTTGATAAAGTCAAAGACTATGAAGCCCTAACTCTACCTGATCTCATTGGAAAGATGTTTGGTCCAAAGTCGGCAAGAATAGCTTCCCTATTTAATTTTTTCAATGTACTCCCGATTGCTTACACTATTGGTATTGGGATTTTTATCCAATCTCTCAGCGGCTGGAGCCTCAATATCTCTATGCTTGTCGGGCTGATTATCGTTCTAAGCTATTCCCTTAAAGGCGGTTTGAGATCTGTCGTTCTATCAGATATGATTCAGTTCTACACCATGTGTACCGGTGTCCTTGCCGTTCTTCTGATTTCTATTTTTAAGTTTGGTGGGATTAGTTTTCTTCAACAAAATCTTCCCCCTCACTATTTCTCCGTAACATCAGATGTAGGAATATTGCCTACTCTAGTCTGGGGCTTTATTGCCCTAAGCACTCTTGTTGACCCCAATTTCTATCAGAGATGTTTTGCAGCTCGATCTCCTAAAGTTGCTAAGAAAGGAATCATTATCTCAACTTTGATTTGGTTTTGTTTTGATATTTGTACTACATTTGGGGCCATGTATGCCCGTGCAGTTCTTCCCGATGCTGAATCCTCTCAAGGCTATTTAATATATGCTCTTCAAATTCTTCCTCATGGCCTAAGAGGCTTTTTTCTTGCTGCCATATTGGCAACAATTCTCTCTACTCTGGATAGCTATCTTTTTTTAGCGGGGGCAACCCTAAGCTTTGATCTCAATCATAAAGCGACACAAAAAAGGCCCTATCTCCATGCCCTTGGACTCATTTGCGTAGCCGCTATAAGCATTATTATGGCCAACGCTTTCTCAGGAAATATAAAACTTGTGTGGAAAACCTTAGGAAGTTACTCGGCAGGATGCTTTCTCTTTCCTGTTCTTTACGGACATTTTAGTAAGCGAAGAATCGCTGATAATGCCTTTGTAGGAGCCTGCTTAACAGGGGTAGTCACAATGACAATATGGACATTCATCGAGCGCTCAGGTGCCTGGGCCGAGATTGATGCCCTCTACATAGGTGTTTTAACAACTTCTCTATTTCATTTCATAGAAAACCTTATTCACACACAGCGCAAATTTATTTGAAATTAGTCTCAATTTTTTCTTAGATAATTCTCACATCCCCTATTGAGAAAGGTTACAGACGCGTATCTTTTAAGTTATCCTTTTGGACATTATATTTTTTAGAGGCATGGATGAGCTCCGGCCTAAACCGCGCAAACCAAGGAATTATTGTGACTGATCAACGTGAAGCACAAAAACAAGCGGCCCTCGACTATCATACTCAAGGTCGCCCAGGAAAAATTGAAGTTGTATCAACTAAGTCGGCAATTAGTAGCTCTGACTTATCGAAAGCCTATAGTCCTGGAGTAGCTTGGCCATGTCTTGAAATCGCTAAGAACCCAGATGATGTTTATAAATATACTTCTAAAGGAAATCTCGTTGGAGTTATCTCTAACGGTAGTGCCGTCCTAGGTCTAGGAAATATTGGTCCAGCAGCAGGGAAACCTGTTATGGAAGGTAAAGGTATGCTCTTCAAAAAGTTTGCAGATATTGATGTATTCGATATCGAAATTGATGAAGATAGTGTCGAAGGAATGGTTCGAGTTATTAAATCTCTTGGGCCAACTTTTGGTGGTATTAATTTAGAAGATATCAAAGCTCCTGAGTGTTTCGAAGTTGAGGAACAGCTCAAAGAGATTATGGATATTCCAGTATTTCATGATGATCAACATGGTACAGCGATTATTGCATGTGCAGGATTTCTTAATGCACTAGAAATTACAGGAAAGAAAATTGAAGAAGTGAAAGTTGTCTTCAGTGGTGCAGGTGCTGCAGCTGTTGCCTGTGCTCGCCTCTTTAAAAGTTTAGGTGTTCCTAATAAGAACCTTATGATGTGTGACTCTAAAGGAGTTATCTTTAAAGGTCGTACTGAAGGAATGAATAAGTACAAAGATGAGTTTGCTGTAGATACTCAAGCCCGTACTCTTGCTGATGCTATGAATGGTGCAGATGCCTTTATGGGAGTAAGTGCACGTGGTGTATTAACTAAAGAGATGGTTAAAACCATGGCCGCTAAGCCCATCATTTTTGCTATGGCAAACCCTGAGCCAGAAATTTATCCGAACGAAGTTGCTGAAGTTCGTGATGATGCGATCATGGCAACTGGACGAAGTGACTTCCCTAACCAAGTAAATAATGTTCTTGGTTTTCCATTTATCTTTCGTGGGGCCCTAGATGTTCACGCTTCGGCCATTAATGAAGATATGAAAATTGCTGCCGTAAGAGCTCTTGCAGAACTGGCCAAACAAGAAGTGACAGAAGAAGTTAAACTTGCTTATGGAAATGAAGATTTCACATTTGGGCCCAACTATATTATT
Organism: Bacteriovoracaceae bacterium; assembly: GCA_048267265.1. GTDB lineage: Bacteria > Bdellovibrionota > Bacteriovoracia > Bacteriovoracales > Bacteriovoracaceae. The sequence goes on from JBLWXW010000001.1 coordinate 249,671, forward strand.
CCGAAGCCATTTGATTCAAGAGTTCTCACGACCGTAACACCGGCCGTTGCAGAAGCTGCTATGAAATCAGGTGTAGCAAGGAAAAAAATTGCTGACCTTACTGAGTATGCGGCCAATTTACAAAATAGACTTGGAACTACAGCTTCATTTATGAAGTCACTTAGAGATCGTCTCACTTCAACGGTTAAAGGTCGTGGAAATAAAATTAAGATGGCCTTTGCAGAGGGGTCTAATACTCGTATTCTTCAAGCTGCAAAAATTCTTAAAGAAGAAGGACGTATTGAGCCCATTCTTCTTGGTCATAAAAAGCAAATTCTCTCTAAAATGGAACACCTTGGACTTACGAGTAGCCTAAAAGATCTCGAAATCATTCAACCAAGTGAATCAGAACACTTCGAAGAATTCTATCGTCAGTATTCAAGCTCTCGCCAAAGAAATGGGGTAAGTCTCTATCATGCTGAAGATGTAATGGTACAAGAGAACTACTTTGGCTCTATGCTTGTTAAGAGCAACCTTGTTGACTCTTTTATTGCAGGTCCAACTCTAGATTATGCTTCTAACCTAATGCCAATAGTGAATGTTCTTGGAACAAAAGACGGATCAATGACCAGCGGTGTTTACATCATGGTTTTCAAAAACCGTGTTCTCTTCCTAACAGACTGTACTTCGCAAATTAACCCAGACTCAGAAGACCTTGCTGAAATTGCAGCAAATGCTGCTGATCTCTTTCGCTTTATGATGAAGCGTGAACCTAGAGTCTCTTTCTTAAGTTTCACAAACTTTGGTTCCAACTCTCATCCTGAAGCAAAGAAAGTCAAACGAGCAGTTTCTGTAACGAAGTCAAGATATCCAAATATGATCGTTGATGGTGAGATGCAAGCTGATGTTGCTGTTAATAAGAATATTCTTGATAAACTCTTTGACTTCCACACTCTTGATGGTGAAACCGATATTCTAGTATTCCCAGACCTGAACTCTGCCAATATTAGTTATAAGCTCCTCAGTCAATTATCAGAGGCCAATGCAATTGGACCTATTTTAGTTCCGATGAATGGAGCAGTTAATATCATTCAAAGAACTGCACCAGTATCTGAGATTATTAATATGTGTAACCTAACGGCCCTTCAGACTCAGGCCGAACATCTAAAACTTTAATGAGGTAGAGACATGAGTGGATTTACTAAAAATATTGTAAAAACTGACCTGGCCCCAGAGGCCGTAGGAACTTACTCTCAAGGAGTAGAACATAATGGAGTGTTCTACTTTTCTGGGCAAATTGGACTTGATCCGAAAACTATGACGATGAGGGATGACTTCCAGTCACAAATCGATCAAATCATGAGTAATATTGACGGGCTTCTTGAGTCTCAAGGCATTACAAGAGAGCACATTATTAAAACTTCTATTTTTGTGACAGATTTAGGTAATTTTGATCTTGTTAACAAGGCCTATATTGCATATTTCTCACAACCCTACCCTGCGAGAAGCTGTGTACAAGTGCCTGCACTACCAAAGGGAGCTTTGGTTGAAATAGAGGTGATCGCGGCCCAAAAATAAGGTAGAATTACCTTATGTTTGGCCCAAAATATATTTTTGAAACAAGAGGAACGCGAACTCTACGCTATACTAGAAATGCTCTAGTCCTCTTGTTATCTCTTTCCTTTATTTATTTAATTGCTGGCTACTTTTTTATTCTTTTTAGTTTCAACGAAAACAACACTTCCCAACAACGCTTTTTTAAAGACTCGCCTGATCTCATCGTTATCTTTACAGGTCAGTCCGGAAGAATTCCTTATGGGATGTCTCTAGCAAAGAAATACAATCAATCTAATATCTTTATCACAGGGGTTTATGAAAAGAATTCAGTTCAAACTTTACTTGCCCCTTTAGAGCTTGAAGATAAAATTGATCATGATCTCCTCAATATTGATTACTACGCGAGAAACACAGTTGAGAACTGCCTTTCTACGTTAAGACACTTAAGAGAAAAGAAAGGCTTTAAAAATATTTTGATTGTAAGTCACGACTACCACATACCTCGAATCAAAACGATTTTTCATTCCATTATGGCCGAAGATGATGATTATGAAATTTTCTATTCGGGTGTAGAAACAGACTATACCCAATGGAGAAATTTAAAAATACTTTATACAGAAGTTTATAAGTACCTTAGAACTTATGCATTTCTTATGGTTTGGGATACATCAGACAACCCCAATCACACTTAAACTCTGCTAACAGAAATCACTTCTTCATGAGACTCAACTTGAGAGCATATCTTTAGAAGCTCTGAATAGTCCTTTACTTCAATCTCAAAGATAAATGAACCTTTACGATCGGGAAGAGACTTTGCTAATGCTGAACGAATATTAACACCTGAGTTATTTATCGTTTTTGATATGTTAGAAAGAATTCCAGGCTTATCATGGGTAATAACACGAATATTAACGGGATGGTTAAAGTTGAAGTCAGGATTCCATTCAACATGAACATCGCGTCCCATTTCAGCTTGATCCATACGAGTACAACCTGCAGTATGCACAGTAATACCTCGTCCTCTAGTGATATATCCCTTAATTGGGTCCCCAGGAATAGGATTACAACAACGGGCCATGCGAACCACAATATCATCAAGTCCATCAACTATGACTGCATTATCCTTACGTGATTTTCTACGAGCTGCTTGAGATAGCTTTTCAGAATATTGATCAATCTGAGAGAGCTTCTCCTTCTCTTTAACTTCATCGAGAACTTTCGCCTTGAGAGAAGGAATATGTTTTAAGATTTGAAAAACTGTCGTTTTACCAGAGCCTAGATTGATATACATTTCATCAATATTGGAAAGACTTGAGCCTTGATAGGCCTTATCAAGCTCTCCTGTTTTATCTAAATTCTTAATAGATGAGTTATAACTACGAAGTGCTTTCTCTAAGAGTTCTTTTCCAATTTCTTTATGATTATCCCTTTCAACCTTAAGAAGGTGCTGCTTAATTTTGGTTTTTGCACGAGACGACTTAACAATATTAAGCCAGTCTTTAGTCGGCATTTGGTTCTTACTTGTTAAGACCTCAACCGTATCCCCTGAACGTAAGGTGTAGCGTAGAGGCACCATCTTTCCATTAACTTTAGCACCAACACATCTACTCCCTACTTCTGAGTGAATAGCGAAGGCAAAATCTAAAGGAGTGGCCCCATGGCGTAGTTCAAAAACATCTCCACGTGGCGTAAAGACAAAAACTCCCCCAACATCGAGGTCATTCTTAACTACATCCATAAATTCAGAATTATTTGTTACATTTTGATTAAACTCAAGAAGTTGCTCAACCCAATCGAGCTTAGCTCTTCCAGAGTGAATCCCCTCTTTATACTTCCAGTGAGCAGCAACCCCAGTTTCAGCAACTTCATCCATCTCGTCTGTACGAATTTGGATCTCAATTCTCTCTGCCTTTGGACCAATCACCATAGTGTGAAGAGATTGGTAGCCGTTCACTTTAGGAATCGCAATATAGTCTTTGAAACGTCCAGGAATAGGAGTAAAGGCCGAGTGAATAATCCCTAGGGCCTTATAACATTGAGTAATATTACTAACGATAACTCTAAAAGCGAGAATGTCGTGAATTTGCTCAAAGTCCACTCCCCTTGCTGTCATCTTTTTATAGATAGAGAAAAAGTGCTTAGGGCGTCCTTTAATCTCAGACTTCATTCCGTGGTCAAGAAGCTTCTCTCTTACCACTTCAATCGTGTCACCAATATAATTATCACGCTCCGACTTCTTCATTGCTACTTTTTCAGCAAGGCGATAATAGATATCAGGATGCATAAATCTCAAACAAAGATCCTCAAGCTCAGACTTAACTGAGTTAATCCCAAGACGACTGGCCAAGGGAACATAGATATCAAGAGTTTCTTGAGCAATTTTTCGTTGTTTAATATCAGATACATACTGAAGAGTACGCATATTGTGCATTCGATCCGCAAGCTTTACGATAACGACTCGAATATCTTTCGCCATGGCCACAATCATTTTACGAAAGTTTTCAGCTTGGCCTTCTTCTTTGGAGCGGAAATTAATTTTACTAATTTTAGTTAGTCCAAGAACAATCATTCCAACAGCAGGATTAATTTCTTTTTCAATTTCTGAGGGATGAACATCACAATCCTCCACAACATCATGAAGAAAGCCTGCCATAATAGAATCTGTATCCATTCTCAGCTTGGCCAAAGTCATTGCAACGTTAATGGGATGGATAATATAGTCTTCACCAGAGCTTCGCTTTTGGCCCTCATGGGACTTCTCAGCAAATTTAAAGGCCTTTCTCATAAGGTCAAAGTCTGCATCCGGGTAGTATGTCTCTACCTTACGAATTACATCTTCAACGGTAATGTCTCTTTCATGAGAAAAATCCAGGGCCTTAAACACTAGTAATTTCCTTTTATTTACGGCTACTTACCGAGAATTTCTACTACTACACTCTTCAGGTCTTGGTAGGCCTGTTCTAATTCATCGTTAATGACGAGATAATCATAGTCATCTTTTCGGCTTAATTCGCTCTTAGCATTAGTAAGCCTCAATCTTATCACATGATCCTCATCAGTTCCTCTCCCCCTTAACCTTTTTTCAAGGGTGTCAATACTAGGAGGTGCAATGAATATAGCATGAGCTTCACTTCCATAGATATCCTTCATGCGATCGGTACCTTGAACATCAAGATCAAAGAGAAGGCCATAGCCATGGCCAACCTTTGATTCTACAAATCCTTTAGACGTACCATAGAAATTACCATGGACCTCGGCCCACTCAATAAAATCCCCCTGATCTTTCTTCTTTAGAAATTCTTCTCGAGAAATATAGAAGTAGTGTTTTCCATCTACTTCTCCAGGGCGCATCGTACGAGTTGTAAAGCTCACCGACCAATGGAGGTCGCGAAAATCTTCTTTAAGGCGTTTAATCAAAGTAGACTTCCCTGTTCCAGATGGAGCAACAATGATTATGATCTTACCTCTTTGGGTCATCTCTCAATTCCTTTATGCTTATTCTAAGTTTAGGCCTTGCTCTCTAATTTTTTCGAGCTGAACTTTCATCTGTACGACACAGTCAGAGATTTCCTTAACTGAAGATTTCGATCCTATTGTGTTCGTTTCACGATTTAATTCCTGAATGAGAAAATCAATCTGACGACCAACTTCTCCTCCATCAGCAACTATTGCATCAAGCTTTTCAAGATGCGCATTAATGCGATTTATCTCTTCATGAATATCTAACTTCTCAAGATAAAATACAACCTCTTGCAAGAAACGAGGCTGATCTACTGGCATATCAACTTTATACTCTTCAAATCTCTTTTTTAGCTTCTCTTCAACATTTTTTTGAAAAGTTTCAGAAAGTCCTTCAACTTTAGAGAAGTGCTCTATATAAGTTTTCTTATGCACTGCAATTACTTCTTTTAGTTTCTGACCTTCAGAAAGTCTCGACTCCATCAGTTTTTCAATGGCCTTATTAAAAGCAGCAGGAACCATCTCAAAAAGCTCAGTATCTTTGGACAGATCTTGTTCTGCCATGAATTCACTTCTTAAAAAATCAGTTGGCTTAATCTGCAATGGTTCATCATCAAGAAGAGACTTCATCTGAGATACAAAATCCTTCACTTTCTTTTCATCAATATCATCAAACTTTGAGCTCGTTTCCGCTCTTTTGAAATTTACGTAAATATCAAAGCTACCACGCTTAACTTTCGCAAAGAGGGCCTTTTTAAGCTCCAACTCCAGAGAGTTAAAAAGCGAGGACATCTTAAATCGAGTATCTTTAAAGCGATGATTTACAGATTTAATTTCAGCAGTAACTACATACTTGTCGCTTTCAACTTCTCCACGACCAAAGCCTGTCATCGAATAGATATTCATTTTTCCTCGCTTACCTTTATTTAGAACTTATTGAAAAACTTTAAAGTCGCCATCTTCGTGAGTATCAATTGTTTGATTCCCCATTCTTCTGAATTTATCAAAACGGGCGTCCATGAGTTTTTTCGTACTCATTTTCTGGAGGGCCTTAACTTCTTTCAATAGAACTTTCTTAACCGCTTCAAAGTTCGCTTCAGGATCTTTGTGAGCTCCACCAGAAGGCTCTGAAACAATATCATCAATTACACCAAGTTCTAGTGCTCGATTAGGTCCAATGTCTAGAGAGTTTGCAGCAACTTCAGCTTTCTTAGGATCAGCCCATAGAATAGATGCACATGATTCAGGAGAGATTACAGAGTAAATTGAATACTCCATCATAAGTACACGATCAGCAATAGCGATCCCCAATGCTCCACCAGATCCTCCTTCTCCAATAACAAGAGAAAGAATAGGTACTTCAATATCAAACATCTCAGCTAAGTTCTCAGCAATTGCACTTGATTGACCGCGCTCTTCAGCACCAATTCCTGGATAAGCACCAGGCGTATCTACAAAAGTAATCACAGGGATATCGAAACGAGACGCCATCTTCATCAGGCGCATGGCCTTACGATACCCTTCTGGCCTAGGCATCCCAAAATTGTGAATAACTTTCTCTTTAGTTTTGCGACCTTTTTCAATCCCAATAATACAAACTTTCTTATCTCCAAGATAACCAAACCCACCGATAATCGCTTGATCATCTGCAAAGTAGCGATCTCCAGAAACTTCATGAAAATCTGTAATAAGGGCCTTAATATAGTCTATTGTATGAGGTCTTTTAGGATGTCTTGATAATTGAACTCTTTCCCATGAAGTAAGGTTAGAGTAAATTTCATTAACAAGAGAATTAACTTTCTTTTGAAGTGCTTTAATCTCTTTTGAAATATCAATTTCTGATCTTTTCTCAGCTTCTTGAAGTTCTTCGATTTGTTTTTCTAGCGCTTTTACCGGTTTCTCAAAATCAAGGGTAAAGTCATTTAATAGGTCGCTCATCGTCCACCTCGACGGTTATGTTTCCATAGAATTATTTTCCCGCAACTTTATAAAAAAATAGTCGAGAAAACAATGCTTTAGCCGTCAAGACTGAGCTATAAACCATTGAAATAACATATAATAATTGAGCGAATATCTCTTTTTTTAGGGAATTATCTGGTGATTGGGCTTATTGAAGATTCCAGCCCTCAACACGACCACCTTCGAAATAGATATAGCGCACACCGCCGTTTCCATAAAAAGCCCATCGCTCATTCTCATTCATTGGATTTCCCGCAATATCAACTCGCGAAGGACGTCCCCAGCTATTAACCACATCATCCTTAGTCATTCCCAAGTTTAAAGTCTGACTATATACAGGTTGAAGAGAAGCAAGATCTCTAGCATTTGAAACTCTTCCTGCACTGTAACTTTTAAAATTTCTTGAATCTAAGTATTCAACTTTTTCTGTGTCAGATAGATTGAGAAAATAAATTTTCTCAGAAGGACTATCCATATACTGTTCGGCCACTCGATATAATGACTTTTGATAAGGAGTAAGGCCAGCCTCTTTATTTCTCAATTCTCTATAAATAGAGCGCTCTTCGGCCCTTTCGGCCATTTCCATTTCAGATGCAGGAGTTCTTCCCACAATTTCTTTTTTAGAGCGAAACGCTTCACCTGAGTCACCTGCAACCGTTTGAAAATCCCTACCGGCAACAAACATGTCTTCTTCTTGATTGTCCATTTCATCGACGAAAGATCGATTATTCAAAAGCTCAGCACAACCAGTAAACATAGTCATCATCGTTAATATAAGGGTCATTTTTCTCGGCATGGGTTACTCCTTTTTCTTCCCGTTGCTTTACTTGTTGCTGTCATCAGCGAAAGTAAAGTGCGCAAAGACTTTATCGGCGAGCACATATGCCCTGATGAAAAGAAGGCATTAATTAAATCAATACCGGAATAACTTACCTACAGAAGCAAAGAACCCATATATTCAAGCACTTAGATGCTTTTAATAACAATGCTTTTCCTTCAGTTTTTCTAGCTAAAATCCGATAAGACAGGTGGAGTAGTAAGTTTGGAGTAATTTTGGGTAAGTTTCAGAATTTAGAAGATTTAATCAATAAGCTTTTAGTGAGCGCATCTCTTTGGATGAAAGAGAAGCTTCAGTCATTAACCCCCTCAAAAGTTAAGAAGTCTCTAAATCAAGGTCAAGAGCTCCATCAGAAGAAGAAAGTTCAACTCAAAGAAAGGATGATTGAGGCCAAAGCAAAATCAATTCAAGCACTTGCTTCTTCAAAGAATAAGGTTCAACACATAAGAGATAAGTCACTTGATGTTGTCGATCAGGCCAGACAAACAGATATTCGATCTCTGAGTATAAAAAAAGTTCTATTTGCAATTGGAGCCTTTATTTCTCCTGCATTTATGAAATTTAAAACCTGGTACTTAAGCCTAAAGCCTACCAGCATAGCATCATTTGTATCTATTGCTACCATTGGGACCCTAGCTTCAGTTAATATCTATGTTCAAACAAATAAAATTTCAGAAGAGGCGAAACGAGTACCAGCATCAGAACTTGCAGAAGAAGTTGAAAACGCAACAGATGTAAGTCGAAGACCTGCTTACTTTAAGAAAATTGAAAAACAATTTAAGGTTTCTAATATCGTTCTTCCAGCATATATGCATGGATCAGGACCACTTAAAAAGTTAGTTATTGATTTCACATTTGAATCTTCAAATAAATATATCAAACAATACCTTTGGGATAATCCTCACTTGGTACATGATGCCCTTAATTCCAATATTGAGCCTATTTCAATTGATTTCCCTCTAGAAACAGAGGGAAAAACTGTTGTAAAAGAAAAGATAAAAAAAGAAATCAATAAGCTTCTCAAAAACTTAAAAATTAAAGGCGAGATTAAGGATGTATATATCCACTCGATGATTGGAGCCTAGAGGTCCAAATGGCAGCTTCCCGAAATTCCATCAAGAGCAATATAAGTCTCTAACGACATCGCCACATCCACCCAAAGTGAATCATCAGCGGCCCTCACTACATAAGTCTCTCGAGATCCATAAGTTTTAATCTCTTTAATTTTCAAATAATCAGCTGCAAATTCTTTAAATGACTCTAAGTCGCTCACAGATACTTCCTCTAAATTTACACTGATATTTACATGATGCTCATCATACCCACCTAAGGCCAATGCAGCATTTTGACATTCATACATTAGTGAATCTTCAAGAGGTAAAATCGCAAATGTCAGTGTAGAAATTAGACTCAATAGAGCAATCAGTTTTATCATATTTGTCTCCGAATTTAATGGGTTGTCTTCTCATATCTCCCGTCTCATTATCTGGCAATACAACCCTGTAAAAACTCAAGCCACTAATTTCTTTAAAGTATTCTTGGCAATATTTAGTTTTCTGGCCGCCAATGCATAGTTTCCTTGAGACTCTAGAAAAACTTTATGACAATGGCGCTTCTTCACTTCATCTAATGATTCACTACTTACTTCAAGAAGCGACTTCTTTTCAAGCTCCTGATCTAATGAGCAAAGGACAAGTCTTCTAGAAGCATATTGAAGAATTTCTTTTCTTCTTAAGTGTGAGTGAAGTTGACGATAGTTACCTGGCCACAGACAATTTTCATAATATTCGGCCAAAGCTTTCTCTATTAGAAGATTATTTGTCTCTGAGTAGTTCAACAGTTCTTTTCGAATAATTTTAGGATCATCCCTAAGAGAGCGAAGCTTTTCAACAACTCCCGATTGAATTCTATAAAGTAAATCAGCGCGAAACTCCCCTTTCAAAACTAGCTCTTTCAGACTTCTTCCTGCTGCAAAAATAATACGACAATCGGTCTTTAATTCTCTCTCTCCTCCTACTCGGCGAAAACTTAAGTCATCAAGAAAAGTGAGTAACTTCACCTGCATCGATAACTCCAAACTATCCATTTCATCTAAGAATAGTGTTCCTCCATTGGCCAACTCCACTGCACCTTTCTTATCTCTAATCGCACCAGTAAAAGAGCCTTTCTCATGACCAAAGAGCTCACTTTCAATCAATGAGGGGTTAAATGAAGAGAGATTTACTGCAACAAATGGAGCTTCTTCTCCAACATATTGATAATGAAGTTTTCGGGCTAAAGTGGTCTTCCCTGTCCCAGTTTCCCCTTCTATCAAAAAAGGAATTCCCGCTGGCCAACGATAACTCAACTCATCTTTAGCGCTACCATCAGCCTCTTTCACTACCTTAATTTTATTATAATCTAGGAATATTTCATCTCCACAAAGAAGATATGCACACCTTGTATAGGTCCTATTTTGAATAAATGGAGCTGAATTTAATGACTTCATCTGATAGCATGAACTCTCTTCATTCCAGTAAATTTCAAACTCGCCTTCCTCTCTGATTGCTGGCAAGGAGATCTGGCCTGAAGAAAACTGACTTATTAGTCCCTTCCTGAGACTTATCTTAATATGACTACGATTGGCCTTAAATTTTACACTCCTTCCATCTGAAGTCGTGAAAGTTAACCTATCTCCAACCTTAAAACCTTTTTTATCGACTGCCTTCTTCCACATCAAATTCCTCCTAGTTTTTCCCCTCACCTTAAAGAAAAGCTTAGATATTGAACTCTAAAGAGAGCAAAGATTTCATTTTTCAAACTGTTTACTTGTGCCCAAAAACAAAAAAGGGTAAATACAGTGCTAATTATGGAATTTATAAGAGGTAGTGCACATTTTCAGCTAGGAATAGATAAGGCCGAACAAGTCGAGCATCTATTCGAGAAGAACCCCGAAATGATCGGAGTTGCCTTTGTTGGGCGCTCAAATGTTGGGAAATCAAGCTTAATCAATACTCTCTTCGGAAGAAAGACGGCCAGAACGTCCAAAACTCCAGGGAGAACAAGAGAGATTAATGTTTTTTCTTTTCAGGTTGGAGAAAAAGGTGCGCCGGATGATTCAATTCCTCCTTTCTTTCTCTTTGATTTACCTGGCTATGGCCACGCAGAAGTATCCAAAGAAATGCAGCGCAATTGGCAGGCCCTAATGGGCTCTTTCTTTCAATCTCTTCCTCAGGGGGTTTGCCTCTTGAATCTTCAAGACTCTCGTCACCCCGATCAAAAATCCGATCAGCAATTTCAAGAGTTCTTAGAGAAGACAAACCATTTCACGATGGTCGCCTTTAATAAAGTTGATAAGTTTAAAAAACAAAAAGAAAAGGCCCAACTTCAAAAAAAGAAAATTGAATTAATGGGCCGCTATAAGTGGGTTAAGCAAATTCACTTTGTATCTGCAGAAGGCGGTCAAGGCGTGGATCAACTTGAACAAGGAATTCTCGCCTTTATTTTAGAGCAGTATGCAAATCTACAGCACTCTAACTCTTAGTCGAGTTACTATCAGTTTCTGAAAATCTAATCTTATTAACTTCTTTTTCCATCATCTCGAGATCCTTTTCACAACCTTCAATTGTTCTCATAATCTCTGCTACGCGAGGGTTATCCCAGTTAAGCTCACCACTCTTAAGCGCTTTAACAACAAGGACACCTATTTCCTCATAAGACTCATGTAGAGTTGTATTGGTCTTAGAAGCAGATAGCATTCTCTTACCAATATCCGTAGTTCTCTTGAGTTCACTTTGGCAGGTTTGAACAATTTCGTTAAATCTAGATTTCCATTGCGCATTCTTTTCCATACATCCTCACGTATATTTTATAGCCTCATTATAACATGACTTCACCTTTTACCGATTGAGAAGCGCACTTTTTTTGGTAGAATGATAAACACTTCTATTTACGTAAAGTTGAGATATCGAAAGTGATTCTAAAAAGTCTGATAAAAGAACTTGGTCTTACAATCCCGGATGAACAAATTCAGGTGATTATGCACGACCTCCAAGAAAGGTACCCCAGTGGAGAGGATCCATGGGGTCTCAATCTAGAACAGGCAAAAACTATCGTTGAAGTGGTATGGCCTCTTTATAAACATTACTTTAAAGTTCGACTTTTTGGTGAAGAAAATGTCCAAGATGAGCCCTATATCATTATCTCAAATCACTCTGGTCAAATAGCAATCGATGGCATGCTCATAAGTACGGCATTTGCTACAGAAATTCGCCCTCCTCGTATTCTTAGGTCTATGGTAGATCGCTTTTTTACGGCCCTTCCCTGGATTGCAACTGCTGCGGCCGGAGGCGGTGCTGTTCTCGGAGATCGTCAAAATGGACATAATCTGTTAACGAGAGGGCAATCTCTTTTGGCATTTCCAGAAGGTGTATCAGGGGTGGCGAAAAGTACTTCTGATTATTATCAACTTCAGAAATTCACCCATGGATTTCTTCGAATGGCGCTTTCAACAAAAACTAAAATTCTTCCTTTGGCCGTTATTGGCTGCGAGGAAATTTTTCCTTGGGTATATCAGGCCAAAGGAATATCCAAGTTTCTTGGAACTCCGGCCCTTCCCCTAAGCCCACTATACTTTCCTCTTCCAAGTCCAGTTGATATTTATATTGGCGAGCCCATAGAGCTTCCCAGTGACCTATCGGCCGATGCACCAGATAGAGAAATTGATATTCATGTTCAGATGGTAAAGAAAGAAGTACAGCATTTAATAGACCATGGACTAAAAGAGCGTCGTCCCTTTTTTGGGAATCAAAAAGGGGCCCACTCAAAATGAGTAACGAACAACAGAAAGAATTTAAGAATATATTGATCATTGGTATGGCCGGTGGTCTGGCCAATATCACGGCGAAGATACTATTGATGAAACATCCTGAAGTTAAAATTACAGGTGTAGATCAAAGAAGCCCACAGGCAGACTTCTCGCAAGTTGAAAATATCAACTTCAATAGAATCCGCTACACCCGTGGAAACTTTGAGAGACTCTTTCGTGATAACCAATTTGATGCTGTCTATATTCTCGGAAGACTAACACACGGTAAATCATCTCTCGAAGACAGGCTTGATCTCAATCTCATTGAAACTCGTAGAATTCTTGATCTATCGATGAAGTTTGGTGTTCAGAAAATAATCGTGCTCAGTACTTATCACGTCTACGGGGCCCTTCACGATAATCCTGCTTTCATTCAAGAAGATCATCCCCTTCGGGCTTCGATCAAGTATGCCGAACTTAGAGAAGTTGTAGAGATAGATCAAATTACAACGAACTGGCTTTGGAAGAATCAACGAAAAATTGATACTGTTGTTTTGAGACCTGCTACAATCATTGGCCCACAGATTAAAAATACAATGACTCGCTACCTGCTAACCCCGTACGCGCCTGTTTGCGCCGACTTCAATCCGATGTTTCAATTCATCCATGAATTCGATATGGCCAGTATTCTCGTGAGAACCCTATATGAAGTTCCTTCAGGAATTTATAATGTAGCTCCTGATGAGTGTATCTCGCTAAAAGAGGCCAAGAAAGTTCTCAAGCTTCCAACGACTCCCATCCCTAGCTTCTTACTCAAATTTAGTAATCGAGTTGCTCAGGCCATGGCATGGTCACTTCCTCGCTACTTTATCGACTATATCCGCTACTCTTGCATTATTGATAACACGCTAATTAAATCTTACTTAGGTGAAGATCTCTTTCGCTACAAAACAAAAGAAGCTCTCATTATCTCAAAATTAGACTAAAGAGCGCACAGCACAAAAATATATGTCTCTAGACAACTCCCCTGATCTTATATAAATTAGTATTCCTGTGCCTTGGTGGTGGAATGGTAGACACGACGGATTCAAAATCCGTTGCTCGCAAGGGCGTGGGGGTTCAAGTCCCCCCCGAGGCACCAGTCAAAATTCATAAATTAGAAAAAAGCCTCGAAATACTCGAGGCTTTTTTTATATTCGGGGGAGACTTGAATAGAGAGAGTGGCAGCATAAAAGGGCGACTGAATAAGGAGCGCTTTTATGATGTAAGTCGGACACGATGTCCGACTTAGCGAACGGCCCCGTCTCTGGCACAAATTCACGGATGTGAATTTGGGGGGAGAACAAGTCCCCCCCGACGCACCACATAAAAAACAGATCTCTGATCTCTTTTTTTTTTGGTGCCACCTGAGGCAGGAGAAGCCGACCGAACAGGGAGGGTTCAAGCCGAAGGGGTCCAACTAGCAGGATGCGGTGAACAAGCGACCTGCCCCCTCAAAATTCATAAATTAGAAATAAGCCTCGATTTACTCGAGGCTTTTTTTATAACTGGGACTTGAAGAGAAGGAACGCCAGCATTAAGAAACGATCATAACTTATTCATGCATTGTTTCAAAAGAAGATTCATTACCTGCATAGGGTTGAGTATGGAACGGTAAACCAACCGCTTCGATATAATCTACTTCAATTTTCTCGAAAAGCTTCACCATATTCTTAGTCTCAATCACTTCAATTTTCCCAAGAGAATATTCATCGTTAATATAGAGATTAAATTTTAATCCTCTATTTTGATCCTCTATAACTAAGAAATAGGGAAAGACCTTTCTCTCTCGGGTGAACATTGGTGATTCAATACGAAGTTTGCTTTTAATGATTTCCACTTCATCATTATTATATTTAATTCTAATAGGCTCTTCTTCTGTTAGATCAAACGAGTACATTGATCCCCAGTCTCCCCAAACAGAATACTTTAGCTCCCTCAAATTAGGTATGCTCACTTCTACTTGAGTTTCATTCATTGGTTTTCCCCAACTAAATTTGAATACTCTGTTTGAAATCATCCCTAAACTTAGTTCCATAATTCCTCCTTTATATGTATCCAACGACTGTTCTGATACAACTTAAATTCATTCTTTTTCGAGTTAATTGATATAACTTTCAACCAATGATTAGAGATCAAGTCTTTAACCAATTGATGTTTATTAATTATTTTTTCAATCGCTGAAGTTTCAGCTTCAATAAAAACCTGAAGCCTTAAAGGCTCGTGAAAGTATTCGCCATTATAGAAAACTGACTGAAGTGTTAGTCCTCCAAGAAGATCCCCTTCATTACCTTGAATACAGCCGATACCTCCTACAACATTACTTAAAACCTTATTACCGGCTCCAAATTTTTCGGGATTAACAGTACTTGCGTAATATTGCATATTAATCCAATTCGTAACGATCATAGGTGCCGTCATTATGAGCTCAAGAACGCTTAGATCTTTATCCATACTGAAGTCATAATCATGAAGAAAAGCTCTACCATCTAAATCGAGACTTCTCGTTAAGTCTCTTCTTGCGACAATAAAGGAAGTATTTCTGGCCAATCCCCACTCTGGTCTAACTTCAGACCAATCATTTGCTTTCCTAGAGAGCTCCTCTTTTAATTCATTGTCATTTAAACCTTCAAAACCAGGTAACCTCTTGCTCCTTTCCTTTTGACAGTTCACTGAAGCTTTTTCGAAGAGGCCATAATAGAAATCGAGTTCTTCACTTTGTTTATCACTCAGCTCAATACTTTTATCTCGATCGATGATGAGTTCATCCTTTACAGTATTGTGCCAACCAGAAATAAAGATCGTATCTTCAGGTATATTGATCCCTTTATTCTGCAATTCATTCTGAATATTTTTATCATTGAGAAGTGAAGCAATTAGCTTAGCATTACCTTTACCGTTATGGCCGGCACAGGCGCCGCAGTCGAGAGCTGACGCATACGGGTTGTTTGAAGACTCACTTCCATGGCCAAAGAAGAAGACATATTTAGCAAAGTTCTTTGTTAGACCCATGTTCTTCAGGGCCTTGTATGCTAAATTGATCCTGTCTTCAATTTTAAGATGTTCAAAGTTTAAATGGACTTCTTCTTTCTCTTGTGGCGATAGTCCCATTAATTTAAGATCAAGATTTGGCTTCTTATTGCCTAACCCACACTTTAAAATTTTTCCGATATATCCAAATCCACATGTTTCGACAAAAGAGAACCCCGAATTCGCAGAACTTTGAACACTCTTCTTAAAGTACTGAGAATCAACGAATTTAAATTTTTTATCAATAAGTACTTCTTCATTTTTTAAAGCTGACTCGCCCACTTCATAAGCTGGGTTTAATAAGATTGGACAATTTTGATCAGCTTCATGATGACCAAGTTCCTTCAAGGAAATGGGCATACCAAAAAAGCCTGCAAATCCAATCGTTTGAATTTTTTGAGAAGTATTTTCTAAGTGCCTTCTCAAAATTTCACTTCTTACATCAATGCAAAATGCCATCTGTACATCTGCTCGGGACTGCTCAGTTATTGAATAATCAGACTCTACAATTTTCTTTTCGATCGATCTTCTGTATGAGTTTTCCGCAGCATTGAGCCATATATAAGTATAGTCAATTTCGCTATCGTACATATTTGAAACGTTTTCATCATCTACAATCGTGAGTTCTGAAATCTCATCGATAAGGGCGACATCATAGGCCAAACGTATTGTAATAATATCAACGAGCCCACCCACTTTTTTAAGTTTCGTAGTATTATCACTTGAGCGACTTGCCTCAAATTCAAACTTTTGAATATATGAGCTCCAGCCAAGAATGCTATAGATAAGCCTATAGTAATAGTCAGTAAGTTCACTCTGAGAAAGAGAAGTTCTTGCTAAAATCATTTCAGTCAATACTCTCAGAGCGTGATCAGCTTCACGAGGGAGGGACTTTATAATATTTGAAAATTTGTTACTCTTCCCACCAAATGGGCTATCAAACTTAACAAGAGACCTCCACCATGAATAAAAGCTCATTCCCTTCGTATCAATTTTCCAAAATGCCTGACCTTCATCAAAGTAAGCAGATGCCCATTTTGATATTTCATTAGTGATAAGCTCACTTGCATTATCATTCTTTTCCAAGTCATAAAGATCACTTAAACTACGTATCCTATTTACTTGCCCTTCTCCCTTAGGAGAAGATAGGAAGCTAACCAATTCTTCTACTGAGACATCTTTCACACTGGATTCGTTATTCTCTAGTAAATGGAGTTTTTTTGCGACTTCTAGATCATAAGGAGTTATTTCCCCCGAATCATATTTCTTAAGAAAGTAATCTAGCTTTGGAAAAATATCTCTACCTGAGATACTTCTCATATATTTTGAGGTTTCAAGAATATTCTTATCTTTAAAACCAAAGTACGGATTAACTGCAACATAATCTCGGATATCCCAAATAGGACTAAGCTTTCGCTTTGCTTCATTGAAGCTATCCATAACCATTTCGCTAGTTACTTTAGGACAATTATTATAGTTACTTTTTAGAGGAGGTACTTCTAAAAACTTATCGACTTCTCTTTCAATTAAATCACTCATTAGATTCCTCCCCTTAAAGCTTTGACATAAATATGCTTACCAAAATCTGTATGAGATATTCTGTCTAGGCTGTTTTGAATCAAATAGAGAGCTATAAAAAATACGGCCGAAACAAGTAAGCTAATCGCCCCAAGCGTAGTTTCCGCCAATGTCGTCTTCATTGGAACAACACCCTCCAATGCAAGTTTCATTAAAACTGTTAAACCAAGGTACAAAAGTATAATAAAGCATGCCGATATGATGCCCCTCATCTTGTTTTTCGAATTAAGAATGATTTGTGAAACTGCTAAGGATAAAACTAATAGCAGTATCGATGTTCCTGAATTTTCAACTAAACTGTAACCAAAGAGTTTATAACTTCCAAGAATAGTAGTCATCACAGTGAAAGCAACAATAAAGGGAGCCCACAATCCTTGAGCGACTTTTGTTTTAGGGAAATATCTATTTAATCTTCCTAAGTCTGTTGCTGTACCAGCACTCAAGAAAGCATAGGCCTTATAGAATGCATGACCTATTATATGGACCACTGCTATTGAAAAAGCCCCAAGTCCACACTGAAGCATCATAAAACCCATTTGTGAAATCGTTGAGTAAGCAAGGTTTCTCTTAACATTAGACTGAGTGAACATCACAATCGTTGCCCAAAAAGCTGTGAAGCTTCCTACGACTGCCAGTATACAAAGGGCCAAAGGAGTTTCTGACAATATTGGGCTCATTCGAACAACTAGATATCCTCCAGCATTAATTATACCTGCATGCATAATTGCAGAGACAGGTGTTGGGGCCTCCATCGTATTTGGTAACCAAAAATGAAATGGAAACTGAGTAGACTTGGTCATGGCCCCAAAAACCAAGAATAGAGATGATATATTTAGCAATGTATGATTCTCTTCCATTAAAAGAGAGTTTTTGGCCATCTGAAATATTGTTTCAAATTCCAGACTACCAAAAATGATTAGATATATAACCGCTGCTGAAATAATGAAGACATCTCCTAAACGACTCACCCAAAACTTCTGCTCTGCTGCCCTCACTGCAGCAGGACGCTCTGAAAAATGAGTGAGAAGTTGATGAAGAAAATACGATGTTCCTACCCAAGAGAGAAATAATAAAACTAAATTGGGTGCCAAAAGCATCGATAGAACACTACTTAAAGTGAATGATAGATTTTTAAAAAACTTAAGCTTATTCGGATCATCTTCCAGAAATCGAGTAGAGTATCTTGAAACAACAATACCTATAGTTGAAACAGTTGCCGCAATTAATCCGGCCAAGACATCTAATTTAAGTCCAATGGTAAAGAAGGTAGAGAACTTAGCGATACTTAGTTCAATGGGTGCCTTGTTGATGTAGCTCAAAGCACTAAGAGCAATAAACCCAAATGGTCCTAAAAACTCAACTCCTCTAAGCCTCGGATGTGTTAGAGATAATCTTCCCACCAATATAGGTATGCACAGCAGCACCGGAAGTAGGTATTCTAAATAGCTCATGTATTCTCCTTTTAAAGCAGGCTATCAACATAAACAAATAAGTGCAATATATTTCATGTTTATAATTTCATGCATAACAATACATGCATAACTCTTCACGTTAAATATTTCATGTATTTTTTTTCATGTATATTTTTTCATATAAATCCGGTATGTTAGGGTGTAGGAGAGCTTATGAACCATGCTGAAGGTTGGACATTCTTTAGTAACCACGGGCACGTATATTTTATACTCGCAACGAATGAAGGAATCACAGTAAGGGAGATTGCCATGAAAGTCGGAATCACTGAGCGATCCGTTATTGGCATAATCCAAGACCTAGTTGAGGCCGGCTACATCGAAAGAGAAAAGGTAGGAAGATCAAACCGCTATAGGCCTGTTGCTAAAAAAACTCTGCGCCATCCTCTAGAATCAAATGTACAACTCACTGAGCTTATTGAACTTATAAAGAAAGCAAATCTGTAGTTGATAATTTCTTATTATGTATAGTTTTCCCATCTCCTATCATGAACCAGTATTTAGACCTCCTTCTGAATGGAGATCCCTTCTCATTCAAGTAACAATTGGTTGCTCAAATAATAAATGCACCTATTGCGATATGTATCGCTCAAAGAGTTATAGTGTGCGAGATATTGCACTCATAAAGAGTGATCTTCAAAAATGCGCTCAGGCAGGGATTCGGCCAGAGAAAATCTTTCTTTGTGATGGTGATGCATTGGGCGCACCAATGGAGATTCTTGTTGAGACGCTAGTCGAAATTAGGCAACTCTTTCCCGATAATCGCCGTGTTGGGGTCTACGCCACAGCAGAGAATATCCTTGAGAAATCAGAAGATGAATTAAGACTGCTTCATTCACTTGGTTTAGAGATAGCATACTTGGGCCTTGAAACAGGTGACGATAAGATTCTTCACATGATCGTAAAAGGTAATACTGCCAAGGAAATGCAGGAAGCATCCTTGAAAATAAAAAAGTGCGGTTGGAAGCTCTCCACTATTGCTATGCTTGGCGTGGGTGGACAAAAATACACGAAACAACATATTGAAGGGACTGCCAAAATTCTAAGTAATACATGCCCCGAGTTCTTCTCCTTTTTAACGACCTTCTCAGTCCCCGGAACTCCTTATCATCGTATGGTTGAACGTGGCTCAATCGCTCCTCTCACCTCAAAAGAGCTCTTTATCGAAATGCATGATATTTTAGAATTGGCGACATTTGAGCTAAACCCAGTTATTTTTAGGGCCAATCATGTTTCTAATCAACATCCCCTTGGTGGAGTATTACCAAGAGATAAGGAATCTATTTTGTCCACTTTAAAGAAGTGGATCGAAGCGACTCCTAAAGGAGTTTACCCACCTAGACCTGAGAGGATGTAAAGAAAAGAGACGATCAAAGTCTCCTCTCTCTTATCTAGTTTCTTTTCTTCTGTTGAATCATATCCAGCTTAACTCGAGAGTTCTCATTCACCTTTGAAGAATATTCGAGTCCCATAATTGCGGCCATCTTAAGTGGAATTTGAGTATTATCCATCCAGCCAGTAAATTGATTTGCAGATGGTCCAATGGCACCAATCGGTACATCCACAGCTGTATGTGCAGCGGAGTGCATATTCTTTAAAGATCGCCCCGGACCAGTTGCCCATGTAATAATAGGTCTAGCTTTCCCCGACTTTCTTCTTGGAATAGTCTTTCCTAAAATTCTTTTACCTTCCCCTACTGCATGGGGCCCATATCCACTAATAGCAACGCCAGCAGTTTCATGATCAGCAGTGAGAACAATAAGAGTCTCATTTAGATCTACTGCTTCCATTGCATACCCAACAGCATTATCCAAATCAACCATTTCTGCCATCATCTTTTCTTCTTCATTAATATGTGAGGCGTGATCAACTCGCCCTCCCTCTACCAATAGAAAGTAACCTTTCGGATTTTGGGAAAGTAATCGAATTGCTTCTTTAACCATTTCATCTAAGTTCGCCTCAGATTGGCCTGATTGCTTATAGCCAATATGTGAATCAGAAAAGAGGGCCAACACTTGATGATCAAGAGTCTTTATTTTCTTTACCGCTGCAAGCGAGTCAGGAGTATAGGCACCTTTTTCTTTCATTAGAGAAATAATATTTCTTCCATCCTCTCTTTTTCCACCAGAGTTCTTAGGAGTAAAGAAGCCTCTTCCTCCTCCCATCCATAGATCGACCTTAGAAGTTAACACTTGCTGTGCAATTTCCGCTTCACTATCTCTCTGAAGAACATGAGCAAAGTAACATGCTGGTGTGGCATGAGTAATTCGTGTTGTCGTAATTATGCCTACTGATTTCCCACTCGCTTTGGCCAAGTCAGCAATTGTTTCTAACTCTTTTGCAACGCCATCCTTTTCCCACTTCGGATCAGTCATAGAGATAGAGCCATTATAAGACTTTACTCCTGCAGATAGTGCTGTCGCTCCAGCAGCAGAGTCTGTTGTATAGTTGTCTGAAGAATAAGTTTTTGAAAAGCCCGTATGGGTGAACTTTTCATAATTCATTTTATAAAAGCTTCCCCCTTTATAAAGACGTCCTGCCGTCATTTGCGCTGGCCCCATGCCATCACCAATAAAGAGAATAGCATTCTTAGCATAACTACCTTTATGTGATGGACCAGACTGACACGAAGCCAATAAAACACAAAGTCCTAGGCCAATCATATTTTTTGAAAACATATAAACTCCAAGTTGTTTTGAAAGTAGATTTTCCACGATTTTAGTAAATTTTGGAAATGAAGATTTTATTAGGGATATAAGTATCCAACTCTCCCAATCAGGTAAAATAAGACCAAAAAGTGATTAAAGTAAGGTAGTATTTTGCCATGACTTTATTTATTCGATCTATTCAAACCCTAATTCGTTCAATCCTTAGAAAACCCATAAAAGATATTAATCATATCACCAGGCATCAGTTTAGAGTTTTACCCATTGATATTGATGTCTATCGTCATATGAATCATGCAAAGTATCTCAACTATCTTGAAGCAGCCCGTTGGGATTTACAAGTACGCAGTGGCTTCTTAAAGCTCGCTATGAAGAAGGGCTGGATTGGTCCACTGGGCCATGTTCAATTGGACTACTATCGTCCCCTTACTCTTTTCCAGAAGTTTGAAGTTACAACCCAATTTATTGGTTTTGAAGAAAAGTGGCTCTATATGCTGCAAAGAGTATGGAGTAATGACAAGGAAGTCGCCCGTGCACTTATAAAAAGCACAATCAGAAAAGGCCGTCAAAATATCCCTCCCGAGCAATATTTAGACCCACTAGGCTTTGATAGAGCATCTCTTCAAGTCCCGGAAGACTTGAAAGATTGGGTCACAAATAGGATGATTTAAAAATAAATTTTATATCGATTCTCTTGGATCATATATCCAATGTAGGTAAATTATGACATTAATTTTAAAGCAAATTTTTACACTACTTAAGCTTCTCAACTCAGAAACGGCAACGAATCAAATTGCAGCGGGAATTAGCTTTGGGTTTATCTTAGGAATGACCCCAGCTTTCTCACTACAATCAGTACTCATTTTCCTTCTCTGTCTAATATTTAGAGTACAGCTAGGGGCTATGTTTCTCTCTATCTTTGCTTTCTCATTTATGGCCTATTTACTCGACCCTATTTTTCATAGTGCAGGACTTTTTGTACTCCAACTCGATGCACTACAGGCGATGTTCACAACGCTCTATAACCTACCGATTGTCCCTATGACTCGTTTCTATAACACTTTGGTTATGGGCTCAGGCGTAATATCTATTACCCTCTCTCCTATTATTTTTATTATTTCAAAAATATTAATCGTTAAATATAGAAAGACCGTTGTGGATAGGTTTAAGGACACTAAGTTCTTTAAGGCCCTGAAGGCGACGTCTTTCTACAAATGGTATTATAAATATGACAACCTCTACGGATAAAGAATCTACAGAAAAAAAGACTAAGAAAAGTAAAGGACCATTTAGAACCGGACTTCTCGTAGCGCTTACGGCAGTCATTGTTCTCTCAGTCACTTACTTTAAGTTTTTCTTTGATCGAAACTTAAAAAGTGGACTTGAGTGGAGTATGACCAAAGTCCATGGTGCTCAAGTTGATATTCAAAGCCTGAAGACTGATTTTCTTGCCGCTAACCTTGAGATTAAAAAGGTTGAAGTAACCAATAAAGATAAGCCAGAGCAAAATGTTCTTCAAATTGACTCGATCAAGTTTCAGCTTCTTTGGGATGCCTTACTAAGGGGAAAAATTGTTATTGATGAATCATCCATAGAGCAGATTTCTCTTTATACGATGAGAAAATCGCCAGGAAAGATTCTACCTAAAGAAGAGAAAGGAATTATTAAACAAAGTGAAACTCTCCAAAAAGGTAAAGAAGAGGCATTAGAGGTCGTTAAAGAAAAGTTCAATGAAAACGCTCTAGGTGATATCGCCTCACTTCTTGATGGAAATGACACAAAAACCTATGCCAATGAGCTTAAAGAGACATTAGCGACTGAAAAGAAAATTAAAGAAATAGAGGATCTCGTAGACAATAAAGAGACTGAATGGGATCAAAGAATTAAATCTCTTCCCAAAGAAGAAGAGTTTAAGGCCCTCATTGATAAAGTCAAAAGTACCAAAATTGATAAAAATCCATTAAAAGCTGCTAAACAAATTGAAGATCTCTCAAAAACAATTAAGGAGGGAAATAATAAAGTAAAGCAGTATACAAGTGCAGTTAAGAGTTTAGAGAAAGATATCAAACTAGTTGAGAATCAATATAACTCAATCGATGAAGTAATTAAGGATGATATTAAGAGTTTAGAGTCTCGATTTCACATTCCCGAAATCGATGCAACCTCTCTCTCACTTGCTTTCTTTTCAAAAATGATTGGGCAAAATGAAGAGAGCGTCAAAAAATATGTTGGAATGGCCCAAGAGTATCTTCCAAATAAAGAGACTGTTCAAAAAAACAAAGAAGAAGAAATTAAACCAAAAGCTCGTGGCGTTGGTGTAGACATAAAGTTCCCCGTGACTATAGGTTATCCTAAGTTTTGGTTGAAAAAATCAATTATCTCATCGGCTTCTAATAAAAAATCTGGATTTAGTGGAGATCTAGAAGGTGTACTAACCAACGTTACAGATGATCCGCAATATATAAAGAAGCCTGCTGTACTCGATATCTCTGGAAACTTTCCCAAACAAGGTTTTCAAGGTGTTAACTTAAATCTTCAGGCCAATCATCATATCAAAGATTCCAATGAGACATTTAAGTTCGCCATTGCTAGCTATCCCGTCAAAGGAATTAAATTATCTAACTCATCTAAAGTTGGCATTACAATGGCCCAGGCCAAATCCAAGCTAGATATCTCGGGACTTCATAATGCTGCTGGAGTCACCCTCAAAGTTCGAAACGACTTTAATCAAGCGCAATTTAAAGTTAACTCGAGTTCAGAAAAAACCAGGGAAATTCTTCAAGACATTCTCAAAGATATTGATAGTGCTTACCTCTCGGCTAAGGCAAAAGGTAAAGTCTCCAAACTTGACTGGGATATTTCTTCTAATATTGGACCAAAGATTAGCTCCTCACTGAAATCACTCTTGCAAAATAAAATTAATAAACTTAAAGCAAAACTCAAGAGCTCTGTTAATGATAAAATTAAGGATCAGAAAAGTAAGTTAAAGGCCAAAATCTCTTCATTAGAGAATCAATATAAAGGAAAAATTGATTCAGAAAAAAAGAAAGCAGAGGGAAAACTTAAAGAACTTTCAAGTGCATTTACTGAAAAATCGAAAGAGAAATCTGATAAGCTCCTTAAGAAAGGTAAAGCAAAGCTTAAGAAACTTTTTAAATTCTAGGTGAGTCGCTAGGTTGCAGACCTAGCGATACATATTCTTCTGTGCCCTATATTCCTCATCGGTTAGGCCTTGTCTCCAATACCCAGACATAAATATATTTTCAGAAGACACGCCTCTTTCTTTCAAGTAGGTACGAAGCTCTTTGATCTTTTTGGCTTCACCACCTGCGAAGAAAATTGTCTCACTGCTCATTAATTGCGAGCTTTCAACTTTTTCGATATAGTAATTATCATCACTGACAACAACCCAATTGATCTTCACATGATCAGGAAGATCAATTTCAAATCTATCCTCTTCGAGAGGTATAAATATATAGGCTTCAACCAGTGCTTCTGAACTAATCCTCTTCGCCGATGCAATAACCGCATTTTGAGAAGTGAGATCTCCTAAGAGGATATACTTCTTTCCATCAAAACGATCGAGCTTTCTTGGTCCGGGTCCAGTAATCACAACCCGATCTCCTACTTTCGCATTTTTGGCCCATGTAGAAGTATGCCCACTGTGATTAGCTATCATCATATCCAAAGTCAGAATTTTCCTCTCATCATCAAATTTACCAATCGTGTAAGACCTCATTTTTGGTCTTATTCCATCATCAATATTGGCCTTATCTTCTTCCAGAATGACCTTTACATACCCCCCTTCAAAATCAGAGGGAAAATCATTCAAGTCTTCTCCAGAAAATTCTATCCTCTGAAGATTGGGACATAACTCTTTAGTGCTAGCGACAGTTATATTTCTAAACTGCTTTTTCTTTTTATCATCATCCATATTTATCTAAATGCCTTTGAAATCATGATCTTAATAAATTGAGAGTCCTTTAAATCGAGCGATCCTCTATCTTTATTAAAAAGTCCATTTCCCATATAGAGTTTACGATCATTTGAGAGTCCCGCTCGAAGCTCTAGTCCTAAGCTTCTATTCATGACTACTGTTCGAACACCTAAACCACTGATCTTTTCATAAATATTCAATCTATCTTCATCATCAACTCTATCACTTAAAATGAAGTTTTCCTGTTTCCATCTTGTGAAAGCAAAGTATTGAAACTGATCAGCAAGTCCGTAAGTTACTTCTAAATTATAAAATGGTCCAAAGAACGATGATGAAAATCCAAACTTTGAATTTTCAGGATTCCACTGAAAAGATAAAATAGGTAAACCTACCAATAAGTTAATCGTAGGTGTTCGGTAGAAATACATCACACCAGGAATAGGTATATTATTTCCGAGCGGACCATTATTACTGAACATGAGAAAGTACTGCCAACGCCCTTTCTTTGATTCTGTAAGGTGTGAATAACCCGTCATCAGAGAATAGTTATAATCACTTCCTCCAATTCGATCGCCACGATATCCATACTGGGCACGAATATTAAAATTCTTCTTATTGGCAAGTGGCTTATTATAGTTAAGGCCGAATTCAAATTGCTCTAATTTATCATCTACTCTCGTTCCACTATTTAGTGTCAAATCCTTATCAAACTGAGTAATACCATAACGAATAGAAGCAGCAACAATGCCCTTCTTCGATCTCATCAAAGGAATTGAGCCCTCCAAAGAGTGACGCTGAATTCTTGTATCAGAGTCTTTCTTCTTATTTGCCACTGCTCCAGATGCTTCACTTTGATATTTTACTAAAGGAATGAAAGATAAAGCTCCCCCCAAACCTCCCGCTCCACTAAAGAGCATTCCTGTAGGTGCCTTTGTTTGAGCCTCTGATTTAATCGATCTTTCAATTTGCTTTCGACACTCAAGACTCACACTCTTTATATTCTTCTTAAGACACTTTAATTTAGAGCGTAAACCTTTCTCTTGAGAACAAAGTTTAGAAATATCATCAATACAGCGATCAGATTCCTTAGACTGAGAATAACTCGTTTGAATAATTAAAATCGAAAATAAAATAAATAAATTCTTCAACTAAACCCCTCGGGGGAAATTAGCTGCGCTTATGCTTTTCCCACCATATTCTTTCTAACTCTTCACGATCATCCGGATGAGCAATTTCAATCATTGCCTTCGCCCTCTCTCCAATCGTTCTTCCATACAAGTCTGCAACTCCATACTCTGTGACAACATAGTGAGTATGATAACGACTTGTCACAACGCCTGCGCCTTCTTGTAAAGTAGGTACTAGCTTTGATTTTCCACTTTTTGTTCTAGATAATAAAGCAATAATAGGCTTGCCCCCCTTAGACAGAGCAGCTCCTCGAATAAAATCAACTTGCCCCCCAACTCCCGAGATAATACGACTTCCAACAGAATCAGCACAAACCTGCCCACTAAGGTCAACCTCTACGGCCGAGTTAATTGCAACAACCTTTTCATTTCGAGCGATTATCGTAGGACTATTTACATAATCCATTCCTATTTGAATCACACTGGGATTATCGTTAACAAAGTCATACATTCTCTGAGTCCCCATCATAAAGGAAGATACGCACTTATAGGGATGAACTTCTTTCTTAGAATTATCAAGAGCACCACATTCAATAAGATCAAGAACTCCATCTGACCACATTTCAGAGTGGATTCCTAAATGTTTATGATTTTTAAGAGAGGCCAAGACAGCATTAGGAATCTGACCAATACCTGTTTGTAAACAAGATCCATCCTCAATTAAACTAGCACAATTTTGTCCTATTTTTAGTTGATCTTGAGTAGGAGCGGCCAGCTTCATAGTATCAATGGGTCGATCGACTTCAATTCCATAATCAATCTTCGAAGTATGAATAATCCCATCTCCATGAATACGTGGCATTTGTTTATTAATGAGGCCAACAACTAACTCTGCAGCTTCTAGTGCTGCTAAAGTAACATCAACACTTGTCCCTAAAGAGCAGTACCCGTGTTCATCCGGGGGCGACACTTGCACAAACGCCGTATTAATCTTCTGCTTCCCACTCCTCAGTAGCCCTGGAACTTCAGATAAAAAACACGGAATATAATCAACACGATCATAATCCATATAACCTCTTATATTTCCCCCTACAAAAAGATTTCTCACCCTTACATTTTCTTTGTACTCATACGAGGCATAGTGAGCATCTCCATGAGTATGAAGATGATAAATATTCACTCCCTTCAGCTTTAAGATATTACCCATTAAGGCCGCAACCAATTCATGGGGAGTAGCTGCAGCTCCTTGGATATATAGATTTGAGAAAGGCTTAATTTGATCAAAAACGAAGGAAATATCATTAACTATTTTCATACAGGCTTCTTAGATTATGTTGCTATTAACTTAGGTTTATATGACACACACAGCAAAACCTGTCACTCTTTTTATACTTTTGTATAAAGTGATTCATCTATATTCCCTATCAATATGAAATGAGTGAGGATAACCTAGAGTTAATGAAAAAAAATAAGCATAACCTCATATTCACTTTCCTACTCATTGCATTTTTCTTAATCATTCAAGGACCAAACCTTATCAATAACTTTCAAATGCAAGGGTCAACTTTAGATAAACTAAATGCCCAAAATATTGCAACTAACGAAGAGTTTTTATTTCCCCCTAATGGAAACTCTGTCGTCATCTTTTGGGCGACTTGGTGTGCTCCTTGCAAACTTGAGATGAAAAGACTTCAAAGCTCGATTGAAGCTAAGGAAATAAAACCCAAACAGGTATTTGCTTATAATCCATTTGAAGAAACTCCCGTTATTAAGAAGTTTATTAGTGAACATAAATACGATTTTCAGTTCTTCTCTTCCCAACCAGCACTTGAAAAAGTCGTAAAAGTAAAGGCCACTCCAACCTACCTTTGGTTAGAAAAGAATAAGATATACAGAATGACCACAGGAATAAGTCTCATTAACCTTTGGTGGTTAAATTCTTTTCTTTAAAATTAAAAAACTTCTTCTCCACGGTAGAAGACTTTTTCAATTTGATTTTGATAATCCTCGCGCTTTTTAACTGACTTGAAGAATTGAGTAAGAATATCTTCGACTCTCTTAGCACTCTCATCAAATTTAAATGCTTTCAAGATCACTAAATTACCTAGTTTTCCTTCTTCAAAGTTGCCCGTCTTTTTATCGATCCCTAGAATTTCAGCATTCTTAAGAGTCGCTCTAAAAAGAGCTTTTGTATAAGTTGCTTCTTTGTTGCCTTTATTTTGCTTAACAAAACTCTCCATTACATCAAGCATAGAAACAAAAGGCCCAGCTCCAATATCACTGCCAAGTCCCCAACGAATTTTATTCTTTTCGGCCATTTTAAAATCAAATAGTCCAGAGCCTAGGCCTTGATCTTTAACTGGAGCATTTGAGGTCGGACAATGAGCAACAGCAGTATCAGTTTTCTTTAGGATTTGAATATCTTCTTTTGAAAGATAAATGCCATGGCCCATAATTGTTTTCTTCCCGAGAAGTCCACAGCGCTGATAAATATCACTATAAGATTGCACATCTTCAAAGCCCTTGCGCTCTCTATAAATAGAAAGAACCCAGTCAATTTCGTTCTTCGTTTCACATAGATGACTTTGAACTAAACCCTTACACTTCTTCTGAACAGTGCTTGCGTAACTCATTACTTCTTCATCAGTTGTAGGTGCAAAACGCGGAGTAAGCACATAATTCTTCTTATATTTCTGGGCCAAGCTATCCATTAGCTTTTTTGCATTGGATTTTGACTGAAGAAGATACTCTGGAGAATTCATTGTCATAAGTACATTTCCGACAAAGTAGTCTCCTTTGAAATACTTGAAGGCGGCATCCACAGAATGACCATGAACTGAGCCGTAACAAGCTCCCCCTAGAGTTCCATTTTTTAAGAGCTCCTTGCTAAAGTCTTTGGCTTCAGCATTACAAAATTTCTTATCCTTAAATTTAGACTCCGTTGGCCATGTAAAATTCTCTAACCACTTAAGTAAATTATCCTTCGGCATGGTCGTTACATCTTTTTGTACCCAATGGAAGTGAAGATCTAGGAGGCCAGGAATAATCAGCTGTCCTTTATAGTCAAAAACCTTTACTGAGCGCTTCTTTTCATAGCTCTTAAGAAGCTTGGAGGAACCAACTTCTTCTATAACATATTGATTAGATGCTTTTTTTAGTACAATTACACCGTCTTTATAAAACTCACACTTCTTATCTGATTGGGGGTTAAGAACCATCCCATTGATTATGATCCACTTATACATTTTACAAACTCCATTACTTTAACTAATTACTTACCTTGTTAATTAGAATTATCCTAGAATTTTTCTAATAATTATTGTGTCGCGCATTTTTGAGTAGCGACTTCAATTTGACTTTGATAGGGTGCTCCTTATGGAAAGAATTATTGCAGAACATCATCAACAGCTTGTGGACCACCCTGTTTACAAGTCTTTGAAGTCGATCAAAGACATTCGTGTCTTTATGGAATACCACTGCTTTGCTGTTTGGGACTTCATGAGCCTGCTGAAATCAATCCAAAATAAGGTCACTTGCACAACTGTACCTTGGAAACCTAGCAGCTACTCTTCAGAAGTTGTTCGCATGATAAATGAGATTGTTTTAGGTGAAGAAAGCGATGTCGATCAATATGGAAGGCCTTGTAGCCACTTTGAGCTATACCTTAAGGCCATGGATGAAGTTGGTGCAAATACTGTTGTAATTAAAGATTTTATCAACACTTTTGATACCTCACTCCTACCACAAGGTGCCCGCGAGTTCGTTGAGTATAACCTTGATTTAGCACTTAATGGCAGACTCGAAGAGGTTGCAGCTGCTTTCTTTTACGGACGCGAAAAGCTTCTTCCCGACGTATTCACCGAAATTGTTAAAGTTTTAAAATCAGAAAATATAGATTGCCCCACTCTGCTGTATTACTTTGAGCGTCACATTGAGGTGGACGGTGAGAGCCACGGTCCTTTGGCCATGAAATGCCTCAAAGAGATTTGTGCAGAAAACGAAACAAAGACCCTCAGGGCCCATTATGCAGGCGTTCAAGCTCTACGCATGCGTTATAAAATGTGGGACTCGACTCTACAGGCCATTAAGTCTCGCCCAGCCCCCTCACTTTACGCCATTCATTAAAATAATTATTCCATAAAATTACCTTTAAATTTCCCCCTGAGTCTTGGCACAAGGTAGTAAGCAGTTTTACAATCAAGCCACTTAAAATTGTAATAAACCACTATTTGCTGATGATTTAGCAAGTTGATTCAAGGAATTTCTTATGGACAAACAGTTTTACGAAAACTTAGGGCTTACGCTAGATCGTGCACCTTTCAAAGTTTTTCAAGATGCCCCCCTTAATACATTAGTTGAACAGGCCATCCTTTCTGGAGAGGGAAAGCTTAGTAAGTATGGTGCTCTAACCGTTACAACAGGCAAGCATACGGGCCGTTCCGCAAAAGATAAGTATATCGTTAAATCTGACTCTACTAATGAGAAAATTTGGTGGGATAATTCTCTATCGGCCATGACTCCCGATACCTTTGCTAAGCTCAAGTCAAAAGTCATCAACCATCTTAACGGTCAAAATAATCTCTATATTACGGAGAGAAGTGTTGGTGCAGAAGCCGAAACTAATATTGGTGTTAGAACAATCACAAATCGTCCACAGCACTCACTTTTTACAAAGTATCTATTTCGTTACCCAATGAAGGAAATGAATGATAAGTCATTCACAATTCTTCATGCTCCAGATCTTACTGTAGACCCTACAGAGTTTGGAACAAAGAGTGAGACTGTTGTAACAACATGTTTTGATACTAATACAACAATCATCGTAGGAACTTTCTACGCAGGAGAGATTAAGAAGAGTATGTTCTGTGTAATGAACTACCTCCTTCCTGATGTAAACGTTCTTCCAATGCACGCTGGAGCAAACAAGCTTCAAAACGATGATACTTCTGTATTCTTTGGCCTATCAGGAACAGGAAAAACAACACTTTCTACAGATGAAGGGACACTTCTAATTGGAGATGATGAGCATGGTCTTTCAGATGATGGTCTATTTAACTTCGAAGGTGGATGTTACGCAAAAACAGATAAGCTTACTAAAAAGGGTGAGCCCGAAATCTTTAATGCAGCTTCAACATTTGGAGCAATCCTAGAAAATGTTGTTCTTACAGATAAAACTGGAGAGCCCGATTTCTTCAATAACTCACTCACTGAAAATGGCCGTTGCTCTTACCCACTTAGCTTCATTGAAGAGCTAGAGGAAAGTTCAAAAGGTGATATTCCAAAGCATATGTTCTTCCTATGTGCAGATGCCTTTGGTGTACTTCCTCCAATTGCGAAACTTACTAAAGAGCAAGCGATGTTCTACTTTGTTCTTGGTTACACTGCAAAGGTTGCAGGAACAGAGATTGGAGTAAAAGAGCCTCAAGCGACTTTCTCTCCATGTTTCGGAGCTCCTTTCATGATGAGACATCCTTCAGTTTATGCTGATCTTCTTGGAAATCTCCTTGATCGCCACGATATCAAAGTATGGCTAGTTAATACTGGTTGGACAGGTGGTGCTTACGGAGAAGGCCAGAGATTCCCTCTTCACATCACAAGAGAAATTATCAGAACAGTGCAGGCCAACACCCTCAATAGTGTACCTACTGTTAAAGATGAATATTTTGGATTTGAAGTTCCTGAAGCTGTTAAGAATGTTCCAACTTCATTTCTTCATCCAAGACAAACTTGGAAAGATCCAGAAGCATTCGATGCAAAGGCTAAAGAATTGGCAGCATCATTCCATAAGCAAATGGAATCATTTGGAGACTTCTACCAAACGAATATTGGTGGAGCTCCTACTTACAAAGCTTAATAACAAAGCCCCGAAAGGGGCTTTTTTTTACTCTAATGGTCCCGTAATATCAAAGCTTCCATTTTGATAGTTTAGCTCGTAGACGACACAATTTGGAATAGGAATATCGTAGTTACTCTCTCTATCTTTCTCCATTAAATAACTTCCCAACAAATTTCTTACCACACCACCATGAGTGGAAATACCGACTCGCTCGTACTTTCCTTCCTTTATGATTTCATCAATTACACTTCTCATTCTTAAGATAGAATTTCTCCTCGTTTCTCCATCCGGAAAACAAATATCTAAATGATTTGGATCTAGTTTCATAAAGCGCTCCCATGATTCCTCACCGAAAGTTTTCATAATATCTTCAATCAGCATACCTTCGGCCTGACCAAATTGGGCCTCCCTTAATCTCTCGTCTTTAATGATTTCGATATCAAGGCCCTTCACTCCAATCTGAGCCGTTTCAAATGCACGGTCCAAATCACTCGAGTAAATGATTTGTAAATTCAATCCAGAGAGCTTTCTTCTCAACTCAGTCGCCTGAGAGCGTCCAAGATCATTTAGTGGTGTATTAGAATGCCCTTGAATTCTTCGTTCTTTATTCCAATCGGTCTGACCATGTCTAAATATGTAAAATTTCATAAATCTATTTTATCTTGAACAGTGAGTAAAAAAAAGATAGATTTCTGACATGTCTTATCTCTACTTTAAAGCAATTCACATTATCTTTGTTGTAACTTGGTTTGCAGGTCTCTTCTACATTCCTCGCTTATTCATATATTTTGCTGAAGCCGAACAACGTCCAGAAGTAGAGAGGAATGCACTTCAAGATCAATTCAAAATCATGCAAAAAAGACTTTGGTATGGAATCACATGGCCCTCCTGTATTCTCACCATATTATTTGGATTGAGTATGCTTCATTCATGGTTTCCACTTACAGATAATCCATGGCTTATTGTTAAGCTATGCTTTGTTTTCTTCCTCTTTCTCTACCACCTTTCTCTAGGACACATTCGAAAGAAGCAAGAACTCGGAGAATCAAAATACACAAGCAATCAATTAAGAATGTGGAATGAAGTATCCACAATTTTTTTAATCGCGATTGTTTTCTTAGTTGTGCTCAAGAGTGTCATGGCGATGGGACAAGGATTGATTGGCCTTGTGGCCATTATCGTTCTCCTCATGACAGCAATCACTGTCTATAGAAAAAAGCGTGAAAAGTCTGCGTAACCACCCTAAAATACATAAAATGTAACATTATCTTCCTTTGATTCGAATATATAAATAGAGATAGAATATACTGTCAGGAGGAAGCATTATGAAAAAACTTAACCTATTACCGGTTATCTTTCTAATTCTAGGAGTCTTCATTATGTCTGATCATCCAAAAGCACAGCAATCTAGCTCTCAAGAAAATTTTAAAGAAAAAGATAAAGAATACTGGAAAGAAGTACTCGATCCAGAAACCTATAGAATAACCCGTGAAGGGGGAACAGAAAGAGCATTCACTGGAAAGTACAATAAGTTCTACGAAGAGGGTATCTACAAATGCTCAAACTGTGGTTTAGAACTTTTTAGCTCAAAAGATAAATACGATAGTGGTTCTGGTTGGCCAAGCTTTAGTGAAGTTAAGAACTCTAAAAATATTGTAACAAAAGAAGACAAAAGCCTATTTATGAAAAGGACAGAGATTCTCTGTGCACGCTGTGGAGCTCACTTGGGTCATGTGTTTAATGATGGCCCCGGTCCGAATGGCTTACGATACTGCGTCAACTCTCCCGCCCTGAAACACGAAGGAGCCAAAGAAAGTAAAGAGATGCCTAAGAGTGATAAACCGGAAGAGTAAGGGTAAATCGAGTATTCAGGCAGGTCTGATCGATTTGTAATCGACCATTATGAGCTTCAGCAATCTTTTGAGACTTCGTAAGGCCAAGGCCAGAAGATTCTCCGTTGAGCTTTGAAGTTACAAAAGGTTTAAATATATCGTTGGTCAGTTTATGATCTTCCCTTAGACCACTATCGGTAATTGATAATAGTAGAGATTCACCGCTGACTTTGGCTTCAATCTTGATCCATTTATCCAATTGTTCCTTATTAATAAATTCAAGACTATTTTCAACTAAATAGTTAAATAATTTCATAAGCAATTGAGTATTAACTTGGACCTTGGTATCAAAAACAACATCATACTTATCATAGATATATGTAATGTTTTTTTTATGTAAATAAGCTCTATTCCTTTCTTCAACTTCATTTAAGATTGTTTTTATTTTTAAAATCTTAAAGTCCTCATCCTTAGGTACATAAGATAGCTCAACTGCACTTCTCATTAAGTCTTTAACCTTATCAATTGAAGAATTTGCATCTTTAATAATTTCAGCATATTCCTCATCCCAATCATCTTTCTTGTGAAGAATAGACTCCAACAGTTTAGTATTTGTATCCAAGATACTGATTGGAGACATTAGCTCATTTGAAATCATTGATGTTAAATCGATAAATTCATCATATTTACTTTGCGTTTCGATACGTAGTTTTTCAATGTCTTTTACATCTAAATACTTTTCTTCGTTTATTGTTTCTGTAGCTTCTATAAATTGAATAAGTATTGTCGAATCAACCTCACCACCTTTCTGATTATTTGCCAACCTTGAAACGCAATTATTGTAATGAAGATTTCTCGAACCTTGCATTAGAGTAAATGGAGGGTGATTTAATCTATTTGATAAGAATGATGCGATTCCTCTTCGTCGAGCATTCTCAATTGCATCAGAAAATCTAAAGCACTTTTTTGTATTATAAAAAAGCTCTTCACCAATAACAAAAGTCCCTTTTTTAACTCTATCTTTTAGCCAGTTATTACAAAATAAAACTTCTCCACTACTGTTAATTATCAGCAGCCCAATATTCAGAGTGTCCAGAAAGTAGTATTTTCGATAAGGCATACTCTAAAGTACTCCTAATATCTTATTCAGTTTAGCTAAGAGGTTTTGAAAATTATCCTTACTCATTCCTATTCCAAACTTACCTTCGATACTTATACCGTCAGCATTAAATATCGTTCTAACCAATAGAATATCTTCAATTTCACGAGAGAAAAGCTCTGAGTAATTCTCCCAAAATAAAACCCTCGGAAGATCAGAATGAATTGACTCTCCTAAAAAGCGCCTTAAGTAAACTATGAAAGAATTCATAAATATATTTCCAATCTCAGCAATTGTTGAAACTTCTATCCTATCTATTTCTTCAATGGGTTTATTAGTTTCAAGGTAGAGTTTCGCTATCTTTTTCTCTGTAAGTTCAGAAAAGCACATGAAAAGCTCACCTTTCAAATCACCTGAAAATGACTGAGCAACAATTAATCCCGTCTTATAATCTAACTCTGCTCCTTGAATAAAATCCTTTTTATCGAGGACTTCAATATCGGGCAAATTGAACTCTGCTTCCTGACCTTTCCCTCTAAGTTGGGAGGTCACAAAAGTTGCTTCTGACATCGAAAGATTACAAATCTCAGATAGCATATCTCTATGGAGATCATTAAACTCTTTTTCCACATGTGCCCTTGTTCAAAACAATGATTTAGATCACCATATTATCGGCTATTTTAGAATAGAATTCATGTGAATTTTTAGAGAACTTTTTCTTTAGGGTCTAATTATATGAAAAATCATCAAATATTTATTGATAGAGTTCTAGCTCAGAAAACTTCTCATCAACCTTTTCATGAAGCTTTGCCAGCGTCTGTGAGAGCTCTGATATATCTTCACCGGCAAAAGACTTATCCTGACATATTTGCTCATATTTGGAGATCAGATCTTCAAGCTTCATGATTTCTACCTCGACTTCTTCAATCGGCCTTAGGTATTTCTTTTTCTCAGTAACTTTCTTTGGTTTCGAGGAATTAATCTCTTCTTTTGTTGCTGTTTCTTTTAAAACTGACTCTTCGCTTTCCCAGCCGACCTTCTCTAAAAAGTCTTTATATGACCCTTCAAATAGTGAAGCTCTGCCATCTCTAAAAACAATCAACTTATTCACGACTTCATCTAATAGCAACTCAGAGTGAGTAACAACAAATACAACTCCATCAAATTTTTTAATTTCAGAAGTTAGCACTTCGATTGATTCCATATCTAAATGGTTGGTTGGCTCATCTAACATTAGAATATTGGAGGGAGTTGCTAAGATTTTTCCAAGCATAACTCGGGCCTTCTCTCCCCCACTTAAAACATTAATTGTTTTTTCGGCCGTATCTCCAGGAAACATCATAGCTCCACAAAGACCGCGTACCGCAGTCATGGATAGCTGATCATTAGCGGCCATGATTTCTTGTATTATATTATTGCTTGCGTGAAGCCTCTCTACATTTGTCTGACCAAAGTGACCCATCGAAACACCAGGTGCCATCCAAATCGATCCCTCTTGCTGAGTTAACTCACCGGCGAGCACATTAAGTAATGTAGACTTTCCCTTTCCATTCTTTCCAATAAT
Source organism: Bacteriovoracaceae bacterium (assembly GCA_048267265.1). GTDB lineage: Bacteria > Bdellovibrionota > Bacteriovoracia > Bacteriovoracales > Bacteriovoracaceae. The sequence continues at coordinate 286,426 of JBLWXW010000001.1, forward strand.
TCCAATTCGGTCTGTCTTTGCAACGGAGAACGTAAGATTTTCAAATAGTGGGTCTTGTGGATCGTATCCAAAGCTTAAGTTCTTTACTTCCATTGGAAATTTAGAAGGAATATCTTTGTAGTGAAATGAAAACTTCAATTCTGATAATTCTTCTAAAACTTCAATATCATCCATTTTATCTAGAACTTTCTTTTTTGAGTTGGCCTGTCTTGCTTTTGAGGCCTTTGCACTAAAGCGCTCAATAAAGTTTTCTAACTCTTTCTTCTTTCTTTCTTGATTCAAACGAGTCTGTTCATAGATTTCTTCATCAGCAACAAGTTGCTCGTAATACTTACTTGTATCGCCTTTTATCTTTTTTACTCGTTGGCGATGAATTCCCATAATATGAGTACAAACTTTGTCCATAAACCCACGATCGTGGGTAATCATCAGTACTTCACCTGGAAAATCTTTTAAGAACTGGGCCAACCACTTAAGAGATACAATATCGAGATAGTTGGTAGGTTCATCAAGAAGTAGTAGATTTGGACTTGAAACTAGAACCTTGGCCAGCTTCACACGAATCTGATATCCCCCAGAGAATTCACTTGGGGCGCGACTAAGGTCTTCTTCACTAAAACCTAGTCCAAACAAAATCTTTTCACCACGCCAATGATCGTAAATATATTCTTGTGGAAGTGCCTGAATAACCTCCTCAAGGATGGTTTTCCCAGTAAATTCAAGGTGCTGTTCAAGAGCTCCAAGCCGGTAATTTCTTGGAATAGCGACTTCCCCAGAGTCTGAAGACTCCTCTCCTTGGATAATTTTGAATAATGTGGACTTTCCCATTCCATTGCGGCCAACAAGCCCCACTCTTTCTTTGGGTCCTAACACAATATTGACGTCTTTAAATAGGATTCTTTCACCAAAAGACTTACTTATTTCTTGCAACTGGATCATTTTTAGTAGATTCTGCGGGAGTAAATATTAATGCACAGATTAGCTTTAAAAACACGATTTAGGAAGTGTTTTTATGCACTGTTACAACTTTTAGTCGAGGCCAATACATGACTCCTTACAAGCATCTAAAAAACATCGCCGTTGTGGCACACGTTGACCATGGTAAAACAACTATGGTTGATAAACTCCTTCAACAATCGGGAACCTTTGGTGAACGTGATGAAATTCAAGATCGTGTAATGGACTCGGGTGAGCTTGAAAAAGAAAGAGGGATCACGATTAAGGCCAAAAACTGTGCCATCTTCTGGAATGATTGTAAGATCAACCTTCTTGATACTCCTGGACACGCCGACTTCGGTGGAGAAGTAGAAAGAAGTTTAATGATGGTTGATGGAGTTATCCTCCTCGTTGATGCCGCTGAAGGTTGTCTTCCTCAAACACGTTTTGTTCTTGGTAAAGCAATGCAAAGAGGGATTAAAATTGGTGTTGTCGTTAACAAGGTAGATAGACCTGACCAAAGAGTTGATGAAGTTAAAGAAGAGATCGAAGATCTTCTTCTTGAGCTTGCAACTTTTCTTGAAATTGAAGACTTCGATCTTGATATTCCTTTCCTCTATGCTTCAGGTAAAGATGGTTGGTGTTCAGAGTCTCCGGATGAGCCCACAGATAACCTTAAAGTTCTTCTCGACTTCATGGCCTCTGACTACTATCCAGTTCCACAATTTAATAAAGATACAAACCTTAAACTTCTTGTAACAAACCTCTCTTACTCTACTTACCTTGGTGGACTTGTGATTGGACGTATCCAAGAAGGTAAAATTGAAAAAAACCAGCAAGCAGCTATTATTGGTAAAGAAAAATCAAAGAACTTTAAAGTCACTGGTGTTCAAGTTTACGACAAGCTTGGAATGTCTGATGTTGACGTTGCAGAAGCTGGTGAGATCGTAATCGTTTCAGGAATTGAAGAAGGGCAAATTGGAGATACCGTTTGTACCAGTAAAGATGATCAAGCTCTTGAGCGTATCGAAGTAGAACCTCCAACAGTTGGTGTTTTCGTATCAGTAAATACCTCTCCACTATCTGGTCAAGAAGGTGAGTACCTAACTTCGAGAAAACTAGAAGAGTTCCTAGAAGATAGCTGTCGCCACAATGTATCCCTCAAATATGAGTCTACTGATGATCCTAAGGTTTACAAGCTTATGGGGCGTGGTGAACTTCAACTGGCCATTGTTTTTGAAGAACTTCGTCGTTCAGGTTTTGAATTTATGCTCTCTCGTCCAGAAGTTCTCTTTGGAGAAGAAAATGGACAGAAAACTGAGCCCTACGAAAGACTTGTTCTTGATATCCCATCAGACGCTACAGGTGCAGTAACAGAGAAGCTTGCTCAGAGAAAAGGTATTATGGATGCCATGATTCCAATTGGTGACACCAGAACAAGAATGGAGTTCATCGTTCCCTCTCGTGGTCTTATTGGTTACCGATCTCGTTTCCTTACAGATACTCGTGGTGAAGGAATTATGAGTTCTGAATACCTTGGTTACCGTCCATATGCCGGCGATATGCTTGCTCGTCAAAATGGAGCCATTATCGCTGACCGTGCAGGAAAACTAACCCCATACGCACTCTTTAACCTTCTAAGTCTTGGTAGACAATTTGTTATCCCAGGCGAGAAGTGCTACGAGGGTATGGTTATTGGTGAGTACACTAAAACAAATGACACGAACGTTAATGCCGTACGTGAAAAACACCTCTCAAGTATGCGTACAGCAGGAAAAGACGTGAATATTGTTCTTCCACCTATCCAGCCTAGAAACCTTGATTGGGCCCTAGATTGGATTGATGTTGATGAATGGGTTGAAGTTACTCCAGAAAGTATTAGAATTAGAAAGAAAGTTCTTGAATCTAATAAACGAAGCGTAGTTCGTAAATAATAAGGAGTAACCTTGAAAACATTAATGATTCTCAGTCTATTTATTTTTAGTTCTCTCTCATTTGCTGCTAAAAAAGCAGATGTTGAGCTTCCCGATACGATGAACCTAGAGGGAAAGGAGCTTCTTCTCAATGGAATTGGAATCAGAAGAGCGACCATCTTCAACGTCAAAGTCTATGTAGGTGGTCTCTATGTTCTCAAAAAATCTCAAGATCCGAAGGTCATTATCGAGCAAGAAAACCCAAAGCACATCACAATGACATTTGTTAGGGATGTTGATGCTGACGATCTTCAAGATGGTTGGCTCGAGGGCTTCAAGGCCGCAGTTTCAGAAGCTGAGCGTAAGTCACTAATGGAGGCCTTTAATAAGTTCAATGCTACAATGAAGGATATTGAAGAAGGCGAAAGCATTCTCATTAATTTCCTAGATAAAGGAGTCCAGGTTTCAGTAAAAGGTCAAAAACACCCTTTTATCGGAAACAAGACATTTTCTAAAGCTCTTCTCAGCATCTGGTTTCTTAATGCAAGAGATGAAAGACTTAGAGATGAGCTTCTAGGAAAAGAATAGTTATACTTCTAAAATTAATTGAGCAATAGATTTAGTGGGGTTGATTTCAACCCCATTTTTTTTATCTATACACTGGATAGCTTCAATAGATCTAAGTAGTACATCCCCACTTAACTCATCTTCTTTTATCACAATACTCCCAACTTGTGCATTCGCTGACATGGCATTGTGGTACTGCTCATTCTTTTGGGCTATCTTCAGGGGAATAAAAATAGAAGGTCTACCTAGTGCAACCAGTTCAACCACTGTACCTGCTCCAGATCGAGAGATCACAACGGAGGCCTTCTTCATTAAACCGATCATCTCATTTCCTACAAAGCCAAATACTTTATAATGATCTGTCTCATTGGCCAACAGATCTTCTTCAAAGTTTTTTCCACATTGATGAACAATAAAGAAACGATCTTTAATCTGAGGCATAATTTCCGCTAGTGTGTCATTAAGTAGTTTTGATCCATTTCCCCCTCCTGTTAAAAAGAGAATTGGTCTATCCATCTCAGTTAAATTGATCCCTTTAATTTCTGTCAAAGAATTCTCGCTAGAGAAAATCTCTTCTCTTAAGGGATAACCTAAATGCTTCGCCTTACCAGCAGGAAAGAATTTTAACGATTCCTCAAAGGTGACAATCACTTCTTTAGCAAAGATACCACAAATTTTATTGGCCAATCCCACACGTGTTGTTTGCTCATGAACAATAATCTTCTTTCCTTGCAACCAAGCAGCAACCACAACAGGGACAGTGACAAAGCCTCCCGTGGCAATAATCACAGTCTCCCTCTTCTTCCATTTTAATAGAATAAAAAATGACTGAATAATGCCTTTCAAGATTCGTAGAATATCTAAAAAGTTTTGCCAGGAAAAATAGCGTCTAAGTTTTCCTGTCGAGATCGGATAATAAGCTAATCCTTCCTTCTTAAAGATGTCATGTTCAATTCCGGCCTTACTACCTATTGCTGCGAACTCCGCATTAGGAGCACTACTCTTGAGAAATCGATAAAGTGTAAGTGCTGGCATCACATGGCCGCCACTCCCCCCACCGCAGAATATAAAATTACTATTATGAGACAATGCTGACTCCTCAAATTGTTATATAGGGATGACTTTAGTCAAACTTCCTAAAAAGGCCTAACTTTGCTCTCTTTTAAGGTCGATAGAACTAATAACTATAATATTAAGGAGATTCATATGCTAATTCAATGGTCTAATGAATATGAGCTTGGAGATGAAGTAATAGACTTCCAACACAAGAAACTTGTTTTACTACTTAACCAACTTCACGATGCTACTGAGTCAAATACACAGGAGCTCTTAGTAGAGATTTGCCTTGATGAGCTAGTCAAATATACACAGACTCACTTCACTCAAGAAGAATCAATAATGGACGATGTAGAAGGTCTTACAGAAGAATTTATTTGCACTCATAAAAACACTCATCGTGGCTTTGTTAGTAAAATTGAAAGCTTTAGAAAGCAATATTATGAGGGAAAAGTTAGCGTTTCAGAGGATATCATCCATTTTCTTAAGAACTGGCTAGTTGATCATATCCTTCTCACCGACAGAGAGCTCGTAGAGGCTTCACAAAAACAAAAAATTTCTGCTTAACTAGAAGATCCTTTTATAAACATAAAAAAAAAGCCAGTTCTTGATGACTGGCTTATATATAAAAGAATTTTTGGTGCCGCAGGAGGGACTTGAACCCCCACGCCAAAGGCACTAGATCCTAAGTCTAGCGTGTCTACCAATTTCACCACTGCGGCAATTTCTGATCGAAATGTGGAGATATTTTTACTTCATGAGATGAGTTATGACAAGATGAAAGTTTCTTTTTTAGGGAAATATGAAAAAAATTAATGATTTATGAAGCTTTACGGCCCAAAACTTCAAGTTTCTTCTCTAACTCTCTAACTTTTACATTGAGAGTCTTGTTCTCAAGGGTGGCCTTATGAAGTTCTGTTTTCTTATCTGCGAGCTCTTTTTGAGACTTACTTAGAGTTTGCTTCATTTTCTCTTGATTACTCTCTAGCCTCTTAAGTTGTGCCTTCGTCTTTAGGTCTGAAGATGAATTAGATGAGTTACCACTGGCCATTTTCTTCTTTTCTTGTGACTTGTAGCGATCAAGTTGAGCATTCACGAACTTTAACTTTTGCTCAAATGACTTGGCTTTGAGAATGGCCTCTTTATTTTGCTGAGTCAGCTCTTTTATTGTTTCATTTAAAGAGCGTGACTCATTTTGGGCCCTTTGAATATTGGCCTTATCATTATTTGCGGCATATTTAGCAATTAAGTCATCCTTAGACTCGATCTCTTTTACCCTTTGTTCAAGCAGGTTTTCCACCTCTCTTTTCTGAGCTTTAAGTTTATCAAGCTCTGCCCTATGACTAGATGAAGCTTTCTTTAATCTCTCATTCTCATCCGCCATTGCTTGGATATCGTTAGTATTGATATTTGTTCCGGCATTTGCCTTTGAATTTTCGTACATGAAATTAACACGCTTCTTCAGTGCCTCTATTTGACCATGAAGCTTTTCATTCTCAGCTCTTAATTCAATTTCCTTCGTATTAGGCACGGCCTTAACTTCAATAGATTCACTCTCCTCCAAAGATTCGTCTAAAAGAGAGTCCTCATTTACTTTTTCTTCTATTTGTCGCAGTTTAAAATCGATAGTTTTATTTTCTTTCTCTAGGGTCCTAACTGTAGCATTTAGATTTCCATTCTCTATTTTAAGTTTGGAAATAAGCTCTTTCATCTTCTCGACTTGCCTTTCTCTATTCTCGAGTTGCCCCTCTACTTTTTGAAGTTTAAGCTTTTGTCGAATCTCATTATTTATATTATCAACACCTTGCTCTAGCCAATCCTCAGCAATTTCGTCAGAGAATTTTTGAACAAACTCTTTACTCTTAAGACTTTCAACACCTAGCTCTTTTTCTATAATCTCTTCTACTTTTTCATTTATTTGATCAGGAGTTAAACTCTCATCACTTGATAGTTCACTACTTATTTTCTCAATGACGTTAAGGCGCTTAACTTCCCATACGTCATTATCACCTTCAACTTGATTGTCTTGCTTTATGCGAGCGACTTCTTCATTACTCCCGATCATAACATTATCTTGTTTAACTCTTCCCACCTCATCATCTGACTGGCTTCTTTCTGAGTTGGATGCTTTTACCCTTTCAAATATCTCTTTTTGATCTAGCGAACCTTCTTCATCTTCTAAGTCTATTTGTACACCACTCTCATCAGCGCTACCGCTATTAAGAAGTCTAACTTTTAAGCTTTCTTCACCTAAATCTTCACGCTTTCCTTCAATGATTTGTACATGTTCTTCTTCTTTATCGCTTAATCCTTTAACTCTAGTAATTGCTTCAGAGAGGTCTTCTTTTTCGCCTTTAATTCGTGTGATGTCCTCTTTTGCCCTTCCTTTTTCTCCAAAGATTGTTCTGACATCACCTGCAGACATTTTTGAGAGATTCTTAATCATTTGAGCGGCGTAATCCTCTTTAGAGATTTGTCCTTTTACTTTCTGAACATCTTCATCCAAAGAACTATACGAGTCTCTATTATTGATTAATTTAAGAATCTCGTTCTTTTCTTCTGCGTTTATTTGAGAAACTTTCGTTTCATCAGGATAACTTCTAAGAAGCTCATCAAGTTGATCCATATTCATCTCACTTTCTGAAGATAGATCAATTTTGTCTTTCAAAAAGTTGAAAAAGTTTTTCACCTTAACGGGATTTATTGCCTGGAGAATTTCATTTTCTTTTTTTAATTTATATTTCTCTGGTAATGCAGCTTCAGAAGTTTTTAATTTGGCAATATTATCAAGTGAGTGGTTTATAAATGAATTCACAGAATTATCAATATCGAGAGAGTCTAATTTTAAAGAAGGTACATCGTGTATCAGCAAAGAAGGAAAGCCAACCCTCTCTGATTGCCAAACTCCTTCATAGAACCAACAGCCAGTTAATATTAGCTTAGAGGTAGACTTTATCGTAAAGACATTCAACAAGTCAGTCTGTTTGAAAATATCTTCAAATTGACCACTTATTCCGCCAACTGGTCCATCTTTTAAAGTATCTAATATATTTTCTAAGACAAAGTCATTATTTTTACAATGTGCCTGGATAAAGAATGTATCATCTGAAAAGCCACAATCTAAATCAATGGGATAAGACAGCACTTTTGCTCTAACTAATCCCGTTAAAAAATTTAGTAAATGAAGAACATAAGGGCGTACCCGAGTAGGACCAACTTCTCTCTCTGACGCAAAATTAAGAACCACATCTGAAATATGTCCAATACTGTATTCATTCAAGACTTTAACTGTATAGCTTTTCTCGATAAGATCATCTTTCAGATCATCAATATTAAGGCCACCAACATTGCCAGCGGCCCTTCTTATAATAAGCTGGGCGACTTCACTTTTTAAAACTTCATTATTCAAAAATGCAAAATTTGATCGACTTACTTTATTCCAATCTACTTGAGAAAAGAATAAATTTGAATTCTCTCCACCGTACTCAAATAAATAGCTCTCAGTACTTACTTCCTCTGTAGAGGCATAGCTTCCCATGAAGTTTGAAAACTCCTCAGGTATATCTGCTTTGAATAAGATTTTATAATCTACACTCACTCTACAATCCAGAAATTTTTAAAAAGTTTGTATTCCTCTCACTTGCAACCTGTACAGATGAAGAGATAACCCTACGTATTCGATCCGAGAGATTAACCGAATCAACCACCATTTCATTAATCATTCTCTCAATGTTTTTTTCAAGTAAGCAATCTTCATAGTGGAATCCTTTAACAAGAAGAATTACCAATAATTCAAAGTCACTCATTTCATTCATCTTTACTTTTAAATCTACTCCGTGCCCTTGAAAGTCTTCCATTGCCCAACGCAGATAATCTCCAACGTATGAATATGTTAGATTTTCCTCTAACATGGCCTTTGCTTTCTTTGTATAATTGAGATATCCATTTTTTAGAATATTCTTTTCTTCTTCACTCAGAACGCTAGTACCTTCAAAGTTTACCTTTTGAATTATTTCATGCTCTCTTTGCTCCCATGTATTCTCACTGTATAAGAAATCTAAATATAAAAATGTCAGGAAGCTATCTCTAAGAAAATTGATATCAACATATCCAATTAGTATCGAAAGATAGGAAAGCGTGCAGGATATAGTTAAATTCCTTTCTTGTATTTCAGTTGGTAATCCATCAAAGCCTTCGTAGAAATTTTTATTATTGATATTCAAATAGGAACTCATCAAAGCAAAGAGATCAAGGAAGATGACTTCAGAGACATCTCCATACCAAAGAGAAGGTGAAGCCCAGTTAATGAAATCAACTCTCCACTCATCAATTGCGTTCAAGTCTTGAGGTCGCTGAGACTCAAGCTCTTGCAGTTTTTCAAAGTGTGTAAGGCCCTCTACTAGCCATTCAATATTAACCTTCCAATCAAATTCAAATGATTCAGGTTTTTCCAAAATTCTATTTATTTTTTTTTCAGAAAGAAAAGATCCATGGCCGTGAATTTTTCTCTTCATTCCATTGGCCTTAATCCAATACACATCAAAAAAGGCAATAGGAATTCTTCCCAAAAGCTGAGCACCATCTTTTTTGATGAAGAGATTTTTAATATCCACTAAATAACTAATCCTAGTCTCCTTGGATTTATAAGGTTATTCCTTCATCTTATCGGATATTTAGGGACTATTTTTAAGATAATAACGACTAAAAAGGCCTTCAAAATGGCCCTTTTCAGTCTATAAATGAATATTTTTTTTATTATAGTCAGAGATGACATATCAGGAAAAGCCCGACTAAAAAGCTCACCTTACTTAATGTAAGAGCTTTCTTAGTAAATTTTTATTTTCCTTTTAGTTTAGGATCAAGTGCATCTCTCAACGCATCCCCTAAAATATTAAAGGCCAAAACAACAAGCATCATAGCACCAGTTGCCGCTGCAAGTTGCCACCAGTTACCACGAGCAAGCTCTAGTTTTGCATCATTAATCATAATTCCCCAGCTTGGCTTTCCTTGAACTCCAAGGCCTAAGTAACTCAAAATTACTTCCGACTTAATCGCTACTTGAAACTGTAGAGAAAAATTAATGATAACAATATGAAAAACATTTGGAAGAATATGCTTAAAGATTTTTCTAAAATCGCCACCACCTATTGCGGATGCGGCCTGAACATAGTCTCTATCCTTGTGACGAATAAACTCTCCTCTAATAAGGCGGCAAAGACTAACCCAAGTTGTTAAACCAAGTGCCAAGTAAACTGCAAGTAAGCCTTTACCTAAAATGAAAGTAATCGATACGAGAAGCATGAAGGTTGGGATAGAAGTGAAGGTTGTATAAAACCACACGATAAACTCATCAACCTTCCCACCGTAATAACCAGCAACTGCTCCTAATGAGACTCCGATTACCATTGAGATGAGACCAGTGACAAGACCTACTGACATTGCGATCTCAGTACCTTTAATCGTTTTGGCCAAAACACTGCGACCAAAAATATCAAGTCCAAAGATATAGTCTCCAGAAGGTGGAGCATAAGAAGGCCCTACCTCCTCAGACCAGCCAGAAGCAATAACGCCAGTAGCAGATAGCAAGGCCAACAAAGCATAGAAAACTACGATCGTAAGAGAAATCACCGCAAGCTTATCACGTCTAAGTGTTTTAAAAGCGTGATGCCATAAAGAATTTGAAGAACTAGATGTGGCCATATTAGTTTAACCTCACTCTTGGGTCTACAATTGTGTAGAGGAAGTCAGTAAGTACACTGAAGAGAATATAAGCAACTGAAGTTAGTACAGTCATTGCTTTCAGCACAGGAAAGTCTGAAGTATTTATGGCCTTCAGAGTAATTCCCCCGAGTCCTGGGATTGAGAAAAATGATTCAATGAGAATCGATCCCATAATAAGAAATGGAATCTGTATGATGACATAAGTAATAATCGAAACCATTGCATTCTTAAGAACATGCTTAAAAAGAATTGTTCTCTCATTCAGTCCCTTGGCACGAGCTGTACGAACATAGTCTTGGTAGATCTCATCAAGCATTACTGTTCTATAGAAGCGAACATCTGGACCAACCGTAAGAACAACCCAAATCACAATGGGTAAAAGAACATAAGGTATAAAGTCAGGAAAGCCTTCCTCGTAGCCTGAGATCTCAAACCACCCCAACTTAAAAGCAAAGAACCACTGTCCAAATAAAATATAGGCCAGCGAAGAAACACTCATAAGTGCCACACAGACAAAAACAATTCCCTTATCAATGAATTTTCCACGATAGAATGAAACAATTAAACTGATCGAAATCGAAATGATGAAAGAAAGTGTAAATGCAGGAATTGTTACCGTCATTGAGGGAACAGCACCATTCTTAATCATTTCAAAGATATCTTGCTTGGTAGACCAACTTCTTCCAAAATCGAAAGTGAAAGCAGATTTAACAATATCAAGATATTGAATATACCAAGCACGGTCCAAACCGAGCTCAGTTCTTAGCTCCAACATCTGTGCCTTTGATGCATGCTTACCTAACATAATCAACGTAGGATCTGGTGAAACCACATTGAAAAGAATAAAGATAATAAAACACACCCCTAAGAGAACAGGGATTACATATAACAATCTTCTTAAAATATACGAATAAACATTCACGATCGTATTACCTCATTCAACTACAGCATTTTTAAACTTTTCAGATTCTAGTATCGCACCTATAGCTTATCTAGAACCTCTTCTTTCTTCTTCTTATCGATGTCGATGTACTTAGCAATTCCGGCATCAAAGTCAGTGGCGACATAGTTCTTAATCCAGCCATGCTTAACAACGAAGGTCTGTCTATGAACACCAAAAATTAGAGGCATTTCTTCGGCGGCCATACGATTCATCTTTTCGTATAGAGCTGTTCTCTCTAAAGATGCTTGCATAACTGAAGCCGTTTTAAATAATCCATTAAATTCTGGATTATCATATCCTGAACCATTTGCTCCCGGAGCTTTATTTGGACCATAAAGAAGCTGTAAAAAGTTTTCAGCATCTGGATAGTCAGCACTCCATGCAATTCCGTACAACATGATACTTCTTCTTGTGATTTTTCTTTGAAGTTCTGGGAATGGGTTCTGTATTACTTTTACAGTTATCCCAATTTTTTTCATTTGATCTCTGAAAAACTCAGCCATTTGAAATGAAGTCGTGCTTACTGGACAGTCATAAGTCATTTCAGGAAGACCTTTTCCTTCAGGGTATCCTGCTTCTGCCAAAAGCTTCTTGGCCCTCTCTAGATCTTCATCTCTTCCCATTCCTTTATAAGGATTTTTGAATTCTGGCATATAACCAGCAATACCAGGAGGAACAATAGACTGAGCAAAAATAGCTTGATTGTTATAAAAAAGTTTATTTGCCGTTACATTATCATAAGCAAGACTCATGGCCTGTCTTAGCTTCTTATTACCCTTGAAAATATCTAAATCATGGTTAAACCCAGTATAGGTTATATCTAGAGATGGAGCGACAAGAAGCTCTACACCTCTCTTCTTAAGATTAGGGGCAAGGTTCTTAGCATCTGGAATTGCTGAGTCAAAGTTATCCTTAGGTACAGCGAGGTAATCAACTCTTCCCTTTTGAAAGTTCAACCAACGAGGCTGATCTTCTTCGATGATATTTACTGTGATTGCATCTACAAAAGGAAGCTTCTTCCCGCAGTAAGCTTTTGCAATATCTTTATAATCATCAGAGGCATCACAGGGAAATGTTTCTCCTCTATAACTTGGACTTTTTACGTAACGGATTTTCTTATTTTGCTTAAAAACCCCATCTTCAATCTTAAAGGCACCTGTCCCAACAGGGTGGTTAAGAAACTCCTCTCCATATTTCTCAACAGCTTCTTTTGGCACAACAAAAGTAAACTGCATTGCCAGTCCATAGAGGAACTGTGGAAATTTCTTCTTAAGAGTAAATTGAAGTGTATATTTATCGATGGCCTTTAAACCTTCAACCTCTTCCTCATAGTCAACTTCGGGAAGCTCACTATATTTTTCTCTCCATGTATCAAGACCTTTAATCTTTCCTTGAAGTAGCCACCATCCTAGTCCTTGCAGCTTTGGATCAGCTAATCTCTTAAGGGAATAAACAAAGTCTTGGGCGACAAGCTCTCTTCCTTTTCCTTCAGGAAATGCAGCATCGTCTTGAAACTTTACACCCTTTTTAATTTTGAAAGTATAAACAAGTCCATCCTCAGAAACTTCAGGAAGTGACTCGGCCAAACTTGGAACAAGGGTGAATGGACGCTTAACGTAGTTATATTGAAGAAGGCCTTCATAAACACGAGCAACTTCACCAGCTGAATATAAATCATTCGCATATATTGGATCGAATCCTTTGATGGTAGAACGAATCGCAATATTTAACATTTTTCCTTTAAACTTTTCCTTCTTAGTACAAGAAGTAAGACCAAGTCCTAAACTCGTAATCGATACAGTTATTAAAAATGTTTTGACGAGATTCAGCATGAATAATTCCTTTGGAGAATTTAGATATTAATAGGGCTTTATATAAGATTAATTCCCTTTTTTAAAGGGTTTATGAAAATCAATAAAACACAGTGCGCAATAAGTTAGAGAGTACATCCATTAACAAAAAGCTGTAACTTGATATAATCCTTATCAAAACCTTGTGCTTTGCGTGCACCCAACTCACTATTGGTCCGTGAGATAGATAGCCCAATGCGCTGATAGAAGTTATTTGAAGAATTAAATGAAAAGGCCTTGAACTTAAAAGTGAGTTTTTTGGAGATCTCAACTTCACCGAAAATATCCTCACCATCATGGTAATATTTCCAACCTAGATCTTCTGAACTTTTGGGATCTTTATGACTCACCACCCAAACGAATTCCGATAGCCTTTGAAAGAATTTACCAAGAAGAACACGGTCACGACGGGATTTTATATCATTTTTCAAACGCTGAGCGAAATTCCCCTGAACTTTGTAGTGGTCGCCGAGTTTGGATGGAATATCAATCTCTAAAATTTCTTGCCCTATAATAGGTAAGTTAAGAGCTAGGGCCCAGCGTTGCTCTTTATCTCGAATAAGGGACTCATAATCAAAGAGGTGCCTTCCCCCTTCAAATTCGATTCGCCCTTTACCAGAGCCTGTAAGACAAATCCCCTGTAAGCTTTCTACAAGGGATTTAGTTGAACTTTCATTTGGTTTGAAAAGTGAACAGGACTGAAGAAATGTGAGGACTAATCCACAACAGATGAGGCCGGAAGCCTTAATCCATCCAGAGGTCCTAATGCTTCTAAAATGTCTTTTCTTTCTGATTCTAGTTTGCAATTTCTTAAAGCCTGTACAAAGAATTTTTTCGCCATATCGAATTTTTCGAGGTCTCGATAAATAATAGCTAAATGTTTCGTGATTACAACATCTGTCTTAACTAAATCGAAGGCCTTTTGAATTTCAACCAGAGCTTTATCAATATTTCCAGTCTTATAATAGAACCAACCCAGACTATCTCTAATATATCCATCCTGTGGCTTCAAAGAGACGGCCTTCTTTATTAAGCGATAGGCTTCATCGAGGTCATCACCACTTTCAAGTAGTGAGTATCCTAGAAAGTTAAGCGCATCAGCATTTTCAGGGTCTTTAACTAAGATTTTCTTGATAATTTCTCGAGAAGATCCGTAATCCTTATTCTTTTCATATAGCGAAGCTAAATAATATTGATGATTCTCACCGTACTCTTTCTCTTTACTAACGATTTGCAGAGAATCAATGGCTTGAGAATACTTTAAGCGTGACTCGTAATAAGTGGCCATCATAACCTGAAATTCAACTTTCAAGGTCTCTACTTTTTCACCTCTTTCTTTTAGATGAGAAATATATTTCTCCGACCACTCTTTATTATCAAGCTCAACCAGAGATTGCATGATCTTTGCCATCTGTAGAGAGCTATCGGCATATAAGTTACTCGTAGCAGGGATCTTACCAAAGTAGTCAATGGCCACATCCGGCTTTTCAATTTCTTGATATAGAGTTCCTAAATAATAAAGAACCTTATCCGAAGAAGGAACAGCACTAAGAATTTCTTTAAAAACACCAATGGCCTTATCAAACTCTTTCGCATCTGTATAAAGAATCCCAAGTCTAACTTTCAAATTTAAATCACTCGCATCTAGAGAGCTTAACCTTTCAGCATAAGGAAGAACCTCTCCAAACATTTCACTAGCAAACATCACCTGAACAAGACGAGATAATACAGGGTATGAATGAGGAGAATTCTTTAGAAAGTCCTTATAAATTCTTATTGCACCTTTCGTGTCTTCTTTTTCTTCCCTTGTTAGCCCCATTGCCATTGCTGCTTGATAATAAGTTGGGTCTACTTTTAGAGCATGCTTAAATTCGTTAATCGCCAGTTTAACTTTACCTTCCTTAAGAAAAACTTTTCCATTGTAGTACTTGAAACTAGCTTCTTTGTTTTTCTTAAAACACTCATTTAATAGTGCATGCGACTTCTTGTATTTTTCTTCAACACCATAAGACTTGGCCAAAAAGATACATGCTTCTTCACTTCCAGGGTGAACCTTCATTACTTTTGCATAGGCTTCTCTTGCCAATTTCTTTTCATCAAGTGCAGTAAGGACACCACCTAAAATGAGTCCTAAGGTCTCATCTTTATATTTACTCTCTCTTAAAAGAGGCTCTAGAACTTCTCTTGATTCAGCTAAACTTCCAATGCGAATAAGTTCAACTGCATATTTCTTTTTTAAATAAAAATCATTCGGCTGCAATGTTACAAGATGCTTAAAAATATAAGCGGCCGTATGGGCATCACCTCTCATTGAAGCGTCATTGGCCTTCAAGAACAGATCGTCAGTAACAAATTTAATCGCCTCTGGCCCTTCGCTCTTCGCGCTAGCAACCATCTCTTCCATTTTCTTATCGAGTCTTTCGAAGGCCTTGGCAATTTGCTCAGTATCCATCGTCTCACTCTGTTCTTCAGAATGCTCTTTCTTCGCTTGCTGAGTTTTAGAATCTATCTCATTAGATTTTTGCCCAGTAGCACAACTAGCAAGAAGTAGACACATAAGAAAAATTGGGGTCGCGAGTTTTGCTTTCATCGGATTAACCTTACTCATAATTTCACTTTCTTAGGATTTAATTTAAGTGGATAAAGTCCACCTCTCTTAACTTTTTCGTCCCTTTCTTCCGTGAAACTTAGCAATAAAGCTGTACTCCTATTATACAAGCAAGATTTACCTCGGACCTAGCGTCTGACCTAAGTAGTCAAAATTACGAAAACTGAGCTTCTGAGCCCCCTATGTAAGGATTTTTCCCTGCATTTAGGTTGACAGCATCATTTTAATGCTGCTATCCATAGACCTCGCAAAGTTAAGCAAGGCATTATGTCGATTTTATTTAATTTGACACTTTTAAGCTCTTGAAATTATAGAGAAGAAAAGAGAAATTATTGAAATCGCGTTAAAGCCTCAAGAAAACTTTACACTGCGTGTTAAGCAAATAGACAAATACTGCTATAAGACTTTCACGAGAGAATTTTGGCTTTATGCCTATAAATAAGTGCAATTTGTACAGAAGTTAATAACTTCACTAAATAAAATAATAACAGGATAAGTTTTAATCCTTACACACAAATAGGGGAAACAAAGATGAATGACGTAAGAATCATCAAGCGCTACCAAAATCGTAAACTTTACGATACACACCAAAGTTGTTACGTAACATTGGAAGAAATTGCTCAAATCATCCGTGAAGGGCACGAAATCCAAGTTATCGATAACAAAACTAAGAATGACATTACTTACACAACTCAAATCCAACTTCTTTTTGATCAAGAAAAGAAATCAACTAAAGCTGGTGACACAGAACTTCTTAAGAGAGTAATTCGCTCAACTGAAGGAACTTTCACTGGATATATTCGTGGTCTAGAAGGAATCGAAGCTCCTGTAGTAGAGGAAAAGCCTGCTACTGAAGAATTCAAGCCTTCATTCATGAATAATGAATTCTCTGCTAATACAACTACTACCACAGTTGAAACTAGCAACACTTTAAACTAAAATTTAGACATGGGGCTTCAATTAAGAAGCCCACTAAATTTGAGATTATAGTAGATGAAATCAAAAATTAGTTTCTATACAAAAATGATAATGCCAGTAGTTCTTTTTGCTACTGGCATTTCTGTATCGGCCAAGTCGAAAATCCAAAATCTAACATCAAGCGAGACAGCTTCTCAGGTTGCTGCGAAAATCTCATCTTCTTCTGGTCTTCAGAAGCACTCTATTGGAGTCGGGATTGGACAAACCTTCGTAGCCGGTGATTTTGCCGACACAGGTGAAGACCAAATCACTTGGGATCTTCTGTATAATTACTCAGCAAGCTATTCCTTTGATCTACTCGTGGACTTTCACCACTCAAAACAAAGTTTTTCAAATACCTATACTCAATTAACTAGTTTAAATATGGGTTTCAAGTCGAAGTTCTATCAGATTGATAACTTCTCACCTTTCGCTGTTGCTGGACTTGGGTTCTACGCTCCAAAAGTTAAAAGAATGATTCGTGGTGAATATCTAGAATCAAAGACAAAACTAGCCTTTGGGTATCATCTCGGTGGAGGTGGTGACCTTAAGTTAAATGACAAAATGACAGTTGGGCTGTATGCTTCATACCACAATCCTTTTGACGTTAAACAAGAGCTAGGTCCAGAAGTTGAAGGAAGATACTACAAACTCCTTATTACTGCCTTCTATACTTTCGAGTAAAGAAAACCCCGAAAAGCGCCTTTTTATTGTAACAGGTAAGGGCGGTGTTGGTAAAACAACGCTTGCGATGTCTATTGCAAAGTACCTCAAAGAGGTTGATGGCAGAAAAGTTCTTTATAATAGCTTTGATCAGCCACTACCTATCTCTCATCTAAAAGAGCTCGATATTCCCTACTTTCAATTATGTATGGATACATCGGCCAAAGAGTATATTGGTCGCAAACTTCACTCTGAAACTATTGCCGGCTGGATTTTAAAAACCCCATTCTTCAGCTCACTTTTCAATATGCTCCCAGGTCTTGGTCACATGATCCTCTTGGGTCATATCATTAGTCGCCTAGAGGAAGACCCAAAACTTACTATTGTTATCGACTCCCCCAGCTCTGGTCATGCAGTCACCATGTTTGAAAGTCCACTTAACTTTAGGGATATGTTCAAAACGGGCTTGATTGTTGAAGATATTGATCGCATGGAAGAGTTTCTCTTTCAAAAAAATCATCTACAAGTTCTTATAGCAGCTCTTCCTACCCTAATGGCCACACAAGAAGCCAATGATTTGGCCAAAGAACTTTATGAAAGAAATGTGAAAGCACCAATCTTTCTTTTGAATGACTTACTCACTCTCAATAAAGCGATTAAAAACTCACCTAAAGAAGACCTTCCTGATTTTATTGAAACAAAGTGTAAACTTGAAAGTGAAGTTGAGTCCGGTCTTAAAGAAAAGTGGATCCCCATTCCCCACTTTTCTGATTCAGACAACAAACACTTAGTTTTAGCGATAACGAATTATATGATGGGGTTAAAATGAGTATAGAAATTCCATCAAAGCCAATTGAAATTTTCGCAGGAACTGGAGGTGTTGGTAAGACAACTCTAGCGACGGGAAGGGCCTTTCATCTGGCAAAAAAAGGAAAAAAGGTTCTTCTTATCACAATTGATCCTGCACGAAGACTAAAACAAGTTCTTGGGCTTGAGAATGAAGAAATAGGGGCTATTCATGAAATAGATGGTGCTATTTTCGATTCTCCTGGAATCACTTTCTCTGCCCTGCTTATGTCACCCAAGGCCACACTCAATCGAATGGCCCAGAAATCTGAAAATAGAAAAGAACTCGATAATCCTATCGTTAATATTCTTACACGCCCATATGGTGGAATGAATGAAATCATGGCCATCATTGAGGTTCAGTATCAACTCTCTCAAAAAAAGTTTGATACCATTATCCTAGATACTCCCCCTGGAAAGCACTTTATTGATTTCTTACAATCTAGTGAGAAGATAAAACAATTCTTTGATAAATCCTTTGTTGAAATCTTTAACTATATGGGAAAGAAGTTTTCTCGTGGCGAAGAGTCCTCAAAGCCTGGACTTCTCTCTATTTTGGTTAGCTCAGGAATTAAGAAATTACTTAAGTATCTAGAAAAGGTAACAGGAGCTGACTTTGTAGAGGACTTTATCGATGCAATTAGCGGGCTTTATATTAATCGCCACTCTTTTCTAGAGGCGCTAGACTTCCAAGACAACCTCAAAAAGCAAAGCTATTCAAACTGGTTTCTCGTCACTAGTGTTGAGCAATTTAAGCATGAAGAGGCTCAGGAGCTTCAAAATGAAGCGACTCACTTCATGCATGAAGACTCCTATCTTCTTGTTAATAAATCCCTTACCCCATACCTTAATAGTTGGACACCAAACCCAAATAATTCCGAGCTTATTCGCCTTAGACAGTCTATGAAAGATAGGGAAAATACGATAAAACAATTATCGAAAAAGGCCGGCCATAAAGCGGAAATATTCTTCCCTGAAGTTTTGGGCGCACTGCCCCAAACCCATGTAAAGGAGCTGGCCGATAATTGGGAAATCTAATCCCACATAGCTAATTAAAGGTCAGCACTTATGAGCAATCAATCAAAATATAAGACAAATACAAAAGAAGAACTCGAAACCTTCATCTCATCTAACTGGAATGAAATTAACGATTTTATTGATGATCGCATGAAAGAGCTTCCTACTCCTATCTACTCCAGTGTTGATATTAGAGAAAGCTCTACTAAGTTTGCTCCAGTTGATATGAATATATACCCTGCTGGCTTTAATAACCTCTGCCTACTCGATCTGGATTACTCGAGCAGGGTCTTCAAAGAAACCATAGATCAAGACTTCCCTAACCAATCAATTAAGACGATTGGTATTATTCCGGAGTCCCATACTAAAAATCTATTCTACTTAGATCACTTGGCCTACCTTCAAAAGTCTCTTAACGATGCTGGATACAAAACATTCTTTATAGGCCTTGATGAGGTTCTCTTTGAAGAAGGTGAAGAGAAAATTTCACTTATTAGTCATTCAAAATTCGAGATTGAAATTTTTAATGGAAAAATAAATGACGGAATTCTCTTTGCGGGCGAAAGCGCTCTTGATTTATGTATTCTCAATAACGATCAATCGAACCCACTTAATATTGAATGGAATACGATAAAAACTCCTGTCGTCCCAACTCCACAAATTGGTTGGTTTAGAAGACAGAAAAATGAACACTTTAAAATTTACTGTAATGTCGTACGCGATTTTTCAGAAAAGTTTTCAATCAACCCTGATCTTATGATGGCCAAATATAAAACTCTAGAAGGAGTTGATTTCTCCAATAAAGAAGGTCTTGAAGAGCTCGGCGCAAAAGTTGATGAGCTCATTGCTGAACTACCGCAAAATAGTAAAGTCTTTGTAAAGGCAAGCCAAGGAACTTACGGCATGGGAATCTCTGTTGTTTCTTCAGGTAAAGAAATGGTGGAAATGAATCGCAAGAAACGCGATAAGATGAATATTGGAAAGAATAAAATTAAATTTACTTCAGTTATTATCCAAGAGGGTGTTGACTCAATGGTGAAGTATGATGAGATGGCAGCAGAAATTGCAATTTATCTAGTGGGAGGGAAACCAGTAGGTGGGTTTGTTCGTGCCAACTCAAAGAAGGATGCTCAAGAAAACTTGAACAGTGCCGGTATGGTTTTTAGAAAATACTGCATTAGTGAAGTTAGGCAAAACAATGACTTCCAAACAAAGGAAGCTGTATACTCTGTCATTGCTCGATTATCGACAATGGCCGGTGCAATTGAAATCAAAGACGTACTTTAAATATTAAATTTAGGTAGCTAAGGGGACTTAAAATGACACTAATGAAAGGCGCTAAGGCCAATGTTGTAGATGCAATTGGTGGCACACCAATTGTAAAACTCAATCATATTACTAAAGATTCAAACTGCGATATTTATGTAAAAATGGAATTCATGAATCCTGGTGGTTCAACTAAAGACCGTATTGGTGCTTATATGTTAGACCAAGCAGTTAAAGAGGGAGACCTAAAGCCAGGTGGAACAATTATTGAAGGAACATCTGGTAATACTGGTGTAGGTCTTGCCATGTGGGCGGCCGTTCACGGATACAAATGCATTTTTGTGTTAGCAGACAAACAGTCTAAAGAAAAAATTGATAACCTTCGTGCCTTTGGTGCAAAAGTTGTAGTTTGTCCTACAAATGTAGCACCAGAAGATCCAAGAAGTTACTACAGTGTTTCAAAACGCTTAAGTGAAACCATTCCAAACTCATTCTATGTAAATCAATATGACAACCTCCATAATAGAAATACTCACTACACTTGGACAGCTCCAGAAATGTATGAGCAAACAGATGGTGACTTCGATGTATTCTTGGCCACTGTGGGAACAGGTGGAACTATTTCCGGATGTGGACGCTACTTTAAAGAGAAAATGCCAAATGTAGAAATTGTTGGTGTTGATTGTGAAGGCTCTATTGTTGCTCACTATGCAAAGACTGGAGAGATGATTGAAGCTAAGACCTATGTTCTTGAAGGTGTTGGTGAAGATTTTATCCCAGGAAACTACGACTTCCCTAATATCGACAGCTGGGAGGTTATAGGAGATAAGGAGTCATTCCTAATGACTCGTCGTCTACTTAAAGAAGAAGGTATCTACGCTGGTGGATCAGCAGGTGCGGCCATTGCTGGTGCATTAAAATATGCAGAAAAACAAACAGAGCGTAAAAAGATTCTTGTTCTCCTTCATGATTCTGGAAATCGCTATGCTTCAAAGATCTATAACGATGATTGGATGAGTGATAACGGTTATCTCGACAGCTCTTTTGATGTACAAATCAAAGATGTTCTTGCTGCTCTTAAGAAAGGCGGAGAGCTTCTAACCATCAAAGATAGTTCTACTATTGGTGAAGCCATTGCCCTAATGGATAAACAAGGGATTTCACAACTTCCTTGTCTTAATAGTGCTGGCGATATTACAGGTCTTGTAACTGAAAAGAACCTATTAAGACCTGTAATGATGGGTGAATTTGGTAAAGATGATAATATCTCTCTTGCCTTTAACCAAAATTACAAAGTTGTGGATATTAATGAGCTACTCTCAACAGTTGCAGATGCTCTTCTCCAAAAGGATGTTGCCCTTATTACAGATAATGGAAAACTTGTTGATATTTTAACAAATATTGATGTGCTTCAGTATCTTGGACAAACCAGAAGCTACTAAAAAGTAGGAAGCATAAATGGCGAAGAAAGTTAAGCATCACATTGCTACGAAGGTCATCCACTCAGGAGGACACCCTGATGAAGAAACTGGCGCCATCATGCCTCCTATTTATCAAACAACAACCTATGTGCAATCCTCCCCTGGAGAGCACAAAGGTTATGAGTATACTCGCTCCCATAATCCAACGAGAACGAGACTAGAAGAGTGCTTGGCGGATCTAGAAAATACGAAGTATGCACTTGTCGCGGCAAGTGGATTGGCCGTAGCTTCTCTCATTCTTCATGCAATCCCTGAAGGCTCAACTATTCTTTGTGGAGATGATGTATATGGTGGTACTTACCGCCTCTTAACAACCGTATTCAATAAAACTCACCATGTTGTCTTCATTGATACAACAAACTTAGAGCTCGTTGAGTCTCAGTTAAAAGAATTGCGTCCCGCAATCCTTTGGATTGAGTCACCAACAAATCCACTTCTCAAAATTACCGATATTAAGAAAGTTACAACGTTGGCCAAGAAGTATAAATCTTTATCTATCGTTGATAATACTTTTATGAGTTCATACTTTCAAAACCCAGTTGACCTGGGCGCAGACATAGCTTTCCACTCAATGACAAAGTACCTCAATGGTCACTCAGATGTTGTTGGGGGCTGCTTAATGACCAATAACAAGGCCTTTTACAATAAGGTCTGGAAGCTTCAAAACTCAATGGGGCCTTCGCAATCTCCCTTTGATTCTTGGTTAGTTCTTAGAGGTTTAAAGACGTTAGCAGTTAGGATGGAAGCCCATCAAAAGAATGCAAAGAAAGTTGCTACTTATCTTGAGGCCCATCCAAAGGTAGAGCGAGTTCTCTATCCAGGCCTAAAGTCCCATCCTGCGCATAAACTTGCTAAATCTCAAATGAGTGGCTTTGGTGGAATGATCACTTTTTTTATAAAAGGTGATATTAAGAAGTCACGAAAGTTTCTTGAAAGGGTTAAACTCTTTGCTCTAGCAGAATCACTAGGTGGAGTTGAAAGCTTAATCGAACATCCCGCAATTATGACTCATGCTTCAATCCCTAAAGAAGTGAGGCACGAACTAGGAATATTTGATAACCTTATTCGTTTAAGTGTGGGCATTGAGAACTGTGATGATCTTATAGAAGATCTTGAAGCTGCGTTTAAAGCAATTTAAAAAGAGCCTTCTCCGGATGGAGACTTATCTTCTTGCTCTGCTTCCGACTCTGCAGACTCTTCCCCCCCTCTAGAGCTGTCACCCTCCATTACAGGGCGAGGTGCAAAACTAGGGCCAGATGGTGATGCAACCTCTTCTTTCTTTCGATTACCATTCACTTTTTCTATATCATCTTCATAATCATCAGAGCTATTAAATACAACAGAGTCTTGCAAATACTTATTTAGCAACAGAAAACTACAATAGGCCTTCCCATGGTCTGAACCAATATCTTCCTTAATTCCAGTAGCAAAGATTAGTCCATCATCCTGAATTGTCGTGGCGATAGACTTCGCTTCTGAGCAGAATTCATCTTTTGAAGCTACTGAACAATTATTTACTTTTTTGATAACATCAACTGCTCCTGAACCTTTTTTAATATGAACGGGACCACGACAGACATCGATCATCCACTGAGAGTTCATATACTTATACTTCTGGTGAGAAACCGTAATATTACAGCCCTGCTTCTCTATTGCGAGTTTCACTTCCAAAAGCCCAAAAGGGAATCCTTTGTGATCAACTTGAACATTAAAATCTTTCTTTAGGCACTCATTTGTAGAAAAAGAGTATGCCTTTATTGAGATAATTAGGGCAAAAATTACAAAACTAGACTTGAATAAATGCATTAGGATCAACCTCGAGATAGATTATAGAAGCATCATACTTCAAAAAATCTTCTTCGTTATCCTTTTTTAATTGAAAAAAGGCCTCATTGAGAATTTCTCTGGCCCCATTTTTGAATTGTTCCAAGATCACTGTTTCAATCTTATCTTCCTGCTGCTTTTCTTCATAATTTTGAAAAGCTCCAGGACTTACATAGATAAGTTTCTGACCACGCCTTAACACACCGTGAAAATATGATTCTTCGAATGAGTTTTCATTAATCGGTAACGTATTAGAAGCAATCTTTTTTACGCCATCCGAATAATAACACCCCTTTCCAAAATGAAAGCCTTCATATTCGTATGTTCTTAAGTCTAATCGGATTATATCTAATTGTAAAAGTTTGTAGTCATCACGACTAATCAAGTCTAGGGAGCGACACTCATCAATAAGCTCTTCTAAAAAATCCTCAATTCCTTCTTTTGAAGAGTCTCCATTTTTTTGAAACTCTTCAAAGTGACCAAGAATGACAGAGGAAGCAACGTAAGACTTAGTGCTCGTTAGCATAATAACAATTTCTTTATCAGATTTTTTCAGATCAAAAAACTCTCCACCTGAGCTGAAACCGGCTGCAAACTTTGAATAGAGAGTTACACTCTTTACTTTCTCCTGTCTAATAGGAACAACTTTTTCGTGAAGCTTCTTCACTCTCTGAAGTTCCAATAGGCTTTGTTCTAATACCCGGCCGAGATGTTCCTGAGTACTTTCAACAGTTGAGTGTAGTAACTCATCTTGAATAATTGATTTTATTAATCGAGGAGCAAAAATTTTAATTTTTGTTTCATCAAGATACCCTTTGATAAACTCTCCATATTGCTGATCAAGGTCTTCAACATTATCTCCCGAATCATGAGAGTTGTAGAGAACAACGACACCTGTAGCAAGGGAGGCGCTATAGAAGTTCTCAACCTCGCCTTGAGAGCAGAAAACCAAACCTTTTTTACTTGCTTCATCATGATATGATTTATATTCAGCATCCCACTTATGAGTTTCGAATACTTTATTCAACTCATCATCGAGGCTCTTATTCTTAATACTTTGGGATAAATAGAATATATTCTTTGCCATAAATTATACTTTTCCTTTAATTGCCATTTAATTCAATACGAGTTTTTACCGTCTCTGCTGAGTTTTCATCCGAACTATTACAAAAGTCGGTAACTTCCCCCATATTAATATAGTAAGTTTGAATCACATTACAGTCTTCATCAGAGGCATAGACATTACGTACAACACATTCGGCCTTCTTTTCATGGGCCTTGTTATATTTATAATTTTCTCGACACTGAAAATAGGCAAATTTATCAACACATGCCCAATGACCATCGATACAGTTATAGATAAGTCCTCTCCCCAATCTTTTATAGTTTGGAGGTGCGACATATTCCATATCATCTTCTATTTGATCTAAAGAGTTTTTAATTTTTCTATTCTCATCCTCTTTATCTTCAATATCTTTTTCAATAGCATCCGTCATAGAATCTATACCCGTTTTAGACTCTGTCGAATCCTCAACCCTTTCCCCCAACTTTGTATCATCCTCTCCCAAAGAGATGTTCATTTTCTCCTTAGCAACAGGTGTCGGCTCAGGGGTTGCTTCTGGAGTCGGCTCAGGTGTTGGTTCCGGAGTCGGCTCAGGTGTTGGTTCCGGAGTCGGCTCAAGTGTTGGTTCCGGAGTCGGCTCAGGCGTTGGCTTCGCAGTGGGCTTAGATGTTGGCCTTGCAGTAGCGACGGGCTCGGCCTTTTTCTTTACTCTCTTTTTACGAGGAGCTTTTTTAACCGGTTGAGTTTTTTGTGGCTCTTGCACAGGCTCCTCAGGTGTACCCATAAATTGGTCATAGCTTAGATAGATAATAATCACGACAAGAAGCCCATTAATGAGCATTTTCTTTTGTTTCTTTTTCTTCTCTTCGTCGCTTAACTCTTCTTCATCATCATGCTCTTCATCATCATCCTCAGCGCTATCTTCTCCATCAGCATTCTCATCTATTTCGCCTTCTAACTTATCTGGATCAATTTTTACTTTTCCAGTTGCTTCATCAAAGTCGTCTTGCTCATCACTATCATCAAACTCATCTTCGAGTTCCTCTTCAAATTCATCTTCAAGCTCATCTTCGTCATCGATCTCATCTTCATCACTCTTCGCGCCTTTCCTCGGAAGCTTCTTCTTCAGATCCTCTAGAAAATCGGTAAATTTCTTCTTCAACTCATCGACTTTTGACATCGAATTTCTTCCTGACCAAAATTAGCTATTACTTATTATTTTATCTATATATTCTAACTTATCGAAATGTTGTGATAAATATTTAGTAAAAGTCTATAAATTCCGAGATGTTAATAAAAATAGGAAATAGATATGTCTGAAATAGATGATGGAATCATAAAATACGATACTAGTGGTTATACAAAATCCCCTTCACTAAAGGAGGATGAGTATATTGAATTAGAAAAATGGCGTCATAAGCTTTATCAAATAAATCTCATCGGGGAATACCTGCCTGAAAAGATAGGTTTTGGTAACTTATCTTCAAAAAGAAACTATCAAGAATTTCATAATACAAAAAGTACGCAATTTGTTATAACAGGAACACAAACTGGAGGTCTCGAGCATCTAAATGGTAATCACTATACCCGTGTTCTCGACTATGACTTTAAGAACTGGTCAATCAAGGCCATGGGCCCAGTTCAAGCCTCCAGTGAAGCTCTTACCCATGCTGCTATATACGAGTCCAATCCAGATAATATCACCACAGTATTTCATATTCATAGTAAGGAAATATGGAAAGGAATGATAAGGGAAGGATATGACTCTACACCAGCTGATGTTCCTTACGGGACAGAAGAAATGGCGAATTCAGTAATTGCCTGCGTTGGTAAATCAGACCGAGGAATCATTGTTATGAAAGGTCATGAAGATGGAGTTATAAGCTTTGGCCCTAGCATGGAAATAGCAGCTGAAATGATCATGGAGGTCTATAAAAAGTTTTGTAAATAGATCTTCAAGTCCTTCTCCCTTGCTGCCCCAAAAAAATATACACTCATCTGGTGATCTTTTGGTGATAGTTCTATTATTTTAATCAATTCATCACTCTCTGGTATCGAAGTTCCCTTTGGAAAAATTTTAATAGCTGCATAATTTGTATTAAATACGGACTTTAATTTCCAAATAACCCAGCCCATTGTTCTTCGATGATTTATTTCACAGAGATAATTCCACTTCATTTCATCTTCTATACAATAGGAAAACATATCAATCTGAATATTTTCAACTCCGAATTTTTTCTTATACCATTCAAAAATTAATCTTCCCTTTATTAAGATATGTTCAGGAACTTCATCTAGTAAAAGTCCTCCTTTAAACTGTCCATTATCATCATTGAAGTTCTCAATACAAAAATAATCTTGGTCATTCAGAAGAGTTAAACCTATATCCCGAGCTCGTATGAGTCTGGGCTCCACAACAATTGGGAAGCTAAGCTTTGTTGCTTTCTGAGGACAATTGACTTGACCTCTCCCTGAAAACCCAAGTCCGTCTTTAAATAGATAGCTAGAGTTACATTTAAGAAGCTTTAGATCATTTTCATTATTAGCAATGAATGAGTCCTCAATATCAAGTCCTAGAAATTTCCTTACCTTAAAGCTTGTTAGCTTATCATTAATTTCGCGCTCTCTAGGATCTAATGAGTTTCCCCACCAAAGAATAGGCTCATCGGCGTCTTTCGTTATTTCAGGTAATGATCCTGATAAATTTTTTATTTTTTCAAGAAATATTTGAGAATAAGTATGCTTAGACCAAAGAGTTTTTGAAGAATCCTCTATCCATAAGAAAAGGAATTCAAAAAAAGTATTCTTCTTGTGGTACTGAATCTTTTGACATGACCTAAGCTCATCTTCAAAAGTGAAATTTGTATAATACGGCCTTACTTCCATTGCTTACGCTGAGTAACTTTGAAATCACTCTCAAATTCTTTTAGATTTGCAATATATTCTGAATCCAGTCCTGCCCTTCGCCTTCCTTCTTCATCAAAGATGATCCCCTTTGCCCGTTCTGCACTCAAAGGATGCGGGAGTAAATCAACAAAATAGTCCCAAAAAGACTCTGCCTGATCTTCCCTAACTAAGCTCTTGGCCATATGGGCCCTGCCCCTTGCAACGTGCTTTATCTCATCTTGATAAATAGTGTTCATGATATCTGCAGTTTCAATATCCCCTATGTCTTTAAAAAGATCTCTATAGAATAAAGCAAAATCTAAATTCGCTTGCTCAAAGGTTAGAGAAACTACACTATAGAATGTTTCTATATTCTCAATTTTTTCCATAAAGGACCAAAAGAATTGATTTAAGGGATATTGACCAAATTCAACCCCCAATTCTTCCATTCGTTTTATGTAGAGCTTAAAGTGAAGTTGTTCTTCACTAATCGTATCCACAAGACTTTTAAAAACTGAGTAATGCTCTTTAGGAAATAACAAAATCGCTGCGGCCATCATTTCAATTGCCAGAAGTTCATGATTTGCAAAAAAATGAAGCGCCTTACCTCTTTGAAGCTTATCTTTCATCGCCCCTTTTTTAGGAAACTTCATTTGCTCCAAGGAAAATTCGATCGCATTATTTCGCTTAGGTAATTTTATTCTCCTAGATTCTCTTATGGGTAGTCGACTCCAATCAACGACACTTTTATTTATGAGCTTACTCTCTAGACTTCCTTCTAAAAGAATGTGTTCTGCATATTCAAAAACATTCATTACTACTTACGTGTACCCTTTCCTGACTTTTTACCGGCCTTCGCTCCAGAGCTCTTACGCTTACGATTGAATACCTTAGAGCCTTTTCCACCAGAGCTTCCACCTGATTTATCACCCGATTTGCCTCTAGATTTCTTTGAGCCACGTTTTCCTTTAAAGTTACGACCCTTTTTATCATCATTACGATCGTCCTTAGGCCCATTCTTTGCATAACTCTTTGATCTTCGGCCAAATCTTCTCTGTTTGAAGCACGACTCACAAATATTAAACTTTGACTGCTCGGGCATGCGAATTCCACAGCTTGAACAAGTAGGAACGATCTTGTTACTCAGTAGTGTATTTAGCTTTTCGATAGCAAATGATTTATTTTCAAGGAGTTCATGCTCATCATAATCAAAATTCTTATTATTGAAATGTCGAGAAAGCCACTGATAAAGCTCCACACACTTAATAGAAGTTTCTAAATAATCAATGTCATTAGAGCGTGGATCAATAGGCTCATTCTTAATAGGATGATTTTGAACATAGTGATTAAGAATCCAGTTATAATACTGAATATGCTCCAAGAGACCTTGGTTAACAGGAGCACAAGCAAATCCAAAGATCTCTGATTGAGTAAGGTTTTGATCAACATCAGCTTCTTCAACCATTTCAGAGAGCTCAATCATCTCTTTAAGCTCAACACAGTGAAATGGTTTTTGAAAAGTCATTGTATTAAATAATCGTAAGAATTCACTTAGACGTAATTGTGGAAGTCCATTACTATCTAGAGCACCGTTTACTTTGGCAAAAATATCTAAGTCTGGTCCCACCATACAACGCGTTTGTTGCTCCAGGTTTAAGCTTAGAGCAGCTTCAACAATCTCAGTTCCATCCTCGACCTTGCTTAAACAATTCACATAACCGACAGGAAATCGTTTATAGCGTCCAGCTCGACCTGCAATTTGTTTAATTTCACTTTCAGTAATCTGAAACTCTTGCGAGTTTATAAATTTTGATAGAGTTGAGAAGACAATTCTTCTCACCGGAAGATTCATCCCCATAGATATAGCATCTGTGGAAACCATAATATCAGTTTCACCTTCATCAAACTTACGTGCTTGTTCTCTACGAACTTCCGGGGAAAGTCGTCCATATACGATCGAAACTTTAAAGTTCAATCGCTCCAAGTCTCTCTTATATCGAAGAGCATTTCTTCTTGAGAATACAATAAGAGCATCATTCTTCTGAAGATCACCTAGCATTATCGGATTTGGCTCAACTTTTAGCTCTGTCATCCTTGTGTACTCATTGATCTCAAGCTCATCACCACAAAGATCAACAATTTTTCTCACAAGGTCTAAGGCGGAGGGATCACCACATAGGTGAATCTCATCAGCAACAATATTGACCAATGCTCGAGTCCAGGCCCAACCTCTTTGAGGATCTGTTATCATTTGAATTTCATCAATAACACAGCATTCAAAGGGCTCATTTAAACGGGCCATTTCGATAGTTGATGAATAATGAGTAGAGCCTTCTTTTTCGATAACTTCTTCACCTGTTAAAAGCGTGGTTACAACATCATTGGTATTTAAAGTATCATAGAGTTCTGCAGCTAAAAGCCTGAGCGGCGCCAAGTAGCATCCACTCTTTGCTTTAATCAAGCCTTGAATTGCATGATATGTTTTACCGGAATTCGTTGGACCCATATGGTAAATGATCTTTCTTTTCATTTCACGAGCTTGTGAATGAATCCAAAACTCTCCAATATATTCCTGTAAAATCTTTCCAGAGATATCCTCGCGCTTTAAAAGCATCACTGACTTAACAAGCTTCTTAAATTCTCTCTCTATGTAGTTTTCTGATCTCCAGATATTTGTACCGAGCTGACTAAAGAATCTTTTAAACTCTTCTTCCCCAACAAGATCATCACTCAAGCCTTCATCATAAAGCATAGTCATTAGAAATGGCCTAATTGTTTTTTCTCTTAACTTTGCTAGCTCTGCTGGATAGGTAAAATTATCTTTAATCAGTGGCTTTACTTGTGAATCAAGTCTATTTAACGTAGAGCGCTTAAGCCTATAACGAACTTTATGAAAAATTCGTTCAATATTCTTCTGCATATCTACAAAATAGCGACTTATATCTCGAAGATTAGATTTTTCAATATTCTCCTGAATTGAGGTTACGGCCTGATCAATCTCGCTCTTACACTCATCAAATACGTACTCTCTTAGTTTTGTTCGGTAGTCTCCGGTACAAGAGACACATGAACAATCCAACTGACTAGGCTTAAGTTCGAAGGAGAAATTTTCTTTGATAAGAGTTTGGGTTTCTTTATGAATTTTTCCCTTTTCGAGAGTCCAGTCCATAAAGTGATCATAGTGTACTTTCAGAATATTTAAATTAATTCCACCATCTTGCCCAAAGAAGAACATTTCTTTTTCGGGAATTAAGCAGTCATCCAAGAAGGCCTGCTCTAAAATATAATCTCTACTAAAGAATTCAGAGAGAGAAATAAAGTCTTTATTGAATAATGGTATCAAACTCGGATTATCAGAGAAAAACTGATGAAGCTTATTTTGAAGCCCTTCTAAAAAATCTAGAATAAGTTTTGCATCTTCTTTTGAGCGAACATAGTCTTCGACATCATCTTCACTTAAGCCATTTACTGCGATTATAGTTTTTCGCTCAGAATCTAAGAATTTTTTGATTTCATCGAATTGGACTAAGCTTGGAACATCACTTTGAGACACGTAAGGCCATCCTTGATTAAAGTCTACTTTTATCAAGAATAGCCTTTTTAACGCATAAAATTAACTAAATTCTTTATTATTTATCTAACTCAACAACAAAGGCCACACCTAGCTTAGCAAACTTTTGAGCATGATCGGCAACACCGCCAGACTGATCGATAGTATCTCGGCCAGTGTGAATATCTCTATTCATATCACTCTTTTCAGCTTCAAATGGTGCAGAAGCTGGAAATCCCTCACCTGTCCAACTCGCATGATCTGAACATGCATATCCACATGCAGTATAACCCCAAGAGAGTTCTGGTAAGTACTTATCCATTAGCGTACCTAGAAACTTATTTTGTGCTTCATTTGTATAATCATTTACAAATACAACATCTAGACTACTTCCATTGTAATTTGTCATATCTAATTGAAGTACTCCTACAACATTACGCCCCTCTCTTTTATAAAGTTTGGCCATTTCTTTTGAACCACGTAGACCTACTTCTTCAGCGGCATATGACATGAACTGGATTGTTTTCTCAGGCTGATATCCTGACTCTAGTAACACTCGAAGGACTTCAGTAAGAGTAGCTATTCCAGAAGCGTTATCATCTGCACCTGGAGCAGTCGCTCTTGCTCTTCCCCAGAATCCGGCAATAGAGTCACCATGGCCACCAATAATTATAGTCTCATCAGATCTACCTTTAATCGTTGCGATAACTGTCGGTTGCTCCCATGAAGAATGCTCATATAACTCGACAGAGAAATCAGATCTTCCCTGCCCATAACTTTTCCATTCCTGGGCCAGCCATTCCTGAGATTGAACACCTGTTTCTGATTTATAGTACCTATTCTTAAATGAAGATAACTTCTCAATTGTTTTTCTAATTTTAATTTCTTTAACTTCAGGAATTAAATTTTGAACGATACTCTCTTGATTCAAAGAATAGTCTGCAAAAACATTCTGCTTTGCGAATGATTTTATACCCTTTGCTTGAACTTCTCTTTGTGCTTCGTTTAGTGATTCATGAAGGATATAGCCACCACATCGTTTATGATCTTCGTGGGCTACATGTGAGATCTCTTCAAGTGAGTTTTTATGAACTTTAATTATAGAGATTCCATTTTCACTTCCCATTACTTCCATAGGATGCGCAGACTTCATATGCACAAGGGACTCTTGAGTCATATCTTGCCCAGTTGTTATGTAAACATAATCACTTGCAAATGTTGAGTAGGTTACTAAAGAAAAGATAAGGGGTGTAATAAAGGACTTTGCCGCATTGAGTTTCATCGATACCCTCCTTGGTATTGATTCAATAAAAATTGTCATCCTTGACGATTTCTTTCATAGATATTGACTTCTATCATTCTAGCCTATGAAAGTTCGTGATTCGTGAGCAATAGTCTGTTAACTTCTTACATGAAACAAAATTAAGTTAATTTTAAATAACTTACTTAAACGATTTTAGAGGTTTTTATTATGAAAACATGGCTTACTGAAACATTTAATATCAAGCTACCTATAATCATGGCCCCAATGTTTTTAGTATCAAATAATGAGATGCTAAAGGCCGCTGCTAAAGCCGGAATTATGGGCTGTATTCCTGCTTTAAATTGGAGAGAAGTGGAAGACTTTGAAAAAGGTCTAAAAGATTTGAAAGAAAATTGCGAAGGTCCATTTGGAATCAATTTAATTGCAAACAAGAGTAATGTTCACCTTGATAAGCAAATTGAAATTTGTAAACGCTACACTCCCGACTTTATCATCACTTCACTTGGTAGTCCTAAAAAAATTATCGATGAGCTGCAACCCTGTGGAGCAAAAATACTTTGTGATGTAGTGGATGTTGAATATGCCAAGAAAGTTGAGCAACTAGGTGCTGACGCTCTTATAGCTGTTAATAGCGGTGCTGGAGGACATGCAGGCCCCATTGCTGCTTCTATTCTTATTCCCATGCTTCAAGAAGCAACTAATATACCCATAATAAATGCAGGTGGTGTTGGAACAGGGGCAGGACTTCTTAGCGTTCTGGCATTAGGAGCAGAAGGTGTTAGTATGGGCTCGCCCTTTATTGCCACAACCGAATCAGGTGTAAATGATGATTACAAGCAGGCCATCCTCGATTACGGAGCAAAAGATATTGTACTTACTTCAAAAATCTCAGGTACTCCTTGTACAGTAATTAAAACTCCATTTGTTGAAAAAGTAGGAACAGAGCAAAATCTAGTTGAAGGATTCCTTAACAAAAACAAAAAATTAAAAAAGTACGCCAAGATGCTAACTTACTACAAAGGAATGAAGCTTCTAGAAAAAGCTGCATTTTCCGCGACTTACAAATCTATTTGGTGTGCAGGCCCAACAATCGAGTTTGTTTCTCAAAAAGAATCTGTTTCCGATATTATCGAAAGGCTACAAACCGAGTACAATGATGCCCTCACTCAACTAATTAAACTCAACGAAAGCAACAGCTGACGTTAAAAGGATTTATGAATCAAAAGGCGTCTAAGAAAGATTCACTCATCAGACTTCCCAACTTTAGACGTCTTTATATTTCAGGATCGACTTCTGAAATAGGCAGCTTTATTACCGAAACTGTCATCATGCTCTTTATCTTCAAAATTACAGATAATAATAAAGCGAGTCTCGGAATCCTACGTTCAAGCTTCCTCATCTTTCTTACAGCAGGAAGTATTATTGGTGGGCCACTAGGTGAGTTCTTAAATCGTAAAAAGATTCTCATCTGGTGTGAAATCTTAAGGATTCCTATAATACTTAGCTTAATCTGGTTCAGACCTGTTGCTTGGGTTATTTTCGCCAATTCTCTAGTTGCCTTTTTCACTGGTATTTTTCGTCCCTCGAGGCAGGCCCTTATTAATGAAGTTGTTCCAGAAGGTCAAATTATTGATGCCAATTCACTTTTTGGTTCTACCAATGCGATTTTTCACCTGGCAGGACCTTTTCTTGGTGCTACCTTATTTGCATTCTTTGGAGGTATTAGTGAAGTACTCATCTTTGACCTACTTACCTATTTTGTTGGAATCTACCTTCTTTTAAATATCTCTTATAAGCCTATTAGAGATAGAGAAAGTGAGGGCAATCAAAAATTCTTTCACGAAATCCTTTATGGAATTACATACATAAGAAATCGGGCCGAACTCTTCGCTATTATTATCAACACATTCACGGTTGGTCTTTGCATAGGAATCCTAATCCCCCTTTTGGTTCCTTATGTCATAGAAGTATTAGGAGGCAGTGAGACTCAATATGGAATTTTGATGAGTGCTTTTGGCCTTGGTGGTTTTCTAGGAAGCTTATCCACCAAAAGAGTTATGGAACACCTTCCCAATGGAAAGATCCCATTCGTTACAATACTTATCGAACCTATTCTATTTGGAGGATTTCTTCTTTTTAAAAACTATTACGTCTCAGTTGCCTTCTTCTTTTTTTGGGGGATTGCAGTATTCTTACGCATCACTTCACAAATGAATTTCATCAGTCGTAGTGTTGAGACTAAATACCTCTCTCGTGTTCATTCACTTATTGAACTCTCCTTTATTACACCCAATATTCTCGGGGGACTCTTTATCTCCTTTTTTGGAGATTTATATTCAACAGAAAATATTTTAATTTATTCCATGATTGCTTTTGCGCTCTTTGTTTACCTAAGATTACCATTCAAGCATATGCGACTTCTATGGAAGGTTACTCCTGCCCAAGTTAAAAGGCATATCCAAACTTAAAAAATCCCCTTAGAATATTGGTGACTAGGAGCGATCCATGAAGCTATGGCTAAGAGATGAAACCAAAGAAAATGAGAGGAGAACCCCTTTAACGCCTGACGATACAAAGAAAGTATTAGAAGCTGGCATTGAGGTGGTTGTTGAAGACTCTCCAAATCGAATTTTTTCAACACAAGAATATCGTCAACTTGGATGTAAAATTGCTCCCGCTCACAGCTGGAAGGAAGCTCCTAAGGACTTCGTTATTCTTGGTCTCAAAGAAATCGAGGACTCTCACCTTTTTTTTCACAAGCATATTTACTTCGCCCATATCTACAAAGGTCAGTCTCACGCAGAACAAATCATATCTCAATATAAGCAAGGTGGAGGAACTCTATTTGACCTTGAGTATCTAACAGACGAGAACGCTAGAAGAATTTGTGCTTTTGGACACTGGGCCGGATTTGCAGGAGCTGCTTTTGCCCTTGATAGATTCTTTCATAAACATGGTCATCAAACTCCCTATCCAGGTCTTCAATCCTTTCCTAAGCTTGATACTCTAATCGAAAGAATTAGCAAGAACCGTGATCAAACTCAGAATAGACCTAATGCACTTATTATTGGCGCCCGTGGTCGCTGTGGAAATGGAGCAAAGGATCTCTTTGATAAATTTGAAATCCCAACAACTTTATGGGACTACGAAGAGACAAAAAATGGAGGCCCATTCAAAGAGATTATTAAGCATAATATTTTTTTAAATGCGGCCTTAATCACTAAGCCTATCCCACCATTTCTTACTAAAGAACTTGTTGGTAGTAGAGATTCAAAACTTGAGATTGTGGCCGATGTAAGTTGTGACCCTAATAGTGACTTGAATCCAATACCTATCTATAATCAACACACAACGTGGGAAAAGCCTTTTCTAAGTACAACTTATACAAACGATTTAGAAGTGATGAGTGTCGATAATCTTCCCTCAACCTTACCATTAGAGAGTAGTATTGATTTTAGTGAGCAACTCACCCCTCACCTAATTAACTTCTTAACCCATCAGGAAAATTACCCTACTGAATTTAAGAACGCAGAAAATATTTTTACTCAATTCGTAAATTAAAGGAGCCTTTATGAGTGAAGTTAAAGCATCCACGGCCGTTGGTCATATTCCATCAGGACTCTTCATTATTTGTGGATATGATGAAGAAACAAAGAAAGCCGATGGTTTCCTAGGCAGCTTTGTACAACAAGTATCTATGGACCCTCTACTTATTTGCTTGGCCGTAAAACCAGGACGTCCAAGTGCTGATCACATTCTTGCCAAGAAGCGCTTTACTGTTAACGTTGTAGGTGATCATGAAAAGAATTACCTTAAGCATTTTTGGAAAGGATATGATCCAGAATCAAATCCATTCGATGAAATTAATCACAGGTTAACGGAGAATAATGATGTTCTCATGCTTGATGCACGTTCAACTATTATAGCTGAGGCGGTTGAGATTTATTCTCCTGGCGATCACCAACTAGTAGTGGCCAGAGTAATCGACAGTGTTGTTCACTCCGAATCGGCCAAGAGTGCTACTCATCAGAGAAAAGACGGTTTATCCTACTAAACAAAAAAGGCCAAGGTATAAGTCCTTGGCCTTTATTCAGAATTATATTGTCGCTTTTAAATTAAGCCTGCGCGCTTAAGTAGGGCATCAGGAGTAGGCTCTTTACCTCTAAAGGCTATATAAAGATCCATTGGGTGCTGACTGCCCCCTTTTTCAAGAATATTTTCTCTAAACTTATCGGCCGTGGCCTTATCAAAGATTCCATTCTCCTTAAATGCTTCAAAAGCATCTGCATCAAGAACTTCTGCCCACTTATAGGAATAGTATCCTGCAGAGTAGCCACCTCTAAAAATATGACTAAAACTCACAGACATATTACTTCCCTCTACAGGAGTAAGAAGTTCACAAGGGGCCATGGCCTCTTGCTCGAAAGCACCAACATGCTCTACTTCACTAGGATCACCTGCGTGCCATGCCATATCAAGAATTCCAAAAGAAAGCTGACGAAGAGTTGCGCGACCTTCGTGAAAGTTTGATGTTTCTTTTATCTTATCGATGAGCTTCTGAGGAATAACCTCTCCAGTCTCATAGTGTTTTGCAAATAGATCGAGACATTCTTTTTCATACGCCCAGTTTTCAAAAACTTGAGATGGAAGCTCTACGAAGTCCCAATATACATTAGTTCCACCTAGAGATTCGTATGTACACTTAGAGAGCATGCCATGAAGAGCATGACCAAATTCATGAAATAGAGTCGTTACTTCTCCAAAGGTAAGAAGTGACGGCTTTGTTCCTGTCGGCTTAGTAAAGTTACAAACAATGGAAACATGAGGACGTACATCAGTATTTCCTACTTTATGTTGATCACGATAGGAAGTCATCCATGCCCCTGCTCTCTTACCTGCACGAGGAAAGAAGTCTGCATAGAAAACGGCTACGTGACGTTGGTTTTCATCTAGTACTTCATAAGCAGTAACATCTTTATGATAAGTTGGAATATCTCTTCTTTCTTTGAAAGTTAGGCCATAAAGCTTTCCTGCAACTTCAAATACTCCGTCTACAACATTTTCAAGCTTGAAATATGGCTTAAGCTCTTCAGAATCAAAGTCATACTTGGCTTTTTTAATTTTATCTGACCAGTATCCTTGATCCCACGGCTTAAAGTCTTCAACAGCAGGACCACCATTTTCAGCGGCAAAAGTTTTTAACTCTGCTGTTTCAGCTTCGGCCTGTGGACGGGCCTTATCAAGAAGGTTATTTAAAAACTCTTTCACCTTTTCTGGTTTTTCTGCCATTCGCTCTTCAAGAACAAAATCAGCATGAGTTGCGTAGCCAAGAAGGGCGGCACGCTCTTTTCTAAGGTTTGCAATTTTCTTTACGATTTCTTGGTTATCTCTTTCATTTCCTTTAAATGCTTTTGAAGTAAAAGCTCTATATAACTTTTCTCTCAACTCTCTATTATCGGCATAAGTCATAAAAGGAACATAGCTTGGGTAATCAAGATTAACGGCCCACT
Source organism: Bacteriovoracaceae bacterium (assembly GCA_048267265.1). Lineage (GTDB taxonomy): Bacteria > Bdellovibrionota > Bacteriovoracia > Bacteriovoracales > Bacteriovoracaceae. Next base: position 324,347 of record JBLWXW010000001.1, read on the forward strand.
TACCTTCTTGATCTTTATCTTTTGCAAGTTCAGCGGCAGCTTCAATTGCTGACTCAGGAAGACCTGCAAGATCTGATTCATTATCTAGAATCATTAGAAAGTCGTTTGTTTCAGCGAGAACATTATCACCAAAAGTGAGGCCAAGATTTGAAAGCTCTTGATCAATAGAGCGTAGCTTATCTTTATCTGCATCATTAAGTAGAGCACCATTACGAGCAAAGCCACTATATTGCTTTTCAAGAAGTCTCATTTCTTCTGTATTTAGATTTAATGAGTCTTTTTGCTCATATACTTCTTTAATTTTAGTGAATAACTCACCATCCAACTGAATATCATTCGAGTAAGTTGTGATTAATGGTGAAAACTCTTTTGCAATATTTTGAATATCATCATTTGATTCAGCGGAGTGAAGATTAAAGAATACAGAGGCAACAGTTCCTACTAAAGCTCCAGCACTATCAAGTGCTTCACATACATTATTAAAAGTTGCTTTTTCAGGATTTGATTTAATCGCTTCAATATCTTGCTTGCCACGAGTAATTGCTTCTTGAAGAGCAGGAAGAAAGTGTTCAGGCTTGATCTGATCAAAAGGAACCGTTTCAAATGGTGTCTCAAATTTGTGGAGTAATGGATTCATATATTTTCTCCTTTAGAATCATGGTGGGCCTGGTATCTCTTGAAGAGAGGGATCAACGTCGCAATCCACAGACCAAGGCTAAAAAACATCAAATAATTAATAAGGGATACGGGCAAAAGAATCAAGATAACCGAAATAAACCCCTTAGACAGGCGATACACTATCATATCGACAATGTACTTGGCCCCATACTTTTGAAGATCAGATAGCGTAAAGTACAGTAGTTCTTTTGCAGAAGAGAATATCGAGTAGTCCATTCCCTTATAAACTACAAAAGATACAACCGCTGGGGTTAGCCCCATAAAACCAACACCTGTCGTCATAGCTGTAGCTATTGCAAAAACAGCGTAAACGATTGGAATACTTAGATGTGTTACCCTATGAGGAACGAACTTCAGAATAATAGGAATTAGGAATACTTGAATGACAAGGGACAGAACGTTTATCCATCCATATACCTGACCCAAGAAACTGGCCTGAAGCTGCTTATCAGTAGCTCCAGCAAAGCGCTGCTCTAAATATAAATTGAATTGATAGTTACCTATATTGATGACAAACTGACTCAAAGCGACAACAAGAGCTATATAGAAAACATATTTGCCGGCCCCTTTAACTGAACTAATCGGCGAGGCCTTCTTACTTTTTTGCTTAAAGTGAGTCGCCGCTCCCTCGGTTGGATAGTTGAAAATGAAAACGCCCAAAGAGATTATAAACGTTCCTAAAATAAGTACGGCCTCAATACTCCACACTTTTGACACATACCCGGTGAGAAAGGCACCACAAATTCCACCTAAACTTCCAATGGCCCCTATTGGCCCATAAGCAAGCTCAGCAGTTTTCTCAGGAACAGATGCATTGAGCTGACCTATTGTAGCGTGAACAAGAATAACGATATAAACCTCTTTTAAAATATAAAGAGGATATGTCCAGAAGTCTGTTGTGTACTTCAATAGAAAATAAAAGCTTCCAAAAAGAAATAAAGTCGTTAATGAGGTTAATGAAAAGATAAAATGTATCGTCTTAGTTTTCTGTAAATGATTAATTAACGTTACAACAATAGAGAGAACAATAACTGAGAATATCCATGCATAAGGAGAACCCTTTGCCCCATATGAGCTAAGAAGAAGACTGGTTGTCGTCGCTCTAAATAATGGATACGAAAAAAGTAAACAAAAGAGAACAATTCCCGTCTGCAAGAGTCGGTTACGTTGCTCAGGAGGAAGGTCCATAAACTGTTTATGAATAGATTTAATTTTATCAAAAAAGAACACAATTTCTCCTTAGCATCATCCCTTAAGTATAAGAAAATAGGCTCTTTTATATAGGGGTCTTATTTTTCCTCATGAATCAAAAAAATAAATTTCATATATACTAATAGCTGTACAATTTTAGGTGAGAGCCTAATTAATAATGAATTAATCGTGAAAGGATATAGAAGTGAAAAATGAATCTCTAACTCTTGTTATCCCCGTTTATAATGAAATCGAAACTATAGAGGCCGTTCTCACAGGATGGCACCATAGCTTAAAAAGATTGAATATAAAGCATGATTTTGTCGTAATTAATGATGGAAGTACAGACTCCACTACAGATGTATTAAAAGACCTAGCTGCTAAATGGAGCTTTCTTCATGTTTTTAATCAAGATAATGCAGGTCATGGTGCGGCCATTAAGTATGGCTACTCCATTGCTTGTAGTATGGATAATGAATTTATTTTTCAAACTGATAGTGATCATCAATTTACACCTGCAGACTTTATAAACCTTTGGGAAAATCGCAATGAGTATCACGCCGTCTTTGGTATTAGAGAAAACCGCCAAGACTCTCCTCTTAGAAAAATCATTACCGGTCTTCTTCAAAAAATAATTTTTGATATTTATAATATCGATATACCAGATGCCAATATTCCCTATCGACTCTTTCAAAAAAGCTACTTAAGAAATCTCGTTGCAGTACTTCCAATAGGAGCATTTGCACCCAATATTTTTCTCTCCATTCTCTCATTCAAATCTAAGGACATTAAGACAAAGAGTCTTCCTGTTAAGCATTTTGATAGACCTCATGGAGAAGCAAAACTCATGCGTCTAGGACTACTTAAAGGCTGCATCAAGAGTTTTATTGAAGTTTTCTCATTCTCTTATACGATCCAAGAAAAACTTAATTTCATCGAAGATAAGCTCATCCAAGATAGGTATAATGCTCAAGAAAGCAAGGCCATTCTTAAGAAAGAGCGTCACTTAAAAGTTGCTTAGAGTTTAAATATGGAATTCTCTTCACATCAATCACGTTCTCGTTGGAGAGATCCATTTTTTTTAATTTACTGTGCTATATTTATCTTAGGGATAACACTAAGACTGTATCATCTCGACTATCGTCCTTTGCACCATGATGAATCTCTACATGGTGTTTACTCTCTCTACTATCTCTTCACTCCAGATACAAATTACTATAAATATAATCCTCTTCTTCATGGCCCTTTTCTCTATCACACTCTTCCTTGGTTCTTTTGGCTAATTGATATATCCAAATGGACACTAAGATTACCTGCCGCGCTTATTGGCTCCCTATTAATTTTTATACCTACTCTTTTTAATCAATATCTCAAGAAGACCACTCAAATTATTTTTGCACTCTTTATTGCAGTAGGACCTACATTTATTTTCTGGTCTCGCTTTATGAGACATGACTCCTTTGTTCTCTTATCTCTCTTTATATTCTTTCTAAGTTTCAAATTAAGTGGTTTCTTTCGCAGTTTAATCATGGCCATCGCTTTGGGCATTCATTTCACTACAAAAGAGAACTTTTTTATTCATATTTTTTTCATCATAGTCCTCATCTCTTTCGAATTCTTTCTCTCTAAGACTTTCAACCTACCAGGAAGAACACTTCTCCATAAATCCTTAAAATTTATTAAAGATCACCCTTTAGCGACTCTGGCCTCCGTTGTAATTTTCACCCTTATTGGATGTTTCTATTATAGTGCTGGCTTTGTTTACTCAGATGGTATTTTAGATGGAATATATAGAAAGAGCTTAAGCTATTGGTTCGGACAACATCAAAGTGAAAGAATTCCGGGTCCTTTCATATTTAATTTTTTAGTAAATTCTCTCTATGAAAGTTGGTGGCTTCCTTTTATAGGAATACATCTCTTCTTCTTTTACCGTGTGATCAAAAAAGTCTTCTTCCTGCTTTTTTTGATTTGCTTCACTCCCGCTCTAGTTTTTACATATTCAAGCCTGAATTTAAATGAAGCGTATATACTTACGGATATTTTTAAAATTAAAATTAACCAAGACCTATTTCTATTTTTTCCTCTGATCTATCATGCCGTGATTGGAACAAGCCTGTATCTTCTTCAACACAAAAGAGCTCAAGCCTACAGCTTTTTTATTTTTACAGCGACCCTATTTACTTATTCCTTTGTTGGGGAAAAAGTACCTTGGTTAGGCATATACCCTCTCATTTCAGGACTCGTCTTCTTTGCGTTTGAATTTGATCATCATCTCAATCCAAAGTTAATGCTCTTAACACTACTCTTCATTCCGAAACTTATTTACAATACGATCTGGGTTAATTATGAGCATCCCAATAACTCTCTAAACCTTTTAAGCCAGGTTCACACCACAAAGACTTTTGAGGACTCTCTAATGGGAATAAGAGAGGAAATGGAGAGCTTTGAGAATGGACACGGTCCATTATTTCTTGCAAAGGATGGTCATACATGGCCAACAACTTGGTATTTCTTCAATAGAAAAGAATATAAGTATAGTTACAAACGAGAAGACTTACCTAACTATAAATATATACTAACGACCACTGATGATTCCGAAGCGAGTAATCTTCTTAAAGACACTCATACTTTCAAAGATATTACTTATCGAAGTTGGTATCTTCCTCGCTATGAGGAGATTACATTGTTAAAATTTGCGAAGTACTGGTGGAACTTCTCATCTAATGATGAATTAGGTGTAGCAAAGTTAAGACTATTCTTGAAACCGTAACGTTAGTCTTTTATTCTCAAGTAATACTGATATGATTTCTTTCCTTCGATTTTTTCAACTCTAACCCCCTTCTTCAAAGAGATATTTCGAAAACGATTATTTAAATCTTCCACAATTGAAGCCAGATCTAAAGACTGTCCGCGATTCAGGGTAACAGATGTTGATACGGAAGACTTTTCACCAGTCAGGGATATATCCAAAAATACTCTCGAGGCGTTACGACTCTTACAAATCACATTAATATAGTCATTATCAACTCTGAGACTCCCAGGTCGCCCTACTCCTAATAGAAGAGAAGATCTCTGAGAACCGGAATGTTTAAAGCTTCTTTCATATGCACCACTTCTTTTAGAGATATCAACCCCGGTGGTCTTCTTATCGACATTAGTTAATCTTTCGACTTCTAGCCTGCAATGCTCCTGAACAGTGCGTGAGTTTATCGATGAAGACTTCATAGTAGCACTTGAATCACTGCTTATAATTGGATACTTTCGACTTATCCATTTACGATACAATTCTTCCTTAAGATCATTCTTAATTACAATATTTAAACAATGCGAAGAAGAATTCTCCACAACTTCATCTTGAGGAGATAGAACGGTATTAAGATGAGCGCGAACCGATGAAAGCGATGTTCTTGAACTAAAGCAGTAATCAACGACACTCGCCATTACAACAGAATGAGGGATTAAAAGATAAAAAAGAATGAGGGAAGCCTTTTTCATTACACCTCCCATTTAGACGAATTGAAAAAAGGGTTACTTATCAGTTTCAGGTAAGTGAGTGTCTCCCTCTTGTGACTCAAAAAAGTCATCGGCCGTTCCATATGCACATAAATCGAGTGCTGTATGAAACTTAAACTGCTCGGGAACACTTCCACCGTCTTTTTCCATTCTCTCACAGGTACAGGCGAGATCCTTCATAAATTTAAAGAATTTTCTTCCTGTTTCAGGACTCATAAGGTGTTCCATCTGACATGCATCTATCTCAGCAATATCTTCAGTAACTCCAACAAAGTCCCTTAAAAAGTAAAAAAGTAGTGTTCTAGAAGAAAGGATTCTATGAACCTCATCATGCCCAGTATCTGTTAGGAGTAGGAACTTTGAATCTTCCTCTTCCATTACAAGATCACGCTTCTTCAGATTATTTACTGCTGTAGATACTGAACCTTTAGTGAGGTTGAGATCCTTAGCAATATCAGTAACTCTGGCATAGCCTTTGCTTTCTTTAAGCTTGTGGATGGTAAGTAGATAGTGAACCATCGAATGCGATAGTTCTGCCTCGTGAATATGACTCGTCTCAGATTTTTTAACCATAGAAATTATATAACGGTAAGCTACACAGTCGGTCAATCGACAATTTTTTGTTGCTTTTAGCTTTTAGTTAGAAATTCTGTCTAAACCACCTAAGTAACCAATATTACTGTAGCTAAAAAACTAAAAATGAGGCAAGAATACCCTATCCTAAGGAAATCTTTCGCATAGTGGTAAAATATGAAGAAGTGTTGTCCCATTTTCCAATTTAGCGGAAATATAGAGATATCAGAGGATCATGTGAAGAAGGCCTTATTGTTTTTTCTATTTATATTTGCTCTCCCTTCCTACGCGCAAGTCGTGGGTACGGCCGCTCCAGATGCGGAACTTGAGTCTGAGGAGTATGACCTCACTGATCAGCAACGCTGGGAATCCCAAACCTATGTTCATCAAGGGTTAATTAATCGAGAAATGGAAGAAAAGTGTAATGAGCTTAGCGACTCAGGTGCTTGTAAAGGTAGAGGAAAAACCAAGTTTATGGGTGTTGACTCTGAAATCATAAAAATGGTTTCCAAGGTCTACTCACTCTTTGGTGGAGTAATGGGGATGCAAGGTGGTGGCTTCAAAGGAAAACCAAAAGATACTGGGGGAAACACTCAAGAAGTCGAAACCCCTGAGGCTGAACCAGGTAAAGCTGAAGGAGATCAAGCCACTGGAGATAATGCTGATGCCTCGAAGAAAGAAGGGGAAGATAAAAAAGATTATTGTGGACTAATTCCTGCTGCAGGCGAAGTTGTGGGAATGACCATGCAGACTCTAGGACAACAGGAAATTGAAACTACTGAAACCCAAGAGAGTCCACAAAAAGCTCAACTCTATAAAGCAGCGAGAAGCCATAGGACTCGTGCACAGTCGGCGAAGATTCAGGGCTATACTTGGGGCGCAACGACGGCCTGCTATGCTTATTATATGACGATGGGTGGAATCGTGATTGACTGGAAAGTCATTGCTAAAGCAGCTGGTGCAGGCTTTTTAACAACCTTTTGGTTAAGTGAGTCAAAAAAGCAAGATGAGTATGCTGATGAAGTTCAGGCGATTGCTGAATCACTCCCCGGAAGAGGTGACTGTAATCCTCACACAGAAAAGAATTGTTATTGCTCTCAACCAGAGACGCAATATGATACGGCCAACTGTATGGAAATCCTAAATAAGAAAGTTACTGATACAACCTCTTATAGTGTCCCATGTGTTGATAAAGATCTTAAAGCTGATGCAAAATGTACATGTGTAGGGAGAGAGAACTGTTTTGATACAGAGTTCTTCTCCGATATCAAAGGAACAGGGCTCGCAGACTTTGGAAATACATCGGCTGGAAAGCAATTTAAAAATTTAACGAATGGTGTTCTTACTAATGGGAAACTCTCTTCTGCAGCAGCTTCAACAAGCGCGAACGCCAAAAGGATTCTCAAAGACCTCGAAGATAAAGTTGATGATATTCCTTCTCTTAGTAAATCACAAATGGAGGAAGCTAAGTCTCTTTCGAGTTATGGAGTGCCACGTTCTGTCGCGTCCTTATTAGCAGGCCAAAAAGAGAATAGTTTTGGAAAAAATAAAGTAGCTTCACTCACTAGTGGTGCAGGCCCTGCGGCCAATCTAAATAAAGCAGCTCGCAGTAATTCGGCAGGAGCCGTTTTACGCTTCAATACAACCAAATCAAATATAGGATCAAAGTCAAAGTCGTCCAATAATTCATTTAATAGCCTACTCAACAAGTTTAAGAAAAAGGGTAACTCTAAAGGAAATGCAAAGGTTCTTAAATTTGCTCAAAAAGCCGAAAGAGAAGCTCAAATTACTAAGAACAAAGATCGCCCCATTTTCGAAATTATATCAAGAAGATATCAGGTCAGTGGTTGGCGAAGACTTGAAATAGAATAAAGTTTTAGATTCAAGGATGGATCATGAGTACAATTCAAACCCCTTGCCTTCTCTTCGATGAAGAGTGTCCACTGTGTAAACGTTTTGCGCAATCTCTTCAGCGCATTGAATTTAAAAATAAAATTCATTACTACTCTATCTATAATGAAACTATTTATGAAGAACTCGACTTCCTTAATAAAGATGAGGTTCATGAGGAAGTCCACCTTGTACTTGGTAAAGATAAAGGGACAGTACTCAAGGGATCACAAGTTATCCAATATCTCGCTGCAGAGAACCCTAAGGTTAAGAGTTTTGCTTGGCTTATAGAGAGCGACATGGGGCAAAAGGCCATTGAAACTTTCTACAAAGGAGTAAATAAATGCAGGAAATCGTTGCATGCACGCTGCCCAAAATGTAAAAGTAAGAAGTCACATAATTTGAATATTTAGATTTTGGAGCCCTAGTGTCTACTGCAAGTAATCATGCAACATTTGATCAACTTCCCTGGAACGAAACTCTTATTATCATTCCTACCTATAATGAAATTGATAATATTGAGAGAATGATAAAGACTCTCTTTGCTCTCTATCCTGAGGTCTCACTTCTCATTATCGAAGATGGCAGCCCAGACGGAACGGCCGATATTGTAAAAAAGCTTCAACATGACTACTCCAACCTCAATATGATTGAGAGAAAAGGAAAACTTGGCCTTGGTTCAGCCTATATAACTGGCTTCAAATGGGGACTGGAAAAATCGTTTAACTTTATTTTTGAGATGGACTGTGACTTCTCACATGACCCAGAGGAAGTAAAAGATTTACTTGCCGCTGCTCAAAGTAACGATCTAGTTATTGGCTCACGTTATATAAATGGAATTAGAATCATTAATTGGCCTTTTAGAAGACTTCTTCTCTCCTATGTGGCCTCCATCTACACTCGATTTGTAACAGGAATTCCAGTTCATGATACCACCGGTGGATTTAAGTGCTTCACAAGAAAAGCACTTGAAGGATTAAACCTTAATCATATTATCTCCAAGGGATATATTTTCCAACTAGAGCTAAATTATAAAGTTTGGTCTCTTGGAATGAGGGTTAAAGAAGTTCCCATTATTTTTTATGAAAGAAGAGATGGACAATCAAAAATGGCCGGTGGAATTATTTTTGAGGCCCTCTTTGCCGTACTAAAACTTCGCTACCTAGCTTTTCTTGGAAAACTCAATAAGTAGCCCTAGTGCTTAACCATTACCATATTATAAAGTAAAGCCCCGATATTGATTCGCTTAGAAGAAATATCTTTCTCAGCAAATGGATTGAAGTGATAGAGCATTACATCTGTTGTAGAAGGGGCCTTCATTTCTTTGATCATATATAAAAAAATTGTCTTCGCGTATTTTCTCTTTCCATCAGAAAGTTTTGCTAAACTAATGATGGCCTCTTCATACACAGGAAAGCCTTTATCAAGTTCACTAATTTCAAGAATATTAGAACGATTGGAGTCATATCTTAAGAAAGTAGACTCTATATTAAGCATCGCTCCAATAAGAAGAACCATATCTCTTCTGGCCTGAGGCATTCCTGGCTCTGGATAGTCTTTAGCAAAGCCTTCAATTTTAACTAAAAAATCCATTACCTCTTCATTTGTACTTTCTCTTAAGTACTTTGTAAGCTTTGGTAAATATCTTGTCATCCCCATTTCATTGAGGAGTATGTCGAAGAAGCGCTCACGATAGCAAGAAGCTTCAAATCCAGTTGATCCATTACGAGTATATTGATCACAGTAATTTTCCATCCTATCAATTAGCTCATCACCAGCTTTAATTGCAAACAAGGCCAAAGTTGCATATTCAGATATCTCAAGAGCATCAACAGTAACACTACCATTACTATTGGCCTGAAAGAGGTCTGCTAAGAGTAAAGTATTACGTCCGAAAGTTTCAGGCTTTGCAGACCATAAACCGAAGTCAATTAAAACTGGCTTAAAAGTAAAGAGTAGCTTGTTTAGTTCGTCTAAACTAAATTCAAATTCATCTTTCTCATTCTTATGACCTAGAGCACTTCCTAAAAGTTGAAAAGCAAAATTAATCATATAATGCTCTAGTAAACCGAACTTGGTTCTTTTAAAAGTATCACCATAGTACTGATAACCATCTTTATCTCTATAGAGCCTGATCTTGGTAACCATTTCTACAAACTTCAATTTATATGATTCTAGTTGATTCTTAGAGAACAACTTGAAGTCGGAGTGAACTCTATTAAAGTTAAACATTGGAATAGATCTTGAACTGGCCATTTCATCTCTATATAAATCATATGAAATACTCGCAAAGTAGCGCTGCCCATAGAAGTCGATCATATAATCAACAACCGATCTTAAATCTCTCAACGTTAAAGTGGCACCATAACCACCTAGAAGCTTTCTTTTTAATTCTTCTACAGTCGATCCATAAGTAATAAGCGCCTTATCTCCAAGGACTTCTGCAGCGATCTCAAGTAGTTCATCAACTTTTGCAACATGGAGATATATATTCTCATCTAAGAGTTCACGTATAATTTTTAATTCTTCAAAACGAAGTTTAATGACCTCTTGGTCACTGTGGTTTTCACCATTAGCATTTAGGAAATCAAAGGCTACATCTGAAAAACCATTAATCTTAAGAAGAAGTTCAATTAATTGATCTTTCGTTAGTTGATCTCTGTTACCTCCAAGCAGGCTAACTTTTGTAATTCCAACCGCCTGAGAAAGAACACTCTTATACGCAAAGTCGTCGGCAATTAAAGATACAACATCTCTAATAAATGGGATTGGCCTAATATAATTTGGGAAGAATTCATTATTTGCCCAATTACTTATCATTTCATCTTTAAAGATATTTACCGCGTCCAAGAAATAGCCCTTATCATTGCTCCACTCTTGTCGACTAACCCCATCTTTAACAATTTCCTTATATTTTTCATTAACAGATAAGAAGCCAAGAGCAGACTCAGCAACCCTTAAAAAGTTTGAAACTTCTTGAAATGTATAGTCGTTCTTATTGTTATTTAGCCCAAGAATATTATTTTTTAGACTATCACTCATGAGCATTAGGTCATTAAATGAAATGGTTATCGTCTTAGACTTTGTCTCAATTGAGATTCCATCGGCCTCTATAAAGCTTGCTAATAGTGACTCAATCTCGCCTCTAGAGATAATCACCTCATCTCTCTTATGTGAAAAGACAAAGGACTCCACTTTTTTCATCTGCTGAGCATAGAGAGTATAGAGTTTGTCAGTTGATCCTAGTGTATCTTCATTGGAATAGTAAATTCTGAATGCAATAGCTCCAAGCTCTGGAACCATATCTAGAAACTTTAGTAATTCTTCTTGAGTAAGAACCTCTTTTTCTCCTCCTAGAAATAACTTCTTAAAAGAGAGCAGTCCATCTAAAAGCTCCAGATTAATGACCTCAATATCAAATTGTTCTTTAAGATTAATGATAAATGACTTGAGATTTAGGTTACTTGGGGTGCCTTCTGCAGCAAAAGTAATTAAAGTCTTTAACTTAGCGACAAGTTCGGAAAGATTTTTGTTAATTTCCTCACTGGTTACCTGGATATCATCTTCGTTTGAATCAAATTCTTTTAAAAGATTGATCATTTTATAGAGTTTCTTATTCACAACTCTCAAAAGCTCGAAGAGCGGTTTTATATTCTTTGTTTTCAGTGAAGAGCTGTTATCACTTAGAACAATTCCACTTATATCAAATAAAAGCTTTATACTTCCAACCATGATTGCTGCATGACCAGAAAAAAAGCGTCTGATAAAACTTGAGAGTTCTTTATTTGTAATGGCCTCTGAGTTTTCTCTTTTTACATACTTTGCAAAATTGTCGAGGTTTTCTTCAAGGCAGTTAATCTGAATTTCGACATCTTTCTCTAAAATTTGAGCCAGCTCATCTGTATCAATCTCACATCCACCTGAAAGTGTTTCTGATCTATAGACTTCACTGTCCTCAACAGCATCATCGCTGAAATATCCACAACTACTTAGCAGTGAAAAACTTAGAATATAGATAATTAGCTTGTTAAAATTCAACACTTTACCTCTGTTTATATTCTTATTTTATTAGTTTTACAGTCGACAAGACACAAAATAGCCCCAGGGATGTAGTATCTACATCAATGTGTAAAAAGTGATCAATATTTTAGGCAAAAATGAGCACTATCGTTCTGTATTTTCAGTTATTTAGTTGTTTTTTTTCCTAATTGTTCATTTTGGCCGCAAGTGGGAAAATGGAATTATGAAATCATATAAACTATTAATTATATTGAGCTTTACTTTATTCTTTCAGCTCTCCACCAAGGCCATTGGCCTGCAAATCATTGACTCTTTCGATGATGTTACCTATTCAGAATTTAAAATTGGATATGAGAAGTTTCTAAGGCTTAATAACCCACAGAATAAAACCAAGAATTCAGATTGGCTCGACTTCTCCTTTCAGTATCAGTCTAAGAGAAACTTTCTGCGCTCAAAAGTAGATGCTGATTTTCGTTTCTATATCAACAACACCAAGGCCACTCCTTCCCTTCGTGAGATGTATTTACAAATTAATAGTACAGATAATTCTCAATTTACCTTAGGAAGAGTGAAGTTGGACTGGCACCCTAATGAGTCCTACTGGCAGCTCAATCACTTTCAAAATACTCAGGGCTTTCGTCTAATGGATACAAACCTTGAGGGACTTACTGGCTTTCATTATGCTATTAAAGATGGTGCCCTGAAGTTAGAAACATTCTTAAGTTATTTCTATATTCCGGCCATCAACCCTAGTGTTGACATCAAAGACGGTGCCGTATCGAGTAATGTCGATTGGTACAAGCTTCCCCCGAAAAGAACAATTATCAGTGGAAGTGAAGTCGATATTTTCTATACCCTTAATACACCCGAGTACAGAGACATCATTTTTCAAAAGTCCCTTGGTCTGCGCTTATCTACCGACTGGAAAAATGAAGAGAGAACCTTCTCTTTCGCCTCAAGCTTCTTTGCTATTTATAAACCTGAGAGAAACTTAAGGGTTAATGCTGAAGCCTACTATGATCCAAATATTGATAAAGTTGCCGTTAACGCTAATCCAATAGTTAATCATCATATGATTCTTGGAGGAGACCTTAGGTTCCATTGGGATGATACCGACTTTATAACTGGTCTCGCCTATGTCGACCCCTCTGCAAAACTTGGGGCTGATTTTGACTCTCTCTCTGTTTCCTTAGATTCAAATGGGAATAGTAATCGAAATATTTTAGAAACAGACTTCTTTAAAGTGGAGCCTAAATACCTTAGAGAGACCTACGCTCATATGCGCCTCAATCATAAGTTAGAACATCTCACTCTATCCTTTAATGGTATTTATTATTTCTCAAAGCACCCTAAGGGAAGTGATGACTTCTATAGTGAAACTGTTAAATGGGTCAGGGCCGCTGGAGTTGGTGGACTCTACCACATTAATGAATGGTCCCAATTTGGATTTTCATTACGCTATGATTTTAAAAGAAAAGACAACCTCTTGAATGCTCAGTATATTCTGACTCCATGGAGATCAAGTATCTTTACCTTCGGAGCAGAGCTAATCAAGTCACCAGAGACGAACTCGTACTGGAGTGCCTACAGAACTAATGATACTCTTTACTTTAATGCTGGATATACTTTTTAGCGATCAATCATTTTTCGACTAAAGATCTCACGATTATAGGGTTCAAAGAGCATAAGTAGAACAATCCAACATCCTCCAAACTCTAGGATCTCTCCCTTCTTTCCACCAGCAATTCCCTCAACTAATAAAGCGAGTACAATATAAGCGATAACATGATAGAAGCGAGGTAGAGGTAAGGCCCAAGCATCAACTTTATTTTTAACAGATTCCACCTTGCGATAAAGACTTGGCAGAATTAAAAAGTAGAAAACAACACAAATCCCTAAGAAGGTTCCAAAGATAATTTTATTAACTTTAAAATTTCCAAAGTAAAGATTATGAAAATTAGTTTCACCTTGTGAATTATATTTTCTAAAAAACTCAGGTACTTGAAAATCAAAAAGGGCCGTCCAAATTCTTTGTCCCCAACTAATCTCTTCCATAAGCCCAAAGAAAAAGACAAAGGCCACAAAGTAGAGGCTAAAAATAAACTTCTTATTTCTAAAAGGTGCTAAAATTCGCGCCCTATAAATACTCATGATAGAGCCCATTAATAAGGCCACTACTGTTAACCACTCAATCGGTCCATCTTCACCACAGTATGAACTTTCATAGAACTTTAAATCGGTTCTTGAATAGTAGACACCAAGGACGGACAGAATAAAAACAAAGACAAAGGCAATTCTCTCTAGAGTTTTTCTTGGCACAACATTCATGCATCAACCCCTAATTCATTAAATTTAGCGATTCTTCCTGCATGCCTTCCTTCTTCAAAAGGAGTTTCAAGCCAAACCTTTGTCATTAGTTTAATCTCTTCAATTGGTGTTATTCTCGCACCAACACAAAGAATATTTGCATCATTATGACCACGAGAAAGCCTTGCTTCTTCTTCACTACGAACTAGGGCAGCTCTAATATATTTATAACGATTTGCTACCATCGATACACCAATTCCACTCCCACACAGTAAAATTCCTTTTGCCTGTGGATCTTTTGCTACAGACTTGGCCACCATAGATGCATAGTCAGGGTAATCACATCTATCAGAGCTGTCAGGACCATGATCCATGACCTCGTAGCCTAGCTCTAGTAAATATGACTTTAGAATTTCTTTTTCTTCAAAAGCAGCGTGATCGCTTCCCATATAAAGTTTCATTTTCTCACCCTTCGTATATACTCAAGCTATTTAAATTTTCCAGTATGGAAAATTTCCCTAAAGCTCATAAATACTCACCATTATACAGTCTCAAGTTACGCGCCCTCAGGGCGTGCTACTTGAGCACCTCAACGGCTAGAGTATAAATATGCATTGAATATACCATAAAAACAAAGAGGCCCGCTACTCTAGCGGGCCTCGATATAAGCTTAAATTTATGTAAACAAATTTGTTACTTTTAGTATCTGTAGTGCTCTGGCTTATAAGGACCTTCTACAGTTACACCGATATACTCAGCTTGTTGAGGAGTAAGAGTCTCAAGCTTAACCCCAATTCTCTCAAGGTGAAGACGAGCAACCTTCTCATCAAGGTGCTTAGGAAGCATATAAACTTTGTTGTCATACTTCTGTGAGCTTTCCCAAAGTTCCATCTGAGCAAGAACTTGGTTTGTGAATGAGTTACTCATTACAAATGAAGGGTGACCAGTTGCACAACCAAGATTTACAAGACGACCTTCTGCAAGAAGAACAATACGACGTCCATCTTTGGCCGTGTACATATCAACTTGTGGCTTGATATTGTCTTTAGTCCAGTTCTTATTTAAGTACTCAACTTCAATTTCATTATCAAAGTGACCAATATTACAAATGATAGCAGAGTCTCTCATTTGCTCCATATGCTCGCCACGTAGGATTCCAAAGTTACCTGTAGTTGTAACGAAAATATCACCAAGCTTACAAGCTTCTGCCATTGTCATTACTTCATAACCTTCCATCGCTGCTTGAAGAGCACAGATTGGGTCAATTTCAGTAACGATAACACGTCCACCTTGTCCACGAAGAGACTGAGCAGAACCTTTACCTACATCACCGTAACCAGCAACAACACATACTTTACCAGCAACCATGATATCAGTTGCACGCTTAATACCGTCGATGAGTGATTCACGACATCCGTAAAGGTTATCAAATTTAGACTTGGTTACAGAGTCATTTACATTGATAGCAGGCATAGGAAGTGTTCCAGCTTTTACTCTTTCATATAGTCTATGAACACCAGTTGTTGTTTCTTCAGAGATCCCTCTAATTTCAGAGGCAAGCTCAGGGTTCTTATCAAGGATAATATTAGTAAGGTCACCACCATCATCAAGGATCATGTTAAGACCTTTTCCATCTGGCCAACGTAGTGTTTGTTCAATACACCAGTCATACTCTTCTTCAGTTAGGCCTTTCCAAGCAAATACAGGAACACCAGCAGCAGCAACAGCTGCAGCAGCATGATCTTGAGTAGAGAAGATATTACATGAAGACCAACGTACTTCAGCACCTAGCTCAACTAGAGTTTCAATAAGAACAGCAGTCTGAATTGTCATGTGAAGACAACCAGCAATACGAGCACCCTTAAGTGGCTTTGCAGCTCCAAATTCTTTTCTCAGGGCCATTAGACCTGGCATTTCAACTTCAGCAAGTTGAATTTCTTTACGTCCCCAGTCTGCAAGAGACATGTCTTTTACTTTGTAGTCGTTGCTCATTTTGCTACTCCTAAATTCCCAAAAGGTTCTAATCCTTCCAGGCGCTAAGCATTAATAACTAAAATTATCTGAGTAATATAACACTCGAAAATTAGACCAACAAGGGCCATGGGTCATGACAAGGCCCATAAAGTAGTAATACAAACACTCATACGTTTTCACGGATAAAGCTCAATCCCTTTGACATCCTACCAAGTCTTATGAAATCTCTTGCCTTGGCAAAGATTTATTAAATACTCAAAGGACCTATATGGCCGATTACACTAAGTTAACGCATAATGACGCATCAAAAATACTCTCACTTTATGGAAAGTCGGGTTTAGTAGAGATCATACCTCTCTCTCTGGGGATTTCTAATTCTAACTATAAAGTAATCACAAAGACCGAAAATCTGCTCTTAAAGGTTTCCAATGATAAGAATCTAGACGAGCTGAAAGAAGAAATGGAACTCCTTAAGCTCCTTGGCGCTAAAGAATTCCCATTTTCTCTAATGCCCTTTAAGACTGAAATTGGGGAAGTCACCTATGAGTATAATGACCTCTATGGGGTCGTATTTCCTTTTATTAAAGGAATACCTCCTGGACCAAGTGACCAATCTTGTTATGAAATAGGTAAGGGCTTGGCCCAACTCCACAATATTTCAGTGTCTGAGGATGAACTCCAATTGATACGTAATCATGAGAAGGTGGGCTTTGGCCCTAAAGAGATTTACGAGTACTGTAAAAGTTCGCAATGCCCTCAAGACTTCAAGGATACTTTTAATCAACTCTTTCCCCACCAGCTCACTTGGTATATCGAGCACAAATGGGATCGTGGAGTGATTCATGGAGACCTCTATATTGATAATTCAATGTTCAATGGCAATCACCTAGAAGTCTTTCTTGACTTCGAACAAGGGGGAATTGGGGAATATATTCTCGATCTTGGAATAACCATCTCTGGTTGTTGTTTAGAAAAAGGCCAAATCAACCAAGGGCTTGTCCAATCCCTAGTAAAAGGGTATCAAGAGCATCGTGAATTAACCCATTTTGAACGGCAAAACTTAGCGGACTCTATCCTGCTAGGCCTAATGTCGATATCATTATGGAGAATAAAGAGATTTAAAGACAAGAATATGAATCCTATCATGGCCAATAGCTATAAAGAGTTATTACTGAAGGCAAGATGTTTTAGGGAGCAATTCAAGTCAAAATCCCTACTCTAGGAAAACCATGACTAAAGCCGCTCGATACTTTGCCTCTTGTCCACGAGGTTTAGAAGAAACCTTAATCAAAGAAGCTGATAAATTTGATTTTGAACACGTGGAAATGACAAGAGGAGGTCTATCGTTCAAGGCCGATACAGGTGCCGCTCTTAGTTTTCTCTTTGAATCAAGAGTCGCCAGCCGTATTTATAAAGAAATTGGATCATTCCAATTTGATCGTGAAAAAGACATGTACAAAGCGGCGAAGGAAATTCCCTGGACCAAGATCATGAATCTTGAGCAAACTCTAAAAGTGAGCTGTGTAATTTCTCGTGAAGTTCGCAATCGCTTCAAGAACTCACATCACCTCTCCCTTGTATTAAAGGACGCTATCGTTGATCGCTTCAAGGATGAGGTAGGAAAAAGACCTGATGTAGATATTGATGAAGCCGATTATAACTTTGTCCTAAGAATTGAACCCGATCCAAAGCGTGGTTTCAAAGGTATCGTGAATCTCGATCTCTCAGGATACTCATTACATCAAAGAGGCTATCGTAAGCCAGGCCATGAAGCTCCTATCAAGGAAAACCTCGCTGCCGGCTTAATTCTTAACACCAACTGGAATAAGAAAGACCCTTTATATGATATCTTTTGCGGCTCAGGAACTTTTCTTATTGAGGCCGCAATGATGGCCTATAACCTATGCCCAACCTTCTTAAAATTGCAGCACCTCACTCAAGGTCATAAGTCATTTGCTTTTCAGGCCCATAAGTGGTTTCAAAAAGATGAAGCTGCCCATACCATATTCAGAAATCTTGTAACAGAACTTCTCACACGTGGAGAGCAAGGCCTGAAAGGTTTTAAAGATCTCTACTTTGTTGGCTCTGACAAAGATAGACGAACCTTCCAGATGCTTGAGCATTCATGGAAAGTCCTACACCTACCTAAACATTCCCTTAAAACTTTCCACTCCAATGCACTAACGGTTTATCCTCAGCAAGAACATACTCATGGGGTTATGATTACCAATCCCCCCTATGGGGTTAGGTTAGAAGAAAAAGACGAAGAGCTAGAGAAACTCTACCATGAAGTTGGAGAGAATCTAAAAAAGCGCTGGAAAGGCTTTAGTTGCTATCTTATTAATGAAGATGCTGAGCTTAGAAAGAAAATAGCTCTAAGAACAGAGAGCCGCTTTACCTTTTGGAACGGCCCTCTTGAGTGTCGATTACTTCATTACAAAATATTCTAATGACTTAGAATTTAGAGATTAGAAGCTATATCCTAAGCCTAGAGTTACAGCTCTAGATTCAAGGTCTTCCATATTAACATCCGTTGAGTTGATATCAATATTTTGGCCATTGATATTGCCTGTTATATCTGCATTATTTGAAAAGGATAGACTAGAGACGCTATAACTTAGAAATGGTGTTAATCCATTTGCAAAAGCAGCCTGAATACCAATTTCTCCACCAAGTTTTCTATAATTAATATTCGCTTCAAGATTACCATTATCTCCATTTGATTCAGATAATGTTGTCTCAAGAGAAAGTACTCCGGCAGAATAGCTAGCCCCAATAAAAGGCTTAAGAGTTACACCGTTTAATTCCACATCGTAAGATAATCTTTGTGATATACCAATATCATATAAGTCAGCCTCATAGTTTTCCGCGACAGTTGACTCTAGCGCATCTTCATCAACTGTTGAGAAACTTCCTACTATACTTGTTATCGTTGAAACTCCTCCACCTAAACTGAAAATTCTTCCGGCCCTAAGACTAATACCAGAACTATCCAAAGATGATCCATCATCACTTTCCAAGGTATCGCTAATAAGACCAAGCGAGAGGTTTAGAGTTTTACTATTTGAACGATCTGTATTCTTAACCTCTCTCCTACTCGTTGAAACTTCACTTGTTTTAGCAAAAATATTTCCTGTAGTAAGAATGAGAGCTCCTGCGATAAATACTGATTTCATTGCTTCTCCTAATATGTTTGGTTTTTAAGAGAATAAATGAATCGTATTCACGATGGGTAAGTAATTTACTTTATGGGTACTTCTTACAATTGGTTAGACACACCTAACCCACTGAATTCATTAAACATGCCTAATAGGTATACAAAAACCTTCTCCTACCCAACAAAGCTAGAAAGTCTTTCCTCTATATATACCTAGAATGACTCAGACAGCTTCATGGCAAAAGTAGGAGTTGAATACTTCAAAAGGGCCGATGGGTTGGCCACCTTATCTAAGTGCTTTTGTGAGCGACTAAAGAAGTACTGATCAACATCACTATCTTTAAGAAAGATAGTATGCCCCTTGCCTCCAAATTTACGAAGGACAAAATCACAATCGAGGAAGCAGATTTCTCTAATCCTAAAATTATGTCCTACATACATAATAATGCAATAGTCACTTAAGTCGGCCAGTGATTTTCTAAGCTTTACCCCTTTTGGAGAAGAGCGGTCTCCCCACTCAACTTTAATTTCAGTTCTCTTTCCGTGTAGAAGAAAATCGAAGCCACGCTGAGAAGTCGACTTCATTTGATCAAGTCCAAAAACACACTTGGCATACCACTCTCCCAATTGAACGGGGAGATTCTTATTATTAAGAATAATATGCTCATTGCGAAGGACGTCATAACTTTGATGAACTAATTCAATAGCATCAAAGATACGCTTATTATCCGGCATATAAAGGATCGTTATATCTTTGGCCTGAGAGCGCTTTAGCTTTTGACTAAATTGATGCTCAAACCACTCCATAAATTGGGGCTGGTCATAGAGATCAAAAGAATCACAAACATAACCAACCTTAAATAGATCTTCCTTGGTCTTTAACGACTCATGCTTCTTACAAAGAAACTTCATGGGAGCAAATTCTCCAGGAGCTTGTCCGCGAACGAACACAAGCTCCTTAAAGTAATCACTACTCCCGTGTGTTTCTTTGGAAAAATCTTCAATCGTTTTCTTCAGACTTTCCAAATTCATTTTAAACCTAACTTCTTTTAAATATTAAACCGTCTATTAGTTTAACATTTTTAAGATCAAAGCTCTACTGCCGTCCAATCTTGCTCGAAGTTTAAAATGCTTTGCGCCAGTCCACTATTTCTTGTTAGGAAGTGCTGAGAGAAGACTTTAAAGTCGACAATTTTACTCTGAAGATAAGCCTTATCATCGTAACTTCCCTCTTTCAGAAGCTTTGAAGCAACTACGGCACCAGAGAGAAGCCTCCAGGCAACAATCAAGTTTCCACAGTAGTTGAGAAAATCCATACTCGTTCCTGTAATACTGTCGAACTTTTTCTCAGACGCCCACTGTCCATATTTCTCTAAAATGGCCACGGCCTTTTGCATGGACTTACCAATAAGAGCACACTCGTCTTTCCACTGTGCAGCTTCACTATCGCCCATGGTGGCTTGAATTTTTCCACCCAATGCTTGAAAGGCAGCACCTTTATCTTTCAAAATTTTTCGCATCACAAAGTCGAGGGCCTGGATTCCATTAGTTCCTTCATAGATTGCAGCAATTTTTGCGTCTCTAGCAAATTGCTCAATTCCATATTCTGAACAGTATCCATATCCACCGTGAACTTGAATAGCATCTACGGCCACTTGAAAACCTTCATCAGTTGAGAATGACTTACAAACAGGGGTGAGAAGAGCAAGCTCTGCATTGGCCTTCTCATCTCCCGCGGCCTCGAGATCAAAAAGTTTTGCCGTATATAAATTAAGTGAACGTAGACCACGTCCCATAGCTCTCATTTTAAGAAGCATTCTTCTCACATCAGCATGGTTAATAATTTCTGTTCCAAACTGGCTGCGCTCTTTTGCATACTGAACAGAAAGCTCATAAGCGAGGTTTGCTTGAGATTCACCTTGAATTCCACAAAGAAGACGTGCTTCATTCATAAGAATGAACATATTCACAATTCCTTCATGCTCCTTTCCAATGAGTTCACCACGACAGTCTCCTTCACCACCAAAGGTTAGCTCACAAGTCGCCTGACCATGAATCCCCATCTTCTCTTCAATCTTTGTACACTTAACCCCATTGGCCTTTCCAGACTCAAGATCGTAGCGAGGGACAATAAAAAGAGAAAGACCCTTTGTTCCCTCAGGGCTTCCAGGAGTACGAGCGAGAACTAAGTGAATATTATTCTCGTAGAGATCACTTTCACCAGAGGAGATGAAGATCTTCACACCTTTTATATTATAAGTTCCATCATCATTGGGAGTTGCAGTTGTTGAAGCCGCACCCACATCAGATCCTGCACCAGGCTCAGTCAGACACATCGTACCTCCCCAAGCTCCTTCCATCATTTTAGGAATATACTTATCTTTTTGCTCCTGAGAGCCTACTTCGTGAATAACATTCATGGCCCCCTGTGAAAGCCCTGAGTACATAGAAAGTGAAACATTTGATCCTACATAAATGGATGTACAAGCATTCGTCACCGTTCTTGGAGCAGGCATTCCTCCGATATCTTCAGGGTAACCAAGTGCATACCAACCATTTGCATAGTATTGCTCTAAGGCCTTTTTAAAAGATGGAGGCGCAATCACTCCATCATCAGTCATCTTTACGCCAACCTCATCTCCTTCTATACGACAGGAGAAAACTTCATTCTCTGCGAACTTATCAAATTGATTGATAATATCTTTTAGATCATTCTCTCCAAAATCTTTGGTGAGTTCGTGAACTTCAAGGTCTCTAAAAAGGTTGAAGTAAATATCTTGCAGGTCATTTCTATACTTTGGCATAACTACCCCTTTAATAAGTGAATTGTGTTTACCTTATAAGTATAAGACCTGAGTCTCTATTGCGTTAATAGGAATTATTTGTCGAGATTGTGCTAGATCAAAATTTAAAAGCTTTAAATAAAAAAAGGGCGCCTCATTCAAGGCGCCCTATTCTCTATATAATCAATAACTTGGGTGTTTAAATTACATCAGATTGAAGATGAATGGCTTTCTAATTGTCTTAGTTCTCCCATCTGGAGTGGCAGGGTAATTAATTGAGTAAAGTACTTTTGAAAGACAACGAATCACTCTTGGGTCGTTTACCTGAGTAGTATCTTCAAACCCTAAGTGTCCAAGGTTTCCATTTGGAGAGATTTTAAGTTGAACTTTAAGTACACCCTCTTGAGAGTATCCACCTGCTCTATAACAAGAAAGTAGCTCACCATCTCTTTGAGCAACAAGTAGATCAACATCACGGATAAAGTTCTTAATGTTATTTGAAGATCCTCTTCTTAGATTTGCAGACATTGAAGATCCTACATAGTCTTGTACTGGAGCTCTTCTTTGTTGAACTTGCTGAACAGGTTGTCTTCTTTGTGCTCTTCTCTTTTGCTTTTTAGCAAGATCAGGACGACACTTAAGAGCATCTCCACCCTTAAGACACTCAATAGTCTTATTGTAATCTCCAATCGCTTTTTCGTAATCAACACGATTTTCAATGTAATTTTCAAAGTGCTCTTTAAGTTCTTCACTTTCATTTGTAAGCTTTGCAAAGACTTTAGATTTCTTTTTATAGCCTGTTTTCAGACCTTTAACATTCTTAAGTTCATTCGTTAGAAAGGTTAACTCTTCATCTTGATTAGCAAATTCTCCGTCCACATTAAGGGTCGCAGAGTTCACTTTTCTCGTCTCTGGCTTCGGTGCAGCAAAGCTATTTGACGAAAGGATGAAAGAAATACATAGTAACAATCCGGCAATTCTCGTATTCATGGTTCTGTCCTCCAGAAACTAGCAAATAATTGATTTTTAAGCTAAAAGTACCCTACAACAGGGGCATACAATTTATTTGCACCCCTTAACGCAGCACATCAAACTAATTATGAGCAGTACTCGTTTTGACGAAGACATTTGGTTGCTAAATAGGATTTCCCTCGGAGCAAACTTCGAGCTCTTCCTTGCGTTCTGGCCAGAGGAAAACGATAAAGTTCTCATAAAGAAAATCCGTGATGATATTGATCCAGAGAGAAGGGCCGAAGCTGAAGAAAGGCTGTTAAAAGAAGCGGCTACCCTTGAAGAATTCTGGAGTCCCTACTTTCCTAAAGTATATGATATTCGCACAAAAGAGGATGGAACTCTCTATTTAATTGTACAGTACTTTGCTGGAGTATCTCTTAGGGACTATATAAATCTCCATATGGAGAAAAAGACTGTTAGTTTCTACTTCATTCAAAACTTTATTCAAGAAATGGATCATGCCCTTAATTACCTACACAATAAGAAGGGAATTGTTCACCTAGATATTAGTCCCGATAATTTAATCGTAACGAGCGATAATAAAATTAAGATTATCGACTTTGAAGACTCCAGAAAAGCAGGAACTGCACTTGATACCAGCAAATTAAGAGGGAAAGAGCAGTATCTGAGCCCTCAATTGCTCACTCTTGTTCATGATCAATCACAAGGAATATTTGAACCAAGATGGGATCATTTTGCATACGCAAAAACACTTGAGGAACTTTGTGAACAAACTCACGGCTTCGACAAACTTAAAACTTTCAAGCTCAAAAAGAAGATCAAAGCTCTGAAGAAAGATAAGTCACGCAAGCTTCCAGCACTATCACTTCCCAAGCTAAGGCTACCTTCATTAAAGCTTAAATATATTGCAACGGCCTTGGGCTCATGTGCAATTCTTGCACTTACTCTTCTGGGACTCGAAACTCTTGGAAAAAGTAAGATTAATCACACGGCACAGAGGTCAAACTTATTGCCCAATCATAGAGTTATCGAGCAGCAAGTTTCTCGTAAGTCGCCCCCCAAAAGGGCTAAGCATGTTATTGCTCGAATAAAAAAGCCAGTAAAAAAATACCATAAGAAAAAGAAAGCTACTCCAAAGAAGATTGTTACTCAAAGACATAGTCCCAGAACTTCGCCACCTGCTCATCCCAAAGTTATTGAGTCAGAAGCACTTCAAATAAATCAAGAAAATCTCCTTAAAGAGGACTTTAGAAATAAATTCAAAAAACTTATTTCTAAAAAAGATCCCTATCTCAAGGAGTGCATGAGCTATGAGTCCTCCCGTAACAATAGCAAGCTCTCTGTATCATTTCACTTGAGACCGATAGCTGGTCGTGCCCAAAGGATAAGCTTTGCTCAAGAGTCCAGTTTAAATCAACTTACAAAGAGCTGCTTAATGGCCCTTTATGCAGATATCGTTTTCCCTCAACATCCCTCTCAAAAAGAGATTGAGATTGTTCAACACTTCACTTTTTCCCGTGATAGCTCTTCTAATGAAGATGCTTTCTTATTGTGAGAGTAGAGTATGAAAGTAACCAAACACAGAAGACTTAGTAAGATTATGCAAATTCTTGATCGCTGGGGTCCAATAGATACTTCTGAGGTCACACAGCACTTAGCGACTATCTTTTCTGTAGAGGAAAGTGAAATCAAGAGAAATGTTCAAAATGACCTTAAATTCTTAAGAGATGAAGGTGACGCTATTCCTTACTACTACGATAAACTAGGCAATTATCTAGGAGAGAACAGTCCTCCTGAAGATGGAACCTTCTTTAAAGTACAATGGCAATCCGCAGAGAAGAAAGACCTCAAGGTTTCAGGCCTTGGAGAATTGAGAAGCTATAAGGGTGATCTTATTTGTTCAGACTCTTTTGATAAGAATATAAGCATCCGTCAGGGCAAAGGGACGGCCACCCCCGGAGTTAAGTATTTCTACTTTGATCTCAACCATGAGCTTTTCCATATTGCTTTGAAGTTCGAATACTTTGATCAATCAAAAGATGATCTTCTACATATTGGAATTGGTCGCTCCCAATCAGATAAGCTCAGTCCAAAGCAATATGCACCGATGAAGGATCTTGCAGCCCCGAGTCTACTTCTAAGCCTCAACGATCCCTTTCTGAGTTCTCTGGAAGATGGAGAACTTCCTCCTGTTTTGATTACGATTCATAAAGATCAAACAGTGAGCCTAAAGTCCCATCAGAATAAGAATCCTCTCCAGTCTCTTGAAGTAGATGAGCAGCATGTCCAAAAGACCCTCACAGAGTTAACTTTCTTCAAAGACAAAACGAAGACGCAACATTGGACAGACATAAATAGCGCTGACGAGAATTTCATACAGGGAGAGAGAAGTTATGTTCAAACTCCTCTATTAATCAAAATTAAATCTTATTCAGGATTTATTCTAGCTTAGTATTTACACGAAAAACCCCAAGATGAGGCAAAATCCAAAGAAAAAAGGCCCCCAGGGGAACGGGGGCCTTATTCACACACACACTTCACACAGTTTCTTTCGAAACTAGGGAGCTTTATTTCTTAATAGCTTGTTTTTCCATAGAACCTGTAGCTTTCCTCTTCGTCAGCACTTAGCCAGATTGTAGGGTTAGCAACTATAGGCTTACATAGGTCAATTCTAAATAGTTCACCAGTAGATGCTTCGATATCGTAGTAAGATCCACCACCACTAGCATCAACAGCATTATCAATTAAGCTTAAAAGGTGATCTCGAACTGCTTCTCTAGTATTTCCACCTTCATGTCTCATGAAGCCAGTATCTGTATTGATAGAGCGAATTTTATTACCAACTCGACAGCTGTCATAATTGATTCCAAACCACCCATCTTTTTCTTCACACTCATAATAGTAATATGTTTCTTTAGTTGTTGAGTTTTTAAGAAAGTTCATACTCGCCACTCTTGATCTGAAGTCAGCGTAGCTTGATGAACTTTGACATGAGTCTGTACCATTAGATGTAGTCGCCGTTGACTCACTCGTCTCCGCAGTATCTGGTGCAGGAGTTACAGCTACTTTATTGTCACTTCCACATGACCCAAGAGTCATTAACATAATAGATAATCCAATAAAGGACATCGTCGTTTTTTTCCAATTTAACTTTTTCATTTTTTGCTCCCCTCACAAAAGGTCTTCTAAAAGTTCTCAGGCTATTTTAAAGAAGTAAGGTCTTTCTCTTCTTCCTAGACGTTAGATCTTTTGTGGGCCTGAGATCTATTTTTGTTGTGCTTTAATAGAAGCAAGGAGTGTGCCAAAAACCAGTTTCCGAAAAACAGCTAGTTAGACTAAGTAAAAAAGAAGTGTATAGAATTTCTATGAACAGATATCAAAACTTTAGACAATATTTGAGTTTATTAGGGGTTTGAGTGGTGAGATTTCGGCCTGCCTCATTGGGGTTTTCGGCAGGCCTTCTCTCTTACTTTGGGCAATTAAATCTGAGGAAGATTACTCACAAGAACAATTAGAGCGATAATAAGGATAATCGCATAGTCCTGCTTCTTCATCTTAGACTTAAGTCTAATAATGTACTCCATAGCTGTCTCCTAACCTACTAAATAGGCCCGAAATATATCTCAAGAGCAGTGAGAATAGGAGCTCATTGTAAAATGTTTAGAGTATCAATTTTGGCGTACTTGCCGAACCCCAGAGAGACCTAAGTATCCGAAAACTAGCCAATACATACGATCTCCCATTCCTCCTAGTGAAAAATGGGCATGATAAATCACAAAAACCAATAAGTGAGAAAAGAGAAAGATCCCCATTACTCTCATATCATAAGAAGAACTGAGCATTCCATTGATGGCCCCATAAATCATAAGAAGGTATCCAACGACTGATAAAATAAGAAGAGGCCATCCACCAATAACCCCTGCACTGATAAAGAGATTATGAGGGTCCTTAAAAGAATTATAGCCACTAACTTGAATCCCTTTTCCACTCATAAACTTATAGAGAAGCCCCTTGCCCATTAATGGTTCTTCTTGAAAATATTCAAGTCCTCGATAAACCTCTTCTAGCCTGGTCTCTATTCCATTTTGGGCTCTTCTCATACCAAAAGATCTTTTTCCTGTAGTGATTTCGTATAAAAGATTGGCCGTTGGTGCACCAAAGAGAGTTATCCCAAGAAAAGCAATTAACAAGAATGCAGTTTTAAAGAGTACGATACTCTTTCTTTTGGAAGGAAATAAAAATACGGCCGCGAGAAAGGTCATCATCATCGTGACAAAGGCAGCCTTTGTTGAAGTCATAAGGATTGCAATTCCACAAAGAATCAGTCCGAAGATATTTAGATTTCTCCTTAACCTACTCCAATTCTCTTTAGGTCTAAAGATATCCCGTATAAAAAAGATGAAAGCAAAAGTACAAGCAGAAACCATGTGCGGAATATGTTTAAAAACACCAATGAATCGTCCACCTTTAAAGAAGTAAGGAAAAAAAACAGGTAGCATAAGCAAAGAGATTATAACGAATGCTACTGAAAAATTACGAATCCAGAATATTGCTTTTTCCACGGGAAAGATATTGGGGATGATAACGGAGTAGAGAATGATTAATATTGAGGCCATTCCAAGGCCCGATAGCTGTAGCATTGGAGAAAAACTAGGATTAACAAAAATAATTTGAAAAATAGTTTGCACAGCAAGTACACATAATAGGAATAAAAGATACAGGCGATATGTAGGAGAAGTTCTATTCAAGTGAGGACGCTTCACCCAATAAAAAAGCAGAATTAAAAATCCTAAGAGGTTGATGCCAAAATTTATGTAAGGATGCATTCCATATTGGAAAAAAATGGGAGGAAGGGAGCGAGGTACAACTCTCATCCACTTTAAAGATAGCTTACTAAAAAACAGTAACCCTATAAGTGTAACAACAGTCATTTCGATAAAGGAAATAACTTCAATACTCTTAAATGATAGTTTTTTTAGAATTTTATTAATCTTTAACTCGGTCATCTATAGCGACAATCGTTAAGATAGAAGTAAGGGCCAAAGATATAAGGGAGATTAAACGCCAAGTGTCTGTTCCAATAATGGGCTGCTTTCTCTTTACAAGAACAACATCATTGGCCCTTAAGTCATAAATATTAATTTCACCTTTCTCTATTTTCTCTTCGACATTAATTTCAATACTTTTTGTATCTTTACTCTCGCCTTGTCCAATCAAAACACTCTTTAGATTAGCATCAGAAGTTGTTCCACCAGCGAGAGAAAGCAGTGTTGCTAAGTCCATCTTCTTAGGAACGTGATAGAGTCCAGACTTACTAACAGCTCCGAGAAGCTTAATAGTCATTAACTCTTGTCCTTTATAGGACTGAAACACAAACTCAGAAGGGGTACCAATACGGTACTGATCCATAGGATCATTTAGTGCCCAGACTTGTTGCTGTAGGAAAAGAAAACTTAGGATAACGCTCAGGTACTTTTTCATATTTACTCGCTAGATTTTTAATCATTATAATATAGCTTCTTTAAGAATAGAGAAGTCATATCAGAAAAAAATATTTAAATTTCAATAAATTATCTCACCTTTCACCCGATAAGTTATCTGAATTGCTAAATTTATAGGATTAACTTATGTACGACTCCAGTCCAAAAGCAGACTATGCGAATGAGACCATCTCTCTTCACGATGCATTAACGACTTTCACAAAAAGATGGAAAATTCTTGTAATCCTTGCTCTTCTCTTTGTTCTTGGCGCACTTGTTAGACATAAGTTTTTCCCAAGCTACCCCTCTAGGGGAATACTCCTTATAAAAGATGTAAAGAATTCTCGCTATCAACTCCTTTTAAACTCAATTGCAAACCGCTTAGATGACTTTGTTCCCAGCGAAGTTCAAGAGGCTGACACTGTTTCATTGGCCATTAACTTTTTAGAAACGTACAGATTTCATAAGCATCTGGCCAAAGAGGCCTTCGGCATTTATGAATCTTCACAAGATGATAGAGAGACACTAAATTCAATATTCAAAAATATCGTTAAAATAGAAAATCAGGAACTCAAAGAGCTCCGAGCAGCTCAAGTATTGCGCTCTATGCTGAGTTATCAAAATGAAGGTGGTGGGCGCCTAAAGGTATCGCTAAGAACGAAGAATAAGAAGCTCTCCTATTTGCTTGTAAACCTTGCCCTCACTGAAGCGAAGAAAGAACTCACTAACAGAGAAATTATTGAGCTTGAAGAAGCTGAGAAATACTTTTCTCATGAAATTAAATCAGTCCAAGAGCACTTAAACAATATAGAGAAGCAAACAATCAGCAAGATGCAACAACATCAAGTACTCTCCGTTGATATCGAAAAAGGTGAAACTTCACGTTATTTGAATGAGCTCAAACAGAATATTACAGATACAACTATTGCAATCCAAAAGAATAAGAACTTAATTAGAGACCTTAAGCGAAAGCAACCAAAGTCAGGTACATCTTATACGTCTACAAGCAAGTTCTCAGGAGCTGCTCAAATTCAAAATTTAACTGTTGAAAATAAAGAGCTCAAGGCCAAACTAAGCTCTCTACAACAGACATTACGTAATTATGGTCGAAAACAAAAAGGTCTTCTTCCCTTTCAACAAGAAATTGAAAAAATGAGGGCCAAGTATACATATGAATATAAAGTATATGAGTCGTTAAGGGGGTCTTTGGCAAAGATTGGTCTTCAGAAAACATATGTTAAAAATAGAATTGAGATCTTAGAACCAGAGTTTATCGATAGAATTCACTCTAGTCCAGGGTTAATCGTAATGGTTTTCCTGGCCTTAATGTTAAGTCAGGTTTTGGGAATTGGTGGTATCTATCTTTGGGAGCTCTTCAGACCATAGAGTTACTTACGAACTCGAAACCCGATAAGAGAAATCATATGCTCCCTTAGTCGTGCTTCTTTGATCCAATAACGGCCTTCGTTGCAGTTTTTTCCAGCAACATCATCTTCACTTATACTTTCACAAAAGCTTTTTGGGAGAGAGTCCAATACCTCATAACTACAAGAATGACCTTCCTTACGACTACCAATAATAAGCATGGAATGATTTCCCATAGTTTTCCCAACTATTTTTAAGGAAGAGTTTAGAACTACTGGAGTTTTCTTTTTCAAAAGTAGATTGATAGCATTGATTCCATTATCAGAGGTCATGACCTTTCGGCCATAGGAATCTTTTATCGGCATAAATAAAGGCCGTATTCCTCGAGAGTAGAATCGATCTTTATGACAATCATTTGCAATGCCTTCTATAAGCTCATTAAAGTATGAGAGATAGGTTTTATCCTGCTTCTTTGCTTCTTCTTTAATATCAACCGTACTGAGTAGTCTCTTCTGAGTTGAGCTCAGATCCTTGGTACAAAGTCCCCACACCATAAGTGACTCAATAAAACTATCATCGTAGAATTCAATATCGGCACCAATGGCCATATCATAATACTGGACTTTACGAGCTGGATTCTTATAGCGCTGAAATTGATAGGCAATATCAATAGGGTTAATGAATCGATCTGTCAGAGTACGAAGTGCATGAGAAACCGAAAAGGCATAGCACATATTCGAGCTTTGCTGAATCGATCTTTCACCATGTTCTTTTATTTTGAAAAGAGATTCAACATTATCACAATCTGCAAATACAAACCTAGGTGATAACAACATAGTTAATACTAAATATCTCTTAATGGAATGACTCCACTTTCTTGGCTTTCTTATAATTCTCACCCAATTGCTTCTGATTTTCCGAAGCAAGTCCTCGTGCGGCCCTGACAGCAACTTCTTGATCCAGCATTTTATTAAAAAGTTGGGCCGTTCTTTCAGAAACTCTATCAGCTACAAATTCAGCAATTTTATCTGCACCTCTTTGAGAGGCCTCTGTAACCGAATCATAAGCAACACTAAACGATGCCTTCTCTTCAATTGCTCTTATTTCTATTTCTGTAAACCTCTTGGCCGCTACTTGCGACAGGTACTCAACGAGGTTTGAAACATCTTTTGTTTTCACTAGTTCGGACTTCTTTAAAAAGCGATCTGCTGCTGCGACAGCTTTTTCCTTAGCGAAGAGGTAGACCTCATACTGAATAGGAGGAGTAATAATCTTTTTTGTTAAGGCCAAAAGGTAGGTCTGAGTCTCTCCCACGGCCCTTCTTGCACCCTCATCCTTAACTGTATTTTTAGCAGTAATATAACTTTTAAATTGAGATACCCTTTGAACAGAATCTACATAAATTTTTGATTTCTTGAAATTAATATCTCTATTTTCTATTTCTTTATACATTCCTCTAAGGTTCTCAGGAATCTCAGATAGTGCTGCTTTCTGAGCATACTGAGTCCCCCATCGGATCAGAGAGCGAGAAGCCACATCCCATACAATCTCTTTAGCAGCAGTATCATAAGACTTCGCTACAATTTCCCTAGCTTTTTCCCTAGCTGCTTTTTGAACATGAATGAGAATATAGTCAAAGAAGTTTTCATGAACATAAATTTCTTTACTTACTACAGGATAACTATAAGTTTCCTCTTCCTTATCGTTCATCATTACAAACTCAGAATCTAGCTCTTGTTCAGAAGACTTAACAGATGCTATTGCCCGAGAAGTTTTTTTCGCATTTTCAAATCGCGGCAAGTAAGAAATTCGGTAATCATGAGCGACCGAAGACTTTCCTAACCACCTCTCCCAAGGCTTATTCATCGTATCAATTCCTGAGATATTTATCTCAGGTCTTTTATCTATACTTAGCTCTTGAATTTTTTCATTTTTATTAACGATTTCTCCGCTATATTTTTTTACTTCAGAGACTATGGCCTCTTCAACTCTATAAACATCCCATTCAAGATCTGCATGAGAAAAGTAGAGTGCTCCTTTGGGTGACTTTACATAATGTCGCCCTTTGTACCCAATCATACGCATTCGGCCTTTTATAATTTCCAAGGTCAAAGTAGATTTTGACTTTCTTCCCGATAGCTCATGAAGCTTAATGGTCGTATCTGGCCCTAGGTACATCATAGTATTATTAGGAAGAATGAGTGTTACAAAACTATCTTCTTTCGTTTCGATATAACTCGTTTCGAAGAATGAATCTCCAACCTTAAGCTTACTTTGTCTCTTTTTTTGATTTAAATAGGCCCTTCCATCCAATCTGGCGACTTCAATCACTCCCATGTTGATAACGTCTTTGATATCAATTTTATCCAAAGAGTTCACACTTTGAGCCATTGCCTCTTCACTTAGTAGTGAAAAGGAAAAAATCAATAAATGGAATAGCAGAATAAGGAGCTTCATCACTAGTCTTATCGGCAAATTGTGGAACCAAACTGAGAGATTCTCTAGGAGAAGTTTTCCCGACCGAGCAAACGAACTTTCAATAGTTTAAAATAGAAGGAAATCTAAATATGGTGCTCAATGACTCGAATTATCAGGGCCTTTTGCTCGGCTATAGTATTACTTACATGCCTGTCTTCTATTAAGACTTATGCGCTTGAGAACTCGCAGGCTCAAGATATTCGTCTTAATAAGGCAAAGTTACTCATTGTTCAACGTAATACAAATGAGGCATTTAGATTAATCAATCAAAATCTAAAAGGGCCCTTCCATCTCGATACCATCTATTTCATGGTTGAATACCACTACAAAAAAAAGCACTACTTAAAAAGTTATCGCTACCTTAGAGCTTTAGCAAAGAATGTTCTTCCTAAAGAAATCATTGAATTAGATAATGATCCAAATAATAGTGAAGAGTTTGTAAAAAAGATAAAAAAAATCACTCCATTAAAAAAGAATGAATCTTCAATTCTCCAATATGTTGCAAATAAGCTCTTTGACTTTTATTTGAAAAAATCTATTACACCAGAGTATCTCCCCTATATCCTTCGCTTAGCAGAAAAGTACCATCTCATTAACTATGCTTTCAATTTTCGAATTATAGATACCAACTATGCCCTTTCAAAAATAGAAATCAGTAAGAATAATATACCCAAGGCGATATTTTACATCCTTCAGGCCTACACTCAACTGAGGAAACCCAACCCTCCTGAGCATAAGATCACCACAACAGAGCTTCAGGTCGTATTAGCAGAAATTCTTATAAAGGACGGATTAGCAGAAACAGGCGCGCTTATCATGAAGTCGGCCAGTCTCGATGATAGGATCACTCCAGAGCTCAAAGAATATATTCAAACTTATTCTGATACGATTAAGAAATCCTTCTTCAATATTATTTACGACTATCAATTAAAAATGAAATCTAATATCCTTCAAGTAAGTGATCTCGATGTTGAAAATGGTGCTCAAAAAACCTCTGCCTTGAATCACCATAATCATTTAAATATTTACTATCAAACTCAAATTAATAAAAAATATTCCTTTATTGGAGGTCTAGACCTAGTCAATGAATCGACTCTTTCTCAAGATGCAAAAGAGGCTAACTTCTCTTCCATCTCTGGTGATTTTCAGATTAAAAAATATAAATCTGGAAATACACTATCTTCCTTTAATGCTCGTTTTGACACACTAAGTGGAAGAGATCTTAGATCCCTTGAGTTTATTCAGGAGCGCTCAAAGCAAACCTTCAGTTACGAGAGCTTTTGGCTAACACCAAGTGGAAAATGGCAGCTAACTATTCCAGTCTACCTTAAACAATATCTTGATCGCTCTTCAATGGCATTTTCCTCATCTCTTTCCTATGAGAGTTTTAACAGCAGTCGTTGGTTTAGGCTTCAATACTTAGGTGAATTTGGGATTCAAATGGAAGGGGAATCCCTAGGTACAACTCTGTTTACCGACCTAAATGTCGTAAACCAATCAAAGGTTTCCTCTACCATGGATTTAGAGTCATATTTCTCTCTTTTTAAGCAAATCAACTCCAATGATTTTCTCAATTATCAAGAAATGACTATTGGTATTAACTTAAACTACACCGGACGTGAGTGGAAGCAATTTGGACTCTCGGCCGGGCTTGAACTCAAAAACAGAAGTTTCGCCAATGACACTAGCTTCCAAATGGTAGACTTTAACCTTGGAGGGAAATACAACTTCTAGACTAGCTTTTCCACCCATGAAAAAAGTGATACTCTGTCCTAGATTTTTAAGTAAATAACTTTACCTTTATCCAGGTTTATCCTATGAATTCGATCTCGCATATTTCCGACAGGGCACTCCTTGTAATTCTTGATGGTTACGGAATTAATCCAGATGACTATCACAATGCTATCAAGCATGCGAAGAAGCCTAATATCGATAAACTCTTTAGCAACTATCCTATGACCACTATTGAAGCTGGCGGTATTAAAGTTGGACTTCCAAAGGGCGTTATCGGCAATTCCGAAGTTGGCCATATGAATCTTGGGGCGGGAAAACCTGTACGCCAAGACTTAGTTCGTATTAATGAGTCTATTCAAGAAGGAAACTTTAGCGAACTTCCTCTTCTTAAAGAACTCAAGGATGTCGCCCGTAGAAATGGTGGTCGTATCCATGTAATGGGTCTACTCTCAGATGGTGGAGTTCACTCCCATATCGATCATATCAAAGAAGTTATTCGTGCTCTTAATAAAGAAGGTGACCTTCAAATATTCTTCCATGCCTTTATGGATGGACGCGACACAGCCGCAGATGTTGGAGGTAAATATATTGATGACCTTCTAACGGAGCCGGGCTTTAAATTCGCATCCATGCAAGGACGAAGTATTGGAATGGATCGTGATCGCCGCTGGGAAAAAATTAAGAAAGCTTATGATACATTCACAGGTTTTGGTCACGTTGAAAATATTGATCCTAAAGAGTATCTCCACAGGGAGTATGATCAAGGTCGTTTCGACGAATTTATCGAGCCTGTTCTCTTCAATGAAAAATATGCCATGAAAAAAGATGATTCTGTTTTCATGATTAACTTTAGACCTGATCGTGCCATCCAAATGACCAAGGCCTTAACAGATCCTAATTTCAAAGAGTTTAATAGACCTTTCAAACCTGTCTATTTTCTTTGTATGACACCCTATATTCCAGATGAAGTTGAACTTCCTATTCTCTTTAATAAAGAGAGAGTTCCAGGTGGTCTTTCTGAATATCTATCCGAGCAAGGTAAGGCCCAATTTAAAATCGCTGAAACAGAGAAATATGCTCACGTTACATTCTTCTTTAATGGTGGGGAAAAGAAGCCATTTCCTAAAGAAGAACAAGTTCTCGTCAATAGCCCAAAAGATGTTAAGACATACGATGAGAAGCCCGAAATGTCTGCCCATGAAGTTACGGATAAACTTCTTACTGCCCTAGATAATAAAGATTACACATTCTATCTCGTCAACTTTGCAAATTCCGATATGGTTGGACATACGGGTAAGTTCGAAGCTGCAATTAAGGCCATCGAAACCTTAGATGAATGTGTTGGAAAGCTAATGGCGAAATGTGAAGAGCAAGGCATAACCATGCTCCTTACGGCCGACCACGGAAATAGTGATCAAATGGAGTACCCCGATGGAAAGCCCCATACTAGCCATACAGGTGCTCCTGTTCCATTTGTTGTATTTAACCCCAAATTAGAAGGACAAAGTGTTGAATTAAACGGAGAAGGCCATGCACTTATGGATGTCTCCCCTACAGTACTTAATGTATTAGGAATTCAGCCTCCTCCCACTTTTGAAGGTCAATCGATCTTTAAATAACCAAAGGAAATTCATGACTGACACTTCTTTGAATAGTATTGCTGTTTTAACCAGTGGCGGAGACTCTCCAGGGATGAACTGTGCTATTCGCTCAGTTGTTAGAACTGCTCTCGGTGCCGGACTCACAGTATATGGAATACGTCGTGGCTACTCTGGACTACTCGACGGAAGCTTTGAATTAATGAATGCTTCTTCAGTTGGAAATATCCTTCAACATGGGGGAACCGTTCTTCAAACTTCTCGATGTCCCGAGTTTCTTGATGAATCAATAAGAAGGGAAGCTTTTCATATTTTAAAAAGAAAGAAAATTGATGGCCTTGTCGTTATTGGTGGAAACGGAAGTTACAATGGAGCCCATTGCCTTAATCAGGAACACGGTATTCCAGTGGCCTGTGTTCCTGGAACTATAGACAATGACGTTCAAGGAACAGAGTACACTATTGGTTTTGATACTGCAGTTCAAACAGCAGTAGAGGCCGTTGATAAAATTCGCGACACGGCCTCTTCTCATGCTCGTATCTTTATCGTTGAAGTCATGGGAAGAAAATCATCTTCTATCGCGCTTCAGGTTGGTATTTGTACGGGAGCAGAAAATATTGTCCTCCCCGACCTTGGAGAGCCTGACTTTTCTCAAATCTCTAAAGATATTAAAAGAGGTATAAAAAGAGGAAAATCTTCGTCTATTATCATCTGCGCTGAAGGTGAAAAGCCTGGACTAAGTTACCGAATCCAAGAGCGTCTTAAAGATGATCACGGACTTGATGCCCATGTATGTATCCTTGGACATATTCAAAGAGGTGGAAATCCTACTCCACAAGATCGCTCGATTGCTTCACAAATGGGAAATGTCGCCGTAAATGCTCTTCTTGAAGGAAGAAATGCCATTGCGACTGCTTTTCAAAACGGTAAAGTTATCGAGGTCCCTCTTTCAGAAAGTCTTGGAAAGGACAATAAGTACGATCCTAAAATGATAGACCTCGCTAAAGTCTTATCTATATAGTACCTACCCATATTTAAACTTAAATTTCACGAGCTTAAGACGTACAAGTTGAGCTCCTCAATGGGATAGGAATATAATAAAAGCCGCCCACAGTTTCATCTAGTAGCTCGTGGGCGTTAATAACTCGTATTCTATCCCAATCTTCCTCAATCTCTTTTCCCAAATAGACAATATCCTTATCTTTTCTCCTTAAGCTCGAACTTAGCTTTCTCCATAACAGAGAAGAGATATCTAGATACTGAACTTCTCCCTCTAAGCTTACTTTCCCACTACAGAAACAATGATCAAGTCTCTTTATGGGTATAGTATTTGCCATTGCCCAAAATGCCATCAATATGGGAAGCTCAAGATAGTCTATATCTGACTTATCTAGGTTCTCTCCTTCAACACAAATAACAAATCTCAGAACAGGAAACTTCAACTTACGCCTCTTCGATAAGTAAGTTAACTTCTCTTTTATTGCTCTTCCCCGTGTTCCAAGACCAATGATATCAATTCCAGGTTGACCTTTAGATGTATAACCAAAGACTTCACACCATTGATAATTATTTCGATTTAAAACAAGTGCATTGATTTTAATTTCCATATCCATATCTTATTCAAGTCATGGATAAAGAGCGAATCTCTAGGTATTTAAAATTATGAAAGATTAAAAGCGACGAGGCTCTTTTTTGACTTCACTATAGGAAAAAATATCTTTATCTATAATTTCTTTTTCTTGGTAAGGCAGGAGAATCTTGGTTGTGACTTTTTCAACTTCAGGGATATCATTTCTTTGATACATGCAGTTGAGTACATTATCGACATCTTTTTCTATAAAAGAATATTCAAAAAGCTTATGTGAGAGAGCGTAGATTTTATTTAAGCGCTCACAACCCCTCTTTGGCTTCACACATAGATGCTTA
The DNA here is from genome assembly GCA_048267265.1 of Bacteriovoracaceae bacterium. GTDB lineage: Bacteria > Bdellovibrionota > Bacteriovoracia > Bacteriovoracales > Bacteriovoracaceae. The sequence goes on from JBLWXW010000001.1 coordinate 361,989, forward strand.
TCTCTCTTATCACAGGCCACAGAAAGAAAGGCCGCCGTTCCATACTGACAAGTAACTTCCTTAAGTCTTGGATTTACAAAGCCACGTAAGAGGTTTTTCTTCTGAGAATCCTTCGTACAAAAATCTTTCACACTAACTTTTGTTCCCATACAATCCAAATGAAGAGCATCCACATAATCAATAATCAGTAGTTCTTTATGACCAAGTTTTTCACAAACTTCTTTATAGGTATGTAGAGTACGGTCGTAGCCCGTAATATCGTATTTAAGAACCTCCGCAAAAAGTGGAGTACAAAGAATATAAATGAAAATCCATTTTCTCATAAATTTATTCTAACATAAAAAAAGCCCAGCAAATGCTGGGCCTTCTCAATTTAATCATTTTTTAAGTAGACCATTATGCAGGGAAAAGACCTCTAATTCTCATCGCCTTATCAAGTCTATTAAGAGCACAAATGAAAGCCGCTTTTTTCATATCTACACGATATGTTTCAGCTGTATCAGTACAGTCCTTAAAGGCCTTAACCAAAATATCATGGAGCTTCTTATTGATTTCATCTAGACCCCAGAAAAAGTTCTGTAGACCTTGAACCCACTCAAAATAAGAAACAATAACCCCACCAGCATTACATAGAATATCTGGAATAAGGAAAGCTCCATTCTTAGTAACGATGTCGATGGCCTCTCTTGTCAGAGGACCGTTGGCACCTTCAGCAATAATTTTAGCTTTGACATTGCCAGCATTCTTTTCAGTAATCACACCGTCAATGGCCGCAGGAATAAGAACATCAACATCTAGAGCAAATAGCTCTTCATTTGTAATATCTTCAGCACCTGGGAAGCCTGCTACTCCACCGTTCTCTCTTGCGTATTCAATAAGTGCCGGAAGATCAATTCCATCGCCATTAAAGATAGCCCCGGTTACATCTCCAAAAGAAACAACTCTTGCACCTTGAGCAATGAGATCTTCAGCAGCAGGAATGGCCACTTTACCGAAACCGTGAATCGCAACAGAAGTCGACTTATCAATTTTCATCCCGATTTTCTGAGCAGCAAAGTTCACACAATAGGCGACCCCTTTCCCAGTAGATTCGGTACGTCCAAGAGACCCACCAATTGAAATAGGTTTACCTGTCACAACACCTGGAACAGTGTAACCTTTAAGTTGTGAATAAGTATCCATGAACCAGCCCATGGTCTGTCCATCGGTTCCGATGTCTGGTGCTGGAATATCAATTGAAGGACCTACGATCATTGAGATCTCTGTAGCAAAACGTCTTGTTAGTGACTGAAGCTCTTGCCTAGAAAGATCGTTAGGATCGACACAGATACCACCTTTGGCCCCACCAAGAGGAAGACCCACAAGGGCACACTTAAATGTCATAAGCATCGCAAGAGCAGCCGTTTCAGATAGGTCAACACCAGGGTGAAAACGAATCCCACCTTTACCAGGCCCTAAGGTCATATTGTGCTGAACACGATAACCCATAAAAGTTTTAACTGTACCGTCATCTAAACGAATGGGAACAGCAACTTGCAGTGCTCTCTTTGGATACTTTAATCTTTCGATAATGTTAGGGTCTAGACCGCCAACAGAACCAGCAACTTCTAGTTGCTCAAATGAATCTTGAAATAATGGACTTGAAAATAAACTCATACCTACTACCTTGGTTTGTCCGTGAGTGATTTGATTATAATTACCAATAGAATAAATCGGCCAATAAATTACCGCAAAGGGCGGCATTTTGCAGTAGGTATTTTACAAGTTTTTTTAAGGCTTCTATTACGATTAGAATGAGGTGTAATACTGTAGCTGAAATGTGCTATCTGCATCATTTCCAAAGGCTTTCCTCGATACAGGCTGAGTACTCGACACTACAGCTGTAATATTATTACCTAAGGGCTTGCTAACACTAGCAGTATAGTCGTTATCGTGGAGTCTATACTCAAGCTTTGTATCCACTCCAAGGTCCTCAAAACGCTTTTGAAATCTAGAGAACACTTGTCCGTTTATATTGAATTCAGTCTCTGCCTTAACCCAAGGGTTAATAACTCTCATATAAGCACGCATTCTGAGAATCTTGGCGCGAAACTTTAATTTTATATTCTGTGAAATTGCAGCAGTTGAATTAGGCTTCAAAGCCTGTTTGACCGATCGTACTTTTTGTAAGGTCGACCCCTCTGAAGCATTCTTCAATTCTCCACTTATTCTCTTATCAACATAGCGAAATAACATCTTACTAAACCAAGCTCTTTTACGTTTACGATCTGGAGTATCGTATTGACCAGTTGATTCAATGTCCCAGCTTCTTCTATATTCTTCTGTTCTTTCCCAATTCGCGAATTCGTTTTTCATTTGATTCATCACACCTGCGGAGTCTTCTACCCATACATTGTTTAGCCAAATTTCTTGGGCCACAGGTGCAGGTTGAATATCATCACTTGGAACCGTAGAGGCCGGACCTCTACTTCTTCTTACTTTCTTTTCTATAACTTGGGCAGAGACTTCAACTTCTACTGCTGGGTAGAAATACTTCGGACTATTCCATACATATTGAACGGGGTATTCAGTAAAACGATCAGTAGCTGCTTCAACTTCATAGTTGAATCCCAAAACTAAAAATGTCGATACCGCCAACTGTATAAACATTAGGCATGGTAGTAAAAATGTACTCATTCAACTCTCCCAAACTATGGAAATCACTTCCCTAATTTTCTCTCTGCCTATTTAGTTGCAATGAACATACCAAAAATGGGGCAAAGCAGCGCAATCTGAGTAAACATTACTGGCCGGTGACCTTTTGCTACCTCCTATTTTAACGTAAAAAGGCCCTTTACGGGCCTTATGGGTAAAAAGTGAATAGTCATAGAATAAAAATTAAATTTATTGATCCGAGATCATATCCTTAGTTTCTTTAAGAACGCTCTTGAGGGCCTTTATGGTATCTGCATCAAGATCTAGATCTTTTGTCTTCGATTCCATCGCTTTCAGAAAAGCATTTGCAGTAAGTCCAGCGGGAAGAGCAGGCTTCTTCTTCTTTGAAATCTTCTTCTTAGCAGCTACAACAGAGCCTTTATTGATAAGTCGTTTTACCTGACTTCTCTTCGTAAGCTCACCTGAAAGAACTTTCTTCTCCAGCTCTTTTCTAAGCTCCCCTCTTTCAAGGGCATCAATCTCAAGAAGAACATACTTCTCAATATTGTGAACTTTAGCGGCTTCTTTAATCCTCTTTCCAAGTTTTGCAATGAGAAGCGAGCGATGGACTTCAGACTTTGAAATACCAAGGGCCGCAGTAATTTTTCTTTCACTGGCCTTAGTTGCTTTTTGATAGTTTAAAATTCCATCAGCTCTATCAATATAATGAAGGGCCTCACGTGACGAGTTTTCAGAAAACTGGATGGCCATCAATTCTTCAGGTGTTTTACCGTCGAGAATGAAACAGGGGCAAGCTTCCATTTCTGTCAAAGTGCTCATCGCTCTAAAACGACGCTCTCCACAGATTAAAGTAAACTTACCTCTTTTATCTCGATGGAGAACTAAGGGTTGAATCAGTCCATTAACCTTAATATTCTCTGCTAGTTCTTTAATTGAACTATCGTTGAACTTTGTTCTTACCTGATCCTTTACAATGATTTCCTTAAGGTTAACTTCCTCAAGTCTAGCTCCCTTGAGAAGCCTATCATCCATAAGGGCCATTAAATCTCTATCGAGATTCTTTGACATGTCTAGAGTCTTTCTATTTTTCTTGGATACTCTTGCAGTAAACTTTTTTGCCATAACCTAAATCCTTGGTCGTGCTATAAATTATAAATTTAGAGATTCCCAAAGGGCTTGATAATCTTTATACCCTTCGGTCTTCTGACTCATCATGAATACTGGCTTTTGATTTGAGATCGACTCTTGCATCTGAACCAAGTTTCTGATGGGTGGAGTAATTTGAAATGATTGGGCCAACTCGGAAAGTCTTTGTTGTTCAATCTTACGACGCTTATTAACCATCGATGGGATAATCGCAAACTCAAGATCTGGATTTTCTGTTTCACGGATAATTTCAAATGTATCCATTAACTCTTCTAACCCATCAATTGAATAATCTTGCGCTTGAGTTGGAATAAGAATACGAGTACTTCCCACTAAGGCCATAATGAGTTCATCACCAAGCATTGGAGGAGTATCGATAACGACATAGTCAAAGTTATCAGCACATTCTGCGAGTCTCTTCTTGAGAAGACGCTCTTTTCTTCCGGCGTTTCTACGAATCTCTTGCTCAGAAAGAATAAGAAGCTTCGCTAGATTGGCCAAATGGCGAGAACTTGGAATCACACTGATATTGTGGTGAAACTCTTCTTCGCCTTCTGAAGGAACAACAACATCTTCAATGGAAACATCACCGATGAGCCACTCAGGAATAAGAGTTCTATGAATATTAACTCCAAAAGTTGAACTTAAATTTGCCTGAGAGTCGAGGTCAACCACAAGAACTTTGTGACCTTGGTGAGCTAGGTGACACGCTAGCTGGTAAGCGTTCATTGTTTTACCAACTCCACCTTTATTATTCGCAATGGTGATAACTTCCATGATTCCTCCATAATTCTATCTTCAGACCTCTGCCGCGTACGGGCGATCTCGAAGACTCTTTCCATGAGTTTCAGACTGTGCGTTAAGCCTATGAAAATTGTAGAGAATCCTCAAACTGATCGTCAACTTCTTACTTCGAAATTCATACCTTGATTTAAAACAAGGCCCTGAACTAATATCATGTGATAAATTAAGGACAATAAACAAATAGCAAGGATTACAAAATGATCGGAAATATGACAGTAGAGGAACTCAAAGCAAAACTTGATGCCGGTGAAGATATTAGACTTATCGATTGCCGGGAACAAGGTGAATGGGACGAAGCTCATATTGAAGCAGCAGAGTTCATGCCTCTTTCAAACTTCGAAGAGGAGATGCAAAAACTTACTGATAAAGAAGCCACAATAATTATGCAATGCAGAAGTGGTGCCCGTAGTATGCGTGCTTGTATGGCCCTTCAAGGAGAAGGCTTTGAGAACCTCTTCAACCTAGAAGGTGGAATTCTTGCCTGGAATGAAAAAGGCTACCCAACAGTTTAATTCAATTAAATTCAAGGCCAAACCTTGGCCTTGAAACCCTCTTTCCCTACCCCTGTTCACCCCAATAAGAGTGCATTCTCATATTTTTTACGGTATGGTGTGCGCCAAATTGACTATTTACAACGCGACATCCCAATGAGGATATACCTATGCTAGATCTATTTAATGGCGAAGCTGCCGATGAGCATCTCCCCCCAATCTCTCACGAAGAACTCAATGACGAACAAGTTATTGAAGAAGTTTGGAAACTTAAAGAAGAGCTCAAAGATAAGGCCCTTATTCTCGGCCATCACTATCAGCAAGATGACATTATCCAATTTGCTGATCTAAAGGGTGACTCTCTAAAGCTTGCCCAAGATGCTTCTGGAATTGATAAGCCTTATATCGTCTTTTGTGGTGTTCACTTTATGGCGGAAACTGCTGATATCCTAACCGATGATGACAAGACCGTTATACTTCCCGACTTGGCCGCAGGCTGCTCAATGGCCGATATGGCCAACCGTGATGAAATCGATGGAGCTTGGGACTTTCTAACTTCATGTACAGATGAAAAAATTGTACCTGTTACCTATATCAACTGTGCGGCCACACTAAAGAGTTTTGTTGGTGATCATGATGGAAGTATTTGTACTTCTTCCAATGCAGAAAAAGTCATTCGCTGGGCACTTGATAATGGTGAGAAGCTTCTTTTCTTTCCTGATCAACACCTAGGGCGCAACACTTGTTACAAGATGGGAATAGGACTCGATGAAATGGTTACCTACAACCCAAACCTTCCCAACGGTGGACTTACCGAAGAAAAAGTAAAGAAGGCGAAAGTCATTCTTTGGTACGGGTACTGCTCTGTTCATCAAGGCTTCACTGCCGCCCAAGTTAGGGCCATCAAAGAACAAGATCCAGAAACTCATGTTATTGTTCATCCTGAGTGTAGCTTCGAAGTTGTTAAAGCCGCTGATGAGGATGGATCAACCGCTTATATTATCAATCGTGTAAAAGAACTTCCCGCCGGAAGTAAGATTGCGATTGGAACAGAAATTAATTTAGTAAACCGCCTTGCCGTGGCCCACCCCGACAAAACGATCGTTTCTTTATCTCCCTACCAATGCCTTTGTACAACTATGTACCGTGTTAGACCCAGATGGCTACTCGCTAGCTTAAGGGCGATCAAGGCAGATAAAGCAATCAATGTCATAAAAGTAGATCAGAAAATTGCCTCAGGAGCAAAGAAGGCCTTAGACACTATGTTGTCCCTGTCATAGAATATAGCTTTAAATATTAGAGGGAATTTAAACTATGATCTATGCTGATTTCAATGGAAGTGCTCCATTATGCCAAGACGTTATCGATTACTTAAAACATAGACTTGATAATGGTCCTTACGCTAACCCTAATGCTATCCACCACCTAGGACAAAAAACCTTAGTAGGAATGGAAAATGCTCGCGCCATATCGGCCAAGACATTAGGCGCACTACCTAAGCAGGTTATTTTTAATTCAGGCTCAACTGAGGGAATCTCCCAAATTTTCTTCAGCCTTCTTTATAAGCCTCGCGCAAAAAAACATCATATTATTATTTCTGGAATCGAGCATTCCGCAGTTATTAATAATGCAAAATTCTATGCTGAAAATGAAGGTTACGAACTTCATATACTTCCCACTAAATCAAGTGGCGTCGTAGACGTTGAAGCCTTGAAGACTTTGCTTGAAGCCAATAAAGAAGATGTGGCCCTAGTTGCAGTAATGGCCGCGAACAATGAAACTGGTGCCATTCAGCCTTTCCAAGAAATTGGAGAGCTCTGTAATAAATATCATACCCCATTTGTTTGCGATACTACTCAATATATCGGGAAAGCTCCATTTAACTTTGCTGACTCTAATATTGATTACGCTTTCCTTTCTGGACATAAGATTGGAGCAATGACTGGAGCAGGTTTCATACTCGCTCGTGATCCCAACACTCTAAAGCCCCTTGTAATTGGTGGTGGACAAGAGAAAGGCCTTCGTGGTGGAACTCAAAACTACATTGGCTTTGAAACGATTGCTGTTGCTCTAGATAAAATTGATAAAAAAATACCTGAGCTTAAAAAACTTGATGATCTTCGTGATAACTTTGAAAGTAAAATTAAAGAGAACTTTCCTAAAGTCGTTATTATGGGTGAAGAAGCGCCAAGAATGTCTGGAAGTACTTACCTTGCTTACCCAGGTATTCATGGTCAAGCCGTTCAGATTGAATTGGAATCTCAAGGTATCTACGTTACCACTTCAAGTGCTTGTTCAGATAATGAACCCACAACATCTAAAGTTTTGAAATCGATGGGAGTAACCGACGATATTGGTCGCGGAGCCGTTCGTATAAGCCTTGGACCTTGTGCAAACCAAGAGACCTACGATAAGATATACCACGCTTTGGAAAACGCCTTTAATAAGCTTGCTCAAATAAAAAGCTACTAAGCAAGCAATTTAAGAAACTGCATTTTCCTTCATTCTTGGCCAGGAGACTGAACTTATTATGGTTCGCTTAGTTGGTATATTTGCAATTCTACTTTTCACTTTGAGCTGCAACGATGAAGTTCAAATCAAGAGACTATATACTTACCCAGATAGTAGTCAGATTTCTGCGTTTAAGAATAAAGATCAATATCCCGAACTCTATATTTCTCTTGTAGCAAACCTCGCCGATCAGATCTATCCCGAAACTGAGCAAAGAAGTGAGAATTCTCCAGCGATGATGCCTGCTACTCTAAAGGTTGGAGGACTCTCCTACCTTTCTTCCTACCTAACAACTTTGAGAAATAAAGTAGAGAAGGAAAGTAATATTGAACTTCTCACAATAGCGACGGGAAATACAATTCCATCAAAAGGGCAAGATCCAAAAAAGCTTGAAATAATAACTCACTCTCTAAGCCGCTTAAATATTGACCTTATTCAAATGGGCTACAATGAATCTCAGTGGGCACAGGCAATACAGAGTAAAAATACAAATGAGAAAAGCCGTGATCTTCCTCATTGGATTAATTCTAATATTTTTTCAATCAAAACGGGAAGGCCACTTGAAAATGCTGGAACACTCCCCTTCTCAATTAAGAGTGTAGGCTCAACCTTTATTGGGCTTATGGCGATTACAAGTTTTGATTCTCTGTCTAAAGGTCAGAAAAAAGATATTAACGGAATCTACTATCAAGATCCTTTAACGGCCATATTGCGTACGAAGAACTTATTAAAGTCAAAGAATGTAAATCTCAATATTCTTGTTTATCAGGGAAAGCTTAATTGCTCAGAGTCATTACAAGAGAATCCTTTGGCCTTTGATAAACTTGAAAGCAATGATTGCTTCAAAGATAAAGAATTGGAACTCAACTTACTACTCTCAAAGCTTCCTCCTAATACCATTGACTTAATCATTACTCCTTCAGCAAATATCTCTAGTGCGACATTGAAAGGAACTCCAATTTTAGGATTACCAAAATCCAATCATTTCCTATCTATGGCAAAGCTTGTAATTGATGATAAGGAACATAAAATCATTCAAAAGGAAAGCTACGTCCTTCCTCCACTAAAAATCTGTCATAGTGTATTTGCAGGACTGGAAGATTGCGTCCTAAACGCACCCACAGAAGATATGAATGAAAAGAGATTTGAGTACTTAGAAAATACTGCATTTGGATTGATTCCATCTAAATTTCTAGGAAATCAAATATCTGCTGACGAATATATTGAATCTATTATTAACGGCAAATAATTTCACCTGTTCCTTCACAATGAGCATCTAACATAGGTGCACAAACCACAAACTCTAAGGCCTCTTCACAGCTTAATGGATACTTTAGCGATACCATCTTTAAACAGGCCGGCTGGTTTTTACCACCACAACTTCGCTCCCCACAAATGGCGGTAACTTTCGAAGGACATTCTTTATAATTCATTGATTCACTCCACTGACCAGAGGGGCAAGACGAGCATTGTTCTATAACTTCAGGCTCGCAAGTTTTCTTCCACTTGAGACAGTAATCCCCTGAGTTTAGGCCTGCCCCTTTTATATTCTCTCTAGCCAATTGGTTAAACTGAAGTGTCTTCCAGCGCTTAACTTCACCGGCCTGAGGAAAATCAAGTTTGATAATTTTATCTCCATCGATAAATTGAAGGTGTAATCCCGAATAATTAGAGAGGGCTTTAATAGAAGTACTTTGACTTGTTTTACCTAAAAGCTCTTCTTGAAAATGACCTCCTATTTGGCAGCCTTCTTTGTCAAAAGTTCTAATATAAATTCTTCCCTTTTCTCCTCCAGAAGGAACTTTATAGATTAAACATTGATAGAGGTCTTTTTTTTCAAACTGGGGAAGCTTCCACTGCATAAGTTTCTTATAAGCGCCACTTGGACGACCAAGATCAACTTGTTCAAAGTCACTTTGATCAAGGACATCACCCCAATAAAGATTGGCATAACTAGAGCTTATAGAAAGAAAAATACAAATCCCTAAAATGATTTTCATATTTTCTCCCCAATATAGCGCTTCCTCATACAACGAAACCCAACCTTAAAGTCTGTTTTTTTAGCAGGGTCAATAATAGGGCGCTCTCCAAGAAAGTTAAAATTCATAACTCCATGCCCCTTACCATCCCAGTAAGCAAACTCACCTGCCTGATGCCAAGAGGACTTATATGGAAAATAGAAACTACTTGCGACTAAATTCTTACGCGGAAGATATTGATTGGATACATACTCCATCTCTCCACCAAGAAGCTCTGCTACTCCACTCCATCCGATTGATTCAGGAAATATACGCTCCACTTTTTCTTCTAAACATGTCTTTGAATAGATTTTAGAGCAACCTTCTTTGTTAAATTGAGTATCAAATTGAGGTCCATCATCTTTTCGAGGTCCAAAAGGATGGGGCGCACTATTTACGCTAGGAGGTGTATTCGAAATATCTTCGATTTTCTGTCTTCCATGATGAAATGTTAGGGCATCATGAACTTTTGCACTTAAAACTTCCGTTTCATAGGCGTGGCAAAACTCTTGCATTTCAGTTGAAGTTAATTGAGTCGAAACCCCAAAGGGGTCGCTCCCCTTAAGTCGTTCAATCAGCTCTGTATTCTTACTTGATTTCGCCCAAGTCATTACCTCGGAGTTTCGAACAAGGTATTTGTCTATGGTGTACTCAATACCACTTGTGTGCCAAAGGTTATCCTTTAGCTTATTTGAACGCTTAAAAAAACGCGACCTGTAATAGCCTTGTGGCAATTTGATTTGGTGGCAACTATTTTCTAAACGAAGTGGAATCGATCGACCTTCAAGTATAGACAATTCAATATTAAGATCTTTTCTCTGCTTTTGATGAGAAGAGACTCTTACATCAAAGCTGATCCAATCATTCTTATATTTAACTTTTGCGACCCTATTATTGTAAAAACATTTAAAGAGATCAACATCGCAATGAGTGATCTCACTCCTAGTATCATGACCTTCATATTCAGGACATTGTGATAAGAAGTGGGGGTCATTCAAATCAGGGCCCTGTTCCCATACCTTTACCACTTCATCAATTACTAACTCCCAGACAGGAGTCATTGAATAGCGACCTCTTTCATCCTTCTGGTTATCCGAGAAGAATAAGAGGAAAACACCTACTCCAATACAGAGTAAAATAGAGAAAATAATTCCCGATATAAAAAGTCTCTTATTTTTTATAATTATTTTTTCCACCTACAACTACCATTTCTTTGCGCTTTCAGCCTCTTACTCTACAAGATTCATCAGATTCACTCTAGTCCAACAAACTAATATTAACATTAGGCCTACAAACTCAGAACCTAGCTAGAGAAAAAGCTCTAAAAAGTATAAAATAGAGTAACTGTTTGAATTCTCTATAAGAGTTCTCCAAGAAAAAGGATACAGCATGTTAGATTGGATTGAAAAAGCAAGTAAAGAAGAACAAGAGATGTTAGACCTCCTCTCTTTTCAAGATTACATGGATAATTTTGAAAAGAGTCCAGAGCGTGAGCTACGTACTACTTTTACTTATCTGAAGGACATGTTTGAACACTTCGGCCAGAATGAAGATGGATCATATAAAGTCTTTGACCATGAACATAATGATTCGCCGGCCGTATACGGACAAAGAAAAGTTCAAAAGGCCATTGTTCAAAACTTAGAAAATTTCAAAGAAGAAGGTTTTAATAATAAATTCATTCTACTTGTTGGTCCCAATGGTTCTTCAAAATCTTCGATTGTTAGAAAGATAATGAAAGGTCTTGAATACTATAGCCAAGACGATAAAGGACCTCTTTATACTTTCAGTTGGATCTTCCCTATAGATAACTTTGTAAAGGGATCTTTGGGGCTTGGTTCGGACCGCATTGGAACAGACCTCACAACATTTGCCTATCTTGAAGACAAAGATATTTCAGCAATCATGACTTCAGAGCTGAAGGATCACCCTATTCTTTTAATCCCCAGAGAACACCGTAGAGAAGTTATTGATGATGCTCTAAAAGATGATCCTGAAACACTAGAATCAATTAAAAGGACTTATTTCTATAATGGAGACCTCTCAAAGAGAAATCGCATGATCTATGATGCCCTACTTAAGAATTACAAAGGTCGCCATAGAGATGTTCTTAAGCATATTCGTGTAGAGCGCTTTAAAGTCAGCAAGCGCTACTCAACAGGATCTGTAACAATTGAGCCCCAACTCCATGTAGATGCTCAGATGCAACAAATCACTATGGATAAGCGGCTTGGGAGCCTTCCTCCAAGTCTTCAATCTTTAAATCTTTTCTCTCTTAAGGGACAGGCCGTTCTTGCCAATCGAGGAATTCTTGAATTTTCAGATCTTCTTAAGAGACCTCTTGATACGTTTAAGTATCTCCTACAGACCATGGAAACCAAAAATATCAATCTGCAAGGAATACTCACTGAACTTGATATCTTCTTTATTGGAACATCCAATGAAGTACATCTATCTGCTTTTAAACAACATCCCGACTTCAACTCTTTTAAAGGACGCTTTACCTTTATCAAAGTACCTTACCTTTTAGACTTTCTAAAAGAAGAGCAGATTTATCACACTCAATGTGAAGGTCTTAAAGAAATTAGTTTTTTTGAGCCCTATGCTCTTCGTGCAGTTTGCCTCTTCTCAATCATGACTAGGCTTCGCTGTCCACAAGTTAAAAACTACGAAGATAAGAAGCTTGCTAATATTGCAACTAACTTAAATCCACTAGAAAAAGCTCTCTTCCTTGCTCAGTCCTCTACCCCTGATCGTCTTGACTATGAATCAAAGCATATTCTAGAGGCCAAGAAGTCTGAGGTCGAGTCCGAGTTTGAATATGAGAATCTCTATGAAGGAAAGTTTGGTATTTCACCAAGAGATATTAAAGCATTTCTATACAAGCTAAGTAATCGTCATCAAAATATTACCTTCATTGATGTGATTGAAGGTCTTAGTCGTCTTATTACTAAGAAAAATGATTTCGATTTCCTTAATATGACTCCACAAGCAGACTACCATCACCCTGCTCGCTTCATTGCTCTAGTAAAAGAATATTGCTTTGATTTCTTTGATAAAGAACTACGCGACAGTCTTGGACTTATTGACGATAGAAGTTACGAGGACTTTATTCGAAAGTATATCGAGAATATTACAGCCCATATTAAAGGCGAAAAGGTTCGCAACCACATCACAAATAAGTATGAAGAAGTGGATATGTACTCGATCGAAGAGTTTGAAAAAAGTATTAACCTTAAAGAAAATGCAGATAACTACCGCTCTCAACTCCTCTCTCGTCTCGGGGCTTATAGCCTTGATAATCCTGGAAAGAAGTTTACATATGTTGAAGTCTTCCCAAATCTTTCTGATCGTCTTCAAGAAAGCTTTAGAGAGGAGCAAAAGAAAGTTATCCAAGTTATCTCAAGGAATTTGGTTTTCTTTGAAGCGGAAATGGCCGGAGACGACAACGCAACGCCACTTTCAAAGGATAATAGAGCGCTCATTCAAAATGTTATCGATAATTTACATACCAAGTATAGCCATTCCAAAGAGGGAGCACTAACTCTTGCAAAGGCCCTTATCAAAGAAAGGTATTAATTTCGGACAACTTGAGGTAAAACCGCCTCGCTTATGAATATTATCTATAAAAAGTTTCAGTCAGATAGCTTTGAAGTTTGCTACGAGGTGCATTCCCCCCAGAATGGGATGCGCCTTGATCAGTATCTTCAGCTCTACTTTCCCTCTTTCTCTAGAGAGCAAGTCAAAGAAAAGATCAAAGATGGAGATGTTCAGATTCTAGGACGTCCCGGTCGAATGAAACCCAATACTACAGTTTACGATAAAGAAAAGATTACTGTCTTCATCTATAAAACCATCCACGAAGACGAATGGTGGAATGGCGAAAAACTTGAACTTGAGGCCAACCCTCCAATCATTTATGAAGATGAAGGTCTCATGGTTTTATCTAAACCAGCTTTTATGAGTACGCATCCAACTGGAAAGCATCTTTTTTACTGTGCTACGGTATATTGTGAATCTCTATGTGGACATGGGACTCACTCTGTCCATAGACTTGATCGTGAAACTAGTGGAGTTCTACTCGTTGGAAAAAACCCTGAAGCGGCCAATCGCTTTACAACCTATTTTGAACATGAAAAGGTTCGTAAATGTTATTTCTTCATTGGTGTTAAGAATGAGAACTACAGTGGTGAAACAGACTTTATCGCTCATGAGCGTCTAGATACTGGTGGAGAAGGGCTACTCCGTGTTCTTATTGGATACCATCCTCAAGATAGTGATGTGGGAAAAAGAGCAGAGACTGGTTTTCGAATCCTTCACGAAGAAGGAAAGTACGTTCTTGGTTTGGCCTTCCCTAAAACGGGTAGGCAGCACCAGATTCGCGTTCACGCTTTGGCCCATGGCTTTCCTCTTCTCGGTGATAAGATTTATTATGGAAGTTATCCAATGTTCCAACGCTTCAAAGATCTACTGGCTTCACCTGAAGACTATGCTTACATGCAACTTCCTCGTCACGCTCTTCATGCCACGGCCATTAATATTCCTTGGGATGAAAAAAAGAACACACGCAGAACTTTCTACTGTAATCCTTCAAAAGATATGAGTGACTGGATTCGTGAAAATCTATCCGTTGATTACGATGCCTTCTTTGAGAGGGCCCACGAGGAAATTGATCGCTACTTTAATAGTGAAGTTAAGTAGTTTAAAACTCCAAGAATTCCTTTATTCTCTTTGCCTTCGAGAATTATTTTAGGAAGGTGCTCAAAACGATCTCTAACTTTTTCAATATTGGAAACACCAATAGAGTGCTCAAGTTCTTTAAATACAGATTCATCATTTAGCGAGTCGCCAAAGAAGGCAACTTCCTCTTCTTTTACTCCTTTGATATCACTGTACTCTTCAAGAAAAAGACGAATGGAATTCATCTTAGATATTTCACCACACCAAAAATTCATATGAACATTGGAGGTAGAGAAGTTGACATTCTTTTGAGTGAAGTACTCCCTAATTTGCCTATCTATTTCGGGGTTCTCTTCAAGATAGGAAAGCTCAATTGCTCTATCAGTTTGACGACCAAAGCTATCAACAGATAACTCAAGATGAGGAAAGCGCTCACGTAAACCAAGGACTGCTTGCTCTAAGCGAATGACTTCTCCCTCATCGACAAGAAGGACGTCTTTGAGCAGTTTCCGCCCACCTTTCTCCTGAGCATAAGTAAGAACACCACCGCCCTCAGTGATAACATATTTAAGGTCATTGAAGTGAGAGAGGAGGAAATGGGCCCAAGACTTACTTCGTCCTGTACAAATAACGAGCGGAATATCTTTAGATTTCAGCAGAGCGAGAACGTCGAAGAATTCAGGCCTAAGCTCGTCATCTAGAGTAAGAGTTCCATCAAAATCAGAAAAAACGAGCTTAGGTTTTACCATGGGTTAGTTGAGTGGATAAGAAACGCCAAAGAAGAGGGCCGTGTAGCTATCTTTCACACCTACAGTGGCCTCAACATTTCCAAGGAGATGCTTATAATCTGCAAATGGTAAGTTTCCAGAGATCCCAAAACTTGCGTTTACTTGGGATTCATAAGTTTTTGTTTCACCATCGAGGTTAATTCCGATGGGAAGAGAGAAATAAGGAAAGGCCTCATGACCCCAGAAGCTAAACCCTTTAGAAACAGTTGGAGCAATAGAGAAGATACTTCTTCTTGCGTCAAACTCTTTAGCGTTAGTATAAGTTGTCTTAACGGATACACGAGGTTGTCTCATATAATCAGGAAAGAGTTCGTAGTCTGCTCCAACAAAGAAGCGGCTGTCACGCTCACCGCCAGAGATCCCAATCCCTGCGTCAACGATCATTTTTTCGCTAAGTTTTTGAGTAAAGCGCCCCTGAAGTCCAACTCCACCACCGGTAGAGGTCACGCCAGTAAATTCTGTTGATACAATTCGCTTTTGCGGCATTAGTGGGTAAGTTACATATCCAGTTCCATAGGCCATAACTTTTGATGGAGCTAGAAGTCCAATTAATGCGGCAGATGTTAATGCCAGTTTTTTCATATTCCAATCCTTGGGAGTATGGTTAGCGTTAAGACCTTTATTTTATGGGCGTATTTGCATCTGGTCAAAAAAAATCGCCTCAATCGCGACGCACAAAAAGCATATAAAAACATCATAACTGGCCAGAAACCCATTGACACTTTCGCCTATGGGCCTTAGATTAAGCCCACTTAAAATTTATGGTGGCCGTAGTTCAGTTGGTAGAGCGCCAGATTGTGATTCTGGTTGTCGCGGGTTCAAGTCCCGTCGGCCACCCCATTCAAGTTTTGACCTCTTCGGAGTGATAGATACTAAAGCCCGTCGTTTAACCCACTTCGGGCTTTTTTATTTTTAGCATCCGCAAAAGGATGGCGTACCTTTTCGCAGGAAGATTTATGAATGAAAAGTCTAATGGTTCATGTCTATGTGGCAAAGTAAGCTTCGAAATTTTAGGTGAATTTGAAAGCTTCTTTCTGTGTCATTGTAAATATTGTCAAAAAGATACAGGATCGGCTCATGCGGCCAACCTATTTTCTCAAAATGCTGAAATCAAGTGGTTAAAAGGAAAAGAAGAAGTTAAAACATTTAATCTTCCATCTACACGACATATTAAAAGTTTTTGCAAAGAATGTGGTTCTGCCCTTCCAACAGAACAAAAAGAAGAAAAACTACTTGTCGTCCCCGCTGGCTCTCTCGATAGTGAAATTTCGATAAGGCCAAAGGCCCATATCTTCTGCTCGAGTGAACCCAGTTGGTCAAAAGATCTAATTTCAATCGATAAATTTCAAAAGTTTCCAGAATAATACATTTGTCATAAGTTCTACCTTCGAAAGAATAACTGAAATTATCGACTTCTTGATTTCAAAATCTTCCTTGTTACATAGGACCTATGATAGTGCGGAAGTGTTTCACAAAATAAAATTACGATATGACTTAATCTTCTTCTATCTATGTATCGTGTATAATATAAATCATTATGAACTTAGGAAATCAGATTACTCCTTTCTCCCTTGCCTTATTTGCCACAATTTCTTTGGCAATATTTGGCCTTGCAATTTATAAATATAAAACAACCTTTACGAATAAAAAGCTCAAATACAGGATGTATATCACGGCCATAACGGCCGTTATTTCAATTCTTACACTATTGGCCTGTTTGTTTTACAAGACACAGCATTGGAACGGTTGGTTTAACCCCTAAAGAATGATTTTAAATTAAGGCAAAGGCAGCGTCTCATGCTTTTCCCTAGTTATAGCTGAACTTTAGATTTAAATGCAATTGAGCTAATATTAAATTATGAGAATAATTATCCTCCTTCTATTATTTGCCTCTTGCAGCTCTGTTCATGAGTCGAGATCTCATGCAAAGGCGTACGCACAGGCGATCTATCAAAATCAATGTGAAGAAGCTCAAAATGCCATCCCTCTCGAGAAAGACAATTCTCAATTTATAAGATTCTATCAAGGTACAATGGGATATATGATCAGCATTCCGATGATAGCGGTCATGCCCTTAGTTGATTTTTACTCAATGGGAAGGTGTCAATATGGAGGTTGTACCTCTAGGGATAAGTCTCTTGGAGAGCTTTTATTTCCTACAACCAACTGGACTTATGAAGCGACGAAAGACTTGAGATGCCCTGATCATACATACTACCTCCATAAATTTGTTGAGGTAGCGAGCTGCTATGAAAAAAGAAATGATGAAGCTTCACTAATCATTGCTTACTCTCAGCTTAGCTCTCTTAATAAGGCATACGACATTGGTTTTACTTGCACTCAAAATAGGGATGCTCAAGTTATCAAAGAGCAGCTATCCCGAGTAAAAGAGAAACTCCAATCTTTTGATAGTTATCACTGAAAAGACTTTATTAAAACCTTTCCTATGCTCTCGCGCCAAAAGCTCATTGAGTGACCACCTTTTTGATTAGAGATTTCGATATCACTCATGGGACTCTGACTTTCCAAAAGTCGATCCCAAACCTTAAGCGCCACGGGAAATTTCTCTTCATCAAGGGCGAAATCCTCATAAGAAATGGTGACAACAGTTTTGGATTGAAATTTAAAGTTACCATTTAGAATCGCGGCTCCCATATTTCTACTTTCATCTACAAATTTATCATCCTTCAAGAAAACATCACGATCACTCATTGGCATCTCTTCTGGAATAGGACGAAATACTGGAGAAATCACTCCAACATGCTCAAAGCGCTCTGGGTGATTCTGTCCCAACATGAAAGCTCCATGGGCCCCCATACTTATTCCCACAACACTATTAAAGCTACTCTTTTGAATTCCTTGGGAGATAGCATTCTCTTCCACAAGATTCACAAGTTCATTCGCTAGGAAACTTTGCCAATCTCTTCCGTCAATTCCAAGCCAGTAGTCTTGGCCCACACTCCTGCTATCTTCATGAAAGAAGCGATCTTGGGGGGCCACAAAAATCACCTGATCACCAACCTCTTGAAATACTCTCTTTAAGCCCAAATCATCTAACATCGATCCACTAGCACCACTATCTCTAGAATACCCACGGCCATGAAGAAAGAGCACATAATGAACTTCCTCACTTCTATCTAAGTCATCGCTTTGATAAAAGAAAAGAGGTGTACTTGATCCATTTAAAGAAACACTCTCAACATCATAATCACAACGTTGATAACTATCCTTTGAGAGACATTGCCCAAAGCTCAACGAAGAAAAAGAAAAAAAGAAACTTAAGAAAATAATTACTTTCATTATGGCCGACTACCTGATTTGAGTTATCTGAAATTTTACGGCAAACGACTGTTTATAGACACAATATGGAAAGAATTACGCGCTCATGTAAGCACTTTAGACACACACAAAAACAATTAATTCGGATACTTAGAAGCTATTTAGAATCCAGGTATAGACACCATTTGTCCACAGAAAGCCCTCCTGGACAGGATACTTCTTTCCATCTTCAATTGGACGAGATCCATCAGAGACATCGATTCTCTCAAGGAATACTCCTTCTTTATGATGAATTTTAGCGTAGCTATTTGCTATTTTCTTTGCGATTCGATCGGCATCCTCATCATATCCATAATTGCGAAGCCCTTGGATGACGAAATAATGAAGTGGAGCCCACCCATTGTCTCCATCCCACTGATGATGGGAATCTGTATAGAGTGATGACATTACACCACCCTCCTTTTCGAGAAGGCGTAATTGTGAAACAAGCTCCTTCGCCTGCTCTGGAGAAGCGGCCTTAGCATACATTGCAGTAAATACCTCTGCATGGAGCCCATCTATTTGTTTATCATCTCCAATAATATAATTCTGATAATGACCCTTTGAACTCCAAAGATAGCGATCCATGGCCGCTTTCTTCTTCTCGGCCATTTGAGCATACTTCATTGCTTCATCATCAAGATCGAGCTCTCTTGCGAAATATTCAAGATCTTTCATATATTTATAGACCATAGCATTTAAAAGGGTATTCGCTGTATGGGATGCCTCTTTACCTAGGCCATCTGTGAAATCTAGGCCAGACTCGGCGACAGCTCTAGTATCTTGATATGTAATCCCTAGACCATGCTCATCATTCCAATCATCCGCCAATTCTTTATCTGCACTATGTCGCTCCGGTCGCGCCAGATTAATATCATCATAGTGATGATGAAGACCTGTTGATTCATCATAGCGAGTCTTTGGATTCATCCAAAAGTCTTCAAGATCTTTTTGTAATAGAGGAAAGGCTCGTTCTTTCAACCATTTTCTAAGGTGGGCCTTCCTCGCTGGCTGTGCCGTCATGCTCTCTTCAAAGACTTCCTTTACCATACTTGAAATAAAAGGTGGTTGAGATCTTGAGAGATAGTAATCCCGATTTCCATTAGGAATTACCCCATACTCCCTAATCATATAAAGAAAGTTCTCTACTATTTTTTGAGAAAGATCGAGATGTCCTGATGAAAGAAGCCCTTTCATCCCAAAGTAGGTATCCCAATAATACATTTCATCAAATCGAGTTGGGTTGGCTACGACAAATTCATAAGGCAAAGGGAGAATACTTCCCTTCGTTTGCGTTGGCGTTACTCGAACAAGATTCTCCCAATAGTTTTGTACATAACTGTAAGCTTCACGATGAAACTCATTCAAGCCTTCCGTATCATAGGAAGGAATAGCAATCTTTTCTTTCTTTAAGGGTTTTTGAGAAGGCCTTAGGTCAGCTTCAAAAGTATATCTTCCCTCAATATAGTTTTTTAAATATTCTCTTCGATTCGAACTCTTTGCTTTAGAAGATCGCTTAAGTTCTACAATTTCTTCTTCACTTAGATTTTTAGGTTTAGCATCTGATAACATTTTGTAATCATCAAATACTCCTCCGAGTTCTCGAGCTTCTTCTAGTTCAGGGGATCTCAATCCAGCAGAGAGCTCTACGGGCTTTACCACTTCAAACGGCTTATCTTCTACAATTGATATTTGCTGATGAGTGGGAATATTAGGATAGCTTGTCGTGCTCTTTCTAACTCCTACTTTTTCATAGGCATTAATGAGAGCTTGTTCACTAACTTTTTTAGAGAAAAAAATATCCTGCATCAAGCCCGTACAATCTTTGGTATTAGCAATTTCTCGTTGAGTAGAGACTGTAGAACAAGAAAGAGTAAAGAACGGAAGTAATAAAAATAATTGAGATTTATTCATAGCTCACTTATCGTCCAATATTCTCTCCAACTTAAATAGTAAGTCTGGGCTAAGCGACTGTATTTACTGGCTTAAATAGAAAAGGGCCCTCTGTTATTATCAGGAGGGCCCAACCATTCGTTTAAAGGTAATTTTCTAAAAATTATAAATTACGTCTGCAAACTGCATCTGAAGCTAAAGAGTAATGCATCATGTAGTTTGAAATTAAATCATATTCCGTTCTTCCATCTTTAGTAACAACAGAACATCTTGCTTCATCTGCATTAAATTCTAATTCTGTTCGTTGAAAGTTTGAGTGAATGCTCCCAATTTTTCCAAGACCAATTCTTGATGAGTCAGATGTTCTTGGGAAAAGACAGTTATTAAGAGCGTCAGAC
Source organism: Bacteriovoracaceae bacterium (assembly GCA_048267265.1). GTDB lineage: Bacteria > Bdellovibrionota > Bacteriovoracia > Bacteriovoracales > Bacteriovoracaceae. Next base: position 382,691 of record JBLWXW010000001.1, read on the forward strand.
ATTTCTTTTATTCCTTTCATGTAACTTAAACATGACTCTGGAATTGACTCATCCTCCCCTTTCTTAATATCAAATCCGATATAACCAATAGCATCTACATTTTTAAAAGAGTTCATTTCAAAGTTAACTTTGATATACTTTCTCTTTTCTACATTGAAGCCTAAACCATTTAAATTTTCGTAGCGCTCAACCAGTAGATCCTCAAGAGAACTATTAGGACAGTAAGCTTCTGACTTCTCATCAACAACTGAATCCTTAATACGCTTAACAAACTCTGAGACAGAAACTTTTTCTAAAGAGTTACTTACCTCAACACTACAGTTAGATGCTTTAGGCCCTAGCGCTGATAGTTCATTATCTAGTTTTTCTTGCGTTTCATTGACCATATCTGAAACTAATTTCATATCTGAAACCTCTGGCTCTACTGCCCCCAGGTTTGGATTACATCTATTCTTTGCAATTGAGTATAGAGTTTCTGCATATTCCACTGTTTTCAAACAAGTTGTTTTATAAAATTCATTTTTTTCAGTATTTTCCATCTTGTAATAAACTTCATTGGAAATGTGGGCCAAGTTATCTCGCTCAAAAGGAATTTCAAAATCAGTTGAATAAAAAATAAAGTCAGAACTTTGAGCGACGCTCTCATCATTTAGTGAATTTACTGTGGGTAGAGGTCTTTCTTCAAGGCCCCCTGAACACGAAGAAAGTAGGAGAAGAGTTAGTGAAGTTAGGTAGATAGATTTCATTTTTATTCCTTGGTTAAAATGATGTCCTATCAATAATCCTTCTCAACTTAGAAAACTATCCCGCATATCAAGTATTTCATTTTTGAAAAGAAAGTCCCTTTTATGCAATGTAATCACGCTCAAGATAGAAAAATGGAGTCCAAGATATTGTTATCAGGTGTAACTATTCATTATTTATACAGGGCTTATCAAGTTTTCACTTCCCCCCAAAACAGACTCTATTTTGCTTATCATAGTTTCAAACTCATTTTTCAAAGGACAATCATAATGAAAAAAGCTCTATTATCTCTTTCAATTCTCTTCACTCTAATTTCATCAACTACTGCATTTGCCGATAGCGGCGAGATCATATTGAGAAACGGCGAGAGAGGTGTACGCATCTCTATTGGTAATGAACGAATGAATGAAAGACAGCTTCGTCAAAGAATCATTAGATTAGAAATGGCCGTAAGAAACCTTCAAAATGAAGTTTATAATCTACAAGAAAATACACATCCAACACCAAAATGGATCTGTCAGACAAGAACTAGCTTTGGAGATATTTACTTTTCAGACGATAAAGATTCAAAAGCTGCTGCACAAAGAGAAGCTACGAAGCGCTGTCTTAATGAAAACAACGCTATGTTTTGTGGAACGCCAACTTGTTCAAACGAATAAATCACTTAAAAATAGGGACGAGCCTTTTGTAAAAGAAGGTACTCGTCTCTTATAGGTTGCATTCCCTGATCCATCAATGATGCACGTACACTGGGATGGGTCTCTCCTTCAATTAAAGTATTCACTATATTGTAGTCACACTTTTCTAGAGAGCAATTGAGGGTTTTTCCCCAGAAGAATTTACTTTCCCCCTCCCCTAATAGATAGCTCACGCACTTTTCAAAAACGCGACTTGATCCATATCTTGGACAAAGAAAATCAAACACTTTAGATTCAAAACTATTCCCTTCAAGAGTTGGCCAACCACGGATGGCCTGAGCTATTCCGCTATAACAGTCTCTTTGCTTATTTTCTCGTATTTTTGAAAAATTACAAAAGTTCTTAAAAAAAGGAAGTCCAACTTCATACTCTCCCCAATAACCTCTATAAGGATGATTATTAGGCATTAGCCTGTGGCAATTTCCTTTCCAGCAAGAGTGGTTAGATGAATAGAGCTGAGAGCTTGAGGAAGCTCTACTCAGGTGATCTGGATATTGTCCTCTATTATTGTGATACCACTTTCCATCTGAGAATATTTCTTGAAAATCAGTCGAACTTAGTGAACCTAGGACCGGCCTCTGAATGGCCTTTGAAACTTGAGGAGCAAGACTAAAGCCTGTATTACAGCCATGAAGTATGACGTAGGACTCATCTATAAAATGATTTCTTAAGCTCTCCCAAGGAAAGTGTTTCCCATCGACTCGAGTCATTCTACTTTGAATACGGGCTCCATAAAAGGCTGCACTATGGGATAGAATATGAAGAGAGCTTATTCTCTTATGCCTTTTGACTTCTCGAAAAAGAATCTGGGCCGTTAGATAGTCATCATTAATTGCGAGAATATTCAAATCTCTCTGTTCTAAAGTTTTGAGGTCTTCATCTCTGCCCTTCTCATTGGCCCAAAAGATGAGCTGAACCCTAGAGTCAGGGTATTCGCCATCCATTACTCTAGCTTTAGTTATTGCACTATAAAGGAATTGGTTTCCAAGCTCTGCACCGTAACCAGCGACAAAAATATCAACGGAATCTACTTGTGACCAGTTTACTGGCTTCAGGGTAAGAACACTGAAGCCAAAAACAGGTATTGAAAAAAATATAAATAATATCAGAGAGAGTTTAATTTTCATTGAGTGAAAAACTTAATCTATATAGCGACACCCAGATGCTTTAACTTCATGACCATAATTCGTGGTCCAAAGCATACCATTCGTTCCACGTCCTTCTTTTCCTTCAATTTCACCACGCCTTGATGAGCTCGATTTTGCAGGAATTTCGACGGCCTTATGAACAACTGTATCAATTATTTCGTAATCTCTATTTACACCTCTTGAACTCACAAGAGTAATATCACAAGCAATCGGAGCGGGGTAAGGATTAGAAGTTACGACTCTATAATGAGCTGTAAACTCTTTACTTAAAAAGCGATCATCTCTGCTTAGAATATCTACATTTGTGCTCTTATATCTCATCCAATGGTGATCTATGGCCGGTCTGCGACCATTGCGGTCACCCGGATGTCTTGGATGCCTGGGGTGCCTTGGGTCTCTTGGGTGAGGATAATTACCATCATGATCACCGCGACAGTCATGAGAGTTACACGCTCTCATTTGAACATTATCACCATCACAATACTCACCTAAACACTGACGAAATCTTCTTTGAAAGCCTCCCCCACAGCTACGTGAACATTGGCTCCAACTCGTCCAACTTCCCCATCTTCCATTAGGGTTTCTTGGAGGATGCGCATCTCCATTATCACCATCGTCATGACCACGATCAACTTGCTCACACTCAGCAAGAGGCCTAGATTCAATATCAATGGATCTTCCTGAAGATCTCGAAACAAGTTGCATAACAACAGTCGCTCTAGCATTTGAATCTCTTGTAAAGATAGCTTTAGATCCTGTCACTTTAACAAGTTGAATCACTTGATCATTATAGAAGAATTCATACTTAAAGCTTTCACCAACTTTATCAAAGTCGATGAGTTGATTGTTATAGAGAAAGCTAACTGAGATTAAACACTTTTGGAAACTATCTGTACATTGAGGAATTGGCGCTTGGTTTACTAGTGAGATTCTATATTCAATTTCTTCAAAGCGTGGAAAATAAAGTCCGCCTTCACTAACATAGAGTAGCTCGGGACGCACAACTGTAACGATGAACGAATTTGTTGAAACTTTATCTAACTTGAAAGCATCAATAGGAAATAGTTCCAAAGCATAGTCAGCGCTTCCATCAATACTCATCTCATAAGAAGAACCATAAAGAGTCTCTGGCGTTGAGCCCATAATATCGGTTGTCAGATCTGTTATACCTTTCAATTCGATATCAACAAGTTCTCTTCTTCTCTCATCCTGAGCAACTCTACACTGAGAGTTATCTGGACGCGGAGTCGTTGGAGGTGAAGGGTCTCTTCCATCATTGTCATCTGGATAGCCAGGATAATCTGGGTAGTCAGGATAATTATCTGACGCACTTAGACCCATTGAACTTAGACAAAGTAATACCAATAAAATGAATTTCACCGTGACTCCTTATGTTAACCCTAATTTTGCAAACATCTCGTATCAACTTTGTGACCCGTATGGCAAATTTTATAGGGTTTTTATTTTGAGACATAGGAACTCAGTCACATAACAAGGCCAATTTAAATGAGCCGGCTTTAGCTTGGAAGAATGGCCACAGGCCTACGCTTATCGTCAATAGCAACTAATGTAAAGTTTCCTTTCACGGCCAAAACTTTATGCTCACTGTACATCTCTTCAACAAACATAGAAATCTCTACCACTAAACTGGTTTTTCCGACCTTAACCACTTCACCGATAAGTTCAACAAAATGACCTCCAGGAATAGGCATATTAAAATCGATCTTATCGCTTGAAACAGTTACAAACTTTCTTTTTCCAAATCGTGTGGCCGTAATGAAAGCAACTTCATCCATCCACTTCAGTGCATTTCCACCAAATAATGTATCGTAGTGATTTGTTGTCCCAGGGAAAACTGCCCTAACGATTATTGTTTTTGAATTCTTAATTCTTTCTTCTACAGATGACATAGCTATCCTTCTTCTTGTGATACACAAGAATTAAAACCAAAGGATGTGTTCCTCTTATTGGTTCTTGTTGGTTCTTGATTCAAAAATTAATTAAAAGAAAAAGTGGATAAACTAAGAATAAGCAGCGTAGTGCATTGGGTTCCTCCTCGGGTAAGCTGGTTAAATCGAATGACTAGGATCGGGCTTAATTGCTTACATCAATCTTACCGTTGCGGGACAGCGCTGGATTCACACCAGACTTCACTAGCTTATTCAACAGGGTTGATTCTATTTTTTTTTATAAAGAAACTCAATAGAAATCTAAGGCGGGCCACTCTTGAATATGTCCCGCCTCTTAGGTCAAAACCCATTTATTTTCTTTGAAAGCGACAAACTCTTCTTGAGTATTCCTTAACAACAGGTCCATCTAAGTTTAAAACAGTTTCCTCTAGAACAAGTCTTTCATCTACAGCAAAGCTTAAGTATAACTCATCTTTATTCACATAAGTTCTACCATCACTATATTGAGTAGTTTGTGTGCTCGAGTGGTAAAGACTTGAGTAATCCAAAACAGAATTTTTCATTATCACAATTTCTCCAACAAAGGCAGGTGCGGGTATATCGTTAACCGAAACAGGTGTGGCCTCATTAAAGTTACATGCCTTATTGGTCATAGACCAATTCATTCCCTCTGAATTTCTTTTAAAAGAAAGGCAAGATTGTTCGTCTCTCTCGAATTCTTCAATTTCAAAAGTTGTAAAGCAGCCTTCTGATCCATCAGTCAATTCATACTGACCTACAAAATCCTTAGAAGTTAAAGCAAAAGTTGATGTAAAGTTAATAAGCATTAATAGTGCTAGGGTCTTTTTCATTATTGTCTCCATTGTTTAAGTTATGAAGCATAAATAGCACTCCTGTAAAAATACTCAATACCGGAACTCCAATCATTGGGGCAAACGAGCTGCCCCGGGTAGAATCTACACAACTCCAATGATTTTAGGCTCTTCCCTAGCCTTTAATTAGTTTCCCAAGTCAATACGACTCTACTATCCTAAAGGTTCTATTCTATTCATGAGGGACACTATGATTAAATTTATGAAGCTTGCCGGCTTTCTTTATATGCTCTTGGTAATGATTCTTTACTTCACATTCTTTGACATTATCAATGAATTTGAAAAGGCCGTAGGTAAAACGAGTGCTTCTCTTATCTTTATTGTCATTTCACTTACTGGTTTTCTTTCTTTAATGTCTCTTATGAAGAGAAGAGGAAGTGGACCCATAGAGAAAGATGAGGAAGATAGTGAACAAGAATATCCTATCGACTTTTCAAAAAACTCTCCTACTGTTCCAAAAGATCAAGCAAAAGAAGTGAAACCCATTGATCTAACGGGTAATGTTTTTGAACATAACAATGAAACATTAAAAGAAGATTTAGACTTTCTTGATGAGGATGAAAATTCGAAATAAAAAAAGGCCGGGTAACCGGCCTTTTCTTTATCTAAAAATAAAATACTTTATTTTTAATTAAGCTAGGATGTCGTAAGGACGGATAGTCTTACGTCCGTTAGCAGCACAACGCTTCTGAGCTTGCTCAACAGCTTGATATACAAGTTCGTTGATTGCATCAAGAGTATCAGAAGATACGTTGAAAGTGTTCTTTCCAGAACCTTTAAGAGCAACTTTAGTTTTTGAACCAACTACAAGAACTTCTCTCTTCGCTGATCTTTTTGTTGCTGTTTTTTTAGTAGCTTTCTTTGTTGCTTTTTTAGCGGCTTTCTTCTTGGCCATGATTTCCTCCATAAGGGTTTATCAATCATTGAATTACAATAGGGATAAGTGTGACGTAAGTAGGCGTTATTTTGCAAGGAAAAAATCAAAAAAACGTTCTCCTTTGGCCATTTAGAATACAAAAGCGAGAATAATCAAAAAAATCCTTCTTCTAAATCACGTATTTTTTCCATTCAACTTTTCTATTCTTAACGATTGTGGCGTAACTTTATTCAGTGAAAAAACGAGACTCCATAACACAAATTATTAAAGTAGATTTCTTGAATTTAGCCTCTCCATTTGCGAATCAAAAAAATAAAACCTTAACCATTCATTAATATAATAAAAATTTGCCAAGGTGTTGATTTCATTTAAAAATAGATATCAATGATTAGGCGAGATCTAGGACTGATCTTGATATCTAAAAAAGAGGGGGGATTGCCGTGTTTTCCCCCTTTTTTTAACCCTTTATACCCACCAAAACCACTCAAGTTTAATATTCTATTTACCGAAAAGAAGAGTATGAATTATCGCTCTTTCATCGCTCTATTCGCCTTAAGCTTCTCTACTTTTGTAAATGCTCAAGAGTTTGAAAGAAGTGCTTCAAAAATCACAGCTCAAGGAGAGGATGGACTTAACAAACTTCAAGTTCTCTCAGAACAAGATCCCATGAAAGGCTATATTGAAGGTTGTAAAACCTCTCTTCCACAAAGTGAGGCAGATGATAGAGGGAAGCTTTTAAATTGTGCCTGGGATAAACTTAGCGATGATGAAAAGAAAGATATCTATGCCTTACTTGAATCTGATCCAGAGTCTGACGAATCTAATAAATATTCACCCGGGCTCTCCAACTTCAAAAAAGAAAAATCAAGCGCAACAAAGATTCTAGAAAAGTATTTAATGGGAAGACTTGAGGCGGCCCTCTATGGTGAAGATGAAAGTGGGAACACACTAAAGGTTGCTGCTGATCACACTGACTTTTATCGAATTTATCAATCTCAGTTAGGGAAGTCGTTAATTACTGAGCTTGCAAACTTTTGCATCTATGCTGATGAAGACGGTAAGTTTAAAGATGGAGATACAGCAGCGGAACTTGAAAAAATAAAAGAAGAGAATTTAAAGAAGCTAAGTGAACTGAATAACGAAGGTACTCAATCTAAATCTTATGCTGGTTATTCAAAGTGTATAACAACGATTGGTGATCTTTGCGAACAAGGAAAAAGCCCTGCAGGGGTGGATATTTCTCCTTGCGAGCTCAACCGTTTAATGACCTCTGTTAAGAATTCCCTGGCCACGACAGAAGACCTAATTGAAACTTTTGAAGAAAGAGAATCAGGAAGTAGCCTGCGCCTCGATGGCGTTGATAAAGATGGCAAACGTGGAGCAACGATTAACGGTGAAGCTGTTAATATTAATAAAGTTACAAATATTGGTTCTAAAGAGCTTTTAAAAGATTCTGGATATGAAGAAGAGATGAATAAGATAGCTCAAGACCTTGAAAAAAACTGTAAGGGAGTTCAAAACCCTGAGCAGGACCCCAAGTGTAAAGACTACCTTACTAAGAAATCTGATAATGAAAGAATGCTATTAGAGTATGAATTACGAAATAAGGCCTTAGCACAGAAAGTTAATGATGAATTAACAGAAGATTCTTCTGAAGAAAAACTTAAGAGTATTCTTAAAGAGCAAGGTCTCTCTGATGAGGAGTATGAAAATCTTAAGGCAAAGGTCGCTCAAGAAATGAGTACTCGAACAAATTCAAATAATCAATGCGCTACGGTTGAAGCCTGCATAAAAGAGAAGATTGTAAATCGCTATGAGAATGAAAGGAAACAATTAGTAAAAAGTTTAGAGCGAAAGCTTGAGCAGACGCAGTACGATGATACAGCAGATCCTCAAAGCTCTAATGCCACTGCAAAGATTGAAGATATGACTAAACGCTACCAAAATTCCGCTACTGATTTGGCCAAGGTTTATCAATACTCCAATATCGTTTCTTCCTTTATCGAGGTTGGAAGTTCAGGCTCCGGTAATCGAAACACCGCGGCACTAGCAGCGGAGCTTGAAAGTAATTATTTTGACCCGAATTCCAATAGTCGTGGCACGGCCTCTCAAGGTAGCGGGGCAAGTATCACTCCAGTTGATCTATCTGAACTCTCTGGCCTAGCAGGTGGAAAGTCCAAAGATGCGGAAGCTGTCAATCTAGAGTCTAGTCAAATCAATGAGATACAGGGATGGACATCTAAAGAGAAGTCTAATTCCCCCTAGGAATATACGCATCCTGAGACAAAGTTATTCTAATCTTACGACTTGAAAAAATAGAAAATTCTTGAGACATAGGGTGGGTGAAATTATTCATTCTTGTCTCTCTATTTCTAACCTATTTTCAAACTGTTAGCGCCAAGCCTAACAAGATTGTTAGCGGTTCATGGCCAAAACCTCCCCATCCAGCCCTTTATAATACTATCGCCTTAGTAAAAGCGGATGGATCAATATACTGCACAGCATCCTTAATTGGTCCAAAGCTGGCGGTAACGGCAAAACACTGTTTAGTAGATAGAGACCCTAAGGATGTAAACCTCTTCTTTGGCGATTCAATCCATAAAGAGGGAGTTACGATTCCCGTAACAGACTACCAAGTTCGTCATCCTCTAGATTGGACCATGATGTTTCCAAGCTTTGATATTGCTTGGGTAAAATTTGAAGAAACTATCCCTGAAGGTTATCGCCCTCTTCCCATTTTAACGAATCGAAATCTTCTCAGTGAAGGAATGGATGTCTATCAAGCAGGATTTGGAAATCACTCTGCTACTCCAGGTAGAATTGAAGCTGGTGATAGACTTGTAGGCATGACCCGTCTTGGTGGCTATATTAATAACTCTCGGTTTTTCAATATTCTTTTATTCCAAGGAGATCGCGGTCAAGGAAGTTGCCACGGTGATAGCGGTGGTCCTGCCTATGTTAAGATTGCGGGTCAGTGGTTCATAATCGGTGTAACAAATGGCTTTGATGTAGTTCTAACACCAGATGCTATGCTGAGAACGACAGACCCCGATTTTCCCTACAACATTACTTGTTCTGAAAACCAAAGTCTTTATAGCTTTATTGGTGCTCATGGAAAATGGATTGAGAGAACTTCGAAAGAGCAAGTATGGAAATCATCTCCTTTTCAAGATCTAGATCGAGAAGTGAGTAAAGAAGAGCAAAGCCTAATGGCCTGGTGCCAAGCTAGAGATTTCGGCTCCCCCTCTTGGAACTTACTTAAGGTTTTAATTGATAAAAGAGTGGATCAACTTCCCCAAAGTCAGGGAAGGGCTTTTTATAATGATTGCAACGAGATTGTAGATTATCTCAAATCTGTTAAGTCGATTTATCTTAACTACAACTCTACTCCTGAAGGCCATATTAATTTTTCATCGGCCAAGCTCCTTTCTTCTCTTGAGAGGATCGCTATCTATGAATACCCACTCGATCAAGTTGACCTTTCAACACTTAAAGATGTTTCTCTAAAAGAGTTGCGCCTAATTAATCTTAATCTTGAAACTCTCCCCTTTAAGGGTGAACTTAGCGTTGAGAATCTTATTCTCGATAAGAATCCTCTTGTTAGCTTAAAAGGCATCGAAAAAATAAAAAATCTTAAAAGCCTATCCCTAACCGGGACCACACTAAAGACTCTTGAAGATCTACGAGGAATTAATTTAGAAGAGCTTAGCCTCGTTGGAATGAACACATCTATTCTTCTAGGCTTAGAAAATATTTATAAAGGCCTACAAAAACTCGATCTACGTGACACCTATATTCCTGAAACTGGCATTATTAAGAACTTCACAGACCTTATTGAATTGCGCTTAACAGGAACTTCAGGAGAGGTAGACCTAAGTAAAAATAAAAAGCTGGTAAAACTTTTTCTCAATGAGTTTAAAAATGGACAGGTGACTTTCCCTAAAGAAATGCCGCTACTTGAGAGCTTTCAATTTACGAACTCAGATGTAGACTCCATTAATTTCTTGAAAGGCTCTCCCCTGCTCAAAGAGGCCGTTCTAACTTACAACCGTATTCAAGATCTAAGCGTATTTGCAAGTGCCCCATTTAAGAACCTCAGCTCAGTAAATCTTTCCGTTAACCCCATTTTGGACGTTAGTCCGCTTATAGGACTAGATAATCTATCTATCTTAAGACTCTTTAGAACACCACTTGAGTCAAACTTGGTCCCAAGAAATGAGGATAACTGCCCTACCACTATCGGTCCTCTTGCTCTTCGAAAATTTTGCTCAAATTAATTGATCTTTTGGCGTAGAATATGGCCATGGACGAAAATAAAAAAAACCCTCTTCTCTTTATCCTCGTAATAATCAATACGGTTTTTGTGGGCTTCCTCTTTATGAAGCAAGGAGAACTCTCCGAGCTGGCCGATGAAGTTTTATCAGAGCAAACAAAGACCATCTCTCCTGAGAAGCAAGGTCAGAATCACTTTGAGATAACACCAGGAGAAGGGAATATCATTCAAGAGTTTCCTATTGACCCAATAACAGCAAACCTTGCCAGACCTGATGGTCCCCAACGTTTTCTATCTTTAACAATGGTTCTCGTTCTAGAAACTCCACAAGCTCAAGCGCTTGATGAACTCACAAATAAACTCCCAACCTTTCGTGACGAAATAATTGATATTCTTAATACTCATACTCCTGCTCAAGTTCTTAAGCTTGAAGGGCGTGAGGTATTAAAGAATCTTATAAAGAAGCACCTCAATCAATCATTGAAGTCTGATAAAGTGAGAAGAATTCTCTTCACTCAATTCAAAGTTAGTTAAAAATAGGCCAATTTTAAGCAGAATACAGAACCACCCGACTTTAAGTATTCTGATGTATCTACCTCGTGAACATTGAAGCCATGGGACTCAAGCTTCTTCTGAAGAACTGGAGTGTTAACTGGAACGATGACATTCTTTCCATCTACACTCCAGCAATTACATGAAAAATGCTCCTTGGCCTCCTCATAGGGAATCTCAATTGTTGTTGGGAAGAACTTATCAATCAGCTCTTGAGACTTTGGAGAAAAGGCTTTAGGTGTCCATACAACTGTTCTTGAATTCATAATGGCAAAGCAAGTATCTAGATGGTAAAAATTTTCATCAACAAGCTCTAGAGGCACTACAGGAAGGTCAAGGTCATTACCCAAGAACTCGATTGCATTATAGCTAGTTCTCGGACCATAACCTACCCAGAGAAGCTCCATTCCGTGATGCCAGATTCCATCTCCAGTCCCCTCAAATCGTTCAATATTTTCAGGTAACTCCTTAACCACATAACCATGGTTCTTAAAGAAGTTCGTTAAGAATTCTACTTCAGCAGAACGCTCTTTCGTTGCCATTTTACTGGCAAGTACTCGCTTTGAATCGAGAGGTAATATTTGATTTGCAGAGAAGACCATATCGGGAAGATTCTCTTGCCCTCGAGCGACTGATACTTTAAGCCCAAGCTCTTCTATCTTGGTTTTAAGCTTTTCCCATTGAAAAGTAGCGCGCTTCTCATCAACGACAGGAAGCTCACCCGTATCTGTTTTCATATGTGGATTAATTATATAATTAACACCGTAATGATCAGGAGCAACCATCAATACTTTTGTTGGTATATCACCAGCAGAAAACGGGTAACTCTTTAATGTCTCTAATTCATCTAAAATGGGCATATTTATTAACCTCTAATCAGGTCTTATTTTAATGCTCCACTTATAGCTTGCACAAGTTCTTTTGATAAGGGCCCTGTTCCACTTTTAAAGCGAGAAATCACCTTTCCATTTTTACCAATAAGAAATTTCTCGAAATTCCACCCAATCTCATCTCCACCTTCAACAAGAATCTTAATAAGCTCAGACTTTTCAGATCCTTTAACTACTGTTTTATTGGCGATAGGAAAAGTTGCGCCGTACTTAAGGCGACAAAAGTCTGCGACTTCTTTATTTCCCTCTGGAGTCTGCCCTCCAAAGTCGTTGGATGGAATTCCAAGAATTGTGAAGTCCTTGCCTTTGAACTTTTGATATAGTTTTTCTAAATCGTCCAATTGCCCAGTATAACCACAACGTGTCGCAATATTAACAATCATAAATGCCTTTCCTTTGAATTGAGAAAGCTTCATTTCATCGCCATTTGTAAGCTTGATACTTTGATCATAAACAGAATGGTGATCCGCCAAAGTTGATACTGAATAAAGAGCGAGCGCCATAATCATAAATAAAATTCTTCTCATAAATCCTCCGATGTTGAGACAAGCAACCTTTTGTTTGACTTATCAAACTCCCACTTTTAAAACGTTATAAATCTAAACTTTTTTAAAGGTAAGCAAGATGCGTCATACATTATTTTTATTCATTATCATGAACCTTATCGCCAATGGCAACGCCCAAGAAGTAGACAGCAATATCAAAGGTGACGACGTTATTGTTACGGCACGTAAAAAGAAAGAAAAGATTGAAGATATTCCAATCAGTATTCGTCAATTTGATGAAACTGAGATTGAAGAAGCTGGTATTGAATCAGTTAGAGATGTAGCTGAGCTTACTCCTAATGTAACGATTATTGGGAGTACATCTCCACGCTACATTACGCCCTATATTCGTGGACAAGGTAACCAAGATCTTAATCTTCCTGAAGAAATTTCAGTTGGATTCTACCTCGATGGAGTTCCTCTACCTCGCTATGCTTTTGATAATGAACTTATTGATATTCAATCCGTTGAAGTTCTTAGAGGTCCACAAGGAACTCTATATGGACGTAATAGTCAGGCCGGTTCCATCAATATCAATACAAAAGATCCTAATCAAAATGATGGTCACAGAATAAGTGGCGAAGTTGGTAATCTTAGTAAACGTGCTTTTACAGGAACAACAAACTTCGCCCTCGCCGAGGGTAAAGTACAGAATCGCTTAAGCCTCAAATATAAAAAGATTGATGGTTATATTGAAGATGTACTCCAAAACAAAGACCTCGGAGCTTCAGAGGTTCAAGGCTTCAACAATACTATGCTGATAAAACCTTCCGACACTTTGAAAGTTACTTTCAAAGCAGGGGCACAAAAAGAAAATGGAACAGACCCATTCTTCGTACAACGCGGAATTGATGGTTACCCAAAATCAGGTCAGGATATTTCTCCTAACTATAAGATGAATCTTATAACGACTTCTCTTAAAGCAGAAAAAGATTTAGGGACAATGGTTCTTACAGGTATTGCAGCTTTTAACTACTATGACTTCAAGGTTAAGTATGATGAAGCTGATAAGTTTACAGGAGCGACTCGCCTCTCTGGTGCAGCATCAGTTTACCTAGACGATCCCAGTGTTTTCTATCGTGATCTTGATGAACGACAAAGACAATACTTTGCCGAGCTAAGACTAAATAATAAGAATGATCAACTCTCTTGGACTGCTGGTCTAAACTATAACAAGAGTATCTATAATCTAATCTCTGATGTGAATACTCTCAATGGATTCTCGACTCAAGATATCTACCAAGATATTCGCCTCGACACTGATTCATTTTCTATTTATGGAGAAGCAACTAAGAAACTCCCTCGTTCTTTTGACTTCACTTTAGGTGCACGTTTAATGCACGATAAGAAAGACTTCAACTCATCACATAGCTCAGCAACTCTTTCTAGCTATAGTCAAAAAAGTGATGTCTCTTACACCGACTACTCAGCAAGGGCTTCTCTTAGTCACAAAACTACCGAAAATACAAACACCTACTTTACGTTTGCACGCGGCTACCAATCAGGTGGTTTCGCCTCTTATCAATCGAATAACTATAGAGGACAAGCTGCTGATGAAGTTCCTTATGGTGAATCTTCTTCTCTAACTTATGAACTTGGGATGAAAAGTGCCTTTCTAGATAAGAAACTGAGAATTAACTCAGCAATCTTCTTTAACGATATCAAGGACAAACAAGTTCGTGTAAGGGTCAATAACAACACAGAGTATAGAAATGTTGATACTGATGTTTATGGAGCAGAAATTGAATCTAAATATCAAATCACATCTGATATCGAATCAGGTATAAATCTCGGATATACCAATTCTAAATTTGCTGAGAGTGTTGCAGGAAATACAACTCTGGCCAAGGGGGCACGTGTAAAGAACGTTCCTTACTGGATGGCAAGTGCTCACACTCAATACTCACGTTTTTTTAACTCTTTTAATGGGATGCTTATTTTCCGCGCAACCTATAAGTACATGGGGAGCCGCTTTGGAGATAATTTAAATCAAGTAGAGATGGGAAGTTATGGACTCTGGAACTTTAGAGCTACTCTAGATAAAGAAACCTATAGCATTACGGCCTATATTAATAATGCCTTCGACAAGGTATATGAGAATCAGGCCTACTACTACTCTGCACTCCAAACTGAAGTTTCTACTCCGGGAACTCCTCAACTTTACGGTATCAAAGGAACTTTACGCTTCTAGTCTAAAACGGCCTACAAAGAATTAACATTATACAAACCTAAAACCTCTTTAAATTCAATCATAACGGTGAGATTGTAGAACACGATTCTACAATCTCACTACTATATTTAAGGGAAGAAACATGAAGACATTTTTATCTTTACTCAAGTTTACTCTGCTCTCCCTTCTTATTGCCTCTTGTGCTCACCATTATACGCAAAAGGAAATTCAAGAAGAGAGTGCTAAACTCAATGCATTTTTGGAAGAAGTATTCAACGAAAATATGATGAGATCACCTACATGGCAGACCTATGTTGGACTTAAGTCTAATTATGGGAAGCTCAATGATGAAACTGAAGCTTTTGAAGAAGAAAGCATTGAGCTTCTAAAAAAGCACCTCAAAAAAATTAAGCAATTCAACTACGATGCTCTCGATAAGCAATCAAAAATTAGTTACGACCTATACGTAGAAAGAAGTGAAGACTGGTTAGATAGTCATAAGAAGTGGCGCTATCATCACTTTCCTCTTAATCAAATGTTTGGTTACCACTCAGGTACGGCATCTTTCATGATTAATATGCATAGAGTTGAAAACAAAGAAGATGCACAAGCCTATATCTCAAGACTAAAAGAAATCAAAAGAGTGTTTGATGAAAGAATGGTTTATAACCGTAAGCAAAGAGATCTTGGTATTTTTGCACCTGACTTCACTTACGCTCACGTAATTGATGCCTCAAAAAATATTATCACGGGAGCTCCTTTTACTAAATCGAAGAAAGATAGCCCCCTCTTCCAAGATTTCAAAAGAAAGGTTAAGGCCCTCAAAATTTCAAAAAAAGAAAAGAGAGAGCTCATTAAAGAAGCAAGTAATGCACTTCTTACCTACGTAAAGCCTGCTTACGATGAACTTATCACTTGGGTAGAAGAAACTGATAAGATGAATGATAAGAGTGAAGGGGCATGGTCACTTCCAAATGGAGACGAGTACTATCAGTATAGACTTAAACAAATTACGACAACAGACATGACTCCAGAAGAAATACATGAATTTGGTCTCAAAGACGTAAAGCGTATCCATGGGGAAATGGATGAAATCAGAAAGAAAGTTGGATTCAAGGGTGATCTAAAAGAGTTCTTCACTTTTATGAGAACAGATAAGCAATTCTATTACCCAAATACTAAAAAAGGTAAGGCCGCCTATCTAAAAGAAGCTCGTAATGTCATCGCTACAATGAAGAAGTCACTTCCAAAGATGTTTAAAACGTTTCCTAAAGCAGACCTAACTGTTAAGGCCGTAGAAGAATATCGTGAAAAGACTGCAGGTATTGCTTTTTATCAAGGACCACCACTTTTTGGTAATAGGCCTGGCATTTACTACGTTAACCTTTATAAAATGGCCGATAATCCAAAGTACGAGCTTGAAGCTCTTGCCTATCATGAAGGTATACCTGGCCATCATATGCAGATCGCGATCAAGACCGAGCTTGAAGATCTTCCTAAATTCAGAAGAACAGGTGGATATACCGCCTACTCTGAAGGATGGGGTCTTTATGCTGAAAGACTTGGTAAAGATTTTGGATTCTATCAAGATCCCTATTCTGACTTTGGTAGACTTTCCATGGAACTATGGAGGGCCTCAAGACTGGTCGTAGACACTGGTATTCATAATAAGAAATGGACTCGTGAGCAGGCCATTCAATTTCTTACAGATAATAATCCAAGTGGTGAGCTTGAAAATATCAAAGGTATTGAAAGATACTTCATCATGCCAGGACAAGCCACGGCCTATAAAATTGGTATGGAGAAGATTTTGGCCCTTAGAGAAGCTTCACGCAAAAAGCTTGGCGATAAGTTCGATATTAGAGACTTCCATGACACAGTATTAAGAAACGGAGCACTCCCTCTTAATATTCTAGAAAACCAAGTCGATCAATGGGTCGAAAGTGTTCAAAATTCTCAAGAAAAGCAAAAATCATAACTTAACTAAGAGGGGCTCTTTTAGAGCCCCTTTTTTTATTCTGATTCTGTTGAAAGCCCAATAGGGATAAATTTTATTAATGGAAACTCTTTTGCCTTAAGCTTTTTTAACACTTCCTTAGCTGATTCACTTCCCGTAACTTGTATATAATATTCTAATCTAGCGATAACATATTCCATGTCTTCATTGAGAAAAGGAACGTGAGTTAGATACTCGAAATTGACTTGATTCTTTTCATTAGCATTTAAATAAAGAGTACCTCCAGTCATTCCTGCACCAATATTTCCTAGAGACTTACCAAGAATGATAATTTTTCCACCAGTCATATACTCTAAGGCATGAATCCCCACACCTTCTATAATGGCCTCAGCACCACTATTTCTAACAGCGAAACGATCCCCTCCTGTTCCTTGAGCAATTAAATCTCCACCTGTTGCCCCATAGAGAGCACAGTTTCCAAGAATAGTATTTCTTTCCGGTTGAAACTTACTTTCTTTAGATGGAAAGATTTCTATTTTTCCACCACAAAGCCCCTTACCTACAAAATCATTGGCTTCTCCGTAGAGTTTGATTGAAACCTCCTTGGGAAGAAAAATACCAAACCCATGTCCAGCACTTCCATGAAAGGTCAGATCAACAGGTCCATCTTTTTCTAACTTAGTCCAATGAACGAATTCCTTATCATGCCTTTCTTTTGCAATTTTATTTCCAAATAGCCCCGCTAAACTTGCAGGTACTGCCCGGTCGAGATTCGTTATTTTAAATTTAAGAGAAGATCCTTCATTAATGGACTTAACAATCTTCTTATTCAGAGAATTTGGCCCATAGTAAGGATGAGGATTTTGTTTTGAGAAGAATGAACTCAGCTTAGTAAAGTAACTTAGGTCAAAACCTCTCTCAAGCGCAAGATCAGAAAACTCTGAGCGCAGCTCTAGAATATCCATTCTTCCGCGGAGGTCTTTAAGAGATTTATGCCCTGTCTTTCTTAGATTATCCTGAACATCATTTGCAAGTTCTTTTAAGTAAGTAACAACTTTATCCTTGTTACCTTTGTACTTCGCTTTAAACTTAGGATCATGAGTAGCAATCCCTGTTGGACAAGTATTCTTTTCACAGATACGGGCCATAATACAGCCCTCTGTAACGAGAACAATTTTTCCAAAATCGAACTCATCTCCACCTAAAATGGCCATTGTGACAATATCTCTTCCAGTCATAAGACCACCATCAACGCGAAGAAGAACTTTATCACGCATATTGGCCTGAACTAAGGCGTGATGGACTTCGGCCAAACCAATTTCCAGTGGAAGCCCTGCATGTTTCATTGAGAGAAGCGAGGCTGCACCAGTTCCACCATCTCCACCAGAGATTTGAATTGTATCAGCTCCGGCCTTAACCACACCAACAGCAATGGCCCCAATATTATTTCCTGATACAAGTTTTACCGAAACCTTAAGAGATGGTTTCAGTTGCCTGATTTCATATATAAGTTGTTTTAAATCCTCAATACTGTAAATATCATGTTGAGGTGGAGGGGAAATAAGGTCAACCCCTGGAGTAGAAAACCTTGCTTTAGCAATTTCTTCAGTCACCTTTGGGCCCATAAGCTGTCCGCCTTCACCCGGCTTAGCTCCTTGAGCAATTTTAATTTGAACTTCGTCTCCGGTAACGAGGTATTCACAAGTAACACCAAAGCGGCCAGAGGCCATTTGCTTTATATTGGCGTAGAGTCCATCTGTGAAATAGTAAGGATTTTCTCCACCTTCACCACTATTACAATGGCCATTGATCTCCCTAAAGGCTTCTATCAGATCCTTTTGAGACTCCGCACTAATAGCACCAAAAGACATTCCTCCGGAACCAAATGTACTCAGAATTTCCTCCACTGACTGGACTTCATCTTTTAACTCTTCTCCTGAGTAATCAATGAGGTGGCGAATAAAGCATGGACTTTGATATATCTCCTCAGCAAACTGCTTAAACATATCTCTTCGAACTTTCTCATCATCAGCTTCAATCATTTTGTGAATCAACCTACTTCTCTTACTTGTGAGAGCATGTCCTTCACCAAATTTACCTGTAGGATGTTCCTTATAAAGAAATGATTTTTTTATATCTGATGTAAACTCTTCATTGGAGAATTTTTTAATATTTTCAATCACTTTTTCTAGAGTAAGTCCTCCGATAGGTGAAATCTTACCCGGAAAAAATCTATCCATAATATCTTGTGAGAGTCCAACAATACTAAAGAGCTGTGAACCCTGATAGGAGCGAAGAACAGAAATTCCCATTTTCGCCACAATCCTCAGAACACCGGAATTCAGAGCATCGATAACTCTCTTTTCTCTCACTCTTGGAAAAATATTTTGAAGAGCAGCAACTGAATCAAAGTAGGCCCTTTCAAGTAATAAGTACGGACATACCGCACTAGCTCCAAACCCAATAAGACACGCAATATGATGGGAGTTCTTTACTTCTCCAGAGTCAACAATAACTGATGTTCTTAACCTCAAACCTGAACGACTTAGTCCAAGATTAACTTCTCTTAGAATAAGCAAACTTGGAATCGGCAGCTTACCTTTAGACGCATCGGCCTTACGGTCGGAGAGAATAATAATAGTAGTCCCATCTTTTACCGCTTGAATACAAGCAGATGTAATTTCTTCGAGGCGAGAGTTAAAGTCGTCAACTGATCCATCACGGTCAAATAAGGTATCGAAAGTTGTAACCTTCAGTGAAGGCTTAATTGGATTATTCTCCAACAAGTACTCATACTGGCCAAGAGAAATCACAGCACCTTCAAGGGCCAGAGCTGGCTTCACTGGAATAAACTCTTTGGGTTCGAATATATTTGGTTTTCTTCCCAAATAAACTCGCATATCGGTAATTCCCTTCTCTCGAATATAGTCAAATGGAGGATTCGTAACCTGAGCAAAATCTTGATAGAAGAAATCAAAGAAACTTCTAGGCATTTCAGAAAGAAAAGCAAGACGGGCCGTATCCCCCATTGATCCAATGGGTTCTTTCTTTTCTTTAACCATATGATCAATAAATACTTCTAAATCTTCTTTTGAATAATGAAATAGCATCTGGTTATGAAGATGACCTTTATACCAAGCAGATGGTGGTTCATAATCAAATTTATAAACATGAGCTTCAAAAAATGCATCTTCATTATCTGGAAACTCGGAAGCATCTCTAAAGCTAAATTCACCATTCTTAATATTTATATTAACTGATGTCCCTGAATACAGTGCTCCCTTCTTTTCAATTTGTCCTTCATCAATAGGGAAAGTTCCTGTTTCAGAACAAAGGTAGAAGAAATCTTTTGTTTTAGTCCAACGGCAAGGCCTTAAACCATTGCGATCGAGTCTTGCACCAATTGTTTTCCCATCACAGTAAGAGATCAATGCAGGACCATCCCAAGGCTCCATCCCACGTCCCCAAAAATTATAGTATGAGGAATCTTTCTTTGCCGGTGGGATTAGAATAGAGAGAAGTTCAGAAATCTTTGGAATCGATGAGCGATACTTCAATGCTTCAACAACTCCATTTAAGCTTCCCGAGTCACTAATACCCTCATGAGTTATTAACTCATCCTTTCTAAGACCTAGCGCTTTCTCGCGAATGATACTCCACATTTTATTTCCTTCAATCGTATTAATCTCACCATTATGAGCTATTACTCTGAAGGGCTGAACTTTATCCCAGGTCGAAGTCGTATTTGTACTAAATCTCCTGTGAAAAAGACCATAATTTGTTTTATAGCTTGGGTTTTGAAGATCAAGATAAAATTTCTTAAGGTCAGTACCAACACATAGGGCCTTATAAACAATGGAGTGTGGTGAAAGTGATGCAAAGAAGAATTTCTTGTGAATTCCAGCCTCTTTCTCCGTTGTTCTTGTTAATTGCTTGGCAGTATAGAGAAGCTTTTCAAAACTAGTCAGAGTTCTACAATGCTTTGGTCTCTTGATAATGGCATGCTTAAGAATCGGCATATTAGCAATAGCAATAGGACTAAGAATAGACTTATCAAGAGGTACTTCACGATATCCAATGATCTCTAGCCCACAAATTCTAAAAGTATCCTCAAATACCTCTAATGATTTCTCATGTAACTCTGGTTCACTTGGCGTAAATAGAGAAGCAACAGCAATTGATCCCTCTTCATATCCAAAAAGATCAAATGGAATGGCGGTCATAATTCCGGCTCCATCACCAACATGACCATCATCACCAGTTCCCCCTCTATGCTCAACAGAACACAGAGAGTTGAGTGTTTGCTCTAATACATCATGACTCTTTTCTTGTTTTAAACTAACAATAAACCCAACACCACAGCTAGATTTTTCAACGTTCTTGTATGGAATCATATAGTCCCTTTTTTTTACCCAATCGCGACTGATCCACTTTCTCCAGTGGATAATCTATAAGTCTCTTCAATGGGTAAAACAAAAATCTTCCCATCTCCAAGACTCCCATCCTTGCCCCCGGCAAGCATGGACTCTACTACTTTCGAAACATATTCATCATTAAGTGCAATCTCAAGACGAATTTTTTTCATAAGATCAACATCAAGCTCAACACCACGATAACGTTCAAAGTGACCTTTTTCTTCACTATGACCAAAGGAATCTGAAATGGAATATCTAAATACCTCAAGCTTTGAAAGGAGTTCGCGAAGAGGAGTTAATTTATCTGGTTGAATATATGCTATAAGTAATTTCATCGGTATCCTTTCTACTTTGTCTCGTAATAAGCTTCTGCTTGATGCTCTGTAATATCAAGGCCTAGCCTTTCATATTCTTCGCTCACTCTTATTCCTCTTAATTTCTTTACAAGCGAGAATAGAATGAAGCCAGTTACAATACTCCAAGTGAAGTACACGCCAAAACCAATCAATTGAGAAAAGAGTTGAGAGAACGAGCCACTATAAAATAGTCCTAAGTCCTTATCTCCTACTCCTAATGTTTTTTCTGCAGCAAAGAAACCTACAGCGATTGTTCCCCATGCTCCACAGACACCATGTACACTTATGGCACCAACTGGATCATCAATCTTTAATTTATTTTCAACAAATGTAATGCTTAAGACAACTAGAATACCTGCGACAAGACCAATTAAAATTGCACCAACAGGAGTAACATGATTACAACCGGCCGTAATCCCCACCAAACCGGCCAATGCACCATTGAGTGTCATTGATGCATCAGGAACCTTATATAGAAGTTGAGTCAAAATAAGCGAGCTAACAACTCCTGAGACGGCAGAAAGGTTTGTAACAAAAGCAATTCTTCCGATAGAAAAGTCAGCAACAGTAGTTGATCCTGCATTAAAGCCAAACCAGCAAAACCAAAGAATAAAAACACCTAAGGCTGCAAAGGGAATATTGTGACCAGGAATGGCCCTTATTCTTCCATCAATTGTATACTTCCCAATACGAGGTCCGAGAATTGCAGACCCCGTTAAGGCAAGCCATCCTCCTAGAGAATGAACAACTGAACTTCCAGCAAAATCAATAAAAGCCCCTGTTCCTAAATTTTCGAGAAAACCATTCCCATGATGAAGGCTCCCCCATGACCAAGAACCTGCAATAGGATAGATAAAGGTTGTAATAAAAAAAGAAATAATCAAATAAGATCCAAAACGAGTTCTCTCGGCCATGGCCCCAGAAACAATGGTCGCTGCAGTAGCAGCAAAAACAGTTTGGAAAATAATAAAAGTATAATCCCAACTATTTCCCGTAACTCCACTCAGAAAGAATTCTTCAACCCCAAAGAATCCATTACTTTTTCCAAACATCAACCCAAAACCAAAGACGAAAAAGGAAAGACTTCCGATTGCGAAGTCCATCAAATTCTTCATAATGATATTAATGGCATTTTTGGAGCGGGTAAGTCCCAACTCAACTAAGGCAAAGCCCGCTTGCATTAGGAAAACTAGGATCGCTGCGATGAGCGTCCACAATACGTTCATATTGTCTTGCATAACTCTTATCTCTCTCTAAAGTTAAAATACCTTTTAAAAATCCCAATCCATGGGCATCAAAAGACAGTGTGCTCTCAAAGTTAAGCAATAACTCTATACTAAATAAGATGTTTTTGAAAACGAACGTGCGTTAATGTAAAACTTTTTTAGTTTTGCATTGTGCCACTAACTCAAAGAATTATAATTACAGAAGTTTCTCTCATCCGGTTCAGTTTTATAGCGCTGAGTTCCAGTAAGAGAATTATAAATAACCCCAGAGCGCCACGCCATTAAAGATGTTTGTGGGTCAGCAATACCGTGGAAGTGACGACTCATATTCATCGCGAAAATTTTATTATCATCGCCTAGAGTTGTATCAAGAGAATAATCCTTTTTAAGAAGTGGTCTTTGTTGATCATCAAACTTTAAGTACTCAACTAGACCTTCCGTAAAAGGAGGAAGGACGGTACGAAAGCCAGTGGCCAATATTACAATATCGGCCCTAGTGCTCTCAACTTTATCAAATAATAGATTATCAAAAGTAACCTCATAATTGCTTTCATTCGATTTCTCTATATTCTTTAACCAACGCTTTGGCGCAATAGAGAAAGGAGGATACTTCTTCAGATAGAATTTATCTAAGTACAGGTCTTCATATAATGACTCTAAGTAGGTCGGTGTATTACCGTCACTAGTAAGAAGCTGATCTTTAACTAGAATGTCTTTATTTTTTTGATTAGCTTCAACAAACTCATTAACAAAACCAGGAGTGAAGAACTCATTTGAAAATGCCCCTTCATCTAAGGGCATTAAAGTATTTCGTCCAGTTGTAAGGATAACATTTTCAGGACGGCCCCACTTACCCTCAAGTGAGTTTTTGAAAATTTCAACACCCGTCTGCCCTGCACCTATAATGAGCACCCTCTTTCCGGTTAAGTCGAGCTTAAACATTTGCTCACTCTTTGCATGAAAGAGAGTTTCACAAATTTTGTCTTTAGCGAGCTCTGGAATATTTTTGACAGGCCCTGCTCCCAAACAAAGGTTTTTGGAATGTAGAGTTTCTCCATTTGTCTTGATAGAGAAAACCTTCTTCTCTTCATTAAAGGAAATTCCATTCACTTCTGTTGAGTATTGGATTAGCTCATCTAAGTTTTCTGCGGCCCACTTTAAATAGTCCTCGTATTCATAACGAGTAACTGAAGAGCGACTTGAGTTCATCAAGTGATAAAACATTCCTTTTTGGACAAGGTAATTAGTAAAGGTATTTCTATTTGTAGGATCAAGTGGAGTGACCAAATCTTTCAGAAAAGATGTTTGCATTGTCGAATCTTTAAACATAATTTCCGAATGCCAAGAAAAGTTCTCTTTCTTTTCAATAAAGAGAGATTTCACATTTTTATCACTTTCTAAAAGTGTTGCTAGGCTTAGGTTAAAAGGACCTACACCAACTCCAACAATGTCATAATTCATGACAAACTCCAATATCCCTATTTGATTATAGGGTTTATAATATTTTTACCAACCAACGGCTTAGGGCTACCCGATCCTTCTCTATACCCCATTTTAAATCGAACATTATTAACTTGAAGCTTTTCAAACTCCTCTCTTAATAAATTCGTAGGACCTTCAGGTTGAGAAACAATTCCTAGTCCAAAATAATCCTGTATTGCTTCTTTAAGTAATTTATAAAAATAACTTTCTTCAAAACTCATTGACTCTTCAAGAGCACGAGAAAAGTACCTAAGAACAGTAACAAAATGCCCTGTTATTAAATCATGGATCAAGTACTCTGGTGACAGTATTGAGAGAGCAGAAACAGCATCTTCACCTAAGTGTACTGAATCCGAGCTTAATCTTAAATCACCGTGAAAATCTTTTAGGATGACACCCTTAGGTCGCTTATTGTCTAAAATAAGAACTACGTTCTGCCCATGAGCAACAATTCCAACACCATGTTTTAATTGAAGATGATAAAGAGGAATAACCACATTTTCAAAATATTCCCTAAGCCATTGTTCAGTACTGACTTCACTCTTTTCAATAAGTTCTTTTGCAAAATAAAAATTATTCATACAAAAGAAGAGTGCTGACACCGGAATCGCCCTCTCGGTTTTACTGATAAGAGAGGGAACACTCTCTCTACAAATACAGCCCAACATCTCATTAAATCGAGCAGGAGCTTCACTGATAGAATTATAAGCATTGGAGGTCACACTTAGTGCACCACTCTCACGAGCAATTCTAACTTTAGAAACAAGGAAGGGGTCTTCTGCAGCAAGGTTTTTAAACCAATCAGATAATAGATGTCCATTTTCAATAAAGCGACGTGGTATTCCTCGATAGGTACTTGTATTAAGGATTGAAAGAGACAGCTTCATGTCAGGATCTTTTCTATTGTCTCTATTGGATAATGTTCTAATAGAAGCCTGTGGTGAATAACTTGGGCCAAGTACGCCTAGATCAAGAATTTCACTGCTAGAGATTAAATCTGCATATTGAATTCTTATATATCGATCCCACTGCCATGGATGAACTGGAAAAATAATATAGTTATCTAAATCAATTCTATCAGAAATATTCTTAATCTCTTCTTTAGACAATGAATTCATCATGAAGATCTGTTCGTTTTCTTTATCACTAACACCGAATAGACAGCATATTTTCTTTACAGCAACCCAGCGAAGTTGAAATCTCTGATTGGACTCAGGAGCATAAGAAGTTATCGCCATTTCTCCCCATCCAAGTCGACCTTTATTATTCAGTATTTTAGGATGTCCGGGAAGAAAGGAGTCCACTTGATGATAATCCAGTTCAAGAAGCTTTTCTTTTCCCTCGTTATAATTATCTAAGAAAAGAATATCACCATAGAGAGTTTGGTTGGCCTCTTCAATAAATTGTGCCAGTGTTAGATCATCCATTGCACTGATTTCTTGAATCTCCTTAAGAAAATCAGATACACATAAAACTCCATCATTTTTATCAAGAGATGAGCTTTCAATCCATAGATTATCAAATATTCCTTTTTTCCCAGTAAAAGAATATAAAGTCTGCTCGTTAGGAGAGAATGAAAACCTATTTTTCTCTATTTCCAAAATTTCTATAAGATCTTCAAAGTAGAGTTCTTCAATGGCCTTAGCTATATAATTTCTAGTCACTAATGGATAATTATTCATGACCTGGATTCCTCTTCGTGCTTACTTCGAGAACATTGCAAAAGTCTCGCCCTCTTATGAGGAAAATCAAATTCATGTTTAACTTCCCAACCAGGAAGACCTAAAGCGAATTTTATAATCGGTTTATTATCTGATCTTGGCTCGGCCCATAGATTTTCAGTTTTTTCGTCGTCCTTGAAGCAAAATTCTGTCAAAAGTGCGAGTGCATCAAAGACATGTCTTGTTCTCAAAATCTTCTCTTCACCAATCAAAATATGAACACCACGATCATATACTTTAGGTTCAGCATAGGGAGCAATCCGATCATCAAAGGCCCTATAGATTTCAAAGTACCCGATAGGCCGATCCTCTAATTCCACAATTACAGGAAGCTGAAAATGACTTTCGTAGAGTCCTTCAATATATTCTCTTAGCTCTTCTTTTGAGCGATTAAGCTCCCAGAATTCGCTAACAAATTCTTTATTATGCCAGTGATGAAAAATATCGAGGTCCTTCTCTAGATCGAGCTTCCTTAAAGATAATTTCTTTCCATTTCTCGAATTAACTCTTTCATAAAGAGTATCAAATCCGTACTTCTTTAAGGGTCTCAGAAGGGATAAGGGATTTTCAATTTCATTATATATGGCCCAAGGGTTGGCCATGGTATTCTCATTGTTTGAAGCTATAGTGCACCTAAAATTACCTTTTTGATAAATGGACTTAGAATTAATCCAATAATCAAAAAAGAATTCACCTGCACTTAAAATTTTCTTCTGTTTGAGAAAGAAGGCCCTCAACTCATTCAGCAGAATTATCTCATCTTCTTGTGACTCCTTTGCCAATGCTGCAATCACAGAGAAAATACTATTCACCACAAGGTAATAGCCAAAAACTTTATTGATATCATCATGATCAATAACGAGCGCATCTTTATCAACGAGTGCTTTAAGTCTTTCCTTTCCCTCACGAGTCAGACCAGTTCCCTGACAATCTCGATATTCACACCCGACAACTCTTCCCTTATCAAGTTCGACAATTAAGTTTTGTAAATGAGCACCGAGTAGCACTCCTTCTTTAAATGCTAAATCTAAGATTGGAGAGATTGCCCGATCGAGAAACTCTGAGAACCAGAACTTTAAACGATAGATCTCAGTAAGGCTTGTATCTCTATCTGAAGCAAGTACTCTTTCTCTCAACCTATGATCTTCGCATAAGCTTGCTAAAAGATACGTGGAGTCACTCTTCCCTTTTAAAGGGCTTCTGAGTTGAAAAATAGACTCATCTAAAATTTTCTCATTAACCTTCAGTCCTCCAAATGTACTCTCTAACTGTATTGAAAACTGGGGGTTTCTTTCAAAGAAAGAGCTTAAGTGATTGCCCTCAAAAACTTGATTAATTACTTGGGCGCGCTTTAAATCATCACCACTAAGAATTCTAACGGAGTTGGTTAGTTTAACAGGTAAAGAAAACTTAAGAAAGCAAGGAGCTGCTTCACAGTAAAGAGTTCTCATAGAAGAGCAAGCAAACCACTTATTTCTCCCCTCTATAACCTTTTCACCCAAGTGAGAAATTAGCTTCTCTTGAAGGGGATGCATTGGTATCCAATCCCCCTCTTCAGAAGAGTTAAGATCAAACTCCCTCAAGTCATTAAGCTTAAGATCAATCCCATTTTCACATAGCTCCAAAGAATCCGAGTCAGCCTTCATCCATTTGAGATGAAAACCTCTCTTATACTCTGGAGAAAATTGTGTGATTTCATTGTCGCTAATATTTCCCTTTAGCTTGGGAAAAGGATGAAAGGGGTGCCCCTTGAGCAGAGACTGTTCTGATTCTAAATAAGTACTTATGGTATTCGGTTTAAACTTTGTAAGCCTTTCCATTTCTATAGAGCTACTTAGAACTTGTTGTTCAAAACTCATATCCCCTTCAAATACTTCTGTAATAAATTTAACAATCTCAGAAAAAGAGTATTCCAACTCTCTACTATAGCTATGAAATCCTATTAGAGATTGAAAGGTTAAAGGAATTTTAATCGAGCGCTCTATTCCTTTGATCTCTAAAACTTGATTTGAGATAGAAATAGCCCCAGTGTTAGAAAAGTCTCTAATCATTGAGTTTAACAGAGGTCTCAAGGAGATTTGCTGTGATACTGTTAAGTAATGACTAGACATTGACCACTCTCCTCTTTAGTTTTCGATAATAGTAATTAGAAAATCCAGTTAGTGGAATAATAGCCGCAAAAATACCAAAGAGTGACCAAAAAAACTTGAGACCCATTCCACCATAGTTACCAAAGTGTAGTGGCTCAGAAATAACAAGGGCCTTCAAGTACCACGGGAGTTCAATTACCTTAGAGTCCAAGGTTTGATTACTTTTTATAAAGGCAATCTTGGTATCACTCTGCTTTTTTAGTAAAATCGCAAAGCTTCCTGGAAGCGAAAATTCAGTATCAGGATAAGCAATAAAGTCCACTTCGTAATCTGATGCAATTTCCTTTGCCTTGCTCACAATCGTATCTAGTTCGTGTGAAATAATTTTAGAATCTTTGAGATAACTCTGCCTCTGCTCCTCTAGATTTCCCTTTAAAAATAATCCTATAAGAACACTATTAAGAGCTAAGAAAAGACCTGTGAAGGTAATGAGAATAAGCCAAGAAAAAGAAAGGGCCCCTATCTTTTGATGAAGTCGACTTACTGTAAAGCGAGCTCCTTTCTTATCCTTAAGTCCTTTAAAGAATGGAATAATAAAGGCACCTGAAGTCAGAATAAAGAGCAAGAATAGACTAACGAGGGCAAGTATATACTTACCCCAGCCGCCAAGGAGTAACTGGCGATGAAGTTTCAAAACCCAATCCGTCCAAGAGTCCCTCCTGGCCTCCTCCTTCATAAAAGGAGCACCACTAGGAAAGTAAATCTCTCTTTGAGCGCCTTTAAATTTATATTGGTCTAACTCGCCTAGCCTCGCTTGAATAAGACCATTATCATCTTTAAATATGGAGAGAATTTTTTTATGAGGGTATTTTTTTTTAAGGGATTTAGAAACAAGGACGTAGGAATCATTGAGTTCTACACTTTTTTCAGAACTCTTCAAGCTTACTTGGCCACCATCAATTTCATCCTTCCAAACTAAGATCACACCCGTGATTGCTAGAATTAGAAAGTTGAGAGACAAAATGAGGCCAATAACTCTATGGTATTTTATTAATTTTCTCTTCACCCTTAAACCAAAAAAGGGGAACCTGTAAAAGCTCCCCCAGTTAAATACGACTTATTGCAATTTACTATTGCTGAATTAAACCTTGAGCCAAAAAGTTAATTCCAATATGTGTAGAACCTACACCACAAAGTGCCTCAGCACTTTCAGAAGGAACCATAATTGTTGCTCTATGAGGATGTCCCCAATAAAGATAATCATTAAATGTGAGTTGTTCATCAAGAAGCTCTTTTCCAACAAGACAATCAGAAGCTCCATCAACTGAGTAAGCTTTAGATTCAACAAGCTTAATCGTTGAAGCTGCATTATCTGCAAAAAGTAGAGCACTATATCTACATACAGTTCCTTGTTCTACAAAAGTGGCCGTTAATAGACCATTGTCGAGAGATCTATCCGTCTTTAAGTTTTCAAATTGTACATCGAGCTCAGAGTGAAGTGCTGGAGCTCCAACATCTGCACCATAAGCTGCACAGATATATCCATCGGAATTAGCGATCCATCTTTCTCCAGGAAGAGTAAGATCTTGTGCTCCAGATACTGCAGAAAAAGCCATTAACATTACTAAAATTGTATTTTTCATCCTTAATATCTCCCTTATTTAAAAATAAGAATTTTTCGTATCACTGCGTAGTCGTTGTGTTTTCTCAACAAAAGTTTGGCATGTCAAACCATTTTTCCATGACCCCACACAGGAAACTTAGACATGATTAAAATCAGGAACTTAGGTGAGGTGCATGAGGGTCATTTTTTTCAGTCAGGAATAACTTAGCTCTTGAGTTCATAAAAAAGGAGAACGCATATGTTTAAGAAAACGAAACTACTTTCCCTACTATCAGCACTACTTATTTCGTCCACTGCTCTTGGTGCAGGTGGAGATATGATGGTTAGAATGAGGGCAATTAATATTATGCCTGACGAGAAAGGCACAACGGATGTTGCTAAAGGAGACGTTCACCTTCAAAGTGAATCAGTTCCCGAAATTGACTTCACTTACTTCCTAACTGATTCAATTGCCCTTGAGTTAATTGCGGCGACGGCCACTCATACTGCTAAGGTTTATAATTCAACTCTTGGGAACTTAGATCTTGGTGAAGTTTCGCTACTTCCTCCAACTCTACTCATTCAATACCACCACGAGTTTGGTAATCTCAAGCCTTATGTTGGAGCTGGTTTAAACTACACTTTCTTCTATGGTGAAGACCCAGGGCAATTTAAAAGCGTAAGTTATGATAATAGCTTCGGTTGGGCACTACAAGTAGGTGCTGACTACAAAATTGGAGATCAGGTTTATCTAAACTTTGATATTAAAAGAATCGCTATCTCTACTGATGTTCTAGTTGATTACAATGGGACTGCTGTGAGGTCAGACTTAGACATCAACCCCTATGTTGTAGGACTTGGCGTAGGATACAGATTTTAAGTAATTTTCTTAATTCTCTTCCTCTTAAGGGCCTCATTTGAGGCCTTTTTTTGATCTTTGATCTCTATCATTAATTGATTTCCTAAAATTTGGCATAATAAAATAAATAATGACTCTATCAAGGATTAAAAGATGTCATCAATAAAAGGAATCATTTGTCCCAAGTGTCAGGCACTTAATCGCAGCTCGATTGAAAGACTAAGGACTTCAAGTGAATCACCAAAATGTGGAAAGTGTGGTCATACTCTCACAGATTTTAAAAAGCCTGCAAATATTAATGAAAACCAATTTGAAAAACTCATGAAGCATAGCGATCTACCAGTCGTTGTTGATATTTACGCCGATTGGTGTGGCCCATGTAAAATGTATGGCCCCATATTTTCAGAAGTCGCCAACAATAACTGGGACAAATATAACTTCATAAAGCTAGATTCTGAAAAAAACCTCTTCTTCTCCTCTAAATATCAAATCAGAGGAATACCTACGACACTAGTTTTCAAGGATGGCCAATTAATTAAAAATCAGAGTGGGCTCCTAAGCGCAGATCAATTACAATTATTGATAGCGAATACTTGATAAACTCTAAGAGGATCATATGAACTGGACCGGTAAAGTTGCAGAATTCTTTGTAAAAAATGGGAAGCTTACTTTTCTCATTCTACTTAGTTTCTTTCTCTGGGGCGCTATTAGCTTTATGGGAATTACAAAGAAGTATAATCCGACAATTGTTGCTCCAGCTTTCCAAGTAAGAGTAGATGCACCAGGAGCTTCAAGAGAAGAAATGCTTGAGCAAGTTACCAAGCCACTTGAAAATGTAATTACTGATATTGCTGGAGTTGAAGATGTTTATTCGGTAACCATGAGAGGTGGCGTATCGATTGTAAATGTAAACTTCTATGTTGGTGAAGATCTCAATGCAGCTAAAATTTCTCTCAATGACCGTCTTCAATCAGATATGACTCTTGCCCCATTAGGGATATCTACTCCCAAGGTTACTTCAATAGACCCGGAAGAAGTTCCTGTGATCACTATGCTTCTTCATTCAAAAAAGCTAAGTCCCATTCAATTAAGAAAATTATCTTGGACCATTCGAGACCAACTATCTCTTGTAGAAGGAACCAGTCGCATAGCAGTTTATGGTGGAAGAAAACAAGAAGTCTCAATCTTACTTAATCAGAAAAAACTAGAGCAATATGGAATCTCTATTCAACATATCGAAGAAGCACTTAATAGAAATAACCTCTTTCTTCCATCAGGTTACTTAAAGTCTAAAGGTCAATATACTCCCATTGAAACTATTGGAGTTGTATCTGAGCCAAAGGAAATTGAGCAAGTGGTTCTTGTTACCAATGATGCTATAAACATTAGATTAGGAGATGTCGCCGTCATAAAGAAAGATATTCAAGAAGAAACAGAATATATTAGACATATCTCGCATGGTATTTCGGAGCAAGACAATATTGTTCTCCTGTCTGTTTCCAAATTAAAAGGTAGAAATATTTCAGATGTCACAGAGTCGATTCATCATAAGATAGAGGAAATCAAACTACCCAAAGATGTTAAGTTAGAGGTTATTGTTGACAGTGGAAAAACTGCAAAAGATGAAATTGATGGGTTATTAACAAATCTCCTACAATCCATTGCAATCGTTATTGTTATTCTCTTCTTTTTTTTAAATCTAAAAGCGGCGCTTCTTGTTGCCATTGCCATTCCTCTCACCCTCTTTTCTGTTTTTGGAGTAGCGCTACTAGCTGATCAGAGCGTTAATAGGATAACCCTCTTTGCACTTATTTTATCCTTAGGTATGCTTGTCGATAATGCAACTGTTGTTATTGAAAATATAATCAGAACTGTAGGAAATGTTAAGGAAGTAACCCAGCAAACATTTATCAATGCAGTTAATGAAGTAGGTCCAGGACTCTTCATGTCTACAGTTACGACAGTGCTCGCCTTTATACCTATGGCCTTTATCTCAGGAATGATGGGTCCCTATATGGGCCCCATTCCATTCTTTGTTCCAGCAGCTTTAATATTGGCACTATTCATAAGTTATTCTATTAATCCCTGGATGGCCTCTATTCTTATTAAGAAAAGTTCTACTCTAGAGAGTGATCATAAGAAGCAAAAGAATGTTAAACTTATGATCTATTATAAGAACTTCCTACATAATTTACTCTCTTCAAACAAGAAGAAGTTTGTTTTTCTTTCATTCGTAGTCCTTGCACTTCTCACTTCTATCTCATTTCCTGCTTTCAAGTTCATGAAATTTAGAATGCTCCCTAAGGCCAATGTAGATCAATTCTTCATCTATGTTGACCTTCCCAATGGAAGCGCACTAGAAAACACCCTCCAGGTCTCAAGAAAATTAGAAAAGAGTCTATTGGCCCATAAAGAAGTGTCAATGGTCCAATCCTATATTGGAACTCCTCCCATTACTGACTTCAATGGTCTCTTTAAAGGAGCCTCTTCTCGCTCTGGCTTCAATCAAGCAACACTTAGAGTTGGTCTAGTTGAAGACTCTCAAAGAAAATTATCAAGTGAAGAACTTGTTTTCAAACTTAGAGAGGAGCTCTACACCCTAATCAATAATAATCATATAAAACTTAAACTTATTGAAGATCCTCCAGGTCCACCTGTACTCTCAACACTTCTACTTCGCTTTCAAGGTGAAAATGAAAAAGAAATTATTAAAGAAGCTCAAACCTACCTATCGAGACTGAAGAAGGTTGATCAGGTTGTCGATCTAGATATCTCTACGAAGCAAGACTCTGAAACAGTTCGAGTTATTGTTGATCACTTTCAGGCAAGCAAGGCCAAAATTGCTCCTGCCCAGATCGTCTCAACCTTAAATACATACTACTCTGGTAAAGTTGTCGGTATCTTCCATAATTCTAAAAATATCGAACAGGAAGTTATTCGTCTTAAGTTTCCAAGAGAGGATCGCTCTCAACTTGATGATCTAAGTAAGATTACATTACGTAACCCTCTTAGAATCTCTGTTCCACTTTCTAAGCTTGTTAAAATAGAAAAGGGACCGACCCAGCCCCCCTTACAAAGGGAAAATCATAGAACTACAGTCTACTTGACGGGTGAAATGGGAGAGAGATCAGTCACTTATGCAGGTATTGATATTCTTCTGGATCTTCTTAGTTATAAACTCTCCTCCGGAGAAGCGAAGATCAAGTCATGGGATCTTTTTGGGGTTAATTATGAATCATCAACGGGGGAAGATATACGAGTCAGCATTGGTGGCGAATGGGAGCTTACTCTAGAAGTTTTTAGAGATCTAATGATAGCGATGGCCGTTGCTATTTTAATTATTTACTTTGTTCTAGTAGGACAGTTTAAATCTTTTGCAGAGCCATTTATTATCATGGCGACCATTCCTCTATCTATACTTGGTGTTTTCCCAGGCTTTGTTATTCTCAACTATACTATTGGCGAATACTTTACCGCTACAAGTATGATTGGAGTCATTGCTCTTGCAGGTATTGCGGTCAATAACTCGATTATTCTCCTTGAGTACTTAAATGGACTTAAATCAGAAGAAATGGATTTAAACGAAGCGCTCGTAGAAGCTTGTGCAACAAGACTTCGCCCTATTGCACTAACAACTGTTACGACAATGCTTGGTTCGATGACCATCCTAGGAGATCCTGTATGGTCGGGCTTGGCCTGGGCCATTATTCTTGGACTTGGAATGAGCTCGACCTTAATTCTCTTAGTTTTCCCTGTTATTTACAGCTTCTACGCAAAGAACTCTTGGCCAAGCTTTCATCGACTTAATCAACAGTAAAATTAATAGTTGTAACTAATACTGAGCCCAAACATTCGCGGAGGACCAAGATGAACATATCTTTGGTCTTCCCATGCGGGAGGTTCATTAGAGAAGTAGAAACCTCTTAGCTCTGTTCTTTCATTAAAAAGATTTTGACACCATAGTCGCACTTCTCCCCATGAAAAAGCCTTGCCTAAATTAAGATGGAGCAATTGGTTAGTTTTGCTTTTTTGATCATGGGAATTTCCAAAATATACATTATCCTGGAGACTGCCTCGAATTGATCCGAAGAGTCCGTTTGATTCATTTTCATAGTCTAGTGAAAAGTTAAATTGATACTCTGGAGAATACGATAACTCACGATTCTCTAAATTACGTGGGCCATAGTTATAATTCCCATAACTAGAATTCATAAGGGCCATTCCATACTTAATAGAAAAGTACTTGATTAATTCTTGGCGACCTTCTATTTCTAGCCCATAGACTTTAGCACTTGATCCATTATCTTGATAAAAAGTGTAGCTCGACGGATCAGAAGGGTCATCCTGATAAGACGTTTTCACTTGAATATCATCTCGATACATTGCATACGCAGCAGCTTTTATATAGCTACTTCTATTTATACTAAGATCTATTCCTACCTCTGCTAAATATAACTTTTCATTATTGAATACCTTACGACTAGCTTCCACAGAGGGTTGAGTATTCACACCACCGGCCTTAAACCCACGAGCAACTTTTAAGTAGGTTTTTAGTCTCTTTCTAGGTCTATAGATGAGTGAGGCCTCAGCACCCCAAAGTAACTCTCCTGGATTAGCATAAATATCTTGAGAATCTGTATACTTAGAGTTTCTATTTTCTATTCGAGACCCTAGAACTAACTCAATATTTTGAGAAAGTGATCGACCAAGTTGAGCATATAGGGCCACTTGCTCGACTTCAAGTTCTGCCTGAATATCCTTTCTCTGAGCATTATCTTTAAAGCCCCACTCTCTAGTATCTTCACTATCTTTTCTTATATATAGACCCATATGGGAGTGGACTTCTCCTTGCTCAAAATACAGACGCTGATCAATACTTTTTCGCTCACGTTTTTTCGGGAAAGTAATGAAGTAGTTGTAGTTA
Source organism: Bacteriovoracaceae bacterium (assembly GCA_048267265.1). Classification (GTDB taxonomy): domain Bacteria; phylum Bdellovibrionota; class Bacteriovoracia; order Bacteriovoracales; family Bacteriovoracaceae. The sequence goes on from JBLWXW010000001.1 coordinate 418,003, forward strand.
TCGTTATATCCTGCAAGAGCATTCCAGTACTCATCATTTCCCCAATCTTCATCGTAGCTATATTCCGAATTGGACCTTAAATACATGAATGTAGTTGATGAAAGTATATTACCAAAGTCACGCTCCACTTTCAGTGACTGAGCATTGACTTCGGTATTATCAATACCGGGTTGATCACTTGATGTCGTTCTAGCATTGGCCTGATTAAAGACATCATAACCATCATTAAACTTAAAGTGATGAAAATTATAAGTAATATCCCACTTTGCAGTTTGATAGGTTAACTTACCTTTTAGTGAACGATCATCAGAAAAGTTCGTATTTTCGTCTCTATAATACTGATTCTTGATATATCCATCTGATTTAAAAAATTGTGAACTTAAGCGAAGAGATAGATTCTTAGTAAGAGAAGTCGATGCACTCACATAAGCATTACGTGTGTTAAAGTTGCCAAAGCCTGCCTTTGCTTCGCCACTTAATTCGGAAGTGGTCTCTTTTGTTCTCAAACTAATCAGACCTCCAATACCATTAGGGCCTTGAACTGTAAGCTGTGGGCCACGCTGAATGGAAGCTTGCTCGATATCACTCATAGACATAACATTGCCAAATCCACTGTAGTCAATATCATCAAGAACCAATGCAACCGAGTAATTTGGCATGCCTTCATATGATGAACGCTCTCCAATTCCCCTTACTTGAAAGAATCTCCCCTTAGATGTTCCACCGGTAAAAGTCATACCTGGAGTAAACTCAGCTAGATCTTGTAGGAAAGCATTAGGTATTTGTTCGAGGTCACGCTTTTCAAATGTCGTGGTATTACTCTTTGAAATAATACTTTGAGAGAGAAGCTCATCACCAAAGACTGTAAAGCGCTCTAGAGCATTTGCTGGATTGAGAAAAAAGAAAGAAAAAATGGAAATAACAATAGATCTTCGTAGACTCATGCCTAATTCCTCCGACGGTACTAACCGCATCAGGTTCTAGGGTTCCTCCACATAACTAAAAAATTAGTGGATAGTCTCAGGCCTTATGGCCACCCCTTTAGGTTTTCAAAATTGAGTGCGCAAATTAACTGTATATTTCCATCATGGCAAATATTTTTTTACTAAGAAGCCGTCTCTTCTGCATCCATGTCATTCCAACTGGTTCTACTAAGTATAAAGTATGTGATTAAACCTGCTGCAATTCCTGGTGCCACTTCATACATAGAAGCGCCAAGACCTAATAGTCTCCAAAAGAGAGTAGCTGTTACACCATTTACTATCATAAGAATGGCCGTAAGCTCCGATGCTTTGAAGTTTAACGTATATAGAAATAATAGTGGACTAAATGCAGCCGCAAGAACACTCCATGACAGGACCACAAGTTCAAATACATTTTGCCCACCAAAGAGAGCTACTAATAAAGCCGCTATGGTTACAAATGCTGTCGTAAGCTTCGTGATAATGAGTGTGTCTTTTTCTCGAGGAATTATATCTCTCGTAACAGCAGCACTACAACTAAGAATTTGAGAGTCGGCCGTAGACATTGTTGCAGAAAATAGCCCTGCTAATACAACACCAATAAGAACCTCAGGAAGTAAAATTTGACTCAGTGTTGGAAGCGCTAACTCTGCATCGAAGTTACTAGTTACTGGAAGCAATAGCCTGGCCATTAGCCCCACTCCATAAGTTAGAAGAGTAAAGGCAACATAGAAACTATAGTAATATGTCTGCGTTTTCTTCATATGTTCAGTATTATCAATTGTCATAAAGCGAATCATAATATGGGGTTGTCCAATCACACCAAATCCCGCAAATGTCCAACCTAGAATAAAGAAGAATGCCCCAGCATAATTATCTAGTGGTAATCCAGTTGGTCGCACACTTAAGTAATTTGGAGCAACAGCATCGAGCTGATCAACAAAATTACTAAAGCCTCCTACTTTATCCAACCCAGTATAAAAGAGTAGTGCCATTGCCAAGATCATAACAAATGATTGTGCAGCATCCGTCCAAATAGAGGCCCTAATTCCACCTGATAAACAATAAGCAAAAACGATAATGGCACCGATAATAGCACCAGTACTATAGTCCCAACCAAAGAGCACATGCAGTGCTTTTGATCCCGCTTTAAACTGAGCAGCAGCGTAAATACCCAAGAAAGTAACGGTGATAATTCCAACGAGAAGTCTCAATTTCCTAAAGTCTGTTCCGTGCCAACGAGAAAGAACACCTCCAAAGCTAAGCAGTTTCTTTGACTCAGTAACTTCTCTTAACTTCTTATGAACAAATCTTGCCATAATAAGATCACCAAGAATCCAGCCCACCATAATCCATATGGACTGAAGCCCACTGGTGTAGGTAAAGCCAATTAAGCCGATAAACATATACCCAGAATTGTTAGTGGCCACTGCAGAAAGGGCAGCAAGCCACGGAGGAATATCGTGTCCTGCAAGAAGGTAATCAGAGTTACTCTTCTTACTTTTCATACTTGAGGAAACCCCGATAATTACAAAGATCATCAGGAAAAATAAAAAGCTGTAAACTACAGTCGACATGGTATCCACCTAAAATTAGCAAGTTAAAATCAATTATTAGATGACTTTAACAAATATCTTAGGGGAGTTAGGAAAAAACCTACCTAACTTCGGGATATCCGAATCAGCATTTAACAACGTCTGAAACGACCCTTAAACCCTCTCTCACCTTATGCACAAAGGAGTTTCCACTAGGAATAAAATGATAGTTGGGGTGCTTTGACCATATTTTCTGTAATGCTCTATCGAGTTCAATGGCCTGCTTCTCTGTCTCCTGCCTCTGCGGGTTATTACTTGAAATCGAATCTCCTGATGCAGCGGCCGTTTCAAAGAATACAACAGCATCATACCTATTTAATTCTTCATCAAATGAAGAATGAACAGACTCAAAAAAACTGTGCTCCGAGTTTGGCCAATACGCAATACTATCCAAGGTTCCTCTATCACAAAGCAGGCAACTGCCGGGATTAGATCGTTCAAAAACAGCTTCAAGACTTTTCTGTAAATGATAAATCCCTAATTGAACTCTCTTTTGGTCTTCAAAAGTTGTTCCCCTCTTGAGCCCATTTTCAAAGAGAATGGTTGCCGCCTCTGGAACAATCACAAGTCCATCACGAAACTCTCTTCTAAAAATATCAAGAGCTGTTGTTTTTCCACCACCTGGGCCACCTGTAAGAACAATTTTTTTCGTCATAATCTTTCCTAAAGAAATTGCGTATCAACTCGTCTATACTGAGAAGGGATTTGCTTATTTTCTAAGCCTAAAAGGATATTATAAATGAAAATCGTATTTCAGCACAATGGGGTGCTTCCTGTGACTAAGTATGGTGGAATAGAGAGAATTCTCTTCTGGCATATGAAGGAATTGGTAAAGCTTGGCCATAAAGTTGTCCTCATTGGTCACAGAGAATCTAATGTTGCACCATACGGTATTGAGCTCATAGAAAATCCTGCTGATGAAAAATGGGAGCGCGTTGTTCCTAAAGATGCCGATCTTGTTCATCTCACCTATAATCACCCGACAGACCTTGAACTTCCCATCCTTACAAATATCCATGGCAATGGACAACCAGGCGAAGTTTTTCCATTGAATACTGTTTTTGTTTCTAAAAAACATGCAGCAGTACACGGCTCCGACCAATTCGTTCACAATGGAATCGATTTTAATGAATATCCTGATTTTATTCCAAGAGATCTCTCGCAAGTTAATCAACTCCTCTTTCTGGCAAAAGCATCTTGGAAGGTAAAGAACCTCAAGCAAGCTACACAAATTGCAAAGGCCACAAAGAAGCACCTTCATATTATTGGTGGTAGAAGCTTTCTCCCTTCTCGCTATATTCATTCACATGGAATTATGGGAGGGAAAGAGAAGAATCAAATCATGAAGAAGTGCGATGCCCTCCTCTTTCCTGTACGATGGCATGAGCCTTTTGGAATTGCTATCATTGAAGCGATGGCCTTTGGCCTTCCCGTTTTTGGTAGTCAATATGGTAGTCTCCCAGAACTGATTACTCCTGAGGTTGGGCAAACATTCTCCTGCAAAGAAGAGATTATTGAATTTCTAGGATCCCAAGAATTTATCTATGATTCAAAGTCCATTCGTAACTATGTTGAAACAAACTTTAATATGGCACGAGTAACTCGCGATTATGTCGAAGTTTATGAACGAATGCTTGCTGGAGAATCACTCAACAAGAAAGGCCCTACCTGGTCAGAAAATAAAGCCCCATTGGAATTACTGCCCTTTTAATTTGGTAACTTTGTTCACTATAATCGTAAGCGCCTGTAATCTCGTATCCAAGATTTGTCTATTCTAGGTCAAAACAACCTACGTTTATATAATTACAAACTTCGTTTAGAATGAATAACTATGAATGTTCCAACAAATCTGACGATTCTTTTAATTGATAGTAAGTCTGTTTACCGAAACTTGGTCATTCAAACCCTTGGCAATCTCGGCTTTAAAGGAAAATGTATTCCCATAAAGAACTATCAAGAGTCTCTTATCAAGATTAATCAACTGATTAAGAAGGGCGAAAAGATTGATCTCATTATCTCAGAATTCCACTTTCCTGACGGTGATGGTGCAGAGCTCATTAAGAAGATCAGATCACATTCTAAATTGAAGAATATTCCCATTTTAGCGTTGAGTGATGATGACAATCCCAATGAAATTGTTCGCGCCTTTGAGTCAGGAATCGACAATTATCTAATACGTCCAGTCGAGGATCTGGCCCTTCTAGAAAAAATTGAATATTGTTGGCACAAAAGAAAGTGCTTAATGACAGCTTAATTTACACTCAAAGGTTTCATGGAATTTCCCAGCATAAAAGACTTCCAAGAATTTCTACACGACTATTCAATCAAGTTTTCGAGATATGATTATATTAATCCTTTTTATACCAAAAGGAAGAAACCTCATTCATTTAAATCTATTTATTTAAAAATAAATAATCGTTATAATTTATTTTATATTTTTGACAACACTACAATTCATGCTCTCAAGGAGCTTTCTCAATTCTTGAGTGACTATTTAGACGGTCTTTATCCAGAGATTGGTGCTCCCTTCAAGCTCGAATTTGTAGAAGGAGAAAAAAGACTTGTACCTCAGTCTCTCAAAAGAATTCAAGATCTAAGAATTGTGTGGGCAGGAAAAGCAACAAACCCAGAGAAAGGTCAATTTTAAAGACAAGGAGCACTCATGGAAGATATTGATACATTAAGAGAGCTCCTACATAAGCTCATCAATAAATCTGTAACCTCACAAAGCTTACTTAAAATTTTATCAAAAACTGATCTTAATGATCAGCAAAGAGAGATTCTTCAAAAAAGTATCGAGTCTGTAGACGATAGCGTATCAACCGTAAAAGCTATCCGTGAGCAACTACGTTAACTAATTTTTATCAAAAACAATTCTAATCCCATTTTCTGGATCTATTACATTGAATAACGATATATTATCAGAACTCATTTCCAGTTCAATAAGTGACCCAGCCATTGGAAGGTAGTATCGCTTCAGCTCTTTATTAAAGCAAAGCTGAGAATCTGAGGAGGTGGTAAACTCTCCTATCATCTGGTTTTTCAATTTATAGATATATTTGATGGAGTTATCCATATAGTCGACAAAAATTTTAAAGGATATTACTCCTCCGTCATAGCTGTAACTTCCCAAGAGCTGAGATAGCTCGGTTTGTGATATCAAGTCAAAGTTTGCATCACAAATATAGCCAGCATTACGAAGCTCATTTCTTAGAATATTTCGATAAATTTTTGAAGAGAAACTGTAGACGAAACTTCTCTCTATTGCATGAAGGCTAAGTAGCTCATGTAATGCTAAAGCATGCTTAAGCGCAGTGGTCATTCCTTTCCACATTTGACGGTTTATTTTAATAACTGGAGTGTTACTATTTTGATAGAAATTAATCGCTGTAGAGACTTGCTTATTTCCTTCATGCTCTACTTCCAGTAAGTCATTCGTCACAATTACCCGTAATTTAGAAATAGTTGCCTCTAACTCTTCTCTTTCAACTGGCAATCTTCCATCAATTTTTTCTAACTTACTCATTCCAATTTTCATTGATTGAATTACTTCTACGGCCAGAGAATCTCCGCCATGACTTTCTCTTCCCATAAGCTCTTCACGAGCTTGGGACATAATACTTAAACATAGAAAAAGAAGTACTAAAATTGATTTCATTATTCATCACCATCAGTCATTGGAAAGAGCGAAATTCCTAGATGGTAGACATCATTTTGATCTCCATCTTCTAAGAATGCACACAACTCTCTTTGAAACTTAATTATCATCTCTTTTGCTTTAGGGAGTTTTGATCTATCTATCGCCATAGTCATTCCCGTCTGACTTCTCTTCTCAAGGCCGTACTTCCCCATGGCATCGGCTGCCTTATCAAGTAACTGTGTCTGCATTTTAATATGTGCCGGAGAAGTCAAATTGTGATCAAGAGTCGTAACATTCTTAGCCGACGTATCAACCCAATTGCCGTCACTATCAATGGAAATAAAGCCTGCATTTACCAAACGTAGTATCGCAGATTTAATCTCACCGATCTCTACCCCTAGCCTTTCACTAATCCACTTGGGATCAGGCCTAAAGTCATTCACAACCATGAGCTCCATTATTGCAAAGTAGTACCACTCAGATGTGATCTCAAAAAGATCCAACATTACCTCTGAATAATTTAGAGTTGGATCGAACTGCTTTAGCTCTTTTGGCCCAAGACCTAGCTTACTTCCTAGACGCTGCTGCATAGCTGGAGTTATTTTTCTCTTTCCCCTAATCATTTGGGAAAGGGTCGAATGATCAATATCCAAAAACTGAGCAAAGGCGCGTAATGAATAATATGGATTCTTCTCACAGCGCTTATTCAACTGTGCTTCTAAATAACCCTTAAAAGTTAAGTGTCTGATCTCTTCATTACTCATGGCCCTCAATATAATCTAAATACTTGGGTAAGTGTTTGTATTTGTAGTTTTTACACGCCGCACAATCTAAAGATATTAAAGTCTTTCCAATGACTTATACACTCATCTTACTTAATCTTGAGGCATTTTTAATCGGACAATCAAAAGAAGAGCTTCGCTCCAAACAATGTTCCCTCAACAGTGGTCTTTTTGAAGCTTCCACCACGAAAGATCATCCTTTCACGAAACTTAGTTGCATAAAGGCGCAACATCCATAAATCGATGAAAGCTCCAAACTCTCTGCGCTCTCCATCCGAAGTGAAAAGAGTATTTTCGGAAGCTGTCTTATTATACTTTGTGAATTGGGTCTCTAGGCCAAGAAAGCTTAGGAGATAAAATGAGATATGTGCCCCCCAAAAGTCCTGCTCATAAGTAGAAAAATTCTCATATAAATAGTCTCTCTTTCCATAGAATGCTCTTAAGTGAGTTGATTGCACAGAGGAGCCAAGGATTAAGAGATTCAGTCTTAAGTCAGAAGAATCGTAAAGCCGATTAAAGCTTCTTGAATTGTATTCGATACCTAAGAATTTAATGTAGAGAGATGCTCCCCACTGATTTAAGTCTAAGTCTGTTGTTACGGCATCAGAGTTCTCTTCAACCCCACCTCCAGCATAGTCGAGAATAAATTCAACCCACGTAGTGGAGCTATGTAGAGCAAGCCATTGATCCTGAAGTGCGATAGTTTTCTTTGTGATTAGCCAGTCAGCTAGAGTCCAGCGACTCTTTTCCTTTTCTTGCTGCTTCTTAATGATGACCGTGTATACGCCTTCGATTTGAGCGAAAGAAGAAAAAGAAAGGGATATAAGTATAAGAGCGATAAGTTTTTTCACCCCTTAATATTATAAAATTTCTTTATTGATTCATATGGGGCAATTATAGGATATCGAGCTTCTTCTTATTTAACTGAGCAAACTCAGAAGGCTTTAAATTATATTCCTTAATGAACTCAGTTTGCTTATTGATATAATTTACTTCAGAAGCCAGCTTCCATATTTGCTTAGTTTCCTCACTTGGCCCCTTCTTAGGAGTCAAGTAACTAGGTCTATTAGGAAGCTGTGTTGCAGAGTAGATTTTTTTCATTCTTACTTATCGAGTACCCGACAAAAAAACTTTAGCTTTTTATTCAATTATTCTTTAATATAAAGAATCTATGCTTCTTAATAATATAACTCCTTTCCTAGACAGTCTTTTTGATCAACTCGATCAAGTGGGCCTATCTCTCTCCGGAAAGGAAATTGACCATATTTGCTATAGAACTTCATCTGAGGAAAACTATAAGAGCACCAAGATCATTGCTGAAAGCCTAGGTACCCTACTCATAGAAAGTGATGTCAATGGGAGACTTATAGCAACATACAGGCTTCATCAACCTCTCTCCTATAAGGACTGGCTAATTCCATTACTGGAAATCCCTGCACCTAAGCCCGGAAAAATAACCCGTGAGGGTCTTGAACATATTGAAGTTATAATCGATGAATCCTTTCAATCTTTTATAAAAAGGTACCCCCACTTATCCTTTCAATTAAAGGCCATGCAAAAAGAAATTAATCCTGATATTGAACTTGAATTAAATGGTTGTTCAATAAAGTTTCATCACCAATCTCTTGAAAACGTTATTGAGTATGAGAGGAAAATTTTACCTAAAAAGTAACTTTTTTTTAGCTCTTTAAGTAACTAATTTTTCTCTGTTCACATTAAATTCGTTGTAAAAATAGGATCTTGCAGGATTCTCAAAAAACTAATCCAACTTTCATGATTTAGATATGTGAAGAGCGCTCTTTTTTCATAAATAAAAAGACAAATTATTCTTAATATTTTTTCAAGTTCTCTCCGATATAAAATCCATGAAAAATAGAACTATAAAACAACAGCTCCTAGTCCTCTCTAGCATCATGCTTGCAGTTCAAGTAACTCTCGCTGGTATAGGGTATTATTCACTTACATCGATTAACCACAAGTTAAATTCGGTATTCTCCACAAGGTTGCCAAGTATCAACAGCCTAGTTCAAGCAGATAGAGACTATCAACAAATGCTTGTTGCTGAAAGATCGCTTTTAATTGAAGGGTTAAGTGAAAAAGAGATCAAGTCTCAAATGGCCGACTATCTAAAAAACAAAGGTCAAGTCATGGAGCGCTTCAATATTTATAAAAAACTTGAAAAAACTCCTGAAGAGCTCAAGATCATCAGTGCATTTGAGGAAAAATTCAATAAATGGGATGCTGAAACTGAAAAAGACTTTCTCTTTAATAAGAGTGATAATCTGCAACTTACTGATGAAAACCGTCATCAGCTAATTAAAAAATCATTTGGATCTATTTATCAAAACTTTGAAGACTCCAGATCCCAGCTTGATCAACTTCAAGAACTTATTCTTAATTATGGAGCAGAAGAATTTCAAGATGCTCAGAGCACTTATACCATTGTAAACAACCTTATCATGGGTATTTCAGCAGCTGGTATACTATTATCTCTACTTCTAGGATTCTTTATTACAAAATCTATCAACTCTAAAATCACAAATATTGTCGAAGCAATGAATGAAGAAGGTGAAAACCTTGATACGATTAGTAATGAACTTGATGGAAGATCTGTAGAGATGAGGGCCGTATCAAGTAATCTTTCTTCGGCCACAACCGAGACAACTTCATCAATGGAAGAAATCACACAGATGATTAAGAATAATACTGATGGAGCAAACAGAGTATCTAATCTCGTAGAACAAAGTAATGGTTTAATTAATAGTAGTGTTAACTACCTAGAGCAACTAAGTTCAAGAATCCAAGATGTAGAGACGAGCTCACTGAGTCTTTCAGAGACTATTCAAAAAAGTAATGATGAGCTCTCTGAAATTATTCGAGTATTCAATGAAGTAAATGATAAAACAAAAGTTATCAATGATATTGTTTTCCAAACAAAGCTTCTGTCTTTCAACGCTTCAGTTGAAGCTGCCAGATCAGGAGAGCATGGAAAAGGCTTTGCGGTAGTAGCAGAAGAAGTTGGAAACCTGGCAAGACTAAGTGGAGAATCTGCTGATCAAATAACCAAGTTACTTGATCAGAGTCTTTCTAAAGTAACAGAAATTGTTGAAAACTCTAAATCGAAAATAAGTGCTTCTATTTCTGAAAACCAAAAATATGTTCAAGAAAGTGTTCAACTGGGTAATCAATGTAAAGAAGTAATATTGAAAGTTTCAGGAGACTTTAGTGAGGTAGCTTCTACTAGTAATCAAGTGTCTGAAGCCTCTCGTGAACAGCTCATCGGCGTTCAAGAAGTAAATCAGGCCATGCAAAATATATCAGGCTCTGCTTCATCAACTAATGAGTCGGCAGGAAATATTAATAATTCGTCTAAGAAAGTACGCCAGTCTGTTAATAAAATTTCAAAAAATATTATTGATCTTAGAACACTAGTTCAAAAAGTAGATCACTCAGATGTTTCGGTGCCCATCCCAATAAATGAAAAAAAACAAATGGAAATCGTTGATTCAAATGAAAAAGAGTCTTATTCTGATGTTGCTTAATAAAAACCGTCAGAAAGGACTCTTTTATGAAAAAGGAATTTTCATTGCTCCTATTAACAGGAGCAATTTCACTTAGCACATCTGCGCTAGAAATGAACTACAGTGGTGAGTTTAGGTTACGAAACCAAAATAGAGAGTTTACATTCTCAAATAGTGACCGCAGAAACCTAACTGAACTTAGGGCACGTGCAAACTTCAATCTCAAGCTTAACGAGGAAATATCCTTTACATTTACTCCGCAAGTCACAAATAATTTTGGACAATCCATTGCAGAGACAAATGATGCTGGAGATACGGCTCGTAATTCTAGTGGTGACAAGTACCATAAAGGTATTGATATTTTTGAAGCCTATATTCTTTCCAAGGGTGACTTTTTCTCTTATAAGATTGGTCGCCAACAACTTAATTATGGAGACAATGTTGTTCTCGGCCGAAGAAACTGGACAGCTGGAGGATTAACATTTGATTCTGTTAAGTTGATGTTTGAAATAGGCGAAGGTCAACTTGATCTTGCTTACTCAAAACTTTCTGAAGGTGCTGATCCGACAGATGCAAATGATGACTCTGACCTTACATTACTCTATTATAAAATTCTTAAGAGAGATAAGCTTGAGTTAGATACATACTTTATTCGCAATAATGTAAATGGAACAACCAATCTCGAAACCAATACTTACGGTGTACGCTTAAAAGGTGAATGGAATAATATTACTTACCGAACAGAAGATATTCTTCAAGTACACCAGCAAACAGATCGAAATGAACATAATATAGATCTCGAATTGGGTTATAATTTTGACTTTGGCCTAAAGTCCTATATTGGTTGGTCTCAGTCATCAGTAGCATTTGATCATCTTTATACAAATCGCCACGCGTGGAATGGTATTATCGATGTCGTTGGAAGAAGAAACTTAGAGACCATTTATGCTGGTGCAAACTATAAAGTTAGCAGTGACTGGAGTTTCAAGTTTAAGTGGATGAACTTTAAACAAAAATCTACTGGCTTTGGTGCTTATAACCAAGCAACCTCAGCAATTCTTGCAGGAGATACGTCTAAAGATGATGTAGGTAATGAGTTTGATCTTATTGCAAGCTACAAAAAGAATAAATATGAAACATTAAAGCTTGCTGCTTCAATGTTTAGCCACGGTGATTACTTCACTGGCAATATTGATAGTTCTAAATTTTTCTATGTCGAATACTTACTAAGATACTAATTCAACATATCCTCTTCCCCCGGCCATAGGGGAAGAGGAACTCATTTAACTTTCTAAGACATATCCAAAAATCAGAGGCGCAACAATGGTTGCATCTGACTCAATCACAAACCTTGGTGTTTTCGAAGATAGTTTTCCCCAAGTTATTTTCTCATTGGGTACAGCTCCTGAATATGAGCCAAAGCTTGTCGTCGAATCCGATATTTGACAAAAGTAAGACCAAAGAGGAACTTCACCTTCCATATCTTGATTAATCATTGGTACGACACAGATGGGAAAATCTCCCGCTATTCCGCCCCCGATTTGAAAGAAGCCAATCCCATTATCACCACAATGATCCGTATACCACTTAGCAAGGAACATCATATACTCAATGCCGCCCTTTACTAGAGTAGGATCAAATTCACCATCTAAACAATAAGATGCAAAGATATTGGCCGTTGTAGAGTCTTCCCATCCAGGAACGATAATGGGAATACCTTTTTCACAAGCGGCCACAACCCAAGAGTCAGCGGGATCGATCTCATACTCAGATTTAAAATCATCTGATTTAATAATTTTGTATAAGAACTCATGAGGGAAAAATCGATCTCCATTATCTGCAGCATTCTTCCACTCACGATGTAAGTATTTTTGAAGTTTACGAAAGGCCATATCCTCAGGGATGCAAGTATCAGTTACACGATTAAACCCTTTATCCAATAATGCTTCCTCATCCTCTGGACTTAGATCCCGATAATTAGGAACACGCTCGTAGTGAGAATGAGCAATAAGGTTCATAATATCCTCTTCTAAATTGGCCCCAGTACAAGAAATAATTTGGACCTTATCATTTCTAATCATCTCAGCAAGACTAACACCAAGCTCGGCCGTACTCATGGCACCTGCCAAAGAGATAAGCATTTTATTTCCTGCGGCCAAACAATCCACATAGCCTTGAGATGCATCCACTAGGGATGCGGCATTGAAGTGACGATAGTTTCTTTCAAAAAATTCTTTAAAATTCATTTCATTTTCCTTGTATCAGTGACCAATCTTACAAAGCCACTCGTGCCAGTTTTAATATAAGGGCTAAGCCCTTTTCCAAATAAGGACTAAAAAAGTGAAAGACTTCTACAGCAATAAGTATGATTATGACAACTTCCATAATGAAGCCTCTCTTAGTATTCAGCTCCCCTGTATACATCTGAGAAATATCAAGTAGATTTTTAAGCTTACTATCCACTGTACCCTGCCATTGAATAAGCTGTAGCCTTTTTAGTGCTAAACGGTAAAGTCTAGCAAAGTAAATATCACCAACAATTTTTAGCGAGTTTTCAATTCTCTCTACAACCTCACTCGTCTCTATATACAGTTGACTCGCATCTCTAGAAAGTAAGGCAATAGTACTATTAAAAACCGAAGGACGCTTCTCAACAACCTGCCGGTATAACTTAGAGAGTTTTGCGTCTAATAGGTCATCAAAGAAGCGAAGTTCAAGAAGCTGAACATTGGCCAACTCAACAACATCACAAATGTCATCAACATCTTCACTAGAGAATACAAAGCCATTATCCCAGTCAATAATAACTAGATCATTCTGACCATAAGAAAGTGAGCACTCCTTAATTGGCTGAATCATTTCAGAGCTCAAGGAGACCTTTGTTTCCATAGTTAAGAAATTATAAACGAATTGATCTTCAATCCAAAAATCCAGTGGCTTGAACGTCGAATTCGTTACAAAGATACTATACTCTTCTCTTTGCCCCCAAGTAGATGCTCCTTTTAGACTTTTTTCAAGAATAGACTTCAACGTTTCAATTTTTTCTAGACAGTAGGCGTCTACAGCTTCGCATTCACACCATCTTCTTAACCACTCTGTTAACTCTTCCCTGTTTCCCGACCCTTCATAAGCAATGGTCATGCAAAGTGATATGGCACCATAGCTCCATAGCTTTACTACAGTCGTGACCTCAACATCATCGACAAAATCATTTCCCAAATTCACAACAAGTGGAATATCTGAGAAAAGAAAGTCTTTAGTTAATCGTTTTAAAGTATATTTATGAGTTGGCCCAAGTGCAGCTAACTTATCGTAAGCCTCATCCATCAAGACCTCATGGGCTATATCAAAGATACGATAAGTCTTTAAATGACTACCGGTATTCATCCCAAATTTCCTGAATCGAGCTCAGCTCTAAGCTTTGCTTCTTCTATAAATGCTTTACCTATTTTCTTATAAAGATCATCACCAAGAATGACATCTTCAACACCTGAGTCAATGCTCGGATTATCATTAACTTCAACGACCATGGACACACCATCAACTTCTTTTAGATCAACACCATAGAGGCCATTTCCAACTAGCCTAGAGATTCCGACGGCCGTATCAAGAACATGTTTCGGAACATCTTCAATCTTTAAAGTTTCTGAATCTCCAGAGAAGTCATCTCCTGTTTTACTATGATCATAAATTTGCCAATGGCCACGACTCATAAAATACTTACATGCGTATAAAGCCTCACCTCTCAGGACACCAATTCTCCAATCAAATTCTGTAGGAATAAACTTCTGAACAAGAACTAAAGATGACTTCTTAAGAAATTCACTAAGTAAATTTTTTAATTCATTACGATCAGATACTTTCTTCACACCAATACTGAAACTACCATCTGGAATCTTCAATACCATTGGGTAATTAAATAGCTCTTCAAGATAACTTAGAGTGCTGTCTTTATGATCAGAAACAAAGTAAGACGGAATCTGAGGTATTTCATTGCTCTCCATCAACTTGTGCATAAATACTTTATTGGTACATTTCAGAATACTTTCAGGATCATCAATAACAATTAAACCTTCCTGTTGAGCTCTATGACTGAAAGTATAGGTATGATTCTTTATAGTCGTTGTTTCACGAATAAAGAGACCATCAAATTCATTGATTCGAGAAAGATCTTTTCGACTAACCCTTTCACAATAGATACCAATATCTTCAAAGTTTTTTTCAAACTTCGACAAAGCCATTTCATCCGACGGTGGAAGTTTCTCTTCTGGATTAACAAGTATAGCAAGATCAAATACGTAATTCTTCTTTGAGCTTGGTGCTCTCCACATTTGAGTTGAGTACTTTTCTAGAGATAGAGCAAAAGTTTCTTCCTCCGATTCATTTAGCTCAGTAAACGAAACTGTAGAGATAGAGTCGATCTTCCATACTTTCTTTTGAATAAGCTTTACTTCAAGAATGGGACAAGGAAATTGCTCATAAACTTCACGGGCCAATTTTTTAAATAGTCCTTCTTTGGTTTGTCCAAAGTAGCAACGAAAAGCAATAGCTTTTAGACCATCAATTTTACGAGTAAACTTTATGGCCGCCTCCTCGGCAACCTCCTGAAGTTCATCTAGGTCATAGAGATAAAGTTGCTTTCGGCTAAGATCATTTAATGTCTTTATTGAAGGAATTACTCTATGACCTTTAGACTCTGCTAAAAGAGAGCAATAATAACCATAAGAGAGATACTTATAACTCTTACATAAGTTTATTACTCTCGTCGGGCGTTTACTTGTTTTTTTATAGTTGTAATTAAAGAGGTAATCCTTCGCACGCATCAAATGCTCAGAAGGATAATAAGAGTTCCAATCTTCAAGATCATCAACAAGAACAGCAAGTTCTTTCATACAATCAACTCTTTGAGCTCCTAGATGGTCGCTCGATAAATGTCTATTCTCAACCCACTCATTATTTTGTGGATTAGAATTCTGATTTAATGATAATATGACTCTACTTTTTGGTCACCACAATTCTCTTATAATCGAGGGTAAAATATGAAGTTCAGGGTCGCAAAAAAGTCAGACATACCTACCCTAGTTTCATTGGAAAATAAATCTTTTAATAGTGATCAACTCTCCGAAAGAAACTTTAAATATTTTATGGACTTGTCCCATGGGGTGGTTCTCGTCCAAGAGCTCGAAGCTCAAGTCGTCGGCTATGGTATTCTTCTCTTTCATAAGAGTACAGCACTAGCTCGCCTCTACTCCCTGGCCATCGATAGTAACTTCAGAGGTCAAGGCCTTGGTGGCAAGCTGCTTTCGAAGCTAGAATCCTTAGCAAAAGATAATGATTGCACCTACCTACGACTTGAGGTGAAGTCATCCAATAGCTCCGCTATCAAGCTCTACGAAGCTAGTGGCTATCGCCGCTTCAATCATAAGAAAGATTACTATGAAGACCATGAAGATGCTGAGTGCTACGAAAAGAAGATTCGTAAACCCCTTGGCGGAATCATTAAAGGTCCAAAGGTTCCCTATTACGAACAAACAACTGATTTTACTTGCGGCCCCTCATCCTTGATGATGGCGATGAAGGCCCTAAATCCTAAATACGTATTCAGTCGTGAGGAAGAAGTAGATATCTGGAGAGAGGCCACAACCATCTTTATGACCAGTGGACACGGTGGCTGCGGCCCCCATGGACTGGCCCTTGCTGCCCACAAAAGAGGCTTTAAAGTAGAGCTGTACCTAAATAGCTCAGCTCCTCTTTTTATAGAAGGAGTTCGCTCAACCCATAAGAAAGAAATCATCAAACTCGTTCAATCTTCATTTGAAAAGAAAATTCGCAAAGAGAAGATCAAAGTCTATAAAGATGCCTACGACTGGAATACAATTGAGAGTATTTTTAAAAGAGGGGGACTACCAGTATTGCTTATAAGTGCCTACCGCCTAACTGAAACGAAGGCTCCTCACTGGATCATTCTAACAGGAATGGAGGAAGGCTTCATTTACTTCAATGATCCCGAAATTGATAAGAATGAGAAACCTTTTGATAATATCAACATCCCAGTAAGAAGAGATGAGTTTGAAATGATGGCCAAATTTGGTTCGAAACAACTCAAATCCATTGTGGCCATTTTCAAAAACTAGCTTAAAGGATGGTCAAAGTAAGACCTGTTGCTCCCTGCCCACACTCGTAACTTCCCTTCCATTCACCACTAATAGGGGAGCTTCCCTTTGATGAAGTTCTTTGAAGAGTAAACTCTTTACAGCTTTGGAATTCGATACGGCCAGTAAATGTCTTATTCGATGGGCCTATTTTCCCAGATAACGGAACCATATCGTAGTTCTTAGGTCGCTCCATCCAGCCAATTCCCCCAAGCTTTAGCTCACGTGTTTTAGTATCGTAAACTCCCCTCATTAAGTACTTTCCTTTAGGAAGATTAGGATTCTGGGCCGTGCCGTAGAAATGGAATGTAGCCTCAATGGAAGAACTTGTGTTCTTCTTTTGGGCCACAACCGGCTTCTTCACCACTTTAGTGACTGGCTTCGCCTTAGTATCTGGAACAGGAGTCTTTTGCTGTAACAAGGAAACAAAGACCATGACAAAGAGAAGATCAAGCAACGATGTCAATTGGATCGTTGTCGGCTTCTTTCTTCTATATTGAGGCTGCATTGGATTATTCAATCTTCGCCCCTTTATTAAGCTTGAGCTTCTTTCGCATCTTGTGCAAGCTCTTTAGTGGACAAATTAATACGAGAAACGATTTGCTTATAGTAGTAACTCTCTGAAATGATTCTCTCAATTTTAGGCTGAAAAGTACTTTCTACAATCATAAAAATAATGGAGAAAGTAATCCCTAAAATAGTCGTATTCATTCCTAGAACAAAGGCGCTTGAAAGAGTTGAGACATCAATGGTCTGTGAACCGTTGAGTGCCGTTTGTGCGATAGCGAGGATAGTCCCAAGGATACCTAGAAGTGGAAAGACCTGCACAATTGTCGACATAACACTGGCGAAAATCTCTATCTTGTAATGGCGATCGTAGAACGCTCTTCTGGTTACCAAATTTGCATTCTTTGCAAATTCGGCCTTGAACTTATGATTCGTAGAAATCTTCTCATTAATGAAGTCTAGAGCTGCTTGAATCTTGTCATGTGCACTTTGTGAAGAATCTTTATCAGGTGCATCTTTAAACCCTTTGAGAAGATTGTCGCTTACATCTAAAAGAGTCATTTCGTGGCTTCTCATTAAAAAGAAGATCAAAACGACCAGCACGGCCTCAACAATGGCGAAGAGGTAAATAATGAGAAAAATATTATTGGTCATGAAGCTAAATATGCTCTGAATTAGGGATGAATCCACAAAGGCTCCTCAATAGTTTTATGGGGTACCCTACTATTGTAGGCAAACTATTGATTTAACACTATCAATGCAGATTCTTCCCGCTCAAAGTATTTTGCTCAGTTTTTAGGAAGGCTTAATCCAATTGATCATCAGCTACGTGCCAGTGAGCATCTTCTTGAACACTTAGCTCTACAATATTCTCTGCTTTCTCTATGAGGATTTTACAATCTGGACCTAAATTCACAAGGTGAAGCTTCTTTGCGTTATGAGCGTAGCGCTCAGTTACATTTTGTAAGGCCTCAATACCTGAGTGGTCCCATATTCTAGAATTCTTAAAGTCAATATAGACATGCTCCGGGTCGTTAGCGAAATCGAAGAGCTCTTTAAAGCTAGTTACCGAAGCAAAGAAAAGAGGCCCATCGAGTTCATACTTTACCCTATTCCCCTCTTTCGTCTTCTTGGCTTGAATATGTTTACCATGCTCCCAGGCAAATACGAGTGCAGAAACAATAATTCCAACAAATACAGCAATCGCGAGGTCAGTTAAAACCGTTACAACTGAAACAAGAACAATCACAAAGAAGTCTGACATTGGAATTTTTTTGTAAAGACGTAAACTTGACCATTCAAAGGTTCCAATTACAACCATAAACATAACCCCAACTAAAGCGGCCAGTGGGATGACCTCAATAATAGGCGCTAAAAAGAGAACAAAAAGAAGGAGCATAATAGCTGCCGCCATTCCAGAAGTTCTACCTCTTCCCCCTCCCCTAATATTAATCATACTTTGACCAATCATGGCACATCCACCCATACCACCAAAGAAGCCGTTGATGATATTGGCCAGCCCTTGACCAATAGACTCCAGGTTACTCTTACCACGGGTATTGGTTAGCTCATCAACTAAAGTAAGTGTCATTAGAGACTCAATTAGACCTACAGCTGCTGCTAAGAAGGCATAAGGAATTATGAGTTTTAAGCTCTCCCAGGTCATGGGGATTTGAGGAAGTCCAAAAGTTGGAAGTCCTACTTTAAGAGTTGTAACTGAGGCATTCTGATCTTGAACAAAGTCGAGAACTGTTCTTACAAGACCTGGGTTATAAACATTGATAAAGTGGCCCACGACAGTTGTTACAACAATCCCAACAAGAGTAGCTGGAACAGCTTTTGTTAAGCGAGGTAGAAATACAGAGATCCCCATAGTAAGGGCAATAAGTAACCCCATCACAGTAAGTGGCCATGTATCCAATAAAGAGCCCTTTACTGTAAACTGTGAAAACTGGGCCTTAAAGATAATAATAGCAAGACCATTAACGAAACCTAACATGACTGGATGTGGAACCAGTCGAATAAATTTTCCAAGCTTCCCCACTCCAAAGAGCACTTGAAATACCCCCATTAGAATGACGGCCGCAAATAGGTAATTAAGCCCCATCGTAGCAGCTTCTCCAACACTTGCTCCATTGGCCGTTGCCATATCCTGTACTTTAAAAATAAGTGGTGCAAAAATAACAGCAACAGCACCTGTTGCCCCAGAGATCATCCCCGGACGTCCCCCAACTAGGGCGGTAATCAGACCCATCATAAAGGCCGCGTAAAGACCAACCTTGGGATGAACTCCTGCGACGAAAGCAAAGGCCACGGCCTCAGGGATCAAGGCCAATGCAACAGTCAGTCCTGACAGAAAGTCGTTTTTAAAATTACGAGGCTTATTAAAGAAGAGGCTGACGAAAGAATTTCCATCATTTGAGGTGGCTTCACGCATGTTTAAATCACTTTATTAAATGTTTATCGATACATAAGTTTATGGCAGAGTGAGTCAGATCTGTCTAGGGATAATAAAGGATTGGAGATTATTCTTCTTATGAAAGATTCAGCTCTTTCATCTTTCTATTTCTGATCTTTGAAACTCGATAGTTAGCAATATGCCTCACAAGAAACCGATAAAGATACCTTTTGAACCCTCTTAAATTAGTTCCATGCTCACTATAAAACTCATCCGGACTCTCATAAATACCAAGGTCTTCTACAATTCCTTCTTTTTGAATATAAGTACAATTATTGCCTCTCCAGTCTACCTGGGGAGCTTCCCAGTCAGAAGTCGCAACCCCAAAGCCACAAAGAGAGGTCTCCTTAGAAAAGTAAGTCCTTAGCGACTTCAAATATTCGTCATCAAGAATGAAGCCCTCTAGATTATGCCACTGTCCCTCAATATTGACTTCAATCCATGAGTGAAGAATTCTTTCGGGAGCTAAGAAGTAGATAACTCCCGAGAATACTCCTTTTTGCAATTTCTTATTAATCTTAAAACCATGTATTCTTGTTGGAATATTTAGCATTTTCATAAATGCCATTAAGACAGTCGCTTTAGTATTGCACTGTCCATATCCATCTCTGAGAACTTCAGAGGCTTTAATATCATCAGAAGAGTTATATCCAAAATTGATATGGTCTCTGACGTAGTTATAACAGGCGATTGCCTTTTCCTTTTTTGTTTTACAAGGGGAAACAATTCGTTCAAATACTTCTCTAACTTTGGGATGGTCTGTATCAAGAATCACTTTAGCTCCTTAACTGGTTCCATCTATTTTATTGCATTTAGAGTCTTTAAGATTGTATAAACCTGCTATTGCTAAATAAATCTTTCATCGTAATTCCAAATGTTTCTTTAAAGAATTTTGATAAATGGGGAAGGTCAGAGAAGCCCGCTTCGAAAGCTGCAGTAGTAAAGTCATTTCCCGTACACAGAGATTGTGCTGCTAGCTTGAGCTTTCTCCATAGTAAGTATTTTCTAAGTGGTATTCCCATTTCCAACTTGAAAAGATGAAGAAAACGTCCTTCTGACAAATTGACTCTTTCAGCTAAATATTTTGCCTTTAAGCCTTCAAAGCTATCAGCTGCATTGATATACTCAATACTCTCTTTGATGCGTTCGTCTTTTTCAGTTTTAGAAAAAATTTCTAAACAAGAAAGTGCATCTTGGAGTATAGGTTCAGATAGATGGTCTATATTTTCAATAATCATAGAGTAAGCTTTTTCCAGAAACTCTTCTTTAGGAACTTGCCCCTCATAATCAATCAGTATAGTTAAATTGTTTAAATTTCTATTTTCAAACCGGTGCTCCTCTAATGCAGGAATCATAAAAAATAAATTTTCTCTACGACCGCGACCATCAACTAAAATCAAATTTTTATTTTCAAGGGAGAATGTAACTTGATTTGCAGCGTGCTTATGACTCAAAACATCTAAGGAGTCTGAAACAATAACAACAAAATAATCATATAAATAAATTTTAGAATTCATATGCTACTCATTATATTTCAAACTAACTGGTTAACAAGATTTCAACAGTATGATAATTCACCACGATGAAAATAATCTGGCCGTTATTTATAGTAATACTTACTCTTTCCAATACTCAAGCTAAATGCGAAAAGCCATTGAAAGCTGGGTATGAATTATTTCCACCGTTTTTCTTTGTAAATCAAAAAAGAGAACTCATCGGGGGTTTTGACTTTGAATTCGCCAAGCTCATCGCTCAAGAATTAAACTGCCCTATAAAGTTCAACTATATTCCATGGAAGAGACTTCTTGTTGAGACTAAAAAAGGCAGTAATGATCTTATCTTTTCGGCCCTCGAAACCAAGAAAAGAAAACAATGGGCAGATGTCTCTCAAAGCTATGTTCAAGTAAAGACTATCGTTTACATAAACAAAACATTCAAAGAGAAATATAATATTCGAAATAGATCAGACCTCTTATCTTATAGTGACATAATTACTGTCGCTCTAGTTGATGGCTGGGAATACATTGAGGCCGATCACTGGAATCAACACTTTAAGAATATCGTTAAGGTTAGAAACGATAAAACGATACTTAAACTTATCCAAATGGGAAGGGTTCAAGCCGCAATACTTAACCAAGCCACAGCTGAAGAATATAGAAAAAGAAAAATCAATCTCAGCAATGTCGTCCCCCTTCCACCGTCATTTAATGAGAGTGAGTACTCCGTTCTCGTCTCAAAAAAAACAGATCTAGATGTAAGAGATCAAATTTTTGATGCAGTTACAAAAATAACAAAAAGTGAACCATTCAAAGAATTATTGGAGAAATATAAGCTCCATCCCTCTTACTAGAACTCTCGATCATATTTTCAAAAACTATACTGCCTAACAAATAACAATAGTTAATAGTAGTGACTCGAATTAAACTGCATCCATGGATTTACAAAATAACACGCCCAACTTTTCTAAATATTTCATGACAATTATTGCATTTGCTGTGGGAACGATTGTTGCCAATAATTATTATGTCCAACCCATTATTGGGCTGATGGCAAGCTCCCTTGGAGTTAGTCCGTCACAAGCGGGGCTAATTTCAACGGCCACTCAAGTTGGCTATGGACTTGGAGTATTCTTTTTAATTCCACTTGGAGATATCTTAAAAGTTAAGAAACTTATTCTCAGCATGATCGGTATCACAATTCTAGGCTCACTTGGATTGGCCTTTGCTCCCAATTATTATTTATATATTATATGTGCTTTTATCACGGGAGTTGGTGCATCTTCTGTACAGGTCCTCGTCCCGTACATAACAGGATTAGTTCCACAGGAAAAAAGCGGAAAGGCGGTTGGTACTTTAATGAGTGGGCTTATGCTCGGGATAATGCTCTCACGTCCTTTATCAAGCCTGGTTGCTGAGCTAGGCCAATGGAACTACATATTCATCATAAGTGCCCTTGCAATGGTATTCGTATGGACCCTTATGCTGATGCAACTTCCTCCTCAAGAGTCAAAAGAGGTGGATCGCAACTATCTCAAGCTTCTCAAAAGCATGATTCTTCTTTTCAAAGATGAAGAGGTTCTTAGAAGAAGATCAATCTACCAAGCTACTCAGTTTGGAACTTTCTGTTTATTCTGGACCTCTGCACCGCTTTACCTAGAAACTTCCTCCTATCATTTCTCACATACTGAAATTGCTATGTTTGCTTTAGTAGGAGTATCTGGAGCAGTTGTCGCTCCCTTTGCCGGTATTGCCGCCGACGCAGGAAAAGCAAAGGCCATTACTTTCCTAGCGCTCACTCTAAGTATTAGCTCTTATATTATTACTAATTTTTTTCCTGAGGGCTCTACTTTAGGAATCATCTGCATGGTTCTATGTGCCATTCTACTCGATGCGGGAGTCACCCTAAGCATGGTAACGGGTCAACGTGAAGTTTTCGCTATTGCTCCAGAGCTAAGAAGCCGCCTCAACGGAGTTTATGTTTCTTTTATTTTCCTTGGAGGAGGTATAGGTAGCGCTCTAGGTGCGTGGAGTATAGATGCAGGTGGTTGGTTAAGAGCATCTTTAATTGGAATCATGCTCCCACTTCTTGCCTTAACTTACTTTTTATTCGGCGAGGGACGTACAAGAGAAATATCAAACTAAACTACTTTCTTCATAACTCTAAACACCTATTATTACTCGTTATTTAGTCAAGGTAAATTCTTCCGCCTACTAATAGTTTTGTTTAAGAAAAGGTCAAAATAGGCCGAAAAGACTTCGTATTCATAATATTCAGAATATGGAGAACGGTGTGGATGATTTTGAACTAGAAATTAAACAGGAATTTATCTCAGAAGCAGCTGATTTATTATCAGAGGCAGAAGAGGTTTTTCTCACGCTAGAGAACTCAACCCCAACGGAAGAAATGCTTAACCAACTCTTTCGTGTTGCTCACAACCTCAAAGGTACATCAAAAGCTGTAGGCTTTGATCAAATTTCAGAGTTAACTCACCATACAGAAAACTTAATTCTCAAAATTCAACAAAATGAAATTCCTCTCACTTCAAAAGTAATTGATATACTCTTCGACTTTAAAGACAAAGTTGAAGAAATGCTTGCCGGGTTCAAAGAAGATCTTGATGCCGTATTTGATATTAAATCCGTAGTAGACGGACTTGAACTTATCCTTGCGGGTCAATTTGAAGATGATACTTCAAAGGGTGAAGAGATAGCCCAAGAAGAAGAAGAAGAAGCTGAAACTCATGGCATGGAGAATGATGAACAAGAGTCGACTTCACAAGTAGAAGAAATTTCAGCAAGTCTTGATCAAGAACTCGAAAATATACTTTCAACAGACTTTGAAAGTATGAATCAAGAGAAAAATAATATTCAAGAGCTTCCTCAGCCTGTAATTGCTGAAGCGAAGACACTAGAAAAGAAAGATACGCCTGCCAAATCAACAACTAAAGCTGAGGATGTCGATGAAGATATTCGAGTTAAACTATCTCGAATCAATAAGGTTAATGACTATATTGGCGAACTTGTTATCCTACAAACAGTACTCGAGCAGAAAAGAGGAATCGAAATAACTGATGAATTGGCCAACACTTCTATTTCTCAAATGAGTAAAATCTTTAAAGAACTACAAAGTATGGCCATGAGCCTTCGAATGCTTCCTTTGAAATCAACCTTTCAAAGAATGCAGAGAATCGTACGTGATACCAGTAAACTTTTAGGTAAAGATATAAAGCTTGAACTTAGAGGCGAAGAGACTGAAGTTGACAAGAAAGTTGTTGAGTATATCCTTGATCCTTTAGTACATATCGTAAGAAATGGAATTGATCACGGGGTAGAATCTCCTGAAGATAGAAATTCCGCAGGAAAAGATCCTCAAGGTGTAATTGAGCTCTTTGCCTTTCATGAGGGTTCAAATCTTATTATTCAAATCACTGACGATGGTAAAGGAATTGATCCCAATATTATTCGTAAGAAAGGTATTGAAAAGGGAATCATCAACGAATCAACTCAAATCTCTGATCAAGAAGTAATTCAACTCATATTCCACCCTGGATTCTCGACTAAAGAAACAGTCAGCGAAGTTTCTGGTCGCGGCGTCGGAATGGATGTCGTTAAAACAAATATTGAAAATCTTGGTGGGAAAGTAACACTACAAAGCAAGCTCGGAGTTGGCAGCTCTTTTAGAATAGAACTTCCTCTAACTCTGGCCATTGTAGATGGACTTATTATTGAATCGGCCAATCACAAATTTGCTCTTCCCATTTCTCAAGTAAATGAAATTGTTCAAATTTCAAATGAGAACTTTGCTTCAGCAACAAATGGTGGTCTCTACTACAAACTAAGAGGAAATATAATTCCAGTTTTTTCACTCGTGGATAAACTTGGAATTGAAAAACCATCAAAAAATTTCAAGGAAGGGACGGCCATTGTTACAGAAAACAAGGATGGAAAGTTTGCCGTACTTATTGAGAATGTTCTCTACAAACAACAAGTTGTTATAAAAGAGCTCGGTAGCGACATTAAGGGCTATAACGGAATCACTGGAGCGACGATTCTTGGAAATGGAAAACCTTCCTTCATTATCGATTTAAAAGAGCTATATAAAGACTATTTCAAACTATCGAATAATACACATATAGATATTGCTTGCTAAGCAGGAGTTAACATGGAAAACGAATCGAAAGAATCAGGTCTACGCTACCTAGAGTTTAATATTGGAAAAGAGAAATATGGAGTTGAACTTCTCACCGTCATTGAGGTTATTTCGATACCCGAAACGACACCTCTTCCTAACTCACCTAAGTATATTAATGGAATAATGAATCTGAGAGGACAAATTATAACAGTTGTAGACCTTAGGACGAAACTAAGTATTGAGCCACTACCAGAACAAAATGAGAGTGCAACTATCATCGTAAAGGTAAACAATGTTCAAGTTGGAGTTATTGTTGATTCTATCAATAAAGTAATTAATGTACTCCCTTCAGATCTTTCAGAAATTGTATCGACGAGTAAAAACAAGAATTCAAAGTTCATTAACTCAATCTACAAATCACCAGAAGAATACTTAGTATTTCTATTAAACTTTGAGAAGCTTCTTGATCTTGAAGAAATAACTCAAGCAGCTTAATAAAGTCGTCTAAAAGGTTAAATAGTGGATCAGCTCATTGAATTTGTCATCAGTAAGATTTCTCAGGTCACGGCCAATGTATTTGATGAGAAATCTACGACAATGGTTTCAACAAGGCTCAAGCGTAGAATGCTTGAGCTTAACATGCCCTCACCAGAAGAGTATTTAATTTTTCTAAAGTCAAACTATCAAGAAGAAGAACCTATCTTGGTTGAGCTTTTAACAACTCATCACACTTTCCTTTTTAGAGAAATCATACATTTTGAATATCTGAAAGATAACCTAAGTAAGATCATCGATCATATTCGCTCTAATGGACGAAATACAATTCGGGTATGGTCAGCAGCTGCATCAACTGGCCAAGAAGCTTACAGTCTTGCATTATTTTTAGATCAGGAAATTAAGCATAAGTATCCAGGAATGACTTTTGAGATTCTTGGCACTGATATTGCTCAGCAGTCTATTGATACCGCAACGAAAGGTATCTATCCATACGATAAAGTTAAAGAAATTCCCGCACACTTTCTCTCAGGATATTGGAGTAGGTTTAAAGAGCACGGAAAAGATTGTGCACAAATTGAGGATTTTATAAGAGCTAAGTGTAAGTTTCATACACATAATATTCTCAATCCTCTCACGCAACATGAGAAATTTGATATTATCTTCTGTCGAAATGTTTTTATTTACTTCAGTGAAGATAATATTAAAAAATCAATAACAAATCTATATAACAAGCTCGAACATCACGGTTTACTCTTTACAGGAGTTAGTGAACCCGTAGGTAACTACTCTACAGACCTAACCAAGGTGGGTCCCTGTATTTACAAAAGAAAACTAGACCAGGGTGATGTATATATAGAAACGCCAGAGTGCTCAAGAGAGCGTTATAATGTTGTAACAGTTGATGATAGTCCGGCCGTTTTAAAAATATTAAAAAAAATATTTACAGACGACTGTCGCTATAACCTTGTACAGCAATGTAAAGATGGTAACGAGCTTGCTCAATACCTATCTACGACAAGAGAAAAGGTCGACTTGATTACGCTAGATCTTCATATGCCAAACTTAGATGGAGTCGGCTACCTCGAAAAGCACTTCAACTCTTGTCACCCGCCAGTACTTATTGTTTCGAGTGTTAATCGGGATAATCAAGACCTAGGTCAAAAAGCAATTAAACTTGGGGCCTTCGACTATGTCGAGAAGCCTAACTTCAAAAACTTTGACCAGTGTAGTGAAGAGCTAAAGAACAAAATTATCACATTTCTCTCTCTCTCAGATAAAGAAGTCTCATCGCCTACACTAAAAGCTCCTGAAAGCAAAACTTCTCTCACTGCAGCAAACCCTATCGCTCAAAGGAAGGAGATAAAAACCATTCCTCTCTATATATTTTCTGCAGAGCACTCTCATTCTAGGATTCGAATTCTTTTAAAAGAAATTTTTGAGCAAGGGTTTATACCAAAACAGGTAATAGCCTCAACTCATGAGATAAAAGAGTCATTATATAAAAACTTCCAAGAATATTATTCTCTACAAGGTCAGAAAGATCTCGTCGACAAAATTAAGTTTTCTCGTAGCTTAGACTTTTATGTTTCTGAAAAATTTGCCCTAAAATCAGAAGATAAGCCAATATTCTGTATGTATCAAGGTGTTGATGCCTATACTTACTTAGAAGACTATATTCCTTATGACTCTTATATCCTATCAGAAAAACAAATTACCCAGACTCAACATCATATAGACTCCATGCCTGCAACAAGCTGGGGTTTTCATGTTCTTGACTTTTTAGAGCATGACCAATTCACACACGACACTATTTACGACTGGGCTAAATATCAAGGGCAGACTCATGAACTGCCCTACAGAAGCGCACTTATTGTTTTCTATAAAAAAAGTATGCCTATCGCTTTCATAGAGGCAAAAAACTTAACCAATTCCTTTATCCGAATCAAAAGTTTTCTTGAGAAGCAGTCACAGGTATCAGGCTATAAAATTGCAGCGCCTTTAACTATCGGTAAAAAAGTAAAAACATTTTTAGATGAGAAAGGTCTTAAGGCCCTTAATCTCTATAAAACATCTTCAGACTCTCTATATAACTTACATGGAAATTTGCTTAGAATAAAAGCAGTGAAGAAAGTGAAAACAGAAAAGCCAGTATTGAACCTCACCTCATCTCCTGAGAATAAAAAGATATCTGTACTTATAATTGATGATTCAAAAACCTTAACAAAGATACTGCAAAAGCATATTGAAGGCGACTCACAGATCAGCTGTATTGCTATCCATCACGACATGAAAGAATTGGAATCAGATATAATTTCTAAAAGACCTGATGTTATAACTCTTGATATGAATATGCCCGACATGGATGGAGCAGAAATTTACGAGAGGATTATAAAGAAGCATAATATTCCAACAATCCTACTTACATCCAGTGATAAGAGTTCAAAAAAAGTACTCAAGGCATTAAATAGTGGTGTTATTGACTATATTCAAAAGCCAGCGCTGAATGAGCTTAACCATGGAAAATTCCCCTTAATCTCAAGAATTAAAGATGCTGCTGGTGTCAAAGTAAAGTCACTCGATCTTAGCCCTGCAACTTCTAGACTCCCATCTAAGAGTTTTACTAAGTCACTTATTTTCATTGGTGCATCAACAGGCGGAACACGCGCTATCTCTTATATGCTAAGTAGCTTTCCACGAACAATTCCACCAGTGATCATCGGACAACATATTCCAGAAAGCTACTCCCTTTCCTTTGCAGAGCTTCTCAATGAAAAGAATCCATTTACTGTGAAAGAAGCAAGACACTTAGAAGAGGTAAAAGATAATACCGTTTATATTGCACCAGGTGGCCGCCACTGCTCTGTCCAATCCGAGAAAGGCAAGCTTGTATTTAGAATACAAGATCATGTACCTGGAGCTCGATTTACACCTAGCATAGACTTTCTATTCGAATCAGCAAGCCGACTAAAAAACTACAGCATTGTGGCAACTATTCTTACAGGAATGGGAAAAGATGGTGCGCATTCTTTAAAGCTACTGAAGAATACAGGCGCTATAACATTAGCTCAAGACAAAGAAAGCTCAGTAGTTTATGGAATGCCTAGAGCCGCTTTTGAAATGGGCTCAGCTACAAAACAAGTTTCCCTGAGTTCGATGTCTTATGAACTCTTTGAAAGCCTGACTATTCTTAACAAGAAAGCGAGTTAATTTACTTCATAAAATACAGTATTTTTTTAAGCTTTATGTATAATAAATGAGATTCATTTTACATAAGCTCATTATAGGTATTTTATGAACTTTAGAAGTTTAAGATTTAAGTTGGCAACCCTTACAATTCTCATCCTTACTCCCCTGTTTATTGGCCTATTCACCTACATATTCCCCACCTATAAAGACTTCTTCATGCAACAAAAACAAAGTGAAATAAGAAGCGCTGTTGAAACATTTATAGGAAGTATCCATACAGTAACGGATCAATTAAAGTCCAATCAAATCACTAAAAATGAAGCTATAAAAAAAATCCATCTTATCTTCAATAAAACTCGATATAACGGTAACGATTACTTCTTTGGATTTGATCGCAATGGTTTTGTAACAGCACATGGACTTATCCCAAGTGCAGTTGGTCAAAACTGGTTTGATAAGGAAGATACAGATGGAAAAAAGTTTGTTCAATCCTTCATCAATGCAACTAAAGACGTGGAATCTGCCTTTGTTGATTATAAATTTGTCCGCACAAAAGATGGTGAGCCGGAAGACAAAATTAGCTATGTTACTTATTTACCTGAACTAGGCTGGATTATAGGATCCGGCCTCTATATATCAGAGGCACAAGCGCAAATTAGAAATACACAAAATAAAATCATCACGGGTTTTATCGTAGTCGCTCTCGCTGCCATTATCATTAGTTTAGTTTTCTCATTAAAGCTGAGCAATAATCTATCAAGTATTTCTCAAAATTTAAATTCTGAGACAGTGCATGTTAATGAGATCAGTACAGAGTTAAAGTCAATTAGCACATCTCTTTCCAACAGCAGTCATGAGCAAGCTTCAGCATTACAAGAGACTTCATCCTCCATTCTTGAAACGAGTAAAATGATTGAAAAGAACTCTGAAAATGCTCAACGAAGTATTGATATTGCAAGAAGAAGCTTAACCAATGTTAACCAAGGTAAACATTCTATTAATGATGTAATGTCTGCAATCACTCAAATCTCTAAAAGTAATGAAGAAGTGATCAAGCAAATTGATGAGAATAATCGCAATATCAGCAATATTGTAGATGTTATTAACGAAATTGGTGATAAAACCAAAGTAATCAACGATATTGTATTTCAAACCAAACTTCTTTCATTCAATGCTTCTGTTGAAGCTGCTCGATCAGGAGAGCACGGAAAAGGCTTTGCCGTTGTTGCTGAAGAGGTTGGAAATCTCGCTGAAATCAGTGGACAGTCAGCGAAAGAAATATCAGATATGCTAGAAGAAAGTATTCGCAAGGTAGAAAGTGCCATCACTTCATCTAAGGCAAAGATTGAAGAAATCATGGGAAGAGGCACTCAAGAAGTAGAAAATGGTGTAGAGATTGCTAAGAAGTCACTTAATATTTTCAACGATATCGTCAATGATTCAAATGAAATCTCACAAATGATTGAAGAGATCTCTTCCGCGAGTAACGAACAAACTGAAGCAGTAAAAGAAATCAACACGGCCATTTCGGAATTAGATCAGGCCGCGAAAGAGAATAGTCTTCAATCAGAAAAAACATCTAAAACAGCTGATAGTCTTCAAGATAGAATTGAGAGACTAAAAGAAATGTCCAGCAAACTTGATCAAACTATCAACGGTTAAAATAGATCAATTGAAAAGACAGGCTTTTGTTTTTACTGTATATTTCCAGTTCAATAATCAATTAAACTGGAAACGAATATGACTCATTTTGATACTAAGGCCAATACCTGGGATACACCTGAAAAGAAAAAATTCTTTAAAGAACTCTCCATTCATATTCAAAAAGAGTTAAAGCTTCCCCATCTATCGCGTATTTTAGATTTTGGTTGTGGTACAGGTTTATTTGGGCTTAATTTTCTGAATCAAGGAAATGAACTTATTGGTATTGATACTTCTGCAGGAATGCTTGAAGTAATGAATCAAAAGGTTAGTTCTGATTACAGACTTAAAACTTATCTTCTTAATCTTGAACAAGAAAGTACCCCTGAAAAACTAGGGACATTTGACTTGATTATTTCGGCGATGGCCTTTCATCACCTGCATAATCCTAGTCAGATGCTAGCAAAGCTTAAGAGTTTACTGAATAAAGAAGGTATACTTGCCATTGTGGATCTCGACCAAGAAGATGGAACTTTTCACCCTGATAATCAAGCAATGGGTGTTAAGCACTTTGGCTTCTCTAAAGAAGAGCTTAAAGGCTGGGCCCGTGAAAACAGTATGACAATGAGCCATTCGATATACCGTTCAATCGCTAAAAATGGTCGTGAATATGGTCAATTTCTCGCTATATTCAGAAGCAAAGAGGGCTAACTCTTCTCTGCGAGATAAGCTATATTTAGGGCATCGATCACTCTATCCATATACTTAGGATTCCAGTTCTTACCACTATCGTACTGGAGTACACGAATTGCCTTCTTATACTTCTCAGCTTTAGCTAAATTTTTATTTTCGCTAAGTATATTATCAAAAGTATTGGCCATACTTACAATTTGGGCCAACTCATAAATCTGATCGCCTTGAAGAGAGTTTGGATATCCATGTCCATTAAATTGCTCATGGTGCTGTTCAACAATCGTTAGAACTTGCTTAGGGATTCCTTCGGTTCGACTTAGCATATTCGCACCAGTAACAGGGTGTTCTTGAACGGCGTGCGAATACATACGGTTATCTTTATTTTCTAATATTTTAGGATCGATTTTTAACTTTCCATAATCATGGAAAAGACCACCCATATAAAGATTTTCTAAAACAAATTGATGCCCATGACCTAACACCATTCCAATAAATATGGAAAGGTTGGCAACATTCATAGAGTGATCCGCTACAGAAGAATTCTTACTCATTAGGAAAGCAATCGCTTTTGAAGTCATCGAGTTTTGCTTAATATCTTCAACAAAATCTGCAACGCTATCCTGAAGTGCATCTACAACCTTATCGCTTAGCTCTTCTTCAAAATATACCTCATATATCTTTTGCTTAAAGTCCTTTCCTCTTTTGAAAAAGCCACGTGATTCCTCTCCGGCCTTCTTCACAAAATCAGACTCTTCCTCTTTGAGATCATCATTAATCCATGAGAGGAAATCCATAATAGTATCAGAAGGGATATAGATATTTTTCATCCCTTTACTGAGAAAGTAGTCATACTTCTCAGCTCCAATCTGATCGCCTTTAGACTTGAATTTTATATATTTTGAATCAACGTAAATATAGACATCTGTGGGCAACTCCCTTTCAGGGTTTACACTTGACAAGATTACTAGGGAAAAATCGTCATCATTATTACTTGTATTTGACATTCAAACTCCGTGCTTAAAATAAGCCTCCTATGTCATAGTATATCAACAATTCGATTCTTTGCTTATCTAAAATAGAAAAGGGGGCTTTTTCCGCCCCCCTCTATTCTAAATTAATGCCTTATTGAATAATTAACCCTTAATTGTGCTGTTATAAATGAATGGGTTATCCTCCCATTCTCTTGTTCTAAACTCTTCATCATCGCGAGAATCAAGCCTATCTTCACCAATCGTTGATTTTGGGTTCGATCGACTAAGACTTAGAATACGAGCAACTTCTTCATCGAGATGAGGTGGCTCAAGTTGAGCACTAACCACTCTTTCGATTTCATTAATATCGATATCAAAATCTTGAATGGATTCACCTTCTTTAATCTCTCTTTCACAAGAGAGCTTTGTGTAATAACGATAAGCAAATCCATAGTCTAGGTTATTTCTTTCTGCCACTCTATGAACAATAGGCTCAGTCTTAAATCCACCAAAAAATCCTTTCTTTCTAAGCTCTAGAGCTTCAGCAGGCATCTCCTTTCGATCAGAGCGACTCCCACTATCGAAGAGATTACTTTTTCTATAATCGATACTCTTATCATAACCAAGGTACTTACATACTTGATCAGGTGTTGTTTCATATTTTTTAATTTTTCCATTTTTAAAGATCTCTGAGTCACTCACAAGTGGTGCCCCAAGTGGATTATTTTCGTGATTAAGTATCTCTTCACTATCCAATTCTTTAACAATTTTCCCAGAGCGCTGGCCCTTTGCAATTTCAACTTGTTCTTCAACTTTCTTTTCAACTTCTTCAGCATGATCTACAGAGTCACGAAGGTATTGCTTTGCTTCTTTAATTAATTTCGTTTCACCAAATTGATCTACACAAGTGCTAAATCTTCTATTGAGGAGCTCTCTTTGAGATGAGTCTTCCTCTCTATTCATTTTCCAATAGAGTACTTCACATGGATGATCAAAAGGCGCTGCTTGAATAGAAGGTGCAAAAAGCCCCATTCCCATTACAAGTAAGCTTAGTGATAAGGTTTTCATTTTCTCTCCTCTCTATTCTTTTTCAAAATAAACTAATTCACAGTTATATGAAGCAAGATAGATGCCAAAAGATATCGCCATAAACCACTGAAAAGTGGTTCAGTAATGTCTAATTTTTAAACGGCCCATGTAAAAATGGTGAATATTCTTTAAACACAGACAAATTTACCCACAGCTTTGGGCAATTAATATTGACCAATAGATTAAGTTCTGGTGAATAGAAGGTATGGATATTCGTTTTATTGCATTTGGTATGGTTATAGTTCTTATTCTTCTTTTTGTAGGAGCACAGCTCTATATCCCGAAAGAAAAATCAAAGACAAAATGGGAAGCTGAGTACGCTAGTGCAGCACAGGATTATTTCAGGGACTCTAGCGCTGATAATTATAAGCGCTGTAAAGATGTATTAGAAAAGCATTTTGGCAACGACAACCCAAGAGTCCTCTCAAGACTTCAAAAGGATAATATCCAAATCCCGTCATGAATCTTCTTACCCACCTGGCTTATCTCTTTGTAAAACTTATCTCTGCAACCTACCGCTTCGAAGCTATTGGCGAACAGATTGATTCAAAAAATGAAAATTATATCTTTGCCTTATGGCACCAAAATATTATTGGAGCCCTTACGGCCTACAAAGACAAGCCTCACGCCATGATCATTTCCCCATCTAAGGACGGCCAGCTTGTAGCAAATGCTTGCAGTAAATTTGGTCACTACCCTGTTCGTGGCTCCTCTTCTCGACAAGGTGGATCTGCACTAAAGGGCATGATCTCAAAGCTACGCTCCAATATTCCTGGGGCCATTACCGTCGATGGACCTAAGGGACCTGCCCATGTTCCCAAAAAAGGAATATTTGAACTTGCTTACCTCTCAAAGACACCCATTGTACCTCTTATCCTCCTTCCAGAATCCTATTGGAGTATAGAGTCTGCTTGGGATAAATTTAGAATTCCTAGGCCATTCTCAACCATTTACGTCAAGCATGGCACAAAAATCTATCCCAACAAGAATGATAAAGAAAAATCATTTGATCATCTCATTGCTGCGCTTAGAGATGAATTAGAGCAGGGCGAGACGTATATACAAGAACTTACGAGAAAATCCTCAATTTGAACGCTTTGCACCACACCCTCTTTAGCTTGGACAAGAAATTTCCCTAAGAGTTTTCATTGAAACCTTGTTATTTCTCACTAGAATATCCCTACTAACTGATTAACGCCCTCATTAAGGAGAATGATGATGTCTAAAGAAATCGAAATGCTACTTGTTGGATCTAAAACTAAAGAAGCTCTTAAAGCAACTGGACTTAATGTTTCAGGTGAAGCTCTTGATAAGCTTAATGAAAGAGTTCACCAACTAGTAAAAGAAGCTCAAGAAAGATGTGTAAATAACGGTAGAAAAACTGTTAAAGCTACTGACTTCTAATTAGTATTCTTACGATACTAGATAGTATAAGGCCGGTCTCCGGCCTTTTTATTTTGCCCCTCAATCAAACAAAACAATCATGGAACTCAAAGAAAAATTATCCTCAGAAGTCTTAGATACAAATTGGTCTCCTCTAGCAGAGCACTTTGCCCGTGGAGCAGTCTACTACCTTGAGCCAGAACTTGATATTGTTGATGTTGGCGAGGCAATGGCCACAGATAATGTTTCAACGATTAAAAAGTGGCTAGATGATGGCCTTATTTATACGCCTACTCCAGATCAGGCCACTCAATTTTCCGAAGACACTGATCAAAGGTTCTCTATGCTTATCATTGAGCCCTATGTTCTTATCCAGAAGAAAGGACTTGCATGAGACTTCTCTTGACTCTTTTGATCGCCTCTTTTGTGAGTACTCCTTTTGCACAAGAGTTTAACTGTAAACAACAGGATGCTTGCTACCAAAGCTTAGACTCTACTCTAGAGAGTTACTCAGAACCAATTAAATATGAACAATCAAAAGAAGAGGCCAGTAAACTCCTATTAGATGTTCTTAATACCCTAGGTCTCGATGTCGTTAAAAAGAATGAGAATCAAATTACGGCCTCGAAAACATCTTCTTTTCTAAAAGTAGTAACTCATTTTGATTTTTCTCTATCCTCACAAAAGCTCATAAACTACAAAGCATTCTCAGACTCACCAAAGCTAGATTGGGGAGATACCAAAGGACTAATAGAGAAAATCAAGTTTCGCTTTTATCAAAATAATATGTGACAAACTGCCTATCTTCATCATAATAATGTGGAACTATTCAGTAATATTGGCTACTTAACAACTTAAATAGCTGATTTAGATCATATCTTTTCTACTGATATATGTTAAATTATAAAAATATTATGTTTATAGTCTCTACCGGTGGCGTATGATAACAAAGAAATCAGATAACTCTTGTGAACACTGTCCTTCTGTCAGCAAAGGTATTTTTTGTGAACTGGCATCAACTGATTTGAAAGAAGTTTCAGAACATAAGGTTACCAATGTTTATAAGAAAGGTCAGACTCTCTTTGTACAAGGAAACCATCCTTTTGGACTCTATTGCATTAGCTCAGGAAATATTAAAGTTACAAAAGTTGGCGCTGACGGAAAAGAATCAATCGTAAGAGTTGCCACTGCTGGTGATGTCCTAGGTCACAGAAGTCTTTTTACAGATCAATTTTATACGGCCACAGCAACTGCACTTGAAGATACTAAAGTATGCTTTCTCGATAAGAAGTTCATCATGAAGGTCATTCAAGATCAGCCAAGCGTATCTATGAATGTCATTGAAAAGCTCTCTACAGATATGGGTGCTGCTGAAAATAAACTTTCCTCCCTTCACCAAAAGAATGTAAGAGAACGACTCGCAGAACTTCTTCTTCTCTTAAAAGAGTCTCATGGTGTAAAGCAAGACGATGGAAGAATCTTTATCAATTTAAAGCTTACTCGCGAAGAAATGGCCACAATGATTGGTACTGCCAATGAAACACTTATTCGCTTTATCTCTGAATTCAAAGATGCTGGCCTGATTGAGCAAGAAGGGAAGAAGATTTTCATCACCAATGAAGAAGAACTTATTGAATGGGCGAATGTTGCTTATTAATTTTTCTTAATTTCATGACATAGATTATATTTTTTGCCGCAAACCTTGTTTATAGTAATCTTATTATGACGGCGAAAATATCTAAGCAAAACATTATCGAAGTCAGTGGTGAAATTCTCGAAAGAATTAAATCCATCTCTGAAAATCACACTTATAGTGTCGACTCTGACCTCTACTATGAGGGTCAGACGCCAATTGTGGCCTACCTTCTCTTCAAGGGGGAGGTTAGTCTCGTCAAAAAGAGAAGGAAGAACATACCTGTAAAACCTGGCTCTATCTTCGGACTTAGAGAACTTATCTTGCATGAAAAGAGTGTTTATGGTGCTCAAATCAGGGCCGGTAGTGAAGTTTTCTTCATAGATCGCTCACTCATAAAAGAAATAATAGATCTTGAAATAGATGAAGATTTAAAGAGTATTTTTGAAGGCCTTCTTTTAGAAATTGCAGGATAAATATCCGAATAATTTTCTCCCTTATATTCCTTATTAATCTCTCAATCAAAACTGATTTATCTCATGTTTTCTGGGTAATAAAAGCGTAATATAGGGTTATTAAATTATTGATTATATAACGCTAAGTGATTGGAAGAAATGGGAATTGAGCTAACACCCCACATTTTGGAAAAGACATCTTGTAAGCACTGCCATGAGCAGGTGGTTACTCCGTTTCTTGATGATGAAGGCCAACAATTTTGTTGCCAAGGATGCCGTAGTGTTTTTCAAATTCTCAATCAAAATGGGCTTGAAGATTTTTATAAAATTCAAGAACAGACAGGTGATTACACCAAGCCAGTAAAAAAGATTGAAGACAAACAATTCTCTTATCTTAACAATCCAGACTTTATTAAAAAGTATGCTCAAACAAAGAAAGCTAATATCAGTATGACCTTTTATCTCGAAGGCGTGCACTGTCTAGCTTGTCTTTGGCTAATCGAAAAACTTCCTGAAATGGTTCCCAATGTAAAAAGCGCTCGTCTTGATATGAGTAAGAACCTTGTCGATATTGAACTTATCGAAGGGGAAGTAACATTTTCTCATGCGGCCCAAGTTCTCAATAGTCTTGGTTACAAACCCTTTCCGATTTCCAATACATCAGAAGAAAAAGAGCGTAGAAAGAAAGAGGATCATGCTCTTCTCTTAAGAATAGGTATTGCAGCAGCCGCAATGATGAATATTATGCTCTACTCTGGAAGTATTTACTTCGGGGCAGATGGAAAGTATCTCGAATACTTTGGACTTATTTCCTTTGGCCTATGTCTTCCTGTCATTTTTTATTCTGCAACACCATTTTATAAATCTGCATGGGGTGCACTTAGAAACAAACATATTAATATAGATGTCCCTCTTGTTCTTGCAATTGTTCTCAGTTTTGTGGTCAGCTCGTACTTTGCCTTCACAGGAAGTTCACATCACTATTTTGACTCTCTTGCAACTCTGACCTTTCTCATTCTCTCAAGTCGCTACCTTTTAAGAAAAGCCCAGCAAAGTGGATTTGAAAAGAAAGACCTCTCAAGTTTTTTTCTCCAAGGAACTGTTAGAAAGCGTAATTCAGACCAATCTATTGAAGAGATTCACCCAGAACAAATTTCTCTTGGCGATCACCTTGTTGTTTTGGCCGGAGAGACAGTCCCGGCCGATGGAAAGATCATATATGGAGAAACTCGCTTAAATCTTGCGACTCTAACTGGTGAAAGCATCCCTGTCTTACAAAAAGTAGGATCGATGGCCTATATGGGCTCGCAAAATGTTGGAAAAGAATTCACTTTAGAAGTTGAGGCCATATCGTCAGAAACTCGCCTTGGAAAGATTCTTGGTGAAGTAGAAAGACAGTCTCAACAACGCTCACACTATACTCTTCTCACAGATACCGTTAGTAGGTACTTTGTTACAATTATATTAATTCTTACGGCCTTTTCTTTTATGGGAAACTATTACTTCTACGGATTAGAGGCGGCCCTTACAAGAAGCTTATCCTTGATCATCGTCACCTGTCCTTGCGCTCTTGGACTGGCAACTCCCCTTGTTTTTGGCCGTATCCTTAGTCTTTGCGCAAAGATGGGTATTATTGTTAAATCAGAATATTCTCTAGAGACGATAGCTAAGACTCAAACTATTTTCTTTGATAAAACAGGAACACTAACGAGCGGTGAATTTGAAGTCGAAGAGGTTCAACCTATTCTTGAACCTTCAATTAACTTTACTCTCCAAGATATAATCTTTTCACTTGAATCCAATAGTCATCACCCTCTAGCAAGCTCTCTTGTTCGATGGTCTTCTGCTCAAGCCGAACAACTTAAGCGTGTACCATGGAGTCTTTATGAAGAGATCACGGGTAGAGGTGTTCGTGGTATTTATAATGAAAAGGAATATGAGATTTTCACTGTACGTGGTCAAGAAGATGAAACTGTGGTCGTTCTTACAGAGAACACTAAACCTATTGCACACATTATTCTAAAGGATAGAGCAAGACCTGAATCACTAACAGTGCTTAAAAAGCTACGTACTCAGGGACTTAATCTTTTCTTAAGCTCAGGTGACAAAAAACCTATTGTTGATCATATCGGATCAGAGCTAGGATTTGACCAAGCACATAGAAGAGCAGAGCTTTCACCAGAAGCAAAAGCTAAATGGATGGATCAATTTGAACATACTATTTTTGTAGGTGATGGTGCCAATGATGCACTCGCTTTTTCTAAAGCATCTGCAAGTGTGGCCATGCAAGGGGCCGTTGAAGTTAGCTTAAAATCTTCTGACGCTTTCCTCTATCGAAATGATCTTAACCTTGTTGATCAACTCATTCAAAATGCAAAACAATCAATTCGCCTTGTTAAACAAAACTTGGCCTTCTCACTTCTTTATAATGTTGTAGGTGCATACTTAGCATTGATTGGATTTATTGGACCACTAGAAGCGGCCATTCTTATGCCAATTAGTTCTTTTACAGTGCTTGCCAATACTATTTATGGGTCGAGATTAAAAAAAGGACAACTCAATGGAAGCTATTAAAATACTTATCCCTATGGCCATTGGGCTGGGAGTTGTCTTTGTTGGTCTCTTTATTTGGTCCACCAAATCTGGTCAGTATGATGATTTAGACACCCCAAGCAGAAGAATATTACTCGATGATGAAGATACAAATTTAAATAAAAAAAATAAACGTTTAACTCATGAAAGGAAGGATGTATGAGTACAGGAGTAGAAAATAGGGAGGCTCAACTTGAGACCTTTTCCTATGATGACAAACTCACAAAGATGTTTGCCATCGCAACAATGGTATGGGGAGTTGTAGCTCTCTTATTAGGTGTTTGGATCGCCTTTGAACTAGCAACCTACAAGATGAATCTTAATTCAGCTTATTTCACTTTTGGTAGATTGCGCCCACTTCACACCAATGCTGCAATTTTTGCATTCATTGGTAACGCCATTTTCGCAGGAGTCTATTATTCGACCCCTCGTCTTTTAAAGACAAGAATGGGAAGTGACCTCTTAGGACGAATTCACTTTTGGGGCTGGCAACTCATTATTGTAGGTGCGGCCATTACGCTTCCTCTGGGAATCTCAACCTCAAAAGAGTATGCCGAACTTGAATGGCCCCTTGATATTGCAGTTGCAGTAATTTGGGTAACCTTTGCTGTGAACTTCTTTATTACATTAAAGAACAGAAGAGAGAAGCATATCTATGTTGCGATCTGGTTCTACATTGCGACAATCTTAACTGTTGCCATGCTCTATGTAGTAAACAACCTAGAAATTCCAGTATCAATGACAAAGAGTTACTCTCTTTATGCTGGAGTACAAGATGCTCTCATTCAATGGTGGTATGGTCACAATGCTGTAGCCTTTTTCCTTACAACACCATTTCTTGGCCTTATGTACTATTTCATACCTAAAGCAGTTAATCGTCCGGTCTACTCTTATAGACTTTCGATTATTCACTTTTGGTCATTGATTTTCGTATATATTTGGGCAGGTCCTCACCATCTTCTCTACACTGCTCTTCCTGAGTGGGTACAGTCACTTGGTATGGCCTTCTCAGTTGCTCTTTGGGCACCATCTTGGGGTGGTATGATTAACGGTCTTCTTACTCTTAGAGGAGCATGGGATCGAGTTAGAAAAGAGCCTATTCTTAAGTTCTTTGCAACAGCAGTAACTTTCTACGGTATGTCGACTTTTGAAGGTCCACTACTTGCCATTAAATCAGTCAACTCAATTGCTCACTATACTGACTGGGTTGTAGGCCACGTTCACGCTGGAACTATCGGTTGGAACTACATGATGACTGCTGGGATGCTCTATTACATGGTTCCTAAACTTTGGAAAACGGAGCTTTGGTCACAAAAAATAGCCAATATTCAATTTTGGTCAGCAACAATTGGTCTTCTTCTCTATGTAATGTCTATGTGGACTGCGGGAATTACCCAAGGTCTCATGTGGCGTGCTGTTGATGAAACAGGAAAGCTGGTTTATCCAAACTTTGTTGAAACAGTAATTAAAATTGTTCCAATGTATTGGGTACGTGCATTTGGTGGAGTATTTGTTCTCTTTGGATTTATTCTCCTTATCTACAATCTTTACAAAACAATTAAGAATGCACCTGCTCAAGATACTGAAGAAGATCAGTATAAGGCTTTACCTCTTAGTGCTCAAAGTGAAGATGCTCACGCAACTCCACACAGAAAGCTAGAAGGACTTACTCTTCTCTTTAGTGTACTTGCCTTTGTTGCAGTATTGATAGGTAGTGCTATTGAGATTATCCCATCACTTCTTTCTAATAACTTCATTGCAAAAGACACTAGAGTGAAGCCTTATAAGCCTCTTGAAATCATGGGTCGTGATATCTATGTTCGTGAAGGCTGCTATGTTTGTCACTCACAAATGGTTCGTCCAATGGCCGCTGAAAAGCTTCGTTATGGTCGTGTATCCTCTGCTGCTGAATTTATCTATGATCGTCCGTTCCAATGGGGTTCAAGAAGA
This sequence comes from Bacteriovoracaceae bacterium, assembly GCA_048267265.1. GTDB lineage: Bacteria > Bdellovibrionota > Bacteriovoracia > Bacteriovoracales > Bacteriovoracaceae. The sequence goes on from JBLWXW010000001.1 coordinate 459,342, forward strand.
ATTGGTCCAGATCTTCACCGAGTTGGTGGGAAGTACAACCATATGTGGCACTACAGACATATGAAAGATCCTCGTGATGTAACTCCAGGCTCCATTATGCCAAACTACCCTTGGCTATATGATGGAAAGATGAAATTCAAAACTCTTCCAAGAAAAATGAAAGTACTTGCTTCTCTTGGAGCACCTTATTCAAAAGAGGAAATGGCCAATGGTATTGAAGATGCCAAAGCTCAGGCCAATGAAATCATGGCAGCTCTTGTAAAAGATGGTGTTCCAGAGACAATGGCAGATAGAGAAATTATTGCTCTCATCGCTTATCTTCAGAGACTAGGAACTGATCTAGGTTCTACTCCTGATGAGGGCGCACCAGAAGTAGCTGAAGGAGAATAATATGAAGTCAGAAGTACTCAGTAATATTCCATGGCCAAGCCTATCCATTGCTGGATTCTTTATTTTCTTACTTGTTTTCTGTGGAGTTATTTATTGGACCTTCAGAAAAGGTACAAGTGACATTTACAAAGATGCACAGAGCACCCCCTTCAATGAGGGGGAGCCTGTTAACAGGAGTTAAACGATGAGTGATAATAATAGAAAAGCAGATAATGTTATTCTTAATAAAGAAGAACATGATCTACTCTTAGATCATGATTATGATGGAATTGAAGAGTTCAACTACCCTCTTCCTAGCTGGTGGGTTTGGACCTTTGTAGGGGGAGCAGTATTTTGTGTTCTCTATCTTTACTTTTTTCACGTTGCAGGAGCGCCGAGCTTACGTGATGAATACTTTGCTGAAATGAGTAAGGTTAACGCTACTCTTGAAGAGCAGCGCAAGCTTACAGGTAATTTTAGTATGGAAGAATATAATGCATGGGCCGCAGGTACAGATGCTCTAGCAAAAGGTAAGGAAGTCTTTATTGATAACTGCGCCTCTTGCCACCTAGAAGAAGGTACTGGTGATATTGGTCCGAACTTAACTGATGATTATTGGCTAAACGTTAAAGAAGTTAACCATGCAAGCTTATACGGTTTTGTACGTGTGGGTAATGAAGATAATGGAATGCCTGCTTGGCAAGATCTTCTCTCTCAAGAGGAAATCTATGCGGCCATTACTTTTGTTATGAGTATCAAGGGTACTCATAAACCAGGTAAAGAGCCACAAGGTGAGAAAATCATCGACTAGTTTGACTTAAAACAAATCTCTTATAGAGGAATTAGATTATAATTCCTCTATATGAGGAGATAAAAAATGGCACAAAATAGATTTGAACTACATGAAGAAAGACTTGGCACAACTGATGAGCAAGGCCATCGTGTCTATATACATCCTGAGGATGTAAAAGGCTTTTGGAGAACACAGAGAACACGCTTCTACTGGTTCTTAATTATAATCTATCTTGTGCTACCTTGGATCAATTGGGGTGGAAAACAGATGATCCTCCTCAATATCCCCATGCGTGAGTTTACTTTCTTTGGAACAACATTCTATGCTCACGACGCTCCCCTTATCCTCTTACTTCTCTTGGGCTTTGTATTCACGATGGGACTAGTCACCAGTATATGGGGACGTGTTTGGTGTGGCTGGGCCTGTCCTCAGACTGTTTTCATTGATACAATCTATAGAACTATAGAGCGCTTTACTGAAGGTAAGGCAAGGCAAAGACAAAAGCTCGATCAAATGCCTTGGAATTCACAAAAAATATTTAAAAAACTACTTAAGTGGATTGGTTTTATTTTGGCCTCTCTTGTAATCACCCATTCTCTCTTGGGATATTTTGTTGGTGCACGAAATCTTCTTGTGATAACAACGACTGGCCCTTCTGCTCATCCTACTCTCTTTTCGATTTCCATGTTTATCACAGCGCTTTTCCTCTTCGACTTCGGTTGGTTTAGAGAACAGTTCTGTATTATCGCTTGTCCTTATGGTCGATTTCAGTCGGTAATGATGGATGAAAACTCCCTCGTCGTTGCCTACGACAGTAACCGTGGGGAGCCTAGACGTGGTCAGGTCAAAGAAAAGTCAGATGAAGGTGATTGCATTAACTGCTACCACTGTGTCAAAGCCTGTCCGACTGGAATTGATATTCGTCGTGGAACTCAACTTGAATGCATCGCTTGTACCAATTGTATTGATGCCTGTGATGAGATTATGATCAAAGTGAAAAAGCCTACTGGACTTATTCGTTACGACACTGAAAATGCACTTGAAGGCAAGCCTACAAAGAAATTTGGTATACGCTCTATTATTTACCTTGTTGCTATAGCAGTGGTATTCACCACTCTTGTCTATAGCTTACTTAATGCTGGTCGACTAAAAGTAACTCTTATTCGTGGAACGGGAAAGCCTTACCGTGAAAGAACTCTTCCAACAGGAGACCGTGAAGTTACCAATCTCTATAAAGCAAGACTTGATTATAAAGATGATAAAGAAATCAAAATTGATTTCAGACTTAAAGATAGTGCAAATGCCAAAAAGGTTGAGATCATAACGCCCGTAAGACCTTTTGAACTCCATTCAGGCCGCTCAAAAAGTGCATTAATTCATTTTAGATTTCAACCAAGCTTTTTAAAAAATGGTAGTCGAAGAATAAATTTAGAATTCTATGATCAAAGTGGAAAAGTTCATGTGACTAAGGAGGTTAACCTTGTTGGACCTCTTCAATGAGTTTAACCAGGCCGGGCTTGCGGGGATACCTCTTGTAGGTTTTCTTGCAGGACTTGGAGGTAGCCTCCACTGTGTTGGCATGTGTGGTGCTTTTGCTACGAGCTGTTCCTCTCGCTCCGGTGGAGTCGTATTTTATAATTCAGGACGCTTAACAAGTTATACGGCCATGGGAATTCTATCAGGATTCCTTGGTGCCAGTTTTACATACCTCTTTAAAGATCCATGGATCAGTGCTCTCCCTGCTATTATCCTTGGCTTCTTCTTTCTCTTTTGGGGCTATAATTCTCTTAGAGGTAAATCTGTGGCGCTGAAGCTTCCAAGTAGCTTAAATAAGCTTATTCAAAGGCGCCTTGGCAAAGTATATATTATGCAATCAGGAGGCTTCAGATCCTTTTTACTAGGCTCTCTATCCGTTTTTCTCCCTTGTGGGTTGCTCTATGGAGTTATGCTTGCTTTGGCCACATTTCAAGATCCATTCATGGGTGCTCTTGGGATGCTTAGTTTTGGACTGGGAACTCTCCCCGCCATGGCCCTAGCTCCAGCTGCAATTACTAAAATTTTACGTCCTTTAAAAGAGCAATGGCCCAAGTTTACAAGCTTTGGCCTAATCTCTCTTGGACTAATCACTATTATCTATAGGATGGTTATCGCTTATGAACAAGCCAGCTGCCACTGAAAATACGGAGCATAAAGCTAAGGGTACTAAAGAAAAGATTACTCTTGAGGGATGGCTCTTTTATTTATTACTCTTTATGGCCATTATTGGAATGCCCGCAGCGAGTACCATTTGGATACTCTCCGCGGCCAATGGAAGCTACACACCTTAAACCAATTAGAGCTATTTCTTTCTTTTTGCTTTTAAGAAGTTTGCCAAATTATTATAAACGGCCATTTCCTCTTCAGGAACTTCTGTTCCACTTGTTCCTGTAAATCCAAACTCCAAGTTTTCTTTATACTGTTTCAAACACTTCGGAGCATAGTCTGACATTGGATATTTTTTTATACAATTCTTCAAATAAACTTCTGACAGTGAATAGAAGTAGCTATGCTCTAAGTGGTGATCAATTCGTGAAAGCCAATATAGAATTTCAGGAGCTGTTGTGGATTTAGGATTAATATTTATATAACGATATAAGGCCCCTGAAGCTATCAATAGCGTAACATCTGAAGTCCCTAATTCCACTTCATCTGGTAGCGTCTCTAAATGCTTGGCAATGAATGTTCTCACCTCACTGTCCGTACTTAACTTTCCTCTGAACTTATCTTTTTGCCATATTTTAAGCTCTTTTATCCAGCCTTCCATATCTTCACGTAGAAAATCAGGTATCTCATTATTATTCACATAACGCTTCATTAAAGTCTCTGCCTTTTGAGGTCTATAGAAAACCTTTGTAAAAACAGTAACCATTCTTCTTAAAGACTTTTCAATGGTGAAGTCTATATAAGTTGAATTATTAGATTTATGAATTTTCTTAAGCTCTTTATTCTTTTCAATACGTGAATCAATTTCATTTTCATAATATCGAATCGCTGTCGTATAATCCCTCACGAGAAAGTTATAATCGCCATACTCATAATCATTATTAAAGTCTTTACGAGTAACAAGGTTGAAGTTTTTAAAAGAGCTCGATTGCTTTCCATAAGGAAGTTGCGTATGGCATGACATACACATTTCGGCGGTGGCCTTTAAGCGAGTTCGTGCAAAAGATTTATTATCTGCTGTAAAATTGTCGTATGTTTGCTGAAGATGCTCCCTTAGTGTTTCGTAGCTTGGCCTAAAGCCCGGGGTAGATATCTTCTTTAAGTGCCCAGCCCCTTGAAAAGCAGAAAGTAGATTGGCCAAATTACCTTTTATATATTCTTGGGCCTTGGGATCATTGAATCGCATTTCATTTGATGCATAAGGAAGGAGATTTACAAATGAACTAAAGATTTCATTCATGGCCTCTTTTGTTGATTTATAGTCTTTGCCCCAACTTACAGATGTTGTAATGAAAAATAGTAGAATGAAAGGGCCTAACCTTGGCATAGTAACTCGCTTGTTAATTTAATATCGAGATTATTGTACCGTTTGAAGGTTTAGCACGCCATTATTTTTATTTTAAGAAATGGGTTAGGACATTTCTAATAATGGCGTGCAGAAAGAGAATAAGAAAAATTATGCTCTTTGCTGGGCTTGATTAGCATCCGCACATTCTAGGCATACGGGAGTAAATGGAAGTGCCTTTAAACGTGACATACTAATATCTTCTCCACAAGAAGAACAAATTCCATAGCCACCCTTTTCAATTCTTTCAAGGGCAACATTAATAAGTCGTAGATCTTTCTGCTCCATTATATCTAAAGCATCCACAACTTCATTATTTTCCAACTCAATTGATTGCTCTCCTGAGTCTGCCGAAAGGGGCTCATCTCTTTTCTTTGAAGATTGAATTTTATCTAGCCTTGCTGCTAAGACTTCTCTCTTCTCAAGAAGAACATCTTTCATTTCAAGTATTTCTTTTTGTCTCATTGAACACTCCTTTTCTTAATGTCCGGGGTGATGACTTGCGTGACTTAATTGAGACTCAAGTTTATTAATCACCTGATCAATTGTTTTATACATACTGTCCGCTTTGGCCTTTACAAAGAACTCATGTCCACGATCCATCACATGCAGTGTTGCAATATGTTCATTATGCTCAACCCACCCAGTCCATTTAACATTAGCTGTACTTGAAAGATGACGCTCACCAAACTTCTCTAGTTTTTCGCGGATCTTTGAATCGATACTTTCTGTATGTTCCATATGACGGAAAGTAATCTCTAAATTCATGTATAACCTCCAGGTTGTTAGTAGACATATTTAATTATTATTAATTTTACAGTAATGGCCCTGACTTAGGCGATGCCTATACTTGAAAGTTAACATAGAAATTACTGATAATTGTCACTTTTACGTCATAATCAATCTGTCTAAGCGACAAGTATTAGACGACAAAATCATTAAGGAATTTAAAGAGCTGAAATCAGGTTTAACTTAATTATCTTCAGGGTAGAACCAGCAACGAGGCCTTGCACCAACTTCGCCCTCACTCTCACTTTTATAACTATAACAAGCGCCAACAGAAGGGTCTAAAAGATCGAACGGTAGGTTGGGAGAAACGGCACAAAGTGCGCCTGAGCGAATAGTATCGAGACGACACTGAGGCTTTGGATGCCCCATATCTGTTTCCCAGACAACTCTTCTATCTTTTACGGCAAGACTAGGTTCCTCTAAAAAGTCTTTAAGACTAGCAAAAACTTTTGCAACTGAATAACCGGCCAAAAGAATTCTTGAACAAGTCATATCGCTACCGCAACTTATATCGACCTCATTCAACTCTTTGGTACTAGCAAGATCATCCATTTTTGGACTTGATATAGATTGATTAAAAATAAAAGGTAAACATTTTGAGGCCGCATAGTAGTCGGCCTGACCTTCAGCACTTGACCAGCTTCTTTTTTCAGAATACCCACGAAACTTTTTAGGTGCTCCACCTAAATGATGGCCCAACTCGTGACAAAGAATTGTATTAAGTCCATCAGAAGTAAGATCTGGATGGCGAACCATTCCTCCAAAAATAACAATGACAAGATTATTATCATCATCTCTAGTTGCCGAAGCATTTACTTTGGGATTTTCCCAATCAAGATTAATGATCAGTTTTTTTCCAGTCTGCCGTAATACACTAGGACTAATTACTCTTTTAAAGTTTTCTATAATTTGATTAGCTTGAAATTCATTGATTCCCTCAAAACTTAGAAGAGACTTCTTCTTAGTAGCTCTGGATGGAGCAGGGAAATCTAAATGATTTTCAGGAAAGCAGTCGGTAGAGTGTGCTGGCATCGCCATGCTCATAAGAGCAGTAATAAGAAAGAGTTTTTTGAATTGCAATTTAATTGGCTTCTTCATTCAGTACTCCAGTCTATATTTTTACTTCCTTTTTCTTAGTTTTTAAAGATGACCTTGATCAGGTTTTTTATTGTGAATTCTCTCAATAGATCATGTTTGGGCTCAGAAACAAAGCATAAGCGTAGAGTTACATTTTCTATGAAAGTTAATAAGACAATAACAGCGAAGCCACGGGAGGTTCGTCATGAAATTCAAAAGCGTAGTAAAAGTATTTGCAGCATTCTTATTAATCGGGTCTTTGCAAGCAGCTTCTGGACCTATAGAAGTCATGGCCCCAATTGATCATGTTTTTTCACCAGCTGGTTTTGACTCTAATGATAATTCTCAAGTTATCATCTCTGGTTACTTACCAAATCTTTGTTACAAAGCACCTCGCTCAATCGTCAAGATAGAGAATAACAAAGTGGATATTAAAGTTATGTCACTTAGATTTGATCCATCTAATCCTTACTGTCCAGAAATGATTGTTCCATTCGTTGAGTCTGTTGATCTTGGTGTAATGGATAAAGGAAATTATGACATCGTAGTTAATGGCAATTCAATCTACGAGCAAAGAGCAGTTTTAGGTATTGAAGAAGCTTCTTCAGATGCAGTTGATGATCATGTTTACGCCGACGTTGAGTACATCGATAAAAGCGTTGGTAACCGAATGGTTGTTTTGAAAGGGTACAACCCCAGCGACTGTTTTGTACTTGATGAAATCGAAGTTTTAGACAACAACAAAGATGTCTACAGCATCAAGCCTAAAATGAAACAGGTTCAAGAGTTCTGTGCTTTAAAAATGATGCCATTTGAGTACGAAATGGAAGTTCCTGACAAACTACATGCTGACCAAGTTCTCCTTCACGTAAGAAGTATCAAAGGTCGCTCAGTTAACTCTATCTACAACAACGCCATCAATCGTTAGTGTAGGTCTTATCAGGAATAACTAAGAAAGGGAGCCATAAGCTCCCTTTTTTTATTCTATCTTTTGCAGCTCTTCTAAGTATTGATTCTTCTCTTCAAGATAAACCTTATAATGGTTACCATACTTCTCAACCTCTTCATCCGTTAACTCACGAATTACTTTGGCCGGGCTACCCATAATAAAAGATCTCGGAGGATATTGCTTCCCTGGAGGAATAAGTGAGCCTGCCGCCACTAGTGAATGCTCACCAATAATGGCCCCATCAAGAATAATCGAGCCCATTCCAATTAGACAGTAGTCCCCTATCGTGCAACCATGGGCCGTCACCTTATGACCTAAAGTCACATTCTTACCTATGACTAAGGGATATCCACTAGAGACATGAAGCATGGATTGATCTTGAATATTAGTATTTTCACCAATTGTAATAGTATCGACATCACCACGAACGACGACCCCAAACCAGAGGTTTACATGGTTCGCCACAGTTACCCTTCCGATAACATCAGCACTATTAGCAACGAAAGTGGAAGATCCAAAATGTGGTTCCCACTCTCCTAGCTTATAAATTGACATGGATTACTTACCCATTAAAGGAAGTTTTGAAATGTAATTTGCGAGGTCTTTAACGTCTTGAGGAGAAAGATTTTTAATATAAGGGTTCATGACTTTATTTACCCTTTCACCAGACTTCATATTATTAACTTGAAGCTCGATATACCAGTCATACTGACCACCGATTGCAGGAGCTTTTTGAGCTTTCTTACCCTCTCCTCTCTTTCCGTGACAAGTCATACACTTCTTATAGAGAGCAGCTCCGTTTTCAAGCTCAGGTGTCGTAAGTTCAACGAGAACTTTCTTAACTTCAACTTTTTCTTCAACGACTTCTTCCACTTTAGGATGAAGGAGTTCTTCAATTTCTTTTTGCTTTGCAAAGTTAGCAGCTGCCTTCTTTTCAAAATCAAATTTTGCATTGGATACAGGCTGACCTTGGTAGTCTGCAATATTCATCACAATAACAAGACCGATAACAAAAACGATGAAGTAAATAAGTCTAGTCATAATACGAGCACTCCTGAAAGCCCAAATATGGCAGTAACGCTATTCAAGAAAATCTTGAAGCTCACTTTTAAAAACAATAGTTTGTGATAACAACTGAGGCCCATTGTAAGCTATTAGGCAACCTCTGGCAATCGTTAACGTTCTTGATCGACTCTTCTGACTGGCCTATTTCAAGCTCTCAAAGTCATTAAGCGCCGAAGCAAAATCGGGAAATTCGCGCACAAGTTTCAAATGATCATCACTCAAAAAACCTTGTTGATTTATAAATTTAAAATGCTGCATCAAGGCATCAAAGAAACCATTATAGTTAATCACGTAGCATGGCTTAGTGTGGTATTGGAGCTGGGCCCATGTGACAATTTCACATAGCTCATCCAGTGTTCCCATACCACCTGGAAGCGCAAAGAATGCATCTGAGAGATCATACATTCTCGCCTTACGATCATGCATAGTGTCTACAACTTCTAACTGCGTTAAACCCTCATGCCCTACTTCGAGATCTTTAATAGACTGTGGAATAACACCATAAACTTTTCCACCACTCGAAAGACAACCTTCGGCCACGGCCCCCATAACACCAATCGAAGCGCCACCATAAACAAGCCCCATGTTCCTCTTGGTCAATTCCGCGCCTAAGTCGTGGGCCATTTTCGTATAATCACTGGTAATTCCAGATCCTGATCCGCAAAAGACACAAATATTTTTCATGGGAGCTCCTTATTTCTTATGGCCGTAATAGAAGTATTCTTGATTACCAGTTTTCCCTTTAATCGCACAAGGAGAAACTTCTTCAACAATAAGTCCGTTTTCGTGACACACATCTTTAACTTTTTTTAAGGCTTCGTCGATGGCCACGGTATCTTTTACTATACCGTTCTTTCCAAGGGATTGCTTGCCAACTTCAAACTGAGGCTTAACAAGAATGACAAATTCTCCACCTTGGCACAAAACTTCTGCCATTGGAGCTATTACATAAGTTAAGGAAATGAAGCTCAAATCAACGACAATAATATCACACAGAGGATTGAAAACCTCCCGTGATAGTCCTTCTCTAATATTAGTTCCTTCAAGATTGAGAACTCTTTCATCGGAAAGTAGCTTTTGAGCAAGTTGCCCATGACCAACATCTACTGCATAAACTTTCTTGGCCTTATGAAGTAGAGCAAACTCCGTGAAGCCTCCTGTGGAAGCTCCCATATCTCCGACGATTTTATTCTCAAAGCTAAGCTTAAAGTCTTTAAAAGCCCCTTCCATCTTTTGAGCACCTCGCCCAACAAAGATATGTTCTTTATTTATTTTGACTTTACTTTCAGCACTAAACTTAACAGAGGGTTTGGTGATAAGCACATCATCAACGGTAACAAGACCCTCTTTGACAAGAGCAGCGGCCTGAGACCTTGAAGAAACGAGCCCAAGAGTTACAAGTAGTTGATCTAGTCTTTCTTTCATAGGGAGGAGTTAATTAATATGAGGTTTAATCTTTAGTTCAACAAGTTGAGAATCTTTGGAGTAAGTAACGACTTCTGTTTCACCAAGGTTAACAACAAGAGGCTCTTTAAAAAAATCTTTCACAATTTTTCCATCCACTCCAATGACTCTGCCTCGAATGATGATTTTTGAACTTGGTCCAATTACACTCGTTACTTTTTTGGAAACGTCCTGCTGTTTCGAATCTTCTGCCGTTTTATTATCTTCTTGTGCAATATTTTCAGCTTCAGCGGCAACAGTCTCACCAGATTCGACTTTATCGTCAAAAGAAGCGCGAAGAAGGACGCTAACTCCAGACTTCATAGAAAGGACAATATCTTCTTTCGCATGAACTTCTTCTCTAGAGTGCAGCTCACTTCCTAAAGTAAGTCCTATATCAATACCTTTTTTATTGAGCACAGAAACATCCAAAAAGAGCCTTGCATGACTCGATGTGGAAAGTAGCATCAAAAATATTAAGGTTCCGATTGGAAGAATTGATCTCATCCTCTAATCATAGGCTTCCTTGAATTATTTTAAAAGACTATTTTGCCAATATTGGTCATAGTCAATTATTCTATATTTATGAATAAATACCTTAAGTCTCTGGCATGGATCTCAAATATCATTCTGTGGATTATTTGCTTAATTCCCATTAGCTTAAAGCTTCCTTCACCTATTACACGGGAAGACCTTTTCTACCATGCACTTTCTTATATGTTGGTTACTTTGGCCTTTTTAGTGAGTTACCCCCAAAGAAAAATTTGGATTTGTGTAGGCTTAACGCTTCAGGGAATCCTCATAGAGTTCATCCAACCCTTTACGGGCCGCTTATTTGAAGCTTACGATATGATGGCCAATACCACAGGTGTGGTCATTGCTCTTTTATTGTGGGTTACCTGTGTAGAGCGACTACAGCTCACCCTTTTCAAGAAGTTCAACCTTACCCGCTAAGAAAACTTTCGAGTAGTCATCGTTAAAGGAAATAATCAAATCTCCTCCAGGAACGGATACTTCAATTGGAGAAGGCCATTTCTTATTCATAGCGAGACTCAAAGCTGCAGCAGTAGCACCTGTTCCACAACTTTCTGTTTCTCCTTCAACCCCTCTTTCATAGGTACGCATTCTAATTTTCCCTGGGGCGATGACTTTAAAAAAGTTAGCATTTGATCCCTTTTCAAAGCGTTTATCATAGCGAATATGAGCACCCATTTTTACAAGATCGATAGAGTCAATATCCTCTAACTCATAGACACAGTGAGGAACACCGGTATTAAGATAGAATGCTGACTTTGCCTGCGAAACAAGATCAGAAACATCAATCTCTCCAACTTGAGATAGTTCAGTCATCTGTAGAGGATATAATTCTTCGGGTTTTCCGTGATACAGAGAGCACATTGTCGTGAAGTGATAGTCGCCTTCTCTATCAGTAGGAATTTTCAAAATAATATGAGCAAAGTGCATAATGGAGCGCGCACCATTGCCGCACATTTCGACCTCTCCCCCATCGGAATTTAGATAGCGCATATGAAAATGAGCATCTGGATTAATGCTATCTTCTAAGAAGATAAGTCCATCGACACCAGTTTGAGTGGCCCAAGCCTCGAGAGTTTTCTTATCTGATAGGGCCAGATTACTTTGACGATGTCCTTCACGATTATCAAAAAATAAGAACCGATTACCTGTTGCCGAGTAGCGCCAAAATGAAATTCCCACAATTTCTCCCTAAAAAATGACTTTTTCATATTAGCACATCCCTTCTCGACTTTACCAAGTCCCTCTTTTTAGGTTATTTTATTACTTCCCAACCAAGGGCACCATTTATGGGTCATTAGCTCAGTTGGTTAGAGCCCCCGGCTCATAACCGGGTGGTCGCTGGTTCAAGTCCAGCATGACCCACCACAAAGAAAAAGCCGTCTTATCTAAGATGGCTTTTTTTATGCCCAAAAATCACTGGACGCCGCAACCAGCGAAGCTGGTTCACTTCCCGCGGCAAAGGCCTCCAGCGGAGGGCTTTGAAGCTGAGAAGTATGTGACTAAGAGAAGCAAGCCCAACGGGCGCGGCTTTGCGAGCAGAACAACCCAACACGACCATCCCCCAAAAAGAGCACGTCGCTCACCCAGCTTCGCAGAAATTTTCAAAGCACTGCTTCTGGAAGAGTCTGCTGGAACCAAATCCTAAGATTTACTTTTATTCAGTAGGTAAAAGACTTCTGATCGCTAAACTTAACTTCCAGAAGTTCCGATATGCTACAAGTAAATGATAAAATTCAAATGATTCAAGAGGATAAAGTACGATGAACGAAGGATACTCAGTAATAGGATTTCAAGAGTTGAAAAACAAACTTAAAGAAAAAATATCCAATCTGGAAGAAGTTAATTCTTTAGGATCACCTTCAGTCATCGGATGTCTAAAATGGGCCCTTGGTGAGAAAATATATTTCCTAGTATCTGATCTTGGAAGTAAGGTAATTGAAGTCAATGTTATTGATGAGCACCTTAGACAATGCTATCAGCGTGGAATAGAGAGTAATACCAAATGGTCTAGGATATTAGGACCAAATTTCGTGACACTCTCGATACTATATTCAGATAATATCAGTCAGGATGCTAGAGAGTATTGTTCTAAACTAAAGCCTCACATTAATAGTATCGCTACTTTTCAGATACCAGTTCTTGTCGATCGAATGACAGGTGAATTCATTATTTTTCGAAATAGGCCAATCGTTGGAATACTTATTCAACCATTCCTAAAAAGATTAATAGCCAATCTGATAAGCAATCATGAAGAAGCCAAAGCGGCTTAATTAAAATACTCGTTTCTTGAAATGAGGTTTTCTTTAAGGTCAGGGTATCAAAGACCTCATTAGAGAATATGTCATGGAAGATGTCTTGATTAGTATTAATGAAAAGTACTTATTAAGAATCTCTTACGACCTCATTCACCGCCATACGCAATTTATCCGCAAGATGTACGGACTGCTCATGATCAATTTTAAAATCTTTAAACTTTTCTGAACAATTCCAAGGGTTTTTCTTAGTCGCTAATTGAAGTTCTTCCTCATATCTGGGAAATAAATGAAAGTGTACATGTTCTTCCAAATTGCCAAGACAGGAGTAATTCATACGATAAGGAGAAAAGGTTTTTTGGAGTACCTTTCCTGCAATCATCACTTCACCAAAGTATTCCTTTTGTATAGAAAATGGAAGATTCGTTATATCCGAAATATGATCTTTATAGAGCACTAACCCATATCCATCGAAGTATTGGTGATCACCAACTACAAAAATTGAATGTTTAAATTCATAAACAAAATACGGATTTTGTTTTTCTTTCCAAAGTCTTATTCGATCACAAATCATGCACATTTCTTATCTCCCTAAAATGCAGTATAGCAAGTTATAAGGAAAAAAGTTAGCTTTCAAAGAAGTGAGTAAATACATCGATCTTATTTTCGAGTGACTCAAGGTTAAATTCGATTTCACCAATGAGTTTTTCTTCATCTTCTAGACTGCCATTTTCAAGTTGAAGGATTTGCTCATCAATTAAATCAAACTTCTTATTTAAAGTCTCTACAATAGATAAGTAAATCGCTTGAGATTGCGGAGAGCTCCTTTTCATAAGATCCTCCAATACAACCATTTCATGCTCTATATCAGTAAGTTTCTTAGAAACTCTCCTCTCTTTAAGCTCAATAACTTTGAGTCTAAAGTAATCATTCTTATCAAATAGACTACTAAGTCCTGCGTGACTTTCTTTACGATGAATTTCCTGACTTAAGTTCATAATCACTCCTTAGATTATAAATATCCTATGAATTACTCGTTACAATATATGACATATCTTTTAAAAGACGATCCCATGACTCGGGAGTGTTATCCCCAGATGAACCCGTGTATCCAAACTTAATATTCTCTTGGAGTCTAACCCAAGCATACTGTGTAATCTCCAATGAATCTTTAAACTTGAAAATTACTTTTGATAAAAGAACTGGCCCAACCATAAAAAGATTTTCATTATTTGCCCTCATCGCACTATCTCCAAGGACATAATAAGTCATCGGTTCAAGAACGGTACCATCCGTTTCTTTCAGTAAGTGTGAATATCTAAAGAATACAATTTCAAACTTTTGTCTCAGCACAACTTCATCGGGATACTCAAGACTTTCTAGAGCATCCTGGTAGTCGGCGATCATATTATTGAAGTTTAAAATAAGACTTTCAGGGTCAAGCTTAGTATTTTCACTCATTATATTAGAGCAGTTTTTGATACCAATCTTAAAGTCTTGAATAGCTTCTGCCTCCCCATCTCCGATGGTTATGACTTTATTCAATGAGCTACAATCGTAAGATTCAGTCATTTCTTTGATTCTTAATGTTTCGTCATTCAACTTAGCTTTCTTATCTAAGTTTATGGCCTTTAGAAACTTTCCATAGTCGCTATTTTGAACTTCATAGCGAAGCCATTGTGACGCTTTGTCCTTTGCCTCAGTCATCTCAGAATCATTTAAACTTCTGTTAAAGCCTATAAAGGAAACTGATGTAACCACTGATGCAGCAACTGTTAGTACTTGAATTGTGTTTTTCATAAAAACCTCCATCTCAAGTACTATTTTCCTAAATTTTGTGATCAGTTTCCTTTAACAAATGATGAGTATTTGTTGCGTTATTTACACATATGCCATTAATACTTTAGTAAGTTGATTGAATAAGCTGAAAATCTTTAACCTGAACAGTCGTAATAAAAAGCCCTGTCGTTTCAAAGCCCATATTCATCCCCCCAATCCTATAATCGTTCATACTTTTTGATTTGAGGATGTTTTTACTAAAGGCATAGTTAAGCGCTTTTCTTATATGGGGAAGCATATCGTAATCAATATTCACCCACTGCTTAGATTGAAGAGAAGTTTTTGATAGATCATTAAAGTCCATATTATAAATTAAGGAATTTGTTCCTTTATCAATATGTATACTTCCTTTAGAGAACTTATGGCGATTATCATGAAATGGAACACCTATCCAAATATATTGCCCAAAGCCCTTAGATTTTCTATTTAAATTTTGTACGGTAAAATACAGTAGAAACTGTTGTGCATGAATTGATTTATTATGACCTTTTTTAATGATTTCTTTTTCATAAGCAAGCCTAGTTTTTATTTTGAGCTGCAACTTTTGCATCTGAGCGATTGTCGCAGTCTGATCTTTCACGTTATATGGATTAGATATACTTTGCTCGATAAGTAAATGTGCCCAAGGATCACTCGCTTTCCTATATTTTCCTTTGTAGTCATTATTTGTATTAATAGAAAATGTGAGCATATTAGTTTTTAAATGGGCCTTTAGGGCTTTTGATCCATTTGCCCAAACATATTCATCACCAGATTTGCGTCCTTTTGTAGATACTTTATTGTTTGAAAACCACTCTGAAACATTCCAAATAGGATCTTTTGCAAAATCATTTAAACTAACTAGGTAGCGAGGTATTTTCACAGAAGTCTTCCCTGCGGACTTTGCCTTCGCAGGTATTGTTGTATTTTTAAAGTTAAAACCCGCTTTAAAAGGGTGATCTTTTATAAGACTCTTATTCTTTAAGGCCGCATGAGGAATTATGAATTGCCCTGATTTAGTTAGGGCATGATTTTTTCCCTTTGAGAGGGATATTCCATAGACAAATAGTTTTTGACCTCCAAATTTTTTCATATGAGTTGATGAAAATTTGAAAGCGAATCTATGATGGACTCCTTTCGTACCACATCTCTTGGCAATGGCCCCCTCTGATTTAAGATTTGCCTTAGCTCCCGCAATCATAGACTTTTTTCCACTCGATTGAGCTGCATAGAGATGAATATTTATAGATTTACGAACTCCGCTGTCACATGCCCAACCATAAGCAACACCATTAGAAACTTTATCAACATATCCTGTAATATTCGCAAGGGCCGTGTTCATCATCAGCGTCATCAAAGATACAGCTAGCAACTTCATTTTTAATCTCCTCTTTAGATTCATCTGTCTCAAGTTTAGGCCCGAGTAGAAGATTATGAACCAGACGCTTCGATTGCAATCAACCTCTAAATTCAATATTGCTTGTTTATCAAGGACTTAGGTCTACTTCAGCGCTTAAGAAAGTGATCAAAAACCAGCATTCTCGGCTAAACACCTGACAAGTACCAGAGGCACCCTCAAGATAAGTACTTGATTTTACTATAAAAATTTATATCTTATTAATAAAATTTCGCTCCTAACGTGTAAGCTCCCAATAAAGCTTATACAAGGCCAGATTGAGCAAAGTCTTCATTGTTAACAGGTTGTTTATGCACTATATTATACAAATACGCACAAGCTTTTTTTCATAATGGAGAAGATATGAAGAAAATTGCAGTTGTAGGTTCAGGAATAGCTGGAATCTCTACCTCATACTACTTAAATAGACTTGGATTTGATGTTAGTCTCTTCGAGGCAGGTGACCACTTTGGAGGACATACCCACACCCATGAAATTGAGTTCAAGGGCAAAACTTTTCCAGTGGATACAGGCTTCTTAGTCCACAATGATCGCACTTATCCCAACCTCATTGAATTTTTTAAAGAATTAGAAATAGAAGTATTCAACAGTGATATGAGTTTTAGTGTCATAGAACCTAATGATAATATCTCTTGGGCCGGTACAAATCTATTAACCGTTTTTGGACAGTACAAGAACATATTAAGTCCAAGATTCTACAGCTTTGTTGGAGAAATTTTAAAATTTAACAAGCATGGTTCTCATTATCTAGAGCTTGCCGAGCAAGATCAAGATCTCTCCCTCGGGGAACTACTCGATCGCCACAACTACTCCGAAAACTTCAAGAAATGGTATCTACTGCCAATGGGGGGATGCATCTGGTCTACTCCAGTAGATAAGATGCTTGAGTTTCCAGCACATTCCTTTCTTAGATTTTGCATCAACCATGGATTACTTCAAGTTACTGATCGACCACAATGGAAAACTGTTACAGGAGGCTGTAAGGTCTATGTAGAAAAAGCCTTGTCTAAGATTGATAAGAAGTATCTTAATGAGCCGGTTCTTTCGGCAATGCCTTTCGGCAATAAAGTAAAACTTAAAACAGAGCAAAGAGAAGAAGAATTCGATGCATGCTTCTTCTGCGGACATCCACCCCAGACTTTAAATATTATTAAAGATCTAAATCCTAAAACGACTCATATTCTAAAACAGTTTGAGTATCAGCCCAATACTGCAGTTCTTCATCATGATAAAACTGTACTTCCCGTAAAGCGCTTTTGGTCTGCTTGGAACTATAGGGCCCGTGAAGTTAAAGATATAAATGACGAAGCAAGTGTCTCTGTGAGCTATCTTATTAACCAACTTCAGCCTCTGCCACTAGCAAAGGAAGATGCTGTAATCGTCACTCTAAATCCTGTATCAGAGATAGATCCTGATAAAATTTGGAAAGTCTTAGAATACGAGCACCCTGTATTTGATTCAAAGGCGGTGAAGGCCCAAGATGAAATTATGAAAATACAAGGTGAAGACAATCTATACTTTGCTGGAGCATGGATGCGTTACGGATTTCATGAAGATGGAATCCTTTCAGCAAAAAAAGTAGTTAATGCATTTTTGGAGAAAGAGGAAGAATCAAAATCTCTTCCTATTTTCAAATGAACCAAATCATCTATTCCCATATTTATCACAAGCGATACCGCCCTAAGGAAAATACTTTCTCATACAAAGGATTTCAAATATTTTTCAATATTGATGATATATACAATCTACCTGGTATTGCATTAAATCGCTGGTCACTCTTCTCAATAAATGCAGTAGATCACGCTTATAGATCTAAGGTTTCGAAAGAAGAAGTAAGTCGTGTCTATCGAAACTGGGCACAGGAGAAACTTTCAAAAGCGAATATTAAGATCGACGGGGATATTTACTTACAGACAATACCACGAGTTCTCGGTTATGTGTTCAACCCCGTCAGCTTTTGGTTTTGCTTTAATGGATATGGAGAAGAGAAAAGATTAAAGGCCGTTATTTGTGAGGTGAATAATACTTTTGGGGAGTCTCATAATTATATTATAGATATTGACTCTAGAGATAGCTATACCCTACCTAAATCATTTCATGTCTCCCCTTTCTATCCCCGAACCGGTAGCTACGAGTTCTCCTTCAAAGAGAATATCTCTATAAAGTACTTTAGTGATGATCATATAAATGCAAAGACATTGGATCTTATCGCTAGCATCACCCCCTACGCCAAGAAAGAGTTGACCTCGTCAAATATGTTAAAGGCATTTTTAAAAATCCCCTTTTTCACAATGAGAGTTATGTTTCTCATTCATTGGCAGGCCCTACGACTATTTATCAAAAAGATTCAATTCTTTAATAAGCCAGAAGCATTTCCTCAGGAGGATACCTATGGAAGCAATCGCTAATATCTCAAAACAAAACAGCAAAGCTATTCCACGAAAAGCAAAACTTCTCTTTAGTCTCCTAAGCCGTATTGAAAAAGGAAAGATTACGGTTAAACATCCAAATGGAGAAACATCATCGTTTTCTGGGTCTCATAAAGGTGCAGAAGTTACTCTACAAATTCATGACTGGAATATGATCTCCTATATGTTGGCCAAAGGTGATATAGGCATGGGAGAGAGCTATCAAAAAGGAATGTGGGACTGCTCAAATATTGACAAGCTCATTGAATTTGGAATTGATAATCAAGATGCCATTTCTAAGGTATCGACAGGAAATGTTATTAACGTCCTCTACTACCGCTTTCGCCACTGGATGAATCGCAATACAAAAAGCGGTAGCCGTAAAAATATTCATGCCCACTATGATATTGGTAATGCCTTCTATGATAAGTGGCTAGATACAACCATGACCTACTCAAGTGCACTTTATAATGACGTTAAAAATGAAAGCCTATCGCAAGCACAAGTCAATAAATACAACCGTATTCTTGATCAGCTCAATATCAAAGATGGAACTAAGATAATCGAAATTGGATGTGGTTGGGGTGGGCTTATTAACGAAGCAATCAAGCGAGGAGCTCACGTTACGGGTGTGACACTATCTCAAGAGCAATATGATTTTTGTTGCCAAAAATTTGATGGTAATTCCAATGTTGAAGTTAAGTTATGTGACTATAGAGATCTTACAGGTAAATATGATTATGTTGTCTCAATCGAAATGTTTGAAGCTTTAGGTGAAGAGTATTGGAACACTTACTTTGAAAAAGTAAATTCTCTTTTAAATAAAAATGGACGCGCAGTAATTCAAACCATAACGATCAACGATCAAGATTTTAACTCATATCGTAAAGAAACAGACTTCATTCAAGAGATGATTTTTCCAGGAGGAATGCTCCCCTGCCCAAAAGCTTTTAGAAATCAGTCTCAAAAAGCAAATTTTAAAGTTCACGATGAGTTTAGCTTTGGTCTCTCTTACGCTGAAACACTTTCAAAGTGGGATGAGAAATATCAACAGGTTAAGGAAGAGCTCTCTTCAATGGGCTATGACACTAAATTCCATCGCCTATGGCACTTTTACCTCAAGTATTGCGAGGGTGGATTTAGAAGTGGAAAAATCAATGTATACCATTATGTATTAGATAAAAAAGAGGAGGTTTAAATGCAATGGCCTAAAGTCTTTTCATTTTTGTTTTTTTTATTATTGAATACTGTGGCCCTAGAGGCGCAATCTCTCCCCAAAGAAGAATTCAAATTGCAAGGTAAAGGGATATATGAGTGGATGTGGTTAGATGTATATGAAGCAAAATTATTCTATAAGCGAAGCCAGGACAAATTAAATTCACAAAACCTCTACTCAAAATCAATATTATTAGAACTGGAGTATTTTATGGACCTAGATGGAAAAGATATTGCCTCCCAAAGTGTAAAAGAGATCGCATCTCAAACGGATATAGATACTGAAAGGAAAAACTATTATTTGAATGTTTTTGAAAAGATATTCCCAAATGTAAAAAAAGGTGACCGCATAAGTGCTCATTACGAGCCAAAGTCTGGAATCATGTTCTATCTCAACGATCTAAAGCTCATTGGAAAAATCAAAGACTCTAAAGAGAGTAAAGAATTCTTAAATATTTGGCTTGGGGATAAAACATCTGACCCTGAGTTCAGAGAGAAACTCTTCAACTAAGGATTTCATGATGTTAAAAATACTACTTATAATTCCTCTACTTTTTGTTTTTTCGTGCTCACAGCATGATATTAATGACTACAAAGAAGAGACCCCCGTTTTTAATCCTAAATCCTTCTTCAGTGGAAACTTAGTCGCAAAAGGTATTGTTACTGATCGAAGCGGAAAAGTAATACGTCGTTTTCACTGTGATATTGTTGGAACCTGGCAAGGAAACTCAGGTAAACTCGCCGAGGAATTTATCTACTCTGATGGAGAGAAACAAACTCGAATTTGGGAATTAGAATATACTCCTTCGGAAAATTATCTCACCGGTAAAGCAGGAGACATAGAAGGAATTGCCACTGGTGAAATAAGGGGAAATGCCTTTCATTTCTTGTATACTCTTAAGATAGAAATTGATGGAACCACTTACGATATTTCGGTAGATGACTGGATGTATCTCTTAGATGAGAATACACTCATGGCCAAATCTAAAATGACAAAGTGGAGTTTTGATGTTGGAGAAGTCACTCTAGTGATGACGAGGAAATAGAATGAATCCTATAGAATCTAAAATAATCACTTTTTTTGAAAACTTGAGCCCTAGTGATCTTAAGATTCTTAATACTATATATACCGAATCAGCTTTTTTTAAGGATCCATTCAATGAATTCTCAGGTTTGAGCAATATCGAAAAAATATATTCACATATGTATGAGTCATTGAATGAACCAAAATTTCGAATTATCGACTCATTATTTGACGAGGATAAACAGTCTTTGTTCTTAACGTGGGATTTTATATTTAATATTAAATCAAAAGAATTCATCATACATGGTAGTACTTTTTTTAAACTTAATAAGCAGGGATTAATTACTTACCACCGTGATTATTGGGATGTCGGAGAAGAGCTCCTTAGTAAAATCCCTGTAATGAAAACTCTATATAAGTTTTTCAGCTCCAAACTAAAGGTGTAATTGTGATTAAAAAGATTTGGAATAAAGTTCTCGATACATCGATCTATTTCAGTTTCGATCAAAGAGGCTACAAAAGGCATGAAGATCTCTACTTCGAGAATGAAGCCTATGCATTTTCCAATCAAAAAAAAGCGTTAGTCACTGGTGGAACCTCTGGAATCGGAAAAGAAGTGGCCCTGCAACTTTCTAATCACAAAGTGAATGTTACGGTTACAGGAAGAAATGAAGAAAAAGGTAATCAACTTATTAAAGACTATTCCAATTTATCCTTTCTCGCGTTTGATCTTGCTGATTGGGAAAGTTTCCCTGATATACTGAAAGATAGTGATGAGCTAGACTATCTCGTGTTAAACGCAGGTGGTATGCCCGAAAAGTTTCAACAAAATGCTCAAGGTGTTGAAATACAAGCTGCTTCTCAGTTTTTTGGTCATTATTACTTATTAAAATATTTATATGATCATAACAAGCTAAAGAAAGGAGCCCGCGTCATCTGGGTTACTTCTGGTGGTATGTACTTAAAGGATTTTAATCCCAAGGAGTTCTTTGATAAAGAACTCTACGACAAAGTGAATATTTATGCCAATGTCAAAAGAGCTCAAGTCGAGTACCTTCCTACTTGTGCTAAAGACTTCCCATACTGCTCTGTTACAGCAATGCATCCAGGCTGGGTCAGCACTCCTGGACTCACAGATGCGCTTACAAAATTTTCCGATAAATTAGGTGATAATCTTCGTATTCCCCAACAGGGTGCAGACACAATTATTTGGCTCTTGGGAACGCATAAAGAGATTAAATCTGGCTCTCTCTATTTTGATAGAAAACAAGCTGATAAAAATATCTGGTTTTTCAATAAATCAAAAAAATCAGATCCTGTGGTACTGAAAAAGTATATTGATCAATATCAACCTAAATATAGTTAAAACTCTTGCCCTAGATTTATAAAGAAGTAGACTAGTAAAAGATATACTTCTTGGCCTTTCTAGGGGAGATAATGCTTAGAGAATCTTACGACTATATCATTGTAGGCTCTGGTTTCGGGGGCTCTGTCTCCGCCCTAAGACTTGCAGAGAAAGGATATAGTGTCCTTGTCGTGGAAAAAGGAAAAGATTTTAGTAATCCTAAAAATTTCCCCAAAACAAATTGGGATTTAAGGCGATGGTTGTGGTTGCCAACCTTTAAATTCTTCGGGATTCAAAAGCTAACCTTCTTTAGACATGTTTCTATTTTAAGTGGTGTTGGCGTAGGTGGTGGATCGCTTGTTTATGCCAACACACTTCCAAAACCCAAAACACAATTCTTTAATCACGGTCCTTGGGCAAAGTTAGATAATTGGGAGCACAAGCTCACTCCCTATTATAATCTTGCTTGGAAAATGCTTGGTGCCGCAGAAACAAAACCACTAGGTGATGCTGACATTGCGACTAAGGACCTAGCAAAGAATCTAGGGAAAGAAGATAGTTTTCAAAGAACTAAGGTTTCTGTTTTCTTTGGTGAGAATGGACAAGAAGGCAAAGAGGTACCAGATCCCTACTTTAATGGTAAAGGTCCTACCCGTTCAGGTTGTATTGCCTGTGGTGCCTGTATGACAGGCTGTCGCCATAACGCAAAGAATACCCTCGATAAAAACTATCTCTACCTTGCTCGTCAACTTGGTGTAGATATTCTCCCAGAGCACTTGGTTACTGATATAGCTCCCATTGATAAGTGTGATGGTTCTAGTGGCTATCATGTAAAAGTTAAGCAATCTACTCGATACTTTGGGAAGGAAAAATTCTTCTCATCCAAAGGAATTATCTTTTCTGGAGGTGTTTTAGGAACAATGGATCTCATGCTTAAACTTAAGCAAACCAGTTTACCTAATCTTGCTCCAGCACTTGGTGAGACCATCAGAACAAATAATGAAGCGCTCATTCTTAATGTAACTGATAAAAAGGATAGAGACTTTACTAAAGGTGTTGCTATCGGCTCGATAATTGAAATTGACGAAGACTCTCACCTAGAGCCCGTTCGATACGGTGAGGGCTCAGGCTTCTGGCGTATACTGATCGGTCCTATGATTAGTGAAACCAATTTCTTTCTGCGTCTAATAAAGTTACTTATTGAGCCCTTCAAAAGCCCCATTAAATGGTTGAAGATTCTAACGATAAAGAATTTCGCCAAACATAATAGTATTATTCTTTTTATGCAGCACCTTGATAGCACCCTCAAATTCACAAGGGGTAAGTTTGGCCTAAGGTCTGATGTTTCGACAGGTGCAACTCCCAGTGCATTTATAAAAGCGGCCCATCATGCTGCAAGAGAATATAATAAAATCATCGACGGAAAACCCATGGCCCTTCTCTCTGAAACTATCACCGGTATACCATCCACCGCCCATATTCTTGGAGGAGCATGTATGGGAGAAACAGAAAATGACGGTGTTATCGATAAAGACAATAAAGTATTCAATTATGAGAATATGTATGTCTTTGATGGCTCAATGATATCGGCCAACCCCGGAGTCAATCCGTCACTGTCCATAACGGCGATATCTGAATATGGGATGAGTAAAATCCCCAATAAAAAAGATGTCATGTCTAAGTAGTCTAATAAGCCTATTTATGGGTATCTAAGTTTCTTGAATTGACTATTTTTTGGCCTAGAGTAATCTATGGGAATGATAAAAGCTAAATCTCCTATAGATCTCCATTGGCCAACTCAAGATCCCTTCTTATTCTGTGCTCACCATTATGATCACTACCCGTCTGGTAACTCCAACCTCGGGCTAGATAAGACTCATTTCAAAGGACGCCAGCTTGGCTCTGACTTTATAGAGAAGGATGGATTTCGACTCTACCATGGCCAGGAAATTCCGGGTTTCCCGGTTCATCCCCACCGTGGATTTGAAACCATTACAATTGTTCGAAAGGGATATGTTGACCATGCAGACTCTCTCGGTGCTTCCGGTCGATATGGGGAAGGTGACGTTCAATGGATGAGTGCGGGATCAGGCGTTCAACACTCTGAAATGTTTCCCCTTCTCCACAAAGAAAAAGAGAATACACTTGAGATCTTCCAAATTTGGCTAAACCTACCAGCAGCGAAGAAAATGACTCAAGCTGACTTTAAAATGCTATGGTCTGAAGATATCCCTAAAATTAAGGAAGATGGTGCAGAGATCTCACTCATTAGTGGTGAGTACAAGAATCATAAATTCTATCAAGCACCAGAACATAGCTGGGCAAATAAACCCGAGAATCAAGTAAATATACTTCTTATAACACTGGCGCCAAATGGAGAATTTAAATTTCCTAAAGCATCCCTTAAGAAGAATCGTATGCTCTATCACTTCTCTGGTCAGGATCTTAGTATTAATAGTGAAAGTTCCTCTGGAAAGATGTGCTTCCTAATTGATCACGAAAAAGACTTACACATCACAACAAAGAGTGGCGGTGAAGTTCTCCTTCTTGATGCCTGTCCAATAGAAGAGCCTGTTGTACAACATGGCCCTTTTGTAATGAACACTAGAGAAGAAATAATGAAGACCTTCAATGACTATCAAAAAAATCAGTTTGGAGGATGGAATTGGAGTCGTATCGATATGGTGCATGGACCAGAAATCAAACGTTTTGCAAAATATCCAAATGGAAAATACTCTCAGCCTAAAGGCGAATAGGAAAAATTATGACAAATATACTCTTGGACAAAATTAATCTTGGAAAGCTTGAACTAAAAAATCGAATTATTATGTCTCCTTTAACTCGTGCACGTGCAGGAAAAACGAGGATCCCCAATGAGTTGATGGCCAAATATTATTCTCAACGGGCATCAGCTGGACTAATTATATCTGAAGCAACTTCTATTTCACCTCAGGGTGTTGGTTATGCGAATACTCCAGGAATATGGAGTTCTGAACAAGTAGAGGGTTGGAAGCTCACAACAAAGGCCGTACACGAAAAAGGTGGAAAAATTGTTCTGCAACTTTGGCATGTAGGTAGAATTTCCGATCCAATATTCTTGAATGGAGAACTTCCTGTAGCCCCAAGTGCGATAAAGCCTGAAGGGCATGTAAGTTTAGTTCGACCAATCAAAGAATATGTGACGCCGAGAGCACTAGAAGCACAAGAGGTCAAAGATATTGTCAGAGACTATAAAAAGGCAGCACAGAATGCAAAAGATGCTGGCTTTGATGGGGTTGAAGTACATGCAGCGAATGGATACCTCATTGACCAATTCCTTCAAACAAAAACAAATAAGAGAGCTGATGAGTATGGTGGGAGCCTTAAAAACAGAGCACGCTTTCTTTTAGAGATTACCGATGCCCTTCTTGAAGTTTGGGATGCAGGAGAAGTTGGAGTGCACCTTGCTCCAGCTTGTGATTCACATGATATGGGAGATGATAACCCAAGAGAAACTTTTGGATATGTGGCCAAAAAGCTTGGAGAAAAAGAAATTGCCTTCATCTTCACAAGAGAAAGACAAAGCGAAAACTACCTTACTCCTCACATAAAAAAAGAATTTGGTGGTCCAGTTATTGCCAATCAAGATCTTGATATTAAAACGGCTCAAGAGCTTATTGAAAATCAAAAAGCAGATGCGGTATCTTGGGGTAAGTACTATATCTCAACTCCTGACCTCGTAGAGCGAGTGGCCAAGAATATTCCCTTTAACGATTTCAACCCAGATACTTTCTACGCGGAAGGTGAAACAGGTTATACAGATTATCCATTTTTAGAGGACTAGATAAACTCTTTTCTTAACTCAGCGGCGAGTACTCTATACTCCTCGTTGCTGAGACTAAAATTGCCAAACTCATGAGCATCTGCCCAGGGGTCTTTCTTTTCTTTAGAGTTAAGCTCAGCTTCATAACGAGGAAAGATATGAAAATGTAAGTGGGAAACGACATTTCCTAATGATGAATAATTAATTCTTTTGGCCTTAAAGTGCTTTTTAACGGCCTTTGCCGCAATCATCACCTCTTCAAGATATTTTCTCTGTTTTTCCTCATCAAGGTCAGTTATATCTTCGATACATTCCTTATGGTGAAGAACGCTATATCCTTTAAAGTACTGGTGCTCACCTATGACTAAGTATGAGCTCTCAAACTCATGTACAAAGGGAGCAAACTCCCCTTTTTCAATTAATTTAATACGGTCGCAGATAATACACATATAGCTCCTCCAGAATGAGCTACAGTATAACAACTATTTCTGGAGCTCAAAACAAAGTAATTTTTACAGGCCAAGGTTTATTGTAACGAACTTTTACTCATTTCCATCATTTAGGTATTTCCTGTGTTAAATAAACAGAATGTACAAATTAATTCTTACTCCCCTATTTATTCTAGCTTCTCTTTCTATGCTCCAAGCAGCTGAGGTCGATCATTACACCTCGCAAGAGAAGAATATTGATAATGCTTTAGATATCTTAAATGACAGGGCCAATCTCTATATCAAAAGAGCAGTTCTACGGGCCAACGTTCAAGGCAATGGCTGCAACGAAGAATCACTATATAAGGAACTAAAGTTCTATTTTGCTAATCATAGCAAAGGCCAATTTTCAAAGGACTTACTCTATGATGCATCAATCCCTAAGCAGGTGCTTCCTCTTGAGAGCTCAGTTTATAAAAACTGGAGTGTTTGGAATGGCTATCTTCTAGGCAGAGAGAAGGCCAAGGATAGCCCTTTGGCCCTAGGCCCTATTGTTCGTTTAGATGATTATATTATAGGTACTGATAAGTTTGAGCATATGTTTGGAATGGGAAATCAATATTTTGAGCGATACTATAAAAAGGGGAAGTCACTTACTTCGATACTGAAGAGAGGTGTATTTCTTGAAAAGACAATCCTAGGTGGGAATATTCTCGCAACAGGTGTTTTTTCATATGCTGACTTATCTGCAAACTTTAATGGAATGAGATTCTGGAATCATATGCTGCAAAAAAGTGATGATATCTTGGGCCCTCAGTATAACGAAGGCCCATATATTAGGTGTATTGATAACCAATGGGTTCAGAATATCGACTTAGACTTTGCAAACTATATTGATCTATCAATGGATGAATCGATCAATTGCTCAAAATTCGCCACAAAGAGCGCAAATCGTAAGTTTAAGAAAACGATTAAGTCTCTTAATGAGTCTTGCTTAAATGCCAAAAGCTCCATAGTAGAACTCCAAAAATATGACGTTAGAATACCTGGCGATAGGAAGGGAAGAAATATCTCTCACTTTATCTTAAATCATGATGGGCACGAGAAAGTCTCATATTTCAATGAGTTCTAGCTGTCTGTAAAAGCCGCTATCTCTAAGCTAGAGAAATCAGATTAACAGCTTAAAGATAGCTTTTTTTTCATTTTAAGTGACAATAAAAATCCTCTTTTTCTTAAATACAGTAACTTGACCTGTAATCTTATTAATCCAGTTAAGTATCTGAAAGTAATAGATAATCATACTCTACTATAAAATTATTTAGTTTAGACTCTCCCGTCCGATAAGATAAGGTAACACCTCCCTAAAAGACGGAACTGGCTTGAAAATCGAAAACACCTTGAACACAAAAATTGTCGCGCTCGCAATAGCCTTGTGTATTACGGGAGGACTATTCTTTTCAATTAATAGTTTTTACCAAGATCGAAATTATAAGTTCAAAGTGATTCAAAATAATATTAGTAGCTCTTATAAAAAATTTGAGTATAAATTTAATTTTCTATTAAACGATCTATCTGAAAACTTATCTCTATTATCGCAACCTCTAATGAGCAATTCAAATATTGAAGAAGGCCTACAGAGAAAATTAATTGAGAGACGAATTCTTAATGATAATAATTTCTTTTCTCTCTATGAACTTACTCCAGAACAATACAAAGACCAGTTTAAGTATTTAAGTAAAATGACCAGACCTATTTCTAAGTATAGGCCATTAACAAAACTTAATGCTGTGTATAAGGTAAAGAAAACAGATATAGAACCTGAAATTATATTTAATAAAATTATTAAAAATGGTTCTGGATCTTATATCTTAGCCCAAGCAGATATTACTGAGTTATTTAATCAAATTTCTGAGGACTTTAATAAAAATATTTTCATCGATATCCACTATAATGGGAGTTTGATAAAAAGCAGCCATGTCGCAACTAATGTTGATACGAGCTCTACGATTCCATTAGCTGAAGTTACACATGAAAATTTCATTTACGATGGAAGTGATCCCTTTTTAAGAATTGTAAATTTAATACCTGTGGATAGATCGGACAATCTTGAAGTCTTCTATTCTGTAGATCGTAAAGCACTACTCAATGACTTAACCAGAGAATTTCATAATAATTTATTTTTACTCATAGCACTTTCTCTTATTGCTATATTTGTAACATTACTCATCACTCAAAATATCATACGTCCGATTCACCAACTTATCTCCCTTTCCGGAAAAATAGAAGGTAACGATATCGAGGGACATGATGATGTAGAAAGGATTTCAAATACTCTAAATCATCTCTCTCAAGAGCTCTTTAAATCTAATGAACTTCTACTCACTCAAAAAATGGCCCTAGATAGTGCAGCCATTGTGGCCGAAACCGATCCCGCAGGAGTGATCACTTATGTAAATGATAAGTTTGTTACTTTATCAGGATATGAGAAAGAAGAATTACTCGGAAATACTCACCGAGTACTCAACTCTGGTTATCATCCAAAAAGTTTCTTTGAAGAGCTTTGGGACACTATACGCTCTGGTAAGGTCTGGAACGGTGAAATAAAGAATAGGGCAAAGGATGGCAGCTTTTATTGGCTAAATACTACAATCTATCCCTTTCTCGATAATGATGGAGAGGTATTAAAATATATCACTATTAGATTTGATATATCAGAAAGAAAAAAAGTGGAGCATGAATTAATTCATGCTCAGAAAAAAACGGAAGATATTATTCATGCAAGAACTGCATTCTTTGCAAATATGAATCATGAAATTAGAACACCTCTCAATACAATTCTAGGTATCAGTGAAGTTTTGGCAGAAATTAATCAGTCACCAGAACAACAGGCACATATTAGATCTATCAATAAATCAGGTGAAACTCTCTTAAAAATTGTTAATGAGGTCCTTGATATCTCAAAACTAGAGTCTGGACAAATTACCCTTGAAAAGACACCTTTTTGCTCAATGTGTGTTTTTGAAGAGGCAATGGATATGCTTGTGCTGAAAAAGAACTCAGGCCAGCTTACTTATATTCTAGATCTTGACCCCGCAATACCTAAGACACTTATTGGTGATCAACACAAGATCAGACAAATAATCATTAATTTACTCGGAAACGCATCTAAATTTACAACAGAAGGTCATATTATGCTTAAGACCAAACTGCTTGTGAAAGATCAGGTTAATCGCGAGGCGAAGCTTGCAATATCAGTGAAAGATACAGGACGAGGAATTGAAAAAGAAGCTCAAAAAACAATTTTCGATAGCTTTATGCAGTCAGATAGTTCAATAACAAGAAACTACGGAGGTACTGGTTTAGGACTTACTATAGTAAAGCATTTTGTTGAAGAGATGGGTGGAACGATACATCTGGATAGCAAGCTTGCAAAAGGTTCGGCCTTTACAATTACCCTAGATCTCCCCTATCGAGAGAAGTCTTCGAACGACGAAATTTTTCAAAGTGTTGCAGGTAAATCTATTCTTATTCTGGATTCGAATATCCGTGATGCTAAAATTTTAGAAGGACACCTTACATTTCACAATGCTAAAAACGTGACCCTTCTTAACGATCCTAGTAAGGTTCATCGAGTTATTCAAAATGAAAATTTTGAAGATTATAATTTTATTTTTGTTGATCAAAAACTTCAGAAAGACCATACTCCTATCCTCAAATATCTAAAATCTAAGTATCCTCATAAATCAAACTCTATTATTGCGATACTGGGCAATATTGATGCAGACAATCTGAAAAGCCTCAAAGCATCAGGAGTTGGACTCTTTACTTCTAGACCGATAAAACCCACAGAAGTTTTTCTAACTCTACATCAAATCGAAACAAAGTTTACACATCAAAACTTACTTACTGCAGCTGATAATGATGATGAAGTTAAAACTCTAGTCAATCAGAATAAACCAAATACGCAAGAGGCTCGAACCCCAATAAATAAAAAGCTTCAAATCCTCATAGCAGATGACTCTGTCGACAACCAAAATTTAATGAAGGTTTATTTTAAAAATACGGGTCACAATTTAATTTTTGCCAATGACGGTCAAGAGGCAATTGAACTCTTTAAAGAAAATCCCACAATCGACTTTATTTTCATGGATATAAAAATGCCCATTATCGATGGTCTTAGTGCCTCAAAGGAGATTAGATTATATCAGAAAGAAAATAGCCTTCCCCCTATTCCGATCATCGCGTTAACGGCAAATGCCATTGAGAGCAACAATTATGATCATGAAGTTTTTGATAATTACTTAACCAAGCCCATTAAAAAGAAGACTATATTAAAATGTATTGAGCAGCCTCAAAGTAAAGCAGCTTAAGGCTTTATTACTCCAGTACTTTGACTTACTGGAATCCGTACAACATTCCTTAAATATTCATTCCAATCAATTTTAGCTAAAGCCTTCTCCATTTCCTTAACCATATCTTTACTAAGAGGGCCTTTTCGAAAGGCAAAGCTTGCATTAATTGATCCTATTTTTTTATAGTATAGCTTTTTAATACCTATATCTTTAGCCATTTTAAGGGTAGATATTTCCTCAAAGGCAATACAGGGAATTCTTTTTTTATGAAGCCTCATTATTAATGACTTTAATGATCCACTTTCAAAAAAGCCCACTTTGTGGTTAAGAGATCTAGCAATAAAATCTTCATTCCCAGATGGACTTCCCACCTTTTCTGAGTTTTTTAAAAGTAGTGCTTTTTTAGATGAGCAAAATAAAATGAGATTCGTATTAAGCTCCCACTTCAATTCTTTAGCAAATTTATAAAACTCTTTAACTTCATGACCCTTTGGGGTTAGTCCAATCAGATCAAGGTTTCCCTTTTCTAACTCAACTTTGGCCCTTAAATAGGATAAATAAGTAAAACTGAAGTTAAAGAGTTTAACTTTTTTAGCTACTTCCTTAAGTGCCTTATCCAGAATTCCCTCACCATTGGCCTCAAGCAGACCGGGAGTCTCCTCTAATCCAACACGAATCGTGTGCTTATGCTCCTTCTCCTTTGCAAGCTCATGAGAGGATGCTGAGAGCATGAAAAAAAAATAAATCAAAAGAATTATAGGCTTAGAAAACATATCCAAATTATATCCTATTTTTTACTACTCTAATTTATATCAGAACAAGTTATCTTAACTTTGATAAATAAAAAATATTTTCCGACTAATAAATTACCATCTATCTACCGATAAATACATGAATTTAAACCAGAGAATTTATGCTCAATAATAATCCTACATCTATAGTGACTGGGGCCGCAGGCTTTCTGGGTAGTCATGTTGTAGACCTACTCCTTAAAAATAATCACCGGGTGATTGCAATTGATAATTTGTCAAATGGAAGCTGGGACAACCTCTCCCACTGGGAGGGTAATCCTCTCTTAACAAAGCATGAGATTGATATTAATCATCTAGAAAAAGATGAAGCTCTATTCCAAAACATTGACTATATTTTTCATCTTGCAGGGCTTGAATGTGATTTATCCAGTATTCAACGTCCAGAGCTCTTCTTTGAAACAAATATCCAAGGAACTCTTAAGGTCTTACAAGCTGGATTACAATCCAATTTAAAATCTTTTGTCTATGCTTCATCTTCCTCAATATATGGGGATGCTAGAACACCAACTCTTGAAAAAGATAAGGCCAATCCCCAGTCTCCTTCTGCACTATCAAAACATATTGCTGAACAAAGTGTTTTCCACTGGGGACAACTCTATAATTTCAAAACTATTTCGCTACGAATCTTCAATGCCTATGGACCAAGGTCCATTTCAAATCACTTTCCTGGAAGTGAGTTCTCACAATTAATGAGTCATAAATACCACAATTCAAAGGCGATCATTCTTGGCCCAGAAGATCAAGAAAGAGACTTTGTTTTCTGTACAGATGTTGCCAATGCCTTTTTAACTGCAGCAGAGGAAGCTCCAGGAGGCTCAATCTATAATATTGGCTCAGGCAAATCATATACGCTTTATGAGCTATGTACTCTTTTAAATATTAAAAGACAGGTAGTTTCTATAAATCATATGTCTCCCAAGAAATCATGGGCGGATATCTCTAAATTCCAATTTGATTGTAATTGGCAACCAAGAGTTCCCTTCGAGAATGGGGTTCAATTTTCGATAGATGTTCTGCCAGCATGGAAGAACTCGACGCCTTGGGGCGTAAATGAGTTTGAAAGACTCATTCAACCCCTAAGAAAGAGGACTTTATCTTAGTCCATGACTTCAAAAAAATTAGCAAATGATTTGGCCACATGCTCGCAATTATGAAGAATTCCGCCACTTAAGCTTCTCATAAAAAGATAAGAAACCATTACCATGCGGTGATCTTTCTCAGGAGATAGTTCAATTTTTTTAGGTGATGCTGTTTGACCATGGATAAGAAGTTCATATTTTTCTTTATCAACTTCTACCTTCACACCAAAGGTCTCTAAAATTCTAATCATTTCTTGAAAGCGATCACATTCTTTATGAGTAAGTACCTCTAAATTAAATAAGCGAGAAGTTCCCTTTGCAAAACTACATACATACATCAATGTAGGTATGGCATCCGGACACTGTGAGCCGTCGAATTCTATAGAGTTGAGCTCTGAATGCTTACAATATAATCCATTCTCCCTGAACTCTAGCCTAGCCCCCATTTTTTTTAATACATTAATAAACGCTGAATCAGCCTGATAAGTATCAATTGCATTTGCATTAGTGATTACCACTTCCCCATTTACTGCTGCTAAAGCAAGGGGATAAGTCAAAGAGCTAAAGTCGACAGGATTCTCAAAGCTTAAATCGTCTCTTTTAAATCTCTCTAATAAGTTTGCAGTCAATTCCCAATAAGGCAGAGAGACTTCAAGGTTATTGGCCTCCACCTCTAAGTCAAGGTCAACTGTTGCCAATGAGAGTCCTGTTAAAAATTGTGTAGAGCTGGAGCAGTCGACTTGAGTCTTGGACTTGGCGACAAAAGGGCCCTTCACTCTAATCCAGTGATTATCATTTTGATAATCAACATGACAGCCTAGTTCTCTAAGGGAGTCAACCATCGGCCCCATCGGGCGATCTCTCATATGACCTTCAGGAATAATTTCATATCCCTGTTTCCCTCGTGCTAAGAGAGGAATAAGGAATCGATTTGTCGTTCCTCCATCCCCAGTCTCAAGTGAGCATCCCGAAGTTTTTTCACATTCTGGAAAGGAGCCTTGTACAATAATCTTACTGTCCACGACCTCTATATCTAATCCAATTTTCTTAAGACAAGAAATCATTGTCATTACATCAGTAGAGAGCGGAATATTTGTTATGGTTACATCTTCTTTTTTAATTGCAGCAA
>JBLWXW010000001.1:493001-612802 GCA_048267265.1 Bacteriovoracaceae bacterium
ATTAGCATAAGATTTTGAGCTTGGAACTTCCATTATTTTATTAAATGGAGTCTTTTCAATTTTAAAAGTTGAAGGCCTTAAGCTCATCCTTACTATCCTCGAGTTTGTTCTTTATATCGCTAAATTTTATTTCTTCTGAACAAAATTCACCAATCTCTCTAATTTTAATAATTCTTACCGCATTCAAAGAAGACTTCTTCTTATCTTTCTCTAAATAGTCCATTATTTTATCGACTGGGAAAGTCTTATTCAGCCAAGGAGGATCACCAAACTCTATGCCAAGCTTTTTAGAAAAGACTCTTAGAGAGCTAAGAA
Source organism: Bacteriovoracaceae bacterium (assembly GCA_048267265.1). Classification (GTDB taxonomy): domain Bacteria; phylum Bdellovibrionota; class Bacteriovoracia; order Bacteriovoracales; family Bacteriovoracaceae. The sequence continues at coordinate 493,317 of JBLWXW010000001.1, forward strand.
GCGTGCTATGTTCATCTTGATATAACTTAAAAATCAAGGCCATTCCCCAGAATACGGCCTCCCCATGTGAAGTATCATAAATTCTTTCTATTGCATGACCGAAAGTGTGCCCTAGGTTAAGGGACATTCTTAATCCACCTTCTTTAAAATCACTTTCAACAATTTCTTCTTTCGAGTCTGCACAACTCTTGATTATGTCTTCAATTTTTGAATCTTCTTCAATTAACTTTTTAACTTTCTTGTCAAGAAAAGCATACTTAATCACTTCCCCCATACCACTTTTCAATTCATCAACTGGAAGTGTTGATAGGAAATCAGAAGCAATCCAGACATTATCTGGCAGATGAAATGCACCGACTAAGTTCTTTCCTTGTTTAGTATTTAAGCCTGTTTTTCCACCAATAGAAGCATCTACCATCCCAAGAAGAGTTGTAGGTATGACTGACCATGAAATTCCCCGCAAAAGGCTCGAAGCTAGATAGCCTGCATAATCACTTGTCGCTCCTCCCCCAATGGCCAAGAGATGAGCTTTCCGGTGAATTCCTTTTTCTAAAAAGAACTCTATACCTCTTTCAAATTCATCAAAACATTTTGTTCCTTCACCTTCTAAACTTTTATAGAGGTAAAACTTCTTATTCTTTGGTAGCGCTGCTTCAAATTCTTTCCCATAGATTTGCCAAACATTACTATCGACAACAACAAGAATTAGATCAGTTTCAATTCTTCCAATAACTTCACTTAACTTATCTTTTTTAATTAATTCGATCTTAGTTTTCATACGCCTTCTGTCTTAAAAAGTGATCTGCAAGGACTAGTTTCACCATCGCTTCTGCAACGGGAATGGCCCTGGGAATAATGCAAGGATCATGTCTTCCTTCTTTTGCTTTCTCGCCAACTGTACTTGTTGGCTTGAAAGTTATATTCATTACAATATCCTCTCCATTTGAAATACCACCTTCGATACCACCAAAATGAGCTCGATCCTTAGAGACTTCACTTCCCTCCCAATCGGCCATCTCTTCCCCCAGCCCAAAGCTAAAAGATACGACAGCACCGATGGATAGCAACGCTTTGCCTAGATCTGCTTTAAGCTTGTCAAAGGCTGGCTCCCCTAGACCTGGAGGAACTCCTTTCGCAATAATTGAAACTCTTCCCCCTCGACTATTTCCATCTTTCTTCAACTTCAAAAGATAATCTCTAATTTCTTTATCTTTCTCAACTTTAGTATCACTTGAACAGGGGTAGTAATAGGGAGAGAAGTCTCGTTCAAAGTCTTTTCCAATTGGAATCTCATTAGTATCAAAAGGACCCATTTTCATCATGAAGCCTTTAACTTGTATATCAGGCAACACCAGTGAAGCGAAGTAGCCTCCAATCACACGAGCGATTGTTTCACGTCCAGAAGAGCGTCCGCCTCCTCTGTGATCACGAATACCATATTTCTTCATATAGGTTTCATCTGCGTGACCTGGTCGATATTCAGACTTCAATTTATCATAGTCGCCACTTCTTTGGTTTGTATTACGAATGAGAACCGCTATTGGAGATCCCAAAGTTTTTCCTTCAAAGACACCAGAAAGAACTTCAGGCTGATCACTCTCGTTTCGAGATGTTGTTCCAGCAACTTGCCCAGGAGCTCGTCGCAAAAGCTCAGCACTTAATTCATCAAGTGAAAAATCAAGGCCAGAAGGGACTCCATCAACAACGACCCCTATACCTATACCGTGTGACTCTCCAAATGATGTAATGGATAACATTTTTCCAAATGAGCTACCTCTCATTCTATGCACTCCCGCTATTAAAGGTGTTTTTATCAAATATTCGAGCTATACTGCCTTCTCAAAGGTACCTATAACGAGGCAAGCAGATAGATGAAACTTAGTGACTATTCTAACCTGAAAGAGGTTCATTCTCTAGACAATATGATTAAGCTCCACCTTGACAAGATCTCTGAGGAAGAGCATCGCATTGTTTTCCTTACAAAGAAAAGAAAGCAAAAAGATCAAGAACTCCAAGAATTACTACATAAAAAGTCTCATTTAGAATCAGAAATAAGTAAATTTGAAGTCAAACTCTTCGATTTAGAAAAAAGACTCTCTACCTCTCTTGAACACCTCTCCATGGCACAAACTCAGAAAGAGGCCAATGCTCTACAAAAAGAAATTGATACCCTTACTCCAGAGGTAGATCAAATCCAAGAATTAAGCCTAGATATACTCGAATCTATTGAAGATTTGGATAAAGAAATCATTCAGATAAACGGATTCATGGCCGGCTCTTTAGAAACACTAGAAGAGGTTAAAACTGAAGTCGAACTTGTACGCAAGCAAGAAGAAATACCTATTGGTCAATATGAAGAAAGAATCAAGCTTCTTCTTGAAGATAGCCCATCGGCCTTGGTCGATGCTTTTACAAAAGTCCGAAATAAGTATCAATACAAAAGACCAATTGTACGTATCATTAACCACGCTTGCGAATTCTGCCACTTTAGAATAGATCAAATGTCCCTTGAAAGAGTTGAATCACTTCAAGGGATAGAGTTTTGCGGACAGTGTGGAAGACTGTTTATTCCTTTAGAGTCTTAAAACTCAGGAGTTTCTGCTTCCATTAGTACAGCTTCATTATCTTTTTTCCTTCTTCCCTTCCATGCACTTATTTTCATTTTAACTTTTTCAAAAGCTATATAGTTACAGGGAACAAAGAAAAGTGTTACCAATGAAGCAAATAAAAGTCCCCATGCGAAACTTAAGGCCATTGGCTGAATAAATGGATCTGAATCTGTATTAGTACCAAAAGACAAGAAGGTGGACACTGAAGGGTGTGCAATGGGGAGCAGTCCTGCCACCGTTGTAAAGGTTGTTAAAATTACAGCTCTAAAGCGAGATTTCGAAGCAATAAATACTGCCTCCGTTAAATCTTCCACTTTTTCACGAGTTTCATTAATAAAGGTCACAAGAACAATTGAGTCATTTACAACAACTCCAATGAGAGCAACAACTCCCATTAGCGCCATGAACCCAAGTGACTGATTCGCTATTTTAAATGTCCAGATAACTCCAATAAGACCTAGAGGTATAGCAGACATTACAACAACAGGATGCAAGATAGAGTTGAACATCACAACAAGAATAATAAAAATTGCACTCAAGGCCATAACTCCTGACTTAGTTAACCTAAGCATGGACTCCTTCGTATCTTCATTCTCTCCACCAAATTTCCAACTCACTCCAGGGTAATCCTTTAGAACTGTCTTAAGTTCCTCTCCAAAGTCCTTTGCTACTTTAACTGGTGTTGTAACCTTCTTATCAATATCAGCGGTTACAGAGATAATTCTCTTACGATTTAGCCTGCGTATAACAAAAGCCCCTGGCCGTTGAGTTAGTTTTACTACTCTTTCTAATGGGATTCTTCTTCCTGCATTATTAACAAGATGGAGCTTCATCAGAGATTCTATTTTTGTTCGAGAACTATCATCAAGAAAGATTTTAATTTCAATATCTTCGTCTGATTCTCGTATTTCAGTTATTGAGTCTCCAGAGAGTAATCTTCTTACCTCTAAAGCAACTTGTTGTGTAGAGAGGCCTAGGCGACTTGCTTCAGCGTCAATAACATCAACAATAACTTGCTGTTTACCTTTCTCAAAATCAATTTCCGGTGCAATGATTCCTTTCTTCTCTTCTAACGATTTTTGAACTAGTGCCGATGCTTCTTTCAAATCTTTTAGCGATCCACTTGTTAGTTGAATATCTACTGCCTTACCTTTTGGGGGGCCTCCCTGCACCTTCGTTGTCGTCACTTCCCAACCGGGAAGAAGTTTAATCGCTTTAGAGGACAGGTCTCCAAGAATGTCATCTGTCGATCTTTCTCGATCACCTGGAGGAGTAAGGTAAATTATAAGTGATCCATAATGACTTCCTCTCTTATCTCCATTATCTCCAACAAAGACACCAACCTGGGCCTTTATCTGATCGATCTCTTCTTCTTTTAAGTTGGCCAAAGACAACTCTTCAAGCTTCATTACCGCTTTATCTGTTTCCAATAGAGGTGTACCTACCTTTCCCTTAATCTGCAGAAATACGGTTCTTACATCATCACCAGGGAAGAGCTCGAAGTCCATTTTGGTTGCCATAAACACTGATCCACCAAACACAAGAGCAAAGACAAAGAGTACACTCCAAGGGAAGTTGATCACTTTTTTAAGAATTTTTGCATAGTATTCAGTAAGACCATCATACCAACGCTTGCCTGCATGTTTAGGATTAATGCGACAATAGTCAGATAAGTGAGAAGGAAGAATGAAGAAACACTCCAAAAGAGAAGCGAGTAAACAGACATTTACCACTGCAGGGACGGGCCACAAAAATTTGCCCATAATCCCACCCATAAAAAAGAGCGAGCCAAAGGCAACCATTGTTGTAGCAATAGTGGCCATAACTGGCTTAATGGTATTGAATGCAGCGTAGCGTGCAGCCTCGTGAGGCTCAAGACCTTCTTCTAGCTTTTGATAATAATATTCAGCAACAATAATGGAGTCATCCACAAGCATCCCCAAAACAAGGATGAGGGCAAACATAGACATTAGATTAACTGATAGACCCATTACATCCATCAAAGAGAAAGCAACCATAAAGGCAATAGGCGCCCCCAAAGAAGTGATTAGGGAAGTCTTAAAATTAAGAAAGAGCATCAAGGTAACAAAAACAAGAAGCATTCCCATAATTCCATTATCTTTTAGAACATCAAGTCTCCTCTTAACATAGTAAGAGATATCATCTGTATATCGAAATTCGATCCCTGCTGTATCTTCTTTGTCAAAGAACTCTTCTGTCTTCTCTTTAATGGCTGAAGCTGTATCTAGAATATCGGCCTTTTCTCTGGCCTTGACATTTAAAAAGATGGCCTGCTTACCATTTGAGCGTTGAATAACTCCACTTTCTTCAGGTAAGCGCATAACTTTTGCTACATCTTTTAATTGAACTCTTCTTCCTGAATTATTTGAAACAACAACGACATTCTCAATATCCTCTACGGTTTCAAACTCCGCAACTGTTCTTACAATTATATCTCCAGCAGGGTCTTCAATCTTTCCTGCAGATAAGTTTAAATTCCTCTGTCTCACGGCTTGATAGATTTCACCTACTGTTACTTCTAGTTGATTGAGCTTATTTGGATCGACCTCAATTCGAACCTCATCCACTCTATATCCACTAAGATCAACAACGGCGACTCCATCAACTGTTTCAATATAATCTCTTAATTTCTTAGAACTATATTTTAGCTTTTCATAATCCTCTCCCGTCAATGTCACTTTAATAATCGCTCTCTGCTTATTATTGAGTGAACGTACTGTAGGGATATCAGCATCATCAGGAAGATCTGTTACTAGATCAATAGCATTCTTAGTATCTTCGAGGACAGTATCAAGATCTGCATCTGCTAGAACTTCCATGTAAATGATAGAGCTACCTTCAGAAGAAATAGCATTCAGGTTCTTAATCCCGTCTACTGCTTTAATTTCTCTTTCCAATGGAATTGTAACTAATTTTTCAACGTCTTCTGGAGAAGATCCCGGGTATCCTGTCGAAACTAAAATATAATCAAAGTCTATCGGAGGAAAAGTTTCTTTTTGCAGTCCATAGAGAGAAAGCCCCCCAACAAGAACAGTGGCAATACTAATAAGATTTACAAGAAGCGGCCTATCTAAGAAGAATTCCATCAACTTTTTCATTACTTACTCTCCTCTTTCACAAGGTCACCAGTTAACTTTCCGTAAATAAATGATAGCTGATAGGAAAGCTGTTCGCGTTGCGATTGATATTGCACATGACTAATCTGCGTTTGGATCAAAGTTTCTTCTGAAGCAATGAGCTGATCAAGATCGGCCCTTCCTCTTTCATAGAGTACCGAATATTCATCTAGTGCACTTTGGGCGAGCTTTAATCTAGACCTTGAACTCTCTAGATTCTCCTCCAGTACTCTTATTTGATCTTTTATTGATTTTTCGATTTGCCCAATGTTAATTTCAAGTCGATCCCTCTTAAGCTTTGCTGTTTCGAACTTTACCCTTGCTCTAGTTTCTTCCACCTTCTGAGGTTTGCTTCCGAAGGGCCATACCACATTGATACCTACAGAAACTTCATCATTGGGTTTTCCAAACGTACCCCCCGATAATCCTGTTCCGAGATTTGGATCATAGTTATTATTCTTTAGTGATGCCTGGAAATTAATCTCCGGTAGTAAGTCATTATCTTTTGTCTTCAATGTTTGCTCTAGAGCAGCAACTTGAAAGGACAGAGCTTGCAGACTTTGATTATTTTTCACAACTCCTTCAATTGTTTTATGTTCAATAAAACTCTTCTGTGTAAATCCAATAATATCTTCTTCTCCAACAGAGCGATGAATCGATGTTGCCAAAGACTCTAGATTCGAGATGAGATTCTGCTGTGCGGTTTTAACATTCTCCTTTGCTTTTAATAGAGAAATTTTAGCTTGAATGAGATCAACCTTCTCTCTAAGTCCATCTCGGACTCGCTGCTTAATTAAGGCCAATCTTCTTTGCGCTCTCTTTTGTGCTTCTTTTTGTAGTTCTACTGTGGATTTAAATAGAGACGCAGAATAATAGTTCTGAATAAGTGTTAGTAGGGACTGCTCAATTTCTCCCTGGGATTGTGATGCAGAAGCTTTAAGAGCAGACTCTAGAGCTTCACCCTGTAAGCGATAATTTTGGCCAAAGAAGTCACGCCCAATATTTTGGGTGAAAGTTAGTCCTTGAGTGAAACCATAAATTTTTTGAGTGCCCTCTGCTTGAAGTTGGTTAAAGGTGTTTTCAAAACTTAAGTTTCCACCCCAAGAAAAATCTTTAGCTAGAGTTAAGCCGTGAGTATGAATCTCAAGAGGAAGTCTAAAAGCACCACCAGCAAACTGAGCTGCGAATGCAGAGTATGACTCTAGAGCATTATCATTATAATTACTGTTCCATTCTAAACTTGTAGACTTTGAGGAGTCCCATGATTCTATATCTAACTGGGCCAGGGTAACCTGAGATCTCGCTTCAGCGACAATTGAATTTCTCTCAAGAAATTCCTTTGCCAATTGCTCCAAGCTAGCAAATACAGAAAAACAGTAAACAAAAAGTACCCACGATAAAGTAAACTTCATATTCGATAACCCAGTTAATTAAATTTAAATATTATTAACAAAATGAATGTTTATTGACTAATGAAGACGCTCTGTGGCATATACTTTTTACCGAGAGTGGGGATTCACCGCCGACATTTATTTGTGGGAGGAAAGTCCGGGCATTATATGGCAGCGTAGCGGGTAACGCCCGTCCACCGTGAGGTGAGGACAAGTGCAACAGAAAGCAAGTACAGTTCGGCTGTAGTGAAACCAGGTAAACTCTACGTGATGCAAGTCCAAATAGGTCTGTGTTAAGGGCGGCCAGTCCATGCAGACGGGTAGGATGCTCGAGCCACGGAGTAATTCGTGGCCTAGATGAATGGTGATTCTCGACAGAACCCGGCTTACACCTACTCTCGGTTTTTTTATATTTGATATACATTATACGGCCACAATTATTCTGCTCTTTAAGTAAGTTCATTGCTAAAATAATTTTTTATTTTACGATGGAATTTTATGGAATCTCTTAAATCAATCTTCACTAACCAAGAACAAATTGAGAAAGTTGCCTTTCCCATTGGACTACTATTAACCGTCTACGGGCTCTTTCTTTCTCTTATCAATCCTCAATACTATGATGCCATATATACAATGAGAAATGGCTTCATTTGTAGCCTGCAACAACTCTTCCTCTTTATTCTTTTTATCCAGTGCCTTTACCGTTGTTATAAAATGCTTCCCATTTCCTCTAAGAGACTTATGGCCCTTACCTACTTGGGCTTCACGCTTCTCTTTCTTTTTGGTTTTGGGGAAAAAATTCGCTGGGGACAATTTATTCTTGAACTCAATATCCCTGAGCTATTTGCCAAGAATAACACTCAAGGACAAATAACAATCCACAATTTAAAGTTTGGAGACTTCAGCGTTAACAAGGTCATTTTTGGAAAAATACTTGGGATATGTGTTGTGATTTATACTTTAATTATCCCTTATATGTATTTTAGAGGTGTCGGATTTATTAAAAAAATTGTCGAGAAAACGGGACTTCCTATACCGAAATTATCTCAAGTCATATGGTATATTGTTATCGTTTCTATTGCACTATCCATTCCTGTACCTAAGAAAGGTGAAGTTGTTCAATTTGCAGGTGTTTTATCATTTCTAATGTTCTTTAGTTTTCCAAAGAATAGAGACCAAATTACTAATTAAGAATTTTAATGAGAATTAGGCAGATGGGCTCACTACGAATGCTTTTAAAATTAAAGAATGGGTTAGCGGCAACAGATCATTCTTTAAAGTAACCAGGAAGAGAGTGTCGGGAGAGACATTTGGGAGTTTTGTAGTGAACCCATCTCACTTGCCTAAGATCAGTATGGCAGATCTCAGGGTCAAGTTCATGGGTTCAATGTCAACTTGTGGTCAAAAATGATAAATATCTGAAATTACTAGGGATAAATATTGATTGGAGTGTCTTTTTCAACAAGTTCATATATTTCATCCATTTCAGCATCACTGACAGCAATACATCCATCCGTCCAATCAAAGAAAGGATAGAAATAGTCTCTTGCCCACTGATCTACTGTTTCAGCAGAGATTCCTAGCTTTGCGGCCCACTCAATCACTGACTTTGTAGGCTTATATGGATTTCCATGAATCAAAATCATTCCACCGACTTCACTCTCTGGTATGCCCAAGACTTTAGCATTATGGAGATCTTTCCAATTTGGGTAACTAATCAATAGAGATTTGGGAAAACGAGTTCTTTGGCGCTTTTTAGAGATCTTGTAATATCCTACAGGGGTTTGCATATCCCCTTCTCTTCGCTTTGGCCCGGCCACAAATAGTGGATTATTATAGGATGAAGAGAGTTTGATATTAAACTTCTTATAGAGCTCTTTTCCTTTCCACAGCTGAAGCTCTTTATCCTTCTTAAGAACAATGATACGAGTAACTTCACTAGCAGATACCTGCAAACTAGAGAGAATGGCCAAAAGAGATAGGATACGTATTATATTTTTCATGAGGTAATAATACTGAAATTCCTCATACTGCGGTCTAAATTATACTAAATAGGGTAAACATTACGGCCTGTCTAATTATCTTAACCTAGTGTAATCAAGAGTATCATCGAAATGGTCAGCGTCTTTCTTACCATTTAGGGCACTCCAGTCGATATCTTCTTCTCTCTTTTTCTCAGTTAAACCACTATCGTTAAGCTTTGAATAATCAACATTATCATACTGGCTGACTATTTTTGTAGAATCCATAATAGATCTTTTAATTTTCTTTTGCTTTCTCTGTGCTTCAGGGTCTTGTGGAATTGGCTCGCTCTTTTTATCTATTTTATCAGCTAAGGAACCAATGGCCTTTGACTCATCGGTTGTTAATTTAATAGGAGAAGAAATTTTAAAAGTATAAACAGTCTTCGCTGTAATACTATCTCTCGCATAAAAACGATAGACAGACCAAACAGAGCGAGAAGGTGCGATTCTCACAACGACGGCCCGAGCAACCACTCCATTGGGTAATGAGATTTTCGCATGCTGCTTTAGAGCAAGACCATGCTCACTTCCTCGATTAACAAGTAGCGTTTTTTTGGTATCTGAAACTCCAAGAAGTCGAGCAGTGAACTTTGTATCTTGATCAAGAACGGCCCTGACTTCACTTAAAGAAGTAGCAAAAACAAAAGCTACAAAAAGAAAGATCCTTAATCTCAAATTCAATTACCTTTTATTTTTAATAGAAATTACTTTTCCAGGATAACCCGTAACTTTAACTTTAATCAGTTTATAGAATGGGTTCCAGTTCCCTTCTTCGATAACATATTGGGGGTTGATTAAAACATCTGCATCGGAAGTTCGGATTGCATTATAAGCAGCTGCTGATTTAACAGCTTCCAATTTACTCAATGAAGATAAGATTGATGAAAAGAATCCCTCATCTCCTTGACCAGGACTATTATATCGAATTCCATCAGCAAATTTATTATCCCCACTGACTCTCAATAAATGAAAAAGGTATCCACCAGAAGCGTATCCTACAAGTTTCTTTGTCATATCGACATCAATTCTAGCATCCATAGGTGAATCAATAGTTATTCCTATTGAAGCATTCATATGAGATCTGTTAATTGAGGTACAAGCTGAAGTAATGCTCAAGAGAAATACGACTAAAATACTCAGTTTTAAATTGGACACAAACTCTCCTTAGTTCGCCAACAATATAGACCTATTTAGTCTGATTGATGCGACTACGGAATGTCAACAAAGCTAGGAGTTAAGTGGCTAGAATTTAAAAGTTATAGTTTAAATTCTAGCTTACCTTCTTTAGGATCTTTAATTGTAAGAAGTCCATCATGATAGCTCCACTTTGCAGAGCTTACATTCCCATCTTGGTACTCTCTTCTAAGAGGTGCTTGGCCAACAAATTTCTGCTTTTTAAAATCAAAAATCACGGCCCTATAGACTGTAGTTATGCTACTTGTACCTGCTGAGCCTGCAGTATAATGGATGATGGCAAGATTTGGAGCTTCCTTAGGAAGCTCAACTTTTATTAGGTCAACATCAGGACCTACTGTTCTCAGCTTTATGATTTTCATTTTGACATCTTTTAATCCTAAATACTTACCATATTTATCTTTGTAGATATCCCATTCTGAAATTTCATCCCCAAGAACACTAGAATCTTGAGCAAAGGAAACCTGAATCATTAAAAGTAAAAATAGCGCTAATAGTTTCTTCATTTCAATATCCTAATTAATTGCATTGATTTGTAATTCTTCTTCTGGATACACGAGTTGCATTATAGTTGTTGCGTCCATCAATTCCAACATAGAATTTGTGGTAACCAAATCTTGAGTTTCCTGCATTTACTACTGGCTTTCCATTAACTCTAATTTCATTGGTTATTTCACGAGCTCCATTTCTTCTGATTCCACCAGTCACCCATCTCGGAACAGAATTTCTTGGAACCATCGCTGGGGGAGAATAATAGTGAGTAACATTATCAATTGCTCCTGGTGGTTTCCACTCTGCATGATGATACTCAACAAATGAATCGACAAGCTTGTCATATCCTTGATTTGTTAAAAATCCTGGAGCATCAAAGCGATTATCTCCATTACTATCATTAAAAGCAGAGTACTGCATCGGCTGAAAAGCAATATCTGTGATAGCAAGTGGTTCACTCCAACCTCTTCTCTTTCCTGCAGCAACACGATTATCTAAAGACTTCATAATCATTAAATGATCAGGAGCTCCCCCAGAAAGTCCTCCAGGAGCTTCTGCTTTTGTGGCCATGAGCATTCCTATAAAGTCTTGCTCTTGTTCATTTAGCCCAAAGATGCGCTGAAGCTTACTACACATATTTCCACCAGCAGCATTAATATGGCTCATCAAAGAATTTACGCAAACCTTTAATCTGGCGCTATCACTTTTTGATACACCATCGGCCAGTGCTTCACAACCTACATGATAATCATCTGTTTCGATGGGTCTCATTCTAGGCAATGGACTTGCAACTGGGGCCAGACTATTATCATTATCAGTTTCGATATCTGAAATAACTCCAAAGTCTTTATCTGTACGGCAAAATGGAGTTATATCTCCAGCTTTTTGAATTTCTTCAATGGCACTCAATGCCTTTACGGCCATTGCACTAGCTGTTCCATCTTCAACATTCTTAGCAATTGTGATGAAGTCACCAGGAAGTTGCTCACCATCTTTATTAAAAACATTTACCCTAATACTGCCGCGTGGACCGTATCCAGAAACTTGTATCGAATAGTCTTCATTAGAGCGAAGCATCGTTTCTTGACCATTATCGACATTATAGACAAAGATACTCTTCTTGATGGGAAATTTTGAACCCAGAACATCAGAGTAACTATCTCTAACCTCTGATTGCTTCTCTTCAATAAAGTCTTCACTTGTCACGATATTCCAAGTGTCCCCATTTCTCACCCATATACTACCAACAGGTGCTCTAAAAGGAGGCATATTGATAGCAAATGGATTGCCGTCATTGAGAAAAACTTTTTGCTCGCTTGATTCTTTCGATTCTTTCGCTTCTTCAACTTCCTCAACCACTTCAGGTTCAGCTTTCTTCTTTAAACGATAGCCCCGTTTTGTTAACTCATACTTTGACTTATCAATTGGTTTCACTGTAAAAAGATCTCTTAGCCAAGAGCCAAAATCAGCATGAGTCTGAGTAGTACTCATCAGTATAACAACAAAGAAGACTATTATTTTTTTTCTTTTCACAACATAAACCCTAGCTACATTTAATATTTTCTCTCTCAATATATTATCGACGTAAAACCTAAAATTCTTAAAGAATCATTCCAAATCTGACACTCTTTCAATGGGTTAGATAGACTATGGGTGCTTGAAAAGTGCCTAAGAAATAGGGCAGATGGTTACTAAACAGTTGATTTTGCTCTAAATGATTTCAACGTAGCTGTTGAGAAATGAACCGCTTCTGGGTCAAGCTTGTATGAATGATACCTAGTTGACGAGAGACCATTAGTCTTCAAAAGAAGATTAAACTCTTTCTTCGATAGTTTTGCTACATAGTTAGTGATTTTATACTTTGTAATAGCGGTTTTAAGAGATATTTCTTCTTCGTGCTTCTCAAAAGATACCAATGGATACTGCTTTAATGTTTTATCTTCACTAAACAGGATGAACGTTGGTATTTCGATCTGCCCACTCAACCATTCCTCTCCATTTTTTTCATAACCAATTACTTCATCTTTATTGGTTACAATTACACGCAAAAGCTTTAGCTCATACATTTTCTTTTCTTTCTTTTTTATTTTTGGAAAATCTAAGGGATTCTTCCCTTCAATAAATACATGACACTTTTCTTTGATAGGACATATTAAACAATCAGCTTTCTTTGCCTGACAATAGACACGACCTAAGTCCATCAAAGACTCATTTATGACTCTTGCACCATACTTCTTTAATTTAAATTCTTTCAATATTTGTTCTTCACGAGATTGGATTTCTTTTAAAAGTTTTGGGCCCTTATCTATATCAATACCAAATACACGAGCAAACACTCTCTCTAAATTAGCGTCTAATGCAAGTGCAGGTTCATTACGTCCAATTGCAATAATTGCATTTGCGGTATAGGCTCCAATTCCAGGAATAGATATAAGATCATCAAAATGTTCTGGAAACTTACCCTTAAAGTCTTCAACTATCGACACCGCGGCCTTTCTTAGGTTGCGAGCACGTCGATAATATCCAAGACCTTGCCAGTGCGAGCAAACTTCTTCCTCTGAAGCTTTCGCAAGGGATTTCACATTAGGAAATACCTTAAGAAATCGATCAAAATGTTTCAAAACGGTTGAAACATTTGTTTGCTGAAGCATTATTTCTGAAACAAGAGTACGGTAAAGAGTCCTTTCTTTACGCCAAGGAAGGTGAGAATATTCTTTAGTGCTCCAGTCATATAGTGATTTTTTCATAATACGCGATGCTACCTAAAGAAAGGGCATCTTGCTAGTCTAAATAAATCCAACGACACTCGACCTATTTACAGTAATCTAAAAATTCGCTTTTCAAATCTTTAAGACTTGAAGAAAGGAGAGGATCAACACCAATGCCATGGACATTTGCTCCAATAGAATCAAGATATTCTCGAAGAGCACCAACATATTCATCTGTATCCGTAATGATTACAACATGCTTAGCATCGGTTTGCTTAAGCCATTGGACGACCCTGTCACCATCATTAGTACCATGATTAATGCAAAGATTATCTAAAGTACTCAAGCGCTTCTTTGAGGTATTAAAGACGCTTACATCAAATCCTTTTTTACAATCATTTTGCAACTGAGCGACAAGACGTCTACGATCACAATAAGCATCATCTGTTGAGTAATCAACATGACTCATACTTGCACTCGTATCAATCCAAATTTCAAGTTCTGAGGGCTTAATATTTTTCTTCTCAACTTTTGCGGCCCTTCCGCAATACATATCAAAGTAATAATCACCATCACAATTTATAAGATCTACTTCTTCAGCATTAATCGTTTTAACTTTTAAATCTTTTGGTTTTGCTATGGCCTTTTGATCTTGTAACTTGCTCTTATCTTCAATAAGTCCATACTGAGGATGAAAGCATCCATCTCCCATGGGTACACACTCCGTGTCCTTTAGATTTTCTGTAAAGAGTCCTTTAAACTGAGGAGCAAATATAGGCACGTTTAGAGCTGCAGTTGGTCTTGATAAGAAATAAATATCTACCTTTTCAACTTCTCCAAAACCAGAAAAGCTTATTACAAAAAAGGTTAATAGAGTGAGTAACTTCATTATCAAAAATCAATTCCCTTTTGCTTGAGATATGCAATTATATTTCTACCTACATCTGCAACAAGATCTCTTCCGTCACTATCTAGGTTTAGAAACTCGTTTAAAAACCCCTGTTGCTTTAAAGATAGGTTTTTAATTTTCTGCTTAAGCACATCATCCGCATCACCCTCTGGCTCAAACACTAGTCTTGTATTATTGCGGCCAACTCTTACGTTTGCAGATGATCTTTGGTTAGATCCTCCAGAGCGATAAGAGTCCTGCGTATTCTCTCCTCTTAAGTCGCCTTGATCTTGAGGAAAGTCATCAGCTCTTCTTCTAGGCTGAGCTGGTTGAGAAACTTGTGTAGGTTCTTCACCCCTGTAAAAGGTCACCAAGCGCTTAAACTCCTGCTCATAAGACTCATCGACAAAATCAATGAACTCATGAAGTGGAATCCCTAGTTTTGCGGTTATATTTGCAATTAAATTTGGATTGAGCTCTTGAGTTTGCTGATTAAGAAAACGACTCATAGTCGAAACACCTGTATCAGTGGCCTCAGCAAGCTCTCTTTGAGTCATAGGTCCCTTCAGCTTCATATACTTTCGTACGGCCTCAAGGAAACTTTCAATCAGATCTTTATTAAATTGCGTCATAAAACTGTCCTTAAAAGAGATCGAAATCGACCTTTTAAGGACTTATCGGTAAGTGCAATTGCAAACTTGAGTCTTGCAATGCCACAACGCAATACGCAACCTGCTGTAATCAGGTCAAAATTGCATATTTTATTGCATAGTGCAATTTTAATACTTGATGCATTGCATCAGGTATTGTAAACTGGGTACAGATCAAGCAATGCAACACACAGCGCTTGATAATTAACCACAAGGCTTGGAGAGATCATCATGAACACATTAACCCAATTCATTGATTTCCAACTTTCATTGACTGAATCCACTACCGCAACTTCGATGAAGGAAATCAATGGGGGCCAAGAAACTTCAGATCAGGCCAATAAAGGTCAGTATGAGGTAATTGAAAATGAGCACTTCACCGGTAACCATTTCAATGACTTGGCCCTATCTGGCTCTCTGTTTTCTCTCACCACTTTCACAGACGTTCTCTTCGAGTCTTGTGCGTTCTACGCGAGTAAAATGGAAAATTGCACGTTCCTTAACGTGAAATTCTCAAATTGCACTTTCGAATTTACACAGATGCAACATTGCAATTTCAACAATTGCACATTTGAAAACTGCTCATTTCAAATCACTGGAATTAGCAAGAGTAGCTTCGCCTACTGCACATACGAAGGCATGGTTGACCACCTTATTCAAACGGGTAACCAAAACAAAGAGTTTAACTGCACAAAACCTGAAATTATGACCTGGGAGGAAGTGCTGGCTTCTCATAATGAAGATGCTGCCCCATCAGGACACACGGTTGGAGAGCAAGACGAGCAAACCGCAAGTCTAAAGATCAGTATCTTTGGAATTCTTGAAGGAGTCTTCTCAAAGAATGCCGCCTAATTGAAACAGTAATGCTTTTATCAGCGAGAGATAATACACACACTGTCGGTCCAGGGATTTATCTGCTGATGACCAACTCTTTAAACGAGGACCGACATCACTTCACGCCCCCTAGAGTTACGGATATGGACTTCCGCTAGACCCATCACAACCCCTTTCTACTGACCTCCTCCCTCCCTCAGGGAGGAGGCCCACTTCTCTTCGACATTAAAATATCCATATAAATTCTATTTAAAAGGGACTTCCCTTGGCCAAAAACTTCACTAAAGCGCTGTTTTTACATAGTGAAAATATTTGCTAAACGCGAAATTCTTTCCACAGCGAATATTCGTTGACTTCAAAACAAAATAGGTTCACAGTTATGGAGGTAGTGAAACTTGAAAATCATAGGAGCGGTTTATGTCCCTTACACAAATTGGCCCAGGCGTGCTTATTAGCGAAAAAGCTTGGTGGAATTCTGAAACCCAAGAAATTTTAAGCCCTGAAGTAATCAAGCTTCTCTCACATCTTCACAGAAAATTTAATCCAAAACGCCAAGAGCTTTTGGAAAATAGAAAAGTACAAGCTGCTCTTTGGAATCAAGGACAACTTCCTACCTACCTTCCCAAAGATAGCGTAGCGGTTACTGGCAACTGGAAAGTTTGCTCAATTCCCCAAGACTATCGTGTTCGTCGAGTTGAAATCACTGGTCCAGTTAATGATCCAAAAATGGTTATCAATATGCTCTCTCGTAACAGTGAGGGTCATCGTGCCGATACTGCAATGCTAGACTTTGAAGATAGTATGAAGCCAAGCTTTCCCAATGTTATTGATGGATTCAAGAATGTTATAAGTGCAGCTTCAGGTCATCTTCGCTATGTGAAATCTGCTCAAGGTGGAAAGCCAGAAAAAGTATATTCACTTAATCCAAAAGATATGGCCGGACTTATGGTTCGTGTTCGCGGTCTTCATTTAGATGAAACCAATTTACAAATTGACGGTGAACCTATTCATGGTGGAATGCTTGATCTCGCTGTTTGTTTCTTTCACACAGCAAAGAAACTTGTCGATCAGGGAAAAACACCGAAGTATTATATTCCAAAATGTGAACACTATCTTGAAGCAAGATGGTGGAATGAACTATTCAGTGAACTTGAAACTTCACTTGGATTTAATATTCCGACACTAAGAGCTACATTTCTAATTGAAACTCTTCCAGCAGCACTTCAGGTTGAAGAGATTCTTTATGAAGCACGCGAACATATCATTGCTCTCAATGTTGGTCGCTGGGATAAAATCTTCTCTGATATTAAAGTTCTTGGACAACACAAAGATCGTATTAGCGCTGATCGTGCAACCATCAATATGAATAATTTCTGGATGGATAATTATGCCAAGCGCTTAATTAAGATCTGTCACAGTCGTGGTGCTTATGCCATCGGTGGAATGTCATCTTTTACTCCTGGGAAAGAAGAGTCTGTACGTAATGCACAAACAGAAAAAGTAATTGCAGATAAAACCAATGAGTTCAATATAGGACATGATGGTTGTTGGGTTTCTCATCCCTATTTTATCGGTCACGCAATGAGTGCCTTTACAAGAGACAATCAACTTGATCGCACTCTTGATGATATGGATAAATATCCTGACCTCATTATGGACGGAAAAGGTCCTCAAACGATCGAAGGACTCAGAACTAATATTCGTGTTGGAATCGCTTATATGCAGGGATGGAATAACGACATTGGTTGTGTTTCTTGGGACAACCTTATGGAAGACCTCGCTACTTTAGAGATTTCTCGCGCACAAACATGGCAATGGCTGCACCACTCAATCAAACTTGAAAGTGGTGAAACAGTCACTAAAGATCTCATCAATGGACTCTTTAATGAGGAGTTTGAAAAAATTAGAGGTGAACTCACCACCAATCAAGTCGATCCAGCAATCGTTACTCAATTTGAAAAGGCAAGAGAAGATGCTCAAGAGCTCTTTCTAAGAGAGGAGCTCGCAGACTTCATAACAACAAAATCAGAATTATACGCATAACAAACTATTTATCACACATAAGGAGAATACTATGTTAACGACAGCACAGATTAAAGAACAATGGGAAACAAATCCAAGATGGAAAAACGTAAAGCGTAACTATTCAGCAGAAGATGTTGTAAAACTTCGTGGCTCTGTTGATATTGAGTACTCTTTGGCAAGAAGAGGAGCTGAAAGACTATGGAATGGTCTTCACGAGATGGATTACATCAATGCTCTTGGTGCTCTTACAGGTAACCAAGCTGTACAGCAAGTAAAAGCTGGACTTCAAGCTATCTACCTTTCAGGCTGGCAAGTCGCTGCTGATGCTAATAATGCAGGACAAATGTATCCAGACCAATCACTCTACCCTGCCGATAGTGTTCCAAAGGTAGTTGAGAGAATCAATGCTTCACTTCTAAGGGCCGATCAAATTGATGTATCTGAAGGACGTGAAGGTTTTGACTGGATGGCACCAATCATGGCCGATGCTGAAGCTGGCTTCGGTGGAACCCTCAATGCTTACGAACTTATGAAAATGATGATTCAAGCAGGTGCTGCTGGTGTTCACTTCGAAGATCAACTTGCTTCTGAAAAGAAATGTGGCCACCTTGGTGGAAAGGTTCTTGTTCCTACTCAAGAATTTCTTAAAAAGCTAACTGCTGCTCGTCTTGCTTCAGACGTAATGAATGTTCCAACAATGCTTGTAGCTAGAACTGATGCTGACTCCGCTCAGCTTATCACATCCGATGTTGATGATTATGATCATTCGTATATTGACTTCAAGGCCGGTAGAACTCCTGAAGGTTTCTACAGAATCAAAAATGGTGTTGATACGGCGATTAAGCGTGGTCTTGCTTACGCTCCATATGCCGACCTTGTATGGTGTGAGACTGGTACACCAAATCTTGAATACGCTAAGAAGTTTGCTGAAGCCATCAAGAAAGAGCATCCAGATCAAATGCTTGCTTACAACTGTTCACCATCATTCAATTGGAAAAAGCATCTCGACGATACAACGATTGCCAAATTCCAAAGAGAACTTGGAGCTATGGGTTACAAATTTCAATTTGTTACTCTTGCAGGTTTCCACGCTCTTAACCACTCTATGTTCAATCTTGCTCTTGACTACAAAGAAAGAGGAATGGCCGCATATAGTGAGCTTCAACAAGCAGAATTTGGAATGGAAGGTAAAGGCTATACGGCGACTAAGCACCAAAGAGAAGTGGGTACAGGCTATTTCGATGCCGTGAGTACTGTAATCTCTGCTGGTCAAGCTTCAACTCTTGCCCTTAAAGGATCAACAGAAGAAGAGCAATTCTAAGACTCCCGAATTACTCTTTTCCCTTACTTATGCATAGAGGGCCCTTGCTAGACCAAGGGCCTTTCTTTTTTTACAATATCCAAAATTAAAAAAGGAATTTACCATGTCACGCTTCTACCCTTCAGTACGTACTCTCATGGGCCCCGGCCCTAGTGATGTTCACCCTCGTGTTCTTCAAGCACTGGCCATGCCTACCATTGGCCATCTCGACCCTGAATTTGTAGGGCTCATGGATGAAATAAAATCTTTACTACAGTATGCCTTTCAAACAAAGAATGAGCTTACCATTCCTGTTTCAGCTCCAGGTTCAGCGGGGATGGAAACTTGCTTTGCGAATCTGGTTGAGCCAGGAGATAAAGTTTTAATCGCCATCAATGGAGTCTTCGGTAACCGAATGAAAGAAAATGTTGAGAGATGTGGCGGTGTTGCCATTATTGTGGAAACTCCATGGGGAAAGCCAGTTGATCCAAAACTTGTAGAAGAGAAATTAAAAGCTGACCATGAAATTAGTATTGTCGCCTTTGTTCACGCTGAAACCTCTACTGGAGTATTGAGTGATGCTGAAGCTCTTGGAAAAATTGCAAAGAAATATAATGCTCTAACCATTGTTGATACCGTTACAAGTCTCGCAGGAAGTCCACTAAAGGTTGATGAGTGGCAACTCGATGCCGTTTATTCTGGTACTCAGAAGTGCCTTTCATGTGTACCGGGCCTCTCCCCTTTAACCATTTCACCAAAGGCCATTGAAAAAATTAAATCTCGAAAAAGCAAAGTGCAAAGTTGGTTTCTTGATCTCAATCTCGTCATGGGTTATTGGGACTCTAATGCAAAGAGGTCCTATCACCACACCGCTCCCGTTAATTCACTCTACGCTCTTCATGAAAGTCTTCTAATGCTAAAAGAGGAAGGCCTCGAAAATGCTTGGGCAAGACACCTAAGAAATCATAAATATCTTGAACAAAAACTATTGGAATTAGGCTTTGAGTTTCTCGTTTCACCTGAGTTCAGAACACCTCAACTTAATGCTGTAACAATTCCCTCTCAATTCGATGATGCAAAGACTAGATCCTATTTATTAAATGAATATAACCTAGAGGTCGGATCTGGCCTTGGAGACTTTGCTGGAAAGATATGGAGAATTGGACTCATGGGCCAGTCATGTACTAAGAAAAATATAGATCTACTCGCTGCCGCTTTAAGTTCTATTAACTAATAACCATTATTAGGTCGGTGGATGAAGAGAATTCCTATCGGATCACCAGAGAATCCATCGACCACCATCATACGTTTAGCGAGCTCTTCCCCCTGAATACCTTGATCAACCAAGCGCTGACGAACTTCATCTGTTACAGGAAGAATAATATCTTGGAGTTTCTTATTGTAATCAATATCACAACGAGTAATAGGCTGATCTAGAAACCGACATTCGGCTACGCCAAACTCTGAAATATACTCACTTACTCCATTACTCTCTCCAACTTTGAAGAACTCTATTTCAAGTCCACCAGTCTCAGCTAGATTAGCAGGAAGGTGATATTCAAAACTATCTTCTTCAAAATCAATTCCAGTTAATGGAAATTTTGCGAAAGGTATTAACTCCTGATCTTCAACAGGTACATCATACTGACCACTAAATTCTGGTCCACGTGCCATGAGCTGAGCATTTAATAAAAGTAACATTAATACTAAGATAGATTTTGACTTCATAATTTCCCCTCAAGCACTTTTAGCGCTCAAACCCCATTGCCGTCAATCCCTACAGTAAAATGTCCCTTTTTGTTTGCCAAATTTTTTCAAATAACCTTTTCTTACTAATTCACCTAGATCACGTGTCACAGTATTTCGTGAAATTGAATACTTATCTCCATATTTCTGAGGTGTCATAATGTCCCCACTCTCTACCCAATTTAGAAAATCGATCTGGCGAGGGTTTAAACCAAGTCCTAGATACTCACCTGTAGACTTATACTCAGGACTTTCTTTGGCCAATTCTTCTTGTCTTCTGTAAACAAAAGTCTTCCTAATAAGAATCTTTCCCTTATCGAGATTAATTAAAATATGGGCACGACCTAGCTTCTGCCTTAATCTTTTTAGTGTCACATAAATCTTATTATCGTGAACAAATGCATCATATGAGATTTGCCAAAAACGCTCAAAGAGCTCTTTACGACTCCACACCTCTTTCTCAAGTAGAATCATTAAGAGCTCATATTGTTTAGTAGATAGATCGTCCACAAAGGACAAATTATTATCCATATAAAATAAAATATTACGATCTGATAAAGTTAAATCAATGAACTCATCCGATTTATTATAAAACCCGGCCAATCGTATTAGACCCAATAGACCTTTATCCGCAAGCTCTCTAACCTTCCCACTACCTAAGGGGAAGCTCCTTTCCTTTTTAAAAACATCACTTACGAGTTCCTCAGGAACAATGGCCAATGGAAATTTACTTTTCAATGATCTCCCCGTTACAAGAGCTAAGTGTTCTAATCCTTTCTTATCCGTTTTCTTTCCTTCTTCATTTAAAATGTAATTTTCAACTTCTTTAAAGCGGTGAAGAAAGTATGAATCTTGTCCTTGATCACAGAGCTTAGTTGAAGTTTTTATCAGACTTAAACAGCGAGACGGTCCATCTACAATACAACGTGAAATACCCAAGCAAAGATTATAATTGAGGATTTGGCGCCCCTGATTAAGGGTGAAAACATCATTTCCGACCTCTGTCAGGAGCTCCTCTGCCTCTCCAAAGAGACCTTGAAGTTGCAGAATTTTCGCTTTCAAGATTAAAGCATTAGTTCGAGTAAAGTAATCATCAACTTTAATAGAGCTAATCCAATGATTCAGCTCCCTCTCTACATTAATCAGATCACGACCTGCTTCAATTTTATAGGTCATTATAGAGAGATCGATTACTTTGCTATTTTGGTTATTGCTAATTCTTTTTGCGAATCGCAGAGATTCTTCAAAGTACTCAATCCCTTGTGAATATTGCTCCATCATACATTGAGCATGACCCATAAGATCCAGCGCAATCATTGAAGTATAGTCTCTCTCAATAATTAGTGATTCTTGAAAAGCCTGATGAGAATATTCATAAGCTTTTCCAAACTCACCTTTATAGTAGCGAAGCAGACCAAGACCTTGCGAGATGAAGAATTTAGAATTGTGAGATCTATGCTTTGAGCAGATTTGATAGAGATACCAGAAATCCTTTCTCATATCTTTATAGTTGGATCTTCTTAAAGAGGTCAGAAGAATATAGAAGCTACACTCCACTTCTTCTTGTGCTCTCCACTTCGTCTGAGTAAGAAGAAGCCTGGCCTCATCCTCTCTTCCAGTAAAGACAAGGGCCCCAAGCCAGAAAACCATCTCATCCGAAGTACGTGGACGGTCATTTACCAATATTTTTGAATACTTACCAGCTTCAAAAAGCTGTCTTAACTTAGGTTTCACATCGATATTATTGCATACTTTTGCACCATAATGTCAATTCTTGTCTATATTACACACCGCTTTATTACCGCATAATGAAGCTATCAAAGGTTAAGGGCAACTAACCTTTTTAACGGGGAGAATATAAATGCAAAAGAAAAAATCATGGAAGCTTCTAGCTGTTCTCACATTAGTGGGAGTACTGGGAACTTCATGTGGAAACTCATTTGAACAAAAAGAAATACCAGGGGGCTTTGGTGGCACTCAACCAGTTGATGGTGACCCAGCAAATGTCATTACTTTCGCTGAGATTAAGGCCCAAATTCTTGAACCAAACTGTATTGCGTGCCACAGCGGCTATGGTGACTACAATACCTTCAATGCAGTTAAAGAAGCCGCAATGGGAGCTATTAGCTCGGGAAGAATGCCAAAGGGCGGACCTCCACTAAGTAATGAACTCAAAACTCTCATGCGTAGCTGGCTTGCTGCTGGTGCACCAGAAACAAATAATGATGTTGTTGTAACAAATCCTGGTGATGACACGAATGATGGGTCAGACGGAAATAATCCTCCACCAGTAGATATTCTGGAGCCCACTTGGGGCTCGATCTCGAAAAAGATCATCTTTCCCAAGTGTATCCAGTGTCACGGTGCCGGAAGCTTTCTACCATTGGCCTCAAGACAGGACTTCTTTGATCAAAGAGATGAGCTGTTAAATGACTTCAATGATGTTGAAGAAAGCAAATTGGTAAGAAGACTTGAAAGTAATACTAACCCTATGCCTCCAGTTTGGTCAGGGATTGAAAAACTAACAACCGAAGAAATAAACGTCGTTATTCAGTGGATAGAGCAAGGTATCCCAAACTAAGGAGAAAGTATGAAAAAGCTAATTCTATTATTATTTATCGCAGGACTTAATGCTAATGCGGCCACTAAAGTTCTAGAGTCGGAAGTAAATTTTACCGCAGTAGGGCGTCCCGCATTTATTAAAGCAACTGGAATACTCCCTATTGAAAAAGCAGATCTCAAAGTAGCTGAAGGTAAGCTCTCTGGAAGTCTCATGGTTCCTCTTACTAAGCTTGATTCAGGTATTGAAATGCGTGATACCCACCTTAAAGAAAAATATCTTGAAGTTGCTACACACCCTGAGGCGACTCTTATGTTAGAGAATCTCGATCTATCGAAGCTAAAGGATGGAGCATCTATTCAAGCAAAACTTAAACTTCATGGCGTAGAAAAAATGATTCCCTTAGAAGTGGAAGCCTCACTTGATGGGACAGTTCTTGATGTTGAAGCAGAGTTTGAAGTTATTCTAACTGATTTCTCCATTGCTCTTCCTTCATTTCAAGGAATTACTGCAGCTAAGAACGTAAAGATCAAAGTTGAATCTAAATTCGATATCCAAAAATAGGATATCTAATAGGAAAACAAAATGAAAAGCATACTTAGTACACTTGTTTTACTACTCATATCTTCTCAGTCCTTTGGTTTCGTGGAAAATGTAACCAAAGGTTATCCAAACTGTATGGCCTGCCACGTCTCCTCAACTGGTGGTGGGATTCTAAATGACTACGGTCGCAGTTTATCTAAGGAAATGATGAGTACTTGGACTCTATTTAGCCACTTTGAAGATCCATACTATGGGGTTGCCAAGAATACTCCTAACGTAAAATTTGGTGGTCAATATAGAACAATCCAAATCCATGCTGAGAATGATCAAGTAAAACTAAAGCGCCAATTCACCATGCAAAACAATGTTGAATTCGCCATTAAGTATGCTGAAGCTTTCATTGTAGGAACGATTGGAACCAAAGAAGGTCCTGATAACTCTCCCGACAAGAATGAATTCCTCAGTGAAAGGCACTACATCCAGTGGCAGACCTCTGTTGATACGCAGGTTAGGGCCGGTAAATTCAGACAACAGTTTGGTATTAACCAGCCTAATCATACCCGCTTCACAAAGGCTTCCACTGGATTTGGATCTTACTCTGAAGCTTATAATGTCGACATAACGAAGTTTTATGAATGGGGTGAACTCAATGTATCAACTTCTCTAGGAAATCTTTGGACTAATAAGTCCGAAGATGATGAGAAGAGAAATTTTGCGGCAAACTTCACTCACTACATGGGTGGAAACTCTAGAGTTGGAGTGAGTTTACTTCGTGGACAAGCGCGAAACTACAAGAGATCGATGGTTAGTGCCCACGCGGTATTTCCTATCTTTAAAAACTTTATTGGTAGAAGTGAAGTCGTTTACGAAAATAAATCAAATAAAACGAGCGCAGGACTTAGTGATCCTATAAAGGCCATCTATGGTGATCATCAGTATGGATACAAACTTTTTAAAGGATTTATGCCCTACTTAGTTTTTGAACATTCACAAAGTAATATTTCAGATAATGAAACATTAATTCTCTCACCTGGTGCAGGATTTCAATTCCTACCTATTCCTCACGTAGAATTACAGGCGGAATATCAAAAGAGGAATTACGAAAGTCAGCCTGGAAATCCAGAAGATAGAATCTTCCTAACCATGCACCTCTATCATTAATCCTTCCTAAAAAAACAGCCTACCGATTCTTGATTTCTCATTGAAGCAATTAAGACTTGGTAGGCCACTTCCACACCATTTCTTAGTCCAATTAAATCATCACTCAAGAGTGCATGCTTATAGAACTTTTGAATTTCTTCATGAAGTTCCTTAAACATTGCTGAACCACGTTTTAAACGATTCGAAGTTCTTGTTAAGCCTACATAATTCCACATTGTCTGCTTTAGAGTAAGCATATCTTGCTGAATAAGAGCAGGATCTGCAGGTGCATGACCATTCTTCCAGCCTTTGATCAAATTGCTGTCATAGAGATCCCAATCAGAAATCTCGTTAACAATAGACTCAGCAGCGATATAGCCCCAAACCACACCTTCGGCCAAACTCGTAGAGGCCAAACGATTCGCACCATGAAGGCCTGTACAGGCCACTTCGCCCACCGCATAGAGACGATCCAGGTTTGTTCGCCCCTCAAGATCCGTCTTCACTCCACCACAAGTATAGTGTGCAGCAGGAACCACAGGAATGGGCTCTTTTGTAATATCAATCTTCTTTGCGAGGCAATGCTCGTAAATGGTAGGAAATCTTTCCTTAATCCATTTAGGATCTTTAAAAGAAATATCGAGATAAGCGCAATCATGTTTTGTACGAATCATCTCTTCATCGATTGACCTCGAAACCACATCACGAGGAGCCAGCTCACGCTGAGGATGATAACGATCCATAAAGGCTTGGCCTTCAGAGTTGAGAAGAATTCCCCCCTCACCACGAACGGCTTCACTAATCAAGAATCTTCTATGACTAGAGCTATCAAAGAAAGTTGTTGGATGAAACTGAATAAACTCCATATTCGTAAGGACTGCACCGGCACGCTTGGCCATTGCATGACCATCCCCTCTTGCTCCTTCAGAGTTTGAGTGGTGAAGATATAAAGAGCCAACTCCACCAGTGGCCAAAACAGTAACTTTTGCTAATACCTTATGAACAGCGCCTTGATCACGATCAAACACATAAGCGCCAAGAACTTTATTATCTTCATAGCGCTGTTGAATTGAAATACCATGATGCAATGGAGTAATAAGATCAATCGCAGTATGCCCTTGCAAGAAGCTCACATTTGGAAATCTTTCTTTATCATTTAGAAAATTCAAAAGAGAGATTTGGATTTCTTTTCCAGTGTAATCACCTTTAAAAAGAATTCTTGGAAAGGAATGAGCTGCTTCTTTCGTGAAACAAAGATTACCATCAGAGTCTCTTTCAAAGTCAGTGTGAGCATTATCAATAAGTACTTCTTTTAAAATTTTTCCAGAGCGTTTTTCAAGAATTTCAGCGGCCAATACATTTGATGTCCCGGAAGATGCCACTTGGATATCATGAACCAAATCTTTATGAATCTCTCCTTCACTAGGATAGATCGTACCTCCTTGAGCCCATACTGTATTAGAGGCCTTAGGGTCATATTCACGTGTAATGATTCCCACTCTTAAGTTCTTTGCTGCTAGCTCACTCGCACAAACAAGACCAGCGATTCCGGAACCAATTACCAATGCATCAAATTCAAATGTACTCACTACTCTTTCCTCTTAAACTTAAAAGAGATATCAACCGCAGGAGCATCATAAGTTATCGCTCCAACACTAATGGCATCTACACCTTCAATGAGGTAGTCGTCTAAGTTCGATAGGCGAACTCCACCCGAGACCTCAATTGTTGTATTTTCTTTTTTCTTGGGAATAATCTTTTTAATCAGATCAGGTGAAAAATTATCGAGCATGATATGTCCAATACCTAACTCTAGAGCTTGATCAAATTCTTCTTCACTATGAACTTCGAGCTCAATCTCATTATAGAAAGCCCCCATCTCCTTAAAGAATGCAATGGCCTGCTCTACTCCACCAAAGAAAGTTTTATGGTTATCTTTAACCATCCACATATCGGTTTGACCAAAGCGATGGTTTTTTCCACCACCAATTCGAACAGCATACTTCTCAAGCATTCGAAGTCCTGGCGTAGTCTTTCTTGTATCTAGAATTGTAATATTATATTTTTGAGCTTTTTCAACATATTGAGCAGTATAGGTCGCAATATTAGAAGCTCTTTGCAATAGATTGAGAGCTATACGCTCACCAGTAAGGGCCTTGGCAAAAGGCATTGTCCCCAACTCAATCTTAGTTCCTTTAACAAGACGCTTTCCTTCATATTCATCTAGCGCATTAAGAGCAAAGTCAGCTTCACCGAGATAGTGAAATGCTGCTTGAAACCAAGGAAGCCCTGCAAGCACAAGATCACTTTTGATATAGAGGTCACAGATCACTTCATCTTCAGGAAGCGACTTCATATAGAAGAGATTACGAGAGAGATCATCTTCGGCAAAGTACTGGGCCATATCTCTTTGAACAGCTAGCTGAGTTAATTTCATGGCGGTCTGCCTCCTATAATTGATTACACCTGTGTTTTAGGCCAATCTTTACCATTAGTTAAGTCTTTTTCATTACATGCTTACATGAATCTAATGCCTAATATGCAACCTAGATTTATCATACTCATCTCACTTCTTCTCCTTTCACTAGCTCCAGGCCAAAAACTCGGACCTAAGGGGAGCACTCCACAGATTAAAGGTCATCCCATTCATACTTCCTACCTATTTGGGATTAAGAAACAGGTCCCTAGAAAATTAAAAGAGATTCATAAAGCCCTTGGAATTCAACACTTTATGACTCCATCAGGTCTACACCTCACTATATTCACTTCTCTTCTTTTTATTTTTATTGAAAATATATACATCAGGTTCGTCTTGCTTCTTGGCCTAGGCCTTATCTCAAGTCACTTCAATCATATCGATAGCTTTCAGCGGATGATATTTTTTGCCGCACTGAGACATAATCCATGGCTGAAATTAGGCTCACAAAAGTCTTTTATTTGTACCTTTATCGTACTCTTCTTTCAGTATTTCACTAATCCCCTAAGCTATTCTCTATCCTTCCTCTTTCTTGGGATCATCCTCTGTCGTGGGCCTAATCTAAGAAAATTAGGCTATTTGGTGATTGGACAATTTCTCGTAAGCTTTTGGTTTGGCCAAGGCTTCTACACTTTTGGTCCAATTTACGGATTAGTCTTAACCGCCACCTCTTTCTTCGCTTTTCCCATATTGCTGATAGAGTTCATTTTCAATCTAGATAACTTCACTTCGATATGGGTCAAGCTTTTAGAGTTACTCTATCTTATCAAGGGCCCACTCATCACAATTCCCTTTCCAAGCCTTATTCCCTTTTTGCTACTTGGTTCAATAAAAATAAAAAGAATAGCACTCGTACTAGGCCTATTGCTCATAAGTGCAAAACTTTATAACCCTCGAATTCCAAGCTTTAGCTCTGCTTCACCTAAGGGCCACTCAAAAATAATCAAATTGAAAAATGGAGTTAAATTACTTTATCCGAATGGAATGTACTGCTATTCAAGACTAAAAGCGGATCAATGGGTAGATCATTGCTATAAGTGATTATTGACCAAAGAAGTTAAAGGTCCTTTTCATAACATCATCACGAATCTTATCAACCTCAATCAATATTTCATGCTTGGCACTAGGATAATGAACAAGCTGACAGTTTCGAGCTTTCTTGCAAAGCTTATTTTGACGGTCTGTATATACAACTTTGTCATCTCCCGCCTGAAGAATCATAATTGGTGTTTTTATCTTTCTATACTTAAATACAAAACGATTATTAGTTCCAATTGAAGTCGCCACCCAATCTACCGTCACTCCCCCCATCTTAAACTCATCAAAAGTTTCGTATAGGTAGGTCACCATCGCCCTTCTGACTCGGCTTCCTGTTACTCGATTACCTTCAAATACAGGAGTCTCATATCCCTTCTCCCCAGGAGCCCAGTCTTCTCCCTTACCTATTAGCCTTAAAGCGGTCATATAAGAAAGAGCAATACTAGGAGAATATTTTCCCGTATTAGGTTTAAGCATAGGTGATGAAAGGATCGCTTTATCAAAGAGGTCAGCTCTATCGGCCATCAGCATAAGTGATGCCGAAGCTCCCATTGAGTGCGCAATTAAGAATGTTTTTTTCATCCCTAACTTCACAACAACGGAGTCCATAAACTTTTCAATATCTTTCACATAGTACTTGAAGCTTTTTACATGGCCTTTTTCAGGATTACTCACAGAGCGCTCAGAACCTCCTTGTCCACGATGGTCAAGAAGAGCGATACTATAGCCTTTTTGGTAGAGGTCATAGGCCAATTCAGAATATTTATAAATAGGCTCACTTCTACCAGGAAGAAGAACAATGAGTTTATGATTAGACTGAGCTGTTTCGTTGAGAAGAATTCCGTAAAGAAGTTTCAATTGATCATCATGAGAGATCATATAATCGAATTGAGTTTTTTCAAGAAAGAATGGGAAAACCTCATTTTCCCATTTTTCTTTATAGCCTTGCTCTGAAATTGCAAATCCCATTGAACTTAATAATACAGTAACAAGAAGAAATGCAATTTTCATAAGTGACCCCTAGTATTTCAATAGATCTAAAACACCTTGATAGACATCATCAGTTTGAGGAAGAATTTCTTCTTCTAACTGAGGACAGTATGCAACGTGAACATCCATACTTGTTACCCTTCTGATCGGAGCATCTAGTTCTTCAAAACATTCTTCGTTAACTCTTGCCGCAATTTCACCCGCAAAACCTGAAGTTTTATGTTCTTCATGAGCAATAAGTAAACGATTTGTTTTCTTAAGCGATGTCTTAATCGCTTCCATATCAAATGGAGCAAGAGTTCTTAGGTCAATAACTTCTACACTATATCCTTCAGCCTCTAGTTTCTTAGCTGCATCAACAGACTTTTGAACAAGAGCTCCCCAAGTTACGACAGTCGCATCCTTTCCTTCTTTGGCCACACGGGCTTTCCCAAAAGGAATCATATAGTCCTGACCTGGATCAGCACAACGGTTATAACCTTGGTAGTAAAGGTGCTTATGCTCTAGGAACATCACTGGGTCATCAGCATTGATTGCAGTACGCAGAAGTCCTGCGGCATCAGCAGCATTTGATGGATAGGCTACCCGAAGACCTGGTATATGAGTATAGAGAGATTCACCAGTTTGAGAGTGATAAATTGATCCCCCCCTTAGGTATCCACCAATCGGTACACGAATAACAAGTGGACAAGTAAAGTCTCCACCTGAACGATAGCGAGTTGTAGCAGCTTCGTTCTTAATTTGCATAAATGCAGTCCAAATATAATCAAAGAATTGAATCTCAACGACTGGCTTAATACCACGCATGGCTTGACCAATAGCACGTCCAATAATATTTGCTTCAGCAAGTGGTGAGTTGAAAACTTGACCATCACGAGAAGCTCTTTGAACACCTGAAGTAATCTTGAAAACACCACCCTTACCTTTAAGATCAGGATTTTCTAGTTTTTCAAGTTGAGAGAAGTCTGCAACATCCTCTCCCCACATCCTTAGAAATGGGTTCTTATTAAATTCATCACGAAGAGTTTTGTTGATTGTTCCGGCCATCGGAATATCATCTTTTCCTTCGAAAGTTCCTTTCTTATCAAATTCAGAACCTGAGATATCAACATCTTCAGAGTAGAGGTGATCAAGAACGGTAGACTTCTCTGGCCACGGAGTTTCAATGGCCTTCATCATGGCAGCTCTACACTCATCAGAAACTTCTTTCAAAAGAGCAGCTCTTTCATCTTCAGACATAATTCCAGCTTCAACAAGAAGCTTGGGATAGCTATTAAAAACATCTTGTTCTTTCTCTCTCTCTAGCTCTTCTTTAGTACGATACATCGTTTGATCGTCAGACATAGAGTGAGAGTAAGGACGAGTTACATGAGCATGAACAAGAACTGGACCATTACCATCACGTAGATAGGCTTCTGCCTCTCTCATTGTTGCATATGATTCAATTGGACAGCTTCCATCACATTCAAAAATCTTAAGTCCAGGAAAGTTACTCATGGCCTTGGAGATTGACCCACCAGGAGTTTGAACTTCAGTAGGAACAGAAATGGCGTACCCATTATCTTCAACCATAAAAAGAACAGGAAGCTTATTAACACAGGCAGTAGTTACACCTTCCCAGAACTCTCCCTGTGAAGTTGTACCATCACCCGTTGATACATAAACGATTTCATCTTTTTGATATGTACGTCCAGCAAGATCAACACCTTCGCTTTCAAGCTTTTCAAGATATTTACCTGCTTCAGCAAGGCCTACGGCCTGTAGAAACTGTGTTCCCGTACATGAAGACTTATTTACAATATTAAGTTTTACATTTCCCCAGTGGGCAGGCATTTGACGACCATGAGAAGAAGTGTCACCAATATTACCATTGGCCTGACAGAGCATTTCGTATGCCGTTACTCCAAGTCCAGTACAAAGTGCACGGTCACGGTAGTAACAAATAAACCAATCATGAGCTGGCTTAAGCACTTTTGCAGTGGCCGTTAAAATTCCTTCATGTCCCGCACTTGAAATCTGAAAGTAAGCTTTCGTTTGCTTCTTCATAGAGATCTCAGTGTCATCAAGCTTACGAGAAAGATAAACATTTCTCAGCATGGCCACAAGATCTTCTTTCTTAAGACCATATTCTTTAGCAAGATTGAGCTTTGCTTCGATCAGAGACTTAGGTAGTTTTTCAGTAGTATTTTCGCTTTGTAAGTTAGGCATTAAGCACCTCTAGAGTTCTTTAAATTATGCATTTGGTATTGAGTTTTAATGGCGAAACTCTACCGCGACAACGAGACTTTGTCTAAACGCAAAATGTAAAAGATTCAATAACTTACAAACGACCGTACTCTAAAATCTGTCCATAAACGACCCTAACTAGCAAGAATTACTAGGGTAGTTTTCGATAGGCCCTTTTGGCCTTCTCAATATCTTCGCGCCTTGGCTTACTTCTCACAGAAAGGTAGCCCACACATTTTCCATCGGTGTAACAAGGAAAGACAATCGCTTTAACCCAGTACACTCTTCCATGCTGCCCACGATTGAGAACATATCCCTGCCAGAGCTTTTGATTTTTAATTAATTCCCACAAATCAGCAAATGCCGTCTTTGGCATATCGGGATGACGAATTATATTATGAGGCATCCCCACAAGAGCACCCTGCTCATATTGAGCGACTTCATAAAAGGCATCATTGGCAAATGTAATAACACCATCAAGGTCTGTTGCTGAGATTAAAATATCATTCTCGGAGAGAGTATATTCATCTTCCGTTTTTGTGAAACGATCATCAGCACTAAATGTGCTTGTCTCTACAGCAGGTGCAAGTCTCTCTAAGGGATCTAACATAGAATCTGCACTCTGATTCATCTTCATCAGTTCAAGTAAGAAGGAGAATGACTTCGCTATTGTGTCGAGTTGACCAAGATCAACCGTCATTTGCAGTGATGACTTTTCAAGCTCGTTGAAATTATCAATGGAGCCATTCACAAGATATCGAGAGCGAGATGTCTTTTCTCGAATATGACTGGCCTCTTCAGAAGTCTCGGTCATTGATACCATTGATTTACTCATCACCTCTTTACTCGAATTTACATTTTCAGAGAGATCAATAATAGATTCACCAATAAGCTTTATCTTTCTTTGAATATCTTCATTTGCAGTCTTCGTCGTTTTAGATAATTCTTTTACTTCATGAGCAACTACTGCAAATCCTTTCCCCTCTTCTCCTGCACGTGCAGCTTCAATTGTTGCATTCAACGCCAGGAGATTTGTTTGATCTGCAATTGAGTTAATTGTATGAAGTAGCTTATTCACATCTTGAAACTCTTCTTCAAGTACTTTCATTTTCTTATATACTTCATCTAGTCGCTTTGAACTATTCTCAGTATCCCCGGCAAGCTCTTGAACTTTAGAGTGAATCTTTTCGGCATCATTAGTGATAACATCAATTTCATTTCTTATATTATTGAAGTCATCAATGCTCTGATTAATAATCTTGGACTGCCCTGATATAGAATTAGAGGTTCTATTCGAAATGGTCATAAGTTCACGACCAGAATTTCCAATCAATTCTGAACGTAATGCTTCTTCATTAAAATCTTTTAACTTACCTTCACCACTCATAAGGTCATCCTCGTAATCTTTATATTATTGAATCAGTGCTTGCTTCTCTTATCGTTTGAGACAGTTGAAGGTGTTGAATTTTAGAGAAAATTGTAATGAAAGGTAATATATTCCTAGAAAGTTCATTTATAGATTATAAAACTGTATTGAGGAGCTGACCTAGATCAGAAACCTGAAGAAATCGACATTACAAAGCGACGGTCTTCGTCACCTCTGAATGCAGAATCCGTTAAATCAACAGCATAAGTACTAAGGTCAAATTCTAGCTTACGTGTTTTGAGCCCAAGACCTGCAGAGCCAAATCCATCCGCATAACCCAAGCGAAAGAATACCGTTCTACGAATATCAACTTCCATACCCACAGCATACTTTCTTGATGTACCTACATTGTCATACTTGCCAGTTGCATCCTTGTAGTTAAATTCCCAATGAACCCTCATAACTTTTCCAATTTGAGGAGTTAATGAAAACCCCAGATCAACAGAAGACTTTACTTTATCAGGTGATCCTCCAAAGCCATCGGAAGCACTGAATGCCTGAGAGTTTGTGTTGTTCATTTTTACTGCAAATGTGGGAAGTCCATAGAAAGGAAGCGTTAGCTTCGCTCCCGTTGTTAGCATAAAAGCAGAACCTTTTTTATAGTCAGCGTCAGTCAGATCAATTGCTGTCTCAATATCAGATTCACCATAGGCTTCTTTACGAGTCAGATATATCCCAGTTACTCCTACTTTAAAAATTCCACCAAACATAGATAGGTTTAAGGCCACATAGGGTCCACTATCCGTTCTTCTCGCATATTCAAACTGAGCATCTTCTTGCGTTCCATAGGCAGCTCTTGTCTGCATAGAATATAGATAACCAAGTGAGAAGTACCGAGTTGTTAAGTTCGGCATAAAGTGAAAACGTGAATGAGAAAACTTTCCAGGGTGATCTTTCAAAAGATTACGAGTTCCATCAACACTAAAGCCTTTTGTGAAATTAGTTACGGCATCAGTAAACTCTCCACCAGTACCTAGATCAATCCAATCTTTATTTACTTCTAAGTGGAGATTACTCAAATGAAAGTGAGCTTGCCTTACGCTCCCCAAACCAGCAGGGTTATAGAAAGCTGCTGCACCATCATCTACTTTAGCGATATAGGCATTTCCCATTGCTAAGGCACGGGCGGAAGTTGCAAACTCAGGATAAATGGCGTCCCTAAAATCAACAGCACCCCATACGTAGGAGATCGGAAAGAGTGCTCCAACAACAAAGGTGACTGTAAATAGGATAAAGGTCAAAATCTTCATCTCCCCCATTCTACCTAAGATTTTGGTAGGTTTTCTTCAGGAGCATCATTTGCCTTATTTCATGTAAATTAAATAAAAAAGGCCCCCAATATGGAGGCCTTATTATAGAACATCGGCAATTATTACCGCTTCTTTTTATTGCTCAGCAAGTGTCTTGCGACCAGGGAATCTATGGTTGGCCATTTTGGAACCAATATATCTTCCACCGATATTTTTGATTGAAGTAATACGACTCTCAGCAAGAACATCCGTAGCTTTGTATACTGGGATATTTTGCTCTTCGGAGATTTGGAAAATCTTCATCGTTGTATCGTAGATCGTATCAACCATTCTTGTCGCTTTAGTATCTGACCAACCTTCAAACTCAATTGAAACGTTCATCACACCACCAGCATTAATTAAATAATCTGGAGCATAGAGAACACCTTTTTCTTTTAAGATATCTCCATGTCTCTTTTCTGCAAGTTGGTTATTAGCTGCACCGGCCACGATTTTACACTTAAGTCTTTCTATTGTGTTGTCATTAACTGTTGCACCTAGAGCACAAGGAGAATAGATATCACAATCAACATCGTAAATTTCATCTACTCCAACAAGCTCTGCATTGGGAACCATCTCTTTAAAGAGTTCGATATTCTTTTTGTTAATATCTGTGAAATATACTTTCGCACCAGACTTATAAAGAAGTTCACCAAGGTAGCGCCCAACAGAACCTGCACCTTGAAGAGCTACAACTTTATCTTTTACTGATCTTTCACCAAATACTTTTGTTACTGAAGCTTCAATACCGCGAAAAACACCACGAGCAGTATATGGAGATGGGTTACCAGAACCACCATGAGTTTGAGAAACACCTGTTACATAGTTTGTCTCTGTAAACATATGCTCAATATCTTCAACCCCAATATTCACATCTTCCGCTGTGATATATCTTCCATTAAGAGATTCAATGAACTTTCCGTATGATCTAAAAAGGGCCTCTGATTTATCCTTTGTAGGATCACCAATGATAACTGCCTTACCCCCACCAAGGTTAAGACCAGAAACAGAGTTCTTATAAGTCATACCTTTAGACAGACGAAGTACATCAGTTACTGCTTCATCCATAGAGGCGTATGGCCACATTCTTGTTCCACCAAGCGCTGGTCCTAGTGTTGTATCGTGAATCGCCACAATTGCTTTAAGGTTACAAGAAGGGTCACTGAAAAATACTACTTCTTCGTGTCCTTCTGAATAAAGAGTTTCAAAATCAAACATCATTTAACTCCTGATAAATTTGAATAACTATTCATAGATTGAGTCGGCAAAAGAGACAACCATTTTGTAAAACTTCTCAAGTGCCTTAATATAAAAAAACTACGTCACTTTAAGTTTTTGAGGATGGTTTCTGTATGCCCACCGTGTCAGTTAAAAAACAAAATTCAGATGGTTCTGAGAGTAATGATGTCGAAGTTGTCATCGAAGCAGGCATTGGAAGAACTGTTTATGAAGAAATTGAGGACCACGGCCACAAACTTCCGCATGGTTGCCTCAATGGTGCATGTGGAGCCTGCCGAATGGTCGTACTAAAAGGTGATCACTTACTCTCTCCGCCCAATGAAAAAGAAACTAAAACTTTAAATATTATTTTTCAAAATTATAAAAATAAATGGGGTGAAGAGTTCCTAAGAGGCAAGGTAATTAGGCTAAGTTGCCAAAGTAAATTTATAGAAGAAGACGGAGAAGTTGAGATTATCCCCGCCCCTTAAAATAGAAAATTATCAATCGAAGTCAGTGGCCAATGTCTTAGTTAGGTTTTCATGATTAGATTCACTCTTATCAGATTGCCCATTGGCCTCTTTCTTATTAAAGATATGCCTTTCACCATCAACATTTTTTACTTTAATCTCTCTGATTTCGTAGTCATCTACGCGAACAAGATCAAAGCTATAACCCTCCCAGACAATAATCTGTCCTTCCTCAGGAAAGTTATTTCCAAGCATATCTAATAGAAAGCCTGCAACAGTTGAGTAGTTATCATTGAGAGGAATCTTGATATCAAACTCATTATAAAGATCTCTCAAAGAAAGAGTCCCCTCGATGATGATTCCATCATTAAGGTCTTTTTCAATCTGCTCTTGAACAATACTTTGCTCTTCATCATCGTGCTCATCTTGGATCTCTCCAACAATCTCTTCGATAATATCTTCAAGCGTAATAATACCAACGACAACACCATTCTCATCTTTAACCAGAGCAAGGTGAACATGCTTGCGATTCATATAATCAAAAACAGCTTGAATCTTCATATGCTCATAAACAAAGAATGGCTCTTTCAAATAATCTGAAACTACAAATTTTTGTTTATTTTCACCACGTACAAAAGCAAGGTCCTTCACATGAAGAAAGCCAACTGTATTTTCCAACTCTCCATCACATACGGGATAGCGGCTATAGTTATCTACATCTACAAACTCGATGATATCGGTGAAGCTGAAGTCTTTCTGAATATACTTCACTTCAAGCCTTGGAATCATAATGTCTTTAACTTTAATCGTAGGGAATTCTAAAATTGAGTTGAGAAGATCAAGCTGTTTAGAGTCCATTGTCTTGTCTTGCTCGGCCTTACTAATCATATACTCAATATCATTCTTAGTTACCAGTCGACCTGTAAGCTCAGCATTTTCACCAAGAACTGCTTTAATGACGACAACCATCCCTTTAATGACGGGGTAAAGCACATAGTACTTTAATCGCAGAATATAGATGATAAAAACAGATAACTTCTCAGCATGAGTTCTAGCAAATGTCTTTGGGATAATTTCTCCAAAGATCAGAATAATAATAGTCACGACCCCTGTAGAAATTCCTACAGCGTCACTCTTGAAAATACGTGTGGCTATAGAGGTCGTTACCGAAGCGGCCAAGATATTTACGATATTATTTCCTACAAGAATTGTAGTGAGAAGTTCATTAGGTCTTTCAATCATGAACTCCATCGCTTTCGACTTCGATCCCCCTTGCTCAATCAGCTGCTTCGCACGATCGATACCAAGAGACATGAGGACGGCTTCAGAGCCAGAGAAGAATCCAGAGCCAATAATACAAGCGAACAAGAGAAACATCTCGCCTGTGCTGACGTTCCATTCGGCTAACATAAGATAAAGTCCTGGGTAGAGAAGAATTTTGAGGGGGTGGCCAAGGGATTAATTCGGCCGATCAATGACGGAGGTTCTATAAGTCCTTTCCTTGTTTGGTCATGACGTTGATCAACTTTTAACTTTAACAGCCTTAAGTTCATGACGCATTTACTATTACGAATGGGTTGTACCCTATTCTATCTCCCCTTTGAATCAACAAAGACGATTTACTATATATTTTACGGCCTATTTAAATTCAAGTCCAGACAATCTAAAAAGCAAAATCAGGTACTTATGCTAATTAATGCTCTAATTGCTCCCCATGAAAGTCATGATCCGAGTAAACAATTCGGTCATTCATTTCGTGGTTAAAGTCATAGATCTCATCTATATTGGCCACATTCCTGAAGATGGTCTGGCATTTATAACAAATGGCTATTGATGGTAGCTTTTGAAATAAAAAGAAGTCCACCAACCACAGGGCAATCAAACTAATTCCGTATGTCCAAATTGAAGCAATCGCAGCTATGACAAAGAGAATCACCCCAATCTTTCGGTTAAAGTCTCGTTGCTTATAAAAATCTTTACGGCCACAACATGGACAATCTTTAAGTATACCGTTCATGTGATCTTCATTGAAAGACACAGGAACTTGCTCACTACAGATATCACATTGAGCATGGGCAGCATCAATAGTAGGAAGGACATCGATAGCAGAGGTGCAACTGGGGCACGTGAGGGTCAATGTCATCTGTTTCTGCTTTGCTTCGCTCATATCTGTAATCCGTACTCTAAAAACATATAGTTAGAAATAAGTTCACTTACAAAGACAAAGAAGGTCATTGCATAAAGCATACCTGTAGCACTTTGGATCGATCGCATAGCAACCAATCGATAAGCAAAAATACTCATTATTCCCAATACCACATACCCCCAACCGATGCGCATCGTCAACATCATCCAGTTGAACGCGTATCCACCACCAGAAGAAGTCATCTCACTAAAGAAGTCTGGAGACTCTAAATAGCCGTAAACGGTCCACCCCATCTTGATCGCTAAGAATACCCACGAAAAGTACAGAGCATATTTCAGAGGATTCTCAGAGAGTCTCGGGGTAACTAGATACCAGTGCCCCATGACCATCGCATAAGTAACACTTCCAAGCATTAAGATTGAAGTCAAAGCAAAGAAGAAATGTTGGTGATTACCATTATTCATCTTGAGCAATAGAAAAGTTAAAGACAGGTTCTGGATCGCAAAGAGTAGCCACATAAACCAGCTCTTTTGATCTTTATGAAAAAAGTACGTAAGGGCAAAAGCAAAGATTGCAATATAGTAGACTCTTGATAGTGGATCAAACACAGTTCCATATGTGAGGTGCAGAACTAGCGATAAGACTAAAGATCCTCCACAAAGCCCAGCAACAACTTTCAAAAAGCCTGCTCCCGTGGCCTTCGTATCGGCCAAAAAGCTAAAAAGCCCTACCCCTAGACCTATAGAAATTAAGAAGAACTCTGCTAAATTTATAATGGTGGCCACAAATCACTCCAACTTTCATCTTCCACTAATCCGTGAAAGTAATGGCTTAAGTCTTTAATTAGTTCATGGTTGGCCTCAAGAATTTTATCTTTAATGCCATCCAGAGGCTTACTAAAATCAATTTTATACCAACCATCCTCACTCAAAGCTTTCTCCGGCATTTGACCTATAAAGGTAAAAAGAACAACTGAGCGATCGGGATAGTCATAAGAATAATTTTTAAAAGCTACGACTCGATCTAAATGAAGTAAATCCTCTTTGAATTCAACCTCTTCGCAAAACTCGCGAATCGCCGCATTCTTTAGAGATTCTCCCTTCTCAATTTTTCCTCCAGGAAACTCTAGAAAACCATCAAGAGGTCCATCCTCATGACGGGTTTGCATCCAAAGCTCTAAACCATTTTTAGTCAGTCTAAAGGGAATAAAAACAGAGATTAAGATCGATTTTTTCTTTGTACTCATTTGCGGTTTTTTAGCATATAAAAGCTTCACCTGTCACCTTTACAAGTTGCATTAAAATAAGTCATAACCCCAATATGAGTTTTATCAGCAGGATCCCACAAGGCTCCCTTATATTCGCCCCAATGGAAGGAATCACAGATGGCCCGTATAGAATGGCCATTGAAGAAGCTTTTCCTGAATGGAATTACCTTTCAACGGACTTCTTGCGTATTCCATCTCAAGGAATTTATAGCGATAAGAAAATCATGGAGCACTTTGGAGTTTTAGATAAGGAAATGTCTAAGGTCCTAAA
Organism: Bacteriovoracaceae bacterium; assembly: GCA_048267265.1. Classification (GTDB taxonomy): domain Bacteria; phylum Bdellovibrionota; class Bacteriovoracia; order Bacteriovoracales; family Bacteriovoracaceae. The sequence goes on from JBLWXW010000001.1 coordinate 533,376, forward strand.
GAAAACTTCATTCCAAATTCTAACCACAATAAAGTCCAGTACGGCCGAACATGTTCAAAAAATTGCTCGCCTTGGCTTTGAGCATATTGATCTCAACGTTGGCTGTCCTTCTAAGAAAGTTAATGGTCACCTTGGCGGAGCCTATCTTCTCAGTGACCTTCCTGTTCTTCGTCACATCATTCGTGAAATTAGAGGTAATTTTGATGGAGTTTTCACAGCAAAGATTAGAATTGGCTATCGGGACGATCAAGATTTTATAGATATTCTCAAGCTCCTTGAAGATGAAGGCGTTGATGCCATTACTCTTCATGCTAGAACTCGAGACCAACTCTACCAAGGTCGAGCAGATTGGAGTTATATAAGAAAGGCCGTTGAAGCAGTGAAATGCCCTGTCATTGGTAATGGTGATTGTTGGAGCCTTGAAGATATTAGCAATATGTTTGAAGAAACGGGTTGTCACGCCATTATGATGGGAAGAGGAGCCCTTAAAACTCCTTGGATGGCAACTCTCTATGAAGAATATAAAGATCAAATGCACAATCTCAATGAAGAGCTAATCCACAAGCAAAGAAAGAGTTATATGGATTATTACTTTCATCTTCTTGAGCGCAACTATATGAAGAAAGGTCTTGATTCAGAGCAAATTCTGAAGCGCTTTAAGTCTTTTTCTCGTTACCTCTTTGATGACTATGAAGATGCAGATGACGTTCGCGGTCGTTTCCTTCGCTCCAGAACTCTAACTGAATTTCAAAGACATCTAGCAGTTCTACAATAGATTCCAGTTCTGCTTTTCATTGAGAAAAGCAAAACCTTCAAAAGCAATCCAACCAACAATTGACCATAGCGGTGTCCATGAGGGGTTAAGAGCACTCACAATTCCAGAAAGCAGTAACGGAATAATTAAACGAGCAAAGGAGATCATCCATCGCTTAGGACTCTCCCCCATCAAAGAAAATACCCAAGTTTGAAATTTAAATATATTTCCTAAGAATGAGAATTTATAGGCATCTGATTTTGCCTTTTCTTCAAATCCCGGAGTGTAATAGAGGTATGGCCACATAAAGCCCATTAAAAAGAAAGCTCCATCCATTCCATCAGAAAAAATAGTGATGAGAAGCCAAAGAATGAAAACAGGTATAAGTCCAAATTTATAGTATCTCAAGAGCTGTTGTTTCTTTTCCATGGGAGTTACCTTTAGTCGATATAACCACTTTTATGCATGAATGTAATATCGGGAAACTGCATATTACTTGGACTCTTAACGACCATATCAAAAACATGCAGAAAGTCCTCAGGATCAAGCATTTTTTCTCTATCAAGGTCATCACCAAAACTATCCCACAGAGGTGTATCGATCGCACCTGGCATTAGGGTTGTAAATCTAACCCCCATTGGTTTCCACTCTTCTCGACAAGATTCTAATAAACCGTTAAGTCCAAACTTCGAAGCACAATAGGCACCGGTATTTTCATAACCTCTCTTTCCAGCAATAGAAGAGAGATTAATTACATGTGTGACATCTTCAATAACAAAATCATGTCCATATTTAAGTATATGAAAAGGTCCCAAGATATTTGTGAGAAGATGCTCAGTGAAGACCTCGGACTCCGTCTCCACAACAGGACCCATTTCATATATTCCTGCGTTATTCACAATGAGGTGTAGACCATACGTATCCTTACCAATTTCATCATACATTTCTTGGACTGAGTCTTCTTTAGTAATATCAACATCTAGGTCAATGAAGTTCTCATGATCTAAATCTGAACCACTTCTACTGGCCCCAAAAACAATATATCCTTCGTCTAGTAAGTATTGGCACATTTCATAGCCCAACCCACTAGATGAACCGGTTACAAGTGCATAACGAGTTCTCAAAGCCACCTCCGAAATTCAACGACTTATCTAATTCTAATAGGCTTTAGCATAAAAATCGAGTGCCATTTTGCACCAAAAGCCCAGAAATCAGGGAGTTCCTACCTGTAAAAAAAGGTAACACCCCCTAACAATATTTCAAGTTCCACCATTGCTATGCTCTTTTCGTCTATAAGGAGCATCTAAAAGAAAAACAACAGAGGATCTACTATGTCATTTGAGAAAAGAGCTATTCAACTTACCCTTGTTTTAGCGGCCCTTCTTCAAGTTGGTGCTGTTCAAGCAAAGAATCCTTATCGATATTCATTAAAGAATTATGATAAACCTTCAAAGGGATGCTACCCTGTATCTAGAATCTCTCTTACTGAAGCTGAAGATATTATTAAGCTTCAAAATCTTGAGACCAATGGCGCGAACAAACTTGAAAAGAGAACTTTAGGTGCTGCTCTAACATGGATGCATTACCTAAATGGCGACACTCCCTTGAGAACTGCTTACTGGAAAGGAAGTGGTGAATACGAAATTAAAATTGTCGACGGTGATGGATCTAGTGGGCAGCGCTGGGACCATATTATCATAAGAAGAAATGGTGATAAGGAACATGGAGAAAGTGTTGCTCAACACGTTCATGAGCTTGGACACCTCGTTGGAAACAATGGTGCCTATGGAAGTTATAAAAGTCATATGGCCAATACTGGCGAGGGTTGGTGTAATGTATCAAGTTATTCATTAAGCCGCTTTAATGAACAATTTGCAGAGGTTTTCACGGCCTTTGTTACAGAGCCAGAGTTACTTACAAAAAACAGTAAAACTCCAAAGGCTTGTAAAGCTGCCTTTGAATTCTTTGAAGACTGGTTCAGTGCGGGCAACCGTGTTCAAGAATGTCTTTAATTTAAAATTTTAATAAAAAAAAAGCCCCTATTCAGGGGCTTTCTTATTTTCAATTTAATGAGCTGATTAGCGAGCAACACCAACAGCTTTAGTCTCACGAAGAACCGTAATCTTAATAGTTCCAGGATAAGACATTTCATCTTCAATTTTCTTAGCAATATCGCGAGAAAGAAGAACTGTTTGTTCATCATTTACATTCTCATTCTCAACAAAAACTCTAACTTCACGTCCACCAGAAATCGCATATGAACGAGTTACCCCATCAAATGAGTTAACGATTTCTTCGATATCCGTTAGACGAGAAACATACGATTCCATCATGGCCTTACGAGCACCAGGTCTCGCACCAGAAAGAGCATCTGCCGCGGCCACAAGGTGAGCCAGTACTGACTCAGGTTTCTCATCATCATGGTGAGCACGGATCGCATGAACGATATCAGGAGACTCTCCATATTTCTTAGCAAAGTCAGCACCGATAACAGCATGTGATCCCTCAGCGGAAGCATCAAGAACCTTACCAATATCGTGGAGAAGACCAGCTCTTCTCGCTTGCTTAACATTAAGACCCATTTCAGCGGCCATGGCCCCACACATAAATGCAGCTTCAATAGCGTGCTGATATTGGTTTTGGGTATATGATGTACGCCAGTTTAGGGCCCCAACAAGCTTAAGAACTTCGGGGTGAATCCCGTGTACGCCAATTTCCATTTGAGCTTTTTGACCAAGATCAAGAAGTTGCTTATCCATCTCGCTCTTAGCTTTATCATGAAATTCTTCAATCTTTGCTGGGTGGATACGTCCATCAGCAATCAACTTTTCAATTGTTCTTCTTGCAATCTCTCTTCTGATAACGTTGAAGGATGAGATCACTACAACTTCTGGAGTATCATCGATAATAAGATCGACCCCACAGATTTGTTCAAAAGCTCTAATGTTACGACCTTCACGTCCAATAAGACGACCTTTAACATCGTCAGAAGGAAGATCAACAGTAGAAATCGTTTTCTCTGCTACATATTCACCAGCAAATCTTTGGATAGCAACGCCAACCACTTTCTTCGCTTCATTTTCAGCATTTTCTTTAACTTCTTCTTCAATTCTCTTTGCCATCTTTGCAAAGTCAACACGTGCTTCTTCTTCCATTGTTTTTAGAAGCTCAAGCTTAGCTTGATCACGAGTCATACTCGCCACTTCGCTAAGTTTTACAGAGATTTCATTTTGTCGCTCTCTGTATTTTTCAATTTCTTTTTCAACTCGCTTCTTCAACTCAGAAACTTCATCTTCACGTCGAGAGAGATTTTCTTGCTTTTCTTTGGTAGCTTCGAGCTTAGAATCAAGCTTAGCTTCCTTTTGAGTTAGCTCTCTCTCTGTTGCTTTAAATTCTTTTTCGCGATTACGCATCTCATTTTCAAATTGCTGACGCTCTTCTTTAATGACTTCTTTCGCTTCTTTTCTAGCCTTGTACTTAATGTCATTGGCAGACTCTTTCGCTTTTTCAATAATCTGGTCACCACGCTGCTCTCTTTCTTTGAGCTCAGCTTGAGCCTGACGGTTTCTTACGAAGAAACCAAGACCCGCTCCCACAATTAGAAAAAGGATAGAGGCCAAAATAACGGTCATATCCATTTTATTATCTCCTTAATAATCACCCTTCACTAGCGAGAAGAGTCTAACTCTAATTATAAAATCTACAATTCAAGCAACTTTCCTCTGAAGTAAAATCCCTCATCAGTCACTACCCCATCAAGTAATTGGTCGTGATCGTCAGAAGGAACTTCCTCTTCAAGCTGCTCTTTATAGGCCACTCCAATCTTAAGTCCCGAGAAGTTCTCAAGATAGCGATCGTAGTAACCCTTTCCTCTGCCCAGTCGCTCACCTTTTTTAGAGAATGCGAGACCAGGTATCAAACATATATGAGGTATCTCGATGGGAGACGTCTCCCTTGGTGCCCCTATAGGAACACCAAACTCTGCCCCGACCTTCAAGTCTTCTTTTGAAGACAAGCGAAATACCATTTTCCCTTCTGACTCAAAACTGGGATAACACATCCGAATTAGCTCCATATCAAAAGGGCCAATAGGAAATACTCGCTCCCAATTCACCTCATCATCAAGAGGGGAATAAACACCTAAATATAATATGGATTGATTTTGATTAAGTTCAGATGACTGCTTTGAAAGATAGTCTGCTAAAAAAAGCCTAAGCCATTTTGCAATATTACCATCTTTCTCTTCTCGAATACTTGGAGAAATTTTCGAAATCACAGATTTCATCTTCTTTCTCAAAGCCCTCTTTGAAGATTGCTCACTCACACCAAAATCCCGTGAGTTTCATTGAATTTTCTAGAGTTACAAAGTCGTTGGAGAAACGTCTTCAATTAAATTAAGGGCCTCACCGGCCTTTTCTTTTAATGTGGCCAGCTCTTCACTATAGCTTTTCGAAACTTCTAAATTTTCTTGGGCCAGTTGTAGAGCAACCAGAAGAGCAACTTCTCCTGAAGAAAGCTGGGGAGCTTTATCCATTATTTTATTAGACTCTCGACGAACGAGTTCTACGACATCGTGAGGAGATACACCGGAATCACTTCCATCATTCTCACGAAGCTTAACTTTGTAACCTAGGATTTCAAATTCAATTACACTCAATTGTTTATCCATACTTAAATTATACCCTTACCTTTAAATGGTGGGTATTTAATACATTACTAGCGTACGACATGGCCGGATTTTAGTAAACTAAAAAGTTTCTAAAAGCCCGCTAAACCTTACTCTAGTTGTATTTTACTATAAATCCAGCAGTGCGTTCAAGTACTCATCAAGATCAAAAATATTGAGATCTTCGACGCTCTCTCCCACACCAATATATGTGATGGGAACTTTTAGGCTCTGCACAATAGAGACAGCACTTCCCGCTTTGGAGGACCCATCGCACTTCGTGAAAATTAACCCACTTAAATTCAGCGCTTTATTGAACTCTTCAGCCTGACGGATTGCATTCTGACCGGTAATAGCATCAATAACAAGCAATGTGTGATGCGGAGCAGTCTCATCAAGTTTCTTAAGAACATTCTTTGATTTAGTAAGCTCTTCCATAAGATTGCCCTTAGTATGAAGACGCCCAGCAGTATCTAGGATGCAATAGTCTGCTTTTTCATTTAGGGCCGCCTGCAGAGCATCATATCCAACACCACTTGGATTCGCTCCCTCTTTGGCACGAATCATTGTAGCTCCGGCACGATCACACCAAACCTGTAGCTGATCTACGGCCGCGGCCCTAAAGGTATCACATGCACCAACGACAACATTGGCACCCTGACTTTTCAACTTTGTCGCAAGCTTGCCAATCGTTGTTGTTTTGCCTGCGCCATTAACACCAACGACCATGATGACTTTTGTTTTTCCACGCTCATCAGGATTAAATTCGTATAATGACTGATCAACCTGAGACTGAACGGGCTCAAGCTTTTCTTTAAGAAAAGCATGGAGAAAATTTTTAAACTCAGCTTCTCCAAAGTCGGCTTCTTTAGCTTTTTCTGTAAGAGCTTCAGTAAGCTCCATCGCTGTGGTTGGTCCAATATCTGCACCATAGAGAAGTTCTTCAATTTCTTCTAAATCGTCATCAGAAAGACCTTTCCCCGTAAAGAGCGTACTCATCTTTCCCCAAACTTGAGAGCGTGAGCGGCTCAAGCCCTTCTTTAAGCGCTCTGACCATGATGGCCCCTTAACTTCTTCTTTTTCAAGCTTTGGTTCAACTTCTTCCTTTTCAAGCTTAGGCTCAACTTCTTCTTTCTCAAGCTTAGGCCCAACTTCTTCTTTCTCAAGCTTAGGCCCAACATCTTCTTTTTCAAGCTTAGGCCCAACATCTTCTTTTTCAAGCTTAGGTCCAACATCTTCAGATGTTTCTTTAGGTAGTTCTTTGTTTGAGTCTTCTCTAACTAACTGGGCCGTTCCAGCTCCAATTAAAAAGAGGGTCGATACGATTCCAACGACGTCACCAATATTAGCAGTAACATCTAGTCCGAGAGTATTATAAAGCTGTTGCAAGAGCTCTAGCATGGGTCTTCCTTTTATTTGATATATGATTGCCACTAAGGTCCGGCCATAGTACCTCTAATATCTTAAAAATCAAGCTACACTAGGGCCTATTAACCATGTCAAACCTCCCTCTTTTCCGCACTATAGAAGGTATTCGACTTTTTTTTGCTAAGCATGATTTTATTGAGACTCCTACCCCTCCGGTTGTAAATAACCCCGGAATGGAAGCTCATCTCCATCCATTCAAAGTATCAAGTACTTACCAAGGTATTTCTTGTTCTAGAGCTGACCTCTACTTACAGACGAGTCCCGAGTTTCACATGAAGAAGCTCCTATCGGAGGGCCTCTCTAAGATTTATAATTTATCCTATTGTTTTCGTGATGAACCCAGCTCCGAAACTCATCGCTTTCAATTCTTAATGCTTGAGTGGTACCGGGCCCGCGAGCATTACTCAAAAATTCAAGAAGACACGCTGGAGCTTATCGAGTTTGTTAGGCTTCACTTAAAATCTAGAAATATTACGGTTAGAGAGAAGCTAAAGGTAAAGCGCTACACTGTAGAAGAACTCTTTACAAAATATACTAAGGTCTCAATCCTCGACCTTCTTGACGCCCAAAAGCTAAAAGAGGCCATTAATCAAATGCACCCGGAGCTTCTTCCCAAGCATGATGATCTATGGCCTTGGGAAGATTACTTTCACTTCATTTTCTTAAATCTTATTGAGCCCAACTTTAAAAACCAAGACCTCGTCGTGGTTGATGAATTCCCCGCTCCATTAGCAGCGCTTTCTACTTTGAAAAAGGATAACCCAAAGGTTTGTGAACGATTTGAAATCTACTTGGACGGCATAGAGCTTTGTAATTGCTTCAATGAACTTACCAACCTCGAGGAGCAAAAGAGACGTATGCAGCTCGAAGCCAAACAAAAGAAAGAACTCTATGGTTATGAACTTCCAGAACCTTCTATTCTTTATCAGGCCCTAGAGAAAGGAATACCCGCCAGTGCGGGTATTGCATTAGGAGTAGAAAGACTACTTATGGGATTAACGAGAAGTACAGAAGAATCCTTCTACTCTTAATTACAACCCGTAGTTTCCTTCATGACACTTCTTCTAGGAGTGTTCAACACAAGTCCTCTTCCAAAATCAAGCTCTAGAGATTCAATAATCATATGAACACATTTTCCATTAATTAACCTTGGAGTTACTTGAGTCTCTTTTGTTAAAGTTACATTCGCAGATAAATGACCAAATCTAGTATGAGATTCTTGAATCATTTCATCTAAAAGAGTCAGGTCACACCCTTTTGCGACTGCTGCATTATGATCAACCTCAATTGCGTTTTGACGATCTCCAATGACAAAGACCTTAGGTAATCGAGTCATAAGCCGCTCCTCTAGAGTAAGATTACTCTGAATGCCAGCTTGAACCATACACTCTAAGTTATGTACGTTTATGAGACTTTGCATTTTAATCTTCTCAACATTTACTGAATTATTTGCAAATACTGCTTTTGAAGTTAGAAGTGTTAAAGATAATAGAATTAAGTTTTTCATGATTAGCCTCCCTTTTTGCTACAAGCTATTAATGCCTCAAATAAGAAAATAAATATAATGGTTAGAATAAATAACTGTGATAGAATATTTTTATGGCACTACAACTCGATGATATTAAGTACTTTTTAACTGTTTCTGAGACTTTAAATGTTACAAGGGCATCTGAAGTTCTTGGAATTACTCAGCCTACTTTAAGCTACTCCATAAAAAGGCTTGAAAAAGAAGTCGGCGGCAACCTCCTCATTAGGCTGAAGAATGGTGTACAACTTACCCATCTAGGTAGCCTATTCTCTGAAAAGGCCCATCATTTAATGAGGGAATGGGAAGATATTCAAAAAATATCAAACGAACTTGATCAGGTAGTATCTGGAGAATACTCTATTGGACTCCATCCTTCAGTCGCTCTATATACACTTGAACACTTTCTTCCGGATCTAATCTCAAATCATCCCGAGCTGGAGATCAAACTCGTTCATGGTTTATCCCGTGAAATTACAGAGCAAGTTGTTAGCTGGAAAACAGACTTTGGAATTGTTGTAAATCCAAAGCCTCACCCAGACCTCGTTATAAAAGAGCTCTGTAGAGATCAAGTTTCTTTCTTTTGTAAGTCTTCACTGAAAGCACAGGCCAAGGAAACATTGATTTATGATGATAATTTATTTCAAAGTAAATCTGTTATTAAAAAACTTAAATCAAGTTCTCATTATTTTTCAAAGTCTATCACTTCAGAAAACCTAGAGGTTATTGCTAAGCTTGCATCACTAGGCGTTGGAGTCGGCCTCCTGCCAGAAAGAGTCGCTGCTCAACATAAGAATTTAAAAGTTTTAGCCAACACACCTGTTCATATCGATAAAGTGTGCTTGATCTATAGACATGAAAAGCAAAAAAACTTTTCGAGTAAAGAAATCATCGCATCCATTTTAGCCGCTAATTACTGAGCATTCGTTTGCAGATAATTATAGACTCGATGTAGCTTAATTAAGATTTCTGATTTAACAAACTGATCAGGAACGCTCTTGGCCCATGCACGATGTGAAGCTGCATCCGTTACTCTACGTACATCGTTATCCATAATTTTGGGATACTTCTGCGCCATCTCACTTGAAAATACTGCATACCAATCATAGACATCATCGCTAGGGTTTTTAAATAATTCATCTACAACTTGAAGAGTTCTTTCTGCGATCTCTCTCTTAACAACAAAGAAGTTTACCTTTGAGAGCTTCTCTTTTGTGATAGTTTTATTCACATATCTAAGAAGATAATCTACGGTAAACTCGAGGGCCGAATCCGAAACGAGTCGATCTAGGTTTTGTAGTCCCATATAGGTATTATCGAGTACGAGGGCACTATAGACACCTTCTCTACTTCCACTTTGTGATAAAACATTCATCCAACGAGAAATCTCTTCTCCACTCGGCTCTACTTGCCTTACGGCCTTAACCATTTCTTGGATGAAAATATAATTAAAGCGCTCCATTTGATCTTTTTCAAAAGTCGACTTAACTTTTTCTTCAATATGAAGACCTTGAACACTTTTATTATTACTATTTATTTTTGGAATCTCAGGTATTTCAATTTGATTAGGATCTTTACCAAGTAATTTTCTTGCAAGTTCTGCGCTAAAGAATTTTGTGATGGCCGGACGCAAGCTCGCTTTTATATCATCTACGAGAGATGCATTTGCATGATTTGTTGAAAAAAGAATTAGAAAAGTAATAAGAGTTAATTTCTTCAAAGTAAGCACTCCACAAAAGATTTGTATGAGTGCTTATTCTACCTTAAATATTAAATTAGTGAAGAACTGGACGTTTTGACTTCAGCTTGTCTCCACCAACAACTTCACCGATGAGATCATATTCGTGAACTTCATTGATTTGAACTTCAACAATATCGCCTTCAGCAAGGCCAATCCCATTTACTTCATTGATAATCACGCATCCATCGATATCCGGAGCTTGTCCGAAGTGTCTTCCTTTTAATAGAAGATCTGTCTCTTCGTGCTTACCTTCAATAAGAACTTGAATTGTTTTACCTACAAACTCGTCATTTAGCTCTTCTGAGATATCTTTTTGAATTTCATATAGTCGATCAAAACGATCATCTATAATATCCTGAGGTACCTTATCTTTTAAACGATAGGCCGGTGTTCCTTCTTCATCAGAGTATCTAAAAATACCGAGATGATTAATTCGTGCCTTTTGAACACCATCAAGTAATTCTTGAAAGTCTTCCTCTGTTTCTCCAGGGAATCCAACAATAATAGATGTTCTTATAACGATTCCTGGGTTCTTTTCTCTTAATCTCGAAATACGCTCAAGAATTTTTTCACCAGTAATTTTGCGATTCATTCTTTTAAGAACATTACTTGAGAAGTGTTGGACAGGCATATCTAGGTAAGAGCAAATCTTTTCAGACTTGGCCATAAGATCAATGACTTCATCTGTAAGCTCGTCTGGGTAGAAGTAGAATAAACGAATCCAATCAAGACCCTCTACTTTTTCAAGCCCAGTGAGAAGCTCATAGAGATTATTATTCTCATCAAGGTCTACCCCATAGTCAGAGAGGTCTTGAGAGATTAGATTAAACTCTCTAACCCCAGTTTTAACTAAATTTTCGGCTTCTTTAACAAGAGATTCAACAGACCTTGATCTAAGGCGGCCTCTTAGCGTTGGGATAATACAGAACGTACAGTTACGGTTACAACCTTCTGATATTTTCAACCATGCCGTATAAAAAGGAGAAGTGTTTGTTCTTGGATCATATTCAGTATGAATAAACTTTGGAATTTCTACATGACTTTTAGCTTCGAGCTTTCCATCTTCCATTGCTTTTAAAAGAGGAACGATTTTATTGTATTCACCAGTACCAATAATTAAATCTACTTCAGGGAGCTCATCTTCTAGGGCTCCACTATAGCGCTGAGCTAGACATCCACTTACAACAAGGGCCTTACATTTTCCTTGCTCTTCATTTTTGAAGTCTGCAAGATCTAAAATCGTTTCCACACTTTCTTGCTTGGAGGCTTCGATAAATGAGCAAGTATTAACAATAATCACTTCAGCATCAGAAGGATCTTGGCTAATTGTGAAGCCTGCAAGCCCCATATGTCCCAACATGACTTGAGAATCAACTAAGTTTTTTGAGCAACCTAAACTGGTAAAGTAAACGCTCTTGTCCAAGAACTGTAATGTGTCCGTCGTCGTATTCATACTAACTCATCCTACGTAGGGTTCTAATTCTATTTTTAATCCCCCTTCTTATGGCAAATTGCTCAAAAATCATAGACTTATGAAATTTATACCCAGACTTATTTCAAGGATAGTACGTATTTTCAATACGTTGTATTAAGTCGTCCTCGCGACTATAATGAAGGAGTTGATCATTTTAAAACCAAGGACGGAACTTGAGAAACTTTTTTTATTTGCTTATGGCCGGAAGTACCCTTACGACTGCCTCTTGCTCTACCTCCTTAACCTATCCTCCAAAGCAAGAAACAATCAGTCACTACCGTCAAGAAATTGCAAAGAATCCATCATTTGCTCGTGACCTTGATCTTAATCGTTTAGAAGAAAATGAAAGACAGGCCTTTATCTATCTCCAAGCTGAAAACTTTGAAAAAGAGGGAAATAGTAAGGCCGCCTGCGATCGCTATAAATACCTTGCAGGAGATAAATCATTTCCACATGCACAACTTTCTTTAATTAAGTCTCTAAAAGTTTGTGACTACCTATCTCTAAAAAATGTCCTTATATGGAATACATCTCTTAAAGAAGTTGAACCTGGATTCAGAAAGCTCTTCTTAGAAAATTCTATAAACCTTGCAGATAAAAAAGAACAATATGAATACTTTGTAAACTTTGGTGTTGAGTATACCGACTACCTCGATACAAAAGAACAAAAAGAGAAACATCTTATCAAGATGAAAAAGAAGGTAAAAAAGAAGCCTGAGCTCATTAAAATAATTGATGAAAAACTCTATTCAATAGCTCCAAGATTTATGACTAAGCCTTCTATTGAAGATTATTACAAAGTTGGTAAAGACTATGGAAGAGTTCGTAAATTCAAGGCAGCTCGCTCTTTCTATTCAAAGTATTTAAAGAGTTCTAAAATTGATTTAAAAGACAGAGTTGAAGCTTATTATCAACTAGCATTCTCATATAAGCTTGAAAGAAATAAGAAATCCTTTGCTTTCAAACTAGAGTCCTTAATTGATTGGGTAGAAAAACAAAAACACTGGCAAGTTAAACCGGAAGTTGTTACTCGCTACTGGGAACTTCGTGTAGAAATGGCCAAAGCCTATTGGACTGTTGATTATAGAACAAAAGCTGCTAAGGAATTAATTGAAATCGTTGAGAACCCTACAGCTCCTTCAAATATAAGGGCAGTTAGTTATCTAACCCTAGGACTCATTCAACTCGAAAAGAAAAAAAATGATGAGGCCGAGCAATACTTTCTCTCAGGACTTCAACAATCAGAAATAGATGAAGATACTCTCCAAGATCTCTCTTGGAATTTGGCTTGGAACTACTATATTGATTATAAGCTCAAGAAGGCCAAGGCCATACTAGAATCCTCAATAGCTAAAACAAAAGACAACTTCTTCAAAAGAAAGCTTCAGTTCTGGCTAGGTAAAACTCAGTACAAACTTGGCTCTCTAGATGAAGCCAAAGATATATGGGAGGACCTTCTAAGTGAAAGTTCTTTTGATTACTATGGAATCATAAGTTCAATTGAACTTAAGAAAGCACTCAAGCCCATTGATTCTAGTATTGCTGATGAAAACCAATATACTCCAAAGCAAACAAATTACCCCATTCTAGACTGGCTCGTAGCTTATGAAAACTGGGACCTAGCTGAAGAGTATCTAAAAGGACTTCAAGATAGTAAGAGAGATGCAGACGAAATCCAAGACTTTCTCCCGCTCTATCATTTTGCCAAGTGGTATGATGGTGGAATTTTTAAATTCTACAGAATACCCTCTGAGCAAAGGGATGAAGCTTTAGATGGCCATATTCTGGCAGCATTTCCCATGCCCTTTAAAGATGAATTTATGGCCGCTCAAAAACGCTTTGGCGTTCCAGCAAGCTTTCTTATGTCTATTGCACGCCAAGAGTCATCTTTCAATCGTCATGCACGAAGCTGGGCAGATGCTTTCGGAGTACTACAAGTTACACCAGAAAAAGCAAAACGATACTCTCGTAAATATAAAATCCCTTATAAGAAATATAATGACCTTTACGAACCAGAAGTTAACATTCCTATAGGTACGGCACTTTTAAAAGATTTACTAACTGGTGGTCGTGGAGCTTTTATCTCATCTGTTGCAAGTTATAACGCAGGAAAGAAGCCTGTTAACAGCTGGTACAAGGTCCGTTTTAAAGAAGACCCTATAGAGTTTATCGAAATGGTTCCCTATAGAGAGACAAGAAAGTATCTAAAGCTCGTATTCAGAAACCTAGTAACCTACAAAAGATTACTAGGTGAAACCGTTAAGCTTGATCGCAGCTATCTACAGTCTAAATTATTAGAAAATTAGCGAGAAATTCGAGTATTAGATGGTGCTTTAAACTCAAATGTATTCTTAGTGATAGTGGTATTCACTTTAATATGATCAAAATTGAAGAGCATATTTTTTTGATTATCTAAAGTGATCTCCGCTTTCTTAAGATGAGAAAACTCTTTCTTTCCATCAAAGTATAGCTTAGCTGATAAGATTTTCATCTCTTCAACTCCGGCCTTAGTAAAGCCCAAGTATACAAACTTATTCTTATCTTCAACCTTATAGATTGAGTTAGACTTCAGTCCTTTCTCAAGAGAATCAAAGAACTTACTAATGGGAACATTCTTTGTCTTATTCACTGTTAATTCACCTGGTACATCTTCAAATACAGGCGGAGTATAAAAGTAAGTCTCAAAAGGATTTGAAACAAAAACCGTTTTATCATTACCCGTAGATTCCATACGAATTCGTCCTGGGTATTGATAAATAATCTTTCCTTGAGACTTTAGAGTCTTTCCAGAAAGAACACTTTTTTCTTCCTTAACAAACTTTGCTTCGAAAGTTTTAGGAAGAAAAGAAGTCTTCGTTTTGGCCATGATACCGCCGGCCAACACAGATAAAATAACAAGTGGTTTAAGAAAACTAGTCATTGATTACTCTCTTATTGAAGCTGAACACTTACGGCCTTAGATACACCAGGCTCTTGCATTGTTACACCATAGAGAGTGTCGTTGAGCTCCATCGTCTTCTTATTATGCGTAATAAGGATAAACTGAGATTCCTTACTCATTTCTCTAAGAAGCTCGTTGAAACGTCCAACGTTAGCATCATCAAGTGGGGCATCAACCTCATCGAGTAAACAAAATGGTGAAGGTTTCACAAGAAAGATTGAGAAAATCAAACTAACTGCTGTCATGGCCTTTTCACCACCAGACATAAGATTGATATTCTGCATTTTCTTTCCTGGAGGTTGAGCAATAATCTCAATCCCACATTCTGCATCATTAATATCACCCGTTACTTTAAGCTGGGCACTTCCCCCACCAAAAATAATAGGGAATACTTTTCTAAAGCGTACATCAACTTCTTCAAAAGCAATTTTAAACCTTTGCTTAGACTTCTCATCAATATGAGAAATCGCCACTTCAAGATCTTCAAGAGACTTCTTAAGTTCCTCTTCCTGAATTTTAAGGAAGTCAAAACGAAGTTTCTGTCTTTCATAGTCTTCAATCGCTTGCCAGTTAATTTCTCCAAGACGATTAAATTCAACTCTATAATTTTTAAATTTATGTTCACAATCTTTAAGGTCTTGACCATAACGACGGTGAAATTCATAAGGCTCGATTTCAATTTCTTTTGGACCTTCCTCAGTTTCCATAACATACATTGTAGTTAGGTCTTGAAGTCCTTCGAGATCACTTTCTTCAAACTCTAGGAAGCTAGCAATGGCCTTACGTAGGTCAACTCTATACTTCTCAAAAATATTACGAACAATTTGCTCTTCTTCTTCAACGATACGAACTCTCTTACCTTCGAGTTCAACCATTGTTTTTTCTGCTTTATTGACTTCAGCATTAAGTTTCTTAACTTTATCTTCACGCTCTTGCATAGCAAGTAACAGTTGAGAAAAATTATCTTTAAGAACACCGAGGACATCTTCTTTATCTTGAAGAGCTTCCGCAGTAGCGTGATTCGACTCTTCTAGCTCATTAAGTTCATTCGTAGTAGTTTCAATCTCTTCTTTATATTTTTCAATTTGAGCATCAATTGACTCTAGTCTTTGATTCTGTCTCTCAATCTGACCTTCAACATCAGTCATCTGATTAGTCACTGTTTCAATTCTTTCATTGAATGATTTCGCAGCAACTTGCTTCTCAAGTAACTCTTCTCTCTTTTGAGAATAATCATCACGAAGGAAGCTAACTGATTCTTCAATTTCCTCTACACGTGAAACTAATTCCTCATTGGCCTCTGCAAGTTCTTCTTTCTTTTGTCCAATTGACTCTTCATTTTCAAGAAGTTCAAGGCGCTGCTTTGAAATCTCAGACTTACGATTTGTTAGAATATCTAAACGAGCATGTCCCGCTTCCATATTAGCAAGCTTCGATTCAAGAGCAGAGGTTAAAGATGCTGCCTCTGACTTTTTATCGGAAAGATCATCTCTAAGCTGATCATGACGAGAAACAAGATTCTCTAGATCATCTTTCTTGAATGCAACTTTTTCTTCTAGAGCAGGAATCTCTGCCTGTAGTGCTTCTACCAATGCAGTCAGCTCAGCAATTCTATTATTTCTTTCAACAACCCCATTCCCTTGCTCACTGGCAGCAGCGAAATCAATAAGAAGAGCACCCTTCTCATTTTTCACACTCCTCTTGCCATCAAAAGAAGCCAGGGCCTTAAATGAAACGTCATCAGTAAGAGACTTCATTTTATCTAGCTCTAATTCAGGAACTAAATAATATCCCATAAGGAATGGCTTCAATTGATCCCTAAGCTCTGATTCAATTTCAAGGATATCGATAATATTAACAATTCCTTCAAACTTAAGTCTTAGTCTCTCAATGGTTTCTTCAGTAGCCACTGAAGTTTCACCGGCCATAAGCACATCAAGACCGAGATCATGGTTTGACTGCAACCAAGTGTAGAGATCTTCGTTAGAAGACTTATGTGAGATAGCAACATTCAAAAAGTCTTTAAGAAGTGATTGTACTCCCGCAGTATATTGATCATCACACTTGATGATATTTCCAAAGAGAGTAAATCCTTGTGGGTGATCTTCAAGGATTTTTGCAATCCCTTCCTTAGTCCCCTCAAGTGATTCATTAATTTCAATAAGAGACTGTAGCTTAGACTCACTTTGAATCAGCTCTTTTTGCTTAAGAGAAAGGGCAGTATCTTCAGACTTAAGCTCGGCCTTAATCGTTTCAATTTGCTCACGAAGACCTTTTTCTTCTTCACTAAGCTCCTCTGCTCTTTCTTTTGCAGCAAGGGATGCTTCTCTTTCATCAGCAATATCTTTAGACACTCCTGAGTATTGTTTTTCTAAAGCTTCAATTTCTGTTGTGATATCTTGAAGACTTCCAGCAAATTCTTCTAATCGAGAAGTATTTCTAAAAACGGTTTGTTCAACTTCATTAAGCTCTACTCGATTAGACTCAAGCTCTTCTTTTGCTGAATCAAGACTTTCTGATTTAAGCTCAAGCTCTTCCTTAAGGTTCTCAACCGTTTCCTCAAGTTCAGAAAAGTCAAAACCTTCTTCTCGCTGCTCTTCAAGCTTATCGAGATCGGCTTTAAGTTGTTCAAGTCTTTCACTGCGGTTTTCTACTTCAGCTTTTACTTCTTCAGCTTCCTTTTCTTTTTGTCCAATTAGGTTTTCTTTTTCCGTTAGACTTTTTGCAAGATAGTTAAGCTTTTCCTCTGCTGCAGCAAGAGCGCGTGAAACTTCGTTATATTCTTTTTGAAGGTCTTCAATTTTAGAAGTCTGCTCATCTTTTTGTAGACGCTCATCTTCAAGAGATATTTCTAAACTATTTTTTTCAACTCTCCAGTTTTCGAGTTCAAGTTCAAGTTCGTTAAAGCGTTGATGGTCTTCACGGTACGCCTTAAGAAAATCAAAAACTTTATGAGAGTTAACCACAAGCTCATTTCTTCTGATTTTATCTCTAAGTGAGCGTGCACGCTCAGCTTTTTCAGCTTGCTTTTGGAGTGAACGAAGATTTTTCTCAATTTCAATTTGAAGGTCATTTAGACGAGCGAGGTTAGATTGAGTTGCCTCAATTTTACGAAGCGACTCACGCTTACGCGCTTTAAATTTTGTAATACCTGCAACCTCTTCAATCATTACACGACGCTCTTCTGGCTTGGCCTGAACAAGACGGTTAATTTCACCCTGAGCAATAATTGAATAAGATTTTGCACCAGCACCCGTATCCATAAATACTTCTTGGATATCGCGAAGACGAGCAGGCTCACCGTTAATCCGATATTCTGTCTCACCATTTCTATAGAGCTTACGAGTTAATTGAATCTCTGATGGAGAGGCAACCTTATTGCCAATATGGATATGCTTTCCGGTATCGTTTTCTAGAACAAGAGTCGCTTCCGCAAACGCACCTGGATTATATTTTGAAGAACCAGAAAAGATGAGATCCCTCATGGACTTACCACGAAGGTGTTTCGCTGACTGCTCACCCATCACCCAAAAGAGGGCATCTACAATATTTGATTTACCACAGCCGTTTGGTCCTACGATTCCAGTAATTCCATCATCGAAATTAATCGTAGTTCTGTCCTTAAAAGACTTAAAGCCTTGGATGATTAGTCTCTTTAATCTCACAATCTCGTCCTATGTTGTGTCTTAGTGTTCGTGTGTGTTGTGTGTCATTAATTAAGGCTTAATGAAGGCCAAATGTGTTTGTGTGTACATTTAAGCATATAAAATACGATGCAAAGTGTACAAGATTATTTAAAGATTGAGAAGGCCGTAAAGCGGTCTATGTCAGCGAAAAAGCGATTTGAGCCTATTTTATTTTTATTTCGCAACTCGGCATAAAAACATAATCTACAACCAGATGCTAGAGCGTAATCTTTTTTGCTATATCTACGAGAATATCGTAATTTCCACCAGTATTTTCTCATCCTAGGAGCTCATTGTGAAAAAGCTATTCTTTATTTTGTTCACACTTATTCTCTCAGTTACCTCTAACGCCATGGAATTTAAACTCGGCTTTTGGAGCAAGGATCCATGCCAATCATTAGACCCACAATGCCTACCTCAGGCCCTACATGAAGTGGAGAATTTTGAAATGATTGAGCCTGAGAATAACTCAGCTCGTCGTCTAGTTATCCAAAGAAGTAACTATACCGCAAGACTTCTATGGACCAAAAGAGACAGCTCAGGTGGTTACTACTCTTTTCAAATATCTCTATATGATCACGAAGGAGTACTTATTGCGCAATGTGCCCGTTATGAAGGTCTCGATACTTTTGAAAATGCGCCAGTAGGATCTTGTTCAGGTACAGATAGAAATATTTCCAAAATTGTAGGACTATCTATTTACCTTCCTTAGATTTTTAGATTTCTACAAAGTTTTTTCATTATCCCTTCAATCACTTAATTAACTGAATTGCTAAACTGGATTTAGAAATTAAAAGATGGAGGACTAATGAAAACTAGAAATAATGCCTTACTAACTACAGTTACAATTTCTGCTCTTTTTTTCGGCTCATCACCCTTGTATGCTGAAATTGACAGAAATTTAATGCCAGAAGTTACACATAGTTCAGATAAACTTGAAACCCAAGCAACACCAAAAAACTCTGAATTCCCTGAAGAAAGCAAACTTACTTTTGAGGATAAGGTCAAAAAAGTCCAAATTAAACTCATGGTTATCGGCTACGATATTCCATCAGTAGATGGGGAGTTAAAAAAAGAGACACGCTTAGCCATTATTGAGTTTCAAAAAGATAAAAAACTTAATCCTACTGGCTATCCAAATCAAAGAACATTGAATGCCTTAAACATCTAAAATTACGGGGAGCTATTGGGAGCTGTTCTGATAACCCCCCAATAATTTATTACGTTGCGACTTTGTATCCTTTACTTACATTTCCTATTGCAACTTGTCTTATAGTTAGGCCTCATGTTAATTAATTTTTACTGAGGAGGGGCTTAATGAACTTATTGAAATCAATAGTATTTCTCACAACGATCCTATGGAATATGGTACACGTGCAAGCACGTAGTGAAGAAATCATTGTGAATACAAATGACGGTGCTACTTCCTTTGGTATCCAAATTGATTTTCCAGAACATTGCTCAAAACTTTCATACCCTGCAGTTATCCTTGTTGGAGGTACAGGGCTTTACTCTCGAAACGTTTCTCTAGGTATTAGTGGAACTGATAGAGATCTTGTATTCAAAGACCTTTCAAATAAAGTTACTCAAAATTATTGTGTCGCTACAGTTCGCTATGATTACCGTGGCGTATCCTGTGACCTTATCGATGATCTATCCATTGAACAGTGTCTAGACGAAGACATAAGAAAAACACTTACAGCAAAAACTCTCCTAGAAGATATTCAACTTGTTTACGATACGGCCGTAAATCACCCTGAAATTAATAAAAATAAAATCAGTATGCTTGGCCACAGTGAAGGGTCAATTAATATTGCTCGCCTCATTTCCAAAAAGTCAGTATCACCTAAATCTGTAGTTTTCTTTGGTGGGGTAACAGAAAGTCCTAAGTCCCTACTTCGATGGCAATTTGTCGAGCGCTCAGTTGATCAAGCTTTTGCTATGGACACTGACTCCGATGGGCTTCTAACTAATTATGAAATCATGACAGGTTTTGAAAACTCTCAATTTGCAGGTCTTGTCCCTATTCAAACTCTATTAAGTCCTACAGGTGTTTGGATGCGAATTGGGCTTGAAACATCTTTCGCTTATCAATTCAACTTTATCATGGCCAACTCTATCATTCAGCCAGACAACAAACCATATATTCAAAACGATATCGTTTTCTCTGGCTATGGATGGTGGAAGAAGTGGTTTATGGATGGAAAGTCTGTTGTCGAACACATGAAAGACTTCACAGGCCCAATTACTTACTTCAATGGATCAATTGATAGCCAAGCTCCAGCTAGAAAAGAGATGGACTTCCTGGCCCAGAATATTCATATGATGAAATCTGTTCCTGAATTCAAACTCTATGAAGGCAAAGGGCACTGCCTAAGCTCTCACCCGCAGTTCGGACCCATCGATAATAATATCGCCGATGAGATGGTAAAGAGAATGGTTAGAGATATTCTCTAACTATTAATTCTTTTCAATTAACAAACTCATTTAGGGCCCATTAATTGGGCCTTTTTTATTATCATATTTGTATAGATTGAAAATAAGGCAAAAAAAAAGCCAACTCGTTAAAGTTGGCTTTTTTAAAAATGGTCGGAGCGACTGGATTCGAACCAGCGACCCCCTGCTCCCAAAGCAGGTGCGCTACCAAGCTGCGCTACGCTCCGTCTAATTTTTTCTTGGTCTGGGTTTTATAATGGAGAGCATTAGCTTTGTCCATCCCTTTCTTTAAAGAATTTTTGAGCATGGCGACAAGCCACTGCTCTATGGCTATTCGTATTCTTCCACTCTGGCATTGTTGCGACTGAACGTCCCTCTACATCTGCATTTTCAGGAATAAATAAGGGGTCGTATCCAAAGCCCTGCTCACCTTCGAGGGAGTATGAAATTTTTCCCTTCATACGACCTTCAAAAAAGAAAACTTCTTTATCACTTAAATAAAAACAAAGAACACATACAAAATAGGCCCCACGATCATCTTCAGGAACATCCTTCATTCGATCTAAAAGAATTTCATTTCTCTGTGTAGCTGTTAACCCATCTCCGCCAAAACGTGCCGTATGAATCCCGAGCTCTCCTGGCAATGCATCTACAATTAGCCCTGAATCATCAGACATAACAGGAACCCCAAACTTCTCATAATAGGCCTCAGCCTTTTTAAGAGCGTTTTCATTGAATGTTGTCCCATCTTCAACAACTTCAAGCTTCTCTGGAGCTGCACTAATCGAAATAATCTCACTGTCAAAGAGTTCAGAGAACTCTTCTGCCTTGTGAGCATTACCTGTCGCCAAGAGCATTTCTACTTTCACGCTAAAACCTTATCTTGTTCTTCAAATACAACCTTAAGTGATGATTCTGCTGCCTCTAGAAGTCCAGCCAAATGCGTTTTAGAGAATGGTTGCCCTTCGGCCGTACCTTGGATTTCAATAAACTCCCCTTCTCTTGTCATAACAATATTCATATCTGTTTCACAGCTTGAATCTTCCTCATAATTAAGGTCGGCAATGACTTTCCCTTCGGCACTAACACCAACACTAATAGCGCCAAGTTGAGTGCGAATTGGATTTTCTTTAATCACTCCCTCTTCCATTAGTTTTTTTATGGCCAAGCTAAGTGCTACATAGGCACCAGAAATCGAAGTCGTTCTCGTTCCACCATCAGCAACTAGAACATCACAATCAACCTGAATACTAACTTCACCAAGCTTCTCTAAATCAACAATTGCCCTAAGGCTTCTACCAATCAACCTTTGAATTTCATAAGTTCTACCACCAACTTTACTTCTCTCTCTACGACTTCTCGTATGAGTTGATCCTGGTAACATATTATACTCAGCGGTTACCCAACCTTGCCCTTTTCCTCTCAACCATGGCGGTACGCTATCTTCAACTGTTGCCGTTATATGAACTTTTGTCTGTCCAAACTCGGCAATGACTGAACCAGCTGCATAAGGGTTAATATTCGGAGTAAATGTAACTTTACGAGGGGTAGAGCGTTCAATAATAGACATTGGATATCCTTGCTTGAAGTGTTAATTAGTATACTTGTCTAGACTATCAAAAGGCCGAACTATTTTAAAGCATTATACTGGTGAGCTCTTATGCAAAAGATTCATTTAAATGAAGTTGATTCCACTCAAACTTACTTAAAACAGAATTTTCATAACTTAAAAGACGAGATACTCGTTTCAACATCTCATCAGACAGGTGGTCACGGTCGACGCGGTACCTACTGGAAACACCTTGATCAAGCTCTTGCCTTTAGTTTCACAATTCAGCCCAATGTAGAATTAACTCTGACCCCTCTTGAAATTGGCTGCTTACTCGCAGACTTCTTTTCACCGAAGTTGCTTTTGAAGTGGCCCAATGACTTGATTAATGAAAACAAAGAGAAGGTCGGTGGTATCATTTGCCAACTTGTTGGAGAAACTATTGTTGTTGGAATTGGTATAAATCTATTCGTAGACCCTAAAGAAGTTTTTGATTTTCCTTATCCTATAGGCGGCCTTTTTCTAGAGGAACCACAACTAAAAGACAGTTTTCACTCAACACTTCCTTTAGAAATTTATCAACATGTGCTTAGAAATCGCCTTAGCCCAGAAGAGATCAGTAAAAGATTTTCAAAATACTGCTCACACCTAGGTCAAAATGTGAAAATAACTGATCATGCAAAAGAATTCACAGGGTATTTTCGTGGAATATCCACATTGGGTGAGGCCATCCTCGAAAGTGATGGCCAAATCATCAATGTACTCACAGGAAGCCTAAGGCCTAATTAAGAGAATGCTTATCAATAACTTTTTGAGAGAGCTCTTTAACCTCTTTTCTAATTAAATTTTCTGCTAGATCTGGAATAACTTCCCAAGCGACTTTTTCAACTGTCTCACTATTGGCTTCTTCTAGCGCTTCTTTAATCATATCTTTAATCAATGGCTTAAGCTCATTTAAAAGCTCTGTCTTTATTCTCTGAGCAAGTGTATCCGTATCAACTTTTTCTAACTTGGGCCCTATATCGCTATTTTCAGACTCTAACTTTGGACCAATATCATTGATATTGCTTAACGCTTCAAGTGTCGCCTTTGAGGTTTCATCTAACTCTGTTGACTTAGGTGAGTCATCAAGAGAGATATGCTCATCAATACTGAAGGCTTCTTCCTCTTCGTCTCCTAAGCTAATTTGTTCAATATCCTGATTAACTTCTTCACCTTCTGCACTTGTTTCTACAGCGCTTTGAGAATCATCCTCAACATCAGCAGCCCAGAAATCATCCGGAGAGATGTCATCATTGATAGAGTTAATAAGATCTGGACTATCCTCACTTGGACCAATAATGATTTGTGGATCGGTAGTATCAAGATCTTCATCATCACCATCTTCATCATCTACATCAAGCTCATCGAGTGAAGTCAGTTGAGGACGTCGAGACGTATCCTCCTCCTCGTTATCATCTCCCATATCGGGATAACCGAGATCAGAGTCATCGGGGAAGCTAATTTCATCTTCTGAGCTCTGTGCTCCCATTGATGCTCTCAGCTCTTCAGGTATTTTAATTTCTTGAGTTAGATCAGGATCAATCTTACTGGAACCCTCGAGTTCATCACTGCTAGAGCCAAACTCTAGCTCCTCTGCAGAATTGTCTATAGGAGTTTCTTCAAGAGAGAAGACCTCATCTTCTGAGCTTTCTGAAGAGTCATCTAGATCGTCGAGACCTTCGTCTTTATCTACGTCATCTGTATCTATATCCGTATCGCTGAAAGATACCGACTCAGTTGGTTCAATCGAAGGAGGAAAGAGGCTTTCCTCTTCTTCGGTTGCACCTATTACTTCTGGGACACTCATTCCCCAGCCTGCCATTTCTGCGGCCAGTGGATTTCCTGTATTATCTTCACTATGATCTAAAAGCTCACTATCTTCATCTTCTTCTATAACATTTGGCCCATCGATACTCCATTCATCGCTATCGAAAGAGTCTGTATTTTCGTCATTTTTCGTTGTGTCTTCGTCATCTGTATCGAAGATATCTTTTTCAATAACTTCTTCCTCGGAAGAGTTGAAAAGGTTTTCAATTTTTTGAATAAATTTAGAACTCTCAAAAGGTTTAACTATTTTGTCAGAGAAGCCTGCACCTTCTAACTCCGAATCCTCAATACTATCGAAAGTTCCAAGCATTGCCATAACAAGAGTATTAGAATTTGATTCTTTGATTTGTTTAGCGAGATCAACACCGGTTGCAGTATCTGAAAGATTATAGTCTAGAAGCACTAGTCCATATTCATTGGCCCCAAGTTTCTCATGAAGCTCATCTTCACTATGAGCAGAATCAAGCTTATAATCTTTGTTTGCCAAAGTGATGCTAATAACTTTTTGAATGGTTGGGCTGTCGTCAGCGACTAAAATTTTATTTTCCATAGGTAACCTTTTGATTATTCTCGCCTAAAGTAGGCCGCTAATCAAGAAGGTTAAGAGCTAATCCACTTAATATATGGAATTTTCTGAACTATACCCGAGCAGTATAGTATACTAAAAGTTAAGAAGAAGTGCAGACTGGTTATCCATGTTTCCGCGTTTATTAGCGAGATCAAATAGCATATCGATTTTATCAGATGCTTTATGCCCTTCTGATAGAACAATATCTTTGATTTCATCTTGATCTACACGTCCGTAAACACCATCACTCAAAAGCAGAAGGCGGTCACCTTCGTTAACACGAACCTCTGAGACATTAATATGAATCTCATTAAATAATCCGAAACCCGAAGCCGGTGCAGTGACAAATTCTTTGTCGTAGAAATCTCTTGAAATTAATTCAAAGTTATCTGGTACAGAAACAATTCTGGTATTTCCGCGACTATATATTATTCCCAGACAATTTCCGGTCGATGCTAAAGTTAGAATATTCTCTGCTTGTGAAACAGCGATGCAAGAAGTCCCTCCTCGAGAATTCATATCTTTATCTTTATTTTCTTTTTTCAATAAGAAGTGTGCATACTCCATTGCATTAATTAATGCATTACCTTCAATTAAGTATTTGGGGCTGTAATAAAAAGGTAATGTCGCATCTGGATCACCGGCAATTCTCGTATAGAACTTTTTAATCGTATCTTGAACAAGATATACCGCCTTATCACCGACAGAGGAGCCTCCAAAACCGTCAAAGATCATATAAAGTTTGTTCACAAGGTCGACTTCAATATTATCTTCATTAATTTGTAGATATGGCCCCTTATCACTCCTTGAAGCATAACTCTTTAATTCAATCATGATCCTTCCTAGTCAAGGTAGTCTTTTAGCTTTTCCGTAGCTTTCTTATAATAGTCACTATCTGTTGGACTTATCTGCTGAACTTCTTGAAACTTCTCTTTCGCATCATCATATAGAGAAAGAGACTCTGCAATAATGGCCTCGCGATAAACCTTTTTACTTCTTAACTCCAACTTATCTCGAATCTCATCCATTTCATTAAGAGATTCAATATGAGCTGGATTATATTTTAAGATTTCAAGATAGAGCTCATAAGCTCCTTTCAAATCCTGACCTTCTTTTAAAGATCTGGCCTTTCCAATGAGAGGATTAACAATTCCATCTAGCTTCTTTGTCGACTCATCTAACATTCGAGTAGCATCTTTTACAAGGTCTTCATCCATTCCTTTCAATCTAAGAAAATCCGCTAATTTTAATTTTGCCTTATACCAGTCCTTTCTTTGATAAAATGACTTACCTGGTGCTAGCTCTTGAACTTGCCTCTTTCTCTCTGCTTCCTTCTGAGCTTTTTCCACTCTCTGTCTTTCTTGCTCTTTCTCATAAGCCTCAACCTCCAACTTCAATCTTGTAACATCGAAGTTTTCAGGATCAAGCTTAGTAATTTCTTTGAATAGATTTTTTGCGAAATCCATCTTTCTCTCTTTCACAGCTGCTTCAGCTTTAACTAAGAGTTCTTTAACCTTAAGGTCTCTTAGTTTTCTTTCTTTTTCTCGCCTCTCTTCCTCTAGAAGTTTTGTAAGTTCGGCCAAGCCTTCTTTTGCCAGTCCATAAATGGTTCGAGCATTTTTATACTCTTTAGTTATAGCAAAAATCTTATCAAGCTCCATGATTGTTTCAGAATACTTACCTTCGGCAAAATACTGACTCGCCAATAGGTATTGCCCTTCAACAAATTCCTGTTGTTCAGGAGTAAGCTTCTTCTCCGCTTCAGGAATTGCTTTTTCAGCAGCCTTTGCTTCAGCAGCCGCCTTTGCCTTAGGATCAATTTTTGGCTTCTTTGGTTTTTCTTCTTCACCTAGTAATACCCAAAGGGCCATCAGCCCAACAAGAATATATAAAATCTTCTTACGCTTTTCTGGATCTTTTAATGCATCTTTACTAAAGAGCGAGTTATTCTTCTCTTCAAATTTTGCACCAAATCCTTCACTCCCTTCAACAATCTCCCCATCTCCATCTTCAAAGCCATCAAAGTTTTCATCAACTTCAACGATCTCCTCAATTTCAACGACTTGATTGTCTTCAACAGGCATGATTCTAGACTTCTCTTGATCTAGAAAATCTGATTGAATACGTACTGTGAAAGTAGTTCCACCAATAATGAATTCGTCTTCACTTGTTAAGTCATGTGAATTAACTCTCTCTCCATTCAATATCGTACCATTGGCCGATTTTAAATCTTCCAAAGTACAAGTAATTGCATTCTTTTTTATGACAGCGTGAACACCAGAGACTTCAGGATCGTTAAGAACAATGTCACACTTCTCAGGATCACGTCCAATAAAGGTTTCAGGTTTTGCAATTAGAAATTTATCGTAGGGTGCATATTCCCCAAAGAGTTCAAGGGCAAATGAAGCAAAGCTTTTTATGACTTGAGTTTTTTCATCATCATCATAGGTTTCCATTCCATATGAATCATCTCCATCCGAGTCCATAAACTCATCATTAAATCCTTCCCCGTCTTGCCCCTCACCTAAATCATTAGAAAAGTCATCATCGAAGCCATCATTATCATCAATAGCAAAACTATCTTGCTGCTCACCAGACTCTAAGCTATCAAACTCAGATGTTGATTCCTCCTCAAATCCTTCATAACCACCAGAATCAGAAGCTGAAATATTACCATCGTCTTCGACTTCTGATTCAGCTTCTGCTTCACCATTATCAAGACGCCCAGTATTTTCATTAAAGTTATCTTCTTGTTCAGACCCAGAAGCCGCTTCATTTAACACAGCTGCATCGGCTTCACTAAAAACCTCTGTAGCTTCATCATGACCAAGACCAACAGCAATTCCTGAGGCTGAAGTTATATCATCTGCGCTCTCTTCTTCAACAGGAGTCTGAGCATCGCCAAAATCCACACTGGCGACCTCCTGTAATTCAACATTTAGAGTATAAGGGCCGATAGAGATGAGATCTCCATTTTTTAATTGGGCATTGTCGCAAAAATTACCATTGAGACTGAGAGTATTGAAAGAAGAAACTTTTTCAATAGACCAATGACCGTGCTCAAACCTAATACGTGCATGCTCCCGAGACACTTGTTTATCATCGAGCTGTACCTGGCAATCATCGCCCCTTCCAACAAAGAAAGTTAGGGGAGCACCATTATTGTCCTCAATTTCTTGGGCAAAATTTACTTGATATAGAGATTCATTATCTCTAGAAACATTTAAATTCACCTTCATCTACTCCCATTTTAACTTCCAGTTCAGTAATTTTCTTTTCAGCTTCGAGGTATCTCGGGTGCTTAGGATTATCCTGTAAGAAAGTAATCACTGTACAATATTGTATAATGGCCGACCTATATCTCAGAGCAGCTATATCATTCTCTGCTTTTGTCATAATCTTATCTACAAACTTATTTAAACTCTCTTCTGCACGCTGCCTATAAAATGTGGCATATCCGTGATTTGGAACTAAAATCAATGCCAACTCAAATTGCTCAATGGCTCGATAATAATTACCTTCTCGATACTCTCTTTGCCCCCTATGCAGGTAGGCTTCAAGCTTCTTTCGTACTTCTGGATCATTTATCTCTTCTTGATTATATTCAGCGATATCAATTTGATCAGGAGAAACGTCGCCTATGGTCTTTCCTTTTCGAACAGGCTCTTTCTTCTTTCCTTCTTCTTCAGACGGCAAAAGAAAAACGGCTGCCAACACTACAATAAGAATAATCATCATATTATTTTTTTTCTTTGGCTGATCTTTCTTCTTATTCTTCTTTGGTTTTACCTCTTCTTCTTCCTCTTCATATTCTTCTAACTCATCATCTTCATCAACAACAACGAGCTCAGTTTCTTCTACAACAATTCGATTATACTTATATACAGTTTGACCTATAATAACTTTGTCATTATCGGCCAAGGTATGCTGACTAACCTTCAAATCATTTACGATAACTCCATTCTGGCTACCTAAATCTGACAGAACATATTTCCCATTAACCATGCTCAATTCAACGTGTTCTCTTGAAGACTTGCCATCTAGTATTTGAACATCTGCTTTTTCAGAGCGTCCCATCACAATTCGACGACTGCGAATAAAGTAGGCCATTCCTTTATTCTTTCCAGTCATACACAGTAGACGATGATAGGTGCCAGCCTCCTTCGGAGTCTTAATACCTTTAACAATCTTTACAGCTGACGCCTTCTCTACCATAACCTATTCTTAATCCACTCTTACAAATGTAATGTAGAATGCTTTTGCAAAACTATCTTTACCAATTAAAGAAGCTACGTGAATAGTATGAGCAACACCACCAAGGTCATACTCACCTTGTTGATTTGTACCCATATTATTTGCACTATTATCACAGAGTTCAATTACTGTAGCAGCAAACCCCTGTTCCCTAGAAACATCTAATAAACTCATTCCCTGACTGGCACTCTCTCTCATACCTGTTAAGTCTTCAGCCTCCATATTGATATGAGATAAGTTTTTATGAGAGTC
The DNA here is from genome assembly GCA_048267265.1 of Bacteriovoracaceae bacterium. Taxonomy (GTDB): domain Bacteria; phylum Bdellovibrionota; class Bacteriovoracia; order Bacteriovoracales; family Bacteriovoracaceae. Next base: position 562,519 of record JBLWXW010000001.1, read on the forward strand.
TAAAATAAGAGTGGGTCCATTAGATCCCTGCATAAACTCATAGAGTTGTCGGACGTAACTCTCATCACTCTCCTCTTCACCAAAATCATCATCTTCCTCATTATTCAATTCTCTAATTCTAGCAAGTAAGGCATTAATCGAATTCCTCAAAGGTCTCAATTCTTGGAATAAAAACCTACTATCCAAACTTTTGCGTTTACCTCTCAAGGCTTCTTCAATTTGGAAATTAATTTCTTCCATTGGCCTAACTGTTAAATAGTATATAAATCCAAAAAAGAAAATTCCTACAATTGCTGTAGTTACCAAAGCCTCAAGATAAGCCTTTCTCGACTTGGCAGCTTCAACCTTAAGGGAAGCTGGCTCAAACTTTATAGCAATGACCCCAACAGATTCTTCTCTGGCAGTTTTAGGGTTAAAGCTCGTAATTTTTTTAGCAATACCAATAGTTCCATCATCTAATAGACGTTTTAAAACTATATTCTTCTTATCTCGAGTCTCCTTTGCCCACTCCCATGAAAGGATAAAGAAAGGATCACTCACATATTTATTAGACTGTGCTAATGGTCTTAGAATAATACCATTCATATCAAAGAGCCTAAATTCTGCTACACCATCAGCTTTACTTATAAAGTCAGTATCTATCTTTTCGAGCCTTCTCTGCTCAAGGGCCCTATTATTCATTCGGGCAACCATATCGGCATAACTACTTCCTCGAGTAGCAGTCTCATTCAATAGAATTTTCTTTGCATCTTGAAGGGCAGGAAAGATAGTCAAGGAAATCGCGGCAACAGAAAAGAGAGCAACAAGAATCGCCAATAAGTGCTGCCATTCATACTCTTCATTAATTCCATGAAGAATAGGCATTACTTTATGCTTAAAAGCCCAAAAAACTTTTGAAACAATATTATCTGGTGGAGTACCTGGGTCCATGAAATCACTTTCATCGTCCTCTTCGTTACTCACACGCTTCTTAACAATTACTTTTTTCTCTGCAACATAGACTACTTGTAAAATACTATCAGGAAGAGCAATCTTATCTTTATTTTGAACAGTTGCTCGTTTAATGGCCTTACCATTAACAAACGTTCCATTCGAACTACCCATATCAGAAATGTAACAAGTATCTCCACTTACAGTTATGGAAAAATGCTTCTTTGAAACTCCCTGAACGGGAAAATGGATTGAACAAGACGGATCACGTCCAAGTATATTCTCACCATTCTCGAGAATATACTCTTCACCCCTTAATTTCCCTGCAACGACAACTAATTTATACATCCATATTAAACTCATCTCCAGCATTGATATCTGCTGGTAGAGTCCCCCCCATCATCTCTAAAACTTTGGACGCCTTAAAGTACATCCACGTCATTCTCCAAGGCTTCATATTACGAATAACTTTTACAACTTTATTATCTCTACTTAGAAATACTATATCGAGGTTATACCTCATAAAGAATGTATGAATGGAATTACAAGGAGTAATCAATAATCCATCTTTATCTCCAAGGTCCCTTGAAAACATCAAACCAATCATTCTTTGTATCGATGTATTTGCCACTTGGACCTTTGTTGCAATTTCAAGCTCACCTTTCATGACCTTCACTACTTACCTCCCATCATGGCTTCGAGAATAAGTGGTGCCGCAACGATTATAAAAACGGCCGGAACAATTAAAAATAGCATGGGAAATAGAATCTTTGTCGCAGCAGTTGCCCCCGCTTTTTCAACATCAGAGGATCGCTTTTGCCTGATCTCTGCACTTAAGGCTTTTAGAATTGGTCCAATACTTGCCCCAACTGAGTCAGCAGCAATCAAAGTTGCACAGAAAGATGAAATCTGAATGAGATCAATTCTCCAGGCCATATTTCTTAAGGCCTCAGCCCTCGTTGCACCAATTTTGATTTCCTTCATGAGTATTTCAAATTCTTTTGTTAATGCCGACGGCCGTGCCTTCTCATTAACTTTCGCCATTGCTGCAATAAAGTCCAGTCCAGCCTCAACACTCAATGCAAGCATATCAACAGCAAAAGGCATATTTCTCATGACCTCTTGCTGTCTTGATTGAATTTTCCCTTTCAGCCATAGATCAGGATAGAAGAAACCAAAAATTGAAATAAAGATCATATAATGAAACGGCCAGCTCTCTTCTAGAAATGCACGAAGGGCCAAGAAAATAATAGGGAATCCAATTATAAGAAAAAGTTTAAAACTGAAAAAGTCTTCTGGGGTTAAAACATCATTTACTCCCGCAGCAGCAAGTCCCCTTCTGTATTTTTCTCTGATTTTCTTTTTGTTTTTTAAACTTGCGACAATAGGAGTTACATAACGACGAAAGAATGGTCGTGAATACCTAAGAACAATTCCATGCTGGGCCAAAGTCTCTTTATCTGCACCCGCACCTGACTCAAGCTTCTCTTGGGCCTTATACTCATCCTCTTCTTGGGTAACTAAACTTGTTACCAAGAAGACAGCAATTCCAATAAGCGCCAAAGCTGCATACATTAACATTTGTAGAGATCTCCCTCGCATTTCGTAGACACAAAAACGCCTAAACATCGAAAATAACTCATGTTCTTAGGATAACACTAAGCTAAAGAATGATCGTGGGAGGGTAATATTGTCCTCATAAGGGATTGAAAAATAAGGAAAACTTCTAAGGCGCGACTTCTCTTTCTGCCTTAATCTGTTTAATTTTATCAAATATTTCTTTTACCAATACCTGGGAGGCCCCGGTATTAATTTTCTTCGCAATTTCAGGGATATAGATAGGTTTATACTCTGATAAATACTCTTTCTTAATTAACTCTATGAGCTCAAAAGACTCTTTTACTCGGTCCGGATTTAATGTCTTTGACTTCTTTGCCTCTTTTAATGCTTCAAGTGCTTCACGAGCACTTTCCATACTGCGATACTCTATTATATCTGCACCTGCATTAATGGCCATAACTGCAGCTTCTCCTAAACCATAATTATCAGTAATCGCCTGCATTTCCATATCATCAGTAATAATAAGTCTCTTATGCTTAAAATCATTTCGTAATATTTTATAAGCTGCAGGACTTAGTGAAGTTGGAAGATTTGGATCAATTGCATCTACAATCAAGTGGGCCATCATTACTGACTCTACCCTAGATTTTACTGCCTTTATAAATGGCTTAAACTCAACTTCTTCAAGCTCTTCCCTTGTTCTCTTTACGATAGGAAGATCAAAATGAGAGTCTTTCTTTGTACAACCATGTCCTGGAAAATGTTTTGCACAAGAAAGTATTCCATTTGTCTGAAGCCCTCTAATTATAGAGGAAATGAATTTAGAAACAGTCTCTTCGTCATTTCCAAATGCGCGATCACCAATCACCTTATTCTTTTCATTTGTCCAGACATCACATACTGGCGCAAAGTTAAAATTCACGCCACAAGCATTGAGCTCGTCGGCCATAATTTTAGCGATATGAAAACACAACTTAGGGCTATCCGTTAATCCTACATCGTGCATAGGGGGAAACTGAGTAAATCCAGTCTTGAATCTAAATACTCTCCCACCTTCATTATCAACAGCAATAAACAGGGGATATTCTTTTCGCGTTTGTTGGATATTATTAACGAGCTCAGCTAGCTGAGCAGGATTTTCATAATTATGAGAGAATAGAAGAACTCCGCCAATATTTTCATTTTCAAGAAAGGAGCGCTCATCATCTGTCAGATGAATTCCAGAGATTCCCGTCATTATTAATTGACCAATTTCATTCATGAATAACTCTACTTTAATAAATCACATAAACTGTACTTCTTTATTTACCAAATAAAGAAAGACCCTGCGATGGCCAGAACATTTTAGCATATTCTTTACCTTCATTATAAAGGTAAAAAATTGCATTACCTGACACAGATACGGAGAAACGATGCTCCCCTTCTGCAGTTTTACCGTCATACTCTATTTCGGCACTAGCAAAAGGACTATCATTGATATTCAAATATTGCTCTTGAAAATAAGGGTATCCGTCCCATATAACATGAAACTGCATTTTCCCCGCTGTTACCTTAATCGCCTTTTCAACAAAGCCCGTATAGTGAATACACTCGAAAAGTTGAGTAAAATAACAGAAAACACCATTTCCTCCAGGAAAAACAACCGTTTTTTCACCCTGCCATTGCTTCTCAGGGCTATCCATTTTAATGATTAACGCCTTATTTTTCTTATCAATTCGTGTTTCGGTTTGATAAAGCCTCTTATCAAACCAAACTTTATATTGAGATCTCTCTGGTCTCATCAATCTTATTTTGTCACCAAGGACTCCTGGTGTTGAGAAAACAATAGACTGTTCTAAAACCTTATTACCTTCAGCTTCAACATCGTAAACTCTATACTTAGTCACATAACTCTTTTTACTTTTGGACAAACCTGATTCACGAACAACGGAAAATTTTCCTGACTTATCCTTTAGAGTCATCTTTGCTTCATAGTGAGCTGGAGTATTATTAATTGATGAGTTACTACCACAAGAAAAAAATTGGATGAGTATAAGTGAAATTACTGAAACCGTCTTATTCATCAATAAAGTCCTCAAACTCTCTTTTCATAGTGTCCGATTCAACACCTTCTTTAAGCAATTCAGATACATAATGAGTTAGATTAGAAACTGGCTTAAAGGTTAAACCTACTTTAAATCTCTTTTTTCCTTCTTTCCCGCCAACATAATCAACTTTATAAACAAGGTCTGCACCTTTAACAACGAAAAGATCTCCATCAAAGAGAACATAAAAACTATACTTAGCTCTTTCAGAGAAGTATTTACCTTCATCTTCACCTACAAGAAAGGCTACACCAGAGCGTGAAATATCAAGGACTCGAAAACCTACGAGATCATCGATGTCTGCTACTTTTTCTTTTAGCTTTTCTTTAAGTTCTTTCTTTTGACGTTGCTTATAATCAATATAAAGTTGATCTTCTTCACGCTTAAGCTCTATTACATTACTCTCGTCTTTATCATCTTGTACCTTAAAGTACACATAGACTTGATGATGAGGATAAGTGAGAAGCCTTTCATTTGATCTCTTCTCTGAGCGATAAAAGTCTTTGTCGAGCTCAACAATTAGTGTCTCATGAACTTCATCATAACTTACAAGGCCTTCAGCAAAGTAATCAACATCGTTAATTATAAATGTAAGTAGAATTCTTTTTTCGAGGTAAGATTCATCAGACTCTTTGCCCTCACTAAATAGACTCAGATAAGCTTTTCTGTCAGTCGACGATTTAAAAATATAAAAATCAGAAACTCTATAAAGTTGAGCTTCTTCGCCTCTAACCCAAATCTTTATGACTTCCTTTTGCTTCTCCAAGACGCCTAACTTAACAGACACCTCATCCAAAGAAAGCTTTAAAAAATGTGGTGAATCCATCATATTAGAGGCGCCTCACTTAGAAATTTATGAAAGTGTTGTAACCTGCTTTAAGAGATCAATTGACTCTAGCGCTTTACCACAACCTCTAACCACACAAGTTAATGGATCTTCAGCAAGACTTACAGGAAGACCTGTTTTCTCTTTAATGAGAATATCAAGATTTGCGAGTAGAGATCCCCCACCAGCAAGAATAATTCCATTATCGACTATATCTGCTGCTAGTTCAGGTGGTGTTTTCTCAAGAGAAATTTTAATGGCTTCAACAACTTCTGAAATAGGATCACTTAGAGCATCTCTAATCTCATCACTTGTTACTTCGATAATTTTTGGAGCTCCCGCAATAAGGTCACGCCCTTTCACCTCAAATGACTTAACTTCTTCGTCAAATGGGTAAGCATTTCCAATTGAGATTTTGATCGCTTCTGCTGTTCTCTCTCCAATAAGAAGAGAGTATTTCTTTTTAATATATTGAGTGATGGCCTCATCAAATTTATCACCAGCTACTCTTACTGATTTAGAGAATACGATTCCACCAAGAGAGATAACAGCAACTTCAGTAGTTCCCCCTCCAATATCAACAATCATATTTCCAGATGGTTCTGTAATTGGAAGACCAGCACCAATAGCAGCGGCCATTGGCTCCTCAATCAAGTAAACCTCTCTAGCTCCAGCTTGCTCAGCTGATTCTTTAACGGCCCTTTTCTCAACCTGAGTAATTCCAAAGGGGATACAAATAATGATTCTTGGCTTTACTAGTTTTGAACCAGCAAGAGACTTTTGAATAAAGTAGCGAAGCATCGCTTGAGTTACTTCAAAGTCTGCAATAACCCCATCTTTCATTGGTCTAATGGCCTTGATTGAACCTGGAGTTCTACCAAGCATTTCCTTGGCCTCTTTACCTACGGCCAATACTTTAGAAACTCCCTTTACTCCCTCATGTACCGCAACAACAGAAGGTTCATTTACAATAATCCCTCTATCTTTCGCGTAAACAAGACAGTTTGCCGTTCCCAGGTCAATGGCCAAATCATTTGAAAACCAATCTAAAAATTTCTTAAACATGTTTTTATATCCTTAACTAGTATTTTAAATCACCAATGAATCATCTTAATTATTGATTAAAAATTATGGAGTTTTAAGGAAAAGGAGATCAAAAATAGACCAAAAATGGAGATTTTCGGATAAGTGTAGAATACACATTTTCCGCCGCTCATCGTCATTCCTTTTACGCTTTACCCCTCCATGGGGTGAGAATAAGTAAAATTTACCACTTAGAGGGATTCTATGACAATATTAGAGCGTTGTTAATCAAGCAAAATTGACCAAATATCTACCCTAATCTTGCCATTTTGGGTTTGAGAAACTAATATGGAGCGAAATTCTGAATCCGTAACACTTAGCAGTAGAGGTTGTATAATGGGAATGGGAAGAAAGAAAACTGAATTAAAAATGAGAAGAAGAAAGGGACAAGCTAAGAAAAAAGCTCGTATCCAAAAGCTTATCGCTGCAGGAAAAAATAAATAATTTTTTTCTCACACTCTTCTTTTTACTAAAAGAGAATTTAATAAAGCACTCTCATTATTTATGACGAGTGCTTTTTTAGTTTATTCCCTCATATTTTTTAAAGTAATCCACATTCTCATCAATATTATCTCCCATCTCAAATTTATACACCTTCGCCCTTAATAGAAAACGTCCAAGCCCCAGCATTCGAGAAAAGAAAATCTTAGTTTTTCTAAAAAAGTCTATGAATCCGAACTCCCAAAAGTATTCAATAAGGATAGGTAATCCAATACCGATCACTCCTTGCTCGAAAATAAAGAAGATCATGCTCATCTTACTCTTTAACTTTAATCGAGGAGATTTAAATCCGCGAAAACCTCTAAAGAGGAAGACCTCTTTGTAATCACCACCGACTTTTAAATTCAAATCATTCAGAGAATAAAGCGTTTTTTTGCCATATTCTTTTCGCTCTAATTCATAAGACTTTGCCTGCTCAAACAACTGTGGTTTCTTTCCACCTTTTTCAAAGCCTATCCTTATTGGAAATGGATAAACCTTCCCCTTTCTATCTATAAGAGGTGAATCATCGGACAAGAGAGCATAACTCCCTTCATTCAAGAGATAAGAGAGCAGTGTTGTTTTTCCACCATTCATCGGCATCATGCCTAAGTAAAGTTTCTCATTGCGAGTAACGGCCATTCCATGAAGCCGATGCAAGCCCAGTAAATCTAACTCTTTTCCCACACGAGATAAGATAAAGAGATAAATTCTCTCATGGAGTCGGTTGATCTCAGAAGCATATATTGATGCCGTATTTAACTTAAAGTTTATGATACTAAGGCCATCACCACGATAATCACATACTCTAACGTTATTCTTTTCATAGATATTTACATTCCTATTACTAAATCTAATTACAAGTAAGGGAAAAGGAGGGTTTATATTGAGATTTAAGAACCCACGGATTTTAATTTTTTTGACACATTCGCTTGGCCTATCAATTTTAAAGTAGCTAAAATCTTTACACAGACGAAGGTATAAATCTTCACTAGGACACTCTACAGTGACTTCAACTCCATAAAAGTTAAATTTAGCTTCCATTATTTGAGTGTTCATTAATCCGGTATATAATCTATCTACATTATGAATAATTTAAATTTCTTCAGTATTGTCATTATAACGTATAATCGAGAAGATCTCGTTGAAAATCTTCTATCTCAAATTGAGGTACAGGCTCCTCAATCAGAAATCATTCTTATTCATAATAGTAACAACGCTTTAAATATTAAAAACCTTGAGAATCGAACTCACTTTTTTGTGAATAGGGAGTTTTCAACTCCTGCAATGGCGAGAAATGAGGCTTTAAAGCATGCAACAAGGCCTTGGCTTGTCTTTTTTGATGATGACATCATCTTGCCAGAAAATTACTTTTTAAAGGCTCAGCAGTTTCTACAAAACTATTCAAGTGTAGACCTTTTCGGTGGACCAGATCAAACTCCCGAAGCCTCTTCTTTTTTTCAAATAGCTCTGGGGTTAACTCTCCAATCTCCTATGGCGACTGCTCATACTCGGCTAAGACACCTTCGATCAAATAATGAGAAAAAAGTAATTCCAGCTTCAGAGAGAGATCTTATCCTATGCCACCTTTGGATAAAAAAAGAGCTTTTTGATAAACATAAGTTAGTTTTTCCCGATGCTTACTTTAGAAATGAAGAGAACTTACTCATTCATCAGGCCAGTATGCTTGATGCCAATATACTCTATAACTCAGATCTCTTTGTTTATCATTATAGAAAGTCAGAGCTCAAGAGCTTATTTTTTGCCGTATTCAGAAGTGGGCTCTATCGCATCAAGAGCTTTAGAGAGATGTTCAGTATTTCGGGGCTACTTTTTTTAGTTCCAATAGTATGGCTCATATTCTTAATCTCGAGCCTCTATCAGTTTCTAACCCTAGGAGAAGTAGATCAGTACTCTAGTTATCTTTGGCTCTTCTATTTAAGCTTAAGTTTTATCGCCACAGTATCGGTCACAATAAAAAGGCCACAATACTTTTTTGTGGCCCTATTTTATCAATTCTATATGAATTTAGTATATGCTCTTGGAACTTTAGTCGGGCTACTGCGCCTGATTTTCCTTTGATTCTCCAGCTAGTGGAAGACTCTCTTCACCTTTGTTTAGCTCAGATACTTCTTTCACCTTCAGAGCAGTTATCTTTCCTCTTCTAAAGTAGAGACTGGCCATCTTCTTAAGCCATACACCTTCTTTTAACTCCCACTCTCCAGTTGTTCCTGCAAATTGTTCGTGGCCTCTAATCGTCATATCAAGTTCATCACGAGTTTCGAAGTCTCCTTTTGTCAGAAGATCTAAGGCAATTTTCATACTATCAAATGACATGAGTTCAATAAGACCCAAGTTTTTCTTGTAAGCTTTTGAGAATTTTGCGCTTAACTCCTCTGATGAGTTTGCTACATCATCACCTATAAAATGAATATTGTTAAACTTATAACTCTCATCACTTAAGCGCTTACTTCTCCAGCTTGGTCCCCCGATAACAGGAACATTTCTAGCATCGTAGTACTTAAAGACTGGAATAGTTTGAATGGCCTCAAGTGGGTACATTGGTATAAAGACCCAATCAAAGTCCATCTGTGGTCCAAGTGTTTGAATTCTGCGTATAGTGCGATTATCTTCAAGCTCATGAATTTCTTGAAGAATCTTATACTCTTCCATTCTCGCTCTTGGATATTTTAGCCCTAATAGATTTTTAATTGGTGCTCTAAAATCCTTGCTCTCTTTATCAAAACCATAAACTCCGGCCACATCAATACCATTAAGTTTTGCTTTCCTCCAAAACTCATTTACATAAGAATATCCTCTCTTTGATTCAGGATAAACAATAGCTGCTCTTCCTCCAAAGTTTGATAGTATCTCTTGAGAGAAAAGTTCATTCATCTGAGATTCAATTGATCCAGGCACCTCTAGAAGTAAATGGTCCTTATCTTCTTTATCAAGATAGACTTGAGAAAGACTTATATAGAACACGCCTCTCTTTTTTGCTGCTTCAAATTCTTTAGTCGCTTCAGTAGAGTAAAGTCCACCAATTATAACGGAGACAAACTCATTTTCTACTAAGTTACGAACTTCATTAGACCCAACAACTCCACTTCCCTTAGAATCGCGAACAATAATTTTAAATTCGGGTAAGTCTGGGTTACTTCTTTTAAGCTCTCTTAAGGCGGCATCAATTCCCATCAATGCTCTTTGGCCATAGCTTTTATTCTTGCCGGTTAAAGGCAACACTACACCAATATTCATTCTATTAAGCTTGGTGTAGTTCTCTACGCGATAAGTAAAATTCTCAATAAGTTGTGCAATCTCTGGATATTCTTTGAAATTCTCCTCTATCCACTCAATCAAATCATTTGCCTCATCCTTATTTCCAGAATAATAAACTTTTTCGGCCTCTAGATAAGAAAGGTAACCAATAACAAATAGTTTTGATTTTTCGAATTCTTCAAAGATTTTATATTTCTCGCGTTGATCTAATTTTCTAAATTTACCAACAAGGCTCTCGTAAAGCGGATCTATCCTTAGCTCACTAATTTTATTTTTAGGCGCTAGAGTATAAATGAGAGAGATTAAAGCTTCACGATCATATCCAAGCTCTTGTGCTAGTCTATATCTCAATTTATGAAACTTAACTGATTCCTCTTCGGCAAGAGATGTATAGGGAGCATTCTTAAGTACTTCAAATGCTTTTTCATTCATACCAAGCTTATAGTAACTGCTTGATAGATTTAAATAGATTTGGGCCGTTAATGATTCATCTAAACGTGAAGTAGCCAGGGCCTGATCAAAATTAAAGATCGCCTGCTCATAGTTGGCCTTACCAAAGTAGATAACCCCTATGAGGTTTCTTCTCATGGCCTTCTCTGAAGGTAGCATCAACTTCTCGCCCTCAGGTCCGGCAGTCATGGCCTTCAATTTCTTTAATGCTTCATCTGCTTGGCCTCTTTTATACATCGTCTTAATCGATTCAATTTGATTAAGAAATTCTGAGCTATAGAGATCGTCGCGAGATCCACGAGAAATCATTGAGATGTCTGAGCAACAACTCAAAAGTAGAAGTAATGAGAGAGTAATGCATGAGAGAATAAACTTCATTGAGAACCTTACTTTTAATAATAATAATGGCTTACTTATTCTATACCCTTACGGTTAGGGAATTCAAGTAGCACGCACTTTGTGCGCTTAACTTGATACGTTATAACCGTGGGTACTCAGTAAGGTTCTCGCAAATATACACCCACTGCCTAGTGGGAACAATCAGACAGTTTTTATTGGAACAGATCTTTTACTTTATCGAAAAATCCCCTGCTCATAGGGTGAGACTTATGATCACCACTGGCTTCTGCCAATTTACGTAGTAAATCTTTTTGCTCACTATTAAGTTTTGTTGGAGTTTCGACATGAATAGTCAAAATAAGATCACCATGGCCATAAGCACCAAGTCTTTGGATACCTTTGCCTTTCAGTCTCATTTTCTTACCTGACTGTGTTCCTTCAGCGATTGTTACAGATACTCTTCCATCAAGTGTTGGGACTTCAACCTCATCTCCAAGTGCCGCCTGAGTGAAACTAATAGGCACAGTACAATGTAGATTGAACCCATCACGTTCAAAGATTGAATGGGGCTGTACATTGATTACAACATAGAGATCTCCATCTGGAGCACCTTGTGTACCCGAATCTCCCTCACCCGAAAGCTTTAAGCGTTGATTCGAATCAATTCCAGCAGGAACTTTTACAGCAAGGTCAACCTTCTTACGTTTACGTCCTTGTCCTGAGCAGTCACCACAAGGGTCAGTAATCATCTGACCACTCCCCTGACACTTTGGACAAGTCGTTGCAACAGTAAAGAAGCCTTGCTGTCTTCTTACTTCTCCCATTCCCTGACACATGTCACAAGTTGAAGCTTCTGTTCCAGCTTTTGCACCAGAGCCATCACAAGTTCCACACTCAACAAAACGGGTAAGTGAAATACTTTTTTCAATTCCAAATGCAGCTTCTTCAAAGCTCACATCGAGAGTCATTTGTAGGTCATTTCCTGGAGTACCTCTATGACGACGTCTACCGCCTCCTCTTCTGCCTCCTCCAAGAATATCTCCGAAAATATCTCCAAAGATATCTCCAAGATCACCAAAGTCTCCACCAGCGCCAAATCCGCCGCCGCCGAAACCTCCGGCCTGTCCGTCTACACCAGCATGACCAAATTGATCATATCTAGTCTTTTTATTGTCATCGAGAAGAACTTCAGCTGCTTCGGATGCTTCCTTAAACTTTGCTTCGGCCTCTGCATTGTCAGGATTTCTATCAGGGTGATACTTAAGAGCGAGTTTACGGTATGCCTTTTTGATCTCATCTTTACTGGCGCCCTTTGCAACTCCTAATACATCATAATAATCTCTTTTACTCATCCCTATTTCCTTAAATCTAACAATAATTTTTTTCAAAAAAGCCCCGACATTGCCGGGGCCTTCGGTATTTTAAGATAGGCTTATCTTATACTTCTTTAAAGTCAGCATCGACAACATCATCGTCATCATTTTTCTGCTGTCCTGCTCCAGCTTCTGCACCGGCACCAGCTTCTGCTCCTGCACCTTCAGCACCTGGTTGTCCACCAGCAGCTTGATACATTTGAGTAGCAATCTTATGACTAACTGTTTGAAGGGCATCAGTAGCGGCCTTAAGCTCATCAAGATTTTCAGAAGTAAGTTTAGGCTTAGCTTCTTCAATTGCTTTTTCAAGCTCAGCTTTATCAGCATCAGAAATTTTCCCTTCGCCATCTTTAATCATTTTTTCAGCTCCAAGAACCATCGCATCTAGATTATTTCTAGCATCAACCACTTCTCTTCTCTTCGCATCTTCTTCTTTATGCTCCTCAGCCTCACGAACCATTCTGTCGATTTCTTCATCAGAAAGACCTGACCCGGCAGTAATCTTAATCTCTTGAGATTGACCAGTGGCCTTATCCGAAGCAGAGATATTGATGATACCGTTAGCATCGATATCAAATGTTACTTCAATTTGTGGAACACCACGTGGAGCTGGGTTAATTCCAGTTAGATCAAAGCGTCCAAGAGTTTTATTATCTTTAGAGAACTCTCTCTCCCCTTGGAGTACGTGAATACTAACAGCTGGTTGGTTATCAGCAGCAGTTGAGAAAACCTGTGATTTCTTTGTAGGAATCGTAGTGTTTTTCTCGATGATCTTTGTCATTACTCCACCAAGAGTTTCGATACCTAGCGAAAGAGGTGTTACATCTAGAAGAAGAACATCTTTTACATCACCAGCAAGAACCCCACCTTGGATAGCAGCACCAGCAGCTACTACTTCATCAGGGTTAACCCCTTTAGAAGCTTCTTTTCCAAAGATTTCTTTTACTCTTTCTTGTACAGCTGGGATACGAGTTGAACCACCAACTAGAATAACTTCATCAATTTCTGATTTAGAAAGACCTGAGTCTTTAATACAAGTTTCACATGGTACAGCAAGAGCTTTGATATGATCTGCAATCAAAGATTCAAACTTCGCTCTACTTAAGTTGATGTTAAGGTGCTTAGGACCTGAAGCATCTGCCGTGATAAATGGAAGGTTAACATCTGTACTTGTTGTAGTTGAAAGCTCGTGCTTCGCTTTCTCAGCAGCTTCTTTAAGTCTTTGAAGCGCCATTTGATCACCTTTAAGATCAATTCCTTCTTGGTTTTTAAATTCTTGCGCTAGGAAGTTAATGATTGATTCATCAAAGTTTTCCCCACCTAGGAAAGTATCACCGTTAGTGGCCTTAACTTCGAATACACCATCACTTGTAATTTCAAGAATAGAGATATCAAAAGTACCACCACCTAGGTCAAATACTGCGATATTCTTATCTGTTTTACTTTCTAGTCCGTAAGCAAGAGCAGCTGCAGTAGGCTCATTTACGATACGCTTAACGTCTAGACCAGCAATACGACCAGCATCTTTAGTAGCTTGTCTCTGAGCATCGTTGAAGTAAGCAGGAACTGTAATTACAGCTTCTGTTACTGTCTCACCAAGGTAATCTTCTGCTGACTTCTTCATCTTCTGAAGTACTTTTGCAGAGATTTCTTGCGCAGACATTTCTTTACCGTCTACTTTTACCCAAGCATCACCATTTTTATTTGCAAAAATTTCAAATGGAGCTACTTCTGCAAACTTCTTAGCCTCAGCAGAGTCAAATTTTCTACCGATAAGACGCTTAATTCCATATAGAGTTTTTGTAGGATTCGTTACAGCTTGTCTTTTAGCAACCTGTCCAACAAGAACCTCTTCACCTTTTCCGTAACCAATTACTGATGGAGTTGTATTCTGACCTTCAGCATTTGGAACAATTTTGTATTTACCGTTTTCAAGAACCGCCACACAAGAGTTAGTTGTTCCTAAGTCGATACCAATAATTTTACCCATTTTAATTCTCCTTAAAAAATGTATTTAATCGTTTTTTGCAATTACTACTTTTGCGGCCCTTAAAAGTCTCCCATTGAGGGAGTAGCCGTGTTGATATACTTGGATAACTTCTTGATCATTTTTCCCTTCAGCTGGCATCTGGGCCATGGCCTCATGGAAATTAGGATCAAAGATCTCTCCTAAAGCTTCAATTTTTTCAAGTCCATTACTTTTGAGAACATTTAAGAATTGAGTTCTCACCATTTCAACACCTTGATAGATGTTATTGACTTTCTCATCTTCGTCATTAGCAATGGCATCTACTGTTCTATCTAGGTTATCAACAACCTCTAGCAGTCCAGATAACACTTTTTCATTTCCAAACTTAACGAGATTAGACTTTTCACGCTCAAATCTCTTTTTCATATTGTCCATTTCAGCAGCAAGATAGAAGAACTTAGCCTTGTAATCTTCTTCAACCTCTGTAGACTTCTGAGCATCCAGTTCTTCTTTTATTTCATGGAGCTCTTCTTTAATTTCTTCAGTATCGGCCTTAATTTCATCTGCTTCAGCTTTAATTTCTTCAGCATCTTTCAAAATTTTTTCTTCGGTCGTTTCCGTTTCCTCTACAGGTCTTTCGCTCATTTTTACAACTTCCTTTTTCACATTCAATGTCTTACAAATCACAAGATGGGATGCCTTGCATTTTTGTCAATGTTAGGGCTTAAATTCTCTTACAAACACACCATAAGTCTCTGTTTTAATTGACTCAAAAATAAGGAAAAAGTTTATGGACCAGCGTGTCCAAGATCAAATATCCCTTCGAATTTAATGTGAAATGACTCCAGTCTCCTCGGCCTAAATCTTGACTTTGCCACTGCTCAAGTAACTGGCAAACATCATCCTTGTATCTAGAATCAAACAGCTCTTGAGGCTTTATTCCATCAGAGATTCTCATTCCCATATATATTTTTTCCAACTGAATCTCATCTGAATCTAAATGCTCTTCTGTATAACTTTGACCATCAACTTTCCATTTATATCGCATATTGCTTCCCTTTAAGAAGCCTACTGCACTTGCACCTAAGGCCGCCACGCTCTCACATCGCCAATACCTTAAGTTGTGTTGGGACTCTTTACCTGCTTTCGCAAAATTAGATACTTCATAATGCTGAAGGCCTTCTTTTCTCAATCGCTCACTTACTTTAAGAAATTCATCTTCTAAGTAATCATCCCCTGGGAGCTCGTCTTTATAAGGGTAACTTCCTTTAGCCGTCAGAATATAAAGAGATAAATGTTCAGGGTCATACTGAAGAATTTCTTCAAGCTCATCAATTACATTTCTCTTTTTATCCTGTGACCACGGTAGGCCTAACATAAAATCTACTGAAAAATGGAGTTTATTTTTATTAAAGAAAGAGAGAGTCTCGTGAACATCTTCTAAAGAATGAACTCGGTCTAAAATCCTCAAGTAATCTGTTCTCAAGGCCTGTACACCAAGGGAAAATCGATTTATACCGAAATCCTGCCAGGCCTTAAGTCCTTCTTCTGTCCAGGTTCCTGGATTGACTTCTAAAGTAAACTCTCCACCTTTCTTTAAGGTAACTCCATTTTCTTTGAAAAGTTCTCTTAGATAATGGGCTCCTCTGGCACCCCAAAGAGATGGAGTTCCGCCACCAATATAGAGTGTTTCAAGCGCTCCCCACTCATCATTACTAGAAAAAATTTCCTCATGTTTTTGTATTCCGACCTTCAATGAATGCTCAAAGGGAGTAATGTCATCTGCTGACTTAGGAATTTTCTTATAGAAGTCACAATAGTTACAAAGATGACGGCAGAAGGGGAAATGAATGTAGAGGGATTCGACTTTATTGACCATCTATTCTGCTCGCATTGAAGAAAGGACGCTGTTATACTCAACTTATTCTAGAACGCAATAAATGACTACTCAAAAGATAAGGATATCCATGCAGCACGAACTCATAACGCTTAACAACCATCTTCAAACTCTCTTTGTTGACGCTCCCGGAAATACCGCAGGTTCAGTTCAAATTTGGTTTAGAGCAGGATCTGCACTTGAGAAGAAAAGTAATCAAGGTATTGCACACTTCTTAGAACATATGTTCTTCAAAGGTACACCAACCCGCCCAGGATCAGCAATTGCTCACGAAGTTGAGAGTTTCGGTGGAGAGCTCAATGCTTTCACAAGTTTTGATTACACTTGCTATTATATTAATACTCCAATAAATCACCTTACTCAGACCGTTGATATTCTTCTCGACATGGTTTCTAACCCTGAGTTCAAAGAGGAAGATATCCTTCCGGAACGTGGAGTAGTTTTCGAAGAATATAGAAGATCTGTAGATAACCCAAACCAATTTGCCTTTCACAACCTTCAAAAGAAAGTTTTTACTGGTGGTTATGCACACCCAATCCTTGGTACAGAAAAGAATATTCTCTCATTTAGTAGAGAACAACTTATTGATTTTAGAAAAAACTTTTATAACCTCAGTAATGCATTACTTGTTGTATCCGGTGATCTAAAAGAAAAAGATAAAATCATCAAGAAAATTGAATCTTACCAACTACCTGAGGGGGGAAGATCAAGTTTCCCGGCCTTTAAGCTAAAAGAACAAGCAACACTGGATCTCCACCAAAAAGATAGCCCAATGGTTCAGCTTAGCATCACCATGCAGGCACCTAATTTTGAAGATACTAAAGCCCCATGTGAAGACCTAGCAATGAATTGCCTTGGTCACGGAGAATCTTCTCAGCTCTATCAGGCACTCGTTGTAGAAGAGTCACTCGCCAATACTTGTGGAACTTCTACTATGTTCATGAATAATGGTGGACTTCATTATTTGAAGCTCATTTTTCCAGAAGAAAATATGAAGAAAGTTCTTACTCGTCTTGAGAAGCTCCTCTTAAGCACACTTAAAGAAGGGCTATCGGATGATGAAGTACAGAAAATTAAGAATCAATATATTGCTTCAAAAGTATACGATATGGAATCTCTTGAGGCCTATGCTTTCTCTTTAGGTCACAGCTACGCATCTAGCGGCGATATTAATTCGGAGGAAGAGTTTATCAAGAGAATCAGAGAAACAAGTGTTTCTCAAGTTAATGATTCTCTTCATGAAATTTTCAGAAGATCTCTGCATGTTAGTGTTCAAACTCCTCAGACTGATAAGGCCACTGAAACAAAGTATAAGAAAATGGTTTCAGACTTTCAAAATAGTCTTCATAAGAAAATTAAAAGTACTAAGCTCAAGGATACCTATAACTTTAAGACAAAAAACTCAGCTTATGACCCACAGGTACAACTACTTGAGATCAAGCCAGGTATTCAACTTGTTTATCGCCACAATACTATGAATCCAACTTTTGTCCTTCATGCCTATGTAAAGGGTGGAATTACTGAAGAGACCGAGAAGAATAATGGACTCTATCAGCTTCTTAGCTCCACATTAATTAAGGGTTATGCCAAAGTTCCCTATAAAGCGATGAAAAAAGAGTTAGATCTTCTTTCCGCTCAAATGAATTCTTTTTCAGGCAAGAATGCCTATGGTCTCACTCTCCATGGTCAATCAGAACACTTTAAAACTCTTGTTGAGCATTTCTCTGGAACACTTCTCACTCCAACATTTAAGAGTGAATTTATTAAACATGAAAAAGAAATTGCTTTCAGAGCACTTCGCAACCATGAGAAAGACCCAGTAAAACAATGCTTTAATCGTGCTAGTGAATTAATGTTCAACAATCACCCCTACTCTATGTCCATTCTTGGTTCAGCAAAATCAATCAAGTCTGTTTCGGGTAAACTTATTAAAGAAACTCATGCAAAAAGTATTAAATCAAAAGAGATGCTTTTCACATACTGTGGGGATAAGTCACTCAATGATGTTCTAGCTGCTCTTGAGCCACTATTGAATGCCCTTCCTTCTCGTAAAAAAATTAAGCCAAAGAAAGGAAAAGTTGCGCCCATCAAAGGAGCAAAAGAGTATATTCATTTCGAAAGAGAACAAACACAGATCTTCACAGGTATTCCCATTAAGTCTCTTGGAAATAAAGAGAATGTTGCGCTTAAGATGCTAACAACTCACCTTTCAGGTCAAAGTTCTGAACTCTTCGTTGAAGTGAGAGATCGTCAAGGTCTATGCTATACAGCGCAGCCCATCCACTTTTCGGCCCTAGAGGCAGGCTTCTGGGGGATTTACATGGCATCAGGCTATGATAAAGTTCCAGCGGCCCTTGATGCTATTAATAAGATTCTCGATAATATTAAGAAGAACGGTCTCTCCAAAAAAGAGTTCAATAGAATCAAGACAATGATTGCTGGTCAAAGTCTCCTCAACATTCAAACGAATGATGACTATGCAAATATATATTCGGTTACAACTCTTCAAGGTCAAAAGTTAGACTTCTACCATGACAATAATAAGAGAATTAATGATCTCGAATACGATGAATTTCTTGCAAGCCTCAAGAAAGTTCTTTCACAGAAATGGAGTACTATAATTGTTGGTAAAGAGAATCCTTGGGCCTAAACAGCAAGTTTCTTTGATACAATTAAATAAACATCATCTGCGCCAAAATCGTTTCCGAGAGTTTTCTCGGAAACAAGGCCTATGACTTCAGCCAGTTTCTCAAAGCGATGTGAAATAACATTAAAGAATGATGGAATATCATAAGCACTAGGGATGACCCCATCAAGTTGCTTATAAGCAAGTTGACCTAATTCTTGATAATATCTAGTATCGATAATTTTTCTATTTAAAGAAGCTGAAAAATAACCACAAATAACTAACGCCGTATCTCCAATATCTTTAAGCTCCCTCTTTCTTTCCTCTTTTGAAAGCTTTGAGCTCTCAAGATACTTTGTTCCCAATACTTTATTGCGTAACTTTCCATCACTATTATCAAAGTATCTTTTCACATCGCCAAAATGATCCATAACCAAACTCGAATAATAAATGGCTTCATTAGGAAGAGGTTCCATCGACTTGGAATTAAAATGTTGAAGTTCTGAATAAAAAAAAGATTGTAAAGACGTCTCTAAGATTACTGAAGACTTCTGATCGTCCTTGGTCACTGACTACCTCCAAGTTTCAACCACTCTAGTCTACTATTTTACCATTAATTCAACGCTCAGCAAAAACGGGTAATTACTGCCCAAAATCAGCTCTAAGGTACTATAAACTCGATAAAACATCTTTTACATTTCTTTGAGCTTTCCCTCTATTTTTGGTACTAATAACAGGTATTTATTCAGATTCTACGCTGACACTAAAGATAAAGGCGGTCATCAAATGAGCGATTCAAATTTCACGCAATGGGAAAAGTTATTAGAAAAAGAAAGTAGAGGTAAGAGCTACTCCGACTTTGTAAAGGATAGCCCTGAAGGTATTAAGATTAAGCCACTCTATACTAAGGATGACCTCGAAGGAAATAGCAATTACGAGTCACTTCCAGGTATGGCACCTTTTATGCGAGGACCAAGGGCGACGATGTATACAGGTAGACCCTGGACTATTCGTCAGTATGCTGGATTTTCAACTGCTGAGGAATCAAATGCCTTTTACAGAAAAGCTTTGGCCGCCGGTGGACAAGGTGTTTCTGTCGCTTTTGACCTTGCCACTCACAGAGGATACGACTCTGACCACGAACGCGTAGTAGGCGATGTAGGTAAGGCCGGTGTTGCCATTGATAGTGTTGAAGATATGAAAGTACTTTTCAATGGCATTCCCCTTGATAAAGTTTCTGTTTCTATGACCATGAATGGCGCTGTCCTTCCAATTCTTGCAAATTATATTGTTGCAGCAGAAGAGCAAGGTGTGGCACCAGAGCTACTCTCTGGAACCATTCAAAATGATATTTTAAAAGAGTTCATGGTTAGAAATACTTATATCTACCCTCCTCAACAATCCATGAAAACAATCTCTGATATCTTTGCTTATACTTCAGAGCATATGCCTAAATTTAATAGCATCTCTATTTCCGGTTATCACATGCAGGAAGCTGGCGCCGATGCAGCACTCGAACTCGCATATACTCTTGCTGACGGGAAAGAATATATTGAAACAGCAATAGAATCCGGGCTTAAGATCGATGCCTTCGCTCCCCGCCTATCTTTCTTCTTCGGTATAGGAATGAATTTCTATATGGAGATTGCCAAACTAAGGGCCGCTAGAGTTCTGTGGCATGAAATAGTATCGAAGTACAATCCTACAAATCCAAAATCAACAATGCTGAGAACTCACTGTCAAACATCAGGCTGGAGTTTAACGGAGCAAGACCCTTATAATAATATTATCCGTACTACAATTGAAGCTATGGCGGCAGTCTTTGGGGGCACTCAATCGCTCCATACCAATAGCTTTGATGAGGCCATTGCACTTCCAACAGAATTTTCTGCGAGAATTGCAAGAAACACTCAAATTGTTCTTCAAGAAGAAACGGGGATCACCAATGTTGTTGACCCCTGGGGTGGTTCATTCATGATGGAAAAGCTTACAGAAGAAATTGCTGAAAGAGCTCGTGAGATCATGAAAGAGGTTGATGAGCTTGGTGGTATGGCAAAGGCCATTGAAAAAGGCGTTCCAAAGCTTAATATTGAAAGATCAGCTGCTGCTAAACAAGCTCGAATCGACAAAGGCGATGATGTTATTGTCGGTGTAAATAAATATAAAACAGACACCGAAGATCATGTTGAAGTTCTCGAGATTGATAATGTGAAAGTTAGAGAAGGACAGCTTAAAAACTTGGCCCAAATCAAATCCACTAGGGATCAGGCCAAAGTAGATGCGGCCATTGGTGCACTTGAAGCCTATGCTCAAGGTGGAGAAGGTAACGCACTTGATCTCGCGGTAAAAGCTGCTCGTGTTCGTGCAACTGTAGGTGAAATCACCATGGCACTCGAAAAATATTGGGGACGTTTTAAAGACCAAGCAAGAACAGTTAGTGGAGTTTACGGTAGTGCCTTTGAACAGGATGAAAACTGGATGAATATTAAAACTAGAATTGAAGCATTTGAGAAGAAACACGGACGTAGACCAAGAATGCTTGTGGCCAAAATGGGTCAAGACGGACACGACAGAGGTGCAAAAGTTATTGCTACGGCCTTCGCAGATGTTGGCTTTGATATTGACCTCGCTCCCTTATTCTCAACTCCAGCAGAAGTTGCCAAACAAGCTCTTGATAATGATGTGCATGTTATTGGAGTATCGAGCTTAGCAGCTGGACACAAAACACTAGTACCTGCTCTTATCGCTGAACTAAAAAAGCTTGATGCCGAAGATATTATCGTTGTGGCCGGTGGTGTGATTCCTAGACAAGACTATGACTTTCTCTTCGAATCAGGTGTCAAAGGAGTATTTGGTCCAGGAACACCGATTCCAGATTGTGCAGCAACAGTTATTGAAGAAATCGAAAAGGCCAATAACTAATGAAGCTTCAAGATCTTGCTCAAAAAGTTATAGAGGGTAATCGACGTGCACTTGCAAAAGCAATTACCTTAATCGAGTCTACTCTCGATAAAGATCGCAAAGAAGCCCACAAACTTATGCAAGAAGTTCTACCTCATACAGGTAAGGCCCTGCGTATTGGTATCTCGGGTATTCCAGGTGTCGGTAAATCTAGCTTTATTGAAGTACTAGGTCTTGAATTAATTAATCGTGGCCACAAAGTCGCAGTTCTCGCCGTAGATCCAAGTTCACCAATATCTGGAGGATCAATTCTTGGTGATAAAACAAGAATGGAAGAGCTTTCTCAAAATGACTCTGCCTTTATTAGGCCAAGCCCTACTACAGGGAGCCTTGGTGGAGTAGCTGCTAAAACAAGAGAGTCGATCTACCTGTGCGAGGCCAATGGTTACAACATTATACTCATTGAAACAGTTGGCGTAGGGCAAAGTGAGTACGAAGTCGCCTCCATGGTGGATCTTTTCATGGTACTCATGGTTCCTAATGCTGGTGATGAGCTTCAAGGTATTAAAAAAGGGATCATTGAACTCTCTGATCTTCTCATTATTAATAAGGCCGATGGAGACACTGAGACTTTAGCTGAGAATGCTAAAACTCAATATCAAAATGCACTTCATATAATTAAAAAAGAAAAGTTCTGGAGCCCCCAAGTCTTAACCTGTAGCTCACTCTACAAAAAAGGACTTACTGATATACTCGATACAATCTCTAAATTTAAAAAAGAATCTCAAGAGTCTGGATACTTTGAAGCTAACCGTAAGAAGCAGATTCATCGCTGGCTTAAAAGCCTTTTCCAAACTGAATTAGAGTTTTATATCAAAGACAGTAAGGACTTAACGGAAAGCTTCAAAAAGTCAGAAAGTCGTGTTATCGAAGGTAAGATCTCAGCATCAGAAGGTGCTAAAGAGATGCTGAAATCATTATTATCTAATTAAAGCTGAATATTAATTTTGTTATCAGATGGGAATTGAATCATATCTGACTGTAAAAACTTTTTAGCGATAGACATAAAAAAACCACGAGAAGTGATTCCCAATGGCAGTCGAGAGTGTGTTACTTCTAATGTTAAAACTTCGGTCTCTGGGTTCCATCTCGTAATCCCTTGAATTCTAACAAGAAGATTCATCCCTAAAACTCTAACCTTTAAACTTGCTGCAAGTACATTATTTGTAATTCGTGCTCTAACATCTGTAAGTCCAGCCTTCTTTTCTTCAATCTTATAATTGTTCATTTTAAACGACTCACTCTTCATGGCCATTTGACTAATAGGACTCTCTTCAGTGAAAACAGATTCGATATTAATAATCATATTCGATGAACATGCACTGATAATATGACCGACGTCAAAAATATCCGTATCAGATAGGAGCTTACATCCTCCGATCACATTCCTCATCAGTTTTCTACTTTCAACATCAAGCATCTTAATTTTTCTAAGCTCAAAGTTTAAATGGCCATCTACAACATTTAATGACTTTGATTCAACCTGAGCTCTCAAAGATTCATTCTTTTCATTAATCAAATGAAATCTTATATCTGATGTATTCAAGTACATTTCTCTCTTACAGTAATCAAGCATAAGAGGGATATCCAAAGTCAACTGCCCTGGATCTTTTTGACAATTTACAAGTAAATTATCGAAATCAAGGAATACTTCTTCATCAACCTTAAGTCCCAGAACTTTCGCAGCGAATGCGAGCTTGTCATTAGCAATAACAAGATTATTAATTTTACCATCAATATTGATATTTAAGTTTTCACCACTTTTCTCTGAAATACTATTTTGATTGAAGTTGAAGGCAACATAGTCATCGACATCCATTTTGGCCTTTGTTAAGCATGAGCTCATATAAGTGTCGATATCAGTGAGGTCTCCACTAAGAATGTCGCACTTTAATTTCAGCTCACCAATATTGAAAACACTCTCCGTAGATGAGTAAGCAAAGCTTCCTATTTTAAGATTTGCAATTTTATTTTCAAAATTAACATCCAATTGAGATAAATTAAAAAAGTCACCTTCTTCCAACAGGCTCACTTTTAGATTAGGCGCCTTAAATTTCAAATTACTTAAACACGGAGTTACAAAAGTACTTTCACTTATCTTCAATAAGTCATTGGGCTTCTTGCATTCGAAGCTAAACTCTCCTAGATCAAGTTTGGTTGTATTATTAATTAAACCTTCCAGGCTAAGACCATTTCCAATAAGATTATCTTGAGACGTTTTAATCGACTCTACATAAGTATTTACATTGATAATTTCTTCATCTTCTTGACTGTAAAACTTGAACCTTAGATCTACACCTGGTCCTTCCTTTGCCGAAAACAATCCGTAATTAAAACAGCCAGACATCAAACCTTGCCCGTCATTTAATAAATAGTCTGGATGGCGTTCACAACTGACATCATATCCTGTTGCCTTAATATATGTTCTAGGTTCTCTAAACTCTATGGCCTCAGAATCAATATGGATCTCATCTCTATTCATAATAAAGTGAGTATTCAAAATATTTGCAAATTTTATCGAATCAAAATATTCAAAATCGATATCTCTAAGTTTATAAGCAAACTTAAAGTTCTCATTAACAAAACCAAAGCGTCCATTAATCATATAAATGTCTGCGTCGTAAATGCCATCTTCATTATTTAGGTTAGTCGCAATGCTTGAGTTAACCACATTAAAGTTAGTGAATGAAAATGAGCCACGTCGTCCATTTACTTCATTCAAGCGATTATATTCCAAAGTATTCAACTTAATGTCATAAGAAGGGGTAAGCTCTTCTGTAAAAACACTAAAGGGATCACTCTCAAAGCTACTTGCACTAACTTGGGAAATAATCAAAATAGATGAAATAAGACTTAGCTTTACTAACTTCACAAGTACTCCTTTATAATGCTATGTATTATTTCATATTTACATTTACCTATTTCTCAAAATGAAATTAATTCAATACTTATTTAGAGTGTAAAAATTATGATCATATTCTTTGTCTTTTTAGATTTATGAGCATAAATGATAGAATCAATCATAATTTTAATTATTTAAGGATTCATAATCATGATTAAGCCCCAATGTGGTCCCTACGACTTTTTTGAAGAAAGCACCCAGATAATGCCTAACTCACTGAATCTACTAGGTTTTGGTTTCGATGGTACGGCCTGTTTTCGCAAAGGTACCAAAGATGGGCCCGATGCCATTAGAGCAGTTAGCACAGGAATTGAGTCCTATAGCCCATATCTGGATGATGATCTCGAACATAGAAGTAATCTATATGATTTAGGTAACTTACCTGTTGGCAACTCCGACGATCATGAAGCTAACTGGAATCAGGCAAATGAGGCCCTCTACAAGCTTCTAGAAGATATAAATATTAAGAGTGAGAACTCAAAACTTCTCACTCTAGGTGGTGAACATTCCATCTCCTATGTTCCTATCAAAACATACTTGGAAGCTTATGATGACCTCGTTCTTCTTCACCTAGACGCACATGCAGACCTTCGCGATGGATACGAAGGCTATCATTATAGTCATGCTAGCATTATTCGTCGCTCACTTGATCATATGACGGATAAGCATAAACTCATTCAATACGGAATTCGCTCTGGAACTAAAGATGAATATAAGTGGATGAATGAAAACAAAACAATCAAAAAAAGTTTAGATGAGTTTATTTCTGAAGTAGAGGCAATTGATGATCACAGACCTGTATATCTCACTCTAGATTTGGATTACTTTGACCCATCTTTCCTTCCTGGAACTGGAACACCAGAACCCGGAGGAGAAACTTTTCACTCATTTATTAAACTAATTAAGATCCTCAAAACTAAAAATTTTGTAGGTGCGGATGTTGTAGAACTTTCACCTGAAATTGACTCTAGTGGAAATAGCGATGTTTTTGCCACAAAAGTTGTAAGAGAACTTATCCTTTGCTTAACCTAAGGCCTAATGATGACAGAATGGACACGAGAAGAAGCTGAAAAAACATATAATATCTTAACTTGGGGCGAAGGCTACTTCGATATCAATGAAAATGGTCAAGTCGTGGTTAAGGCCAATGACTCTAGTACACCAATAATCATTAAAAATGTTATTGAAGAGATGAAGGCACAAAAAGTGGCCCTCCCCGCCGTTATTCGCTTTCATGATATTTTAAGATCTCAAGTAAAGAAAATTAATAAAACTTTTAGAGATGTTATAGATGAAGCCGACTATCGTGGAAAATACTGTGGGGTTTACCCCATTAAAGTTAATCAGATGCGCGAAGTTGTTGAAGAGATTGTAGATGCTGGCGAAAAGTATGACTACGGTCTTGAAGCAGGGTCTAAGCCAGAACTTCTCGCCGTACTTGCCTATAATACAAATATAAATTCACTTACCATTCTCAATGGCTATAAAGACGAGGACTACCTCTCCCTTGCCCTACTCGGTACACAGCTTGGAAGAAAAATTGTTATTGTTATTGAAAAGTTCTCAGAGCTCAAAAAAGTAATCGAGCTTTCTAAAAAATATAACGTAAGGCCCCTCATTGGTCTTCGTGGAAAAATGTCCAATATGGGCAAAGGAAGGTGGGCAAAATCGACAGGAGACAGGGCCAAGTTCGGTCTATCTATTTCTGAAATGATTCGCGCCATCAACCTTCTCGATGAACATGGGATGAAAGATAGTATCAAACTCTTTCACTTCCATATTGGATCACAGATTTCAGACATTAGAACTCTTAAAGCTGCCATCAATGAAGGCGCTCGTATCTATACTCAATTATATAAAATGGGTTGTGAGCTAGAATATTTTGATGCTGGAGGTGGTCTTGGAATTGATTATGATGGTTCTCGCTCAGACTCTGAATCATCCGTTAACTATCATTTAAGTGAATATGTTGCTGACATTGTTTATGGACTCAAGCAAGTCTGTAATCTTGAAAGTGTTCCTCATCCTAATATTGTGACAGAGAGTGGACGTGCAATCACAGCTCACCATTCCCTTGTTGTAACCAATGTTGTAGATAAAATCTCAGTTACTCAAACTGAGTTCGATATCAAACCTCAAACTGGAGAGCACCATCTTGTTTCCAATATGCGTGAAATGTTTGAGTGGACTATCACTGAAGATAACTTTCAGGAAATTTATAACGAGTCAGTTCAAATTAAAGAACAAGGACTGAATGCTTTTAACTTAGGTGTTATTTCATTAGAAGAAAGGGCCAGAATCGAAACTATTTTCTGGTTAACGGTAACAAGGATTATTGCATTCTCTAAGAGCTTAGATTTTGTTCCTGAGTATATGTCACAACTTGAAGATCAAATTGCACCTCAATATCTTTGTAATTTCTCTGTTTTTCAATCTGCTGCCGATCATTGGGCGATTGATCAGCTCTTGCCAGTAATGCCTATTTCACGCCTCGATGAGAAACCAGAGCTCAGCTGTTCAGTTGCAGATATTACATGTGACAGCGATGGAATCATTCGAAAATTCATCAACCAAGAAGGAATTTCCCCAACCATGGCCATTCATGATCTTAAAGAAAATGAAGACTACTATATAGGACTATTCCTTACAGGAGCGTATCAAGATGTTATGGGTGATATGCACAATCTGTTTGGAAGACTAAATGAAGTGCATGTCTACGGTGACAACGATGATCCAGAAGGTTTCTATATTGAAGAGATCATCAGGGGAAATACGGCCTCTATGGTCCTGTCGACCATGCAATATAACCCTGAATACATGGCCCAAAAAATGAAAAAAGATGTTACTAAGGTTGTTACTGCGGGAGCAATGCCCCCAAGGCAAGGTGTAAAATGGGTAGACTTCTATGAGGAGTGTCTAACCAGCTACACCTACCTGAGACATAATTAATTCAATTTTTTGAAATATTTAAATAGGTCAGAATCCGAACTCAAGATGAATTTTGTATCACCTGTTATTGAGTCATTATAAACTTCCATGGTTTTAATAAACTCAAAGAAGTTTGGGTCTTGACCTAATGCCTGAGCATAAATTCTTGCGGCTTTCGCCTCACCCTTACCTTTTATGATTTGAGCTTCTTTATAGGCTTCGGATTTAATTTCACGAAGATCTCTTTCTAATCGTCCTTCAATCTTAGCTTGTTCACCCTTACCAATTGAGCGAATTTTCTGAGCGACTCTTTGACGCTCAGAAGTCATTCTTTCATATACTTTAGACTCAACTGATTTCTCATAACTAATTCTACGTAGTTGTAAATCAATCAAATCAATCCCAAACTCTTTTAGTTCAGCTGAAGCCGATTCTACAATTTTATCACTAAGGCTCTCTCGACCTAAATGGATCTCCTCAATTTCACCTGTAATTTCTTCTTCAATAATCGGCTTTCCTTCAGACTTTAATCTTTCAATCTCTTCCTTACGCTCATTGATATTATCAAGAATACTATTTGAATTACGTACGGCCTCTACAAGATTTTGATTGGAGATTACATCCCTCGTAGCCGAGTCAAGAATTGCATCAAGTCTTGCTTTCGCTCCAACCTCATTTCTCACAGTTTGGATAAATTTGAGAGCATCTGTAACTCTCCAGCGGGCCGTTGTATCGACCTTTATATACTTCTTATCTTTTGTAGGAATCTGATTAGGAAACCCATCCCAGCTTAGAATTCTCTTATCCACAAACCTCGTTTCTTGAATAAACGGTAATTTATAGTGAAGACCGGCATCAGTTATAGGATCGCCAACAGGCTTTCCAAATTCAGTAATGATGGCTTGACGTCCTTCATCTAAAACATAGAAAGTAGATTTTCCTAGTATTAAAAGAACAAATGCAATTACAGCAATAACCGTTGTCTTAGTTCCCATCTTTTGCTCCTTGGAATACAGGAAGGATTCCCTTAATTGTTGGATCCACTACGCGAATATTTTCAACTTTTTTCAACATTTTAGCCATTGTTTCCAAGTAGATTCTCTTTTTGGTTATAGCAGGAGCTCGCTTATACTCTGTGAGCATGGCCTTAAACCTCTCTGCATCCCCTTCTGACCTATTCACTTGGGCCTTGGCATAACCTTCAGCCTCACTAATAAGTTTTTCGGCTTTACCACGGGCTTCAGGAATCACTTTATTATAAGCTTCCTCAGCTTGATTAATTGCCTTTTCTTGCTCTTGTTTAGCCGCATTCACATCATTGAAAGACTTCTTTACGATTTGAGGGGGATTAACATCTTGAAGCTTAACGGTAACAATCTTTACTCCCATATCGTACTTATCCAAAACTTTTTGCATCAAAATCTTAGCTTCACCTGCAATCTCGACTCGTCCTGTTGTTAATACCTCATTAACTAAACGGTCCCCAACAACACGTCTCATGATTGATTCTGAAACATCTCTAATATTTCGTTCAGGGGAGGACGTTTGAAATAGAAATTTAAATGGATCAGCAATTTGAAATTGAACAACCCATTCAACATCGGCAACGTTTAAGTCACCAGTAAGCATCAGAGACTCATCATCAAAATTCTTATTGTCATAAGTGGTTACTCTACTACGAGCATCTCTTGTTCTAAATCCAAACTCCTCTTGAAGTACTCGCTTAGTTTTCACATGAATCACGCGATCGATTCCAAGAGGTAGTTTAAAATGAAGACCAGGCAAGGCCGTTCCTTGGTATTGACCTAGGCGAATAATCACGGCCTCTTCATCAGGGTCTACTGTATAGTATGAGGTATTTCCCAGTATGAAGAGAAATATAAGTACTACAACAGGAACAATAAATTTTGCTCCATTTTGTAGATCTTCTTTTGCTTTATCCCAGTCGTTCATTTAAAACCTTTTCTTTAATTTGTGATTATTCTATTTCAAGCATAAGTACACCACTTTCAAGGGCATCGCCCTCTTTCACATGGATAGTCTTAATGGTTCCATCAACAGCTGTTTTAATTTCATTTTCCATTTTCATGGCCTCTAGAATTAAAACACACTCGCCTTTTTTAACTTCTTGACCTACTTCAACATTGATCTTTACAACCTTTCCAGGCATTTGGGTTAGTAACTCTCCACTTGAACCAGAAGATAAGCCTGATGGCTTATATCCACGATAAACATCGTAGACTTTATCAACGTTTAAAATTTTCTTAGGAATATGCTGTCTAGCAAGTTTTTTCCAAGCAACATTATCATTAGAGATGTAGTAATTACCTGCAAGCTTCTTAACAAAAACTCTCTCAGTATGAACAATTTTACTTTCTTCTAATGTATTGTACTCAAACTCTACAAGGTCACTTGAGTGCTTAATTGTCTTGGTTAAGTCGACAACAAATTCATTTTTATCTGCATCTAATAAATATGTTCTCATTACATCCCCATATTTCTTGCTTCAGCGGCTGCAAGTTTTTTGTAAACATTTGAATAATCAAATGATGTATCAATATCTTCTTGAGGCGCTACTACTTTAATATAATCCGTTGTGTACTTTCCTTCATTGAAACTTGGCTCATCCATAACGACTTTATGAAGTGGAATATTATTCTTTAAACCTTCAATATAAAGACCATTTAGAGCGGCTTTCATTTTACGAATGGCCACATCTCTCACATAGCCTTTGGCCACAAGCTTTCCAACCATCGGATCAAAGTCAGGTGTTACATCCAAACCTCGATATAGACAGTGATCAAAACGTACTCCTTGAGGAAAGTTTGTTTCAAATCCCGTTACCTTTCCTGGAGCAGGAAGCATTGTTATTGGATCTTCTGCACAAATTCTACACTCAATAGCATGACCTGTTTTCTTAATTGCTTCTTGGTTAGGAATTTGAATATCTTCACCAAAAGCAGATTGAATCATACATATTATAAGGTCAAACCCTGTAATCTCTTCTGTTATGGGGTGTTCAACCTGAATTCTTGTATTCATTTCAAGGAAGTAAAAACTTTTGTCTTCACCCATGATGAACTCAACGGTTCCGGCACTATCATAATCTACAGCACGGGCCAACTGAACAGCAGTATCACATACTCGTGCACGAAGCTCTTCATCATCTCCTATAAATGGAGATGGTGCTTCTTCAATA
Organism: Bacteriovoracaceae bacterium; assembly: GCA_048267265.1. Classification (GTDB taxonomy): domain Bacteria; phylum Bdellovibrionota; class Bacteriovoracia; order Bacteriovoracales; family Bacteriovoracaceae. Next base: position 593,405 of record JBLWXW010000001.1, read on the forward strand.
ATCTTCTGGTGACGACGTTGAATCGAACATTCTCTTTCAAAGAAGTGAAAAACATTTCCATGCTTATCAGCTAGTATTTGAACTTCAATATGATGTGGATTAACGATAAGTTTTTCAACAAGAAGGTCTCCATTTCCAAAAGCTGCTTTCGATTCACGGCCAACGGCTTCGAATTGCTTTTTAACTTCTTCTTCATTTTCACAAGCTCGCATACCGCGACCACCACCACCAGCAACCGCTTTTAGGAGAACAGGATAACCGATTTCATTTGCTACTTCGATGGCCTTTTCAACGGTAGGAACGGCTTCTGCTGTACCTGGAACAACAGGAACTCCTGCTTCTTTTGCTAACGCTTTAGAAGTTGCTTTATCCCCCATCACCTTAATGGCATGAGTATTAGGACCAATAAATGTAATCCCTTCAGCAACAAGTCTTTGCGCAAAAGCACCATTTTCTGATAAGAATCCATATCCAGGATGGACACCATCAATCTTATACTTCTTCGCCACTTCAAGAATCTTTTCAACATTGAGGTATGTCTCAGCATTGGTTGATCCTTCAAGATGAACCCACTCATCACAATACTCTAAATGGGCAGCATTAGGTTCATTGTCTGTGTAAAGACCTACGGCCGTATGACCAAGCTCTCTACAGGCTTTTGCAACACGAGAGGCAATCTCCCCTCGGTTAACGATCATAATTCTTTTAGGTTCAGATTTTTTAAGACGTATATTCATAGTTGAATGTTCCCGTGTTTTCTTGGAGGTAGCTCAACTTTCTTATCTTTAAGAACAGTTAAATACTCATGAATTCTCTTTCTTGTCTCTTCAGGTAAAATCACACTATCAACATAACCAAGTTCTGCTGCACGATAGGGATTACTGAATTGTTTTTCATAGTTCTCAACGAGTTCAGCTTTTTTCTTATCAAAAGCCTCTCCTTCAAGACCCTTCAGTTCATTTCTAAAAATAATATTAACTGCACCTTCAGCTCCCATCACTGCAATCTCTGCCGTTGGGTAAGCTAGATTCACATCGGCCTTCAGATGCTTTGACGCCATAACATCATATGCTCCACCATAAGCCTTTCTTGTGATAAGAGTTATGAGTGGGACTGTTGCTTCAGCATAAGCAAATAGAAGTTTCGATCCGTGAGTAATAATTCCGCCATGTTCTTGAGTTACACCAGGAAGGAATCCAGGAACATCAACAAGAGTAAGGATTGGAATATCAAAGGCATCACAATAACGAACAAAACGTGCAGCTTTTCTTGAGCTATCGATATCAAGAACCCCTGCAAGAATCTGAGGCTGGTTAGCAACAATACCAATTTTAATTCCACCAATTGATCCAAAACCAACAATGATATTTTTTGCAAAGTCTTTATGAACTTCAAGAAAACTTCCATCATCAACAATATCGATGATGACTTCTTTCATGTCATAAGGTTTTTTCGGGTTAGCCGGAACAACATCTTTAAGTTTATTATTGTCTCTATATATAGAGTCATTCGTTTCTTTCAATTCATGTTTTCTATAATTAGAAGCAGGAATATAAGTGAGAAGCTCTCTCACTCGCTCAAAACAATCATCTTCATCCAGACAGTTAAATTGTGCTACACCAGAATTTGAATTATGGGCATTGGCCCCACCAAGTTCTTCTTTAGTAACTTCTTCGTGTGTAACTGTCTTGATCACATCAGGACCCGTTACAAACATATAAGAAGACTTATCAACCATAAAAATGAAGTCTGTGATGGCAGGTGAATAAACAGCTCCACCAGCACAAGGTCCCATGATAAGAGAAATCTGTGGAATAACTCCTGAACACTTCACGTTTCTATAAAAGATATCTGCGTACCCTGCAAGAGATTCAACCCCTTCTTGAATTCTAGCTCCCCCAGAGTCGTTAATTCCAATAATAGGAATACGAGTTTCTAGAGCAAAATCCATAATTTTACAGATTTTCTTAGCGTGAGCAGCCCCAAGCGCACCACCCCAACAAGTAAAGTCCTGTGAGTAAAGTGCTACCTTTTGTCCATTTATAGTTCCAATACCTGTAACAACACCATCGCCAAGGTATTTTGATTTCTCCATTCCAAATGATGTACATTTGTGAGTTACAAACTTATCAAATTCTACAAAAGAGCCTGGATCAAGAATTTTCTCGATTCTTTCTCTGGCCGTATATTTTCCTTGGGAATGTTGTTTTTCGATGCGGGCGGCGCCACCACCAAGGGCAGCATTAGATCTTAATTCAAGGAGCTCGTTTCTCTTTTGCTCCTGCAATTGTGTAGTCATATATAGTCCTCCTAAAAGCAAAGGTAATATACCTTAAAACTGCTTTAGGAGGCTATTTCTCTGCGTTAACAATAGGCAGTTAACGCATTGTGCGAGCGAATGGTCGCCCCTTATTCGTTTGCTGCTTTCTTTCTCTTATCTAAGTCATACTTATCAACCTTCATGATAAGACTCGCTCTACTGATTCCAAGCTCTTTTGCAAGCTTCGACTTATTAAAGTTACATCTCTTAAGTCCTTCACGAATCATTAGTGACTCAAGCTCTTCAAGGGCCTCTTTTAGAGAGCCATTTGTATTAATACCTTTTACAACATTTGATCCACCTCGTGGTCCACCAACAGATTCAAGAATCCTAGGGCTCAAATGCTCCGGAGTAATAATCTTATCATCGCCAGCAAGAACAACAAGTCTTTCAACTTCGTTTTCTAACTCACGAACATTCCCTGGCCAATGATAATCAAGCATCTTTTCCATACACTTTTTAGAATATGACTTCATAGGAAGCCCTGCTTCATCACATCTCTTTTTAAGAAAGTGATCCATTAGAATAGGAACATCCTCTCTTCTCTCTCTCAATGGGGGAAGGCCGACGTTGATAACATTAATTCTATAATAAAGATCTTCTCTAAACTCACCAGTCTCCATCATTTTCTTAATATCACGGTTAGTCGCTGCGATAATCCTAACATCTGTTTTCTTAGGCGCAGTCGCTCCAACAGGTAGGTATGTTCCTTCTTGGAGTACACGAAGTAGTTTCACCTGCATTGATAGGCTTGTATCCCCAATTTCATCGAGAAATAAAGTTCCGCCATTTGCTTGCTCAAAAAGCCCTTTCTTATCTTTAACGGCACCAGTAAAGGCGCCTTTGACGTGTCCAAATAGTTCAGAGTCGAGAAGGTTATCGTTAAAAGCAGAACAGTTAACGGCCAAGAACATATTATCCTTTCTTGGTGAATAGTAGTGAATTGCTTTAGCTACGAGTTCTTTACCTGTACCATTTTCTCCCTGAACAAATACTGAAGCTTCAGAACTCGAAACTTTTTCAAGGAGATGATAAATCTGCTGCATCTTCTTCGATTTACCAATCATCATATGATAACGATATTTATCTCCAAGCTCAGAATTAAGTTCTTTAATCCTATGCTCTCTTTTCGTAATTTCCTCATGGAATTCAACAATCTCTTCACCAACTAAATCAACCAGTTCATGAAGATATTCAATATCCGACTCTTCTAGCCCTCGCATTTGTTCAATTGAAGACTTTGCAGCTTCTTCAGTTGCATTGGCCTCTGTCATTCTTCCAAGAAGTTCTTTAATTTCTTTTTCTTTAACTGAATCAGAAAAAAACGGATATGCGATTACTGTTCCCATATACTCACCATCGACTACAACTCTTGAAGCAACACCACTTACATGTGGAAAGAAGGAGTCGAAAATAACCGTTTGATCTTTACCATCTTTAAGCTGCTCAGCAACTTTCTCGATGTCATGATTAATAAGCTCATGCCCATGTGGCATATCCATTTGGACTTTAAAAAACTCATTCTTATATTCATGATCTTTATCTAAGTGACCACTTTGAATTTTTGCTTGAGCATCAGTCCAAATAAGCTCTGTGCCGTACCATTTGTATAAAATTTCAGATAGTTTAGAAATAACCAGTAGGTTTTTCATTTCTTTCCAGTTGATCATCTTCTTGCTCCTTAAGTAGCCAGTAAAAAGTTGCTTCAAGCCTTGCAGAAGTTTTGACCAATTAGAGTATATTTTGGACAAAGTTCACGCATTGCTGTTTAACTTTTCGGCATCCTCAACTCTCAGCTTAAGGAAATTGTTTAATTTTCTGCCATCTAAAATGGCTAAAAAATAACCTTTTTGAAGGATTAGCAAACAACGCCAACAGAAATTCGGGTACTTAGAAATAAATAAGTGACACCTAGTACGAAACTTAGACAATTTGAATGAGATTAATGTGTCTCAATTTTTTTCTCTTCACCATTTTTAGCACCATTTTCGACACTTCCAATTGATCCAAGATAGAACTCAAGACGATTTTGAATGGCCTGTAATGACCATGTCTGAGGACCAACAAATTTATTCAAATTCTTACCGTTGGCCGCAAATAGATAAGTTTCAGGAACCTTAACTGTTCCAAAAGTAATCATGGACTTCCCTTCTTTATCATGTGCTAGCACAATATTTTCAGGAAGTTTCCCAAAGCGTTTCAAGTATTTCTTAATGGCCACATCATCATCCTGCACGGCCAATAATAATGCCTTAACGCCTTTATCTTTATTCTTTCTTACAAATTCAATAAACTCGGGCAATTCAGCTTCACATGGCCCACACCAAGTTCCCCAAAAATGAACGAGAGCGGCACGACTTCCATCATTAAAGAGATTACCAGAAGAGATAAATCCACCATCTAGAGCAGGAACCTCAAAGCGAGGAAGCTCTTTAAGAATTAAATTATTCTCTGTATTGGTAAGTTTATCAATTTGACGTTTCTTAATGATTGAATATCCCAATGTAGCTGCCATAATCAAAGCAACAACTGAGATTTTCATACTGAAAGGAATAGGATTCGGCTTTGTTTTTGAAGACATAAAATTAAAAAACCTTCTTGGTGTTACCCAAGAAGGTTATTAAAGCTCAGTTTATTTGTAAAAAAACAAATATTAGTCAACGAGAGCGATGATACCCATTTTAGAGTTATCACCAACGCGACCATCAGCAAGCTTAAGAATTCTAGTGTAACCACCAGCTCTATCCTTAAACTTAGGAGCAACTTCTTCAAAAAGTCTCTTAACAGCATCTTTGTTATTTAGCTTTCTGAAAGCAAGACGACGATTAGCAACAGTATCATTCTTAGCTAATGTAATTAGCTTTTCAACGACTGGTCTAATGGCCTTACACTTAATATGTGTAGTCTTAATTTGCTCGTGCTCAATTACTTCTACAGCAAGGTTTCTCACAAGTGATTTTCTGTGACTTGGTGTAGTTCCAATTCTATATTTTCTTCTTTGGTGTCTCATAACGCCAACTCCTCAACAACAACTGTTATTCAGCATCCTTCTTTTCTTGCATCTCTTTCATGATGCTATCAACTTTCATACCTAGCCCAAGACCCATTTGTGACAAGATCTCCTTAATTTCATTAAGAGACTTACGTCCAAAGTTCTTAGTTCTAAGCATCTCACCTTCCGTCTTAGAAACAAGTTCATAGATGTACTTGATGTTTGCATTTTGAAGACAATTAGCTGAACGAACAGAAAGTTCAAGTTCACTAACAGGCTTCAGAAGGAAGTTATTTGCTGGAGACTGAGCAGGTGCTGACTGCTGAGTTTCAACGCGAACAACTTCATCCTCATCTTCAAAGTTTAAGAATACAGCAAGCTGGTCTCTTAAAATCTTTGCAGAGAATGCAACGGCATCGTTAGGATCTATACCACTATTTGTCCAAACTTCAAGAGTAAGTTTGTCATAGTCAGTTCTTTTCCCAACACGTGAATTTGTTACAGTGTAATTTACTCTGTGAACAGGTGAAAAAAGAGTATCAATATAAATCCAACCTACAGGTAGATCATACTCTTCTTTATTATCAAGAGCAGTTACATAACCTTTACCACGAGCAACTTTGATTTCCATTCTGATGTTACCACCAGAAGAAACGTTACAAATTGTGTGATCAGGGTTAAGCACTTCAACAGCTGAGTTTTCAGCAATATTAGCAGCTGTAACAGGACCTTCTCCAGATTTCTCTAGAGTAAGGATTACATCTTCTTTACCCTTAAGCTTAAAGCGTACTTCTTTAAGGTTAAGAATAATTTCAGAAACTTCTTCCTTAACATTGTTGATCGTTCCAAACTCGTGATCAACGCCTTCAATACGAATGGCAACAATCCCCGCTCCTTGAAGCGAAGAAAGTAATACTCTTCTTAGAGAGTTCCCTAAAGTCTGTCCGTATCCTCGCTCTAGTGGCCTAGCAACGAATTTACCATAACTTGAAGCTTCCGCCTCTCCTTCTAGGGAAACTGGTCTAATCATGTTAGTCCAGTTTTTTTCAACAAATGTATCCATTCTCATAGTCTCCTGTGAAACTTTAATTAAACTCTTCTTCTTTTAGGTGCACGACATCCATTATGAGGTATTGGAGACTTGTCGGCAACAGCTGTGATTTTTAATCCAGCTTGAACAAGAGCACGGATAGCATTCTCACGCCCCGCACCAGGTCCCTTAACTCTAACCTCTACAGTTTGAAGACCATGTTCCATTGCTCTCTTAGCAGCTTCTAGTGAAGCAGATTGAGCAGCAAATGGAGTTGATTTTTTAGATCCTCTAAATCCTAATTGACCAGCCGAAGCCCATGCCAATGCATTTCCTTGAGTATCTGTAAAAGTAACGATTGTATTATTGAAAGATGCCTGGATGTAACAAACACCACTTGAGACATTCTTTTTAACTTTTTTCTTTGTAGCAGTTTTCTTAACCATTGCTCAGCTCCTACTTCTACTTCATTGACTTGATAGACTTTTTACCAGCAATCGAAACAGCTGGACCTTTACGAGTTCTCGCGTTTGTATTCGTACGCTGTCCTCTTACAGGAAGACTTCTTCTGTGACGAATACCACGGTAACAACCCATGTCTTTTAGTCTTTTAATATTCAAGCCAACCTCACGACGTAGGTCACCTTCTACTGTAAATTCTTCTTCTAAAATCTTACGAATCGTCTGACTTTCTTCTTCTGTAAGATCATTAGAACTACCTTCAGGGTTTACCCCTGCTTTCTCTAGAACATCTAAAGCAACTTTTGGTCCCACTCCATAAAGTGATCTCAAAGCAACTCTTAGAACTTTATTTCTAGGAATATCAACACCAAGAATACGCGCCATAGCTACACTCCCATCCTATACTTAAAGCTGTTATTAGCCTTGTCTTTGTTTATGTTTTGGATTCTTTTTACAAACAATACGAAGGATACCCTTTCTTTTTACTTGTTTGCAGTCTTTACAAATTTTCTTAACTGAAGCTCTTACTTTCATCTTCCACTTCCTTTTTTAATGGCCAAGCCTTCTGACTTAACCTTATCTGCCTTTACTTCTGTAAGTAATTCTTCCCTTAGTTAGGTCGTATTTTGAAATTTCAACAAGCACTTTGTCACCTGGCAAAATCTTGATAAAGTGCATTCTCATCTTCCCACTAATATGTGCAATCACACTGTGTCCGTTAGGAAGTTTCACTTTAAACTTTGTATTAGGCAGAAGCTCTGTAACTTCACCTTCAACTTCAATGACTTCTTTATCTGCCATAAATAACAAATGCCCTATTTCGCGTCTAGCCTATATATACGCTACATCACTATAATGCAACCTTTAAAAGACCAGACCTATTATTTTTATATCTAAATTTCTGTTTGCTTTTTTAAACTCTCAAAAACAGCATCTGGAGCCTGAGAAGCATCTATACGACCGAGACGACCCGATTCTTCATAGTAACTTAAAATAGGCTCTACAGTATCCTTAAACACTTGCAAACGTGTTTTTACTGTTTCTTCATTATCATCTTTACGCTGAGCAAGTTCACCACCGCACTTATCGCATACGCCATCTGCTTTAGGAGCTTTACTCAATAAATTATATATTTCACCACATCCTGAACACGTTCTTCTGTTAACAAGACGAGCTGCAAGCATATCTAAATCAATATCAAAATATACCGCTCTACTGGCTGTTTCCTTAAGTACTTCCTCATCAAGAAGCTTTGACTGATCATGATTACGTGGAAAACCATCAAAAATATACTGGTGTGTGTCAAGATCACAATTCGCATTGAGAAGCTCTAGAACAGTATGATCATCCACAAGTTTTCCCGCATCCATGATCCCTTGTACCTTTTGGCCAAGATCCGATCCAGACTTAATCTCTTTTCTCAGTAGATCACCAGTTGAGATATGCTCATACCCGAGCTCAGACACTAGTCTTGCAGCTTGAGTTCCTTTTCCAGAACCAGGTGCTCCGAGTAAGATTAACTGTGGCTTCATATATTAGAACCTTCTGTTAGCACCTTTATATTTACCACGTGACTTATGAGCAGAGTCATATTTGTCGGCATACATAAAGGATTGAATATTCATCATTACTCTTATTGATACAGAAACAAGAATAAGTAGAGCTGTTCCACCAAATCTCGTATTTGCACCAGTAATAAGAGTCGGTCCGATACAAATAAATACTAAAAATAAAGCACCAAAGAATGTTAGTCTATTTAGTAAGTAGTCTAAGTAATCCTGAGTTTGCTTCCCTGGTCTATAACCTGGGATAAATGCATTATTCTTTTGGAGCATTTCAGCAATCTTTTTCGTCTTAAATTGAATAGGAGCATAAAAATATGCCATATAAACAATTAGAAGAGCAAAAAGAACGTTAAATAAAAGCTGTCCTGGATATAAACTCTGAACAACTTGATCTACATATGGCTTAATCCAGCTATCAGTAGAAATAAAGTTGGCCATTGTTGTTGGTGCCATAAGAAGAGAACTTGCTAGGATAGGAGGCATAACTCCACCTGTATCTAGTCTCATTGGTAGAGTTTGAGTTCCACCATATACACGATTGTGAACAACTTTCTTTGCATATTGAACAGGAATAGCTCTATGGGATCTTTCAATATAAGCAACAACGAAGAAAGATATTAAAATTACTGCAACAAAGAGCAATAGAGAGAATCCACCAAGCTCACCATTTCTGAAAAGCGTAAGCTTTTGAAATAGTTCTGCAGGAAGCTCCACCGCAATACCAGTAAAGATAATTAGCGACACACCATTTTCTAGACCAAATTCAGTGATACGCTCACCCAGCCATAAAAGGAACATTGTCCCACCTGCAAGAGTAATCATTGCAGTAAGCCTGAAAAGCATACCTGGCTCAGGGATAACAGCTAAGCCACCAGGACTCTTAAATGTTTCGAAGGCCGCAGCCATTCCAAAACCTTGAATACAACAGAGAACAACTGTTGCATATCTAGTCCACTTCTGAATTTTCTTGTGTCCATCCGCATCTTCTTGAAGCTCAGCAAGCTGAGGAATTACTTCACCAAGAAGACTAAAGATAATTGATGTGGTGATATAAGGCATGATCCCTAGTGCGAGAATAGAGAATCTTTTGAATGATCCACCTGAAAAGGTATTGATCAGATCAAATACACCACCACTATTTGCCGCAAAATACGACTTCATGGCAGCCCCGTCAATCCCTGGAACAGGGATTTGAGCTGCCATTCTATATACAAATAACAATAAAAGAGTAAAAAAGATTTTCTTCTTGAGCTCTTCGATTTTTCCTTGAGCAGATGCCATCGACTAAAGTCCTTTTATTAAGAGTTATTCTTTGATCTCTCCGCCTGCTTTTTGGATTGCTTCAATAGCAGCTTTTGAGAACTTATTAATCTTAATAAAAGTTAGCTTCTTTGTAAGCTCCCCATTTGCAAGAATTTTAATTGGAAGTCTTTTATTGATACCTTTAAGAAGACCAGCGGCTACCAACGCTTCGCGCGTAACTTCGCCCGACTCAAATTTTGCATCAAGTTGTGCCAATGAAACTTCAGCATACTCTGTTTTAAAAGGTGCATTTGAGAAACCTTTTTTAGGTAATCTCATATATAGAGGCATCGCTCCACCTTCAAAACCAGTACGAACACCACCACCAGCTCTAGCTTTTTGACCTTTGTGACCTTTACCGGCCTGAGTACCTTGACCAGAACCTTGTCCACGACCAATTCTTTTAATATTTCTGTGGGCACCTTTTGGGCTTTTCAAATTATTTAGCGTTAACATACTATTCCTCTTTCAACTTATTCAGCAATCTCAAGTAGATGAATTACTTTTTTAATCATTCCGCGAACAGCTGGAGTATTCTCTAAAGTCTTAGAAGTACCTGTCTTTCTAAGTCCGAGTCCCTTTACACAAGCTTTTTGCTTATCTGTACAGCTAATCACACTTTTTTTCAACTTCACTGTAATTGTTTTACTCATAATTCAATCCTTATATAACCAAAAGGTATCTTATAATCTAAGACCTTTAGGATCTTTACCTCTAACGTTAGCAATTTTTTCAACAGAGCGAAGGTCACTTAGTGCTTTAAAAGTAGCCTTAACAACGTTGTGTGGGTTTGTACCATTTAGAGACTTAGTAAGAACATCTCTTACGCCAGCAAGTTCTAAAATTGCACGACATGCACCAGCGGCCTTAACCCCTGTACCTTGAGCAGCAGGTTTGAAAAGAATTTTTCCAGCATCAAACTTACCTAGGATCTCATGAGGAATTGTTCCACCATCGAGAGGTACATGAATAAGATTCTTTTGTGCAGCTTGAGTCGCCTTACGAATAGCTTCAGGAACTTCTTTTGCTTTCCCGAGTCCATATCCAACGCGTCCCTTCTTATCTCCAACAATCATGAGTGCTGAAAATGAAAACCTACGTCCACCTTTAACAACTTTAGCAACTCTGTTTACAGCAACAACTCTCTCTTCGAACTCAGGAGCAACTTGTGGTTGCTTTGCCTTACGAGGAGAAGAACCTCTGCCGCCCTTACGAGCTTGCTTCTTTTCTTTACCGTCTTTTCCGCTTTCAACACCAGCTTTTTCAGCTTGAACTTCTTCTGTTTCTACAGTTTTATTTTCTTCACTCATAACTTTCCTCAGAGATTAAACTTGAATTCCATTTTCTCTAATTGAATCTGCTAGTGCAGCAACCACACCGTGGTACTTATAACCAGATCTATCAAAAACTACTCTTTCAATGCTTTTACCTTTCAGTTGCTCAGCAATCTTTGCTCCAACAACTTTAGCACCATCTTTATTTGCTTTAGCGTCTACAGCATTTTTTCCGAATGTTTGTACAGAAAAAAGTGTTTTTGATACAGAATCATCGATAACTTGGACAAAGATATTTTTGTTAGATTTACTAACGCAAACTCTAGGTCTCTCAGTGCTACCAATAATCTGCTTTCTAATAGAAAGCTTTCTTCTTAGCCTTCTTTCTGCAGAAGCATTTTTAATCTTTCCGTTTGGCTTTCTCATAATACTACCCTAACTTTTCCTACTTCTTACCACCGGTTTTACCAGCTTTTCTAATAATATGCTCATCAGCGTACTTAACACCTTTACCTTTATATGGCTCAGGTGGTCTGAAAGATCTAATCTTTGCAGCAGCAAATCCAACTAGCTCTTTATTAGCACCAGTAACATCAATAACGTTTTTGTTTACTTTCGCGCTTACACCTTCGGGTAATACATAATCAATCGGGTGAGAATACCCTAAATTAAGTGTTAATGTATTTCCTGAAACAGCAGCCTTATAACCAACACCATTAAACTCTAATGACTTAGTGAAACCTGTAGTAACACCAGTAACCATGTTGTTGATTAATGTTCTTGTTGTTCCCCAAAGTGAACGAGCGCTTTTAGACTCATCTACAGGAGTTACAAGAACTTCTTTATTGTTTAGTTCAATTTTTACTTCATTAGTAAAAGTATAATCAAGAGCTCCATTAGGTCCTTTTACGGCAACGTGTGCTCCATCAATTTTAACTTCAACTTTTTCTGGTACTACAATGGGTAGCTTTCCAATTCTTGACATTTTATTACCCTCACAACTTCAGCTAGCGATGATTACCATACGCTACAAAGTACTTCACCGCCGACTTTCTTAGTTTTGGCTTCTTTAGAACTCATAACACCTTTTGATGTTGATACCACAGAAATCCCTAGCCCACTCAGGACTTTTGGCATTTCATTGTAACCACGGTACTGACGTAGACCTGGCTTTGAGTATCTTTCTAGTCCAACAATAGCATCGTCTTTGAACAGAAGTTTAATTCTAATATCAGCTTTATCTTTAGCAATAATCTTGAAAGACTTGATATAACCTTCATCTTTCAACACTTTACATACATTTGCTTTTAACTTACTAGCAGGAAACTCAACTCTATCATGCCCAGCATTTAAAGCGTTTCTCATTCTAGTCAACATATCTGCAATAGGATCTGTCATCATAATACTACTCTCCGTCCTTACCAGCTTGACTTAGTTAAACCAGGAATCATACCTCTATGGCCTAATTCTCTTAACTGAATTCTTGAAAGACCAAATGCTCTATAAAAACCTCTTGGTCTACCAGTCAATCCACATCTATTTCTTACTCTATTTTCACAAGCATTTCTTGGTAGAGACTGAAGCTTAAGTTGTGCTTCAAATCTTTCTTCATCAGAAAGTTTCTCATCTCTTACCTTTTTTCTAAGCTCTTTACGAAGAGTTAGTTGCTTTTGAGATTGTTTTTTTCTTCTTTCGTTCTTTACGACTTGTGCTAATCTTGCCATATCGTTCTACCTTATTTCTTAAACGGAACACCAAGAAGAGTGAGTAGTTCACGTCCTTCTTCGTTATTCGTTGCAGTTGTTACGATTGAAATCCCCATTCCTCTTACTTTATCAATTTTATCGTAGTTGATTTCTGGGAAAATGATTTGTTCTTTAAGACCAAGAGTGTAGTTTCCTTGTCCGTCGAAAGCCTTAGAAGATACACCTCTAAAGTCTCTTACTCTCGGAAGAGAAATAGAAACTAGTCTGTCTAAGAATTCAAACATTCTTTCGCCTCTTAATGTAACAGAAGCACCAAGGGCCTGACCTTCTCTTACCTTGAATGAAGCAATTGATTTCTTAGCTTTGGCTGTAACAGCCTTTTGACCTGTAATAGCTTCAAGATCATTTTTGATGCTATCAACTACTTTAGAGTTAACAACACAGTCTTTAGTTACACAGTTCACAACGATCTTATCAAGCTTTGGAATTTGGTTTACGTTCTTGTAACCAAACTTGTCTTGCATTTTTGATCGAATTTCGTTTTTGTAAATATCACCTAATCTACTCATAATAAGCCTCTATATTGTTAGCTGAGTACTGATCCACAAGCTACAGCTACTCTTACCTTTTTCCCGTCTTTTTCTTCAATTCTTACTCTAGTTGCTTTCTTAGTCTTAGGACTTACAACTTGAATATTAGAAATGTGGATAGGTCTTTCTACTTCAGCGAAACCACCTTGAGGATTTTCTTGTGAAGGTCTTAGAGCTTTCTTTACTACGTTAACACCTTCAACAAGAACTTTACTTGTTTTCGAGTTAATCTTTGAAAGCTTTCCAGTTTTACCTTTATCCTTTCCAGCAATTACTACAACTTCATCATTTACTTTAAGCTTTTGCATAATATTTCCCTAAGAATTAAAGTACTTCTGGTGCAAGTGAACAGATCTTAGTGAATGATTTTCCTCTAAGCTCTCTAGCCACTGGTCCAAAAATCCTTGTTCCAACTGGTTCATTGTTTGGGTTTAAAATAACCACACTGTTCTTATCGAATCTAATATAAGATCCATCTTCTCTTCTAATTGGATATGTAGTTCTTACGATTACAGCTTTCTTTACATCACCTTTCTTGATTTTTCCACCAGGAAGAGCTTGTTGAACTGCTACAACTACAATATCTCCAAGTCCGGCACTCATTCTTTTTGAGCCACCTAGAACTTTAATACATTTTACAAATTTTGCGCCCGAGTTATCTGCAACATCTAGCTTCGTCTGCATTTGGATCATGGTACTTCTCCGTTCGCTTTATATAGCTTCTTAAAAGTTACTTAGTTAATACTAAGTAGCTCCCACTTCTTTTTCTTTGAGTAAGGCTTAGATTCAACAATAGTAACTCTATCCCCAACCTTCGCTTTATTATCTGTATCATGTGCGTGATACTTCTTAGATTGAGACACGAACTTATTATATGTTCTGTGCTTAAATCTTCTCACTACATTAACAACAATTGTCTTATCGTTAGTATCAGAAGTTACAACGCCGTATAGTTTTCTTTTAAATTTTAAATTCTGTGTATTCTCAGTCATATCAATACCCTATCTGCTTATTTCTTTGCGTTCTTTGCAGTAAGAAGTTTTGCAATGTTTTTCTTAAGAACTTTCAAACCGTGTGGTTTTTCAAGTCCACTTGTTGCTTTTTCCATATTCATTTGGAAAATCTGCTTTCTAAGCTCAGAAACCTTAGAGTCGATAGCAGCTGCATCTAAGTCTTTGATATCCTTAAAATTAATCACTTCAGCCATAACTTCCTCAACTTTTACTCTGCAGCAGCTTCTGCAGTAGCTTTCTTAATAATTTTCGTTTTAACAGGTAACTTGTAACAAGCTAACTGAAGCGCTCTTTTAGCAAGATCATGGTCAATATGACTGATCTCAAAAAGAACTCTACCAGGTTTAATAACAGCAACCCAGCTATCTGGAGAACCTTTACCTTTCCCCATTCTTACTTCCGCAGGCTTCTTTGTAAGAACCTTATCTGGGAAGATTTTAATCCATACGTTACCACCCCTTTTAATTTTACGGGTCATGGCGATACGCGCTGCTTCTATTTGGCGGTTTGTTATATACCCACAAGAGGTCGCTTGTATAGCAAAATCGCCGAAGGTTATAGTATTTCCACGATATGCTTTACCTTTCATGCGGCCTTTTTGCTGTTTACGCCATTTTACTTTCTTTGGACTGAGCATTTTCTACCTCAACATTAATTATTTATTCGTATAAATTGGTGATTATTTGTAAATCTCACCCTTGTAAACCCAAACCTTAACTCCGATAATCCCGTAAGTTGTTTGAGCCTCTGCTGTGTTGTAATCAATATCTGCACGTAAAGTGTGAAGAGGTACTTTTCTTTCAGAGTACCCTTCTGCTCTTGCCATCTCAGCTCCACCAAGACGTCCAGCAGTTCTTACTCTAATACCTTTTACACCAGCACGGAAAGCTGATTGAATCACTTTCTTCATCGCACGTCTGAAAGCCACCCTCTTCTCAAGTTGAGAAGCGATATTTTCAGCAATAAGTTTTGCATCTGCATCAGGACGCTTAACTTCAGCAATATTAAAGATCAAAGTTCCTTCAGTAAGTCTCTTAAGATCATTTCTAATTTTCTCGATCCCAGCACCTTTCTTACCAATTGCTACACCAGGCTTAGCTGTGTAAACAGTCACTTTAACTTGATCAGATGTTCTAGCAATATCTACGTTAGCAACAGAAGCATTCTTCATGTTCTTGTCGATATACTTTCTGATTGCTAAATCTTCTTGAAGAGTTTTTGCATAAGTAGTTTTATCGGCGTACCAGTTAGAATTCCAACCTTTGATGTAACCTAATCTAAATCCATATGGATGTACTTTTTGTCCCATAATTTATCCTATGCTTCCTTCATCTCTACTAAAACGTGACTAGTTCTTTTTCTAACTCTAAATGCTCTACCTTGGGCACGAGGTTGAATTCGCTTCAATGTAGGACCTTCATTAGCATAAACTGAACTAATTACGAGGTTATCAATATCGTATTTTTCAGAATCCGCAGCAATGGCCAAACCACTGTTAATAAGCTTTGTAAGCATAATTGCGATTTCTTTTTTCTCACAATAGCGAAGAATTTTTAACGCTTCAGATGCTCTCTTGTTTCTTACTAGGTCGCATACCTGAGCAACTTTTCGAGGAGCAATCCCAACTCTACTATTTTTTACAACAATGGCCATACTGACCTCTCCTATTCAAATACTACTTTCTATTTCTTCTTCTTATCTGCACCGTGACCATTAAAGGTACGTGTAAGTGCAAATTCACCAAGCTTGTGTCCAATCATGTTATCAGTAACATATACAGGGATAAATTTTTTCCCATTATGAACAGCAAACGTTAATCCAATAAACTCTGGAACAATTGTAGAACTTCTTGACCAAGTTTTGATTACTTTGTTGGAATTACCTTCCCCCTGAGCAGCCATAACTTTCTTCATCAATGATATTTCAACAAATGGTCCTTTTTTTAATGAACGGGCCATAATTTAACTCCCTAACTATTTTCTACGTTTTACAATGTAGCGATTTGTTCTCTTATTTTTTCTTGTCTTGTAACCTTTAGTTGGAGTACCCCATGGAGACACAGGATGACGTCCACCAGAAGTTCTACCTTCACCACCACCGTGTGGGTGATCAACTGGGTTCATAACCACACCACGAACAGTTGGTCTGATACCTAGTTTTCTAGTAGTACCGGCTTTACCTAAGTTACGCTTCTCATGATCGATGTTTCCAACCTGACCAATAGTCGCACGACAATCTTGTCTAACCTTACGTAGTTCACCTGATGGCATTCTTAGAAGAATTTCAACACCTTCTTTTGCCATAACTTGAACATAAGCACCAGCTGAACGAGCAAGCTGCCCACCTGCACCTGGATACAGTTCTACGTTATGCACGAGAGTACCAACTGGGATATCTTTTAGTTTCTTAGAGTTACCAACTTTAATATCGGCATCTGCAGAAGAAATAACTGTATCACCAGCTTTTAGTCCATGTGGAGCTAAAATATAAGTCTTGAATCCATCAGCGTATGCTAGTAGCGCTAGGTTACAAGTTCTATTTGGATCGTAAGCAATCGCCTGAACTTTAGCAGGGATATTTTCTTTATTTCTTTTGAAGTCTACATTTCTGTATCTTCTCTTAACCCCACCACCATGGTGACGAGTTGTAATACGACCAGCATTGTTACGACCAGCTTTTGACTTCATTGGAGCCAATGCTGACTTCAGTACTTTTGCACCTTTTGTAAGCTCATCGCTATTTACAACAGCTTTTTCTCTAAGTGTAGGAGTTGTTGGTTTAAATCTTGTAATTCCCATTTTCTATCCTTAGCCTTGAGCTATTAAACACCCTTAAAAAACTCGATCTTTTGACCTTCGGCCAATTGAACATAAGCTTTTTTAGTCTTACTTGTTTTCTTTACAGTCTTTCCGGCTCTCTTTACTTTCCCCGGAAGGATACTTGTCTTAACGTTAAGAACTTTTACATCGTAGAGTGACTCAATAGCAGTTTTGATTTGATTTTTGTTAGCCTTAAGGTCAACAACAAATCCATAACGGTTAGTTTCTTCACCGATAATTGATGTCTTTTCAGTAATCAACGGTTTCTTCAATACATTTTCTAACTGGGCCATAATTACACCAATCTGTTAAGCAATGTTTCCAAAGCTTGTTTTTCAATTACTAGATTCTCGTATTTAACAGCATCGTATACATTGAATGCAGCTACAGGAAGTGCTGTTGCTGTTCTAATATTTTTTGCTGCTCTCAATGCGAGATCATCACTTTTAGCAGTAACTACTAAAGCTGAAAGAAGACCATTATCACTAAGTGTCTTAAACATATCTTTTGTTTTACCTGTTGAATTGAAGCTATCTACTACAACAAGTTTTCCAGCCTGTAGCTTGTCAGCAATAATAGACTGAACTGCTACTTTAGATACTTTCTTATTTACTTTTTGATCATATTTTCTTGGGAGTGGACCAAATACTCTAGCACCACCAACCATAAGGCCGGAACGGTTTGTACCTTGTCTCGCTCTACCAGTACCCTTTTGCTTGAAAGGCTTAGCACCACCACCACTTACGAAAGCTCTTGTCTTTGTAGAGTGTGTACCTTGTCTTTTTCCAGCAAGATTAGCTTTAACAACTTGATGAACCGCGGGAGCTTTAACATCATCAGCTGTAAGGCTAACAGTGGTACTTAGTTTTCCCGATTCTTCAAACTTTGAATTTAAAACTGTTATATCAGTCATCGTTATATCCTCTTAGTAACTATTGCCTTACTTCTTGATCGACTTTGCAATCTTAACCCAGCTGTTTTTCGCACCAGGAACAGAGCCTTTAATCAACATGTAACCTTTATCTTCATTAACTTCTACTACAACTAGGTTTTGAACTGTCTTAGTTTGACAACCCATGTGCCCAGGAAGTTTTTTGTTTTTCCAAACTTTACCAGGTGTAGCTCTGTTACCAATCGAACCAGTTGTTCTATGGAATTTAGAACCGTGAGCAGCAGGACCCCCAGCGAAGTTATATTTTTTCATAACCCCTTGAAAACCCTTACCTTTAGAAGTACCTGTAACGTCCACCCAAGTAGAAGCAGTAAAGTTACCAAGACCAAGCTCTTTACCTAGATCTTCTGCCTTAGCGTCGTCAACTCTAAGTTCAGTAAATCTAGTAACACCAGAAGCTACGTTTGCTTTCGCAAGACGGCCTTTAGTTGCTTTATTTACGTGCTTGTCTTTCTTTACGTTATAACCAACTTGGTATGCAGTATAACCATCTTTCTCAGTGTTTTTCACTTGAGTGATGAAGTTCTTTTCAAGTTTGATTACAGTTACAGGAACGTGGTTACCAGCCTCATCAAAGATTCTGGTCATACCAGCTTTAACACCATAGATTGCTGTTAGATCAACAGTGCTTGAAGTGTTAGAAGTGTTTTCTGCAGTTTCTTCAACTGCTTTTGTTTCTTCAGTCATTTAGCCTCCACAGCATCACCCTGACGACAGGGATGCGTGCATGGTTTATTAATGTCACTAGGGCCGGAGCCCTAAACCTATTTAGTATTTAATTTCAACATCAACACCTGATGACAGGTCAAGTTTCATAAGGCTGTCAACGGTTTGCTGTGTTGGATCGACGATATCGATCAATCTTTTGTGTGTTCTCATTTCGAACTGCTCTCTAGACTTCTTATTTACGTGAGGTCCACGTAGAACAGTAAACTTGTTGATCTCAGTTGGAAGTGGAATAGGACCAGCAACTCGTGCTCCAGTCTCTTTCGCAGTATTAACTATCTCATTAACAGAATTATCTAACAACTTGTGATCGTACGCTCTCAGCTTGATTCGCAATCTTGACGCTTTCATCTTCAACCTATTCCTAATTTAATTTGAAGCACACTTTTAAATATTTTGCGGCCCAATGTCAAACTTTTTTTTAGTTATTTTTCTTTTTTCTTAAAAAAAGTGGAGAGACCTCTAAATCTCTCCACTAATATTATTGAAACTCTGCAATATTTTCAGATTAGTCCTGAATTTCAGCAACAGTTCCGGCACCGATAGTACGCCCACCTTCACGGATAGCGAACTTAAGTCCCTTCTCCATAGCGATTGGTGTGATAAGCTCTACTTTAATAGAAGTGTTATCACCTGGCATTACCATC
>JBLWXW010000002.1:0-230598 GCA_048267265.1 Bacteriovoracaceae bacterium
TACTATTTTCTGATCAATCTAAGCACTATCCATCAGTTGTAAAAAAGCATAAACCACATGCGATTCACAAGACCTATAAAGGACGCAAGCCCGCTGTTGTCGGGCAAGGTGAAATGAAAAAGGGAGGGCATGATCCACTATTTTCTCTCAATCAAACGGCAGCTATGTTTAGGGATAATATCAAACGTCTTACACGCAGAACGTGGTGCACGACAAAGAGAGTCGATCGACTGTTAGATTTCTTGATTATGTACGCTTACTACCATAATCAGAGGATTGATGGTGTTAGGAGACCAAGGATGCAAAATTGCTATAGCACCAATTAAAGCGATCAGTTTATAGTTTATTTTACGAATAAGGTACCGTTTACTTTTGCTTCTCTGACAAAGTCTAAGATATTTCCTTGAGTTTCAGCATTAAGGATACAAACCTGCTCACTCTTTGTGAGAATATCCATAATCATTTGCGCTTTCACGATCATTCCACCGAGGATTGATCCATCTTCAATCATCGATTGAACGGTTTGACAGTTTACTTTAGGGATAACGCCACCATCAGCATCGAGAAGGCCTGTTTCTCCTGTTAGGAATAAAAGTGTTGCTCCGGTTGCTTTTGCTACTGCTGCCGCTGCAACATCTGCATTCACATTGAATTTCTTTTTCCCTGTAGGATCAATGCCCACCGGAGAGAGTATGATGATTCCCCCTCGTGTTAGACCTTGAAAGACTTTTTCTCTGACATGATCGACTTTTCCAACTTGTCCGAGTTCGGGATTTAGAGTTGAGCATTGAAGGATTTTTCCATCAACACCAGAGATACCATAGGCGTAGGCCCCATTTTCTTGGAAGAGATCGACGAGTTTGCGGTTGATTTGATTGGTGAGTACATCCTCAACAATTGTGACTTCATCTGGGCCTGTTACTCGTTGACCATCGATAAACACAGGAGTAAGCCCTTTTTCTTCAAAAGCTCTGCTGATATAGGGACCAGCTCCATGTACGACTGTGACTTGGTGTCCTTCGTTAAAGAGAGTGATTAGCTCTTTAACCCAAAAGTTATTCTGGCTCTTTTCAAGGAAAGCACCACCTATTTTTACGACAATATTCATCCTAATTGTACTCTGTATTGATATCGATATATTTCTTTGAAAGGTCGCAACCCCAAGCTGTGGCCTCAACATCACCTGAGTGGAAATCAATTTCTATTTTGATTAGATCCTCAGTGAAGCGCGTTTTCATTTTATAATAGTCTAGTGGAATAGGTTGCCCGGCTTCAACAATTGGGACTCCTTGAATGCGAAGATCGAGTTTATCCATGAGGTCTTCAGGAACGCCAAATTGACCAAGGCGAGAGTAGATTCTGCCCCAGTTAGGGTCTTCACCATGGATGGCAGTCTTTACAAGGGGAGAGTTTGTAATTCCTCTTGCAGCTTCACGTGCATTATCTAAGTCATTGTGGCCAATGAGTTGAACTTCAATGAGTTTGGTAGCACCTTCTCCATCTGCGGCTATTGATTTTGCCATGAAAATAGATATCTCTTCAAAGGCCCTCATGAAAATGGCCTCATCTTCGGGATTATTAAGAGTGAGTTCACTAGCACCGTTAGCGGCAAGAAAGAAAGAGTCGTTGGTTGAAGTCTCACCATCAACGCTAATCATATTAAAGCTCTTATCGGCGACTTCTTTTACCATGGCCTGGGCCTTATCTGTCGTTAGCGCTACATCTGTAAAGACATAGCCAAGCATAGTCGCCATATTGGGGTGTATCATCCCGGAGCCTTTGCAGACTCCTGTTAGACGTACAGTGCCTTCTGATAATTCAATATCTTTATAAACACTCTTTGGGATTAGGTCTGTTGTCATTATGGCGAGAGCAAAAGAGTTCGCATTCTTTGATTTACGATCGTGAAGCTCACTAATTCCTCTTCTGAGTTTCTTCATCTCCAAAGGAACACCAATCACTCCTGTTGAAGATATAACAACTTGATCACGTTCACAGCCAAAAGTTGTGGCCGTATGATCAATCAATTCAAGATTATCTTCTATTCCTTTGTTGCCTGTCGCAGAGTTTGCTTGGCCAGAGTTTGTTAGAATATGGCGGATCTTATTAGATGGAAGAATAGACTGACAATATTTAACGGGAGCCGCTTTACAATTATTCTTTGTAAAGACTCCTGCCACGACCATATCTCTATCTGATGAGACAATTCCTATGTCGGGGCGGTATTTTCTTACTCCACAGTTAACACTATTGGAGCTAAATCCTTTTGGAAGTTTTGTTTTTTGCATGGCCTGTGCTGGTTCCATAATAAGTCCTTAAACAGGAAATCCTGTGGTCAAGGGTTGATTAATGAGATGATTGAAATTTTCAATTGCCTGTCCTGCCGCACCTTTCATGAGGTTATCGATCATGCTGAAGACGCTTAAGCGCCTATCTTCAAGATGAAGAGTGATTTGAGTTTGATTCGTATGGAGAACATTTCTTAGGGCGAGTTTATGATCTTCCTTCTCATTCGTTCCAAGAGAGTAGACGGTTACAAAAGGGTAGTCTTGGTAGGCCGTAGCATAGGACTGGATAATCTCGGCCATAGAGAAATCTGCTTTTAAATCGAGATAGAGAGTTGAAAGAATTCCTCTTTTTATGGGAATTAATGTAGTTGTAAAGCGGGGATTAATTTTCTTATTTGCAAATACCTCGGCATAGCGAATGATCTCAGGCAGGTGTTGGTGTTGACCAATTTTATAGGGGGAGAGGCCATCAACAAGCTCACTCAAATTAGTTAAGTCCTTAGGAGCTCTTCCCGCCCCACTTGTTCCGGACTTGGAGTCAATTACAATTGAGTCTTCATCTATGAGGTCTTGTTTAAGAAGGGGAAGTAGTGCCATTAGAATACTTGAAACATAGCAGCCTGGATTTGAAACAAGTGGAGCGGTGACTTTTTGATGGGGAACAAGTCCGTAGTTCTTTTCACTGCAAAAGAATTCACTAGAATGTTCAATCCCGTAATACCGAGAAGCCTGCTCTCTATCCAAACGGTGGGCACCACTTAGGTCAATAACTCGTGCCCCCTTTTCTATGAGGCTTGAGGCCATGGCTGCAGCATCTTTTGCACTACAAGCAAGGAAGACAAACTCATCTGTATAATGATCTCGTCTAGAAAAGTCTTCACGGGATATATAGCTTAGGGCCTTAGACGATCTTCTTGCTTCAAGAAGATCGTGCTCAAGCTTCCAAGATGGGTCATTACTGACTAATTGAATTGATGATACATGGGGGTGATTCAAGAGAAGACGACAAGTTTCAATTCCGGTGTATCCTCTAGCTCCAAAAACTGCAACATTAAACTGCGCAGTATTCTTTTTTTCCATGTATCATCCTATTGTTAGTACTCGCTGAGAAGTTCAGCGACAGCTTGTATTGAAGCTATAATATTTTCTTTTGTAATCGTTAGGGCAGGGACAAAGCGAAGAGTGTTTCCACCTGCTACACCTATCACAACCCCTTTATCTAGAAGTTTAATGGCAAATTCACGGGCAACGATTGAGTCATCAATTTTAAGTCCGCGCATAAGCCCACGGCCTCTTAATTCGATGGCCTTATCATTACTTGCAACAAGTTCATTAAGGGCCTTTTCGTAGAGGTCAGCTTTTTCGTCTACTTCTTTGAGAAAGCTATCTTTATTAATGGTTTCAACTATATGGCGAGCAACTCTACATACGAGGTAATTTCCTCCAAAAGTTGTTCCATGCATTCCTGGCTTAAAGACATTTTCAAACTGAGTTGCAACTTGAATAGCACCAATGGGAAATCCACCACCGAGCCCTTTGGCCATAGTGACTACATCAGGTGTAATTGCGTAGTGCTCATAGTGAAAAAGTTTTCCAGTACGACCAATACCAGATTGAATTTCATCAACGGCAAAAATAGCGTCATATCGAGTGGCCAACTCACGGGCCTTAGTAACAAACTCTTGTGATGCTAGTGATAATCCACCTTCACCTTGGAGAGTCTCCATGATTATTCCACAAACATTCTCATCAAAGGCCTGCTCAAGAGCAGCTACATCATTGAGCTCAATATTAATAACTCCAGAGACCATATCTCCAAAGCCCTTTTGTACTTTCTCTTGACCAGTTAAGGCCATGGAGCCAAATGTTCTTCCATGGAAACTATTAACTAGAGAAATGACTTTATTCTTTTTTTCTGACTTCGAGTTTCCATAGGCCCTCATTAATTTGAAAGCAGCTTCATTGGCCTCTGTTCCAGTTGAACAATAGAGAAGACGTGAAGGAAAAGTCGCTTCAACGATAGTTTGGGAGAGTAAAGATTGCTCTTTATTAAAGAAGAGATTTGAGGTGTGTTGGATACTCATCACTTGATCATAGGCCAGTTGGGCCAAGTCTTTATTTCCATGACCAAGAGACATAACAGCAATACCGCTTAGGTTATCAATATATGACTTACCGTTTTCGTCAAAGAGGATATCATTTTCTCCTTTAACAAATTCAACTGGAAATGGGTTGTAGTTCTGATAACGATACTGATGATCTAATTCTTTTACAGTTTCAAAACTAATGTCGCTCATGCAAGGTCTCTCTTTTTTATAGGTTATTCAAAATTTGAAAACCTATACTACATACTTTCAAACCAAGTGTTAAACGGCCATTAGGCTTTTTTAAGATTTCGTTAGCTTATGATTGATTTTTGAATAGATAGGGGGATTGACGCGAAGCTTGACTATTTCTTTGTAGAGCAAGTAGCGCAGAGACCTGTTAATTCTAAGGTATGACCCTTCATTGTGAATCCAACTTTCTTGGCCATTTTTTTTAGCTGATCATCAATGCTGCAATCGGTGAGGCACTCTACGTTATCGCAAGAAATACAGACAATGTGATGATGATGATGGTGATGACCTTTCTTTGGAGCAAACTCGTAGAGTTTAATATCCTTAGAAGAGGGAACGATTTGGATGAGACCAGCTTCTTCTAGTTTCGTAATATTTCGATAAATAGATGATTCGTCCCATGAACTGAAAATCTTTTTTTTCTTAAAATCGAAAATAGAAAGAGGCTTCTTACTGCTTAGGTACTCAGCAAGAATTTGCTCTCTAGCTTTGGTTAAGCGCAGGCCATGGTCTTTGAGAATTTTTTTTATTTTATCCTGCTCTGGCTTGGCCACGCTATCCCTTTCTTTGTTGGTTATTAGTGCAACTTACTCTTCTAATAAATTTAGTGCTATATGTGAATAAAAAACCCGAAGGTGCTATGCGTAAAAATGGGCTTTATTGTATTTACAGTAAAAATTACAAAATAAGTAATACTGATGGTTAAGATTAGATTGGCCAATAAATGTTGGGTTTACAACTCCTGACATAAACCTTAATAACACCTCATTAATATTATCAAAATTAAGGAAGTCCACATGTCCATCCAACGCTCGATGTTTCCCATCGTCATCATACTATCAAGTCTCTTTTCCAATGGAGTCTACGCTCAATCTGAAACAGATGGTGAGCAAAAAGTAGAGAAAATTTCTGTAACTGGCTCTTATATCAAGAAAATTGATGTTGAAGGGATCTCACCACTTGAGAGTATTAATAACGAAGAGTTCACTAAGCGTGGTGCTGTTGAAATTGGAGATGTATTTCGTGAAACTCCGGCCTTTGAGTCTGTTTATAGTGACGGCGGCCATGTTCGCTTTCGTGGTCAGCATGCGGGTAACGTTCTTATCCTCCTTAATGGATTAAGAATGCCAAAACTTGATGGTGGTTACTACACCTCGATTCGTGACCTTCCTACTGCGGCCATTGGAAATGTTGAAATGCTGAAAGATAGTGGTTCAGCAATTTATGGTTCTGATGCCATGAGTGGGGTTATCAACTTTAAAACGAAGACCGATTATGCAGGTGCAGAAGTTCAAACAGGCTTTAGTCGTGCAGAGATGACTTCTGCAGGTTTTCAACAGAACTACTCTGCAACTTATGGATATAACTTTGATCGCGGTAATATTATGGCCGTTCTTCAGTTTGAGAAAACTCAAGATGTTTCGGAATTTGATCTTGGTTCCTACTATGTAGATGGTTCTCGTTATGGTGCAGCTA
Organism: Bacteriovoracaceae bacterium; assembly: GCA_048267265.1. Classification (GTDB taxonomy): domain Bacteria; phylum Bdellovibrionota; class Bacteriovoracia; order Bacteriovoracales; family Bacteriovoracaceae. Next base: position 6,101 of record JBLWXW010000002.1, read on the forward strand.
AGACATCTTATGTAGATCTAGAGAATGATCGTGATTACGATATCGGAGCTCCTTGTAGTAGCTCTTCTGGCTATTGTCAGTCTAATCCCCTTTATTTCCAACAGCAACGTCCTGATAATAACGATATGAGTGCGCTTCTGACGGGAAGCTACGAGTTTGATAAATTCGATGTCTCTTTCCTCGGTCTCTTTAACCGCAATAAAACAACATCTCTTTCTAACCCCCAAAGTGTACGTTGGATTGATGGTCTTGGTACTTCTATTTCTGGAAGTGATCTTCAAACCACTGCTTATAACTCTTACCTAAACGGAAGTGGAAACCTTGAGCTAAATGGATCTTTTGTTGAAGAACTTGGTGATTATGTAACTGAGAAAGTGAGAAAGACATATTCATTTCAAGGGCGTGCTGGTGGATACTTTGGGACAAGCGACTGGACATGGGATCTTCAATCGGGAGTTTCAATTGCAGATTATGAAGCAACTGTCGTTAGCGGTGAGGCCAACCAAAATATTCTTAAGGATCTTGTTGAAAGTGGAGATTTTAATCTTCTCGCAGCTCAAGGTAATAAATCAGATGTAAGCTCGGCCTTCATTACTCCTGTATATCGCAATAATAGTTTTCTTTTTCAAACACGTGCCGTTGTCTCTGGAGAGCTTGTTGATCTCGGTCAGCTCTACTCTGGTGGTGGTCTTGTAAGTATGGCCGCAGGAGCAGAGATTCAAAAAGAAGAATTTGAATTCGATAATGATGCTGCTCTTTCTAATGGAACAGCTTTGGCCCAAACATCTGCAAACTTTGAAGGGGGAAGGGATATTGAATCGGCCTTTGCTGAATTTAGTGTTAATCCTCTCCGCTCTCTTGAGCTTTCGATTGCTTCTCGTTATGACCATTATTCAGATATGGGAAGTACATTTAATCCGAAGTTTGGACTTTCTTATCGCCCAAGTACTCATGTACTTCTTCGCTCTTCTGTAGGTTCTGGCTTTAGGGCCCCTGGAATTACTGACGTTTACTCTAGAGAAAATACGAGTCTTCAAGGATTTAGTGATGGAACAAATGGTAACTATGACTTCTATAATGTAACAGAATTTAATAAGTCTGATCTTGAAGCAGAAGAGGCCGTTACTTATAACTTTGGTACTGTTATTCAGCCAACTAAGAATATTACCTTCATGGTTGATCAGTGGAACTACGAAGGTGAAAATGTCATCACAAGTATTGATGCTGATGACTTCACAGATATCGAAAATAACTATGGAGCGGGAGTACTCACTGATCTTGGCGTAACCATCAATCGCGATGGAAGTGGAAACCTAACTTCAATGCGTATTCCAAATGTAGTTAACCTCGGTAAAAGAACTCTTCGTGGGATTGATTCTCAACTTGATGTGAAGTTTAATCTCTTTGGTGACTATGATCTTAAAATTGGTTCAAGCTTAATGTATATTTTTGAGAGAACTGATCAACGATTCTCATTTGAAAGAGAAATCGATTATCAAAAGAGTTGGAAAAATAGAACTTACGTTGCACTGACTAATTCGGTTCACTATGCTCGTCTTACTATGCTCACTGTATCTCGTGATCGCCAGTCTCAATACTCAAGAAATGAGATTGAAATTCCAAGCTATCATGAGCTGGACTTCAACTATTCATACACTTGGAAATGGGGTGGAAAAATTAACTTCACAGTTAAGAACTTAATGAATACTCGTCCACAACCTAATAAGAATTATGACCCTGTTCGTTTTGGTTACTTAAGCCAGGCCCAGTCATCATTCTCTCCTTTGAGAAGAAGATACTACTTAGGCTATACCCATACATTCTAAATACCTAAATTTATAAAGTGAATTCATAGGCGGGAACTTAGTTTCTCGCCTTTTTTTGGTCTTTTTTGCCTTATTTCAGAACTTTTTGAAAATCTCTGTTCAATGGTAAAATTTGGGTATGAAAAAGACTATCTTGAACCTTCTTATATTTACTATTTCTCTTTCTTTCTCTTACGCTAGTGAACGTAATGATTACTGTTTAATCGAAAGAAATGACAACTCATCTGTTTTCTATTGTTTCCTCAAAGAGAACTCAAGAGTTGTTCGCCAAGAGGTTAGTCCCATAGATGAAAGTACATGGAAGGCGAGTTTGGAAGATGGTGGTGTTCTTTTTTTTGAAGACCTGGAGTTTTCTAGTCAAATGGCCGTAGATGCTCTTCAAGCTATTACCGAAACTATGATTAGTTGTAATGAAACCATGGGCTATGAAAATGTTTACTATCGGGTTGATGAATTTAATCGACTGCCCTCCAGTGCAAGTGCAGTTCAAAAGGTAAGAGAATTAGCAACGGCGCTTCATAGAGCGGGGGTTTGTGAAGTCAATGTTCAATCCCAGAATTTTAACTCCATCAATATTCAAACTCCCGATGATGTACTCCATCACTTCCTTTGTATTTCTAATTCCGAATCAGTTTTTGGAACTAGAAATATTGGTATGGGAGGAAGGGGACCTTGGGGAATCCATCCCATGCATAACCAAGCACGGGGAACACGTGCTTTTACTGGTGGTAAAACGGTTACACTACCCCGTAATGGAATCTGCTATGATCTACCACGCTCTGTCGTTAGAAATAGTAATGGAGTTGAACGAAAAGTGAGCTCACTCTATGAAGACCCTGAAGTTCAGTTTCAAAACGCTAAGTGTGCAATCAGACTTTATCAGCAAAAAGGTTTTAGAGACTGGGGGACTGGAAGTTCATGGGGATCTAATCGACATTGTTCTGCCAGTACAAGAAATAGACTTGAGTTTAATAAGCACTTGGGAGCTGATCTTGGTTGCTGTACTCAAAGATGTAAGGACCGCCTAAACGGCAATACAAGACTTTAGTCCCTCGTAATATCTAAAATCATATCAAGCCTTTTATTGGCCTTGATAAGTTCTTTATTTTCAAAGTCTTTATTCGCAATAATACTATGAGGAGGTATAATGTCTTCCCTTAACTCTTCATATTTAATGATAAGATAATAGGCTTGACGAGAGTTTATATGCCCGAGGTCTTTTTGTTCTTTTATTGTATAGAGAATGGAATCAAACTTCTCATAGACTTGGCTTCGCTCTTCTTCTTTGAGGGCGCGATAGGGAAGAATTTTGTTCCAACCATAGCCCCAGCGCCAGCTTGTTTGAATATAAGGGGTTCCTCCTAGGGCAACCCCAAACTCCATAACAGCTCCATGGTTTTCAGTTGTTTCAGAAGCAATACATTGCCTTAGCTGGTCGTCTGCATATTCTTTTTCATCTTGAGATCCGCCACTCCAGTAGCGCATATCATGAGCAATACAGCAGTGAACCCATTCATTTACATCTGTGAGAGGAACTCCATCTGGGTAGGCAGAACAACCATCAGTGGAAAAATCACTAATCTCGTAATTTGGATTAACTTTAGTGTTATCAAAGGTAACCATAGCGGCCGAAGCTTCCAAAGATGAAAGAGTGAGAATTAGGGCGATTGTCTTTGCTATAGATTTAGTTTTCATACGAGCATTATATAAATATTAAATATTTTTATCTGCCACCATTGACTTAATTACACAGGGGTGTTGGAAAGCTGTTAACATAGTTTTATGTAATTTCAGTATCTTACTGTGCTTTATGATGATGTTTAGCTGTGCAGACTTCGGTATTACCTAACTGTTGTGATTGGTGAGAACGCTCGGACTCTTTCTAAGTTATAACCAGTTTATATCAAGTAACCACATTCAAAGTGCCCTGTCTGGAAATTATATGCAATTAAGAAAAGAATTTAAACATTTAAAGCGAGTTGTCGTTAAAGTCGGCAGTAATGTCATTACCAAGAAAAATGGAAAGATGGATAATCGTAAATTGAGAGCGATTGTCGAGGATATTTGCGAACTTACAGAGGCCGGAATAGAAGTTATTTTAGTAAGTTCTGGTGCAGTAAGTATTGGGAAGCACTTTCTAAAAAAGCATCTTCCCAAGAAAGGAAGAATAGACCTTCAACATTCGGCCAGCTCAATTGGACAACCCAAGCTTTTAAATATTTACTCAAGACTATTTGAAGAGAATCAACATGTTTGCTCTCAAATTCTTCTTACTCATGATGACTTTAGAAATCGTAAGCGCTTTCTTCATGTAAAGAGAACATTAGATATTCTTCTAATGAATAAAGTTATTCCTATTCTAAATGAAAATGATTCTATTTCTTACTCTGAAAATTCTGTGGGAGATAACGATCACTTGGCCGCTCAGGCAGCTCAGATGTCTAATGCTGATCTCTTACTTGTGATCACAAGTGCTAATGGGCTCTATGATAGAGATCCAACAGATAAAGATGCGAAGCTTATTACGAAAGTCTCCCATGGAGATAGTATCGATCATGTCGATATGACTGCCAAAACGGCCGTTGGTCGTGGGGGGATGGAGTCGAAAGTCTATGCCGTGACTAAGGTTACTCAGATGGGAATCGGAGCGGTGATTTCTTCTAAGGATAATGAGCGCATTATTATTGATCCCCTTACAAAGAATATAGGAACTCACTTTGAGCCAATGGATAATTACGATCCCGAGCATCGTAAGTCTTGGCTCCTCTCTATGAAGAAGCATAACTGTGCAATTGAAGTGGATAAAGGGGCTTATGAAGCCTTACTTGATGGAAAATCACTCTTTGCTAAGGGAGTTGTTACGACAGAGGGAAGCTTTTTTAAAGGTGATAGTGTCGATATCTGCTTTGGAGGTGAACCTTTTGCCTCTGGGATCACGGAATATGATGCCAATGAGATTGAGTTAATTAAGAGAAAACACAGTGATGATATTGAAGATATTTTAGGACATAAACAAAAGAACGAAGTCGTTCACACCATTAACCTAGTGGTTAGTGAGGAGGTTAAATTATGAGTACAACAGTTAAAGAATTAGCTGCAAATGCAAAGGTTGCTGCGAGAAATATTGTATCCTTAAATGCTGATCAAAGAAAGACAGTCCTTTCTAAGATGGCGGATAAACTTTGGGATAATAAGTCTCTAATTATGGAGGCCAATGAAAAAGACTTAAAATTTGCTGATGAAGTCGGAATCAATAGTGCTATGAAAGATCGTCTTAAATTAGATGAAGAACGTATCAAGGGGATGGTTGATGGAGTTCGTGCTATTGCTGAGCAGCCGGAAGTCGTTAATACATTCTATAATGAATTTGTTAATGATGCTGGACTAACGATTAAAAGACAGCGCATTCCTCTTGGTGTGATTTTAATGATTTTTGAAAGTCGCCCAAATGTCGTTGTGGATTGTGCTGCTTTGGCCATTAAGTCTTCTAATGCCATAGTATTAAAGGGTGGAAAGGAAGCGAAATATTCTAATGAGATCTTGGGAAGTCTTATTCAAGATGTGATCTCTGATTATATTCCAAGAGAAACAGTACAGGTCCTTGCCTCTGATGATCGCAGTGTTGTTAATGAACTTCTTTCAATGGAAGAGTTTATTGATGTGGTTATTCCACGCGGTGGACATCGTCTGATTGAATATGTAAGTGAAAATGCCAAAATGCCTGTGATTGCCCACTTTCAGGGACTGTGCCATATGTACCTAGATGCCGAGGCCGATTTTAATAAGGCCATTGATCTTGTGGTAAATGCAAAAACTCAAAGAACAGGTGTATGTAATGCAATAGAAACATTGCTTGTACATGAATCTCTCAAAGAGACACTCTTACCAAAAGTTGTCAGTGCTCTTGTAGATAAAGAATGCGAAATTCGAATTGATGAAAGTGTTGCCAAGAATTTTTCTGATTTGAAAGTGGCAACCGAAGAAGATTGGTCCACTGAATATTTAGATAATATTATTTCTATTAAAATCGTAAAAGATGTTGAGGGTGCAATTGACCATATTTCAAAATTTGGAAGTCATCACTCTGAGTGTGTGGTTTCAAAAGATGAAGAAGTATGCAATCAGTTTCTCTCATCTGTAGATGCTAGTTGTGTTATGGTAAATGCCTCAACTCGTTTTAATGATGGGGGACAGCTTGGACTAGGAGCAGAGCTTGGTATTTCAACCACTAAAATCCATGCCTACGGGCCAATGGGTGCCGAACAAATGACAACTTCCCGCTATGTAGTTGTTGGAGATGGGCATATTAGACAGTAATATAGCTAAGAATAAGTTTCATTGAATAAAGAGGTCAATATGATTGGAGTAATAGGTTGTGGAAATATGGCAAGTGCCATTGTTACAGGTATTCATAAAGCATTTTCGAGTGAAGTATTTGTGACCTATACTCCAAGTTTTACTCGAGCTGATGAGCTTGCAAAAAAGGTAAATGGAAAGGCGGTTAAAGAACTTGCTCAGTTGGCCGATTGTGACTATCTTCTCATTGGATGTAAGCCTCAGCAATTCGCAGAGCTGGCATCAAACTTAAGAGAAGCGCTGCCGAATTTGAGCTCTAAGTATATTATCTCCATGATGGCAGCCGTTTCACTAGAGTCTATTGAAAAACAATTGGGAACAAAATATATCACCAGAGTGATGCCCAATACTCCCATCCGTCATGGAGAAGGAATTAGTTTATTACTCCATTCTAAAGACGCCATTAATGGTGAGATCCAAAAATCTTCATTTGTGACTGAGAGATTTGAAGCTTGTTCTAAAATTTATATTATGGAAAATGAGGAACAATTTGATAAGGTCACCACCGTCTCGGGCTCAGGGCCGGCTTATATATTCTATTTAGCAGAAATTCTTGCCAAAAATCTTGAGGATTGGGGAATGGATGCGTTGAGTGCAACAGATCTTTCTATTCAGCTAATGAGGGGCTCTGTCGAACTTATGTCAAATAGAGGAGATACAAGTCTTTCAGAGCTTGTTGATCAGGTGACCTCTAAGAAGGGGGTTACTATTGAAGCAGTAGAGGTCTTTAGAAATCAGGGACTTCCTGAACTTGTGAAAAATGCATTAGGTGCTGCATATTCTAGATCTGTGGAGATGTCGAAGGAATTTTCTTAGGAAAAACGCATCATGTCAGGCAAAATAAAGAGATCAAAGAGTTCTAAATCTATTTAGCTGGATCTATGAAAAAGAATATCGCCTTTATATGCCCGACATGCCCAACAAGAGCTCAGATGGCATGGGCCTGGGCCAATCGCATTCTTGGTGATAAGTATAATTACTATATTGTCGCCAGAGATCGAAAATCGATTACAAAAAACTCCAATTTATCCCAAGTCTTGAAAGAAAATAAGCTTTCTTTAATAGAGAATCATTATACATTTGATAATCCCCCCCAAGTTGAGATAGATGTCGTATTTCAGCTCTCTTCTTTGGCCAAAGAGGAGATTCCGGAGATAAAAGGAAAGAAGAATATCCATGTCGGTCTCGATAATCCAGATATTATTGCAGAGGGTAAGATGGTTTCTGAGCAATTAAATATATTTCGCCGAATCAATGCAGAAGTAAAAGAATTTGTTCTTCATATCGATCACTATATAGCTCAATAAAATTGACTTCAATTTCCGCAAATTATAACTTCAATACCTAACTTAAGTAGGTGTTTATGAAAGAAATTCGTTATCATATTCAAGGAATGAGCTGTGCCAGTTGCGCGGCCAGTATCGAAAAAGAAGTATCAACTCTCGAAGGCGTAGGCTCTGCTAGCGTGAACTATGCAATGGAGACAGGCTCTTTTCAAGTTCAAGAAGATCGTGGAGTGCAACTTGAGAAGGATATTCAAAGCAAAATTAAAGAATTAGGCTTTAACTATTCATTAGATAAAGTTGAAAAAAGTGATGAAGAGGAGAGAGAAGGGATTTTTAAATTTCTTCTAAGCTTCTCGCTTTCTCTCATTATTTTTATTCTTGCCATGGGGCCTGCTAAAGGTTGGCCAACGATGAGAATCAATTGGTATATCCAACTTATCTTGGCCGCACCTGTGTGGATATGGATTGGATTTAAATTTCAAAGAAGTGTATTTGATTTCTTTAAGACGGGAAGATCAAATATGAATACTTTGATCGGGCTTGGAACATCAAGTGCCTTTATCTATAGCTTTTTTATTACAGTTTTTAATGACTGGTCACTGAGCATAGGAATGACTCAAAAAGTTTATTTTGAGGCGGTCGGATTTATTATTTCATTTGTCTATTTAGGTAATTTCTTTGAAGAGAAGGCGAAGAAGAAAACGAAGAAGGCATTGAACTCGCTCTTTGAATTATCTTCAAAATTTGCTTCTGTAAGAAAGGGCGACAAAATTATTGAGGTGAAAATTCAAGATGTCGAAATTGGAGATATTCTCATTGTTAAACCCGGAGATAAAATCCCTGTTGATGGAAGGGTCATTAAAGGTGAATCGAGCTTAGATGAATCTATGCTTACGGGAGAGCCACTACCAGTCAGTAAGTCAAAAGGGGATAAACTCTTCTCTGGTACTATTAATGGAGATGGAGTGATTGAGTATAAGGCGCTAAAGGTGGGGCCAGATACTTTCTTATCTCAAATCATTAAGTTTGTAGAACAGGCGCAAAACTCGAAGCCAGATATTCAACTCTATGCTGATAAGGTGAGTTCCATCTTTACTCCTGTTGTCGTTGCTATAGGTTTTTTAACCTTCTGCCTGTGGTTCTTCTTTGGACCTGAGCCCTTATGGGGAAATGCGATCTCTAACTTTATCGCTGTAATGGTTATTGCTTGTCCATGTGCACTTGGTTTGGCGACTCCAACAGCAGTTGTTGTTGCAACAGGAAAAGCTTCAGTTAATGGTATTTTAATTAGTGGAGGGGCCGTCCTCGAAAAAGCGGTAAATATCGATACTATTATTTTCGATAAAACGGGAACATTAACACAAGGGCGACCTAGTGTTATTGACTTTAAATCTAATGAGAATACTGACCTTAGCACTCTTGAGGCAGCTTTGTCCTTGGAGCAATACTCTGAACATATTATCTCCAAAGCAATTGTAGAGTTTGGTAAAGAAAAAGAGATCACTTTGACTGATCCAGATTCTTTTCAAGTTATAAAGGGAAGAGGTATTGAAGGTGAGGTTAAAGGTTTAGAGGTGCTTGTTGGAAATCAAGAGCTTCTCAATGATAGAGGTATTGAACTTGATCATTCATTGAAGTCATCTAAGGTGGGTAGCGAAGTCTATATATCTATTTCTCAAAGACATCTGGGTACGCTCATTATTGGAGATGAAATTAAGGAAGAGGTAAGTGATGTTCTCGCTTCATTAAGAGAAAAGGGACTAAGAACGATTCTTATGACCGGAGATAATGAAAGAGTGGCCAAACAAGTGTGTGGAGAACTTGGAATTGATGAATTCTATGCTCACTGTTTGCCTTTAGATAAATCAACGAAAGTTGAGCAGTTACAAGGGCAAGGTTATAAGGTGGCCATGATTGGAGATGGAATTAATGATGCCCCTGCTCTGGCCAAGGCCGACCTTAGTATTGCAATGGGAACAGGTACAGATGTTGCTATAAATGCTTCAGATGTAACCTTGGTAAAAGGGGATCTTCGTAAGTTCTTGGCCTTTGTGGAGTTGAGCTACAAGACAATGGGAATTATTAAGCAGAACCTCTTTTTATCGCTTATCTATAATACTCTTTTAATCCCAATCGCAGCGGGAGTACTCGTTATCTTTAGTGGACCCATGATGCCACCTGTCCTAGCAAGTATTGCAATGGGACTAAGTAGTATTTCTGTGGTAAGTAATAGTCTAAGAATAAAATTAAATTAAGTTATATAGATCAATGAGGAAATTATGAAACTTTTAACTATTCTCACATTATTTTCTTTTATTTTCACTGTTCATGCGAGAACAAAGTTGGAAGGAAAAGATAAGAGCACAGTACAACATGTCCTTGAAGTAAATGAATCCCTTCATAAGAATTTTTTTGAATATAAGGCCGGCTTAGTTGAAGAGGATGCGAAGAGACTAAAGGAAGCAATCAAAACCATCCCAAATAAGAAAATCAGTGCTCTTTTAAAAGACTCCTTGTCGGAGTTATCTAAAATTAAGGCCGATAACGATAGAGAGGCCAATAATGTGGCCTATCATAAGGCAAGCCTAGGGCTAATTAAAATGTTGGAAGAATATAACCCTGGCAAAAGATATAATGCTTACTCATGTCCAATGGTACAGAAGAGATGGGTTCAAAATAGTGAAACTAAACTTCGCGTTCATAATCCATTTGCTCCAGAGATGCCACATTGTGGCCAAAGAGATACTGAGTACGGCGAAGAGTAATGGATTCGATTTACTCAAAAGAATATATAATTGATACCTTTACTTCTAATTCTTATAAGAGGCTTGGTCTTCTAGGACTTACAGGTATCCTCCAAGATATTGCCACATTTCATGCAAAAGATGCAGGCTTTGGTCACGAGGAGATGCTAAACAAAGGTGTTTTTTGGGCCTTAATTAGAAAGAGTATCAAAATGAATCACTGGCCCGAACTCTTCACTAAAATTGAAGTAAAGACTTGGTCACGTTTACCTGAATCTTTTTATGCTTATAGAGATTTTGAGATTTATCAGGATGGACAGCTAATAGGATCGGCAACAACGACATGGGTAACTCTTGAGCTACAAAAGAGACGACCATGTGAAATACCTTTAAAAGATATACCAATTTCACCCCGAAAAGAGGGGGTTTTAAACTACTCTGCTAAAAAAGTCGATTTTTCGGATAACCTCACTTGGATAACAGATTTCACTACTCGAAACTCTGATCTTGATCTAAATGGTCACGTTAATAACACTAAATATGGCCAATGGATTTTAGACGCTATTGATTTTAGGCATCATGAAAACAAATTGATCTCCGAGTACCATATTAACTTTCTCAGTGAAGTTAAGCTTGGTGATAAAATTGATGTTTTTAGAGACGAATTAAATAGTGACTCTAGCTCTAAGGTTACATTCTTAGGAAGAGTTCCTGAACATAGAAAGCCGAGTATGGTGGTCAACCTTGAGTATCAAGTAAAATCTTTTATATAACTATAGATTCCAAGTGTTTAGCCGAAAAGAAAGTATGTTCTACTTTAAAAGGTTAAAATCCATCTTTAAGCAAATGGATGTGAGTCTATGGTTTGCATTTAGTCTTATTGCACTAGGTGGGAGCCTTTCATTTTATTACGGGCATAATCTTGAAACAGTGATGAGCTATGCATTCAATGATCAGTCTGTAGTTTTAAAAACTCTTAATGATATTGAAAAATTTGATATAAGAGTTCGTAGCCACTTCTATTTCTCAGATAGGAATCGTGTAAAATTAAATTTAGAAGAAATTAAAAACTTAGAGGCAGAAGTCGGATTTCTGCTCAAATCTTTGAGTGAGAAGGGAAGATACCCAGAAGTTAAGCTATTAAATAAGAAATGGAAGGGAGAAGTTTCCCTAATCGTAGACGCTTTAACTACTGTGGAAAAGGAGAATATTGATTTTAATAACCTTCAAGATTTTCTAAAGTCGTTTAAATCGTTATCCCAGAAAATACTAAATAATTCGAAAGAGACGAAAACGGTTGAGATAGTGAAACTTAAGTTTTTAAGGATGTTTACAATCTTCATAATTATTTTGGCCTTTCTTATTATTTTAAAAAAATTACTATCTTTTAAAATCGATTTATTAAAACTAAGCGACTATTTTCATAAAAGAGTACGAAATGAAAAGGTGGATAGGCTTTTAATTAAGCATCGCTCTATACATGATTTTAAGAGTTTAATTGATATTCAAAGTGAGAACTTTCTTCTTCAGAAAGAGCAATGTGCCGACATCATCAATGCTATTGAAGAAACCCTCGTTATTTGTAAACCTGATTTTTCAATTTGTCGTTGCTCAAAAGAAGTAAAACAACTGATTGGTTGGGAGAGCTTTGAATTGGAGAATAAAAAGTTATCGGTCTTCTTTGATAGAGAAGAGGACTTTGATGAACTTGAACTCAAATATTACAGAAATGGAAAAAAGCTCTTTAAGTATCCAATTGAGTGCAAAAGTAACACAGGCGAAGTTCTTCGAGTTCTCGGCACCTTTATTGATTATTACGATAAGATAAGAAAGGAAAATGTGATTCTTGTGATACTCAAAGATGGAACAGCTGAAATGAAGATTGAGGAACTGAGAGAAAAGTCCAAGTATCTTTTTCATAATAGTAAGATGGCTTCTCTTGGAGAGATGTCTGGAAGTATTGCTCATGAAATTAATAATCCGCTTATGATTATCAAAGGGTCTATAAGTCGTCTTGGTAAAATAATAAAAAGAGATGGTCTCTATAATGAACAATCTAAAGTTTTAATAGATCGAGTAAATAGAATGATTGAGAGAGTCAGCTCGATCATCGAAATTATGCAAAATTTTGGTGATAATAGTGAAAATAGTTCAGAAAAAGAATTTGTCTTTATTAGAGATTTAATTGCGACAGCAGTTGAATTAAATGCTCAAAAGCTAATATCTAAAGGCATAAAAATTGACTTTTCAATATCAAATCCCAATATTCAGGTAAAAGTAAATAAGGGAGATATGGATCAGGCGATATTGAACTTAATCAATAATGCAGTTGATGGAATATTAAGGGGTGGCCAAGAGAAAGGGTCTATATCGATACGGGTGAGCACAAGCAAAAAACGACTATTCCTAATCATCAGGAATGATGGTGCACCAGTTGAAAAGTATATCTCTTCTAAAATATTTGAACCCTTCTATTCTACAAAGGAAAAGGGAGTCGGAATGGGGCTTCCTATTGCACATACTCTTTGTCAGAGAAATGCAGTCGACCTTCGATTAGATTGTCTATATCCGGTTACTTTCAAATTAGAGTTCTTAGGAGCGACTAGGGTTTAATAAAAAGACTTTTCAAGCTCTTCTGAGCACTTTAGAATATTTATATGAAAAGGAATTTCTTATCGCTATTTACTAGCGTTGTTTACTTGGTGTCTTCTTCTATTATGGCAGATGGGGAGATGGACATTAAGGCCCTAAAACAAAGGGTTGATAAGTTAGAACAACGTTTACTTCTCGAAGATCATCACTCTGGAAATATTTCTACATTTGAAGCTGATCACCTCAATATTGGTGGCTATTTTAATCTAACAGGGACAAGCTGGAACTTACCTCATGGAAAGAATCAGCAAAACTTCGACGAAATTGAGTTTGGACTGATTATTAGAGGTCAAATTAATCCATCTATTAGTTTTTTTGGCCATATTGAATTCGAACAAGAGCTACAGATCATAAATGAACATGCTCCCTATAGAGAGTTTCAAGACGTAGAAACTCAGGTCGACCCCGAAGATATATTTATAACCTATGATGCTAATGATGATTTTTCATTGTCGATGGGCGCTTTAATAACTCCATTTGGAGTGAGTAATCGTGAGCACTTTGACTTCTTGAGGTGGCAGAATGAAAAGCCCTTGGCCTTAAGAGAGAATAGTGGTGATTTTATCTTTTTTGATGATCATGTTCTTGGTGTGTCTGCGAATTATAACTTAAATCTTGAAAGTGGTATTATTGAAAGCTCTCTCTATGCTGGATCTATAAACGTAGGAGCTAGTCGTTTTGTAAGTGGTTATCGTATTGGCCATCGCTCTGAAAGTGGTCGTTATAAATTTGGGACGAGTTTGCAGACAGGGCAAAGAAATGCACATGATCGCTATTACACTTTTGGATTAGATGCGAAAATTGAGGTAGGAGCATTTGGACTGAGAAGTGAGGCCATGATCACCGAATTGAGAGTAGGTCAGTATAATCAAGATAGGAACCCTATTTCATTTTACTTAGAGCCTTGGTTTCACTTAGTACAGAATCGCCATATCCTCTATGGGCGTGTTGACTATTTACATGACACGATTGGCTTGCATAAGGTTGATCATGATCGAGATACTTCTACGGCAACAATAGCAGACCCTGTTGAGCTTTATGAGGTCACTCTTGGTTATAATTATTTACCTTGGCCATATTGGCGACTCTCTTTCGGTGTTACTCAAACTCACTATGTGGGAAAAAATTCGCAATTAAATGGTGAAGACCGTGACTTCACTGCACTTGAGTGGGGGACAGTATTAAGCTTCTAGTTTTGACCCTCTCTCTATTTATTTTTAGTTTTAGCTCGAATATAGTATTTGAAATGGGCCTAGCTTATGGAAGCGAAGCAAAACAGCCGCTAAGTAAATCAGAAAGAGTTAAAGAGTGGGTTGTTGTTGTTCATGCAGATAATCCTGTTGAGAAGTTAACTCTTACTCAAATTCGTAGATATCTAACCAAAGAAACTAACTTTTGGGCAAAGAAAATTCAAGTTATCCCTATAATTATGGAGAGTGGAAATTCTCGTTTTAATGAATTTACAGAGCTCTTTTTCAATTTTTCAAAAACTCAATATCCGCGTTTTTGGATCGAGCAGAAATTTACCCGTGGTATAACAAAGCCTAAAGAAGGTGATGTTAAGACCGCCTTGAAGTTAATTGCAATTCTCAAAGGTGGCATTACGGTTGTACCTAAGGAAGACTGGAATCAGATGGAGCGGCCCTCTGTTAAGTCTGTTGAAATAATAATGAATGAAAAATAAATGGATTATTATCCCAGCTTTTGCCCTAGGATGCTCACTTTGTTTTTGGGGGCATCAGTGGCTATCATTATCTGTTGTAGTTTCATCATGTATTGTTGGGTTTCTTGGAAGTTTCATTACGAGCTCTAAGTATACTATGCTCAACGCTTGTCCTGCGGCGATTTATAGTGGCTCATTTGCAGGTATGTGCTCTTCCGAAATCATTAAATCAAATTTTGAGCTTTTTAGTGTTTCCATTGTTGGTGGAATAGTTTATCTATCAATTGATCGCTACTTCACTGGAATTGGAGGAAAGCTTGGAACTGTTGCCTTTTGCTCTGTAGCGATTGTATACCTTTTGAAGCAGGGAGTTCTCTAATGCAAGGCCTTGCTCCTTTTTTAATTATTCTTCTAGGTGCCAAGATAACTTTCTTTTTATCTCCACTTAAATATTGTGGGCCTATTAGGTCGTCAACCCTTGCGACTTTGGGATTTGTCTTATTAACCAAAGTAATGCCCCTTTCATGGCCTTTGTACTCGGATGTATTATTTTTTGGGGGAAGCTTTATTGGGATGTCTGGAATAGAACGGCTATCTCGTTACTCTTTACCCCTATCCTGCTTGATCTTTTATCTCTATTTCTATGAGGTAGGCCCTCATATAAAAGGACTAGGGGGGGGGCTAGGATTGGGAGCATTCTTAAGTGTTATACCTATTGCAGTCGTTAGCTATATGCTAAGTAAAAGGCATAGTCCTACTGAATCGACTTAACAGTATATTCTCTCGTTGAACCTTGAAGCTCTACTTCAAATGAGTCACCAGAGCTCAGCCCTATAACTTCAACTCCGATAGGGGAGAAAGCACTTATGACGAGGACGACACCGTCATCTGTTTTCATCATCGTTCCACCTGAAGTTGAGCTAATAAAATAGTGTCTTGTCATATCGTTATACTCAATCTCAACTAAGCTTCCTACACTTACGGTATTGGCCGGAAGTTTAAGATCAATTTCATCAAGAAGCTTAATTTCAACTTCAAGCTCATCAACCCTCTTCTTTTGGGCACCGGCCAAGTAGCCTGCCTCAATAGAGCGCGTGTCATACTTTCCTTCAGACTTCATTTCGTCACTGGAAGCATGTTCTCGTGAAGTATCATAGGCCTTCTTGGCCTTTTCATATTCAGCTTGCATTTGTTCTTTTAGGAAGTTGAGGATATTTTCTTTGTTCATCAAATAATTATACCCATGGATAATAAGGAACTCAAGTAGCACTCGCACAGCTCGTGTAACTTGAATCTTTATTTCCATGGGTACGATGTACCCCTTCATGGAGGATAAGGAACTCAAGTAGCACTCGCACAGCTCGTGTAACTTGAATCTTTATTTCCATGGGTACGATGTACCCCTTCATGGATAATAAGGAACTCAAGTAGCACGCCTAACGGCGCGTAACTTGAATCTCTGGTTTCCATGGGTACGATGTACCCCTTCATGGAAGGTAAGGAACTCAAGTAGCACTCGCACAGCTCGTGTAACTTGAATCTTTGTTTCCATGGGTACGATGTACCCCTTCATGGATAATAAGGAACTCAAGTAGCACGCCTGACGGCGAGTAACTTGGTTGTTAATCAGTAAGAGATTTATCGGGAATTCCTATTCTTCCAAGAAATGGAATTTTGATTGCTGGTGGATAGACGTCGATTCCGAAGTTCAGTCCGAGAAGATTCACTTCAACTCCTTCCTCTAGTCCAAGAGTAAGGCCAAACATTCCGTAGAGAGAGAATTGATAACCGGTATTTGAAGGAGAGGTGGTTAGTTTAACTGGACCTGAAAAAAAATCTTTTCCTACCGCGTGGGGAGGAAGAGCGACTTTGATTTCTGGAGTGTTGCGGATTAAGTAGGAGACAAATGTATTGGAATTTGGACCAGGATAGACAAGGTAGCGATCTTGCATCGGATAGGTCTTTATTAACTCCTTTACCTTTTTAATAATGGCAGTGGCCTTGTCGCCTCTGGCCTCAAAGAGAAGAGTTGGACGCGAATCAAACCATAAGCGATCGGGAATATCTTTTCGTGTACTGATCGTTGATTTGGAATGACGAAGGTTCCATGCTGTCACCTGTGAGACGGTGTAATGTTCTTCGTTTTTCTCTTTCCAGGATACCCACGGGTGGACGCCAAAGTAGCCTCGCCAAGCAAAGGCACGAGCATAGTAGATTTGAAAGATATCTTCTTTTAATGTCCAGGGCTTAGGAGCTATACCTGCACTTTCTCGCGAAGCGTCTCTGAAACTTTTTGAACTGCATGAAAGAAGGAAAAAGCATAAAATTAGGTATTTCATAGTCTGGTATTTTACCTTATACTGTGCGCCGCTCTAATAAGAAAAGGCCAGACTAATGATGAAAATCGAAGAAACTATAAATTATTTATTCGACAAGTATAAGAATGACCTGTCAGGAAAGGTGTCAAACTCCTTTCCGGCCTTGGCCATGGTGGATCCAGATCTTTTTTCTATTAGCGTTGCCACTGTGGATGGTAAGTGCTTTAACGTTGGCGACACGCAAGAGCTCTTTTCAATTCAATCGATCTCTAAACCTTTTTCCTATGGTCTCGCTCTAGAACAGCATGGCAGTCCCTTTGTGGAAGAGAAAGTAGGGATGGAGCCAACGGGTGAGGACTACGACTCCATCATTAAAATGGATGACCTTTCACGTCCCTTTAACCCCATGGTAAATTCAGGTGCCATTGTAACGACTGGACTCATCAATGGAACTCGTGAGAAGTCAAAGAAGGAAATTCTTCTCGACTACTTCTCGGCCTTTGCTGGGCGTGAGTTAGAGATTGATGAGATGGTCTATGAATCTGAAAAGAATAACGGCCATAAGAACTGGGCGATTGCTCATCTCCTTCGCCATTTTAACCTCATGACTAAAGAGTTTAAGTCGGATCTTGATTTATATTTTAATCAATGTTCAATCTTAGTTAATTCAAGTGATCTTGCGATTATGGGGGCTACTCTTGCCAATGGTGGAGTAAACCCTAAAACTGGTCATCAGTGTATTGAAAGGGCCAACCTTCGCCATGTTCTCAGTATCCTTCTTACTTGTGGTATGTATAATTACTCAGGTGAATGGGTATTTGATGTAGGCGTGCCAGCAAAGAGTGGAATCTCTGGGGGGATTTTAATGATTATTCCTGGGATGATGGCCATTTCCATTTATAGTCCTCGTCTGGATAAGCGTGGCAATAGTGTTCGTGGAATCAAGTTGTGTGAAGAGCTTTCTAATCTTTATAACCTTCACATCTTGGATTCATCTGGACCAAAGAGTATTGAAGAAATTTTATAGATAAGGTAGGCAAAATGCTTAATATTAGTAATCTCTCAAAAGTTCAAGGTGGAGAAACCCTTTACTCAAAAGTAAATTTTCAAATTTACCCTGGAGAAAAAGTTGGCCTTGTTGGTCCTAATGGAACAGGTAAGACAACACTCTTTAGAATGATCATTGGGGAAGATAAGAATTACGATGGTCAAATCAGTTTTTCTGATAAATTAAGGATGGCCTATTTCTCTCAGAATGTTGGAGAGATGAAAGGTGCAAGTGCACTGGAAGTTGTTCTTAGTGGTGATGAGCGTGTCAGTGTATTGCAAGAGCAGTTAAGCGAGTTTGAAGTAAAGCTCTGTGATCCAGATCTCGATCCTGATGAAATGAATGATATCCTTATGAAGATGGGTGATGTTCAAACTGAGTTTGAAAAGCGAGGAGGGTATGACCTCGAAAGTCGTGCAGAAGAAGTTCTTACTGGTTTGGGGATAGATCCTGCCGATCACCGTAAGAAGATCGAAGAATTCAGTGGTGGTTGGAAAATGAGAATTGCCTTGGCCCGTGTTCTTGTGATTAAGCCCGACCTTATTGTAATGGATGAGCCAACTAACTACCTTGATATGGAAACGATTCTTTGGCTAGAAGAATGGCTTCAGAATTACGAGGGCGCTGTCTTTATGACGACTCACGATCGTCATTTTATGAATAATATTTGTAAAAAGATTGTAGAGGTCGCCCATAGGCAAGTTACCGTTTATTCGGGAAATTATGATTTCTATGAAAAAGAGAGAGATCTTAGGCGTGATCAGCTCATGTCTGAAGCCAAGAGACAGGCCGATAGTATTGCAAAAGATGAAGAGTTTATTGCGAAGTTTAAGGCCAGAGCATCTCATGCTGCTCAGGTACAATCGAGAATCAAGAAATTAGAGAAGATTGATAAAGTCTATGTTCCTCCTGAGGAAGATACGATTTCCTTCACTTTCCCAACTCCTCCTCGTGGTGGAGATGATGTTGTGGTTGTTAAGAATCTTAAGAAAATCTGGACTAAGCCTGATGGAAGTGAACTTCTCGTTTTTCAAGATCTCGATATGATGGTGAAGAGACAAGATTGTTTGGCCGTTGTTGGGGTGAACGGAGCCGGGAAATCGACACTTCTTAAAACGATCTGCGGTCAAACCGATGCTACTGATGGAGAGGTTGTTATTGGTCCATCAATAAAAGTGGGCTACTTTAGCCAGTTCTCATTTGATGTACTGAATCCTGAGAGTTCCGTTATCGATGAGGTTCAATCGTCCCTGCCTGAAGCAAGTGAAGGTTTCTTAAGAAATTTACTCGCGGCGTTCTTATTTCGCGGTGATGATGTGAAAAAGAAAGTAAAGCATCTGTCTGGGGGAGAGAAGAGTCGACTCATTCTTGCGGTTCTTCTGAGTCAGAATAATAATCTCCTTGTTTTGGATGAGCCGACTAACCATTTGGATATTCAGTCACGTGAAGTGTTGCTTGATGCACTGAGGAATTTTGAGGGAACTATCCTCTTTGTGAGTCACGATAGACACTTTTTAAAAGAGCTTACTCGTAAAGTAGTAGAGGTAGATAAGTCAAAAGTGACTCTATATCCTGGAAATTATGAGTATTACTTAGATAAGAAGATGGGTGAAGCTTAAATTTTTGCCCAAATCTGATTAATTTCCTAAAATTCCTTTTTAATTACGGGAACTTAAAGTTTCCATATTAATTCAACATTCCTTACATAGGATGGTTATAGGTTAACGAAGTTATCCGAATGACTTTCTTATAAAAAAGGAATGGTGAATATATGGAAGCCAAGAATAAATTATCCCATCAAATACTAACGACGATCCCAAATGCAATGTCCTTTCTATCGCAAACGATAAAAGACTGTGCTGAGGGTGATATTGGAGTTACTCAATTTAGAATACTTTCAAATATTGATAGTGGCATAAAGAGAGTGAAAGACATTGCTGAAATTAATGGTGTTAGTCAGCCAGCAATTTCTAAAATGGTAGAGTTGATGGTTTCACGAGCACTGATTAGTCGTAAAAGAGATGATAGTGACCGTAGAAGTACTGTCTTAAATATGACATTGAAGGGGCGTGAAGTTTTTCAAGGAGTTGAAAATAGGGCCGCAGACAAAGTCTTGGAAAGATTAAACCGTATGCAAGAAAGTGAAGTAATCGAAATAGAGCAGGCCCTATTGAAAATTGAAGAGCTCATCCACCTATAATAAGAAGTTTTAAATGAAGAATCTAATTGAATATTTTGTAAAAAGACCTGTCGTTGTAAATGCCATTATGTTTGGACTTATTATAATGGCCATTTTTACTTGGGGCAGAATTGGTAAAGAAGAAATGCCTGACTTTACCCTAAACTTTGTACGTATCAATGTGATTTATCCTGGCGCTACGGCCCAGGACGTGGAACTCTTTATTACAAAGCCAATTGAAGAAGAATTGAAAAGTATCTCTGATATTGATGAGGTTGTTAGCACTTCTGCTTATGGAAGTAGTGCTATATCCATTATTTTTGAAGCTAATGTGGAGAATCTCAATGAAAAAATACAGGATGTTAAAGACGCTGTGGATATTGTAAGTCTGCCTTCTGAGGCGGAAGAGCCGACCTTCTTTAGATTTCGCTCGAAAGAAAAGGCCATTATTGATGTCGGTATGTACCTAGAGGGCAAAGAGATATTGACGACTAAAGATAGAGCTAGGCTTCAAGAATTTGCACTGGCCTTTAAAAATAAAATCATTTCACAGAAGAAGATTAGTGGGACAGAGGATAATGGATATTTAGCTCCTGAGCTGCAAGTGAGGGTGAACCCTGAAGACCTTGTAAAATATGAAATATCAATGGGACAAGTTAGAGATGCCATAACAACTCAGCATGTGAGGAATCCTATTGGAAATATGAAGGATAAGCAGGAGTCAGAAGTGACTCTTGTTTCTGAGCTCGATGATATTGATCCTTTAAAGGAAGTCACCGTTAGCGCAGGCTTTCAGGGACAAAAACTAAAACTTGGTGAAATTGCGGATGTCTCCTATGGATTTGAGGATACGACATCCGTGCTCAAAATTCAGGGTCATGAAGGTATTCGAATCAGTATTAAGAAGAGTTCAGGTGCTGATATTTTAAGTGCAACTGAAGCTGTCGTGGACTTTATTGAAAAATTTAAAAGAGAGAATGAATTAGGAAATCTTAGATTTGTTCTTATTGATGATGAATCCTACGACGTTAGAAATCGACTTGAGCTCATTGGTAGTAATGGCCTTGTTGGTTTTATCTTGATCTTAATTATTCTCTTTCTCTTTCTTGATTTTAAATCCGGAATTTGGGTGGCGATGGGAATCCCATTCTCATTAGGATTCACGATGATTGCTGCTCATTTGATAGGATATACGGTTAATAATATGACGTTGGCCGCTATTATTATCGTTCTAGGTATTGTGGTCGATGATGCTATTATTATTGCTGAGAATATATCACGCGAATTAAAACATCATTCTAATAAATCTGGAGTTCAAGCGGTACTTGATGTGATTGGTCCTGTTACTGCAAGTATGCTCACTACTTGTGCAGCCTTTATACCCCTGCTCTTCTTTAGCGGTCGCTTTAGTCTATTTGTTAAGTATATTCCTCCTGTTATCTTCTTGATGTTAATGGCCTCAATGGTTGAATCTTTCTTTTTACTTCCTGCACACATGATTCATAAAATGAAAATTGAAGAGTTCTTTGAAAGAAGAGGTTGGGGGAAAGGCCTTGCCAAGTTTAGAGAACACTTTATTCATGTTGTAGAAGATAAGTATGCAAATCTTTTAAATGGAATTTTAAAGATGAGAATACCAACTCTTTTAATATTTTCAATTCTGCTTGGGAGCTCTTTCTATATCTATAAAACAAAGATGCGCTATGTAATGTTTCCACGGGAGGAATCTCGTGATTTCTCTATTCAAGTAACCGGTCATGAAGATATGAAACGACTCGAGACGGCCAGGAGAGTTCGTGGGGTAGAGGATATTTTTCTCAACGATAAAAGAGGAATTGTAACGGCCATCTATACCCGTATCGGAATGAATCGTAGAGGGGGCGCCGTACGTGAAAATGAAGCAAGTGTGAGAGTTGAAATTGTTCCGGCAACCGAAAGAGAAGAGGGGATTAATCAGCTGTTAAGTGATTGGGAAGAAAAAGCAAAGAAAGTCCCTGGCTTTGAATCTGTGCGCTTTATGAAAAGTCGCTTTGGATCAGATAGTGGAAGTTCTTTGGCCATTCAAGTACAAGAAAATAACGACGATAGAAGAAAGTCCGTGGTCAAGGATCTCGTGGCAAAACTTGAAGCAGATGGGAGAATTGTTGATATTGAAATCGAAAGGCCCGTTATTAAGAATGAATTCAAGCTATCCATTAATAAAGAAGAAGCCAGTCGTCTCAATGTGAGTTATTCACAACTAGCATCAACTCTTAGGGCCTATATTGAAGGAAGTATCCTTTACACCTTAAATAATGGTGAAGAGGAAGTCGATGTTCGACTAACTAGTCATGCTGATAATAAAGACGATTTAGAAAAGATTCTTAATCTAACGGTTGGTAATAATGATGGATATCTTGTTCCTATTCGAAAGCTTGTTACAGTTAAAGAAGGGAAGAAGGATGCAAATATCGCTAGAGTTAACTTTAAGAGAACAACTCTTGTATATGCTTCAATAAAAACAGGTGTTAATATCACTCCGATTGAGATTGCCGAGGAGCTGGAGGCTTCGATCTTTCCTGCTGTTTTAAAGGGAAGACCAACCTCTATAATTAACTTCGTTGGAGAAGTGCAAGATTCTAGAGAGTCTCAATCGGACTTTGGAGTTTCAGTTCTTATGGTTCTAGGACTTATTTATCTCTTGCTTATCTTTCTCTATGATAGTTTGTGGACTCCTCTGCTTATTGGGGCCATCATTCCCTTTGGTGTTGTTGGCTCCGTTCTTGCTTTTTACTTTCATGGACTTGAGCAGTATGGCTTCTTTTCGGTAGTCGGGACTCTTGGGATGATTGGTGTTGTTATCAATGACTCTATTGTTCTTATCGATAAACTCAATGAAACCATAGAAAATGATGAAAACCTTCTTTATAAAATAGCGAAAGTATCATCCACACGTCTAAGGGCCATATTTATTACTACCTTTACTACAGTTGCTGGTCTTTTTCCCACGGCCTATGGGGTTGGAGGCTATGACTCTATGTTGGCGGAAATGATGCTTGCTATGTGCTGGGGACTTCTTTTTGGAATGTTCATTACTCTGGTCTTTGTTCCTTGTATTTATAGCTTTTACGCACAAATTAAACTAAAAGGAGCTCGCTCATGAGATTCGCCTTCGCCTTCGCCTTTGCCTTCTTCTTGATGATAAATTCAATATGGGCCGAAGATCTTGATATGCCTAAATTTATCAAATTATTACAAAAGCATGACCCTGGGTACAAGAGTATTTTTGCAGATGAGAAGTCCGCTCAATATATTATTGAAAAAGGACTACCCAACTCTCAACTTCTCTTATCTTTAGAACAGGAAAATGGGTATACATCGAATAGTGGGAACACAAATGACTTTAGAACGAGTCTGTCTAAAGATTTTGTTAAAACCGGGACAAGTGTATCTGCTTCCTATACCAAGTCTAAGCAGGTCGGGACAAATGTTAAACTTACCCAACTACGTGTTGAGCAATCGATTCTTAATAATTCCTTTGGTAGAGACACAAGACTTCAAGAAGCGGCTTTGCAAGAAGAGAGGGACTATACTTTGCTTCAAGTTCAAGAAAATTATGAAGATTACTTAGTTGAAAATCTTGCTACATTCTTGGATTTTAAACAGTCTTATCAAAGTATGAAGTTGTCTCAACAGATCTATAATGAAGCTCTAAAGCTTGAAAAGAATATTAAGAAGCGCTATCAATCTCGTGTGGCCACTTCAACGGACCTCGCACGTGGAGAATTATTAGTTCTTCAGCGGCAAGAGAGTTATCTCGATCAGCAAAGAAGCTTCTCTGAGGTGAAAAAGTCAATAGAGGCCTTGATTGGAAATGCCTTAAACGATATTTCTCCGGCCCAAGAAAAGAATGTGATTACTTTATTAGAAGGGCTTATGAGCAAGGCCGAAGCTATTGAGGGAGATGAGACAAGGGCCTTTGTTATTGCTCAAAAGACAGAGTCAGTTCGTGACAAAGAGTATACCTTGGCCCAAAGGGCAAATAATCCAACCCTCAACCTTGTAGCTGGTTTTAATAGAGATGAATCGAGTCGATATAATGCCACCGCCAACAGGGAAGAGAAGGTTATTGGTGTCAAATTGAATATCCCACTTTTTGATGATCAACAAAAGGCTAATGTGGCCTCTCTTGGTGTTGAAAAGTATAAGGCCGAGCTGACAAAGAGAAAGGCGCTTATTACTTATAGAAATGAAGTACGAGATCTAAGAGATAAGATTGAAACACTGAAAATGAGAGTTCGCATTGGGCGCAAGAAGATTAAGGTTACGAAGCAAATTCTAGATGATGAGCAGAGACGCTATCGGATTGGTAAAGTCGATCTTGAAGCACTCATTGATACGGTTAATGATTTTGCCACATCTCGAATTGAGCTCAATTCCAACGAAGTTGAATATGCAAAGAGCATGATTCAGTGGTTGGGTCTTAATGATCAGCTTATTTCAGCTTCTTTGTAATAACTGCTTAGTTTGTTAATTTAGGTTGTTCTCATTGGCCCAATATTATAGGTTGGGCCATTCAATTCTTTTAGAGTAGTTCAAGTGGGTTTTATGAAAGGCAGTTTTATCGCTATTTTCATAGGAGTATCGATTTCCTGTTTTGGAGAGGGATTTAACCTTTCCGATATTGGATTATCAAGTTCAAAGTCAAACCCATTGGGTATTTACTGTGAAGACAACTACACGGTTAAGCTGATTGGAGATGATCAGGGTATATCCACCTATCCGGCCAAGTGCCCTGAAATAATTAATCAGGCGATGTGGGGCTTTTACTGTATCGAAACCTATAAGTATCGCTCACTTGAGCAATCCTTGGAACAAACAAGCTATCCGATTAAGTGTAATCAGGCACTAGAGAGTGTGGACACGGGCTACTATTGCACTGATATTTATTTACTGAAGGCCCTGAGCAATGGTGAGAAGATCAATACGTATCCAAGCTTTTGTGAGAATGCCTTGAAAACGGTGGGGCGTGGATTCTATTGTATTGATACCTATCGCTTAATTGTCATCGAAACAGAAGAAGAGCATAATACCTTTCCAGTGGTCTGTGAGAAGCTCTAAATTTTTAAATTTATTTAGTTCTTAGGCCGTTAGGGTATGTAAATATCACCCGTTCACTCAAGTAATTCCCTATTCAAAGGCAAAAAAGCCTAGTATGAGAGACCAATACATATTTGTATCTCATGAAATCGATCGTGGGATTTACGATGGATTTCAATAGGAGCTCCCGTGGCATTTGACCAATTTCAACTTAAACCAGACCTTTTAAAAGGAATTACTGCACTTGGATTTGAAAATCCAACAGAGATTCAAGAAGAGTCTATTCCTCTTCTTATAGGTCACGAAGGTGACTTCGTAGGGCAGGCCCAAACTGGTACAGGGAAAACAATCGCTTTTCTCACCCCATTACTTCAAAACCTTGATTTCAACGCTAAGTCTGTTCAAGCTATTGTTATTGCTCCAACTCGTGAGTTGGCGGCGCAGGTTAATACAGAACTCGAGAATGTAGCTAAGTTTACTAACCTTAAGGCACTTACTGTATATGGTGGTGTTCCGTATGAGCGCCAGATTACTCAACTAAAGAAAAAAGGAGTTCAAGTTGTTGTTGGAACTCCTGGTCGTGTGATTGATCTTATCGATCGAGGTGTTTTGAAACTCGATAACTGTAAGAACCTCATTCTTGATGAAGCTGATGAAATGCTAAATATGGGATTTCTTGAAGATGTACAAAAAATTATTACGGAGCTTCCTGAGCAACGTAAAATTTGGATGTTCTCTGCGACAATGCCCAAAGCAATTTCAGACCTTGTTAAGAGAGAGTTTAGAAACCCTGAATTTCTTAAGATTAAAAAACAGAATTTAACAAATGATAATATTGATCAGTTCTACTGTATGGTTAATCGCAGAGAATTTAAGAAAGGTCTTCGTGTCGTTATTGAAGCTCATAAAGACGCTTACGGAATTATCTTCTGTGAAACAAGACATGAGTCTCGTGATATTTCTGAGTACCTAATTGACAATGGTCTTTCTGCATTGGCCCTACACGGTGACCTAAGTCAGGCCCAAAGAGACCAGGCAATGAAGCGTTTTAAAGACAAGAAAGTACGTTTTCTTGTTTGCACTGATATCGCTGCTCGTGGGATTGATGTAAGCCACGTGAGCCACGTTTTCAATATGGGGTTTCCACGTCAAACTGAATCTTATGTTCACCGTATCGGAAGAACGGGACGTGCTGGAGAGCATGGTACGGCCATTACATTTATATCTCCAAATCAGAAATATGAAACAAAGAAAGTCGAGAGAACAACGGGACAAGTTCTTAAGGAATATAGTCTTCCTTCTCTTGAAGATATTAAAAAGAATAAAGTGGTTAGCGATATTGAGCGTATGGAAAAGCTTAAAGAAGCTGTTCAGAGTCTTGAAAATGAATTCAATGTTGATGATAGTTATGGAATCTTTGAGAACTTCTTCTCAGATCTATCAAAAGAAGAAATCCTTAAGGTTCTATTTAGCTCGCGCTTTAATAAAGAATTCCGTCTGATTGATGAAGGCCTAAAAATTGCTCCTGCAAGTGATCGTGGAGAGCGCTCTGGTAACAGAAGAGGTCAAAGAGGGGGAAGAGGTAGATCTTCTCGTGACGGTGGAAGTCGACGCGGTAGAGACGGTGGTCGTGATGGAGGTCGTGGCAGAGACGGCGGACGTGATGGCAGAAGAAGTCGTAGAGATTCAGGGCGTGATGATGATCGCTCAGGATCAAGAAGTGGACGCCCTCGTAGAGATCGCCGTAGTGCAGAAGGCCCAAGTCGTAGTCGCCGCAGCGCAAACGCATAATTAAATAATTATTTGTTTTTTCAATAAAGGCCGTAGTTTTAAATAGCTTAAAACTATGGCCTTTTTCTTATTATCTTGCTTCAATTCTCTGTAGTAGAACTTTAGAGTATTTATACTTTTGTGCTTAGGAAATGAGATATGTCGACAATTACTCAACTTGAATATGTATTGGCCGTGGATCGTGAAAGGCACTTTGGAAAAGCTGCACAGGCATGTCATGTTAGTCAACCTTCGCTTTCCTCTCAGGTTCAAAAATTAGAGGAAGAATTAGGGGTCGTCATTTTTGATCGCTCCAAGAAGCCCATCCTTGTTACAGAAGCTGGTAAAGAGATTATTGCGCAGGCAAAAATCATCGTAAGAGAGCATTCTAAACTAGAGTCTGTTGCTGATGGCACGAGTTTAGAGCCCAAGGGGGACTTTCATCTTGCGGTCATTCCGACTTTAGCTCCTTATTTAATTCCTCTCTTTGTATCTGAATTTTCAAAAAAGTATCCCAAGGTTTATCTTAAAATCAGTGAATACAAGACAGAAGATATTATTAAGCTTCTCTCTAATGACGAAATTGATGCTGGAATATTGGTAACACCACTAGAAGATGAAAGAGTTATTGAAAGGCATCTCTTCTTTGAGCCATTCTATGCCTATGCATCTTGCGGTCACGAACTCCTTAAGAAGAAAGCTCTTAATGAAGGAGATCTTCTCTCTAGTGATCTTTGGCTACTTGAAGAGGGTCACTGTTTCAGAGATCAAGTTTTGAAGATTTGTTCACTTGAACATAAGAATAAAGTTTTGAAAAATGTGGAGTTCTCTAGTGGTAACTTAGAGACTTTAAAGAATTTAGTTCGTCGTTCAGAAGGCTATACTCTCTTGCCTGAATTGGCCGTTTTAGAGCTTGAAGATAAAGAGTTTAAGAAGCATATTCGAAAGTTTAAGAAACCCGCTCCGACAAGAGAGGTGAGTCTGGTGCATAGTCGCTTCTTCTTGAAAGAATCTGTGATTGAGTCAATGGAGAAGGTGATTGTCGACTCACTTCCCAGGCAAATTCGATCTCTCAAACGAAAAGATATTGAAGTAATTGGGCTTGGTTAATTCGATTCATCTTCTTCAAGGTGAGCTCTAAGGATTTTATGAAGTCTCGACTTTGAGTAAGGAGCTTCAATGATTCCTGATATCCGACCTTCTAGTCTTGGTCCTAGGGGGATATTTTTTCCAGAGGTCATGAGATATATCTTTGTGCTCTTTGGGAGTTTGTCAATGAAGTTTTCCAGGGAGTGAATGCTATCTTGGCCAGACGAGGATGTGTTTATAAAGGCCAGTTGATAATTTCTAGTTGCAGTTAATCGGTCAGCGACTTTTAGGGAAATGGCACTTTCAATAGTTGGTCCATAATGAGTAATGATTCTTGTAATTAGATTGCGATGATCTTCATTGGCCTCTATTAAAAGAATATTGCCTTTATAGGTGGACTCGAATTCTTCAACTAAACGATAAGTACTTGAAGGATTGCTAATTTTTTTTAGGGGGATCGCTAGAATGAAGGTTGTACCAACCGATAATTGAGAGTTAACCTTCAAGGTTCCACCCATCGCCTCTGTGATTTGCTTTGATATGGATAGGCCTAGTCCTGATCCTCCATAGAGTCTTGTGCTCGAAGTATCAACTTGTTTAAAGGGATCGAAGATCAGGCCCTGGTTTTCTTGTGCAATACCAATTCCTGTATCATGTACTTTCACAATTAGGTGAGAAGAGAAGGAATCGTAATGACTAACAACTTTAATATTTCCTTTTGCTGTAAATTTAAGGGCGTTAGAGATTAGATTCTTTAAAACTTGTTTGATTTTATGATCATCTCCATAGAGAAGGTCTGGTAAATCGTGATTTTCTACCTCAAAAGTTAAGTCTTTCATTTCGGCTTGAGGCTTAAATTGATCTCTTAGTGATTTCATTACTATGCTTGGAGAGAAGTTCTTCTCATCGATTTTAAGTTTGTTAACTTCTAAGCGAGTGAGATCGAGTATATCGTTAAGAGTTCCTAAGAGGTTTTTCCCTGAATCTTCAATAATATTGATAAGCTTGGATTGTTCGTCATTTAAGTCTCCATCATGAAGAAGCTCAACAACTCCCAGTATTCCATTTAAAGGAGTTCTAAGTTCATGACTCATATTGGCCAAAAAGGTAGACTTATACTTACCCTCTTCTTTCAATTTGGTAACAGTATGAAAGAGCTCTTGTTCTCTTTCTACAATAGTATTTCTCATGGGAGTAAAGATAAATTTGAGAATAAATCCGAGATTCAAAAAGGTCAAAAAGTAGATGAAGACCTCAATGATGATTAGGCTACGAGTGAGTTGATTAGAGTGATTCTCAAAGAGAAATACAGCTTCATTAAGGTTCTTAAGAAGTTCGCCCTTTGTAAAAGTCGTGAACTCAATAAGTTCTTCATTTGTTGTTTTCTCTTCAAGAATCTGCCTAGATCTTGAAATAAAGTACTTACTTTTGGCATTGGTTCCATTTTCTTTGAAGTAGAAGTCGAGAATCTTCTCGGGAATAGATTTATTAATTTCACTGTGCCGATGGGAGAGAATCTTATTGGCCTTTTCAAAGTCGTTTATATCCTTATTGGCCTCAAGAATGGTTTTTTCATTATTAAAATTATCTAAGTATTGAAGCTGATTAAGTTGGAGAGTGATTCTCTGTGAGAGCATTCTTTGGCGACCAGAGAGGTTAATGAGGTAGGCATTGTCTTTGTTGTAGTTGATGGCGATGAGCAGTGCGCTAAAGCTTAGTGTGTCTAGGATTGCGATTGCAATAATCGCTATCATATACTTACGAGTTATAAGCTTCTTAATTTGATCCATATGGTATTACTTCTTTGTCGTTAAATCACTGTATTTTTAGTTACTTAGATATTTTATCAGAGGCTAAAGAAATTAAATAGAAAGACTATTTTTGCCTAAGACGTATAAAATAAACTTATCGTTTTCCTTAAATGAATTAAATATTTATTTATTGAGTTTACGTCTAAAATACTCCTAGGAGGTTTTTATGGAAAGTATCATCTATAGGGCCAATACTCGAGGTCAGGCCAATCATGGTTGGCTTCATAGTTTTCATACATTTAGTTTTGCTAACTACTTTAATCCAAACCGAATGGGCTTTGGAACGTTGAGAGTAGTTAACGATGATACTATTGCGGCCAACTCAGGCTTTGGTACCCATGGGCATAGAGATATGGAAATTATTTCTATACCTTTATCTGGA
The DNA here is from genome assembly GCA_048267265.1 of Bacteriovoracaceae bacterium. Lineage (GTDB taxonomy): Bacteria > Bdellovibrionota > Bacteriovoracia > Bacteriovoracales > Bacteriovoracaceae. The sequence goes on from JBLWXW010000002.1 coordinate 36,304, forward strand.
GAGCTTAGGCATAAAGATAGTATGGGAAATACTCGAATCATTTCTGATGACGAAGTACAAGTCATGAGTGCTGGTTCAGGTATTAGGCATAGTGAGTTTAATAATTCGTGTCGTGATAAAGCGAACTTCTTACAGATTTGGATTCAGCCAAAGGAAACTAATATTGAGCCTAAGTATGGCCAAGATAAATTTGATATTAAATCTAAAAAGAATGAGTGGGTTACTCTTGTCTCTGCTGATGGAAGAGATCAGTCTTTAATCATTAATCAGGATGCTTTTCTTTATCGTGGAACTTTTGAAAAAAAACAAAAAACTCAATATAAGATTAAAGAGAAACACCATGGTCTCTTTCTTATGAATCTAGCTGGAGAGTTCTGTGTTTATGGCAAGGACAAGAGTTTGAGAATAGAGCTAGAGGGAAAAGATGCGATTGGGTTATGGGAATTTGAGCAGGTGGAGTTATCCTTCAGTGAGGATACTGACGTTTTGGCCATTGAAATTCCGATGTATTAATGGGCCGCTCCTTGTGAATAGAGAAGAGCTTATTTAACCTAGCTAAGAAAATATTTTTAGGGAGGTTTGAATGAGTAAAAAAGTTGCCGTTATTCTATCTGGGTGTGGTTTTTTAGATGGTGCAGAAATTAGAGAGTCTGTACTTACACTCTTGGCCCTAGATAAGCAGGATGCAGAAGTTAAAATTTTCGCGCCCAATACCAATCAACATCATACGATTAATCATCTGGACTCAAGTGAAGTTCAAGCACAACGCAATATTCTAGAAGAAGCCGCACGAATTGCGCGTGGAGAAATTCAGCCTTTAAGTGAGCTAGAAGCTGATCGTTTTGATGCTCTTGTCATTCCAGGTGGATTTGGTGTGGCCAAGAATTTATCAACTCTCGCTTTTAAGGGGGCCTCTGGTGAGATCAACACTGAATTCGCCGCTACTCTTAGGTCTTTCTATAATCAAAAAAAGCCCATTGGGGCGATTTGTATAGCACCCGCCGTAATCTGTTTAGAGCTTGGTAAGGAAGGGATTGAAGTGACTATCGGTAATGACTCAGGGACGGCCGAGGCCATTCACACACTAGGCGCCAAGCATATAGATTGTAATGTAGATGAGATTCATGTGGATGAGAAGCACAGAATTGTCTCGACCCCGGCCTATATGTATGGAGATGCTAAAATTTCAGGTGTGGCCGTTGGAATAGAGAAATGCATTGCTAAAGTACTAGAAATGCTAAGATAATAAAAAAAAGTAATTTAGATCAGGTTAATGAATCTGAATTTGAGCTATCCTAGTATTAGGGATTAAGGCAAGGAAGGAAACGTGAATCAAAAAGTAAAAAGAGCAAAGACCGTAATTTTTATGGGCCCTGACGAGGTACATAATGAAGTATTTGATCATCTTCTCAAGGATGGTTTCTACAATGGTACTTCTACTTTTGTACTGGTTCATATTCTCAATGATAAGTCTCGAAGCTGTTTACCACCGAGTGTAGATACTAAGTCTGAAGATGAAGTTGAAAAGTATATCAATGCTCAGTTTGATAAATTTGAAGAAAAGTTTGTAGATCAAACACTAAAGCCAAAAATTGAGCGAATGATTATTTTGAATAAAGATACTAAGCTTCAGGCCGTAAATTTCTTAAAAGAATCTGGTGCAGACTCTTGTGTTGTGGCCACTCGCGGAGAGCAAGACCTAGCAGGAATGTTTACTGATAGTATGGCCTACTACTTGGTTGCTCATGCTTCTTGCGATGTTCTTGTCATTAGACCGTAGTCGCTCTATTTGAGAAAGTGGTGCAGCCCAATGGCACCACAGACTCCAACATTGAGGGAATTCTTTCTTCCCTTAAGCGGAATTTTGACCAAGTGATGAACAAGAGAGAGTGTTCCCTCTGAAAGTCCGTACCTTTCATTTCCAAGAAGAAGGGCACAAGGATATTGGGGCCCTATCTCTTCAAGTGCTTGAGAATTCTCAGCAGTTTCAAAAGCGTAAATTTTTAGACCTTCTTTCTTGAGTTCGGCCATACATTCGTGGGTGTCTTCCCAGTATTGCCAGTCTACCCAGCTATCTGCACCTAGGGCCGATTTCGCGGTCTTTGAATTCTCTGGCGTTGCCGTATATCCACAGATATGAATCTTTGTAACACCAAGGGCTTCACTGGTTCGTATCAGTGATCCTACATTAAAAGAACTTCTTAAATTGTCGAGAATAAGGTGAACTTCTTGGGTGGCAATGGCCTTAACTTCAGATGTATCTTCAGTAGTGATGAGAAATTGGTCATCCCTAAGGTTCATCTGATTTTCGCGCTCGAGAAACATCAGGGTCTTTTGAAGATTTTCGAGCTCGTCAAAGGGGGCAAGTGATTTTATTTTCTGAGTCATAACCAAGACATCATTTTGAATATGACTGTCGAGGGTATCGAGATAGAGTTTAAGAGATTTTATCGAAGAGGATCGTTTTTGCTGGCTTTCCCAAGATTGCTCAATTTGAGTCGCAATTCGCCACAAGGTATCGACGACTTGTTTCTTACTAAAGGATAGGAATGCTTTGGGGGGGATATTAAATGCCATAATAAGGTCATATCAGTTTTTTTCAATTTGGAAAACTTCTGATCGTATGGTTTGTAGCAAAAGATAGTAGTCTTTGCTATAGTTACGAACTTATATACACAAATGAACACTCTCATAGAAAGGGATTGATTCCATGAGTCATAATGCTAAAAAATACCTTATTACCTCTGCTCTTCCTTACGCCAATGGGCCAATTCACTTTGGGCACTTAGCGGGGGCTTATCTGTCTGCGGATGTTTATAATCGGCACCAAAAAATGAAGGGAAATGAAACCCTTTTCATTTGTGGAAGTGATGAGCATGGTGTGGCCATTATGCTCAATGCCAAAAAGGCAGGAGAGGATTATCAGAGCTATGTGAATAAGTGGCATGCAGAACATAGTGAAGTCCTTAATAGTTACGGTGTTGAATTTGATTTCTTTGGGCAAACCTCGGCCAAGTATCATGAAGAAGAAGTGGTCGAGTGGTTTCATGAACTCAATGATAAAGGTCTAATCGGAACAAAAGATGGCCAACAGCTCTTCTGTAATGATTGTGAAAACCATCTTCCTGATCGCTTTGTTGAAGGGGGATGTTATGAGTGCGGATATGAGCATGCACGAGGTGATGAGTGTCCTAATTGTGGAGAGCTTATAGACTCTGTTCGGCTAAAAGATCCTGTTTGTAAGATTTGTGGATCTCAAAATATTAAAGAAGTGACTGTAACTCAGTACTATCTTCTTCTTTCTAAATTTCATAGTGAGTTTCGCGAATGGTTTGAATCGAAGAAGGGCGATTGGAGAAAGACTGTATGGCCCTATGTAGATAGCTTAACTAAAGAAGGCCTTCATGATCGTGCTATTACTCGTGATCTTGACTGGGGAATTGATGTTCCACTACCTGGCACGGAAGGCAAGAAACTCTATGTATGGTTTGATGCACCTATTGGATATGTTTCCAACACTAAAGAGGCGCTAAGGCTTAAAGGCTCGAATCAAGACTACCGCAAAGACTGGTGGCAAAATGATAATGTAGAACTCGTTAACTTCATCGGAAAGGATAATATTATTTTTCATACTATTATCTTTCCCTGTATGAGTTTGGCCTCTGGACTTGCTAAGGCCTGTAACGATGTCCCGGCCAATCAATTCCTAAACCTGGAAGGAAAGCAGTTCTCAAAATCAACTGGACACTATGTAGACTCCTTAAGTGCCATGAAGGAATTTGGACAAAATGCTCTTCGATATTATCTTCTCTCCATTCTTCCGGAGGGTACAGACTCAAGCTTCAGTTGGGAGCAATTTCAGGCAAAAGTTAATAATGAGCTGGCCAATAATATTGGAAACTTTTTAAATCGCTGTCTTAAGTTTACTCAGAAAAACTGGGCAGAGGGAATGCCGGCTTCTTACTATCAAGGTTTCGTAGGGACTGAAGATGCAAAATCGATTTCTGCTGATATCGCTCAGATCAATGAGTTCTTGGATGCGAAGCAATTTAAAAAGGGGATGGAACAGGTGATGGCCTTGGGGCAAAAGGCCAATAACTTCTTCTCCGATCGTGCTCCTTGGGCACTTATAAAAGAAGATAAGGATAAGGCCGGTGTTGTACTTGCTCATTCAGCACTCTATGCACTATGCCTCGGTGTTGCTTTGAAACCCTTCCTTCCCGAGCTCTCTACAAGTATCCTTGGGCACTTTGAAAAAAGATTAACACCAGAAGTAGAGCAGAAAATTTATCGTGGTGAGCTTGAAGTTCTCGAAGAGATTTTCTCTAGCGGGCATATGCTCGAAAATCCTGTAGAAGCGCTTGTTCCTAAGATTCAAGATGATCAGATAGCTGCTCGTCTAGAAGAGTTAGCATCACTTTAAGACTGAATTGAGATCACCTTGTCGTTTCTTTTTGGCGACGACATGGTTTTCTTTGATATAGCCGATGAATTCGAAATACTCCTGATCTAAAAAGGGAGTATGACCCTTATATCCATAGTGAACTTCCATATGTTGAATGAAGTCGCTCTGGGCCTTCTTCTCACTCTTTTCTTGTGCCGATAAAGGAAGTCCACCTTTAACACAGTTTTCAATGAAGCCCTTTTCTCTGGGGTCACGGTTGAGATACTTCTTATTATCAATACAACCTGACTTTACGATTTTCTCATAGATCTCAGTTGATTTTACTTCACCATAGCTATTTAGTGCTGAGAAACTTCTCTTGGTTAAGGGGGCTCCATCAAAGTGCATATGAGAAAAGTCCGTACCATATTCAAGAAAGGTTTGCTGTAATTCACGCATTCGCTTTCTTACTTCAAGATCATGCTTTCCTGAAACAATAAATGATGCTGGCATTTTTGCGGCCATATCCGCACGCTCTTCTTCCTTATCGATGAGGGTATCTTTTATTTCAGGATAATAGAGGGCCATACTCTTTGCGACGAGGTAGGGGTTCTCTCGAGTTAAAATATTTTTGTTATAAATATTGATAAGATCAAGCGCTCGATCTTCATAACCAACGATATTCCATTTTTCGATGTCATTGAAGAACTCTTTTTTCATAAGGGGATTAAAGGTTTTGGTTAGCATTTCAGTGACTAAGTCACTTTTTGATGTGAGAACCAAAACAGCAAATCCTCTAAAGTAGGTGGAGTTAAGTGTGGCCTGTACAAGGGAGTTTGATAAATACTCTGTCTGAGTCACGCCTTTTGGAGGGTAATAGACAATGGCCTCAGTTGCTTGTGGTGGAATTGCGTAAGAGAGAACAACACTTGATGAACTCTTGGACTCACCATGAAAGAATTTTGGCTTAAAGGCAAGGCCAGGAATATCCTCATCATTATCCTTGTCTTCTCCATAGGGAACTTCAATATATTGGAGAGACATTCCTCCGGTAAGAGATTTGATTTTACCTTGTGAAAGGCGTAACCAATTATATTTTCCCTTAAAGCACAGTCCGCCTTGTTCATAGTAGGAGTAAGAAAGATTTTGATCGAGAATGATATGATCGGCACATGATTTCTGATAAGCGTAGGTAACGGTTCCTGAACCACTGGTCGTAGATTTATAATGGATTGGCTTATCAAGATTCTTCCGTGAAATTCCAAAAGTAATGAGGGTGTGGTTATCTCCATTATCATGAATGTCTAAGCTAGGTTTAGAATTAAAAATCATTTCATTAACTTTTGAGCCTTCTTGATCAAGACTCAAGAGGTAATAGTCAGCTCCATCTTCCTTTGGCGCAAGAGGAATTTCCGTTAACTTTGTGGCACTTCCAAAAGTTACTGTTTCATCGAACTGACCGTGAACACCAATATTTCCATTAGGATAAACTTTTAAATTTAAAATAGAGCAGAGTTTTTTACTCCCATGGCAGACTTGATCCCAGTTTTTATAACCTTCTTTATTGAAAGCATATACGGCAGAACGAAGGGGAGTTTTTTCAGGTTTCTTATAATGTTTAATAAATCCATTTTTCTTATAGATTCCGAAACTCGTACTGTAATTAAAGGCCATAACTGCAAGGTTATCTTTATAAACTTTCATATCCTCTAAACTATCTGGCTCTATTGAGCGACTCCAATTCGTGAAGTAGTTAGATTTTAGGGATACGACAAAATCTTTAAAAACATCTTTGTCTGGATACTTAAAAGGGTAAGATTGATTGAGGTACTTCAGTTGGGGAGAGTTTGACTTCGCTCTCAGAAAAACTTCACCTCCGGTACCATAGTATACTTTTGCTCTACTCTCATTTTCTCTTCCGGTGAGCTGTATATCTTTAATTAAAGAGCCATCAGAGTTTTCCAGAAAAAGGAAGAGGGCATCACTCTTTTCTGGTATCCAACTCTTACCTTTAGGTCCCTTCAGTGGTGATGAAATGGTTAAGCAAAGGGCAATATTTCCTTGAGGTGATATATCAAGGGAATCAAAAGTAACACCAGATGTAGCGTGAGTAGTTAAGGTGTCAGTCCACTCAATCCTTTGTTGTACATTAATTTTAGATAGGGTTATAGTTGTACCTTCCTGCTTCTTTGAAATGGTTTCTTTATAGTTTTGATGAGATCCGTTAGAGTAATTCACTGCTGAATTTGTTGTTGAGAGAACGGTGAAGACATTTCCATCTGAATCTTTAAGGCTTGCGAGAAGTTTAGAGCCTTTTCCACTAAATTTATAACTCTTTCTAAGAGTAGGGATATAGTCGAAACCTTTGGTCGCAAATGTACTGCTTATAAATTGTAGAAATATATAGAGGAATACAAGAATTTTATTCATGGATTTATTTTAAGGGAGAGTGGAGTATAGTGCCTTAAAATAGAATAATTACCTATAGTTTCAGCCATTTAGCTTCTCATGTGGTAAATTCTACTCCCTCTAAATATGGTCAAAGGGCCCTACTGGCCCTCTTCTTCCAAAGTTTGGGAAGTGGGAAGCTCTACTGAGTCTTCTAGGGCTTCTGTTTGTGGGATTTTAATGATCTGGCCAATTCTTAATTGGGAGCTAATTTCTTGATTTTCCTGATAGCGGCGAAGAAGCCAAAAAGGAAGTTCAAATCTTCTCAGGATATTGGAAATAATATCCCCTTTCTTAATTGTGTAGTCTTTAGTGCCTGTCACCTTAAAGCTGTTAAAGAAGTCTTCTTGAATTGAGAGGTGATACTCATTTCGACTTTGTTTGAAGGAATTAAGGTTCTTATCACTCAAAGAAATACTTAGCTTTTGACCGAGACGAATTGATCTACCATAAGTGAGATGGTTGAGGTTACGAATGGATTGAGTTTTTACACCTGCCCACTCTGCGATATGACCTAGAGTCTCATCTGTTTCAACTGTGATTTGATGAATTCCATTTCGAATTCTCTTTAGATCAAGCTGGTGACCCTCAAGAGAAGAGAGGTCTTTCGGAAGTTGGGGGCCATAGGTTTCAGTTTTAAGAATCTTTTTTGAGGTTGTTGCCACTTGAGAGGCAACAGGCTTTTCAGCTGAAATCGTTGCTGTTTCTTTTTCTTCTTTAACGACTTTTATCTTTGGGGCAATAGTGGTTTCAAGCTTTGCAACAACTTTATTAATCTTACTATTCTTTCCAGGGATTTTAAGCTTCATCCCTGCATAGATTCTAGAGGGATTGCTAATCTCGTTGAATGCAATGAGATCATTAAGTTTAACTCTATAGGCATTGGCAATATCAAAGAGGTTTTCACCTCGAGAAATAATGTGAAGGCGCTCAAGATTGAAGTCTTTCTTTATTGATTTTAGATTATCAACCTTTGCTTGAAGATTTTTGAGATCACGAGTTGAATGTGCTGGAATATGGAGTTTGAAATTTTTAGGTAGTGCCAAAGGAGAGCGCAGCGCTGATTTTCGAATCGATGGATTATATTTTCCAATAGTATGAGTGGAGAGATCTAGGGCATTTGCAATTTGCTCTACAGTATATGGGCGACTCAATTCAAGAACAGAATATTTAAATGGAGTAGGTAGAGTGAATTCCTTGAAATACTTTTCAGGGTTTCGAGAAATTAAAACTGTGGCCATGAAGGTGGCATAGAAGTTCTTTGAAGCGAAGCCAAAGCGTCGACCACCGTATTGATCAATGATCTTATGAATCTCTGTTGTTCCCAATCTCTTAACGGCCCTTTGCATACTACGGGCACCGTGGTTGTAGGCCGTGAGGGCCAAGGGCCAAGAGTTTAATATACGGAAGTTATCTCGAAGTAGCCTCGCTGCGGCCTTCGTCGCTTTTATGACATCTCTTCTCTCATCAACAACATAATTAACCTTAAGTTTATAGAGCCTTGCAGTTGAGCGCATAAATTGCCAAATACCTGCAGCTCCAACTTTCGAGTAAGCATTATAGTTGAAAGATGATTCCACGTGGGGAAGGTACACCAGTTCATCTGGTATTTTGTACTCTTTGAAAATCTTCTTAATATAATCGAGATATTCGTAAGAGCGAATAAGGCCTTTGTAGTAGCGATCTTTTAGTCCGTATTGAAAGCGTAGCTGACGGGCCAGTTGTTTTATTTCAGAAATTTTCTTATCTGAGATGAGTTTATAGACTTCTTGCTCTTTTGAGTTGAGGTTAGTTCCTCCCTTCTTTGCAATTGAGCTGAGAATGGCCCTCATATTTCTTCTTTCACTTTTTAGATAGCGGATACGCGATCTTCTTGAGGAAGGAAGATCTACTTTCTTATAGATTATTCCTAGGTCTTCACTATCATGAAGAAAGGCCTCTTTTGTGGTGATTTCTGTATAGACACGTTTCCAGAAACTCACTCGTGCAACAAGACTTCCTTTAATGGGGAAATCTTCGGCAAGTTCGGCGTCGTTATAATACTCTTTTAGGTTGGACTGTGCTTGAAGGGCAGAGTTACTGAGAAGAGTGAGTAGTATGGCAAGAATGGTTTTTTTCATTTAGGTCGCACTTTAGGTTGGAGTCTATTTGCAGAGAGCTTGTCTGTTTATCTAATATAGTATACTTAGCGTATGTTTCTTTTCAAATTATACTCGCCGCTATTGATGATAAGTATAGGAAATGCAAAAGAGGTGGATCTTTGCCTAGAATAGAGGAAATTGTAGAGAGTGCTCTTTGTTATCAAGATAAAGTAGAGGCCTACTATGATCTCTTTTGTGATCATGGGAAGATTGGACTTAATTTATTGAGTACAAAAAAGACGATTTTCTTTAATGATAAGTTGCCTCATTTAATTGAGGCCCTCAAAGATAAACTTGGTCCTCAAACACAATGTAACTTCAGCTCAATTGCCGCTCAAGAGCTTATTTTTGCCCCTCAATCCATGGTTATTGCTGCTGGAGTAGGGGGACTACTTATGATTGAATGTTTTGAAAAATGGCGAGAGAGGCACCCTGCTGATCAATGGGAGTCTCTAATTTTTCTTCTGTGTCCGGCTTACTATGATAGTAAGCTAAGGGGCTTTTTAAATAGAGAATCCTTTGTAGTTCTCGATGAATGGATCTGCAAAGAGAGAGGTCGCTACTACGATATGCAGGTGGTTCGACCAACGGGCAAGGGAAGGGTTGTAGGCAGATCTCCAGCGCTTTTAAGGCCAGAAAATGGGCCAATTTATAGAGAATATATTGAAAAAGAGCTGAGAACTCTTACGAGAAAGAGGGAGCTTTCGAGGGAAGATCTCGAATTAATGGCCGAGTGTAAAACGAAATTATTTATGTGATTTCAGTAACTTGAATATAAGTCGAAAAAGTACCGATATACTGCCACGTTCCTAAACATGATTTTTTTAAAAAAAAGCTTTATTCCCAGAAAAAATCAGTATAGGCTAGTTTCCATGATTAACACTCTGAAGGGATTATCCCAAAGAGACACAAGGATTTTTTATGCAGACAGGTACAGTAAAATTTTATGATGAAACTAAAGGTTTTGGATTTATCACTCCCGATGAAGGTGGGAATGATATCTTTGTACACGCCACTGGCGTTGCGGGTTCACCAATCGCAGATGGTGACAAAGTAGAGTACGATATGGGTGAGGGACGAAAAGGACCTTGTGCAATAAACGTACAGAAAAAGTAACTTTTAAGTTCTTTTTATATAGATTAAAAAAGCCTCCGATTTGGAGGCTTTTCTGTTTTTAAGCTTTTATTGAGATTTTTTGACGCGTTCAAGTTACAAAGTAACTTGACGCTTCGAAACCCAGGGAACGAAGGACGAAGTCCTGAGAGAGTCGGGCAACAGGAAGAATCAAAATTGGCAAGGAAGAGGGAGCAGGTGAGCGGACTTATTTGCGTAGCAAATATTGAACGCGAATCCGCCCGCGACCGAACTTCTAAGCTTTTATTGAGATTTCAACCTTCTTAAGTCGCCCATCCCCAAGACTTTCTGTTTGAAACTTTCCATCATCATTAATATGCTGATGCACAGTTCTTCTGTCTCTTGGGTCTAAGGCCTTGGTTTGAACAGGAGCATTGGTTTCTAAAACCTTTGCCTTGAGCTCCTCAACCATTTTAATAACTTCTTTTTCACGCTTTGCATTTTCTTCTTCACGAGACTTACTTGATCTTCCTTGGCCACGTTTAGTGCGTCCGTCAGAGTTTCTTGAGTCCTTACGTGAATCACGACCTTTATTAGATCCGCGATCACCACTACGTTTTGATTTAACTGAGATATTCCATCTTAACTTAGGTGGAATTGTGATCTTGTTGGCCAAATAGAGGCGAAGGATTTGTTCAAGTCCTTCAAGCATTTGACCACGGTTACGCATCAATAGACCTTCATCTGGACCATTGAAGCTAATTTCAATTGTGTCGCCTTTGAGTCCGACCTTGGCCATAACATTAATATGAGAAAGGGTAAGGATCTCAATAAGAAATGGAAGAATCAGTTTCTTATAATGGGCATCAAGGGTGAAGCGGTAAGTATCTTTAGATGGTCCAAAGAAGAAGAAACGCTTACGACCTTTCTTAATCACTTCGCTTTTAAGAAGTGATTCGTCAGTAATCATAAAGTAACCAAGGGCCATACGATTTGCATCTTCTTGGTTATCTGTAGTGATGACGAAGCTTCTTCTATCGCCTTTCTTATCTTCGCTTGGAACATAGCGCTTAAGGGGAGTTGGGTGAGCTCTCTCTTTTGGAGCTTCGAATTCCTGCTTAGGTTTAGAGTCGCGATCTTTGTTACGATCTTTGCGATCATTACGATCTTTACGATCACGTTTATCATTGCGTTCTTTACGCTCTGTAGGACGCATCGTTTTGATATCGATATAAGGCTTAGGTGCGATTTCTGCTGTAACATCTTCATCAGTAAGATCAAGTTTTTCAATCTTTGTTTCTAAGAACTCGTAGATATCATCTAAGTTTTCACAGTCTTCGTGGGCACAGAAACTGATGGCGCGACCTTGAGCTCCCGCTCGTCCAGTACGTCCAATTCTGTGTACATAGTTAGCGGCTTCTTGAGGAAGGTCGTAGTTGATTACAAGATTTACGTCTTTGATATCAAGTCCACGAGCTGCTACATCTGTACATACAAGGATGGTCACTTCTTTACTTCTGAACTCTTCCATAAGACGAGTTCTCTTATTCTGGGGAAGTTTCCCTGAAATAGGCTTGGCCTTAAAGTCCATTAGCCTAAGCCACTCAGCAACTAAGTGAGTTTGCAGTTGTGTATTACAAAAAACAATGGCGTATACATCTTCATGTCTACGAAGAGTATTTACAAGAAGAGGCATCTTCTCTTTCTGAGTCACCATCGCAAGCTTGTGATCAATATGATCTACTACAAGCGAGTCTTCATTGAGCTTCAGCTCAAGAGGATGAGATTTAAATTTATAAGCTGTTTTGAGAACTTCAAGATTTGAAGTTGCACTTACCATAATCAATTGACGTTGATCACTTACCTTACTGAGAATAAACTCAATATCCTTTTGAAATCCCATATCAAAGAGTCGGTCGGCTTCATCAAAGACAACGCCCTTAACTTGGTCAAGTTTCACGGCCTTTTGCTTAATGAGATCAACTAGGCGACCTGGTGTGGCCACGAGAACTCTTGTTCCTTCATTGAGGACTTTCTTTTGGTTATCAATAGATTCTCCACCGATTAGGCAGGCAGCATTGATTCCAAGAGCTGTTCCCAGTTGATTAAAAACTTTGTGGGTCTGTTGAGCAAGTTCACGAGTTGGACTGAGGACAACATATTGAACCAGTTTCTCTTCGTCCTTTGCCTCTGTTTCGTCTCTAAGAATTTGTTCGATAATAGGGATAGCAAATGATCCAGTTTTTCCACTTCCTGTTTCGGCCTGAGCGAAAATATCTTTTCCGTCAAGAATAGGGCCAATAGTTAACTCTTGGATGGGAGAGGCCATTTGAAAGCCAATTGTGTCTAGAGAAGTAAGGAGTGCGTCATTCAGATTGAATTCTTTAAAAGATGTAGTTGTTTCCATAGTCTCTTATATACCTGCTAAAGCGTGAAAGGCATAGGCTTTTAGTCGTATTTTAATGATATAGCAGTGCTTTCCTTTGAATTTTCTTTACGCAAGAGCTCGAATTTCTTTTAAAATATAAGAGTTTAAATGCTAAGGAGGGCGAGATGCGAAAGGAATTCATTTTTGGATCTTTCATACTGATTTCAATTTATGCGGGAGGTTATTTTTTTCTTCCGGATTCATATCATGCTGCGCACACAACTGTTGGTGTCATCCTTGGTGTCATTCTTTTAATTGGAGTTCATGACCTTCTTCAATCAAGGCATGCGATATTGCGAAACTTCCCCGTACTTGGTCACTTTCGCTATCTTCTAGAAATGATTCGTCCTGAAATTCAACAATACTTTATTGAAGGCAATACCGATGGAAAGCCTTTGAGTAGGGAAGAGCGCTCACTGGTTTATCAACGCTCGAAGAATGAAATCGACACGATTCCTTTTGGAACTCAGCAAGATGTTTATAAAATTGGTTATCAGTGGGTGAAGCACTCCATTGTGGCCAAGCATGTTGACCCGACAACCCTAAGGGTGATGGTTGGAGGAAAAGACTGTAAACAGCCCTATTCCCTCAGTATTTTAAATATCTCTGCCATGAGTTTTGGTTCTCTATCTGGAAGGGCCATTGAAGCCTTAAATGGTGGGGCCAAGGATGGAAACTTTGCTCACAATACTGGTGAAGGGTCTATTAGTAAGCATCACTTAAAGTACGGTGGTGATCTAATCTGGCAAATTGGAACGGGCTATTTTGGATGTCGTAATCATGATGGAACGTTTAATCCAGATATGTTTGAAAAGAATGCTACTCGTCCTGAAGTGAAAATGATTGAAATTAAAATTTCACAAGGGGCGAAACCCGGCCATGGTGGGATTTTACCGGCAAGTAAAATCACAAAAGAGATATCAGAAATTAGAGGAGTGCCCATGGGTCAGGATGTGAATTCGCCCCCAAGTCACTCGGCCTTCTCTACACCTATTGAGCTATTGGAGTTTGTAAAAAAATTACGAGACCTCTCTGGTGGAAAGCCTGTTGGTTTTAAATTATGTGTTGGTAAGAGAAGAGAATTTATCTCTATTTGTAAGGCCATGGTGAAGACTCAGATCTTTCCTGACTATATCTCCGTCGATGGTGGAGAAGGGGGAACAGGGGCTGCACCTCTTGAATTCTCTAATCATATTGGTACTCCTGGAATGGAGGGACTTATCTTTGTCCATAATTGTCTCATGGGCTTTGGTATTCGTCGTGAAATGAAAATTCTAAGTGCAGGGAAGGTGACATCAAGTTTCGCTATTATGAAGCGTTTGGCGGTTGGGGCGGATGCCTGTTATGCCGCTCGCTCTATGATGCTTGCCCTAGGTTGTATTCAGGCCTTGCGTTGTAATACCAATCATTGTCCTGCGGGGGTTGCTACTAATAACCCTAGTCTTGAAGCGGGATTAGTTGTTCCTCACAAGAGAGAGAGAGTGGCCAATTTTCATAGACAGACCATTAAGCACTTTGCTGAAATGCTTGGGGCAATGGGAGTTGAGCACCCCTATGAGCTGAGACCTTGGAACTTGATGGCACGAACGGGACCAAATGAGGTTAAGAACTTTGGCCAGATTTATGAATTTGTAAAGTACGGTGACTTTCTTGAAGGGAAAATTCCAGAGGAGTATAAGTGGCCATATGAAATGTCTGATGCGGAAACATTCAGTAATGTGAAGAAGAAGCAGATCATTGAGCAATGGACATTTGAATCATAGTCAATTACTTGGGAAGATTCTTATTCATTCTCTGAGTTAAGTCATTAACAACTTGTCTTTGATAGTCCCTAGCTTCGAAATCAATTAATTTCTTGTATTCGGAGATAGGGATTTTTTCATAACTAATTCTAATCGTTTTAAAAATTTTGAAAAAGGGCTGGCCTGGTTTTTGAACATGGTGAAGTCCACCAGATGTCGCTAAAACGAGAGAGCCTTCTGTAACTTCTTTTAAAATATCTGCTATACCGGATTTTATAGTCATCGGCTTTCCATGCTTATCTAATCCATTTTCTCGCATCATTCTTCCCTCTGGGGCAATCACGACAAGAGAGTTCTCTCTGATTTTATTTTTAAACTTCGTCCAAGTTTCATCGCGTTTTCTAGAGATGGGAACAATATGAGGAAAGAAGGTTTTATAAAGACGGCCCACCAGAGGACGATTCATCGTTACATCTGCGGCCGGAACGACTACTCGCTTGAGATGCTTCTTAAAGAAGAAATTAGGAATGCTCGCAAAGAGGAGGGGTTCAAAGAGGCTGGTATGATTGAGAAAAGCAAATACATTGATTTCATCACTCCAGAAGGTTTCTTCGTTGTCTGTAATATAGGTAACTTCAACTGTGTAGAAGAATTTTACGAAGAGGTTTACACAGAAAATTACAGATAACGAAAAATAATAAGACATAAGATCACCAAAAGCGCTCAGTAAACAATAGGCCAGTGGCCAAGTCTACTTTAACGGGAAGAACGGTTCGAATATTTAAGGCCTTCATGTGGCCAAGGACGAGAGCAATATTAGTGGCCTCTGTTTCTTTGTACTCACCTTGGAATTGTTGATCATGAAAATGAACTCGTTTATCCAGGGCCTGTTCAACTTGATAGAGAGAGTAGGGAGTATGGGGATAGAGGTTGAGTTGCTCTCTTAGGGAGTAATAATGAACTCCACCAACACCAATCACCTCTTTACCGCTTGTAATGGCCTCTTTAATCGCATTCGGTACATGCTCTTTTGCATAGTCAGCACTGTAGAATACTGCTTTCTGACCGAGATATTTACCCATAGGATTGGGACTACCGCGGTCTTTTCCTTGCCAATTAACGACCTTTGTTTTCAAACTGACAGAGGCCAGTTTACCTTTGTAGAAATCGTAGCCTCCAAAGCTTTTGGAGGTCATCTGCATGCTGCCACCACCAATATCCCAAACGAGAATATCACTGGCCTTCTTACCTGTGACAACCTCGGCTCCTTTAAAGCCAAGAAGAGCTTCATCTTCTTGCGTAATAAGATCGATATCGACCCCAATACTTTGGGAGAGTCTTTTCACGAAAGATTTTCCATTGGCGGCCTGGCGAAAGACCTCGGTTGCAACAGCTCTAACTTCTGAACGAGAAACTTTGATTGCGTTGAAGTAATTATTGATTTCTTTAGAGGCCTTTAAGAAGATATCTTCGTGAAGAAGGCCATTGTGAAGGGAGAGATGCTCTTTGTATTTTAGAGCGAATTGCTTCTTCGTTATGATTTCAATAATTTTATTTTGGCAGATATCAACTCTAGCAAGTGTAAATTTTGTTGATCCTGATCCAATATCGAGAGCGCCACGTTCTTTTAGACATCTTAAGGTTGGAGTGACTTCATCGAGTTCAACTTTCTTAATATGATTAACCGTTGAACAACTGGAGATGAGAAAAAGAAACCCATAGGATAAAATGAATAATGAACGAAGGGATTGATAAAAAGAATGCACGCAGTACCTTGGTTGAAAAAACTTAAAATTACTTCTTTGTATTCTCGTACTTAATTTTTTTCTTTTCAAGTGCTGATAATGCTTCGAAGCGCTCTATTTTGGGAAGAGAGTGAAGAATGGGGGTAGTAATGCGTCTAATTAGGGTTAATTCACCCCATGTTAGAGTTTCGATATAATATTGGATGATTTCAATACGTTTTTTGACATCATAACTGAGAAGAGAGTGCTCTTTGGGAATATAGCAGAAAGTAATAAAGGGATGAATATTCTTCTCAAGGCAAAAGTGTATAACCTGGGCCACTTCCGTCAAATTATCTTTTTGAACGACGAAGTTGAGATTCATATTCATTGAGCCTAGGCCTTGCCCCATTCTTTGCTGGTCATAGGCAACGAGTTCATCAACAGTTTCTAAAACCGTTTTTAGATTACCCGGTCTTCTTATTTTGTGATAAATATCCGCTTTTAAGCTATCTATTGATAAAATAAGATTTTTGATTCTAATTTTGTCTAAGTATGACTTTCTCTTCTCATTAAATTTCCAGTGAGCATTTGTTGTAATTGACCATAAGCACTCGGGGTTAACTTTGGTAACTTCATCAATAAGCTTGAAGGTATCTTCTTGAATAAAGGGTTCACCAGAGAGAAGATCAATTTCTTCTAAATGAGGAAAGAGCTCAACTCGTGCAGGGGCCCAGAAGTTATCCTCGCGATAATTTCCATTGGGCAGCTCCCAAACATCACACATCTGGCATTTTAGATTACACATTCCATTGAGATTTGCTGTTAGTCTGAGAGGGCGCTCCATTTGCTCTGAATAGTCTTCTCTGTGGATAGGAGAGAGTTTGGAGAGTTCTGGGCACAGATTACATCCCACTTCACTAATTTCGCTCGAGCAAGTCCTGGGAGTACCTTCGAGAAATTCGCGTCTCCATTCTCTTACGGCCTTAGCGTTCCAAATCTCTTGCCATGTACTTTCTTGAAGATTTCCCAAGCGATGGTCAGTCCCTTTATGACGGCAGAATCCCACTGAACCATCAGGTTCTAAGATGATATTCACAAAGGGCATAGGACAGAAGCTTGATTTATTAAAACCAAGAGATTCAATCTTTTTTAGATTTTCTTGCAGCTCGGATCTTCTTTTTACTAAAAGAGGATGATCCAAGATATCAGATTTCATGGAAGAGCTAATTACTTTTTAAGAAGCGCTTTAAGGGCCTCAATTTGATCGGCTTGTTGATCAACTTTTGCTGAAAGCTCTTTAACGGCTTCAATAAGAAGGGGAGCAAGAGAAGCATAGTTAACGTACTTCATACCGTTATCATCTTCCTTCACGGCAAGGGGAAGTATATTTTCCAATTGCTGGGCCATAACACCTGATTGCTTTCCCTCTGGGAAATTATTTTGAGGAAACTCATTTGTTTTGTAATTGTACTCGTATGCTTGAATATTTTTAACTTCTTCAAGTCCGCCGTTTAGGGGCTGAATATTTTCTTTAAAGCGAATATCAGAGCCTGCAAATACATCGAGGTAAACACTGTCGTTTAGAACTTCATTTTCAATCTCTTCGAGGTTGAAATCTTTTATCCCACCAAAGTTATAAGGTTTCTTTTCAGATTGATTTTTATTTGATGAGTCAGACATGATAAATCCTCTATCTTGAGCTTTAAGTCATTATAGTTACAGTAAAAATGTCGTACCTAAACACGGTGGCACACCCCTCAAATTATACCTTTAATTCATTAAATGAAAAATAGATATCAATAACTTTGTCTAAGGTATTGATATTACATGGATTTGAGAGGACCGAATTTCTTAAGTCTCTGAATATTGACCAATTTTATGGCCGCCTGTGTGAAGGGTCTTATAAAGGGCCAGGGCCTTAGGAATATTGTCTGCATCGAAGAGAACTTCTCTTTCGTGAAGAACGATGGCGCGATTGCAAACTTCACTCACTAATTCTGAATTATGGGAGATAAAGATGACCGCTCCTGAGTTTTTGATTACATCATTCATGCGCTTCTGCATTTTTACTTGAAAGAATTCGTCGGCACCATCATAGACCTCATCCAATATGAGAAGTTCCGTGGGAGCAGCAGTAACGACGGATAAGAAGAGTCGCGCTTGCATGCCTCTTGAGTAAGTATAAAAGGGCGCTTCTAAAAACTTTCCAAGTTCAGAAAACTCTAGGGCCTCTTCAATTCTCTCTTTTAGCTCGGCCCTTTCCAAGTGAGGGAAGATAAGCTCGCCAAGAAGAAATGCATTCTCACGGCCCGTTAAGGAGAAGTGAATGGCACTTGCGGTACTAAAGACAGCTTGAATTCTTCCTACTCTTTTGATGGAGCCCTGTTGGGGAACAATCATGCCGGCGATACAGCGACAAAGGCTTGTCTTTCCTGAACCATTTTCTCCTATGAGAGCGAGCTTATCGCCTTTTCTCAGGGTAAGAGAAATATCTTTGAGTACTGAATGCACTTCTCGTTTTCCCAAAATAGATTTAACGGGATTATTGATCATGTTGACGAAGACATCACGAATGGTGTGACCTTTTTGAAGATCGAGGTCAAAGGAGAGGTGAAGGTGATCGACTTCGAGAATAGTATTACTAGATGTAGTAGTAGAGGTCATTCTTTCTCCTATTCCAGTAAACGTAAGATATAAGGACTATCACTATAGTTACGCTAAAGGCCTTTAGGCACGCCATCCAGAAAATGGCCGGGTCATATCCATAAACGGCCGAACGAAAGGCTTCTATTAAATAATAAAGAGGGTTGATATCGATTATCCATCTGAAGTTCTTAGGCACATACTCAACGGGATAAAAGATAGGGGTTATGAAGTACATAATATTGAGTGCAAAAGTGAGAACAAACTTGGTGTCACGATAGAAAACATTCATAAGTGACGCTAAGGATGAGAGCGCGGCAATGGCAGTAAAGAGAATGAGAATGGGTATAGGTAAGAGGTAAAATGCCGAATCATTGGAGCCCGAAAAGAGAATTACCGGTAAGAGGATGAGAAAGAAAGCGATTAAGAAGTTAACAAAATTATCGAGGACCTGACACAGAATGAGCAAAAAGGGATTGATTCGAAATCCTCTTAGGAGATTATGAGAATTGAAGAGATAAGGGATACTCATTTCGAGTGTATTTGTAATAAATATCCACGGCAACAGGCCTCCAAGAAGAAAGAGAGAATAGTCGGGAAGCTCAATTCTTAATACTTTTCGAAAGACTATACTTTGAACAGTATAGAGAATAATGGGGTTAAGAATTACCCAAATAAATCCGGCCACCGTCTTGCGGTAGCGTGCCTTCATATTGGCGAAGGTGAGTGATATAAGCTGTCTTAAAAATATATTCATAAACTAAGATCTAATTTCTGCCCATAGGACTTTTAATTTTAATATCCAATTAAGTTTCTTTGTGGATACACGACCAAGAATTTGTTCCCATTTTATCGGATAATCATTGGTATGGGGATTTTTTAACGATCGAGTTAGAAATTGATCTTTTTCTAGGTCAATATGAGTGAGGAAGTGGGCGTTAAGCTTTCCTGCCTGATCAAAGACGATAATATCAAAAGTGGAGAGTTCTGTTTTATTCACTCTTTCAATGGTGATGTCTTCACCAACTTTGATAAGGGGCTCCATGGAGTCAGTAACAACACTTAGAATATACCGATGGTTCGCCTCAAGTATTTTTCTTAACGCCAATAGGTCAAATTGGGCGGGGTTATGCCGAGAATTAGTGGCGTTTTCCATTAAATAAAGCCTCATTTGAGTTTGATTGACTATAAGGATAGCATACCATGATATTATTGTAGCTAAGTATGCGACTTTTTAGATTAAGAGATCATTTATGACCATCCTTGTTATTCAAAAGAAAGGTCAGTCAGATTGGAAAAGCTGTCAGGCCATTACCAGTAATCTTCATCAATCCTATGAGTTGATGGGGAAGTCTATTGATGAAGAAGTAAGAACTTTAGATATTCCTGAAGCGATTACTGATTTTGAGGCAATGGAAATTGGGCAAGAGATACTTAAAATACGTCCTAGAGTCATCTCTTTTATTGACCACTACCCTCATCCCGCATCTATTGTGAGATCACTTCGTAAACTTTTTGATAAATCCAGGGAGGACGCACCTCTGCTGGTTTTTCATATTTTCGGTGATTTTGTTCTCAATTGCTTAGAGTGGAAAT
The DNA here is from genome assembly GCA_048267265.1 of Bacteriovoracaceae bacterium. Lineage (GTDB taxonomy): Bacteria > Bdellovibrionota > Bacteriovoracia > Bacteriovoracales > Bacteriovoracaceae. Next base: position 56,487 of record JBLWXW010000002.1, read on the forward strand.
CAATTGAAGAGGATTTGAAATTCTTTAATATTCAATTTGTGGCCGCCTCTCATAAGCAGGCACGATTATTGAACTCATTTTGTAGAGATGATCGCAGTGAAGTGATTCCTTTTCCTGTTTCGGACCTCGATTATTTCTTTTCAGAAGAAATAAGAATACGCTGTCGTCAGAAATATAATATTGAGAATGATTATGTTTTTCTTTATACGGGTCGTTTAAGTTATCAAAAAAATATCACGACTCTCTTAAGAAGTTTTTCAACTTTCGTTAAAAGCTTTGATAAAAGGGCCAAGCTTTTAATTGCAGGACCAATGGATGATCTCGCCATTCCTTACTTAGGTAAGGAAGCTTTGCCTGGGACTTTCTTCTTCCATTGGGAAGAATCTCTTCATGAATACGGGTTAGAGGGGAAGGTTATTTATCTGGGGGATCTTAATAAAGAAGAGCTCTTTGAGGTTTATAACGGAAGTGACTGCTATGTATCTTTAAGTACACATAATGATGAAGACTATGGAATGTCGCCGGCCGAAGCCTTGGCCACCGGACTTCCTTGTGTTCTCTCTCAATGGGGTGGGTTTATTTCCTTTGGCCATTATTTTCCTGGGGTGGTCAATCTTGTAGAGGTTGAGCGCCATAGCGATCGTAATCTACCTCAAGTACAAAGTGCTTTTAAGAATATGGCCTCTCAATTTATTCAAGGGCCGAATCTTAAAGAGAGAAGTGATAGTGTTATTAATATTCACGACATATTAGGAATTCACGCCATTAGTAAGAAATTAGCACCTATTTGTAATCATAGAAATAGGGCCCACTTTCAAGGTTTTAATCCTCGCTTCTCTAAGCTATGTGCTCAATTTGAAAATAACCCTCAATCTCCCTTTAGGGCAGCAAGTGGAGGCTATAGTCTCTTCTATGAAGAGGTCTATGGAGATTACTCAAGTCGAGATATCATGGGGGGAGAGAAGTGAGCGAGAATATAAGAAAGAATGAAAAAAAGGTAAATGAGCTTCTTTCATGCTATGGACATATTGCAAATGAAGAAACAGCTCTCTTTAATAAGAGAAGCTCATGGAATAATGAAGATACACTGGATGAGAAATATCTCGAGTTTCTAGCTCCTCATTCTCGTCGCTACTTTAGTCGCCTAAGACCACTCTTCTCATTCGAGGTTAAGTCACTAACTTCTTTGAATGCTTTTTCTCATATTCTTTTTCAAGATGGCGTTCTCCATCTGATGAGATTTTTTCAACGCTTTCCTCATCCTAAAGGACTGATAAGTAAAATTTTAATTCATGAAAATTTGACCATGATTACTCCTCGGTCTTGGAGAGAGCATATTCTCTACTATCGTCTACAGGGGAGGGAGAATCCCTCTGATCATATCGAGAAAGAAAACCTTTTTTTACATATAAGCTTTGCCCAATATCATAGTGATGAAAGAGCTGTAGAAGAGTTGAGGGAGGTCTTAAAGAAATATAAAGGAAAAGTTTTTGCTATTGCTGGACTTAATATAATGAGGGGCGAAGATTATCTCAATTACGATCGCTCCTATGCTTTTGAACAATCCTCTATGCTCTTTAAAGGGATTGATGTCGAGTTTATTGATCTTCAGAAAGTATCTCAAGCGATTAGCTCTTTTGGGAAAAATTCTGACTTCTTAGTTTATAACCCTTATCAATATTGGTTTAGTGACTCCTATTTAGATCATTTCTTTTTTAATCTTGGTCTGTCCTCTCTGCATGTTTATCAAGGCAGCGATAATTTTATTCCCATGGGCCCTCATCATGGGATGGTTATTTCAAAAGATGGGAGTGTCTGTAATGATTCGGCCACTTATAAGTTTCTCTTTGAAGATATGGGCTATCCTGCCGGAGAACTTTTTAAATTGGAGCCACCCGTTGATCGCAATATTGAAGATTATTTTAAAGTTCGCTACACTTCACAGGCCCTAGAGAAATTGTCCTTTGAAGTGGCCAAAAGATTGAGGAAAGAGCGTTAATGAAGTCTTACCTGCAACGCTTTACCATCTTGATAGGACCTTATATTCCTTTCTTTCTTAGGCATCTCTTCTACCTTCTCCCTTTGATTAAAGTGAAGATTTTTGTCTCTCTATTGGGAATGCAGGCCTGGGCCCGAAATAGTGTCTATTTTAAAGAGGAAGTCTTTGGACTATCCGACCTTGATATAACTCTATATTCACAAGGGAGAGTGACTTCTTTTAAGAGGAACTTAATTCTTTTCTATTTAAAAGTACTGAGATGCTTCTTTCCCTTTGTTGGTGAAGTGGTCATTTACGAAGCTGATACTGTCGAAGACTTTATGCCTTTAGCGTCGGAGCTTGAGTTGAGGAGAGACCCAACACTTGTAAGAAAGGTTGGATATGAGTACCGCTCCCATGAGTTGAGAGAGGCCTTTATTCTTAATTGGATGTATAACGATTATCACCGCATGGATCAGTCTATTCTCAAGAGAAGAAATAAGATTGATCGGTTTCGCTTACTGCTAGAGCTTGATTCGAAGTCTTTTTTTTCATCAGAAGATTTACTTATGGATTTATTAAAAGACTTTATCAGGGATGGCGAGGAGAGGGCCCAGTGGTTTGAAGCCCTTCAAAAGTTTCTAAGGGCCATTAGAATTGAGAAAGTTTCTATTAATCACTGGCTAAGTGAAAATAAGAGTTATGAAGATATCATCGCCCTTAGCTATCCTCAATTATGGATGGGAGCAGCTATTCACAACGAAACGTATCATGAAGTTCTTTATCGTCTAAAGACTGTGAAGCTAGAATATAAGAATATTTTTGCTGCACAAATTTCATGGGAGTTGTGGGGACTTTATAGTGGCCATACGACTCTTGCTTTCTCTGGAGAACTTGCTCTGCATTTAGATCATTTGAAAGAATGTATTTGTGAAGTTCTAGAGCGTGATGATCTCGTTTTGGCCACCGACAACTTAAGAGGTCTCTATGAAAGAGACTAAATACTTAGGCATTGGTAAGAATACTCATAACTCAAATGCTACTCTTTTAAAAATTGGTGAAGAGGGAGCCTATTCATGGGATACCTATATCAATGAAAGACTCGATCGAAAGAAGTGGTCTGGGCAGTGGCCAATCCATTCTTTATTGGCCCTGAATAAACTTCATAATTTTACTGAAGTTCACGTGAGTGACAATAGAGATATTACAAGTGTTCAGTTTCAAGAGGGATTACTCAATAAGACGGCCCCCTTCTATGAAATGTTAGAGCTGAAAGGTCTTCGCAATTGCACAAGTCACTATAATGATGATCTTTTAACTATGGCCCATCATCCGGCCCATGCTTATGCACTTCTTGCTACGCTTCCCTATGAAAGGGCCTACCTCTTAATTCGTGATGGTGGAGGAACTCTGGCAGAAGACTACTCGCTAGATTCCAACCATGATCCTTTAAATAGTTTTGAATCTGGAATTGAGCATACTTCCTTTTACTTCTGGGACGGCAGCAAGCTTCACCTATTAGATCAGCAATGGCTTTGTTATCAAGATTCCTCTATTTCTGGGCTGCGCTTTTCTCAAGGTATAGGCTCGGTCTATGAGAAAGCGGCCGAGTTTATTTTCAATGATGGCCAGTGCTCAGGAAAGGTAATGGGTCTGGCCGGCTTTGGTAAGAGCTCTGGCGGTAAGCTTCGTGACTATCCGTTATGGCAAGAGCATTGGCCCTGGGAAAAGAGATTTAATGGTGGATCAAAGAAGAGCTGGCAAGAAGATCAAAACTTAGAACAATGGCAAAATCTAGCAAGCGAAGTTCAATCTCAGTTTGAGTATGATCTCTTTTCCTATCTAGAGCAGATGATTGCAAAGTACACACCACTTTACGGTGAGTTTCCACTGGCCATGGCAGGAGGTTGTGCGCTTAATTGTACGGCAAACTTTAAACTCTATAAGAGTGGGCTTTTTCCTAAAGTCTATATATCGCCATTTCCTGGAGATGAATCTATCTCTCTCGGCTGTGCTTTTGGTCGCGCTTATTTAGATAAGAAATTGGTTTGGTCTCCAAGATCTTGGCCAGAGCAGAAGTCAAACTTTTCTCCTACTACTGGTGATTTGGATTCAGTGCTTGAAAAACTTAAAGATAAGTATCAAGTAAGCTATGTGGAAAAAGAGGAGGATCTTCTTTTTCAAGTGGCCTCGATTTTAGAGACAGGAGAAGTTATCGCTTGGTTTCAAGGAGCGAGTGAATGTGGCCCAAGGGCCCTGGGGCATCGTAGTCTCTTGGCCCGCGCAGATCAAAAAGGCCTCAAAAGTTATCTCAATGATAAGATTAAATTTAGAGAAGAGTTTAGACCCTATGGTGCGAGCGTTATCTGGGAAGAAGGGGATCTATACTTTGATGTGGATAAAGGTTTTCAAAACCCATTTATGTCTTTTACAACTCCTATAAAGAGTGAATATAGGCAAAAGCTAGCGGAGGTTATGCATATTGATGGAACTTGTCGAATGCAGACAGTGATGCGAGAGCAGAATCAGCGCTATTATGATTTACTGATATCCTGTAAGAGGAAGTTCAATTTTGGAGTGCTTCTCAATACAAGCCTAAATATAATGGGGATGCCTATACTAGAAGGATATAGTGATGCACTTGATTTCTTTGAACAAAGTGAAGTGAAATACCTTATCCTTGAGGACTATATAATTAAGAAATGAAAAAAGTAATCTTTCTCTATTCAGAACAAAACTTTGTTTGGACTTCAATGGAAGAGATTATTCCCTATATAAAAGATCTTTGGAGTGATTTTTGCTCTAGGCAGCAGTGGGAGTTAACGATCATCTCCATCGATCAAAGTAGGCCCACTGATTATAGGAAAGAGTTAATGGCCTCAGACTTAATTATCGTCTCTTGCTTTAACGCTCCCATGGCCAGCTGGCTACGTCTTTTAAGAGAGAAAGTATTTATACAAACCCCTTGGGTTTTCTATCTTCACAATCAGGCCACCATTGGTCTATGGCCTCTCTTTGAATTTGGAATAGGGGAGCTTCTCACGGAGTCTGACTACTTCATAGGAACTTGTGATGGGGATAGGCTTGCCATGGATCTATGTTTTGATGGCGCTCAAACTTTGATTCATCCCTTTTCTAAGAAGTCTCTGGGAAGATTGCCTCCTGAAGACTTGGGCGATAGTGCGAAAGAGGCCCATGATATTCTCTTTATTGGACGACTAAGTCGTCAAAAGAATCTGGAAAGTTTGATTAAGGCCTTCGCTCATTTGAAAAAGAAGCGCACAAATATAGAACTTCATCTCTATGGTAAGGAAGACTCACTAGGCTGGCCCAATCTGGGAATTAGAAGAGAAGAGAGCTATCTTGCTGAGCTTAAAGCTCTTGCCCAAGAGCTAGGTGTACTGGATTGTGTGCATTTTCCCGGGTTTGTAAAAAGAGAAGTCATCGAAGAGCAGTGGAGAGGGAAAGCTTTTGTCTTTTGTTCACCCTCTCTTCATAGTGATGAAAATTTCGGAATGGCGGCCTTGATGGCCCTTGAAATGAAGGGAAGATTAGTTCTTTCAAAATGGGGTGGGCATTGTAATTATATTCAAGCATTGCCACAATTGGTTCGAAGCATTCGTGTAATTCATGACGGAGAAAGACTAAGAACCTCTGAAGATGAACTTGAATGGGCACTTGAAAATGCTTTGAAGGCGGTCACGGATAATGTCATAAGTACGGATTACTTCAGTTATGAAAAGGCCATCCATCTTCTCAAGCAAGACTTTGAAGGGGATGGAAAAAAGGATGGCGCCAAATTAAGACCATCTGAATTTGGAAGAAAGTTATTAGAGCAACGTATGAGATACAGGGCGAAAGACTCGCAGAAGCTCTTTAGTGATGAGGGCGATCCCTTTGCGCTAGAGCTTTATAGGTGCTACGGGGCAGGAGAGTAGACTATGTATTGGGTGGATGAGAATGAAAAGAAAGAGGTCTGTGATGTCATTGGATCTAAGAATTATTTTCGCTATCAGGGTCCTGGAGTTGAAACAAAAACTTCTACCTGTGAAAAACTTTGGTGTGACTATCTTGAGACTGACTTTGCTCTCTTGGTGACAAGTGGAACCAATGCACTGGTGGTTGGAATGGCCGCCTTTGGAATTGGTCCAGGGGATGAAGTCATCATTCCGGCCTATACTTTTGTGGCAACGGCAAGTGCAGTTATGCAAGTGGGTGCGATACCCGTTATTGCTAATATAGATGAATCTTTGATGATCGACCCAAGAGAGTTAGAGCGCTGCTATAGTGATCGAACCAAGGCCGTAATCGCTGTGCATATGGATGGGATGATTTGTGATTTAGATGCTATCCAATCTTTTTGTAAGCACAAGAAAATCTATCTGTTTGAAGACGCTGCTCAGGCCTGTGGTGGAGAGTATAAAGGTCAAAAGGTCGGCACCATTGGAGACTTTGGAGCTTTTAGCTTTAATATGGATAAAGTGATTTCTTGTGGAGAAGGGGGACTTTTAACTATTAAGAAAGATCTTTATTTGGAAGAAAAAAAGAGAGCTTTTATAACCCATGATACCGCCTCCCAATATGGAGAGACGATGAAAAAGGAATTGGCCGAAATGGGTCCCTTTTTCGGAATATCTAGTCGACTCAATGAAATTAACTCGGCCATGTTATCCGAGCAACTCTACAAATTACCAAAGATTTTAGAGAAGTTAAGAGAGCGAAAGAGAATGTGGACGACTGCTCTGAGTAAGGCCGAAATTTCTTATTATCAGGGCCATGATAGCGATGGAGACTGTGGAACTTGTATTCATATTCGATTAAGTGATCCCATGGCCGCTGTTATGTTGACTAAGAAATTAATTGCCAAAGGAATTAAGGCCCTTCCCCCTCACTTTAAGCCCGCTCACGCCTGTTGGCAGTGGATGAATGCCATGAGTAAGAAAGATTACTATGTACAAGGGTTAAACCCTTATCGCCTAAGCGATAAAGAATATAAATATGAAAAAGCTCAATTCGTCACGAGTGTAATGATTATTGGACAATGCTTGAAAATTGTTTTTGACCTCAATAATTCTATTGATGAAGAAGAGCAGAGAATTAAAGAGGTCATTTCTATTATTAAGAGTTAATGAGATCGCGACTTTCAAGATCGTTTATGAAAGTTGTGATATCGCTTAGAAGTTGATTGTCTTCAACATCGTACTGAGTTTTTATTTCAGCAAAGATCTCTTTGAGGCCCTGATTCTTGTTAAGACCTTTCCAAATATCAGCTGCCACACCGTCAATTTTATAAAAGAGACTCGACTCATCCATTCTCATGATGACAACAGTGCCATCGTCGTTATTTCGAGCAACGAGGTCATCTTTGAGGGAAATACTCTTATCTAAAATGGAAGTGGACATATTAACTCCTTCTTGGGCCTATGATATACTGATAGTATTGAAGAAAAGTATAGAAGACAAGTATAGCAAAAAATAGGGGATATGCATTACAAAAGAAGAACAGCTGGCCATTCATTATGAGCGCTTGATCGAGTCTCTGAGAGAAGGGAATCAGGCAATTAGCGATAAGGAACGTAGGTCTGTTTCTCATCTTCTCAATCAAGTTTCCCCAGGAATGTGCTTGGCCAAGTGGACACAAGTCACACTCGATTTGGTTCACGGCACCAATCATAGTTGCCACCACCCCAAGCGTCATTTAATTCAAATTGATGAAATTAAAGATAATCCGGCCGCGCTCCATAATACTCTCTATAAGAAAGAGGTAAGATCCCAGATGCTCTCTGGAGGTCGACCACAAGAATGCCTTTATTGCTGGAATATTGAGGATACTCCTGGTGATCATTACTCTGATCGAGTGATTAAGTCCTCCGATCCTTGGTCTCTACCTCACTTTAAAGATATTTTAGCGGCCGCGGATAAATTAGATTATAACCCTCATTATTTGGAGGTTATGTTTGATAAGGCATGTAACTTTGCATGCAGTTACTGCTTGGCCGATATAAGCTCATCTGTACAAAGAGAAATGGATGAGCATGGGCCTTATCCACTCTTTTATCATCACCACCGTGAAAATGATCGTGAATGGAAGAGAGACCTATCTTCCTATAAAGAAAACCCCTTCGTTGAAGCTTTTTGGAAATGGTTGCCTGATATATGGCAAGGGCTACATACCCTGAGAGTCACTGGAGGGGAGCCGCTTCTTAGTAAGCATACTTTTAAATTACTTGATTATATTATTGAACATCCGCATCGAAATTTAACCTTTGCTATTAATTCAAATTTGGGCATGGATGATTTGAGATTAGGTAAGTACTTCAATCTGATTAAGCAGATTAATGAAAAAGGAAATCTTAAGTCTAATGAACTTTACGTCAGCCTTGATACTGTAGGAGAACAGGCCGAGTATATTCGCCATGGTCTAAAGTATGATAAATTCATGAAAAATCTTGAGCATGTACTGGAACTTAAGGCCTGTGATCGAGTTGTTTTTATGGTCACGTTTAATCTCTTAAGTGTTCCTCGATTTAGTGAATTACTAAAGGTTGTAGCTGAGCTTAAATCTAGATATCCGGAATTGATTCTCGACATAAGTTACTTGAGAGAGCCTGAGTATTTGAGAGCAAATCTCTTACCCAATGAGTGGAATGAGAAAATAAAAGAATGCCTATTCATGATGAAAGAGCATGATAGGTTATTCTCAGAACATGAAATAAATAAACTCGAGCGCATTTTTCAATGGATGAAGGCACCCGTTGAAGATGAAGATTTGCTTCAGAAGATGAAGGCGGACTTCTTTGTCTTTGTGAATGAGTATGATCGTCGCTATGGGTATGAATTCTTAAATATCTTCCCTGAGCTTAGGGACTTCTATATTGACTGTAAGAAAGAGAAATTCTTAAGCAGCTTTAAATAAGCTCTTTACTCTAAGCTTAATCTTAATGGATAAGGGAACAGAGACATTGGATACCTGTCCAAGTACTAAACTCTCTGGAAATGATTTGGTTTCCCTATTTTTTGTAAAGTAGAGTTGAATATGTTCATCACTCTTACCCATGTATAGACCAAAATAGAGAAATTCCTCTTCCCACGCCGCTAGGATATCTCCATACTTGAAAGCTCCTTCTTTCCTTTCAACTTTAACTTCTTGACCATATTTAATAAGAGGGTACATGCGATCATGTACCGTTTTAAAATTAATGGGACCCTCGAGGGATAAATATTTCTTGGCAGTCACAAATTGAAATTTGTCGATATAAACATTCTGTGTGGCTTCGGGTTTATTTTCCATTACTTAGATTATGGCCCTATAATATGAAATTTTCCAGAGCTGAGCTTTATGGTAAAATATGGGTTATGTCCCCTAAGAATGAGAGAAAATTGACCTATACGCCAATAGAGCTGCAGCAGCTCTTTAAGGAGAAGAATCTTCCTTCTCAGTTCTGCATTGTACCTTTTTCTAACCTTATATTAAATCCCAGTGGTGATATTGGTGTTTGTCGTCAAAAAGGAACCGAGCATGTCGTGGGAAATATTCTCAAAGAGTCTCTTGAGGATATATGGAATAATGAATTTCTTCAGAAGTGGAGAAATGAGTTTCTCACTGGAAATATTGAAATATGTAAGAAAGAAGTGGCCACGGATGCTTGCCACTTATCTCCAGATAACTATGTCTTCTTTCCTGAAGTCGATCTGAGTGTCAAGCAAGGAGAAATGCCTATTAAGCTTACTGCTAATTTCAATGGTAAGTGTAATTTGAAATGTACCATGTGTGATGTATGGATGATGGAAAATGGTCTCTATGATCGTATAGGTTTTTGGGAGAGATCGGAGACAGATTTCTTTCCCTATATTAAGGAAATTGAGCTTTTGAGTGGTGAGCCTTTCATTCAGAAAGATACTTATCGACTTATTGATATGATTGCGAAAGTTAACCCTGACGTTTTGTGGTCCATTACGACGAATGCTTTTTGGAAATGGAATACAGCGATAGAGAAGGCATTGGATAAAGTACAAATTAAAAATATTATCCTCTCCATAGATAGTCTGGATGAAAAGAGATATGCCGAGATTCGACGTGGAGGTAAACTCTCTCAGGTCTTAGATACACTGGAGTGCTTACGAAAGTATGAGAAGAAAAGATTAGAGCGCGCTCAGACTGGCCTTGGTCTTACTCTGCACTTTTTGGTTATGAAGAATAATTGGCAAGAGCTTCCTCAGGTTTCTGACTTTGTTGAAGAGAAGGAGATGAGATTAACCGTTAATAACTGCTATGAGCCTAAGGAGATGTCATTATGGGATTATAGCAGTGATGAAGAAGTTCAAGTTGGACTTGATATTATCTCTAGATGTAACCCGAAGCAGCTTCAAAGGGTTGTAAGATCACTTCTTGGAATTGCCCATGACCTTCCTAAGCTTGAAAGGGCGGTTATTATGGATGCTCTTGGACAGAAGCTTAGCAAGGACCTTCCCTCATAACTTCGCTATGGCCCCTTAAAAATGAAGGGCCCTCTCTAAAAATATAGGGAAGAGCACTAAATGAGTAAGTCTTTCCCATAAGGGAAATATTCCAAAGAAGCTTCATATTCTTTCGTTGAAAACTTGTTACTACTGTTGGAGCGGATTCATCAACACTGAAGTAAAGCTCTTTAAATTGATTGCTCCAAACCCAACTCTTCAGCTGATCTCTTGTGAATTGAAACTGAAAAGTAAGTCCTTCTCTTTGGGCACAAAATATTTTTCCCTCAAGAGAGTAGGGAAAGTGAGATGGAGTTGAGAAATCATCATAGTAGCGAGAAATACTCTTTAAGCCCTTAAGGGAGTAATGAGTTTCTTCAATAGAGCTTGATAGTCTTTGATAGGCCATAAACTGCAAAAGACTAAGAGTTAGAAAGAGGTAAATTAACCTTGAATAAATTGATCTGTTATTAGTTGAAGTAAGTACACTTTGGTCTGTTTCCATAAATATATTATACTCATCGCCCATTGATTTTAAAAGAAGAGCGTTGGAATCCCCTTGAAATGCAAATAAGTAAGAGGGTAGAATGGAGAAAAACTCACGTTTTGGGGAAGAATTGAAGTCTAAACTCTATTGGGGAACCTTCCCTCTCATCATTTTAATGATTTTTAACTTCGCTTATACCTATTACTTAGGTAGTGAGACCAGTAATCTTAAGCATAAGATTTCGAAACAAATCGAAGTGCTTCTTGATATTCATTCACAAGCTCTCTGCGTTCAAAATCCAGTTCATAATCTAAGTAAATTAAGGGACTCCTCTGAAAAAGGCGAACTACCAAGCTATGGATATTGTAGTTTCAATCGTAAGGATCACTTTGTTATCTACTTTGGTAAAGACAATTATATAATGGCCGCAGCCGGTGGCTCCATTCCTTTTCACATTGACGACTTTCACTACTGGATAGTGGAGCAAGGAAGATACAAAATAGTGGGAAAAGAAATTCTCTTAGATCGGAAGGAGATTGATGAGCATAAGAAGTTATTCTTGGTGGATAGAGAGGATAATTGGGCCCTCTATGCCTATGGAACGATTCTTATGCCCAGGGATCATTGTTCTGATCTTCAAAAGCATTTATTACAAGAGCTTGCGAAACTCTAGTCTATTATGGTCCAACTTTAGCACAAACGGGTTGACCGTAGGCAATCCCCACCATCACACGTTGCCATGGACACATGAATTTACCAAAGCGGGTATAGCAATTTCCACTAGTACTATTCACACATACTCGTGTATTTGCTCTTACACCATCGGCTGCACCAACCCAGCCATTAGGTACGCCACCTCCGATATTCCCAGCAAAAACTCTTGCCCCCTTAACAAAGGTCTTACTTTCAATATATCCATCAGCTGTAATGAAGCCATCGGCCAACATACTTCCATTGGCGATCACATTTCCAAGTGCTCTAACATTCTGGTTGGCCACAACATTTTCAGCTGTAAGCCTTCCTGAAAGAAAGATATCCTTACAAACAGATGCATTTGAGGCGAGACCTTCTGTTGAGCAGTTTACTGGAGCACATCGACATTGAGTTCCCACCATACTACAGCTGGTGTCCGCTGCACTCTTTCTATAAAGGCGCATTTTTCCACAAACATAGGAAGTAATCGCATCTTTAGTATGATGTTGAGCATACTTACTGATATTACTCAAGATAGTCTGAATATCATCATCATCATATACTCCACTACCATAGACCATTGTTTTAACCCAATCTTTAGTAGGCACTTCTTGGCCGGTACTGGTTGAGTCTACTCTCATATCAGCTACCGATGTTCCTTGGTTCTTAATGATGATGGGACGATAGTTATCTCCTGGCGACCCATCTCCAATGATAGTAACGGCCCTTCCCATTCCATCATTATTAGTTCCATCCATGATATCAATACGACCACTATTTCTTACGATTGTAGTGTGAAGACCCCCGCCATTTCCATTATAGAAGTCTACGCGTCCATTTTGATTAACTCGAAAGACAAGATTCGCTCCATCTAAAATTTTAAGAGGCTCGCTTCCCGTATCATTGAGGAGAATTTTACCATTGGTTCCTAGGGCATTATTCATCTCAATTCTTGAAGAGTTTCCACCAGAGGACTCAAAGATGACTTTATCAGAGGTCGTAGTTGATGTTACTTTGAGAAGGTAGTTTTCACTATTATCTATAGTGTCTGGCCCCATATTTACACGCCCTTTAAAGAGCGCCTCTGTCTCACTTCTAAATTGACGATTCACTTGTCCATCGCGACCAATCAGAATATCGTTTTGCGCACTCAAGTTACCGGTGGCAAGTGGGGCTGGAATAGGAGTCGTGATCGCTGTAGTGTCACCAATAAAAATATTTCCATCATCTTGGGTGTCACCTTGAATATAGGCATTACCCACTGCAGGAGGGGCATCGGTAATAGCGCCCCCGACTTGAAATCCCCCTTGGATAAGAGCATTACCATCTTGGCCGTCAACAGTATAGGCCGTCATCGACCAAAGATCTGGTGTTGCTTCAGCCGCTTTGAAAGGGGAAGTTCTGATTTTAATATTGGTACATCTTCCGGTCGCCATATCGAGGTGACCATCGAGTAGGGAGCAATAGGTATCAGACATAATTTCATCATAAGCATAACAGCTAACAATTTGATTGGCCGGATTTACTCGTACATTGAGTTTGTAATAACGAGGAACTTTATATTGTCCGTAGAGTGAGCGCTTGGCCTTAAGCTCTCTTTCTGCTTCACTACCTAGAGACTCGTAAGAAGCTGGATTACCTCGTCTAAAGTCAACATGAAGAACGATAGTTCCCCAGAAGTCTGCTGTACCTGGAATTGCAGTTCTTGCTCCAGCAGAGTAGTTCCCTGAGTCAGCATACTTTGTATCGACATTATCTTTTAAGAATCCTGCGTACTCGATTGATTTCACATATACTGTATTTGATCCAGAACCATAGATACCTGCATCAGCACCATCGTAGGCCTGAACTGCGACATTCCATTTTGTGGTATCGGTACCAGATTCAGGATTATTCCCTCGATAAATGGCATTGGTTGGAAGGGCATTAAAGGTACCACCGGTATTAGCATTAGGACCAGCTCCACCAATCATTCCAAGGGTACGCTCACATGCAGTCGTATCTTGAAGTGCTTCAAAAATTTGTGCGTCGAGAGTAATCAGGTTAACTTGCTGACTTAAGCGCTTCTCTGTTTTCGCTGAGTTTTGCATAAGTTGACTTACACCAAGGGAGAGGACACCGAGCATACCGGCCGCAACCATGATTTCCGCAAGAGAGAAACCATGCTGGTTAAAGAGAAAGAAAGAGGAGTTTCCTTTTAGTTTTCTGCCCACGTGCTTGTCCTTATTTTATGTAAAAACATAGAGTTCTCAATATGATAAAGGAAGAATGCTGTAGCGCGAAATTGTTTAACAAAAAGGCAATAAGTGCCTAATTTTATGTATACCTATATGTATATAAAAGCATACTTAGCCATGGATACTAGGCAATTTTCTAACTGGGCTAATGAGTCGCAAGCTCTTTTAAGATAAGATCTCGCTTATCTAAATAATCTTTATTATGAGGGTAGAGCTTAAGAAGCTCGTCATTGAGTTGCTTAGCAAGATTTATCTGGTTGGTGCTGTAGTAGATATTGAAGAGCTTCTCTAGGTGATCCCTCAAGACCTGTCGCTTAGAATTGGCCGAGCTCTTTATAATTTCAGAGGACTGCTCTGGCCTTATGTTGGCCATAAGTGATTGATTAGCAAATTCTCGGGCTTTATCGAAGTCTTTTAAGAAATAATATATTTTTGCCACTGCAAGAAACTGATTTTCAGTGGGTGTGATAATTCTTCTTTCAAGAAGGGCGACAACGCGCTCTGCTGATTTTTGGTTGGGATCATTAAAGAAAATATCAATGAGTCCATCAAAAGCACTGAGGTTGTAGGGGTCCGTAGCAAGAACTTCCATGAAGAGGGCAGCAGATTGATTGAGTTTACCTTGGTCTCTATAAAGATAGGCCAAGGAAGTCAGAAGAGGAGCCGAGAGTTGGGCCTTAGGGGTGGAGCGCTCTAAGAATGATTTAGTGTCTTTCCATAGGCCAACCTGTCTTATGGATAAAATGGTAAATAATAGGATGATAAATATTGTAATAGAGTGTGAGTGAATTTTCTTAATATAGGTGAGAGCGAAAACAAGACCTAGAGCAAAGGGAAAGAGAGATAAGTAGAGGTAGCGATCTGATACCGTACTCATATTATGGAAGTCGTGATGAATAATTCCTAAGTTTGGAGAGAGAAAGAGGATATAGCAAAGAAGTAAGGAGCTAAATAATCGAGTCTTCTTATTAGCGACAAAGGCCAAGAAGATTAGGATTGTCATAAGCCCCGTATAGAATGAGAGGTTGGTTTGAAAGTCATCTCTTAGGTAGTTGAGAGTAAGTGGATTGATTTGGTAGTCAAAATATAGCTGAAAGGGCAGAGCTGTATTAATTGTATATTGACCAAGACTTGAGAATATAAGTTCTAAGTAATTTCTTACGGATACAATTCCAAAACTTTGGCTAAGGGTATTACTCTTATGCATGAAGAAGGTAAGGGCCAAGAAAATCACAAGTATGATACTAGAGAAGAGAAAGTTCTTATCTTTTCTCAGTAATAGTAAATCTTTAAGTTGATCTCCCCTAATGGCCATAAAGAAGGGATAGGTCAGAACCATTGAAATCATGGGAGGATAAGTAAATATGGTACAAAAAGTCGCTATATAACTCAGAATCAGATCGCTAGTAGCTTTAGGGCCAGTGGATTGGGTATAGGTAAGAAAATAATAAAGGCCCAAAAGAGAGAAACTTCCTCCTAGTAAAGTTCTAAGAGCGGATACCCACACAACAGGTTCCACTTGGGTTGGATGCAAGAGAAAGAGAATCGCGACGATAAAGGAGAGGAAGCGAGAGCTTTTATCTTTGATCAGGAAATGATGTGAAATCATCCAAACCATATAACCATTGAAGGCATGAACACCAATATTCAAAAGACGAAACGGATAGGTTTGATCTGTTCCAAAAAGAGTGATGATAAATCTCCAAACAAGAAAGGGGATGGGAGTTAAACTATTGGTGAGATAGTAGAGTGGCGAGTCGGCCATAAAAGGATTATTAAATATTTGAACACCGTCATCAAAAATAAAGGGTCCGTAGGAGAGGGCGCGAGCAAAGGTGAAGAAACTTATCATAAAGAAAATCATATAAGGATGATTCCAAATCCTTATCATATTTTCTAATTGAATGAGTTCTTTTACTTTATTCATCATTATCTTTGCTTATTCTCTTCCTGTGCTTTTACGCCGAGTACATTTTCAAGTCTGTGATTTACAGCATTGAGTAGGCGATTTGAAACAATATCAATGAGGCGTCCGTTGAGAAAGAACATCGGAGGATTTCTCTCTGGAAGAAATTCGAGAACTTTTTGAGAACCTATAAGTAATGTGAAAAGGTCACTTTTTTGATCTTTTCCACAAGAACTTACCTTTATTATCTCTTGGTCGGAATAACTAAGGCTTTTTAAAATCTTCAGAACGAATTTCTCTGCACTCAAAATATCCTGAGGGGCGATGGTGACTAGGTCTTTTCCATAATCGAGAAGAGTTGTATGAAAACGCCAAAAGCCCTCGTCTCCCTTGAGTTCTTTCACACAGAGTGCGCTAAGGTTTAGAAATTGAGATGCACTCCAGAGTCCATTGGTGTAAGGAATAAAGGAGACTCTTAGCTTTTCCAGAGTATATTTCTTTACGAGTTGACCAATATCTTCTTTGATGAGCTTTGAATTTACATCATCATAGCTACCAATCCAAATAAGGTGGTTCTTTGCCTTTTCACTTCCATAGGATTGAGTGGTGGGTAGCTCAAACCAGTTTTCCGGAAGTTGAGGGAAGTCGGGAAGAGTCAGTCGTTCTTCTAGATAAATTTCACTAAGGTTATCTTGATAAAAACTTTGAATCTTATTTGAAATAATTTTTACGAAAAGATCTCGTTTAATATCTTCTGGATTGTGATCTTTTGGAAACTTTGCCTTATTTTGTTCATATATGGCCTCAACTTGAGCTTCCGTTTCTGGAGAACTTCTTAGTGGTGTTAAGAGTTTCACTTCTCTCGGATTTATAGGTGCGTCTTTATCCTTAGCTTTAGTAAGGTGGTAACTTATAATATATTCTTTCAAAATTTTATTAATTTTTAAGTGGGCCAAAATTTGTTCATTTCTAATTTTCTTTTGCAAGGCCGTGGGAAGATCTGAAAAGGAAATTTTGGTATCATTATATTGAATGATTTCATCTTCTTTAAAATCATTTCCGAGAGACTCAATTTTAACGGTGTCTTCAAGAAAGATATTCTTCTTATCTTCAATTTTTGTGATGTGATAGGCGAAGTAGGAAATGGCAAAAAGTGTAACCAATCCAAATCCAATGATTTCTTTCTTCTTCATAGTAGAGCTCTTTCAATAGTGTTAACTCTTTCTATTTTAAACTATGCGTCTATTTAGGGTAACTTTAGGAAAAAAGAACCATATTTCAATTATTTATATGGAAAAAGCTTTTGATAGTTTTGATCAATTATATGAGTAAGCTCGTGAAGAGTGAGATTGATTTGAGAAGAAGCGATATAGCTTCGATAGAGCTCTTGAATCTCTCTGTTGCTGTCATCGGTTTCAAAGAAGAGTTTATCTTGAGGAATTTTCTCGAGAAATTGATGAAGCCTACTTTGGGGGCGCATGAAGTTTTGACCTAGGGAGAAGTAGAGGTTTTTATGGGAGCTGAGTTTTATAAACTCTTGTTCTGAAGAGTTGAAGTCATGGAGAATAAAGAATTTATCTTTTAAGGATTGATCTTTGGGGCAGATCAATGGAATTAGCTCGCTCCACGCCCGAACACAGTGAATAAAGCATACTTTTAAGGGAGACTCTTTAAAGAGTTCGAGTTGGTTTTTAAAATAATCTAGCTGAATAGTGAAGGGAGCACCTTTTATACGATCTAGTCCACATTCTCCAAAGGCCATAACGCCGGGCCAATGAAGGGCCTCTGCAAGCTTCGCCTTTGACTCTTTCCAATTCAAATCTTCTAGGTACCAAGGGTGAAGCCCTACACTATAGGAGATATTTTCTTGCATAGGTGGAGCAGCTTCGATTTTATAAAGGGAGCAAATAGAGACAATATCTCTTTGGGGAGAGTGGGTATGGATGTCTATATACTTTAGTCCATCCATGAAGATTAGGCCCCAGCGTGAGCTTTTAATATTTTTATGGCCTCACTGGCCGCTGCAAATCCAAAGCTTGCGGTTGCAAAACTCACTGTACCCATACCTTCCGCACAATCAAGTTTCGCCTGTGACTTATCTTCAAGTGCATCCTTGAAGCATACCTCTCCATCGGCTCCTGGATAAACGGCGCGCTCAGTACTGTATACACAAGAGATTCCCATGCTATCCGTACGAGGAAAATCGTAATCTTTTCTTAGCTTCTTCTTTAGACGCTTAAGAAGATTATCCTGGGTCGATTCACTTAAATCTCCCGAGCGAACGAGGGTTGGATCTTGCTTTCCACCTGCACCGCCAATCGTAACAAGAGAAATAGATTGTTCGCGACAAAAATTGGCCAAAGCGGCCTTACTTTGAAGAGAGTCAATGGCGTCCACAATCACATGAGTATCACTTGGGATAAGCGTGCTCATATTATCTTTGGTAATAAAGTCTAAAATAGGATTAACTTTGAGAATCGGATTAATCTTCTGAATTCTTTCGGCCATGACTTCAACCTTCATCTGACCTACTGTCTCCACTAGAGTGTGGAGCTGACGATTGGTATTGGTCATGCATATATCATCGAGATCAATGAGAGTGATTTTTCCAACGCCAGTTCTGGCGAGGGCCTCCACTGTCCATGAGCCAACTCCTCCAATTCCAATCACTGTAATATGCACTCCAGGTAAAAGGGCATAGAGTTTTTGTCCGTAGAGACGGCCGATACCTGCAAAGCGGGCGTGATAATCTTCTTTTTCAGTATGAGTAAGTTCTGGTACTTCAATTTTCATAAGCGACATATTTACACTAAATGTCCTTAAATGACACCCCTCACCCTAGAATATACCCGTAATATTGGGCTTTTCACGGACAAAATAGTCGGACAAATTAGACTTTCCCTCTTTTTTGTTGATACCATAGCTATAGCTTACCTTTTAAGTATAACGCAATGGATTGCTAACCCCATAACAAAGGACTGTCTTATCGAAACTACGACTGCTAGTGCATTTAATCAGCAAGAATACTTTGATCCTTCTCAAGTCGATGAATTTTTCGAAAAAAGAGCGTTTTCTCCAAACGATATTGTTGTATCTCCAAAGTTCGGAATTGGGAAAATGATCGGAGTTGAGCATATGCCAGGTCTTGATAGAAGTTTCTTTACTATCGAAAGTATGCACCAAAAAATGAAGAATATGATCCCAACAGATTCAGATATTCTTATCCGTAAGGTTGCAACCAAAGGTTCTTTCAACCGCTCTTTAGATACAATTCAAAAGAAAGATGTGGCCAAGGAATATGATAGCCGTAAAGATAGAATTGCCAATTACCAAGACCGTGTGAAGTCTAATCAAGTTACACTTGGAAATATTTTGGCCGTCATTAAAGAGATTCAACTGCTTAAAGATAAAGGTGCTGTAGAAAGACAGCTTATGAATGAGCTTTTAGAAACTGTTTCTAAAGAGTATGCCTTTGTTTTTGAATGTGAAGTAGATGAGGCAAAGAAGACGATTAGAAAACGTATTCTTCAATAAAGTTAATCATGAAAGGGAGCTTCTAGCTCCCTTTTTGCCATGTAATACCTAAGTTCAGAATTTTCTGTAAAAGCTTTTGGTAAGTCCATCTCTTTTTATAAAGAGCACTCTCTGCAAATTCATCATCGTAAGCAATATTAGGATTGGGATTGGCCTCGATCACATAGATATTTTCATTCTTGTCCATACGGACATCAATTCGTGCATAGCCGTTTAGCTCTAGTGCTTTATAAGTTTTCTTGGCGATATTTTGAATCTTTTGTTCCAGCTCTACGGAGATCTTAGCTTTGCCACTATCAATTCCTTTTCGGGAGCGATACTTTTCATTCCACTTCGCACTTCGACTGTAGAACTCTTTTTCTGGGCTTTCAGATTTCTTATAGAAGACTTCCCAGACAGGGAGAAGATCAAGACGGTAGTTTCCAAGAATTCCAACATAGAATTCACGCCCTTCAATAAACTCTTCCACAATAGCATCGACACCAATTTTAGTATTAATATAGTTAACTCTTTCAAGAAGTTTCTCTTGGGAGTGAACGACCGAAGCCTGACTCAGTCCTAGAGAGGCATCTTCATCAAGGCATTTTACAATGAGGGGAAAGCTTAAAGACTTACTGAGGCTTTTCTTTTTATTCTTGGGAAAGACTGCAAATTTAGGAGTCTTTATTCGGTGAAACATCAGAATTTTTTTGGCAAGAGACTTGTCTCTGGCCATCATTAAGGCGCGGGGACTATTTCCACTGTAGGGGATACGAAGAAGCTCTAGGTAGGAGACAACATGGGAGTCAAAAACAGATTCACCATCAAACTCTTCAAGAAGATTGTAGACAATATGAGGCTTAAATTCATCAATAGCTGTTCTTATTTTTAAAAGGTCAGAGTAGACTCCAAGTGCTTCTACCTTATGGCCCATTCTTTGAAGGTGGAAGAGAATATCATATTCTGTAGTCCAAGGCGTTTCCAAGCGGTCCTCTTCTTTGAGGGGTCCATAGGTGACTTTTCCCGTTGATTCATTCTTCTCCATGGGAGGAACCAACTCTGAGTGCATAAGAACTAAAATACGCAGTGGCTTCAATTTATACCTCTATAAGGTTGTATCTTATACGATAGCTCTTATTGAAGGTGGAGTCCACTACATCAAGATATGAGACGATTTTTTGGGTGAAAAACGATCCGTATTTTCCATGATCAAGAGAATCAATTGCTCTTTCTTTTGTTGATCGATTTGGCGATTGGATAGGGATTGAGGATATCGTAACTTTTCTTTACGACATGTTTTCTCAATTTCTGTAACCATCTTTTTCACTTTCCCTAGCTTCAACTGAGTCTGAATGGCCAAGCCTTTTGCAATTTGATTTTGGTTGTTACGAATAAATTTCCAAGCTGGCGCTTGGCCTTGAATTGGAAAAATCTTTTTGAGATTGGTTTTAAACTTAGGCGCAATATTTCTTCCATAGTGAATGCGCTTTTTGCGATAGTACTCACGAAGGGTCATTTGATTATTGCGAAATGAATCTAGCTCCAACTTCTTTTTGGTGACGGGCAGTTTTCCTCTTAAACTGCTAAGCATTTCATCGAGAAGTTCGAGCTTCTCTAGTGCTGGCCAATTCTTATATTGTTGCTGCCAATTGAGTTTAGGGGTAAGCCATGTGGCAAATGTCTCGGCCCAGTCTTCATCGGGATGGGCCTGGGCGTAGTGGCCCTCAAGGTGGCGAACATATTCTTTAGATTTCTTATTAGGAAGATAAGATTCCGGATACTCTGTTGAAGTGAGACCAAATAAGGCCTGTCTTCTTTTATTCTTTCTTAGATGAAAGGCATTATCGATGGCATGTCCTGTTTCATGACGAAAGAGCTGCATACACCACTTGGGAGTGGCCCCTTCGGCCTCGCCCATCATCTGAGCTTCAAGTTCGATCAAGCGTGGGTGAGTGATGAAGAAAGGGATCGCAAAGCCTGACACTCCATCAGGAGAAAACCAGTCATCAGAGATCCATATATGGGGCCTGAAGCGAAGGCCTTTATGAGCGAGTTCACTATAGAGTTTGGATATATTTTTCTTAATCCAGTGGCGCTCTAGAGAAATGGGCAAGTCGCAGATTCTCATATCAAGCAGGGATTCTCTATCCATATAATGGAGAGAGATTGATGAGATTTGTGGGCTTGTGCGAATGATTCTGGCCATGAGTTAATTTAGCAGGATTTTGGGTTAAACCCAAGGGGGAGGGGAGATTTTATTGGGGGGTGGTTAATTGTTGGTCGTTAGTGGTTATCGGTTAGTGGTGACTGTTACAGTAACAGTTAACAGTTAACAGTTAACAGTTAACAACTAACCAATAACAATCATATAATCAAAATATGAGAAAATTACGTATATTATTCATTGCTCTCGCTTGGTCGGGACTCTTATCTGACCATATCCTTGGGGCGCAAAAGAAGGCCTTGGCCATAGCGACTTCTGGTGGTGTGAGCCTAGGTTCTTATCAATCAGGACTCTTATATTTTGCGAATCGCTTGGTCGAATTTAACCAAAGCCACGAAATAAAGCTGGTAACTGGAGCGAGCGCTGGTGGAATTAACTCACTCCTATCGGTTCTAGATGCCTGTTCCCTGGAGAGCTCTAGTCCGCAAAATAATATATTTTGGAATAGCTGGATTCCCTTGGGAATTGACACCCTCTATGTAGAAGAAAAGGTAGGAAGATATAATCTTCTTTCTCGAGATAAAGTGGACGAAATTCTTGATCTAATGGAAGATCAATGGAGAAAAGGGCTTCGTAGAGACTGTGAAGTCGTTCTGAGTTTGTCGGTGACCAGAGCAAGTAAGTATGACCTTCCCTTAGTTGAGCGCTTAAGTGTTCCACGCATGGCCGAAACTTTCATGATAAAGATACAGGGACGTGGTCCAGGAAGGCCTGCACAAGTTATTAATTATCCTTTTCCTGATGAAAAGAGGATTCGTTTATTACTTCCCTTTAAGTATGGGGTCGATAATGAGGTTGAGAAGAATTTTAATATTATTCGTGGACTACTTTCTGCGACAGCGGCATTTCCCCTTGCTTTCGCCCCCGTTCCCATTTCGTACTGTATTAAGAAGCCACTTGAGAAGGGACTTGTCTGTAATGAAAAGGATATACAGACGGATATGTTTATTGATGGAGGGGTCTTTGATAACGGACCAATTCGAATGGCATTTAACCTTGCGGCCAATGGACTAGAGAAAACTCAAAAATCTTGGAAATGGAGGTCAACGAAAAAGCAGGCCATTATGCTTCCCAAGGACATTCAGTTTGCCTTTGTGGATACAAACCTAAAGGAATATCCCACGATCAGGGGGGAATTCTCCTTAGATGTCGATGGAATCTTTGAGTTTATCTATCGCTTCTTCTATCAATTCATCTCTACGGCCAGAACGAAGGAGCTTGCCTCTTTAATAGAAGAGTACCCCGGCTATACATCGATACTGGCAACCACAAGAAACTACCTTCCCCTTGCGAGTGAGCCCCTCATGGCGTTTCTTGGTTTTTTCGAAACGGACTTTCGAAAATTCGACTTCTATGCTGGGATGTACGACTCTTATCGACATATGATTCCCTATGTGAGTAAAGGGAGTATTAAAGAGTTTATCAAAAGAAAAGGGCAACGTTCACAGTGGGAGCCTCTTCTTTGTATTATCTCAAAATTTGATAAAGAATTGGCCTTGGAGAATCACTGTGCTCAAGTTAAAGATAGAGAATTCGTCACTCTTTTAGAAGTTTCAATGGATCGTTTGGCCTATTATTGCTCACTAAAGGGGCATGAAAACTTTAAGAGTTGCGATGGTTTTAAGAGAAGCCCCATTGCCGAAATTGAGTATAAGAATGATTTTCAGTACTTTATGGAGCTTTTAGAGTTTAGAAAATTTCGATTTAAGGATCTTGATCAGGCCAGAGAGAACCCCTCTTATGGTGTTATTCAGATCCAAGAAAAGCTTAGTGAGATGAATAGTAAACTCGCTGAAAAACAGCCTGTAGGTCAGGGCTTTGCTCTCGATACTGTATTTAAGCCTGCCTTGAATTATATTAAATATACGCCTGCTCAATCTACAGCTTATATTTCTTTTGGCTCGGGACTTGAAGCTGGCTTTAGTCATTCTCTAAGTAGGGGGAGTGGATTTCTAGGAAGAATGAGGCTTCAGGGCTCTTTTCTTCTTCAGGGGGCAGATACATTATTTGGTGGATCTCGCCCTGTAACCACCTTTACACCGATGATAGGCTTTGAGTATGAGTCCCTTTACTTAAGTGATGAGTTTACCCAATATCAATTTGGAGTTAAAGGAGGCCATCTCTTCAGCTCTGGTGATCGCTATGGGGGAAGAGATTGTGACCCTATCCAAAGCCAGTCAATTTCATATGGATGCTCTCAATGGGTTCTTGGACCGACGGCCTCTATTACCATTTTAGAGAGGCTTAAGTTTCATGTCTTTGGACAATTCTATCCATGGAGAAGATCAGGATCGAATCCTTTTCAGCTTCTCTTCTTCTTTGGGTATCAGTTCTTAGATTTTCTCTAACTAAAATTTAGTGTGTAAAGCTTTCACATTATGACAGGAGTGACTTATTTTGTGGTAGAAGATGACCCTATCGAAAATTTTATAAGGGGTTTAACCATGTTTAAAGCACTAACTATTGCCTTCGTACTATCAACTTCTGCAAATGCATTTACAGGAGTTAACTTTCCAAATCTTGACTTTGATATGGCCGAAAATGCTATTCGTAATAGTGATGCAGTTCAATCAGCTTCTGAAGACCTTGGTGAAGAGGTTGTAGATGTTGAAAAAATCGCTAAGAAAACTTACCGCGTAACTTTTGAAGGTGGTTGTGATCTTACTGCTAAATTTGGAAAATGGTCTAAAGTTTATATCGTTCCAAATTCATTCTTCTGTAACTAATGTATCTTAGCAGACAAGGGGTTCCATCCTTGTCTGCTTTCTCCTTTTCTATTTCTTAGCTACCATCGTTAGAATTGTGGCCAAGGCAGAGAGTTCATTTTCTTCGTCATAAACTTCAACATTCCATTTAACAATCCCACGGGGAACTTCATCTTCACGATCTTCTTGAATAATTTTCTCTTTACAGGTGAGTTTCACATACATTGTGGCCCCAACATACATGGGCTTTGTAAATCTCAACTCGTCTAGGCCATAGTTGGCAAGCACTGGTCCTTTGGCAGGATGAACAAAGAGTCCAGCAGCGGCAGATATAATAAAGTATCCATGGGCCACACGTTTTTCAAAGAGAGTATTTTCAAAACTTGTATCATCAGTATGGGCATAGAAGTGATCCCAGGAGACGTTGGCAAAGTTTACAACGTCAGCTTCGGTAATCGTTCTCTTGTGGGTCGTTAGTGTTTGACCAACAAAGAGATCTTCAAAATGATACTTAAAGGGGTGATGCTCACTCTCTGTTTTTTTGGCCCCTGGTTGATAGACATGGGTAACATCTGTGATCACACTTGGGTGACCTTGAATGGCCGTTCTTTGCATATAGTGGAAGACACCACGAAGACCACCCATTTCTTCACCACCTCCGGCACGACCAGGACCACCGTGAACCAGTTGGGGGAGGGGAGAGCCGTGACCGGTGGCCTCTTTAGCACACTCACGATCAAGGAAGTAGAGCCTACCGTGATGAGAGGCAATTTCTGAAGTCATTTGGGCCACGAATGAAGAGTCGTAACTGACGATAGATCCAACAAGAGACCCTTCTCCTAGGTTGGCCAATTGAGCAGCTTCTTCAGTAGTTCTGTAAGGAATAAGAGTTGATACAGGGCCAAAGGCTTCAATACTATGAACATCGCGATTAGCTAGTCCATCTTTACAAAGAAGAAGGGTAGGAGAAATAAAAGCGCCTTTTTCTTTACTTCCACCTTTGAGCTCTAGATTGGCATTGTGATAGAGCATCTCTGTTGATTTTTTAAGCTCTTCAATCTTACTTTGAACTTCTTCAAGTTGTTCTCTTGAAGCAAGTGAGCCCATGCGAACCCCTTCCATTTGAGGATCACCAACTACGGTCTTGGCCAGTCTTTCACTAATGGCCTTACTCACGTCTTCAATAAGGTTATCGGGAACAATGGCCCGTCTAATGGCCGTACACTTTTGGCCCGCTTTTACCGTCATCTCTTTGGATACTTCTTTTACAAAGAGATCAAATTCGGGAGTTCCTGGAGTTGCATCTGGTCCAAGAATAGAGCAGTTCAAACTGTCAGCTTCCATATTAAAAGGAATTGAGTACTCAAGAATATTCTTATGAGACTTAAGCATCTTTCCTGTGCTCGCAGAACCCGTGAAGGTAATCACATCTTGAGAGTTGGTGAAATCAAGAATCTCTCGTGCACTTCCACAAACTAATTGAAGTGCTCCCTCTGGGAGAATATTGGAGGCCGCAATTTCTTTAACGACAACTTCAGTAAGATAGGAAGTAATTGTGGCTGGCTTTACGATACAAGGAACACCGGCCAAAAGATTAACAGCGATCTTCTCTAACATTCCCCAAACTGGAAAATTGAAAGCATTAATATGAACGGCAATCCCTTTTTTGGGAGTATAGATATGATGACCGATGAAAGTACCTTCTTTAGATAAAATTTCTGGCTTTCCATCCGTGTAGATATAGTCATCAGGCATTTCGCGACGACCTTTTGAACTCATGGCAAAGAGGTTTCCAATTCCACCTTCAATATCAATCCAAGAATCAATCTTAGTAGCGCCTGTTTGATAACTTACTCTATAGAAGTAATCTTTTTTCTCCATTAGATAAAGGGCAAGGGCCTTGAGAGCGCGACCTCTTTCATGAAAGGTGAGGGCCCTAAGATTTGCACCACCAACACGACGGCCATAGGCGAGAACTTCCTCAAAATTAATACCTTCCGTTGAAGCGGAGGCAATAAAGTCTCCCGTTACAGAATTAAAAAGTTCCTTTTGAATATTCTTTCCCTCAGACCATTCACCAAGAGTGTAGTTCATCAATTTCATGTATTCTCACCTTATTTAGAATTAAAGATGGATTACTATAGAATAGATAAGATAGGGCTTCAAATTGATGATTTAAAAAGAACGGACGTCCTACGCCTTTTCTAGAATAGTGAAGAAGAAAGGGCCATGACCATGCTCGTCAGGAGTAATCCAAGTACCAAACTCTGACTGGCTTCCCATGGGAAAAGGGTTAGGAATGAGTTTGACCTGTGCGCCATATTTTTTGACGAGCTTCGCCACAACATCGTCATTTTCTAATGGGGAAATCGAACAGGTTGAGTAGACTAAACGGCCACCAGGCTTAAGTACAATCCAGGCCGAGGCCAACATGGTCCACTGAAGAGAGGCCAGCCTCTTGGTTCGATTTACCTTCCACTCATCGAGATGTTTTGCAGATTCAAGGACATGCTTCTCTGAAGAGCAAGGAGCATCCAAGAGAATTTTATCATAGGCCTCTTGTTCGTGAAGGCACCATCCTCCAGCATCGTGGCCAGTCACGCGAATATGATTTTCATAGAAGTCATCACTGGTGTAGTTCTTAAGAACTTGTTTGAGCCGGCCTCGACGATTGGGAGACTTATCATTTGCTGTAAGCTCACCCTCTCCTTCAAGATTATAGGAAAGGATTAATGACTTACCTCCTGGAGCAGCACAGAGATCGAGAACAGATTCGCCGGGTTTTACCTCTAGGGCATAGGGGGCGAGAGCGGAAGCCCCATCAAGAAAGTAAGCTTGGAAGTCACCAGGGTCTTCTGTCTTATCCTTAAGCTCGTAGAGATGAGGAAGATCAAAGAAGGGTAAAAGATTTGAAGTATCAAGATTCTTATAGGGATTCTTTAAGAGAACATAGGACTTCTCTTTTAATAGGGACTCTTTAAGTGTGGACCAACGCTCTCCATAGACATCTGAGTAGAAGTCATCAAAGAGTTGTGCGCCTGAGACCTTATTTTTCTTAGCCATCTTCCTTACGAGCTCCCTGCTGACCCAGTCCGTAGCGTTTCATGAAATCACGATAGATGGCCTGCTCTAGATTACCTTTCTTTGAAGCAGGGGAAGGGATGCGCACAATCATTTCTACTTCAGTAGAGCTTGGAAATCGAAAGGTGATTCGCGGCTCTGCCCTTGGAACTTCAATTTCTTCTTTGAAGCGGATTTGATCCATATTTCTTTGGGCCTTTTCCACAAACTCTGCACAAACAAGATCTGCAGCTTCCTTCATACATTTTTCCGCAAATTGCAGATCTTCATCTCTTTTAAAGGCAAGCTTAAAAACGTGAAGTACGTACTTATGCATGAAAGATTCATTGATCACTTGCTTTGTCAGAAAGAGTGCATTGGGAATAATGATCGATCTTCCCGTAAATTGATGAGTGAAGTTCTGAGGGCCAATTTCCATTATCTTTGTAACAAAGAGGTTGGCATCAATGACATCACCTCGAATTCCATCGATTTCTATACGATCACCAATCTTGAAGAGTCCATTCATCGAACGAAGAAGACCTCCGTGAATACAGAGAATAGTTTCTTTTCCAGAGATAATGAGAGCGGCCGAAACGGCAACAACAGAGACGGCAAAGGTTTGGATCTCTGTTGACCAAATACTGAAGAAGCCAATGAGAAGGATCATGGTCGACCAGTTACGAATCGTCACATACCACTTTCTTTTTTCTTCGATGCGCCAACTTGATTTTTTGATGGTGCGATTAAAGAGATTTCTTACGCTCCAAACAAGAAAGATAAGAAAAAGAGTACTGAGAATATGAACCACTTGCTCTTGGCCAAAAGTGGCAGAATTTTTATTTAAGGAGTTTATAAAGTCATTGAGCTCTTTCATTATAGGCCATCACTGTTTTGTGGAAGTTTAGATAATACAAAAAGAGAACTCCCATTCCAAGAGCATTGAAGATATGCCAAAGTGCATGAAATTGGAAGATATGATTATGAGGATCACAGCCTATACGATTAATATCTAGAATTTGCGCAGTGACCGCGATGGAAAAAGGGATCAATGTATAGAAAAAGAGTTTAAACTTTGGTCGATACTTTTTCACTAAAATAATTTTTGTTATGAGAACGACGAGGGCAACAAAAATAACAGAAAGTTGTACGGGAAGACCCAAACTTCTCAGTCCAAAGAAAACAATAGAAAAGGGAATAAAAGAGAGTAGGTACTTACGTATGAGTCCACGGGAAGAGAGGATATTCAATTGCTCTAGGTGATAGAACATAAGGAGTCCTCCAAAAGCATACATGCCTAAGAAGTCAAAGAACTGGGTTAAGAAATTATTGGAGAGGTGATAGAGAAAGGAGGTTACTCCTACGGAAATAGCGTTTAATCCATAAACTCTTAAGGCCGGAGACATTTCTCGATTTTTATATTTGAAGTGCAAAGCGATATAGAGCCCAACAAAAACAAAGGCCAAATTAGACCAGGTATTGGCAGGTTCACTAATGAAAGAGCAAATCGTTTCTTCACAATACTTTATATCGGGGGCACCGTATTTCTCGGCCATGTCATACCAGAAGCAGCCTGGAGGATGGGGATTATTATTAGAAAAGCCCACAATTTATCCTTGAGGTGAAAGAGGTATTCTCGCTTCAATTCCATAGGGATGTTTTTCCTTTTCAGAATTATAGAGAATGATCTCATTGATTTGAAAATTTACCTCTTGCTTCATCTTTCCATTGTCGGCCAATTTTGTGCAGTTCTTTGGTGAGCGTAAACGGGCCACAGTTATATGGGGAATAAAAGGTTTATTATCATAGGTTATATTCATTTCATCGAGGCGGCTGCGTAACTGCTCGGCCATGGCCTCAATTTTTTCTTTACCTTTGTGAAGTCCCATCCAAAGAATTTTTGATTGTTCAAAGGAGGGAAAGGCACCGAAGTGACGAACACTGGCCTTGAAGGAGTCACCCCATTGGTAGACTTTTAGAAGTTCTATTAACTCATCACGTTTGTCATCGTCGAGATTTCCTATAAAGGCCAAGGTAATATGCCAATTATTTTGAGGAACAAGTTTCTCGTCTTTGTAGCGACTGAGGCCTGGCCAGCTTTGAATTCTTAGTTTTTTTCTGACGTCAGGGGGAAGTGGAATGCCAATAAAATAACGCCCCATTGGGTACCTTGGTTTGTAGTCAATCTTAGTATTTCACTCTTCTAGTGTAGCATAAGATTTACTTGGGAAAAGCTTGCTAGAGGCATTTTTGGAATGTTATAAGGAGATTTCAAATCATTATTCACGAGTAGTGACTCAATTTAAAAGGAGATGTCATGGAAGTTGTAAAAAGCACAAAAGAATTTACAGTAGTAAAGAAAAGAAACGGACGTTACGGAGTTAAGAATGCTGCTGGAAAGTGGGTTAACGCTGATGATAAAGTTAAGATTCTTCTTGCTGAAGGTCTTATTAAAGTAGCTGAGCCAAAGAAAGAAGAAGCTCCTGCTGAAGAAGCCGCTTCTGAAGAAGCAGCTGCTGAATAATTAAAGTAATGACGATAAGCCCCTTAATAAAAGGGGCTTTTTAATGCCCATTGGTTGCTGCTGTGAGTCTATGTCATGGCAAGGTATTGATCTTCCTCTTTCGTGAAATATCCCCCCCATTATTGTCAACTCTATGTAAATTCGATTTTGATGACCTTGAATATCGTGCCATCGGTACTATCTTAGATATGTAAGAATGATTAGGGAGTTGGCCCTGATCAAAAATATAGGTGGTACTGTGGTTAACGCTCTCCCAAATTTCTTTCTGATAAGTATGATGTTTGGGACCCTTATCGGTCTCGCACTAATCACACACGCAAAATTTTCTCAATCCAACGCTCGCCTTATTTTCCTTCCTATCCGAGCGCACAGTACCACAAATCTTGATCTTAAAAGTCAGTCCCACTTCCATCCTGTAAGAGGCGGGGCAGACTTCTTCTCTCCTAAAAATATTTTGTTAAACAAGCTGATTCCTTTGAATAAAGGTCAGTCGAAATTTTGGGAAGAATCAGACTTTTAGACTTTCAGCGTGGAGAACAACTCCCATTTCCACGCTTTTTCTAACTCCTTTTTTTGGCCCCATGAGTATTCAACTTGGGGAAATGGTGAAACAAAAAGTTTTCTCATTTCCCCAAGGGGGCCTCTCTTTGCGAGCCTTCTTTCATCAATGACTGAATTCCATGAAGATGGAGGTTTTACGATGGCCTGGATCTCATTTAAAGAAATAATACGATAGGGGAAGAGCGTCTCAATTGTGTTGGGTTGAATGCCAAAGTTAGAGTTTTTGAGGTCGGCCAGCCATTGTCCATTTTGATCTTCAATGAGCAGTTGGAAGTATCCTTCATTTTTTAAGAGTTTCCAAAGCATCCAAAAGTCTTGATTACTATTAAATGTAACTTTTAACTTTTCTTTATGAGTGGCGATTTTCTCATGAAGGTGACTCTTGTTATCTAAATAGTCACTGCTTGCTCTCCATTCAAAGAGGACAAGCTCATCTTTGTGTCGTTTGGATTTTAAAGGAATCGTTTTGATTCTTTTGAGGTAGGGGTGAGTAGTTTCAAGAAAGGAGAGAAGATCACCGTGACTTTCTATGGCCATAATATAGCAACTCTTTCCTTTGTAGAGGTAGAGTTCTTCAATGAAGCTTAAGGTCTGTATGAGAATGTCATTAACGGGAAGGTAGATAAAGTAGCAGTCACATAGGGGTGGAGGTTGCTGTGAGAGATCTGCATTGATGAATCCCTCAGGAAAGGATAAGTCTAGTTTTTGGTGGGCACGAAGTCCCTCCTGATGGCGCTCTTGGACATATTCAATGGAGTAATTCTTAAAGGGAGAGTTGAGAAAATCAAAGAGCAGTTTGGCCCTACCCACACCTGCTCCGAGATCACAGAAACTTTTAATATCTCGGGCGCATAGTTCTTCATATATAGAGAGAAGATCTTGGTAATCGGTATATAGAGCATCGGCAGAGGTGAGTCCATCCGTATAGAATATTTTGGGGTCATACTTTTGCTCATCAGACTTTAACTGGTGCTTTTCAATCCCTAGAATGAGATCGATTTCACGATTCGTTTTATTTTTTAATTCATGTTCAGACATTGAACTAGAAAGTTACACCAACTCCAAAACCATAGCGGGTAATGGCGATAGTGCGACCTGTGGGCTGTTCGAGTTGGTGTTGTTTAAAGAGAAAGTGATACCAGGTATTATCGGTGATTCTTTGATTCATATAGAACATATACTTATACCCAGAAAAGTCATGATTGGACTGAATAACAGGGGAGCCACTTACTTTTATCGCTGTTGGAAGAATGATTTTAGTGAAGAACGATACCCCAGCGGTTAGGAAAGTCATCTTTTCTCTAATCGGAGAAATTTGATCGGTAGAGCCTGCAATGATTTCGTCAAGATTCAAGGTTGTGAATTGTTCGTGATCAACCCCTCCATAGACACTATAGCTTGTGTCTTGAATCTTATATTCGCCATATATATTTCCACCAATTTCTTCTTTCACTTCAAGCTCAGATTGATCAAGCTCTGTTGAGTCAACCGTAGAGGCATTGAGTTTAGAGAAGTAGGCGGAGGTCGCTAGGGCAATATTTGGTGTGAAGCGAATATGGGCACCAGCTCCAAAAGTGAGTGGAGAGTTTTGTTGAT
This sequence comes from Bacteriovoracaceae bacterium, assembly GCA_048267265.1. Taxonomy (GTDB): domain Bacteria; phylum Bdellovibrionota; class Bacteriovoracia; order Bacteriovoracales; family Bacteriovoracaceae. The sequence goes on from JBLWXW010000002.1 coordinate 88,428, forward strand.
TTTCAAGAACGGAGTCATTGACTTGTTCATTGAAGAAGCCTTGAGAGACTGTAACGTGAGCAAAGAATGTATAGCGAGTCGCCGATAATTCAGTGTAGTCGAGATTAATTTCTTCTTTGAGTGAGTTTTCTGGTGAAAAAACAGAGGCCAATCTTCTCTTGGGCTCTTCTTTATTAAGAGGAAGCTCTGGAATATATTCGTAGCTGAGATAGGGGGTTGCTGGGGATTCTGTATAAATATACTCACCGTCAAGATTGGTAAATGTTTTGACGTGACCATTCCAGCGTTTAAGGTTTTTTACAAAATCAGCAAGCTCCATATAGTAGAGAGAGCTATTTTCTTCTTTAAGTCTTTTGGCAAGCTCAGTAATAGAGACTTCATCTTCAACATGCATAATGACGTAGCCCTGAGAGCGAAGTTTAGAAACAACCTCTTCCGGTGACTTCTGATTATTGCTCCTGTTGGCCGCCATTACTGAAGTAAAAGAGTTGAGCATTAAGAATGTTAGAGTTAGCAAACCTACCTTCATCCACTCTATGTTATCAGTTTAGCTGCCATCTATGACACTGGGGAATATTTGCCTTAAAAAGGGAAACCATGCGTGATTTAAGGGCATTAGGTGGCACAATTATGGGCCAATAGGAACGTTTTTTCCCCTCTCTTAAATCTGTATCTCTCGGTTTTTACGTGACCATCACATTTCCGATAAGCCCAGTGATATCGTTTATTTAGGATAGAGCATAATCCTTAATAGCGGTACGTTGGTTGATAATGAAATGAGTAAGGTTATACGACTTTTTACATTCTTAATTCTGGGCTTAACTCTAAGCTCGTGCCTCCTTCCCAATGAGAAGGGGAAGGTTTCTTTGAATCTTAGTAATGATGATCAAGCGGCCAGAGATGGGGCAAAGAGTGATGAAGAGGAAAAATCGAATTATGTATCTGTTACTAACGTTGCTCTTGTCAATGATCAAGTCGTAGTCACTGGTGTGGCCTTAGACACAATTACAAATGCTAAAATTTCTCTTTCTGGAAGTGAATCTCTTCTCACTATTATTTCTCAAAGTGCTAATGAATTGATTCTTAGTTCTGCTCAAAAAGTCACTCTCGCGCTCAATACGATTATGTCTCTTACTTTGGAGAATGCTTATGGGGCGACGGTTGTTGATGTGACTTTTAATCTTCCCGATTATTCAGTTTCTACGAATAAAATTGCTGATGGTGCAATTACGGTGACGAAGCTCTCTAATATGGGAGCCAGCTCTGGACAGATCCTTAAGTATAATGGCTCTAGCTGGGTGGCCAGTGACCTCAATGCTCTTATTTATGCAGGAACTTGGGATGCTTCAATCGGAGGAAGTCCTAATCCAGGTGCTAGTGGGGGAGAATATTATATTGTGAGCAACGCAGGAACGGCAGACCCAGGTGATGGGAATTCTCGTTCTTGGGCCCAAGGGGATTGGATTATTTTTAATGATAACACCAGTTCGTGGGATCAAATTCGTAACACATCTGATGTTTCAAGCTTTAATGGAAGAACCGGAGGGATTTCTCCTCAATCAGGTGACTATACATGGGCCCAAATCGATAAGTCGACTTCATCAATTGGTGATATCGCAGACGTTGATTTATCCACGGCCCCGACAGCTGGAAAGGTTCTTAAGTTCAATGGTACTTCTTGGGTGGCCGATGATGATCTCTCTGGAGGAGGCGCTGGCTCAGTGGGGTCTTCCGAGCTTACAGATAATTCCATTATGGATGCTGATATTAATTCGGCAGCGGGAATTGCTCAGTCGAAAATTGCTAATTTAGTAACTGATCTTGGTGCAAAACTTGATGACTCTCAGTTATCAACAGATGGAACTCTCGCAGGTAATAGCGATACAGAACTTCCGACAGAGCAGGCCGTGAAAACCTATGTTGATAATGCAGTATCAGGCCTTGGCTCTGGAACGGTAACTTCAATTACTGGTGGGGCGGCACTAACTGATGGCCCTTTCACAACCACAGCAACACTAGATGTTCTCTTTGACGATGTGACGATTGGGGTAACGGCCGATCAGCTAGAAGTTAAAGATGGGGGAATTACGAATGCCAAAATTGCCACCGGTGCAGGAATCTCTTGGAGTAAAATTGATAAGACAGGAGCAAGTGCATCTGATGTGGGACTAGGCAATGTAAGTAATATAGCTCAGATGCCATTAAGTTACCTTGATATAGATGATACGCTTGCCAATGATTCGGATACAAGGGTTCCCTCTCAGCAGGCGGTAAAGGCCTATGTTGATAATCAAGTATCCAGTGTGAATCCATCACAATGGACAACAACGGGTTCTGATATTTACTTCAACACTGGAAATGTTGGGGTTGGTACAGGAACACCAGCAGTGGGTCTAAGTGTTCTTAAGGGAAGTGCTGTCTCTCCTGCTACAAGCGGTACGACTTCAACCGCTGCTCTTAGAGTCCAGCAAGCAGGATCAGCGATTGTTTTAGATTCGGGGATTATTTCAGGTGCAGGAGCTTATTTACAATCGACAGTAAGTAATAACCTCACTAATAACCAAGAATTGTTTCTCAATCCCAATGGTGGAAATATTGGAATTGGAACAACTTCACCCAGTTCAAAGCTAGAAGTTGCAGGAACAATTACGGCGTCAACTGATGTTCTCGTAGGGACTCAAAGTGTTTGTCTTGAGGATGGTACAAATTGTCCTGCAGGTAATCCTGGAACGGTGACTTCCATAACGGCAGGTACTGGATTGACGGGAGGAAGCATAACCTCTACAGGGACAATTGCTGTTAATGTGGGTACGGGGAATGGGCAAATACCTCAACTTGATGCCTCTGGTGATTTACCTACCTCTGTTGAGACTGACCCGAATGTATCGGCCTTTGCTAAGGCCGCGCTTCCTACTTGTGGAGTAGGAGAAGTTCTCAAATCTGATGGCACAAGCTTTAGTTGCGTTACGGATATTGATACGAATACGGATACCACTTATAGTGCCGGATCAGGTCTTGATTTGACTGGTACGATTTTCTCCCTATCTGATCAGGGAATTGCCGATACCAATCTTTCAGGAATAGCGAGTGGATGCGCTAATGGAGATCTTTTAAGAACGGATGGAAGTGGTGGCTTTCTTTGCTTTGATCCCTCAGATCTTGCAGATAACTTCTTTTCAAGCTTCGGTATTGGCGCAACTCCTGATGCTTCGGCCGCTCTTGATGTTAGCTCTACTACAAAAGGTTTCTTGCCGCCAAGAATGACTACAACTCAGCGTAATGCCATTACTTCACCGGCCGCAGGTTTAACGGTTTTTGATACGGATCTTGATAATCTCTATGTCTATAATGGAGCACAGTGGATTGCGATAGGGGAGCAAAACCCAAGCTCTGCTTTTACAGTTTATAAAACGTCTGATCAAACCGGAATGGTTAATAATGATACCATCACATGGGATGCCACTTACCTTGATGTTAATGGTGACTTTGATTTGGCAAATAATCGTTTCGTTGCTCCGGAGACAGGCTATTACTTCTTCGCTGTTGATATGATTACCCCTGGAGGGTCAACGGCCTCTGGTGATTTTCGAGTTTGGTTGAATGGAGTGGGAACAGGTATTGCTGGATATGGTTATATGGCCGCAACTAGTCACGTGAAATCAACTGCTAGTTTTGTTATGAATCTTAATGCTGGTGACTATATTGATTTAAGAACAACTGGAAACTCTGATGCCATATATGGATTGGCCGCAAATCTTCACTCGAAGTTCTCAGGATTTAAGCTGGGCTCTACTCCTTCTGCTGGTAGTGGTGGTGATAACCTTGGAAATCATTCCGCTTCACAAAATATATTACTCGGTTCACACCTTCTTTCAAATGATGGTGGAGCAGGAGAAGGACTAAGTTTTGATACTGCGGGCGATGCTACATTCTCTGGGGATGTCACAGCTACAACCTTTACAGGAAGTGGGGCAAACTTAACCGATATTCCAACGGCCGCCATAACGGATAGCGCGATAACGATTGATAAGGTTGATTTTGCTTCAACTGACGGAGTTAATATTCCCCAGTTGGCGAGCAATCCAGCATCAGGTGTTACGGGGCAGACTTATTACAATAGCACTACAAATCAGTTGATGACTTATAATGGTTCGAGTTGGGTTGCTGTAGGTAGTGAAATTCAAACTCTTATTAGTGATGCTGATAGTGATACTCAAATTTCTACTGAAGATAGTAGCGATGAGGACAAAATTCGCTTCGACACTGCTGGTTCAGAGCGTATGATTATTGATGAAACAGGAAAAGTCGGGATAGGAACTTCCTCACCCACACAAAATCTTGAAGTTAATGGGGGAGCTATTCAGCTCAATCAAACCACTACAACAAATGGTGAATTAAGGCTATGGGGAAAGAGCGGTGCCAACTCACCGGTTCTTCATTTTCGCAATCCCGATAATGCTACGGCCGTTTATTCTAAAATTACTCCTCGTGATCTAACGAGCTTCTCCTTTGAGATTGATTCAACAGATACAGGCTCTAATACTTCGACAGTTCTTATGACCATCAAAGAAGATGGAAAAGTGGGAATTGGTACGAATACACCTGCCGAGATGTTGCAGGTCGCAGGAAATATTCAGGCCACAAACTTCGTAGGTAATATGCAAGGGGGCAGTGGAAGTGCGGCGTCGCCTTCATTAAGTTTTTCAACGGATACGGATACGGGATGGTTTAGACCTGAGGCGGATAACTTGGCCGCTTCAACTGCAGGGGCTGAGCGCTTGCGAATAGATGAAAATGGAAACTTAGGTATTGGGGTTACTAATCCTACAGAGGCGATCTCAATGTCTGCTGGAAAGAATATCGCTCTATCCAAAATGATGATTTACGATGACATTCAAGTGACACCAAGTAATGCTGGTCAGAAGAATTACTCTGGTTTAGTTAAAACAGATGTTACGAATAATCTCGGGCTGTTTATGATGGGAAATGAACCTACTGATCGTATGGCCTTCATGTCTGATTATAATAACTCAGGAACTTATCGTGAAAATATGTCTATTATTGCTCAGACTGGAAAGGTGGGGATCGGGACAGCTGTACCGGAGAACATTCTTCACGTTGCTAGAAGTGGACAGCGCGCCAATATTCTTGTTGAAAGAACAGATGGTGGTAAGTTTTCAACTTTCTTGGCAGGGTCGAACTATTCTGGAATTGGTTATGATAATTCATCTCATTTCACCATTGGTCCGGTGAGTACTAAATCGGGAGAGCCATCAAATGGATTAACCATTGATTCTACAGCAAAGGTTGGTATCGGAACGGCCAACCCCCTAGGGCGGCTACAGGTTATAAAATTGGGGGAAACCTCAATAACAAATAGTGCTCTATCGGCCAATACTAACAATTTCTTATTTGGTGATATTTCGAACTCAACTAACGCTTGGAATTCTCTTCATGTTCAAGGTAGAGATGGAGGGAATTTTGTCAGTTGGTCTAATGAAACAGCGAATGCTGACACAGAAATTGGATCCCATAAATTTGCCTTTGCTCCACTTTCAACAACTAATGAGAACGATGCAACAGTGGCAAGTATTGTAGGTAAATCAACCCAAGTTGATGCTACAAGTGGAGGAATTCTTCAATTAAGAACCCGTGCTGAGAGTGGCTCTTTATCAACACGAATGACAATCCTTGACTCTGGAAATATTGGAGTAGGAACAACGACACCACAAGAGCGATTTCATGTTAATGGAGGAAGGGCCCTCATCGGAAATACCAATATTTCTAATCATGCCACTTATACTAGCACTGCTGCTCTAAGAGTTAATGGGGGTGATGATGTAGGATTACTTGTCACTGGAACTGATCAAAATGGAGAAGCTGCTGCTATTTTCTATAAGTCAGACGATGCTAATAATACCCCTGTTGTTATTATCGCAGGGGATGGAGAAGGGACAGATGAGGTACTTGATGTAAGGGCCAATACTAGTGGAACAACAACAGATCTATCATCAACTCCAGGATCAGCAGATAGCCTCTTCACGGTTTTTGGTGATGGAAATGCAACGCTTAGAAAAGGCTACTTTGGAATAGGTAATGCTGCTCCTGAAGCTGAACTTCATGTGGAAGGTGGCTCTCCAAGTCTTTTGATGACAACAACGAATAGTACGGCCCCTAATATTCGCTTAAGAGCTCGTGAAATTTCTGGGACGGCCCATACTCCTGATATTTTCTTTGAAGATGAATCGGGAACGGTTAATGGAGCCATTCATTACAATGTGAATGATGATGAGTTTAGGTTTGGATTAGTGGATAATACTGATAAAGTCGTGATTAAGTCTGATGGTCGAATTGTTGGAGATAGCGATATCGTCTCTGGAGCAGGAAGTGGTGGAGTTGCTATGACTATCAATGATGGTTATGGAAATGCAAATGTTACTTTCAACCATTTAGATGGAAGTCCTGAGCAAGTCGGAAAATCAGGGCGTATTGAAGTGAATACTGATGGAACGGGAGCGAAAGCTAATATGGATTTTGAATTGGGGCATGCAACAGTTGCAGACAGTGCTTATAGTTTAGCTCATATTATGCGATTAGAGTATGACACTGTGGCGAGAGTTGGGATTAATATGACTAATCCAAGTACTACCTTAGATGTGAATGGTACGGTTCAGGGAACATCGGCCTATTCAAGTTCCTCTGATCTTCGTTATAAAGAAAATATTGAAGTCGTAGGTAGCTCGGGAGAAAGTGCTCTTCAAAGAATTTTAAAGCTAGATGGTGTTTACTTTGACTGGAGGCATGGCTCCTTTCCAGAAAAACAATTTCAAAAGGGCCGTGATCTTGGAGTTATTGCTCAGAATGTGAAAGAAGTTTTCCCAGAAGCGGTCTCTGAAGATAAACAAGGGTATTTCTCAGTGGCCTACTCAAAATTGGTTGCTCCCCTTATTGAAGCCGTTAAAGAACTCTTCGATCAAGATCAAAAGCAGGGAAGAAAGATCGCTTCACTTGAAGAGGAAAACGACCTCTTAAAAGAAGAGGTCGAAACTATTAAGTCAAAGAATGAATCTCTTGAGCAAAAAAATAAAATGATGGAAGATTATCTTTGCTCCAAAGACCCTTCGGCTCCCTTTTGTCCTTAGTAATGCCAAGGAAATTCAGAGTAGTCTTGATCACGCTTTTCTAAGAAAGCATCTCGCCCTTCGCGTGCTTCTTCGGTTCCATAGGCCAGGCGAGTGGCCTCTCCCGCAAAGAGCTGCTGACCAACCATTCCATCATCAGTTAGGTTGAAACCATATTTAAGCATACGCATGGCCGTTGGACTCTTTGAATTAATGAGAGCACCCCATTCCAGGGCAACCTTTTCAAGGTCAGCGTGATCTACAACTTTATTGACCATTCCCATTTCAAAAGCTTCTTGAGCTGAGTAGTTTAGTCCAAGAAAGAAAATTTCTCGGGCGCGCTTTTGACCACACATTTTAGCAAGGTAAGCACTTCCATATCCGGAATCAAAACTCGCTACGTCAGGGTCTGTTTGTTTAAACACAGCATGCTCTTTAGAAGCAATGGTCATATCACATACTACATGCAGAGAGTGACCTCCACCTACGGCCCAACCGGGAACGACAGCAATAACGACTTTAGGCATGAAGCGAATTAAGCGCTGTACTTCGAGAATATGGAGGCGTCCTAGGCGGGCCAGATCGACCTTACTCTTGGCCTGGGTATTATTTTCGTCATCGCCTTCATATTTATAGCCATCTTTTCCACGAATCCTTTGATCTCCACCACTACAAAATGCCCATCCGCCATCTTTGGGGGAAGGTCCATTTCCAGTCAGAAGCACACATCCCACATCTCCCGAAGTTCTTGCATGTTCAAGTGCAGTGTAAAGCTCATCTACCGTATGAGGACGAAAGGCGTTTCGCACCTCTGGGCGATTGATAGCGATTCTTACTGTTCCTTGATCCTTAGCACGATGATAGGTGATATCTGTGAAGTTAAAGCCTTCGACTTCATTCCATGCGTTTTCATCGAAAATGGGGGAGATTGTGTTGGCCATGGGTGACTCCTTTAAAAATATTGATTTTGAGTTATTTGTTTTCTTAGTTGGCGAGTGCTTTCTTTGTCATCTGATTCATAGAACCACCAAACTATTCCTAATGCCATATTTAAATTATAATCTTGCTTCATAAGAGGGGAATTATAATTGGCCGCGCCTTTGTAGTGGGCATAGCTTATTCCAAAGAAGGTCATTACATTCTTAGCGATTTGGGTACTGAAGCCTTGGGAAAGAGTCGTGCTGAGATATCCTGAGCTTGCTGAGTATTGAGGGCGATCTGGAGTTACATATTGGGGCTCTACTTGATAGAAGTAGCGATGAAACTTTTGGGAGGCAACTACGGAGCTAAGGCCCGTGAAGGTAAATATTTTATTGGCCAAGAAATTCTCTGTAATAAAATAGATCAAAGGGTTGAAGACAAGCCCTCTCTCTTTAACACTCCAAAAGTCGAGTGCAAGCGCTGTTCTGAGAGGAATATTGAGTCCCAGTTTGAAGCTTTGCTTTCCACGCTGTTGCCACAAAGTGGCCAAGAGTCCTGGTCCAAGCTCTGCCATGGTGTTGAGATCCGGCATTCCCTGGCGGGCACCATTATCTTCTGAATTGGCCGGAAGGCTCCCTCCAATACTTAAATTAATTTCAAAGGTATCATTCTTAAAGAAGCGCCCTCTCATTCCACCTTCCTCATCGGCACGAACTAAGTCTCCGCGATAAAAGAATGAGGGAAAGGGGAGAGTAAAAAAATTGTACTGATTGGCCCCTGGGTAGGCCGGAACTCTGGCCGATACAAGAGCAATGCCCCCTTCCCAAAGGGGACGTGAACCTTGAGTTACACTTTGGGTGACTTGAGCACTTGATTCAAAGCTTGCTAGTAAAAGAAAAAGCCCTAGGCACAAGGACCTTTGCAAGGGCCATGTGATTTTACTTTTGCTTCTACTTTTTCTTCTTCCTCTGCGATCGCCTCTATGAGGTCGAGATTGGTTAGTATCAACGCCGCAACGAGCCCCGCGAGAATGGTCGCAAGTGCGCCCCACATAAATAGATTTATTCCAAAAATTTCCATGAAATAAAGATGGGATGAGTTGAGAAAAGGGCAAGGGCCTATTTTTAAGAAGATGCAGAATCATAACGTCGAAGACCTAATTTCCATAATTTAGCTAAGATAATAATCCCAACCACTAAGGCGACGACTAAGTACAGCATGGCCTGATATTGCGAATGGTCAAAGATAAAGTGAACAGGAGCCGATCCAATTAAAAGGATAGGAATGGCAAAGGTGAGAACTTTTCGTGTGAGGGATTGATAGACAAAGTTGGGCCAACGAGAGAGTTGTTGAAATTGCATTCGAAGAAAATTAATTCCAAGTCCGTCCGTTACCCAGAACATACTGGTACTTAAGGTGAACTCAAGAGTTACCAAGAGTAAGAGTGAGAGAGTGATAAAGATAGGGATCATGGCCCAAGAAAGCGCGGAGAGTTCTACTTGAATTCCGTAGTAAATCAGGTGGCCCAGAAAAAGGGGAGTGATGAATAAGCTCGATGCTCTAAAGTGGCGTAGAAAAACACTGAATATAGTATTCATGGGGCGCAGGATTATATAATCCAGGCTTCCTGTTTTAAGGTGATTTGAGAACTCCCAGAAACTCTGAGAGAAAATCATCATATGGAGGTTATCGATCATAAGCATAAAGCTAATGAAAAAGAGAAGCTGATCTTTCTCCCACGGCCCAATCATTGAAACATGGTCATAGATGAAGCGCACGGAAGTGATTGTGCTAAAGAAAAAGAAAATATCCATAAGAATTAAGAGAATAAAGCTGGTGCGAAAACTTGTTTCAACGGCAACTGATGTTGATACAAACTTCTTATAAACGTCCCAGTAGCGCTTCATTGAACTCATTACATCCCCGCCGCTGTGTAAAGTTTTATACCTTTATTCCAAACAAGACGATTCACTCCCGTAAGTATGATAGTCCAAAAGGCAATGATTCCCATCCCCATAGAGAGCTCAAGGGGTGAGTTGATTTTGCCCATAAAAATTTGAATGGGGTAATAAGAGAGGTAAGGAAAAGGGGTGTAATTTAAAATCTTAGCAAAGGCTTCTGGATAGAGATCTAGAGGGATAATCGCACCAGAGAGAAATGTTGATACAATACTAAGTGATACTCGTAGAATCCATGTCTCTTCTAGCCAAAAAGACAGAAGTCCCGTGAGGTATTGAATCGTAAACCAAAAGCAGCTTATAAAAAGAGTATAGATCACACCAAAAGCAAAGAGAGAGAGCGTCGGCAAAGTGATGACATTAAAACTTGTGAAAGCAATGAGAGTTAGGGCGGTAATAAACATTTGGATCATCTGAAAGGAGAGCCAGCTGGCGGTGTGAAATTCCCAAAAATTAAAGGGATAAATTAAGTAGCTGGAGATTCTTCCCATTCGAATATCATCGGAGAGATTCCATGCTCCGTGCCCTTGGGCCACAAGACCTACGGCGAAGGCCCAAAAATGGTATTGGATCATTTGTTCAAAGTTAAAGCCCTTAATGACGAGATCAGGCTTATCGGCATAGATGGCATTCCAGAGGTTATATTTTACAAAGAGAAAAACCAGGGCCGGTCCAATAATTTGTAAAAGGAAGTTTAGACGATAGGCCGTGTGTTTTACCCAGCTGATTTTGATGGTGATCCACCATTTCGATATATTTGGGGAAAGATCACTTATCATGACTGTCTCAAGAGCTCCGGATTGTTCATGAGTTCTTTCATTACTCTTTCAATGGGGAGTTTTTCGGTATTGAAGTCGCTGACAGGATAGGTTTTTATAATCTCTGCACAGACTTCACGTAGGCGAGACTCCTCGATTCGCAGCTCAACGGCCGTGTGATCTTCATTCCACTTGGTGGGAAACTGCTGCCAGAAGTGATCTTCAGTAATACTTTGATCAAAGTTAAAGTGAACATTCTTTTCGTGACCTAGGATATGTTCAAAATTTTCAATGGGGCCATCAAAGGCCTTCTTTCCATCAAAAACTAGGACTAGGCGATCACATAGGGCCTGAACATCTTGCATATAATGAGAGGTAATGATGATCGAGCATTGATTTTCTTCATGGTATTGCTTGATAAAGCCTCGTATATTTTCTTGGGCCACAAGGTCGAGTCCAATGGTGGGCTCATCAAGAAAAATCACATCGGGATTATGTAAGAGGGAGGCCATTAGCTCCATCTTCATACGCTCTCCCAGAGAGAGCTTTCGCACATGAATGTGAAGTAGATCAGTGACTCCTAAGAGAGTTGCCATTTTTTCGATACGATCATTGAATTGAGCATCAGAAATTTCATAGTACTTTTGAAGGAGCAGGAAACTATCCATGGCCGGAATATCCCACCATAATTGGGATTTTTGTCCCATCACTAAGGCCATTTTCTTACGGAGGGCCTTGTCGCGCTCCCATGGATTAAAGCCTAGAATCTTAAGCTCACCATGACTGGGAACGATGATGCCTGTAAACATCTTCATTAGAGTAGTCTTACCTGCGCCATTAGGACCTAGGAGGCCCACGATTTCCCCAGCATTTACACTCAAGGTAAAATCTTTCACGGCGTCCTTAATTATAGGATTTCTTTTGAAAAATGAGGTAAAAGATCCCATAACTCCTGGAAGCTTCTTATAACTAACAAATTGTTTGCCAAGATTGGTGGTTTGAATAAGTGGTGTCGCCATGGAGCGGAGTTTGCCTTAAATTAAGGGAACTTGTCCAATAGAAAGGGCCAATGCCTAGGATAATTAAGGAAAGAAAGAATTGGATCAATTACCAAATAAAATTATTTTTAAAGGGGTTCGTACTAAAGACGATCCGGAGGCCCTCGTAGACTTTATTTCGCAAAGTGCAAAAGTTGAAGGAAAACTCTCAAAGGCCGTTATTAAAGAGGCCATGGCCCAGGGCTCATGTTGGGTGAAGAAGGGGAACTCGAAACTTCTTAAGAGGGTTCGAAGAGCTAAAACTCAGCTGAGAGCGACAGATGCAGTGGAGTTCTACTTTGATCGCGAGCTCTTTCTCAAACAAAAAGAAGATTTAGAAGTGAAGCCTGAGCTGATTTCTGAGCATAAAGATTGGTCTGTTTGGAATAAGCCGGCCGGCTATTTGGCCCAGGGTACGAAGTACGGAGATTCCTTGTCTTTGTTGAGATATGCCGAAAAATGGAAGGGAAAGGAAGTTTTCTTAGTTCATAGACTGGATAAAGAGACTATGGGGCTTATGCTTATTGCTCATAATGCCAATGCCAATCAGGGGCTAGGAAAATTGTGGGCCACTCAAAAAGTAGGAAAGAAGTATTGGGCAGAAGTTCTAGGAAGTGTTGAAGAGGAAGAAGGCCAAATTGATACAGATATCGAGGGCAAAGCTTCCATGACATACTTTAGAGTCCTTGAGCGACGTGAAAGAACAACTCTTCTTGAAGTTGAAATCAAAACAGGTCGCAAACATCAGATTCGTAAGCACTGCCTAGAGATCGGCCATCCCGTAATGGGAGATCCTCGCTATGGAAGTGGCAATAAGAATAAAGACGGAATGAAACTTATGGCCTGTTCGCTTCGTTTTCGCTGGGGAAGCCAACCTATCGAAATTTCATTAGAAAACTGTCCTTTCTGAAAAATATTCCCTATTTAAAATCATTATTCCCTCAATACAATTCAGTTATAATGGATAGTGTTAGAAATTCAACTCTTTAAGGATAGGGAATGAAGAGACGTGATTTTATTAAGACCACTGCCAAAGGTTTAGGCTCCGCTTTAGCGTATTCTCACGCTCCCTATATTATCGCAAAAACAAAAACCAAATTAAGAGTGATGGGTACTCATGTGACCCTACAAGAAGAATTACGAAAAATGGCCGAGCGAGACCTTGGTATTGAATTGATTTTTCAACCCAATGGAAGTGCTGCCGTTTTACAGAAAGCCGCGGCCGATCCTTCAAGTTTTGATCTCTATGAACAGTGGTCTAATAGCATTAATATTCTCTGGCATTCTAAATCGATTCAACCCATAGAAGTTGAGCGTATCAAAAATTGGAAGGAAATTAATTCACTTTCAAAGACAGGTAAGATTGTTCCTGAGGCAAAAATTGGTTTAGGAGACGCTCCTCATAAAATTCTCTACGTCCAAAAAGATGGAACGATTGGCCCTAATAAAACGAATCAAGTGACTTATCTTCCCTACGTTCATAATGTTGACTCTTTCGGATATAACACAGACTTCATTGCCGAAGGCAAAGCCTATGAAACGGAGAGTTGGTCATGGCTACTTGATGAAAAATTTAAAGGAAAAGTCGCTATCGTCAATGCTCCTACCATTGGTGTATTTGATCTTGCACTCGCAGTTCAGGCCAAAGGCCTAATGAGTTTTAAAGATATGGGAAATATGACAGTTAAAGAACTCGATGAGCTCTTTGCTATCATTATGGAGTATAAACAAAAAGGCCACTTTGCTGGATTTTGGACATCTGTTCCCCAGTCCGCGGACTATTTGATTCAAAAACGGGTATGGATTGAGAGTATGTTCTCTCCTGGAGTTTCAATGGCGAGAGCAAAAGGAATTCCTGTGATCTATGCTGCACCTAAAGAAGGTTACCGAGCTTGGCATGGGGTGATGTGCTTATCTTCAAAGACAACTGATGAAAGGGTGAAGAACGCTGCCTATGACTATATGAATTGGTGGCTTTCCGGAGTACCTGGCGCTTTCATCGCTAGGCAAGGGTATTATATTTCTAATCCTGAGCGATCACGACCCCATATGACTAAAGAAGAGTGGGATTATTGGTATGAGGGAAGACCTGCAAGAGTTGGTCTAAAGGGGACAGATGGAGTGGTCTCGGTTCAGGCCGGTGATATTCGTCGTGGAGGAAGCTATATCAAGCGCTTTAGTAATATAGCGGTCTGGAATACGGTGATGAAAAATTACGATTATAAACTTGATAAGTGGTATGAGTTTTTAAACTCATAGACTCATGAGAAAAGATTAATGTTAAAAAAAATCAGTCATTTTATTAATTCGATTTCAATTGGAAAGAAGATATCTTTTGGTTTCTTGAGCATTTTTCTTATTCTTGTGTTTCAGTATATTTTTATTTTTAAATCATTTGATCGTGTAGAGAGCTCTTTTGCTCATCAGTACCAAGTCGCAGAGACAACTGTTGCGGTGATGGAGATCTCTAAAGAAATTACTGAAATGCAGATGTTGGCCCTCTCTTATGGTGTTTCAGGAAGTGATAATATCATAGCTAAACTTAAAGAAACCTATGGGAGTATTCTTATTAAGTTAGGAAAACTTGAAAAAGCAATTGAAGATCAGAAAAGTCTAGAGTTATTGATCAATATGAGAACGGTAGTAGAGCGCTATGGTACAAATGTTGAAGTACTAAAGAAGCGCTATGAGTTTAGGGATAAGATTTTAAATGAGAGCATTCCTTTCGCTTTCTCTAAGGGAAAGGAATATCTTGGTGAACTTCAAAAAAAATATAAGAAAATGGAAGTCGCTCAGCTTATATGGATTGAAGCTAAACTCAGCACGGTTAAATTCTTTCAACAGCACAGTTATTCTCTAAAGGAAGAAGCCTTGGATGCTCTTTCTACTTTGAAAAAATGGAGAAGTAGATCTCCTGAAGAAAAAAGAGATTATAAAGGCTTTGTTGAGATAGTAGATGAGTATGAAGAGCTATTTAAAAAAGGAATTCAGGCCAATCGAATCTATCTCTCCTTAGTCAATGTTGTAATGGAAGGTGAGGAAGTTGAATTTAAATATCTTTCGGAGCAGCTACGATTAAGGAGTCTTGAGTATCTTGATGAAATTTCTTTATCCAATAAGAGTGAGCTTGAATACACACGAAACCGTGCAGAGATTATTATTCTTCTCTCACTTCCTTTTGTGCTCTTTTTAATCTTCTTTTATATTAAGAATATTTCGTCTGCTCTTAAGAGTATAACAACGGTATTTGATGAGCTTATAGCAGAGAAGAATAATACAGTTATTCCAGGGACCAAGAGAAAAGATGAGATTGGAAATTTGGCCCGTGCTGCGAATCGATTTAAAGAACTTAATAGAGATTATCAAACAGCAAAGCTAGAAGCTGAAGAATTGGCACATACGAAGTCTATATTCTTGGCCAACATGAGTCATGAGATTCGTACACCGATGAATGGTGTAATGGGAATGGTAGAGCTTTTAAGAGATACGAAACTCACAGAAGAGCAAATTGATATGTTAGATGCAATATCATCAAGTGGCGATAGTCTTTCAATAATTTTGAATGACATTTTAGATCTTTCTAAGGCCGAGTTTGGTAAAATTACTTTGGAGCATATTCCTTTTAATCTCAAAAAGGCGCTAACAGATATTGAAGCGCTCTTTAAAAATTTGGCCAGTAAGAAGGGATTACTCTTCTCTTGTCGTATTTCTTCGACTACTCCTGAGTGGGTCTATGGTGATGTGACGAGATTGAAGCAGGTATTAATGAATCTCATTAATAACGCCATTAAGTTCACACTCAAAGGATATGTTCGCCTCGACGTTAGTGCTCGTCCTGGAGCCCATGGTCAATTTGATATTGAATTTGTCGTTGAAGATACAGGTGTTGGAATGACTGATGCAGAATCATCTAATATCTTCAATGCTTTTTCACAAGCAGATTCAAGTACTACAAGAAAGTTTGGCGGTACTGGACTCGGACTAGCTATTGCTCAAAGTATTGTAAAACTAAGCGGTAGTGAAATTAAAGTGGAGAGTAAGAAGAGTGTGGGAAGTAAATTCTTCTTTAAAATTTGTTTTGAGCTCGCCAAAGATCAGGTTTCTGAGGTCAATAAAGAGAAAGATAAATTTGAAAAGATGAATTTAGGTTATAGAGCTTTGATTGCCGAAGATAATGAAATAAATATTAAAGTTGCTTTGGCCAAGCTTAAGAAGTTTGGACTTGTTGTGGATGTTGCTAGAAACGGTCAAGAGGCCGTAGAAATGGCTCAACAGACAAAGTACGATATTATATTCATGGATATGCAAATGCCGGTTCTTGATGGTGTCAATGCTACCGCTATAATCAAACAGGAAAACTGTAATCGCAGTACTCCGATTGTCGCCATGACTGCCAATGTGATGGCCGAAGATCGAGAGCGCTGCTTTCAAGCAGGGATGAGCTACTTCCTCTCAAAGCCCCTTAGAAAAGAAGATTTAGAGGACGTTATCGCGGCCATATTTAAATCTGCAGCCTAGGTTAGATATTAACTTTCATTTGGGCACAATCAAATTTTTCTAATTTTCTAATCAAGATTTTCATTGCGACTTCATCCTTATCTCCTTTTATAAGTTCTAATAATGAAAAGATATTTATAATGGCCATAGGAATACGGGTTACTCCCGTTTTCTTTATTTTTTGTATGATAACTTGAAAGTGATTTTTTTTAATAAGCTCTGTTCTATGCTCATTACTCTGTCCCAGAGAATACTGAAACTTGACTTTGATCTGTCGATTCTCAATTTCTTTTAAGCAGCTTGAGTTCTTTATAATATTTATCTGTTTATAGGCTTGGTAACATGAGTACTTATCAATGAGTTGGTGAGAGTAATTTTCAGAGGAAAAGCTTACTGTATTTGATGAGAATTGAAGATTGAGTGTAGTACTTCCTTCAATATTATTGAGAAAAAAGATTCGGGGGTAATGGGTAATGAATGATGAAACGAATTCATGAAGGCACTCCCTTTGTCTATGGGGGAGTTCTCCTTGAGGTGATCCAGAAGAGAGACCTTTGTCGTTATAACGTAGCGCCTTCCATGAGAGGTCCTTTCTTTGTGAGAGAGTGCTTTTCTTGAGTTTTGGTTCCTGCTTAGGATTTGAGCTCAAAACTGAGCGCCGTTTTAGCTTTATTTTGAAAGATTTTCCTCTAGGATAATTTATATTTAAAGTCTTAGACTTGAGGGCACCCGGGAAGGGAAATAATATGAGTAGGTGCAGCATAAGCATGAATAGGCAGACCATACTAAAAGGCAGCTTTTTGGGTAGTTGGTTTTTCACACAAGAATTTTAAGAGTTTCCTTTGTCAGCTTGGTCAAATGGGAGTTAAGAGGTAGTCAAATGACGGGAATTTCGATAAATTGGAGCTAAAA
Source organism: Bacteriovoracaceae bacterium (assembly GCA_048267265.1). Lineage (GTDB taxonomy): Bacteria > Bdellovibrionota > Bacteriovoracia > Bacteriovoracales > Bacteriovoracaceae. Next base: position 105,632 of record JBLWXW010000002.1, read on the forward strand.
TTAGAATTCATTTATGCGGAGAGTTGCATGCCTTATAATTTCAATCAAATCGATAAGAAGTGGCAAGATTTTTGGGCCACGAAAGAAACATTCAAGGCCGATAATAAGTCGGATAAGCCCAAGTACTATGTTCTTGATATGTTTCCCTATCCTTCTGGGGCCGGACTTCATGTGGGACACCCACTAGGTTATATCGCCTCGGATATTTACTCTCGTTATAAAAGAAATAAAGGCTTTAATGTTCTTCACCCTATGGGCTATGACGCCTTTGGTTTACCTGCCGAACAATACGCCATTCAAACCGGCCAGCATCCGGCCGTGACAACAGATGCAAATATTACTCGCTATAAGGAACAAATGGATCTCATGGGACTAAGTTTTGATTGGTCTCGTGAAGTTAAGACTTGTGACCCAAGTTACTATAAGTGGACTCAATGGGCCTTCACTAAAATGTTTGAACACTACTATGATATTGAAGCGAATAAGGCGATGCCCATCTCTGAGCTTGAATCTGCATTTGAAGCAGAGGGATCAAGTGCTGCGGCAAAGGCCGATGCAACAGAGGAGCTCTCCTTCACGGCCGAGCAGTGGAAGAGCTACGATGAAAATCAAAGAGAAAGAGTTCTACAAAACTATAGAATCGCTTATCTCGATGATGTTCCTGTTAATTGGTGTCCAGCACTGGGAACTGTTCTTGCTAACGATGAAGTAAAGGATGGACTTTCTGAAAGAGGAGGACACCCGGTTGAGCAAAAGACAATGCGCCAATGGTGTCTGCGCGTAAGCTCTTACGCTCAAAGACTTCTAGAAGGTCTTGATGATCTCGATTGGTCTGATTCACTAAAAGAAATGCAAAAGAATTGGATTGGTCGCTCTGAAGGAGCTGAAGTCACTTTTGCAGTGAAAGGAAAAGACTTTGGATTTGAAGTTTTCACCACTCGCCCTGATACAATCTTTGGGGTGAGCTTTATGGTACTCGCTCCTGAGAGTGATTATGTCGCTCAGGTGACAACTGATGAACAGAAAGAAGAAGTGGAGGCCTATCTCGCCGCTACTAAACTTCGCTCTCAAAAAGATCGTCAGATGGATGTTAAAACGGTTTCCGGTGTCTTCACAGGAGCTTACTGTATTCATCCATTTACGGGAAAAGAGATTCCCGTATGGATAGGTGATTATGTTCTTGGCGGATATGGAACAGGTGCAATTATGGCCGTTCCGGCCCACGATAGTCGTGACCATGCCTTTGCTAAACACTTCAGTCTTCCGATTATTCCCGTTGTTCAAGGGGAGGGAACGGATAGAGTCCAAGAAGAATCTTATGATGCAAAATCAGGCAAGATGATTAACTCTGATTTCTTAGATGGTAAGAAAGTTAAAGATGCTATTAAAACAATGATCTTCAAAGTGGCAGAGCAGGGGATAGGGTCAAAACAGATTAATTATCGTTTACGAGACGCTATCTTTTCTCGTCAGCGCTATTGGGGAGAGCCCTTTCCTGTGTATTACAAAGATGGGCGTCCACAGATGCTTAAAGTAGAAGAGCTCCCTCTAGAGCTTCCCGATGTCGATAAATTTCTTCCTACTGAAACAGGTGAGCCGCCATTAGGGAGAGCAGCAAACTGGCAAACAAAAGAGGGGCTACCTTTTGAACTCTCGACTATGCCGGGCTTTGCTGGTTCTAGTGCCTATTTCCTACGCTATATGGACCCTCAAAATGATGAGGCCTTAGTTTCAAAGGAAGCCAACGAGTATTGGAAGTCTGTTGATCTCTATGTTGGAGGAACAGAGCATGCTACTGGTCACTTAATCTATTCACGCTTTTGGAATAAGTTTCTCTATGACCTCGGATATGTTTGTGAAGAGGAGCCTTTTAAGAAACTTCTAAATCAAGGTATGATTCAAGGCCGATCTAACTTCGTCTATCGCTTAAAAGAAGATCGAAATAAATATGTTTCAGCATCTTTGAAAGATAAGTATGAAACTCAAGAACTTCATGTTGATGTTAATATCGTAAATAATGATATACTCGATATCGAAGCTTTCAAAGCTTGGCGTCCCGAATTTAAAGATGCTGAGTTTATATTAGAAAAAAATAGCGATGGGAAAGACGTCTATATTTGTGGTCACGCCGTTGAAAAGATGAGTAAGTCTAAATTCAATGTTGTTAACCCTGATCTTATTGCTGAAAAATATGGCGCTGATACCCTTCGCTGTTATGAAATGTTCCTTGGTCCAGTAGAGCAGTCAAAGCCATGGAATACAAATGGTATTGAAGGGGTTTATCGTTTTCTCGTCAAACTTTGGAATCTCTACCACAATGGTGAAAACTTTGAAGTAAGTGATGAGAAGGCCTCTGCTGAAGAATTAAAAGTTCTTCATACTGTTCTTAAGAAAGCGGCCAGTGATATTGAAAGCTTCTCTTTTAATACTTCTGTTTCTGCCTTTATGATCGCAGTTAATGATCTTCAAAAGCTAAAGTGTAATAAGAGAGAGATTCTTGGACCTTTGGCCATTGCTCTTTCTCCCTTCGCCCCACATACAGCAGAGGAATTATGGAGCTTACTAGGAAATACTGAATCCATTGCCTATGCCCAGTGGCCAGAACATAACGAAGCCTTTCTTGTAGAGAGTAATTTTAATTATCCTGTTTCTTTTAATGGAAAGATGAGATTTTTATTAGAGTTGCCGATTGATTATTCAAAAGATGAGATTGAAAAGGCGGTATTGGCCCATGAAGACTCTCAGAAGTGGATTGAAGGCAAGAGCATTAAGAAAGTTATTATCGTTCCTAAGAAGATTGTGAATATTGTTCTAGGGTAGGTTTACTGCCCTAGAACAGCTGAAGCGGATTGTTCTAATCTAGTTTGAAAGCTATATTGATCTGAATGATTTTTCGAGTAGGAGCGGCCCATGTCTACTAAGCTCTTTCTTTCTGCAGTGACGGTATCTGCTTGGATATTCAGTGGTTCTTTGGCCGCATCGCAATCTGTGATTTTTATCGATGGACGATCAATATCTCCAGCACATGATCTATAGTAGTAGCTTACGGCCTTCTCACATTCACTTCTTGCGCTATCATAATTATTAGTTTGCCCTTTACAATTAAAATCAAGGTCATTGAATTTTGCCATTGTGACGGAGCGACCTGGGCAGATAACGGTAACTTTTTCTAAACTTCCGTTAATATTTTTACATGAACCCTCATTAGAATTGGGATCACTCCACTCATACACACAAGTTGAACTATAAGTTTTAGGGGTATTATTCTTTGCACATAACTTTAGCTCTTCGCAACTGGCCATATCATTTACACTCTGCGGGCACTTAGTTCTAATTGTTTTACAGTCCTTAACATCGAGACAGAAATTCTTTAGTTCTTTACCACATGAATGAACGGCCTTATCATAGCGCTCTTTACAAACTTCATTCGCAGCATGGATAGCGCTTGAAACTGAAATGGCCAATAATAAGAACTTTATTTTTTGCACTCGAACTCCTCGTCTCGATTTTTCGTTTCGATATGTATCTATTTTATCGTCCGATTGAGCATTGGATTAAAGGAAATTGACTAAAATAGGCCTATTTTCTAAAGATTTGGTTAACTTTTTCCTGATATTAGGCTCTTATACTGATCTAAAGAGATTGTTTTGAGGCTTGGCCTTCTTTTATTTATACGCCTAAGATATAGGGCAGCCTAAAACTTGTGACCATTTTTCAAAGCTATAGAGGAGTAAATACCATGAGCGACCACGATTTTTCCCAAGAAGAAAAGGCCAAACTTGAAGAAGATATGAAAAACAAAGTCTTGGCCCATTTCTGCGGCCAGAAAGATATACTTGATTACTTAGAGTTTACATTGGGAAATTTTAGCTACCGCTATTTAGAGTCACCAACAACTGGTGAGCTGCCTGTGAGTTGGAATGTTTTAGAAGGAAGCACTGCTGGCTCTCTTGAGGTTGTGGCCTATGAATCAAACCTTGCTCAAAGTTTGAAAACTAAGAATGAGAAAACTCGAAAAGGGATTATCGAGATGGCCAAGACTTCTAAGAAGGCCGATAACCCAAAAGTTAAGTATACCTTAGGAGTTTCATGGAAAGATTTAAGAGATGATGATGTGGACATCTTGGCCTATGCCCAAGTCAGTTGGGACACTCCGGAGCATCATGAAGAAACTGAGAAGCGTAACCGGATGGAGAAGAGATTCCATTATAGTGACGCCTTTGATATGAGAAATAATTTTCCTCGTGAGCTAGAGGATATCTGCGATATTTTCTAGAGTAAGACGGTAGCGAATGAGCTCATCTGGATTTTCAATGAGCTCTTTTATATCATTACTTAATTGCTTGAGATTAACTCCATAAAAGGGTGTCGAATAACGAGGGGCGATTTGATCAATGAGCTCACAAGCTCGTTCGATATGGCCATGGGCCGGTTCTCTATGCTCAAGCTTCAACTTAACACCGGCCGCTGCTAACTTTATAAGGGCCTTGAGAAGATCTGCACAATCTCCCTTTCTGCCTGCAAGATGCCAGAGCTCTTCCCACCATACATGAGACTCCCAATAGTAGCCTTCATTGAATAGATCAAAGGCGTAGAGGTAGTCACTATTTGTTATAAAGGAATTGTCCTCTCCATTACCCGTTAGTGCAGAGCAATTATGTTCTTCACCATACATATGTCCGCCTTTTTTTTCAGGGTGAGGATTTTGACCAGGGATAAAGGCATAGGGAGGGAAGGGACGCTTGGGAAAGTAGCGCATATTAGTCATTGAGTTCGTTAATTTCTTTGATGATATCTCTAATTGAAAGGGGCTTCATTAGAATTTTAGTTACTCCTGCATCTATCATGACTTGATCCTCGGCCGGATCAGAAAATCCAGTGAGAACAAATACAGGAATATCTTTGCTAAGGAGGCGAAACTCTTCCAGAAGTTGTATCCCAGACATTTGGGGCATATTTTTATCAGTGATGACTAAGTCTATAATTTCAAAGTTATCTTTGAAGTAAGAGAGTGATTCTACAGGTCTTGAGAATATAGCAACATTAAATCCACTTCTTTCAAGGCCTTGTTTAGTCATCTTTAAAGTTAGAGCTTCATCATCAATAACGAGAATATTTTTAACTTTCTTAGGCTTTGTATCGTCGCTATGGGTCATTACTGAATTCCTCATTTTTTAAAACGCTACCTTGGTCATTCCTTTTTGGCAAAGGGATGAAAATAGCTTAAATTGTAGCGGTAACTTTAAGTAGCTATATACTATATTAGTTTATTTAGAAAATGATTAGAGAGGAAGGCAATTTATGCTCGATATTAAATTTATTAGAGAAAACCCTGATGCAGTGAAAAAGGCCATTGAGTTAAAAAATATGACAATTTCGGTAGATAATCTATTGAAGGTTGATGGTGATTTACTTGAGTTAAAAAGACAACAGCAAGAACTCCAGGAAAAGCGTAACGCCCACTCTAAGAAAATTCCTAAGGCCTCAAATGAAGAGCGTCCTGCCCTAATTGAAGAGGGAAGAAAGATTGGAGCAGAGCTTGATGCTATGAAGCCTGCTGTTGCTAAGCTTGAAGAAGAGCTTAGAGATCTTATGCTGAGAATTCCTAATCCTCCAGCTTCAGATGCACCAATTGGAAAAGATGAGAATGATAATGTTGAAGTTCAAAAAGGGGGAGAGCTTCCTCAGTTTTCTTTTGAACCAAAGGACCATGTTGAAATACTCGAGATGAATAAGTGGGCCGAGTTTGAAGCTATCGGAAAGATTTGCGGAAGTCGCTCCTACTCTCTAAGAAATGAGATGGTCCTTCTTGAAATGGCCACTCATCGTTTTGCCCTGGATAAACTTATGGCAAAAGGGTTTACTCTTGTTTCTACTCCGGCATTTGCTAGAGAGCATGCTCTTGTTGGAACAGGTCACTTTCCTGATGGGCGCGATCAAGTTTACTACCTTCCGGAAGATGATCTCTACCTTTCAGGAACGGCCGAAGTACAGCTAAACTCTCTTCATGCGGGTGATATCCTAAAAGAAGAGCAACTTCCCATTCTATATGCTGGATATAGTCCTTGTTTTCGTCGCGAGGCAGGAAGTTATGGTCGTGATGTGAGAGGGCTAATTCGTGTTCACCAGTTTATGAAAGTTGAGCAATATGTTCTTTGCAAGAATGATCCTGAAGAAAGTGCGAAGTGGCACAAGGCGCTTCTTGATACTTCTCTTGAGATTGTTAAAGAGCTTGAGCTTCCTTATCGTGTGGTAGAGTGTTGTACCGGAGATATGGGGACTGGAAAAGTGAAGATGTTCGACGTTGAGTGTTGGGTACCTAGTGAAGACAAATATCGTGAAACCCACTCTTGCTCAGCTCTACATTCTTGGCAATCGAGAAGAACTAATACTCGCTACAGAGACTCAGAAGGAAAAGTTGAGTTTGTTCATACACTTAATAATACGGCCGTAGCAACTCCTCGTTTACTGGTAAGTCTTCTTGAGAATCATCAATTGGAAGATGGAAGCGTTAGAATTCCTGAGGCCCTAAGGCCTTATATGGGTGGTAAGGAAATTATTAAAGGTAATTAATTCTAAAAAAAATAAGCATGAATTATGGGGGGCAAGATTTTCTTGTCCCTTTTTTTTGTTTGGTATTGATCGCTCTTATTCCTGATTTTTCCGATACATAGACAATGTCGACCTTAAAACAAACCCATTCTCTCGCCTTGAGCAATCGCTTTATTGCGGCCTTACTTGTATTTATTATCTTTAATATAATTGGTCATCACTATGGTTCTGTCTTTAAAGAAAACTCTACTCAGCATATTAAGGCAGTTGGGCTTTTAGAGGAATTAAAAACATCAATCTATAAACAGCGCCATCTCATCTCTTATCTTCAACTTGAGTATCAGCATAAAGGCTCAGATATTGATAAAGGCGTTCTTAATCTTATTAATGAAAATAACAAATCGATGAAAGATCTTGTACATGAAGTACAGAGTCTAAATACTAAAGGAGAGTTTGGTATTGCCTCTGTAAGAGATATTTATTACGACAGTGCTTGGAGAGTAGATGAAGGCTTTACACACTTTAGTAAGCTCATTGATACCTATCTAAAAGTGAGTAAAAATTTAACTCGTTCAAGTGTGAAAGAGAAAAATAAAATCTACCTTGAAATTGAAAAGCATGGCGAAAATTTATTAAATTCACTTATACCAATCCAGCAAGAGTTGTTGAAAACAAGAACTCAGTATTACGATTATTTGGCCATCAACGATAACCTTTTTAGGGTAATGATTTTTTTACTAGTTTTTGCCTTGTATATTTACCTATATCGCCCATGGAAATCTCAGGTTGAATTCTATACAGAAGAAAGCCATAGACTTAAAGAGGTTCTCTCTGAATCAGAAATTAAAGGTAATATCTACTCTTGGGATTTAAATTATTATACAAAAGAGCTACGTCAATCTAAGCATTTGGCTTCCATTTTTAATCTCGTCGATGAGACGGAATATGCCTTTCTCTATGATGAATTGAGCTGCTTCGATCCCGAAGGCCGTGAAGCTTTTTTAGAGGCGATTGAGAGAACAGTACATAAAGAAGAAGATCTTGAAATTACAATTAAAATCACAACAAAGAATAAGAAGGTCTACTGGTTAGAGTATTCAGCTAAAAAGAGAATTATAGGGGATGAGATTTGGATCAGTGGTACTGTTCAAGATGTAACGGCCCTTAAAGTTGCAGAGAAAAGATTTGAAGATCTCTTTAATCAGATTGAAATCCCCCTCATTCTATTTGGGGATGGACAGGTTCGTGATTTTAATAACTCAGCTAAGAAATTCTTCGGAATAGAGGATCAAGATAGTTATAAGTTACTTCATCCCGCAGTTATGTTCCCGCTATATCAAGAAGATGGTCGCTCTTCACTTGAAAAACTTTCGCGAAGTTTAGAGCAAATGAGCGAAGGGAAGACGATTAATGATTCTTGGTCCTTCCATACTCAAGACTATGGAACGATAACGGCAAGATCAATGATGTTTGATATTACCTTTAATGATAGTACCTTGCATTTAATGATTATTTCCGAAAATAGAGAAAGCTCTGATTTAGAGCGCCGCTTAGTTGATGCCTATCGTAAGGCTCAATATGCTAAGAGAAGTAAAGTTGAGTACATCGCCCAGAATGGGATTATTTTGCAGGAGCTAATAAACTCCGTTGAAAAGATTATGCTACGAATGGATGATCTTGAAAGTTACTCCCAAGCAGAACAATCAATTGACCGAAAAGTACTCGAGAAGGTCAGTCAAAAGATTAGGGCCCATAGTGAAGACTCAATGATTAGACCTTTAGAAGATGCTTATGGTGTGATTATTTTTGATTTTGAAGAGATGATTAATACATTGAATAATCGTTGGGCGAGAAATGATCATTCTCAATATAATTTAAAAATCGATACTAATTTTGATAAGAAGTATTTTTGGGGTGATATTCTCAAGATTAAAGGTCTCTTTGTTGGAATTATTGAAAATGCAATAAAGAATTCAAAAGGTAATGCTATAAAGGTTCGAGTTTTTCATGATACGACTAGCTATAATAAAGAATGGATAAATGTCGAAGTCGTCTCTGATATTGACAATTGGCCAGGGCAGGAGTGGATCGATTTGTCTCGAGAAGATTCTCCTGTCTTTGAAGGGGAAATGGTTAGTCCAAAGAGAGTTCTTGAATTAGTGGAATATCTCGATGGTAAATTTGAAGTAAAGCGTACCGACAATGAAGAAAAAAATGCAGGGATGATTAGTTTTTCTTTCTCCGTTAAGTCTGTCCATGGAAAAATGTTCAAGGGGGAGAATGGAGTCTACTTCATGATGAATCGTGAAGAATACTTTGTACCTTATCACGAAACAGCAGTAAGTTCCTCAGAAGTATGGACGCATTTTGATGGTGACTGGGATCTCATTGAATCTGCCATTCGAGACTTTGTTGAATACTACCCACAGGTGGTAGCTGATATCCAGTTAGGGCTTAGTTTAAAAGATGGGGATATGATCTACAATGCTGCAAGTGAACTATATGGAGTGATTACTCATTTTCCTTTTTTCGCATCAGTGGAGAGAGTTATACTCATTCAGAAATATGGAGAGTACTTAAAGTTCAATGAAGTCGAAGAAGAACTAGATATACTCATTAGAGAACTTTCTGATTTCTCAAAAGTCTTAGAAGAGTTCCTCCCTAAAACAAAAGAGCAATTTGCTTAGAGGTTAAAGCGAGGAAGCTCAACTTGTAAGAATTGTTCTAAGTTGAATTTTAAAATTTGAGCATATTCTTCATGTTGCCCAATTTCATCACTTGAAATCATTTCTACGAGTGTACCAAAGGTCATTGTCTTAACACCATTAACTGCAATTTTCATGGATTCAACTGATTTGAAGCGCATACTTTCTAAAAAGATCTTTTCGTAGTGAGATTGAATCATTTCTTTATGAAATGTAGAGTTCTTTCTTAGTCCTTGAGAGCTTTTTCCAATATGGAACATTAAACAAAAGAACTGGGCGACTTCTCTATTGAAGAGTGCCCACTTAAAGGCGGAAACTGTTGTGGCCGAAACATTCTCTTCAAAGCTCATTTCCTGATCGTAGCTTTGACGATAGAAGTATTCGAGTAGGCGAGTGAGGTAGAAGTAAATATCTTCTATTACCTTATCCATGGTTTCATAATGATAAAGAAGAAGTGGCTTAGAGAGGTTACACTCCTTAGATAATGAAGTGACAGAAAGGCCTTGTAGACCTTTCTTGTTGATAACTTTTAGTGCTCCCTCTAGGATGTTGAACTTCTTTGGACCTAGGTTCTTAGAACCGTTCATATCTCCAAGGGCATTCCAGTCAATTTTATAATTAATGCGCATTGTAAAATACCTGTGAATTGAGCTTACAGTTCATTGGTATAATGATAATATAAAGTATTAGAAATGGATATGAACTCTTAAATCAATGGCAAATGAGGAGCGTAAGTCATGTCAAAAATGGACAAGAAGCAACGTAAGGCAAAGAAGAGAGAAGAGAAGGCCAAAAAAACTCGTATTAAGAATGTTGAAGAACAGGCCCAAGCGGGAACACTCTCTGAGGAACAAAAGAAATCAGGTACATTTCAACTCTATTTATTCTTAGGCGTAGCTCTTGCTGGCGCACTTCTTATTATTCTTAATGTTTAAGATTAAAGGTTAAACATCGTGACGATTATTCCCGGACAACGGTATATGAGTGAGACAGAGCCAGAACTTGGCCTTGGTCTTATCTCTGAAATTAATGACAAACAACTCACAGTTCTTTTTCAAGCTTCTGATACAAGAAGAACTTATGGAATCCGGACTGCACCGCTAAAGCGTGTGCTCTTTGCCATAGGAGATAAGGTCAAAACAAGAGAAGGTCTTGAAATACTTATTGAAGAAGTTAGTGAGCAAGAAGGTTTGGTTGTTTATAGTGGCGGGAATACGAAGATTTTAGAAGTCGAACTCGATGATCACCTTGCCTTTAATAATCCTGAAGAAAAATTGTATAATGGTCAAACGGATAATAATAAATTCTTTCAACTTCGTTTGAGCACTTTGGAAAATCAAAGGCTGTGGGAAACTTCACCAGTAAAAGGTCTTCTTGGCGGAAGAGTTGCACCAATGCCTCATCAACTCTATGTGGCCAATGAAGTATTAAAGCGGCAGTCACCACGAGTTCTCTTGGCCGATGAAGTAGGTCTAGGTAAAACAATTGAAGCTGGTCTTATTATTCATAAGCTTGTAACAACGGCAAGAGCGGAAAGAGTTCTTATCGTTGTCCCGGATTCACTTGTATATCAATGGTTCTTTGAAATGCATCGCAAATTTCAGTTGGGGTTTCGTGCTATTAATCAAGAGACTCCACCTGAAGCGGGAACTAATCCCTTCTTAGATCAACAGCGAGTTATCGTGTCTTTGGGCCTACTAAAAGGTTCAGAACTGGCGCGAGAACTGCTGGAAGAAGCTGAATTTGATATACTCGTCGTTGATGAAGCTCACCAATATAAAAAAGATCCTAACGATCCAGAGCACGGCTTCGAGTATGGTTTACTACAGCAGCTCTGTGAGCGTATTCCCTCTGTTTTACTCTTAACGGCAACACCAGAGCAGTTGGGGATGGAAGGCCATTTTGATCGCCTTCAGTTACTAGACCCTGATCGCTATAGTAACTTTAACTCCTTCAAAGAAGAGGTCCAAGGTTACCAAAAAGTAGCAAGTGCAGCTCGTGAAGTACTCTCGGGAAGCCTATCTAAAGAGTCAAAGGCTTCACTTGTTGAATGGGTCGGCCCTGATCTTGTTGAGCATTGGGAGAAGTCTGATTTCTCCAGTGAAAAAGGGCATAAAATTATAAAAGAATTAATTGATCGCCATGGAACAGGTCGAGTCTTCTTTAGAAATACTCGATCGGCCATGAGAAAAGAATATGACTTCTTTCCCAAGAGAATTGTTAAAGAGGTTCCACTGAAGAGTGCTACGGCCAGTGAAGTTACATTTGATGATACCACCAGTCTTGGGATTGGTTTCAAAGATAAATCTGATTGGCTATCGAAGTTCTTAGAGACATGTAACGATAAAGTGCTATTGATTTGTCATAGCAAGAAAATGATTGTTGCCCTTGAGCGGGTTCTCAAAGAAAGAAATGCTGGCATTAATACGGCACTTTTTCACTCTGGTCTAAGTCTAATGGCCCGAGACCGCCAAGCCGCTTACTTTGCGGATCCCAATGGAGCTCAAATTCTCCTTTGTACTGAAATTGGATCTGAAGGACGTAACTTTGAGTTTGCTCATCATCTTGTTCTCTTTGACCTACCTAAGAAGCCGGATCTCCTAGAACAACGTATTGGACGCCTTGATCGTATTGGGCAGAAACACGATATTTCAATTCATATTCCTTTTATCATAGATTCTTGGGAGGAAACTCTCTTTAAAATTTACGATAGAGGACTCAATAGTTTTAGAAAGTTTTCAAGTGTTGGTACTCCCGTTTTTGTTCACTTCTCAAAGGCGATCCATGAGGCGCTTCAATCGGGGAATCACAGTGAAGATCTTATCTCAGAAGTTGAGGCGTATCGAGAAAAGCTCGAAAAAGAAGTGGAAGAGAGTAGAGATCTTCTGATTGAAATGAACTCTTTTGATCCTATAGTTGGAAATGATATTGTTCGCAAGGTGAAGACTAGTGACTCTAGTGAGGCCTTGGCCACTTATATGGATGAGGTTTTTGATTGCTTTGGTGTTGATAATGAAGACCTTCATGAGTACGCCCAGTTTATTAAACCCAATGACAATATGTTTATTCCTTACTTTCCTTACTTAGAAAGTGAAGGACAGACGATTACTTATGACCGAAGAGAGGCCCTAGAGAGAGAGGACTATCAATTTCTCAACTGGGACCATGCAATGGTTAGAGAGGTGATGAATCTTATTTTAAGTGAAAGCTACGGGAATATGACTGTTGCCACTCGTAAGAATGCTAAAGGAAAGAAATCATTTGTTGAGGCCTACTATGTGCTAGATTGTCCTGCCCCTGACTTCTTAGATATGAAGCGCTTTTTTCCACCAACACTCATTCGTGTGATGATTGATAAGGAAGGGGAAGACTATGCTGATAAGTGGTCTAAAGAAGTGCTTGATGAAAAATGTGATCAAGCTGATCGTGAAGCACTTGAGCGTGCGATGAAAATTCCCAAAGAGCTTTTCAAAGGTTTAATAAAACTTGCAGAAACGAAGGCCGATGCCAAGGCCGCTCCTTTTGTCGAACAGTATCGCCAAGAGATAGAAGAGTATATGAATCATGAAGTGACTCGTCTGTCTGATCTGGCCAAAGTCAACCCTGCTATTTCTAATGATGAAGTTGATATCCTTAGAGCGATGAAGAGTTTAATGCTTGAAAGTTTAAAGGGCTCTCGTCTAAGGCTAGAGGGAATTCGACTAATCCTTTAGAAAACGCTCCAAATCACCATGATTAAAACACTCCATAATTCTGCTCCCAAACTGTTTCTTTAGTTTAGGTTCAGAGCCATGAAGCATAAGTTGACCAAGAGCAAGCTTACATTTCTCAGGTGTGTACTCAAGAGTAGACTCCTTTGAGGAGCAGTGTTTCTTATAGAGCTTAGAAGGATGGGGAAGTCCTCGGTAGTACTTCATGGCAAGTCCATCGCAATCACTAATGAGCTCCTTATCATCATTGGACATACAGCCCAGGAGCAAATGACTTAGTAGAATAAATAGAAAAATTTGAGTTAACTTAATAATCCCTCCTCTTTGAGAACCATTTCAAAACGTTTTATCAACTCTAGACTATACATTCCAATCCAATCAATTTGAAAGGCTTTATAGGCTTCGGCCGGGGGCTCATTCTTAGTAAGAATTCTCTTATCAAAAGCATTGGCCAAATTTAAGCATTCTTGTAAGGGAGAGAGCTTCGTTAGTTTATAGGGACCAGTCCCTTGAAGGTTTTCTTCATGGTTTTGAATAAGTTCTTCTACTTGAGGACTAATGAATGATTTTTGACTAAGAAGGTCACTCGAAACTTTAGTATGTTTAAAATAATCATATCTCTGACTTCCTTCTAAACTGTCTATATCTTTAGAGAAGAGTAGGGCAACTTCTGGATCAGCTTGGGTTAAGCCGATATCATGGATCAAGGCAGCTGTTGCGAGGTCATCAATATCCTTATCGGGAAGACGGATATGCTCAGCAAGCTTAGTGGCCAGTCCGCAAACGGTGATACAGTGGTCAATAATGAGATCTGCTTCCTTAGATTTTTTTCCAAATAAGCGCTTTAGAGCATTAGGATTACTTGTAAGTAACTGCCTTAAACCCTTTGCTGCTTTTTGAGTCATGGAGTAACTGCTCTGGGTGGGGTTTTGCTGCATTTGTTCAACTGCTGTTGATGCAACCCCTTCCATAATTGAAAGACCTTCATCAGTAGTAATGGCCTCTTTACATAGGGCCATTTGAATGGCCTCATCAAGATAGACTGTAACATTATCGATTTGATTCGAGGGAATGAAGAAGTCGGTAATCTCTTGATTGATGAGTTTTACAAGTTTGTCTTCATCAATGGCCTTGCCCTTAGTTGCATAGCAAAGGTATTGATCTTTAAAGTAAATATAAAGGTCAAAAGTTAACTCCGAATTGGCCTTAATTGTAGATATCTTGAGAGGGACATACTCCATGAATTCGATACTCCATGCTTTTCACTTTAGTCCACTTAGTATAGCGTAAGTGGCAATTTCATATTCAAGCTGCTTTAATTTTCCATTATGGAAAAACCTATATTGAATTGTAACTAGACAAAGGTGATTATGCCGTGAAGAAAACTTCATACTTCTTTGATTTCCTCTCTCCTTACTCATTCCTTTCATGGAAATGGTTTTATCGTGAACATAAGAACAATCTGACTTCATTGTCGGATTTCGAATTATTACCCGTCACTTTGGCCAATATAATCCACTCTTGGGAGACAAAGGGTCCTGCTGAAATTGCTCCCAAACGAGAATACCTAATGAAGGATTGTTTGCGATTTTGTTTAGAGAATGACTTGGAGTTTAATCCTCCAGCTCTTCCGTTTAATTCTCTCTATGCTCTGCGCTTATCTTTGAAGGAGTGTAGTGGGAAAGATCAGATTGAAGTTATTAACCTTTTCTTTTGTGCGGCGTGGGAGAAGGGTCTAGACCTTGGTAATGATGAAGTTGTTTATCAACTCTTAAAGGATGCGGGGTACCCTGCAGAGCAGTGGATGGAGCTAGTGGGCGATCGCGTTATTAGATCTCAGCTAAAAATGAATACAAAATTGGCTATAAATGCAGGAGTTTTTGGACTACCTAGCTTTATTGTGAGAGAAAGGAAAGAGGACGATATAAATGAAAAGGGTGAACTCTTCTGGGGTAATGATTCGGTTGATCATCTTCTTAGCTTTTTGAAAGGGAGTGATCCTTTTGCCCAAAGCTCTAGTCATCCACAAACTGAAGAATATAAAGAAAAACTTAAGGTCTTCCAAAGTCGCTACCTTGCACTTTAGGCCCAATTGAAAAACGAAGGAAATTTTATGGAAGTAGCAGAAAAGAAAGTCGTAGGAATTCACTACAAACTTACTAACGATGAAGGTCAGGTTCTTGATTCTTCTGAGAACAAAGCACCTCTAGTATTCATCCACGGAATTGGAATGCTTATTCCTGGTTTGGAAAAGGCCCTCCTTGGTAAGAAAAAAGGTGATGATCTTCAAGTTTCAATCAAGCCTGAAGAAGCTTATGGTGTAAAAGATCCAGCACTTACTCAAAAAGTACCAATGGCCCAATTTGATGAGCCAGAAAAGATTGAAGTTGGTTCTCAATTTCAAGTTGATACAGAACAAGGAACTATCATTGTAACCGTTACGGAAGTATCTGATGCTGAAGTTACTGTTGATGGTAACCATCCTCTAGCAGGTATGACACTTCACTTTGATGTGACGGTTGATTCTGTACGTGAAGCTACTGAAGAAGAAATTGCTCACGGACATGTGCACGGAGAAGGTGGGCATAACCACTAAGATCTTATTAAGTAATATTTGAAGAGGCCCAAGCCTACATAATTATTAAGTTATGTGAGCTTGGGCCTCTTTGTGTATAAATATGACTAAAGAGTTTTCACTGTATGTAATTATCATCTAGTCTCTTTATATTTATGGCCCCTTATGGCACTTTTAGGTGTTTTTAAAGAGGGGAAACTATGAAAGTAATGATTCTTGTAGGAATGGTTTTGGGCCTATCTACTCCATTAATGGCGGTTGAAAGAGTATCGTCTAATCCGATAGTATTAAGAACAATGGAAGATCGTATTCAATTTATTGATGGTCTTTGGCAGGCTTATAAGTCTGATGAAGGCCTTTCTAAGGAAGATGAAAGAAGAGTTCATAAGATTAAACTCTATCAATTCCCCCATGCAGAAGCCCTAAAGCTTACCCTTATGAAATCCGCACTTAAAGTTGAAGTGACTGCAGATGAAGTGGCCTATATGAGTGGTCCAGGCTCATGGGGAGAGAAGAGTTTACAATTCTTAGCTGAACATGAAGAAGAATTTGATCAAGCTTATATTGAACACAATATTCTCGACTTCTCAAAACAAAAGAGTGTTGGGAGAAAAGAAAATATTGATACTAATGATAATTGGACAAAGGATGACATAAGAGAGCTTATTGATTTCAGGCCAAAGTGGCGCTTTGGCAATAATGATTATCGTAAAGTTACAAATCTGTTTGTATTTTGTCGCGAAAATAGAAACTTCCCCTGTCTTATGCTTATGAAAGATAAGGATGGAAATCTTGTACGTAAAGAAAATGGCGAAGTCTGGACTCAGAAGAAGCTTGCTCTTTCTGGACGTGGACTTTCCTATGATCAAAGCAATGGAAATACACCACAAGGGCTTTTCACTATAGACTCTGTTATGCCCAAAGCAGATCGAAGATTAGTCTATGGTAAATATAGAAGAATAATGTTGGACTTCGTCGCAAGTTCACGCAATGAAAAAGATTATCTTCACTATATTCCTGATGAGCTTCAGTCAATGAATTGGTGGCGTGAATCAGTTATCGCACGAGATAATGGGCGCTCTTTATTTCGAATTCATGGTGTGGGAGTTAAGAATCTTTTTAGCAATTCTCCATACTATCCTTTTATTCCTACGGCCGGTTGTATTGCTTCAATAGAAGGAAAATACAAAGGAGTAGTTTATAAAGATCAAAGAGAGCTTCTTGATCAATTCATGATTTCCATGGGATTAGCTCCTACTTATGAGAATGAAACTAAAATCAAAGGGCTTCTTTATGTGGTTAATATTAACGATGAAGAGCGGGCCGTTGAGTTAGAGGATATCCTCTAGTAGTTTCCGTATCCACCGTAGGGGTCAACACTGATTTGTTGGCATAGAGTAATCTGTTCTCTTAGGTCAACAATTCTTTCGCCCCAGTAGCGGTCGCTCGTGAAATGGGGAAAGGCCGTGGGAAAAGATGGGTCGGCCCAGCGCTTTCCAATCCAAGCATCAAAGTGAATCGTTCGCAAACCTCTCAAAGGCTCAATGAGTTTGAGCTGTTGATAGGGGAACTCATTCCATAACTCATAGGACTCAAGGAAGATATCCTTATCTCTTTGGGCATATTCATCTCTACCGGGAATAATGGTCCAAAGGTCTTGAACAACAGGTCCTCTAAGAAAATCATCAAAATCAATAAAGAAGAAGCCGTCATTCTCATTGTAAAGGATATTTCCTTTATGGCAGTCTCCGTGAATACGCTGAGTTTTTATATTTTTAAAGAGGGGATTTATGACCTCAATAAATTGTTCAACCAGTACTTGATAAGACTCTTTGTAGTTATCAGGAATATGTCCATCTTCGAGAACACTTTTAAGATTCTGTGTACCATAGTTGGAGACATTGAGTTCCACTCGGTGAGAGCCGCTACGTTTTTGTCCTATCAGATGAAGGCGACCAAGCAGTCGTCCCAGTTGGCGAAGCTGGTCTTCATTGAATTCATCGGGGTTTCTCCCGCCGCGCTTGGGAAAGACACAGTAGTAGAGATCACCACCTTTTGTTTCAAATAAACTTTCTCCATCAAATTTAAGAGGTGCAATTGCCGGAATTTCTGCATCAACTAGATCAAAGAGGAATTCATGTTCTTCTTTGATTTGCTCACGACTCCAACGGCCTGGACGATAGAATTTAGCGATAATAAAATTTTCACTTACGGTTTTCGCATGCGGATTATCAATCTCAATTTCATAAACTCTATTTTCAAGAGAGTTTAAGGGAAGACACCTTCCTGTGGTATTGAGTCCAAGTAAGTCTATATGTTCAAGGATGGATACAGGGTCGAGTTGATAGAAGAATTGTGTTTTACCTGAGCCCCAAGCATCGACTCCATTATTATTTGAATTAGTCATTTGGAGAGTATAGCGCAAGTAGGGCGGGCTAGTAACTGATTCTTTTGGTCAATCGTTTGTTGTGATTTTAAAGGGATGGCCTACTACTGGAGTAAAATAACCATCTTTTACTGATTTACGGAAATGCTATAATAAACCTATGACTAGGTTAAAGAAAAATCACAACTTAAACTGGAAATGGGACGAAGATTACGAGCCTAAGAAGACCAGTTACTCTAAATTAAAGAAAATTAATGGAAAGCATCCCTTCCAAAAAGAGACAATTGATTCTTTCGTGGCCTATCGTGCACGTAAGCGTCATGGGGGGAAGGTTGTTGTCTTTAACTATGAGCTTGCCCGAGAAATTGGTCTTATCTCTGCGACGCATCCCAATCATATGACTGCCGAATTAGAAGAGCAGCTTCTTGATACTTTTGCTCTCGTGATCATTAATGAATATGATCAAATCAACGAAATCAAATTTGATAGCGAAGATATTAAGCCAAACTTCTATATGGCCACTCGTTACCTTCAGCTTCAGCACCCCAATAAGCAGGGGAAAACCTCTGGGGATGGAAGAAGCATTTGGAATGGTGTGCATAAGCATAAAGGAAAGACTTGGGATATCTCAAGCTGTGGAACCGGAGCGACTTGTCTTTCTCCTGCAACTCATATTCAAAATAAATTCTTTCAAACAGGAGACCCAACCATTTCTTATGGGTGTGGTTATGCCGAAGTTGATGAGGGCATAGCTTCGCTCTTCTTCTCTGAGATTCTTCATAAGAATAAAGTTAAGACGGAGAGAGTATTAGGGATTATTCAATTTGAAGATGGATATGCCATAACCATTCGTGTGCACGATAACTTACTACGGCCTAGTCATCTCTTTGGCCATTTAAAGCAGTCAAATTATGAAGGGCTGCGTGCTATGTTGAACTACTATATCAAGCGCCAGGAAGATAACGGTGTTTGGGAAAATATGCCTAAGTCAGAAAAGGCCCGCTGGGATTATTTTCTCAAGAAGCAGGTCGATGTCTTTGCTCGTACCGCGGCCAAATTTGAAGATGAGTATATCTTTTGTTGGCTTGACTGGGATGGCGATAATGTCCTTATGGATGGGGGAATCATTGATTATGGTTCTGTTCGCCAATTTGGACTCTTTCATAGTGAATATCGCTTTGATGATACAGATCGCTTTTCAACCTCAATCATTGAACAAAAGCAGAAGGCCAAATACACGGCCCAGACATTTTGCCAGTTGGTAGATTATCTCAAGACGGGTGAGAAGAAGCCCATTAAAGAATTCAATAAAGGACAGTGGTCAGACGACTTTGAAGACACCTTCTGGCGTTGTAAATATAAGAACCTCCTTTATAAGGTAGGATTCTCTGGCGACACAGCGAAAGAGATTCTCGAAAATAATAGAGAGCTAGTAGAGAACTTTCAAAAAGTTTTCTTCTACTTTGAAAAGGCCAAGTCACATCGTGGGCCAAAGAAAGTAAATGATGGAATTACTTGGGACGCTATCTATTGTATGAGAGATATCTTAAGGGAAATTCCTCAGATCTACCTCAGTCGAGAAGAGGACCTAGAGCGCAGTGAGTTCTTAGAAATTGCTAAGTCTACCTATGCCACGAAGAAGGATCTTAAACTCACGGCCTATAAGAGTAAGCGTATTGATGAATTTCAAAAGCTGTATCGGGAGTTAGTGATTCTTGGATCTTCAATTGAGAAGACGACCTTTAATCGCATGCTCTTAAATATAAGTATGCGCTCTTCAATTATTAATAAATATGATCGAGTGACGGGAGATTCCATCTCTCATATTACAGAGATCTTAATGGATAAAATTAAGTCAATGAAGCCGGACAAAGTATACGACTTACTTTATAATTTCTCCGAGTATCAAAACCTAAATCCTGATGGAGAACGAGTGGCGAAGTCTGATCGTCCAAAGCGTTCACAACTTATGCGTGGATTTTTAAAGGTTGTGAGGGAATATCGAGAGGGATTGTGAAGTTAGTTTTCTATAGTGGTGGTGATGAAGATGAGAATGAAGCCGTTGATCAGGCCTGTCTCGATTTAATTGAAAATCCTAATCCTACTTTCGTTTTTATTCCTAGCTCAAGCTATGACGGGGAAGCCGAATTTCACGATTTCGTAGAGCAGTATGAAAGTTTTGGAGTTACACGCTTTATTTACTTTCCTGTAGATATACCTCAAGATGCCGTGCTGATGAAAGAAGTCTTCAATAGCGATATGATTCACCTTGGTGGAGGTAATACTTATTATTTCCTTAAATACCTTCGCCACTATGGTTATCTTGAATTCTTAAGAGAGTACGCCCAGATGGGAAAAGTTCTCTCTGGCCTTAGTGCAGGGGCCATTATGATGACTCCTAATATAAAGACCGCCGGATATCCTAAATTTGATTGTGATGAAAATGAGGAGAATGTAAGAAACCTTCAGGCCCTAGGGCTTGTTCGCTTTGAGTTCTTTCCTCACTATAAGAACTCGATTCGCTATGATCGCGAGCTCATCGCAAAGTCTCGCAATTTAAATCACCCTTTATTCGCCCTTCCTGACGGAAGTGGCATTATTCGAAATGGAGAGCAGCTTACTTTTGTAGGCAAGGCCTGGGCCTTCAAAGGCGGCAAGAAAATTCTTCTGAACTCAGACTTTAGTTTTTAGGGAATTGCGTTTGTCCAACTCTTCTCTTATCTCATTAAGTTGATTTGATTCTTCATCAATAAAGTGATTAATCGCCCTTCTAAACTCAGGATGCTCTAAGTAGTGTGCACTCTTTGTAAGGACAGGGGTAAAACCTCGCATTCGCTTATGTTCCCCCTGTGCCCCAGCTTCAAAAACGGTGAGCTTCTTTTCAATGGCCAATTCAATCCCTTGATAGAGACATAACTCAAAATGGAGAAACTCAATTTCCTTTGTACAGCCCCAGTAGCGACCATAGAGTGTATTCTCTGAGCTCAGAAATAGTGAAGCCGCTATAGGAGTGTCCTCTTCAAAGGCCATTACTAAAGTTGTTTGATCAGGGAAATGAGCGAAGAGATCATTGAAGAATTGATGATTGAGATAGCCCATACTGTACTTCTTATCGATGGTATCTTCATAGCATTTATAGAAGAAGTCGATATCTCTACTGCATACTTTGGTGCCAGAGAGCTTTTCGATTCTTATACCGGTTTCGCGAATAGCTCTTCTTTCTCTCTTTATTGTTTTTCTTCGATTCTTCTTTAGCGATTCCAGATAGTCTTCAAAGGCTTCGTACTGCTGATTATGCCAATGATACTGAAGAGAATCGCGAATCTTATAATTGAGTTCACTTAGAATCTTGTTCTCACTTTCGTTGGTGAAGAGAAAGTGGGTGCCACTCATTTGATACTGCTTTGAAAATTGAGCGATAACAGGCATGATTGAGTTTTTAATGATTTCTTGATCACCGATAAATTTAGGAGCTGACACAGGAGAGTGAGGAATGGCAACCGTGAGCTTTGGGTAATAAGGAATACTATAGTGCTCATAAGTATTGGCCCATTGCCAGTCAAAAATATATTCTCCATAGCTATGTGTTTTAACAAAGGCGACGACTAAGGATACAAGTTTTCCTTCTGCTTGCGCCACAAAGTAGAGTGGATTCCACCCCGCTTCTTTTCCGATACATTTAGAATCTTCTAGAATTTTGAAGAAATGGGGATGTATGAATGGATTGGCATCATTAATAAATGATTTCCACTGATCAATTAAGTCTTGATTAAAGGAGCTTATACTATCCCAAATATTAATATTCAATTGATTGGCCATTTCAATACATTATCATAGATTGGCATTAGGACTCAATTTCGTGTGGTCTTGTCCAAATAAAAATAAGGATTGAAATACCGGATAGAAAAACGATGGCCTTTATCCATGGAAGAACAGGGACAAAGATGAGGGAGTAGGAAAAGAGAAGTATAATCATGACAGTGGCCATCCATTTTGCTTTTAAGCGGATGACACCATATCTCTCCCAATCTTTAATAAGGGGCCCCAGAGTCCTTTGATTAATGAGCCAGTCGTGAAGACGCTCGGAGCTCTTAGAAAAGAAATAAGCGGCCAGTAGGGCAAAAGGAGTGGTGGGAAGTAGGGGAAGAAGAATACCGATAACTCCCAGTATCAACGATACTATTCCTAAAGTTAAAAAGAGTATTCGTTTTCCACCACTAAGCATTAGTTTCCTTTTTTCTTTTCAACACGAATAAGAAATCTTCTGGGCGCCGGATGACCCTCTATTGTCTTAGTGGGGTCATTGGGATCAAGAGAATCATTTAGGCTTTGAAAAGGAGGTGGGCACCAGGAAGTTTTCCTCTGCTCTTCATCAGTAAGCAAAGTATCGGCGACGATTTCTACATTGATAAGCTTGGCCTTCTTGGCCCAATTGATAAAGCAGCTCATTGTGGGAACAAACCATGTATTGCCCATACGAGCGTAGCGATCTTCTGGGAAGAGAGCGTAGGATTCATCACCTGGAATTCCAATCGTTTCTAAAAATGCAACACCTCCCGGAACTAAGGACTCGCGAATATCGAGAAGTTGTTGGATAGGGTGGCGATGATGATAAATAATTCCCATATGGAAAATCACATCAAACATATTCTTAAATAGAGGTAAGTGTTCAACACCGAATAATTCAAACTTTAGATTATCTCTGCGGGCATAGTTTTGAATGAGATCAAATTGAGCCTGCATGGGGAGAACTGGGTCGATCCCTAGGGCCAAGCGAGGATTGTGTTGGGCCATGCGAAAGAGGAAGTAGCCATTATTACAACCAACATCAAGAATGGTTTTATTCTCTAGATTCGGAAGGAAGGGGACAATGCGCTCCCACTTCATATCTGAGCGCCATTCGGCATCAATAGCGAGATCAAATAATTGAAAAGGGCCTTTCTTCCAAGGGATTAGCTTTTCGGCAATGGCCTTTAATTCGATGGCGGCCTCTTCGGTTTTAGGAGTCCCCGTAACCTTGATCCAAGAGTCTTTGCAATCAATGTCTGTGGTATCAAACTGTGGGTATTGGTCGACTTTCCAGCGCTTTGAGCTCTCTCTTTGCCACCAGCTTTCTCGTTCATTCTTTAAAGAGACAAGGGCTTCCCAGTCAAGTTGGACCTTTTTATTATCTTTATAGGGGATTAAGTATTCAAGCATAGTTATTTCTTAATTTCTTTTTTAATTCCGAGGTAACTTGCAAAGTTATACCATCTAAAGAGCATCTCTGAGTAGTCAAAGCCTGCATCTTCTAGCATTTCTAATTGTTCTTTTGGTGTTACAGGTACCAATACATTCTCAAGAGCTTCACGTTTTTGACTGATTTCAAGCTCACTGTAGCCATTTCTTCTTTTGAAGTCGTAGTACAGATCAGTAATGATCTCCTGCATAGGTGCTTGGGGGGATTGTATTTTCTCACTTAGCAGAATTATCCCTCCGGGGAGCATGGAATCATAGATTTTTTTGAGAAGTCCAATACGAGCAGAGTGCTTGAGAAATTGAAGAGTGTAGTTGAGGATAACGATTTCAGTTCCTTCAAAATCATACTCAGTCATATCAATTTCGATAAATTCAGCTTTTCTTACTGTCGCGCACTTTTTCTGGGCCTGCTCAAGCATGGGAGCTGATGTATCAATTCCAATAAAATGAGGCACTCTATCTGACTTCTCTTTAAGAACTGTTTCGAGCATGGATAGGGTTGTACCGGTTGAGCATCCCAGATCTACAATTTTACCTTTGAATTTATACTCTCTGACCACAAGGTCGAGGATGAGCTGGTGAATCTCTTGGTAAAAAGGAATAGATCTTTGGACCATATCGTCAAAGACGGTGGCCACACCTTCGTTAAACTCAAAAGGAGTTATGGTCTCTAGCTTGTCGCGGAAGACTTTATCTTTCATAGGTTATCCTATCATTTTTAAATTATACGAGTCTGAGAGGTATAAACCAAAAAGAGCAATAGGTCTAAGGGATTGCGCATTGTGTAGCGAAAATTCATGTAAATCAAGTTTATGAAGACAACTGGACCATGTTTTAGTTGAGTAATTATCGTTTTTAAGGTTGAATAGGGGGGATTTATTTAGTCTATCTGTAATCTAGGGGTTTGTTTTGGACCAAAGCGGGAAGGTATCGAGCTACCGTGCCCTAGTGGACACTTCATCTGTTGTTGCCCACGATTTATGCGCTCAGTTGCATGTTCTCCAGTTCTGTTTAGAAGAGCTGCAGGAGCATGTTCCTGATTCTGGAAAGGAATACCTCGATAGAATGGGAGTATCCACTCACTATATTGCTGACTTGGTGAATTCCTTTCGCAAGCAGCTTAAGATATCTCTAAGCGATGATACTCCGGAGAGTCTTGATAAGATTTTTGCCTCTGCGATGGAGCTGGTTAAAAATCATTTCTTTATCGTTATAGAAAAGCTTGAGTTAAATACAAGTGGAGATCTTGGCAGCTTCACCCTAAAAGATAGTGCTCGTAAGTCAATGTTGGTTATTTTCTCTTTATATGCAACTTTCATTGAAGAGTTTAAAGAGCAAAGTATAAATGACCAAGATAAAATGGTCATTAACTTCAGTGCAAGATCGGAGAATCCAAGATTTGTAAGGGTTACTATTGATATTAAGAATACTTCGATTGATATTAATCGGTTTGAAACCATAGTTAAGGATGCTGCCCCAGAGAAGGGTAAGCTTCGTAAGTTTGTAGGTTTAAACCTCTTAGAGGAGTTTCGAAGTGAGTACTCTGAGTGGTTCTCATTTGAATCAACAGCTCAGGGGGCTCAGGTTCAATTATATATACCTCTCTATCAAGGTGAGTAGGAAGAATAAGTTATGACAAATAACAATCGATTACCCAATATATGGATTCTAGAAGACGATAAAGGTTGTCAGTTTGTTTATGATCAAATTCTTAAGAATGACTTCACAATGACTTACTTTGAAAATATTAGAAAATTCCAGTCTCATTTTGAAAAGTATTGTGAGGAGTACACGGAGGAAGCTCCTGTTCTTATCATTGCAGATCTTATGCTCAATGATGGAAATTTTCTTAGTTTTTTAACGAATGAATTCCATGGCAAACTCTCTGCCAGTGGGATTCCCTTCATTATTGTTTCTTCCGATGATGATATTGAATCCCTTCGCCTTTGTTTCAAAGAGGGGGCCAATGATTATATGACCAAGCCCTTTAAAAAGAATGAGCTACTTGTAAAGGTTGAAACAATTCTTAGGGGAAGAAAGTCTATTAATCGAGCAGTACGGCCTCAAATCGCTATTGATGGGCAGTCTATAACAGGGCTTACTTCTAAGCAGCAAAAACTGCTAAGGCTTTTCATTGATGAGAACCCCGAGAGAGTCATTGATAGGGACTTAATCCTTGATAAAGTCTGGGGCAATACGGCGGTTCACCCAAAAACAATTGATGTTCACCTCTATAATCTTCGTCGTAAGCTTCACCCCTTTGGATATATGATTAAGTCCTTGGGCAGCGGACAGTGGGTTCTCATGCCCGATCGGATTCAGAGTTAAGTTGTTGATTTCTCGTTTGTTTTTTTTCCTGGATGGCCCAAGAAATCTTAACCAAATTTATTGATAAAAGCTTAACGATTAGATCCTCTTAGTCCGAAAAACCTGTATATTTATTTTTCGGGAGAATCTCTATGGAGTGTAGACACTTTGAATTCAAAGGTGAGGGGAAGTCATTATTTACTCTTGTCCTAAAGAATATTTTCTTAACTCTTATTACGCTTGGAATTTACTATCCTTTCGCCAGAACTGAAATTCGAAAATACTTTTGGAATCATCTAGAAGTTGAAGGTGAGAAATTTCACTACTCGGGTACGGGATGGGAGATGTTAAAAGGATACTCCATTGTTGTAGGGTCTTACTTACTCTTTGTTGGTGTATCAACTCTTCTTTCGAAATTTGCTCCTGAAGTGGCAAGGCTTATGCCTCTTGTTGTGATTATTTTGGCCATATACTTCGGACCTATAATCGTGATTGCTAGTCGTGGCTACTTGCTCTCAAGAACAAGTCTTCGTGGCGTAAACTTATCAATAAAGAAGGAAGCGGTATCACAACTAAGAATCGAAGTGCTTAAGGTCATCTTCTTAGGTCCTTTGACTTTCGGACTTTATTATATTGTCTTCTTTCATAGAATGCGCTCCATCCTCTTTAATAATATGTCCTATGGTAGTGAAAAATTTCGTTATGAAAGTGATAGTTGGGAATTCTTTATGAAGAACTTTCTTGGAGGGATTCTTAGTGCACTTACTTTGGGGATTTATAGTGCATGGCTTGCTGCTGATATCATGCGCTTTAATGCTGAGAGGACATATATCCAAGGTCATAATTTCTCTATGAATATTATAGGAAAAGAGGTCTTTATCATTTATCTAAAAAGCCTCTTTTTTATTATTATTACGCTTGGTTTAGCGACACCTTGGGTGATTAGTATGAATCTTTCTTTCTATGTTCAAAAGCTCAAATACAATGGGGACTTTGATTACTCTGCTGTTGAACAGGTTGAGAGAGAAAAGCTTACAGCGCTTGGAGATGCCTTTGGAGATGCTCTTGATATTGATCTAGGTATCTAATGCAAATAAAGGGTAAGTACCATAATTCGAAGAGTGCGCAGCTAAGTGTTGCTACATTAACATTTGGCCCGCACTTTCTGAGCTTTGTTGTAGATGAATTGAATCACTCTTGGAAGTATAGTGAAATCAAAGTTGAGAAATTCGGCAGTGATGAATTTATTCTCAGAAGAGGCGAAGAATATTTTTGTATTCATATAGATGACTGGGAGAATATTGCTCAGTTCTTTCCCAAAAAAAGATTTCACTTTGATTATCCAATATATCTTTACATAGGTTTGATTGCAGGGCTCGTCTCTCTCTATTACTTCCTAATTCCTATTATCTCAAATCAAGTAGCGCTAATGATTCCCCAAGATCTTGAAGAATCACTTGGAGAACAATTTATTGCTGCAGTTGTTGGAGATGAGGAAGACTGCTCTCAAAGAATGAGAAAAAAGTTTGTTGAAGATTTATTAAAAGAGATGAAGATCAGGGAAGATTATAGAATATTGATAATTGATGATCCTATGGCCAATGCTTTTGCCATTCCCGGAAGAATTATTGCCATCACCACTGGTGCAATTGATATTTTTGAAAATGAGAATCAAATAGTCGGAGTATTGGCCCATGAGATTCAGCATCACAGACAAAGGCACCATATTCGTAGAATCGTAAAAATGGCCTTTACTACCATTCTATGGAATGTCTCCTTTTCATCGATTACGGGTTATGCATCCTTTGATCCCGAGTTGTTAAAAACCATTGCAACGAGCTCCTACAATGCAGAGGATGAAAAGGAAGCGGATTTATTAGCGGCCAAGATGCTCAAGGAGCGCAATATATCAGCACAAGGTCTTGGAGGATTTCTTGAGGCCTTAAATAAGAAATATCCCTCCAATGCTTATGTTGAAAAAATCTTTTCGAGTCATCCCGTAACAGAAGATAGAGTGCAATATTTAAAAGAAGCCTCAGCTGATAATATTCAAGATAAGAGTTTATTACCCAAAGAGCGTTGGGATGAACTTAAGAAAGGCTGCGTAGAAAAAGAAAGGCCACTCTAGATAACTGAGTGGCCTTTGTTTCGTTAAGCGTTTGCTTGAGTAAGGTCTGAAAGTGGTGGGGCGTAGTTGGTAAGCTTAATCCCATCTACAGCGGCCTTATACTCTTCAATTGTAGGAACTCTTCCTAGAAAGGTGGAGAGAACAACAAGTGGAGTAGAAGCCAGTAGTGATTCACCTTTTTTCTCGGCAGAGTCAGCAACAACACGTCCTTGGAAGAGACGAGTTGATGTGGCCATAACGGTATCACCCTTTTCAGCTTTCTCTTGGTTACCCATACAGAGGTTACAACCAGGTCTCTCTAGGTACATCATATTATCATATTTTGTACGTGCTTCATTCTTAGGGTTTTCATCGTTGAATTCGAATCCAGCATATTTTTGAAGAACATCCCAGTCTCCTTCCTTCTTAAGCTCATCAACAATATTATATGTTGGAGGAGCAACAACAAGAGGAGCTTTGAATTCAACCGTTCCATGAATTTTTTCTAGGTTTCTTAGCATTTGAGCAAGAATCTGCATGTCACCTTTGTGAACCATACAAGAGCCTACAAAACCAAGATCAACCGTTTTTTCTCCACCGTAGTAAGAAACTGGTCTGATGATATCGTGAGTGTATCTCTTAGAAACATCCTCATTGTTAACATCAGGGTCAGCAATCATCGGCTCGTTGATTTGATCAAGATCGACAACGAATTCAGCGTAGTATTTTGCATTAGAGTCTGGTGCGAGTGGTGGCTTTGCTCCTGAATTGATATCTGCAATTCTTTGGTTGGCCTTATCTACTAGACCTTGAAGAGTTTTTGCCGTGTTATCCATTCCTTTATCAATCATGATTTGGATACGGTCACGAGCAATTTCAAGAGACTCAATAAGTGTCTTTGGTTCAGAAATACAGATTGAAGCTTTCGCTTTCATCTCTGCTGTCCAGTCAGTGAAAGTAAAGGCCTGATCTGACAGAAGAGTTCCAATATGCACTTCAATAACTTTACCTTGGAATATGTTCTCTCCACCAAATTGCTTAAGCATTTGGGCCTGAGTCGCGTGAACTACGTCACGGAAGTCCATGTGATCAGCTAGCTTACCTTTGAAGGTAACTTTTACTGACTGAGGGATGGGCATTGAGGCTTCCCCTGTAGCAAGGGCAAGGGCCACTGTTCCTGAATCGGCACCAAAGGCAACACCTTTAGACATTCTTGTGTGAGAGTCACCACCGATGATAATAGCTCTATCATCAATCGTGATATCGTTAAGGACTTTATGAATAACATCTGTCATCGCATGATATTTCCCTTTAGGGTCACGTGCAGTGATAAGACCAAACTTATTCATAAAGCTCATAAGTTTTGGAATATTGGTTTGCGCTTTCTTATCCCAAACAGAAGCTGTGTGACAGCCTGATTGATAAGCACCATCGAGTGTTGGAGCAATAACGGTTGCTGCCATAGACTCAAGTTCTTGAGACGTCATTAGACCAGTTGTATCCTGAGAACCAACGATATTCACTTGAACACGAACATCTGATCCAGCGTGAAGAGTTGTTCCTTTTGCAATACCAAGGGCATTTCTGTTAAAGATTTTCTCTACAGCAGTGAGTCCTACACCATCGTTTGTTACGATTTTTGATGGAGCATAAACCTGAGGAGCTTCAATACCAAGAGTTTCAGCTGCAAAGCTTTGCAGTTTCTTACCAAAGACAATAGCGTATGAACCTTCTGCTCTAATGAACTCAAGCTTTTGAGGTGTTAAAGAAGCAGACATATCAATGAGCTCTTTGTCACCATTATAAAGTTTCTTAGTCTTTGTGTTGATCGTAAGAATTGTTCCCGTATCCACAGAGTAAGCTTGCTCAAGTACAGGGTCACCATTTTCATCAGTAACAGTCTTTCCTTCAGCATCAACTTTCTTAACCCAGTTCTTAAGGTCAATTCCAATACCACCTGTCACGTCAACAGTAGTAAGGAAGATAGGAGAAATTCCATTTGTTCCCCCTACGATGGGTGCGATATTAACAAAGGGAATATAAGGAGAGGCAGGCTTTCCTGTCCAGAGGGCAACATTATTTACCCCAGACATTCTTGAAGAACCAACACCCATTGTTCCTTTTTCTGCAACAAGCATTACTCTTTTATCAGGGTGGGCTTTTTGAAGCTCACGAATTTTGCCTTGAGCGATTTCATCGATAAGGCATTGACCATGAAGTTCTCTATCTGAACGTGAGTGGGCTTCACTCCCCGGAGAGAGGAGGTCTGTTGAAATATCACCTTCAGCCGCGACATAGGTAACCACTTTGATTTCCTCATCAACTTCAGGAAGCTTGGTGAAAAACTCGGCCTTGGCGTAACTTTCAAGAATTTCTTTAGCGATGGCATTTCCATCTTTAAGGGCCTGGGCCAATCTTGTTGTGTCAGCTTCATATAGGAAAACTTGTGTTTTTAGAACTTCTGCAGCTTCCTTAGCGATGGCCGCATCTGAACCTAGGGCAAGATCAAGTAGCGCTTCAACAGAAGGTCCACCTTTCATATGGGAGAGAAGTTCAAAAGCAAACTTAGGTGTGATCTCTGCAACTTTCTCTTCACCTAGAATAATTTCTTTAAGAAATTTTGATTTAACTACTGCCGCACTCGTTGTTCCAGGAAGAGTGTTGTAGATAAAAAAGTTAAGGGAGTCCTTTCTGTGCTCATTAGTTTCGTCTTTAATTTGAGCAATAATTTCGCTAAGCAGAGCGCTGTCATCAATTGGCTTCGGGTGAAGTCCTTGACCTTTACGCTCTTCAATTTCGTTTAAATAATCTGAGTATAAGCTCATAGATTTTCCTCTGAAAGTGATGGTTAAAAAGAATAATTTAGATTCATTGATTTGCTGCAAACCATAGCATAGGAAATTAAGGACTTGAATCAATTTTTTTCAGTTTTAATGGGGGGTTAAGGCCTTTTGTGTCTATGGTTTTTGGTGACGTTGTCGGGGGAACTTCACTACTTAAATTAAACTGAAGTGCTATAGTAAGAGTAGGCATAAAAGAGGTTGTGCAGAGCGCTTTGAACTCGTTCAGGACGGCCTTATAAATAAATATGTTTTTTAAAATCTTTAACGAGGTGAGTTGATATGAGTAATAATAGTAAAGTGAAGAAGACTCTAGAAGTAAATGGTAAAACCTATGATATCTGGAGTCTAAAAGAGGCCAAGGCCAAGGGTTTAAAAGATATTGATAAACTTCCCAAGTCTTTAAAAGTTCTTCTTGAGAATTTACTGCGTCATGAAAATGGATCAACCGTTGTTTGGGATGATGCGAAGGCCGTTAATGATTGGCTACAATCAAAGACTTCAAACAGAGAAGTGGCCTATCATCCAGCAAGGGTCGTGATGCAGGACTTTACTGGAGTTCCTGCTGTCGTGGATCTTGCAGCAATGCGAGAGGCCATGAAGGAGCTTGGAGATGATCCGAAGAAAATTAACCCTCTCTCTCCTGTTGATCTTGTGATTGACCACTCTGTGATGGTTGAGCACTTCGGGTCAAAGGATGCTTTTGAAAAAAATGTTGAAATTGAATATGAAAGAAATATGGAGAGGTATAAGTTTCTTAAATGGGGACAGCAGGCCTTTAAAAACTTTCGAGTCGTTCCTCCGGGAACTGGAATTATCCACCAAGTCAATTTAGAGTATTTGGCCGATGTTGTTTGGACAAAAACAGAAGGGGGAAGTACTCAAGCTTATCCTGATACCTGTGTGGGAACTGATTCGCACACAACTATGATAAATGGTCTCTCCGTTCTCGGTTGGGGAGTTGGTGGTATTGAGGCCGAGGCCGCAATGCTTGGTCAACCAGTGACCATGATTATTCCAGAAGTCGTAGGCTTTAGACTCGATGGCAAACTTAAAGAGGGAATTACAGCAACTGATCTTGTTCTCAATGTTGTAGAAAAGCTACGTGCCCATGGAGTTGTAGGAAAGTTTGTCGAGTTCTATGGACCAGGTATGGCAGAGCTTTCTCTTGCTGACCGCGCCACCCTTGCCAATATGGCCCCTGAGTACGGTGCCACATGCGGCTTCTTTCCGATCGATGAAAAGACAATTGAATATATGAAATTCTCTGGACGTGAAGATCAAACCGTTGCCCTTGTTGAAGCTTATGCAAAAGAGCAAGGATTATGGGGAACTGATGTTGAGCCTGAATTCACATCTGTTGTAGAGCTCGATATGAATACGGTTGAGCCTTGTATCTCTGGTCCGAAGCGTCCTCAAGATAAGATTCAACTGCGTGAGTCCGTAAGTGCTTTTGAAAAGGCCGCCCAAGAAACTTTCAAATATTCAGCAGACTATGCTCTAAAAGAATATGATGTAGAGGGTGCTGACTATAAAATGAAAAATGGTAATGTCGTTGTTGCGGCCATTACTTCTTGTACCAATACTTCAAATCCTTCTGTTCTCATTGCTGCTGGTCTTGTGGCAAAGAAGGCCAATGAATTAGGACTGAAGACAAAGCCTTGGGTTAAAACTTCACTTGCTCCGGGATCAAAAGTTGTAACCGACTATTTACTTGAGTCAGGTTTACAAGAGCACCTTGATGCTCTCGGCTTTAACCTTGTTGGTTATGGATGTACGACCTGTATTGGAAATACTGGACCTCTTCCTGCTCCAATTTCAAAATCTATTAATGATAACGATATCATTGCAACTTCTGTTCTTTCGGGAAATAGAAATTTTGAAGGGCGAATTTCCCCCGATGTAAAAGCAAACTACTTGGCATCACCGCCACTTGTTGTCGCTTATGCTCTCGCCGGAAATATGCTTGTTGATGTTGCCAATGGAGTGATTGGGCAAGATAAGAATGGAGCGGATATTTATTTAAAAGATATCTGGCCCACCAATGAAGAAATCAATGAGCTTGTTCTTAAGCATATCTCAAGTGATATGTATAAGAAGCGCTATGCAAATGTGTTTGAAGGGGACTCCCACTGGAAGGCCGTCGATGCTCCTACTGGCGAGATGTTTGATTGGGATAAAAACTCAACTTATATCCAAAACCCTCCATTCTTTGAAAATATGAAAGATGGAATTCAAGATGGTTTTGAGGTTAAAAAGGCCCGCATACTAGCTCTACTTGGTGACTCTGTAACTACGGATCATATTTCTCCTGCTGGTAATATTGCAGTAGGCTCTCCTGCGGCGGAATATCTCACTTCAAATGGAGTTGAGAGAAAAGATTGGAACTCCTATGGATCTCGTCGTGGTAATCACGAAGTTATGATGAGAGGAACATTTGCCAATATTCGTATTAAGAACGAGATGGTTCCTGGGGTAGAAGGGGGCTATACCAAACATATTCCTTCGGGTGACCAAATGGCGATTTGGGATGCAGCCGAAAGATATAGTGGTGAAAATAAGCAGCTTGTCGTCATTGGCGGTAAGGAGTACGGGACTGGTTCTTCGCGTGATTGGGCCGCAAAAGGAACTTATCTCCAGGGGGTTAAGGCCGTGGTGGTTGAGTCGTTCGAGAGAATCCACCGCTCCAACCTAATTGGTATGGGAGTGCTTCCTCTACAATTTCAAAATGGAGAGACACGCAAGAGCTTTAACCTAACAGGAGAAGAGGAAATTTCGATTAAACTTTTGGGAGATAAGCTTGCACCTCGTCAAGAGTTAGAGATGACTATCGAATATAAAGATGGAACCTCTAAGACGACCAAACTGCTTTCTCGTCTGGATACAGAAGATGAATTAAACTACTTTAAAAATGGTGGTATTCTTCAGTATACTATTAGAAAGTTGCAATAAACGAAAATACTATGGCCCTCTTCTTCAGGGGAGAGGGTCAGTTTCTTAGGTTCTAAAAATATGAATGCACTACTGATTATCCTCTCTCTTGTTCTTGCCTCAATTACTCCTTCATCCTTCGCACAGAACTCTGAAAGAGCTAAAGCAAAGTCACATGAAATAGTTGGACGATTTGTTAAACCAAACCCAAAGTTAGGTCTTCCTTATAAGCACTACTTTGTTTTTAGTAATTCCAAAGGTCAGAAGATGGCCTTTCCCCTTATTAATGAATCTTCTATGGACCTGAATAAAGTCGACTATGATCAGACATATCATATTAATGTCATTGACTCTATGAAAACGATTCAAATCGGGGAAGCCAAGCAGAGAGTTAAAGTACTGAAGATTGTTGAAGGTAAGGTTTTCAGTATGAAGGATTTAGGTCTTGCTGGAAAGGATCTACCTCTTCAGCCTACTCCTAATATTCCAAAAGAAAATTCTCCTCACCATCCTATGTTTAGAATTAATGATAATGTTGCCAATGCCGCTATTTTCACAGCGGGGGCCATTCTCTTAAGTTCAATGTTACTAGTTAAGTAATTTGTTTCGAGAAGAGCTTTTCTTAATGGAAGCTCTTCTCTCTTCGACGGCCTTTGGTGAGATACCATGGCTAACAATGAATCCCTTCTCATTTAGATACTGATCAACTTCAAGCCATTCATTACTGTCTTTCATATCACTGCGAATAGTGTGCTTCCAGCTACAAATAGTAACTTTCTCTTCTAGGGCCTTTTTCTCTATCCACCCCTTTGCAAAGAGCATAGTGAAAAAGTTAACGAAGAGAAAAGAAAAGCTTATGGCCGCAAAGGGAGCCCAGGCGAAAGTTTTGATAAGCGGAATCGAGAGAATTGAAGTTCCCAATAATTGAAAATAGAAGAACTTAAAACTATAGAAGAAGGCCTTGATCTTGAGATAGTCGTGATCTCTATTAAGATGAGTAATGGATGTAATGGCAAGAATTGTTGAGGAGAGAAAGATCGTCCCGGCCGAAAAGCCAATCGCATGATTTACTTTACTTTGAGTTATAAGGGTAACACTTTGAAAGAGAAAGCCCCATAACCCTAATATGGGAACGAAAGTGGCGATAAAATAGGTGTAGAAAGACAGACACTTCGCTAGAAAGTTCTTTTGATTTGAAAGGTAGTTATGGCATCCCATCATGACAAAGAAAGCAATAGCCATAGGTGAACTGGGGGAGAAGTAAGGGTGATCAATGAAATTACTTTCAAGGCCCAGCTGTATTATTGAGGGGACTTGAAAAGCAATAAGCATAAATGACATTAGGATTCTTATTTCGCTAATTTTATTAAAACTAAAGAGAAGTATAAGAAAGGAGATTGAGCTCCAGATCGTCAATACAGCGTTGACTCCATCGTTGAGAAAGAGCATGGGGGTATTGGTTCCGAGGGTGATTCCATTGAGGAATACGGTGAAGAAAACAATGGCCCCGAGGACGGTGGATAATATTTCTTTAGTTGAGATCTTAGACTCCATATCTTAATCTTAAACCCTAATGAGGATTAAGGGACAGTAAAGATTAAATAAAATTTAGAAAGTGTTAGACGATAGGTTAAGTCATTGAATTAATTTAAGAATTAAGAATTCTTAACATAGAGAAGGTGTCAGTTATGTCAAAAATTTACCACATACTTTCCCGCGAAGATTGGAAGAAGGCCAAAATTAAGGGCAGCTATGCTCCAGCGAGTTTAAAGAACGATGGGTTCATCCATTTCTCCCATGCTGATCAGTTGTTAAGTGTTGCAAACTCCTTCTTTAGAGGACAGAAGGATTTGATTATTCTGAAAGTTGCTCCAAAGCAATTACTGTCCCCATTAAAGATCGAACCACCTTTGGAAGCTCCAATGAGTGGGGTATTATTTCCCCATCTCTATGGAGAGCTCAATTTAGATGCGGTAAAAGGTAAAGTTGATTTTCCCTGTGAAGAGGATGGCAGCTTCCTGCTGCCTGAAGATTTAACCGAAGCGTAAACCCGATGGATGGAAAATGGCACTTTCTCAAAATCTTTCTTTAAAAACTGTCCTTAGGGTTATGAACTTTTGGCCACCTTATTTTGGTGCAGGAGTAAGGGTTAAGTTAGAAGATGAGAGAGAGATGATTGTAAAAGTATCAATGCCTCTTAAGAAGTTGAATTCTAATTATGTAGGAGTTCACTTTGGAGGAAGCCTATACTCTATGGTTGATCCCTTCTATATGCTTATTCTCATGAAGAAGCTTGGCAGGGAATATATTGTTTGGGATAAGTCCGCTCATATTGAATTTAAGAGACCAGGGAAGGACCGCGTAAGTTGTCGCTTTGAAATTACTCCCGAACAATTAGAGGCCGTGAAAAGAGAAGTTGAAGAAAAAGGAAAGTGTGAACCGATCTTCGATGCCCTGATCTATGGGGAGTCTGGAGAGTTAGTGGCCAAGGTTGAGAAAAGACTTTGGGTAAGAAAGAAATAAGGCCTCTTATCTCAAAGATAAAAGGCCTTTATAAGAGAATCGTTATTATTTCTTTGGAAGCTTAGGAGCTTTTAAATTGGGAAGATTCTTATTGAGATTAGGTCGTAGAGGTGGATTCTTCTTTGACCTTTTTATCACTTCTTCAATAGAGCGATCAAGTTGACGATCAATTCCACGTGCCCAGTCCATTGGAGAATTCTCTACTTCAATATCAGGGTCAGTTCCATAATTCTCCACTTGATAACCAACATCTTTAAACCAAAAACTAAACTCAGGTTGGCTGGTAATCGTTCCGTCATTGAGTGGATGGCGTGGCCAGATACCTACAACTCCACCCCAGGTCCTTTTTCCAAGGAGTGGACCAATATTCATAAGCTTGAAGCTGTGGGAGAAAATATCTCCATCACTTCCTGCATGCTCATTCGTTAAAGCAACGATTGGTCCATTAATGGCGTAGGCCGGATAGGGTTCAATATCCATATAGCGAGTCTTATCAAAACCAACAACTCTCTGAGCAAGAATTTTCAGGATATGTTGACTAATATGGCCGCCACCATTGTAGCGCACATCCACAATTAATCCTTCTTTCGTACATTCACTTAAGAAGTTTCTATAGAATTCACTAAAACCGTGAACACCCATATCAGGAATATGAACGTAGCCAATTTTACCCTTACTCTTCTTATGAACATATTCTTTATTCTTATTGACCCAATCTCTGTAGCGAGCGAGGTGGTGAGAGTTTCGGGCAATGACTTCGACGAAGTCACTTTCTTTTTCACTCTTTCTCTTCACTTCTAGTTGTACTCTTTGTCCATTTCTTCCTATTAAGGCCTGGTTTAAATCATCTGGGTCTGTGAAACTTCTGCCATCTATGCCGAGAATTTGATCTCCGACATTGAGGTTTGCATCAGCATGGCGAAGCGGAGAGCAAGCTTCTGCAATCCAGGAGTCGCCCTTAGGAATATCTAAAATAGTGAAGGTTTTTGTGGAGGCGCTCCACTTAAGTTCAGCACCAAGATTTCCATTTGTACTATTCTTAGGGCGGCGATGATAATCTCCTCCAAATTCATAACAGTGACTGGTTCCAAGCTCTCCTTGCATTTCCCACATGAGATCACTGAACTCTTTTCGAGTATGAACCTTATCGAGGAGGGGCAGGTAATTGAGGTAAACTTGCTGCCAATCAATCTTATTCATATCAGCGCTCCAGAAGTGCTCCCTTTGGAGAATCCAGGCCTCTTGATACATTTGTTTCCATTCCTTCTTTGGCTCAACAAGTAGGCGAATATTAGAGAGATCAAGGTGACCATCTTTCTTATTCACTTCCTCTCCATCGGTTGGTCTTGAATCAGCAAGGTTTAGACGAAGAGAATCCTCAGTGTCCATAATGATATACTTACCATTTAGAGAGAGTTCAAAGCCGTGGCATTCTTTCTGATAACTTTCTAGCTTCTTCTCTTTTAGACAGTAAGTGTAGAGTGTTGGGGAGGTTGCGGTGGAGCGAAAGGGGTTAAGTCCTTTTACCGCTTCTTTGAGGATGAAAATCTTATCTTCAATACAAGCAATATCTCGATATCCACCTAAGGGGATAGGTAGGGTGAATATTCGATTTTCAATTCCATCCCAGTCGATTTGGGTTATTTGCTTATCTTGCTTTTGCTCTATTTTTTTTGCCTTGGGCACATTTTTAGAGACTTTCTTCGCTGCTTTCTTTATTGCTTTCTTTGCCACTTTCTTTGTTGCTTTCTTATCCTCGCTCTCGTCGGCGATATCGTTGTCCTCTTCAAGGTCAAAATTTTCATAGAGCTCCAAAGGGGAGGGCAAATCATTTTGTAGGGCAACGGCATAAACTTTAGAGGCAAAGGGAAAGCTGAGTTCAAAATGAGTCTCTGTATAATTAGGATGAAATTCTCTCATGCCAATGAAGTAGAGATATTCTCCGTTAGGATCGAAGCAAGGTGCAGTGTCTGATAATACACTAGGAATAAGAGTGCGCGATTTCTTTGTCTTTAGGTCGTAGAGTTTTATCTCATGAGTTGTTCGATTAAGAGCTTCTGAGTAAGCGAGGAAGTTTCCGCACGGAGACCAAGACATATCACTATAGTAGTGGAAGGAATTAGTTGAAATCTTCTCCAGCTTGATAGGGCCCAGTTTTACGAGGAAGAGTTCATTGCGATTATTACTGATGGCCACCATTGCTTGTTCTGGATGGACACTAATGGTGTTAATTTTTCCCCAGGCCTGCTTGGGCAGTATGGTCTTTCCTTCAAATTGAAATTGATTCCTCTTATCATCATAAGAGAAGAGCTTTAGTGTTTCTTCGTTCTCTTCATTGAGCTCAACGGCCAAAACCCCATGAATATCTTTTGTTTTTATAAAAGTGGGGTGGCGATAGCGCTTTTGAGGGTCACCA
The DNA here is from genome assembly GCA_048267265.1 of Bacteriovoracaceae bacterium. Lineage (GTDB taxonomy): Bacteria > Bdellovibrionota > Bacteriovoracia > Bacteriovoracales > Bacteriovoracaceae. Next base: position 143,922 of record JBLWXW010000002.1, read on the forward strand.
AGGTGAATAGGTGCACTTGACCAGGGGGAGCGCACAAAGAGTTGTCCTCTTGTGATGATACCAATCTTTGAGCCATCAGTGTGAAGGGTATATTCTTGAAGATAGTCCTCTGCATCTTCTACTCTGGAGGCGGCCTGATTAAAAGAAGATGGAATATGAATTTCAAGCTTAGACGTTGAGTCATCCCTTAGGTCGTGCTTATAAAGATCCGCACCGGCCTGATAGATAATTAATCCATCATTATAAGAGAAATTTCTTATATAGTATTGGTCACTATGAGTATGACGTTTAACTTGAGTACCCGTCTTATTGCAGGAGTAGATATTACCAATACCCTCATGATCTGAGATAAAGAAAATACGAGGGTTCACTCCAATGGACTTGTGCTCAACCCATTCAGGGTTCGTAAGGTTTGATTTCAATGATTTTAGAATTTGCTTGAATTGTCCTTTGCTCTGCTCTAACCACAGGGTTCCTGCTGTTCCACCGCGATACCTCTTCCATCTGGCTGGATCACCGTTATTTCTTCCAAGTACTCTTTTGGTCTTATTAGAATGAAGAGACTTAAGTGTTGAAGCAGGTCCAAGCTTAATTTCTTTGATTTCTAATGACTCAATATTGATAGAATAGAGAAAGCTCACACGGGCATTAAATGCATATTGGTTGCTGGTAAAGATAAGAGTCCTCCCATTTTCCCAACCACAAAGATTGATGACACCATCAAATGTAAGTCGCTTAGGAACTCCACCACGAGCATCCATAATATAGATATCCCTTTGTCCAGAGTCTGTTCCTAGGTAGGCGACCATTTTTCCATCAGGAGAAATTTGAGGATGAGTCGCAACACCTTTAGAGTTTGTAATTCGAAAGGCCGTGCCACCATTGAGTCCAACGCGCCAAAGGTCATCATCTGTGGAGAAGATGAGTGCGTCAGAGCTGGTATTGAAAGATGGAGTTTGGAGATAGGCCTGAGAATTTTCGAGGTATTTCATGCAGTAGATTCCTTATCATTAACTTTAAAGATTCATTCTATACTCAACCGCTTTTAAATTTCAATTACGATGAAACTACATTTACTCAATAAAGATGCCCACTTCTCGGGGCAATAAGTCACTTTTTATTTGGGCAGGGAATCACAATTTCTTGCATTAATACTGTAAAACTATGGTCAACTTTTAGGAGTTAGGGCCATAAATCGGCCAAACTTTGCTAGAATAGATGAGGAAAGATGGCCTCAGGTGCACGTTGTCGTTATTTTGAAGCAGCGAGCATGTAAGTTGTCTAGATTAGTAGGAAATAGGGGGGATATTTCACCCTTTTTAATCTTCCCAATGGGCCTTATGATGGAAAGGATAATATCCCAGAACATAATGGCGGGATTGTTTTGCGCTCAATATTGTGAATAAGACGCAAAATTTTGGAGTTTAAATGAGAAGAATTTTATCTTTAGGTACGGCCCTTTTATTAGTGCTTTCTTTTTCACCTTTAAATAGTGTCAAAGCAAAAGTAGGCGAAGAGAAGGTTGATTCAACAGAGAAGCTAGTTGGAAATCTTATTCAAAGTCACTTATCACGTTATCACTATACAGCAAAAACTTTAGATGACTCTCTCTCTAATAGTGCTTTTAAGGAATATATTAAGAAATTGGACTATGGTAAGCAGTTCCTCCTTCAGAGTGATGTGGATAAATTATCTAAGTTTAAGTTCCAGATGGATAATGAATTGGTAACGGGAAAACATGAGCTCCTTCAACTCTCAATGAATTTACATCAAAAGCGTATCAAAGAGCTTAACGCTTATCGTGAAAAAGTATTCAAAAAGAAATTCACTTTCACAGATAAAGAAAGCCTTGAACTTGATCCAGAAAAGAGAGAATTTCTTAAAACAGATAAAGAGCTAAAGGATTACTGGAGAAAAGTTTATAAGCAATCAGTTCTTTCTCAATATATTTCTCTCATGGAAGCTCAAGAAGACCTAAAGAAAGAGCTTGCTGATAAAGGAAAGAAAAAAGATAAGAAGTCCAAATCCAAAAAAGAAGAGAAGAAACTCACGGACAATGAAAAAGCAAAGAAGAAGAAAGAAGATAAGAAAATCCTTTCCGATGCTGAGCTTAGAGAAAAGGCCCATAAGAAAGTAAATGAAAAATATGAGAAAGTATTTGCCCGTCTAATGAAAGAAGAAAGAGCTGATTACCTTGAGAAGTTCTTCAATTCAGTGACTAGTGTTTATGATCCTCACACTGTTTACTTCCCACCAAAGAGAAAAGAAGACTTTGATATTGATATCTCTGGTCAACTTGAAGGTATTGGTGCTGTACTCCAAGAAGATGGCGCCTATATTAAGGTCGTTCGTATCGTTCCCGGTGGAGCCGCCTGGAGACAGAAAGAGCTAGAAGTTGACGATATCATCTTAAGTGCTGCCGAAGGCGACGGTGAGCCAGCTGACCTTGTTAATATGAGAGTAGATGATGCTGTTCGCCACATTCGTGGAAAGAAAGGAACCATTGTTAAGCTAACTGTTAAGAAGGTAGATGGATCTCGAAAAGTAATTCCAATTGAAAGAGATGTTGTTCAGATTGAAGCCAGTTATGCAAAGGCCAGTGTTCTTAAGCATAAGGATTTGAATATCAGTGTCGGCTATATCTATGTTCCTAAATTCTACCGTGACTTTAAAGATAGTTCACGCAGTTGTACTGCCGATGTTCTTATGGAGCTGAAGAGACTTAAGAAGCTTAATATCCAAGGTGTGATTCTTGATCTACGTAATAATGGTGGGGGAGCGCTTAAAGATGCCGAGGAAATGTCTGGACTCTTTATTAAGGAAGGTCCGATTGTTCAAATCAGAGGACAAGGTGAGATTGATGTTCTAACTGATAATAATACTAATATCACTTATGATGGACCACTTGTTGTAATGGTTAACCGCTTCAGTGCTTCCGCTTCTGAAATTCTAGCGGGTGCCATGCAGGATTATAAGAGGGCCGTTATCGTCGGTGGAGAGCACACTCATGGAAAAGGAACAGTGCAGGCCATCTTAGATTTTAACTCTCGTCCTTTAATGAATTTCTTAAATAAAGACTTAGGAGGACTTAAGATTACGGTTCAAAAGTTCTACAGAATTACTGGAGCTTCGACTCAATTCAAAGGTGTAACTCCAGATATTATTCTACCCGATCCAATGGCCTATGCTGATAATAGAGAACAAGATCTAGACTATGCGATTCCATGGGATCAAGTGAATGCTCAAGATTATAAAGAATGGGATAAGTTTACTTATCAGATTCCACTTCTTAAAAAGAGAAGTAGTATTCGTGTTTCAAAGAATAGTCGCTTTGCAAAGATTAAAGAGTCTTTAGATTATTTAACTAAAAAGAAGGACGACACAAGAGTTAGCTTAAACCTTAAAGAAGTACTGGCAGAAGATGAAAAGAATAAGGCCATTACAGATCGCCTAAAAGAGAAAGAAGACTCAAAAGGTCTTGAGGTCCTCAACTTTGAAAAGAGTTTAATGGCCCATGAAAAAATTAATCCAGGTGAAGAAAAGCGTTGGAAGAAAGATTTTGAACAAAGAAAGGAAGACTGGGTTAAATCTCTAGTTCAAGATCCAATGATCGAAGAGACAATGTTCATCATGGATGATATGATCCGCCAAACACAAGGTAAGAAGTTGAGTATGGTTAAGTAGGAGATTAGAGTGCTTGATAATGCAGAGCTAGAGGCCCTAATGGGGAAGCTAGAAGAATTGGAAGATGAGGAATTGGCCGTAAAACTTTTAAGAGAGTTTAATGATGCCACTTCCTCTTATGGAAAGTTAATTCTGAATCAAAACCAAGAGCTTTCTCATGAGCAATGGAAAGAAGATTGCGATAAAGCAAAAGATAAAGTCGATAGCATAATAAAGAAAATTCAAGAATTATAGAGTTTGCCAATTTCTAGGAAGGACATATGGGCGAAAGTAAGAAGGAAGATTGGGACTTTAAAGTTCCAGAGAGTAGCAAGGACCGTATAAAGGATAGAGTTAAATCAAAGAACTCTACTCGATCAGCAAGTCAGAAGAGGGTTCTTGATCCATCTACCGGAAGTGCGGACTCTATTGCTAAGGCCCGTCAAAAACTTCAAGATCCTGGTAAAAAACTTTCTATTGAGAATACTGAAAATATCCGTAAGAGTAGAAAGACTCGATCTAAGCTTGCCGAGCAATATGATTATGAAGATCGCATCGATAAGCTCAAGCGAACTTCCCCGGTTGATCGCCTTATCTCTGGCGCCATAGATATTGCTTATATTAGTGTAATTAGTTTTTCGGCCCAATTCTTTGTTCCTATGGCCAATAAAGAATATATTAAGTACCTCAGAGAAGAGGGAATTAATCAAATGCTTGCTCCAGAAGTACTGAATAACTATATATGGATGGCACTTGTTGCTGCTGCGATTTTTGTTCTCTATATGATTCCAACGTATCTATTTGGTAAGTCTGTTGGAAAAATTTTTAGAGGTCACAGAATTGGCAATGCTAAGGATGGTGTTTCTGTATCTCGAGGTGTTGTGATGCTAAGGGAATTTATTCTAAGACCACTTGCCTTAATTAGTGTAGTGGGAATTGCATTGATGTTCTTTAATAAGAAGAAGCAAGGGCTTCACGACATCGTTCTGAAAACTTCAATTTTCTCAAATTAATTATATTCGATAATTTAATCAAAACTCAGTTTTTGGATAAAGTCTGATTGGCTAGAAACGGTATCAAGTGCCGTTTTCTTGCTAATGATTCCATTTTCAAATAACCACATCACATGCTGATCGAAGGATTGAGATCCATTTCCACCGGGGCCAAAGCCTGTTTCAATTACTTCTGTAATGCGCTCGAGAGGAACTTCTCCTTCAATGGCCTCTCTTATACCAGGAGTGGTAACCATAATTTCTTGAGCGATAACGACTCCTGAATGATCGGCTCTCTTAAGCATCCTTTGGGATACACAAGCGTGAAGGTTCACGGCCAAGCGCTCGCGCACATCTCTTTGCTCCTCAGGAGGGAACATGGAAATAATTCGACCAATGGTGGCAATGGTATTCGTTGTGTGAACCGTTGAGAAAACAGTATGACCCGTTTCTGCGGCCTTGAGGGCAATCTGAATGGTCTCAGGATCACGCATTTCACCAATTAAAATGACGTCGGGGTCCTGTCTTAATGCTGAACGTAGAGCACTTGGAAAATCGATAGTATCAAGCCCAACCTCTCTTTGAGAAATACGTGCCTTTTTCTGAGTATGAAGATACTCTATAGGGTCCTCAATCGTAACAATATGGCAGGGACGAGTATCATTGATATGATTAATCATTGCGGCAAGCGTGGTCGACTTTCCTGAACCTGTTGGACCGGCCACAAGAATGAGGCCACGTCTTTGTTCTGCAATTTTTCCAAGGATACTGGGAAGTCCCAAGTCTTTCAAAGAGGGAATCGTATCTTTAATGATTCTAAAAATAATCCCAATCTTCTTATCATATCGATAGAGGTTAAATCGGATTCGACAAAGGTTTTGAATGGCAAAGCCTCCATCAAACTCTTTCAGTGACGCCACTTGAGTGCGAAGCTTTTCAGTAGGAAGGACAAGCTTCGCAATATCGGTTACATCATCTTTATCAAAGGGCTTTGTCTGTATTTCTACGAGATCCCCAAAAATACGAAAGCACGGTCTTTCACCTGAGCGAATGTGAACATCGGAGGCCTTATTCTCTACCGCAACTTTTAAGAGACTGACTAAATTTTGTTTTGAAAAGGCCATTCATATTCCTAAGCGCTAAGGGTGCCTATTGATTTTACCAAAGGCCTTGAGAGATACAAGAAAAAGCTAATCAGTAGGTTTCTTTTTTGACTTCTTTTTAGGATGCATTGGGTTAATTGTGGAGAAGCATACCTTTAATGAAGATTCTTTGGTATCCTGAAAGTTCTATGGCCAAGTTACTCATTATTCGTTTTTCAAGTTTTGGTGATATTGTGCAGACCCGCTCTGTTCTCAAGCCTCTTTTAAGCTCTGGCAAAATAGATCAGATCGACTGGCTAGTAAGAAAAGATCTAGAAGGAGCACTAGAGGGAGAAAAGTCGATTCAAAAGTTAATTCGTTTTGATCGTAAGGATGGTCTCTTAGGTCTCATTGCTCTAGGGCTTATTCTTAGAAAAGAGAAATATGATTATATCTATGATGCTCATAATAATATGCGCTCTTTTATCATTAGAAATGTCCTAACCTTATTTTTGGGAACACCTTTAATTATTCGTTCCAAAGAAAGATGGAAGAGAATTCTTCTATTCAAATTTCGCATCAATAAATTTCCCACCCCTTATCAGGCCATGAAGAGTTATTGGGCACCTTTGAAGAAATACTTCAAGCTGGGGAGCGAGCTTCGTCCAGTGAGTTGGCCAATTGATCTCGACGAAAAAACAAAGAGTCTCGTTACTGGTCGAATTATTTTAGTTCCCTCTGCGGCCTGGAAGATGAAGCGATGGCCACTAGAGCATTGGAAGCGAATAATTGAGCTTCTTCCCGAATATCACTTCACCATTCTTGGAGGACCTGAAGATCACTTTTGTGAAGATATTGAAAAGGTCGATCCCGTACGAGTGTCGAACTTGGCCGGAAAGTTATCACTTAAAGAGAGTTGTGCTATTGCTGGGCATTGTGACTTTATTATCACTGGAGATACGGGGCTTCAACAAGTTGCCGATCTATCGGGGAGACGAGGGCTTAGTTTAATGGGACCTACGGCCTTTGGCTTTACCACTATGGGGACTATTAAAACTCTAGGAGTTGATCTGAATTGTCGACCTTGCTCTAAAGATGGAAGAGGGAAGTGTGTTCAGGATATTTATCAGAAATGTATGGTAGAGATAACCCCTGAGCAAGTTGCTGCAGAGGTCAGAAGTCTCTACCCCGTAGTATCTTAAGTAACCTTTTAAGGATTAAATAATCTCTTTCTCATGCTCCAGAAGAGATGGCTTATATGGGCCCTTCTCGATTCACCTGTTACCACCATTAATAGCTTTGTGATTTTCAAGTTCTCAGGATCTGAGTAGAGAAGAATAAGCATTTCTTGAATGAAGTTTGTTGAAAGAGTGATGTAGTTATCTGTACCTACGCCCAGGTGGACACCTTTCTTTTCCCACCACGAGAAAGGATGATCTTTAATATCGGGGAAAGAATTTGTCAGCTTAATATTTGAAGTTGGGAGCGCCACAAGACTTACATTCTTATTTAGCATGCGATTGAGAATATCGTGCTGATAGTGCTCAATTTCACGGGCCGTATGAAACTTTGTCTTTGTGAAGATCGTTATCTCTTTGTCATCTAGAGGGATACCTGCAATGAGCTTGTCACGAACTTCGGGGACAAGCCATTCCATATCCATAAGTTCTCTAAACTCTTTACTTGTTGGACGAAGAGGAATGGATTGCTTATTAAGCTCCAGCACTCTTTGATAAAGTCTATGAAAATAATAGTTAGGGTTGATACCAAGTGAGAGTCCATGCTCCAAAGTATCCAGATGCCAGATATTCATAGCATTATCTACAGACTGGACACCTTTTCTGAGGGTCTTCCAAGTTTCACCATGGTGAGAACGAATTCTAAATCCGTGACCTTGAAGCCTTCTAAGACCTGCCTTCATTTCGATAAAATGCTTCTTGCGATAGAGCTCTTTCTCATCACCAACAGTATCAATCTCTACTAAGTGTTTCTTGAGAAAGGGATACTTATTAATGATTTCCAAAAGTGCCTTCACTTGGTGCATGAAGTGCTCTTGCTTAGAAGGGAAGTTCTCTTTGTCGTAGAATTCTGCCTCTTTTCTAAAACTAGGAGAGAGGGCAAAGTTGAAGTCTTCATGTTCACTTTGAAATTTCATAAAACCATCATAGAGGCCAAAGATAACATCTTCTTCTGTAACATTTTCCGTTCCTGGAATTTGCTCGGACTTCTTTGTGGTAACACGGTTTAGGGTAAACTTAAGACGAATAAGGCCGACATTATATTTATAATAGAGCTCTTCGGCCATATGATAAGCTGCTTCTTCGTGGGCCTTGCGATCCACTAGGATGAGCTTGGCAAGATAGAGGATTCTTAAGTAGGTCATAAACTGTTCGCCTTCTTGTAGACGAATAAGTTTGTCGACATCTTCTACCGACTTTATTGGCCAAGATTCCTCGCCATATACTTCTGTAATTTTCTCTTTGTAGATTTCTTTATTGGGTCCATCAATAAGCTTCTTTAAGCGCGGATAGATAAACTCTGCTGATAAAGAGCCAGTAAGGTGAATATGTTCCTCGCGATACTTGAGTGGAAATTGATGAAAGAAGTCAAAAAAAGCATCACTAACAGGATGTTTGAGCAAAGTATAAATATCAACTTCGTCTTCATGGAAACCACGAAGTAGGCGTTTAAACTCAGTGAGTTGTTTGTAGATAAGTGGTGTTCGCTGAAGTTTAGGGGAGAATGCTAAGAGCTCTAGAGTATCGTATAGATTAATACCGTTGGTCTCACTAACTACTTTGGTGAGTTCATGGGATAAGTCTGATACAAGCTGTTGATTTTGTGGCATATTGGGCCTCTTCTTTTAAATTATTTATCCCATCAGTATATCATACGCCATCTGTATTTGAGTAAAGTTTTCCGTAGCAATCTTGTCAAATTCCTGTGGAATTCCTTTTCCTCTTAGACGATCTGGATGTTTAAGTTTTGCCAATGTTTTATATTGTTTTTTTATTTGGGCTTCACTACTTCCCTTGGGGAGTCCAAGGATCTTAAGAGCACCTTCTTTATCTTTTTTGGATTTTAGGTGAGGAAGTGGCTCAAGAATTTTAAAAAATTCAACTGTATCTTTAAGTTCTTTGGTAATGACTGACATAGATAGGCCTTCTCGGGTGATAAGGGCCTTAATGATAAAAGTATCTGACTCAGAAGGAAGAGTAATTTGAGTTTTCTTAAGTGCTGTGGCGAGGTCATCGGACCTCTCTTCTGACTTTAGCTTCTTGGCGTAAAGAAAGAGCGCCTTCTTTAGGTTTGCTCTTGAAATAGACCATGCCTTTGATCGATTATCTTGAAACTCACTACTGTAGAAAAGGAGTCGTAAGTACAAGTAGACTTCTAATCTTAGAACTGTTTGTTTGAGTCCAAGTATATTCTGATTCTTGCCAATCAGAATCTCCCTTTTCATGAGTTCTTTAAAGGCCTTCACCACTTCGGGATCTTCTACCCGATAATTAATTTTAGAGGAGAGCTCTTTAGCAACTTTTGTAAGAACCTTACTCTCTCCCCATTGAAAGGAATCCATAATCTGAAGAATCGTTTTGAGTTCATCGGCCCTTTGTTTCTGAGCATCACTCTTCTTTTTTAGAGAAGAGAGTTGATTGAATTCTTTATGGAGGGCCTGAGCATAGGGGGAATTTCCCTTTTGAGCGCTATGGGTTGAATTCATGGGATCAACTCTTACATCTCCACGAAGATAGGCCTTCTTTTGTTCGATAAGATGATCAAAATTAATATCAGAGTTCTTCTTTCTTGAGCTTCCTGTAAAGAATGACTGAAAGTACTCACCAAAAAGTGGAGCAAAGATCTTGGTTGCAATATAGACCACAACACTGAAAGCAATGACATTAATAAGAATATCTGTTTTTATACCTTCACCTTTTATTATGATAGAGTATTTAGTGATTATACTCATTTTATACTTTTGGGAAAGTTAAGGAAGACTATGTCTCGTTGGACGATTGAAAAAATAGAACTCCCTCTCAATGTCGATTGGAAGATAACCCGAGGACAGACTAAGATTAAAGAAAACCTGATCGTAACTTTCAAGGAGGGGAAACTCTCTGGAAGAGGAGAGGTTTCCTTTTTAACGGGGGCCGGTCCCAATGTAAAAGAAGTTGAAGCTTATTTTGAAGACTTTATTAAGGTCGTTCCTAGAGAAGTTAATGGCCTAGAGGATTTTATTCAAATTCTCGAAGATGGTGATTATCCTTCAAATCTAAAGTCTGGGCTAGAGACGGCCTATGTTAGTTTCTTGGCCCAATTGATGGATGACACTCCTCAAAGGGTTTTAGGCATAAGAGATGTAAGTGGTATTCCAACAAGTATGAGCATTCCCCATATGGATATATCGCGCGTAAAATCACATATTATAGAGCATAGGCTTAATCGCTTTTCAGCATTAAAAGTTAAGATTACCTCTGGAGAAGATGTAGACTTTCTTAAAGAAATTTCAAATTGCTATGATGGCCCTTTAAGAATCGATGGAAATGAATGTTTTAATAAGGCCGATGAATGTCTAGAGTTCTTTATGAAGTTAGATGGGATGAATATCGACTTCATTGAGCAGCCTATAAGTCATCTCAATTTTAATGAATGCATAGGGCTTAGAAACTCTTCTCCCTATATGCTCTTTGCAGATGAATCTCTCCAGGATGGACGTGTCATTGATGACTTCCAACTAGGCTTTCATGGTGTGAATGTGAAATTATCCAAGGCCGGAGGCTACTACAAGGCCCAGAGGCAATTGAAAGAAGCTCGTGAATTGGGCTTAAAAACAATGCTTGGCTGTATGGTTGAATCAAGCCTTGGAATATCCTGTGCTATGAATATTGGTCATGGTGTAGATTACTTTGATCTCGATGGCTTTCTTCTGATTGAAAATGATCCCTTTCAGCTTGTTTATGAAGATATGGGAAAACTCTATTTCTCTCACCAACAATAATTTCTCTGACGAACTTAGAAAAAGAATCGCATATCAAAATCAAAGCGAGAGTAATTAGGTGAATTGAGACCACCTATCATTTTTTGACCCGTGATATTTAAAGCGAAGGGAAGGAAGAAATCTCCTGACTTATAGAGGGGAACCGTTGAGAAATGGGTTCCTAGACGAACAAATTGCTCTCGTCTTTCTGTGTTGAGAGCGTGGATACCGTTGGCCATTGCATAGGGAGATTCATATTGAGATTGAGGTCTATAACTTTCTAGATAAGCGCCACTAACTCCAAACCAACGACTAAATTGATAGGTCATCGAGCCTTCAAAGTTAATCATATTACCAAGTTTTTCCTCGAATATGGCATCCTGAGATCCATAGGGAAAGCTCTCAGATTCTGGTAGACGAAGACGTCTTTCATGAGCAAATTGATAGGTATATCTCATAAAAGAGTTAAAGCTAAGACGCGTATTAGGGATTGTGATTCCGCCACCAAATTCTAGGAAGAGGTCGGTCTGCCCATCTCCAAAAGCAAAGTCTTGCAACATATCAGGATCATCAACTCGTCCCGTTGGAAGAACGACACCACCCGAGAGAGCGAGACCAGAGTAGTCCCAGTTTGTTAGTCTATAAATAAGTCCAAGCTCAAAGTCACCTGGGCCTGTCGCTTGCCAGTTGCCAAGAGGTTGGTAATTGTAGCCATTAACAACCGCTGATTGAATTGTTTCACCTGTGATATTGATCCCACTAAACTGAGAAGCTACATTTTCTATAAGATCGGCCTGATTAGCGTTTCCGGCCTTTTCTAGCTTTGAGGCCACGGAGGCGAGATTATTAGTTCCCGTTTGTTTCATCTGAAGATCGACGCGAGCATCATAGAAAGGGAAGGCCCCATAGGCCGTAAGTCTATTGGTTATTCCCCACGCCAAACCAGCACCTTTGACTTGGACATCGGCCTTACCCTGGGCCTCAAATTGCCCCAGTGAAAACTCGTCATAAGCTTCTTGATTGATCGACTTGATCTGCTCAAATGTAGATTTTGCAAATGAGCTGAAGTTCTCTAGGGCCTTGGCATCCAGATCAATTTTAAAGAAGTAGGGCTCATTCTTTCCGGCCCGGTTGAATGAAGAGTTGATGGAGCCCGTCTTTACTTGCCTCATTACAACCATTCTTACCCCTTTTGGTAGGGTGTCATAGTAAGCGCCATTAGTGTAACCACTTGATAATATTGAAAGACTAAGAGTTGCTAGTACCTTCTTTGAATGGTTGAAGTGAATTCTGTTAAGCATAGAAGGATTATAAGAGATATGGGGCGGCGGGTCATAAATATTTTTTTTTCATGCAATCTTTTTAGGAGGTGTAAAAAGCTTTATCACTTCGATTTGATGGGTTGTTGAAGGCATGTGGACTCCCTGTAATTCCTATCGAGTCGATTGAGGAGGAGAGCTCAATAGTGTATATTGCGTAGCATTATTTGTGCATTAATAAACTTTCTTATTTGGGAAAAGTCGGTGAATAGTCATAATCGTCATTCAACATTCTTGGGATATATATTGCTGTCAATATTGATGCTTTCCTGCGGTACAAAGGAGTCTATTGAGCCTACTTTTGCGCCGGTAAGTATTGATGAGCAGTTAGAAGCAAGGCCTGTTGAAGTTAGTCTTGATATTGATGATTTTGATATTGAAGAGTTTGGAGCTGACTTTGCTCAAGTGGCAGAACTTGGACCTCTTTTTCAAGAGCTGGCCGGGCATTTGGCCAATATTGCTATTGCTGAAGAGAACGGCCAAATGGTGGATATAGAGCCGATTATCTACTATGCCAATGAACTTGATCAAATTGAAGACTGGTCTTACTTCAGTCGTGTGGGAATCAAAAAAATAAATATCAATATTCAAGACTCTGACGATCTTGAGTTGGCGAGTCTAGACTTTATTGAGGAAGTTAAGATCTATGTAGACTTTAAAGAACCAGAGATTGGTCAACTCAAACGCAAAGAAGGTGAGGGAATTCTGATAGCCAGTTATATTAATGGGGCCAATCAAGGGCGCCTAGGATGTAGTGAAAAGTGTATCTCACTGGCCATAGAAGAAATAGACTGGATGGAAATTCTTAAAACCCAACGAACTTTTACCATTTATCCTGAACTCAAGGTCAATAAAGTACCTAAAGTGAAGATGAGTGTAGGTGGTGAAGTCGGAGTTTTTGTTGCTCTTAAGTTGGGAATCTAGTCAACCCCTCGACGATTGAAGCATAAAGTTGCTTTCCTTGAGATCTCTAATGATTTCGATACAATGGATGAAGGAATCAATGCACCAGGAAGGAGCTCCACTATGTCTTTGCGGATTAAACACGCCCTCGTACTCTCTACACTTGTTTTTAGCTCATGCGCCGCTATACGTCCTCTTATTCATAGTGAATCCCAGGGCGAAAACACCCTCTCGAAAGACTCGGGTAATCTCGTCGAAATTAAAGAAATGGAGGCATCTCTAGAAGAGGTGAGCAAAGATTCTTCAGTAGAAGAAATCAAGGAAGCTGAAGAGGAAATCGTTGCGACTTATGAAGACTCTGAGGCTGAGGAAAGTCCAGAAGAAATAGAAAAAGATGTCGTAGTCGAGGATGCTCCTTCGTTCACACTTGATTATAAGAAGAAGCACTTTGATTTTTGGGTAAAGTATTTTGAAAAGAGAGAGAATGCACGCTTTCTTCGTCATATTAAAAATGGAGAGCGCTTTAAGTCTGTTGTAGATAAAGTCTTTGAAGAAGAGGGGCTACCCAAGGAGCTCTTCTATGTTGGACTTATTGAATCTGGTTATAATACTCATATTAGAAGTCATGCCTCGGCCGTTGGCCCTTGGCAATTTATTAAAGGAACGGCAACTCGTTACGGACTAAGGGTTGATCGCTCACTTGATGAACGTAGAAATATTCACAAGTCCACCTACGCGGCGGCCAGCTACTTTAGAGATCTCTACAATATTTTTGGAAGTTGGGAGTTGGCCCTCTGTGCATATAACGCCGGGGAATACCGTATTATCAATGCCATTAGAAGAGGAAATACTCGCGACTATAAAGAACTTGTGGCCAAGAAACTTCTTCCTAAAGAAACCATTTTCTATATTCCTAAAGTCGCTGCAGCTCAATATTTAATTGAAAAGAAGAAGATGGGGCAACGAGGGCATAGTGAGGCAAAACTCTATAATGAATCTGTGGCCATTGAAATGGATAAAAGTTTTTCCCTTTCAAAGTTTGCAAAACAGATTGGTGCCGATTATTCAACAATCAAGAAGCTTAACCCCGATGTAAAAAGAGATTGGGTTAAACGAGTGAGAAGAAGAAACTCTTATGTATATGTTCCTACACAGCTAAAGGCCGTAGCAGAGTCTATGGCCTCAAAGCTAAAAGGTGGACGTAGAGTCGCTAACGGCAGTTCAAAGGGAAGTCACTATAAAGTAAGGCGTGGAGATAGCCTCTCTGTGATTGCATCACGCTATGGAACCAGCATTTCCCAGATTAAGAGATTAAATAATCTAAGAAGAAATAAAATCTATGTTGGACAACGCTTACGGGTAAAGGGAGCGGTTGCTAAAAGAAGTACAGCGAGTAGTTCAAAGAAGTATTCCTATCATAAAGTGAGAAGAGGAGAGAACCTCTCTGTCATTGCTAGAAAATATGGGATGTCTATTTATAGCATTAAGCGCTTAAACCGTATGCGCTCTTCCAAGATTCTTATTGGTCAAAAGCTAAAAGTTCAATCTAAAGGAAAGCTCTATACAGTAAGAAGAGGGGATAATTTATATCGCATTGCTAGAAAATATGGCCTATCTGTTAATAAAATAGTTCAAGCTAACTCGCTTAACAGTAAAACCATTCATCCCAACCAAAAGATAATCCTTCCAATCTAAGCCTAGCTAAAAAACTCTTTGTAAACAAAAAGCTTTGAAACTTGCTCAAGTATAGAGGAGAGAATAGAATTCCTCTATGAAGATTGGTTTCGATGCAAAAAGAGCATTCCACAATTATAGAGGACTTGGTAATTACTCTCGAACTCTATTGGAAAGCCTTTTCAAATATTATCCTGATAATGAATATTTCTTATACACTCCAAGGTATAAAGATCAAAGGGCGTTGGGCTGGGCCAAGAAGAATTCAAAGGCAAAGATTATCACTCCTAAAGTTTCAGGTGGGAAAATGATGGATAGCGCTTGGCGCTCTCTCTTTTTAACCCCCGTCTTAGAGAAGAGTAACCTGGATATCTATCATGGGCTTTCCCATGAACTTCCTCCTGGTATCGGAAAATCAAAAATCAAATCAGTTGTTACTATTCATGACCTTATTTTTATGAGGTATCCAGAATACTTTCCACAGATTGATCGCTGGGTCTATAAGAAGAAATTTAAAGCAGCTACCGAGATGGCCGATAAAGTCGTGGCCATCTGTAGCCAAACGAAGACGGATCTAATTGAACTTCTGGGATGTCCAGAAGAGAAGATTGAAGTGGTTCATCAAAGCTGTAATCCCTACTTCTATTCTCCTAAGGAAGAGGCTGAGTTGGAGAGAGCTCGAGTGAAGTTTGATCTTCCTGAGTACTTCATTCTCTATGTGGGAGCATTAGAAGAGAGAAAGAATGCTCTATCCTTAGTTAAGGCATTTTCACGCATAAAAGACCATATTCCTCACGAGTTGATTCTCGTAGGTCGAGGAAAAGAGTATAAGAAAAAAATTGAAAAAGAGATCATCAAGCAAGGCCTACAATTAAGGGTTAAGATTCTTGAAAATGTAGAAAATGATGACCTTCCAGCAATGTATCAAGCTGCGAGTCTTTTTGTGCTTCCCTCGTTCTTTGAAGGTTGGGGAGTTCCGATTGTGGAGGCCCTCTTTAGTGAAACTCCAGTGATTACTTCTAAGGGATCATGTTTTCCTGAATCAGCAGGGGCCTACTCGCAATTTGTTGACCCCAGCTCTATTGAAGATATTGCAGATAAAATGGAAAAAGTTATCTTTAACGAAGAACTCCAAAAAGAGATGGTTGCTCATGGTCGTGTTCATGCTGAAAAATTTCACTGGAAGAATACAAGTGCAAATCTTGTAAAGCTATACTCAAGCCTTTAATTAGTTTACTGGTTATTCGTAATAAGAGAGAGATTGTTAAGAGAATTCTTCTTTAGGTTATCTAAAACCTGTACAACTTTCTCATACTTAACTTCTTTATCTATTCTAAGCTCAATGGGAATTTCTTTATTGGTTACGGTCTTTAAGCTCGCATCCAAATCTTCAATAGCAATATCCTTTCCATTGTAGGCCATTTTCTCGTTAGAAAGCTCAATCGTTATAACTTTATCTGCTGTCCCTTGTGCCTCTCCATCGTTAACCTCAGGAAGATTTAAGAGTAGGGCCACTTCGCTTTTCTTAAATACAGTCGAGACCATAAAGAAAATGAGAAGGAGGAAAACCACATCAATGAGAGGCGTAATATCGGGCATGGGGGTGTCGCGAGTTCTTTTCTTACTCATGAAGTAACCTTAACTTTATAGATTTCTATAGAATTTTTGATAGGAGTTCTTTTTCAAGCTTCGCTTCAAGCCCATCAATCATTCCCATAAGGTAGTTGTGACCTACAAAGTGAGGGATCGCAACGATCATACCACCGACTGTGGTGATAAGTGCCATAGAGATTCCTTTTGCAAAGAAACTAGGATCATTTAATCCTTGAGAGGCCATGACTTGAAAGGCGAGAAGTACACCAATAACGGTACCGAGAAGCCCGAGAAGGGGAGAAATTCCAGCGATAATTCTAACGGTATTAAGTCCCTTTTCAATTTGTGAAATATACACAGCGATTTCTTGTTTCGCTAACTCAATCATAGTTTGAGAGTCTTTAGATTGATTTTCGTTAGTTAGTCTTCCCGCAATTTCACTGGCCAAGTTGTGAGTATTCTTTTTCTCTTTAGTGAAAAGCCAGAACTTTGTGATCATCATCGCAAAGCCAATAATATTTAAAAAAACCAATATATACATAATGGTTCCACCTTGTTGAATGTATTCGAATAAATTCATGGGCATCCTAATTTAACAGTGTTGTTTTACCCTCTATTGTGAGGGCCCGAGGCAAAATTGTCTACAGAGAAAAAGAGGACAAAACTAGTACAGTTTAGAGAAGACGTAACCTAGAGATAAGGGTTTGGGATAAAAGATTTTCAAAATGACTTCTCTCAACTTTATTTCCAAGTAATGACTCAAGATTTGTCATCGTCGTTGTGCTGAAGCCACAAGGGTTTATGCCACTGAAGGCAAGAGGGTCAAAGTCCAGGTTAAAGGCGAGTCCATGAAAAGTGATCCAGCGTTTAATGGCAATTCCAATAGAAGCGATCTTCTTGGGGCCCAGTTGAGTTTCAACCCAGACTCCTGTGTAGTCAGGTTTTCCACGCTCTTCATTACCTTTAGAGTTAAGTTGAAAATGCTTAAGAACTTCAACCATTGATTGTTCCATGGCCTCAAGAAAGCCTGAAATATTTTGACCATGGTTTTTTAGATTAATAATAGGGTAGATAACGACCTGGCCCGGACCGTGATAGGTGGCCTTGCCTCCTCTTTCTATTTCTTCAATTTGGCCTTGCCATCCGAGAATATCTGTAGGTGTCGATTTTTTTCCCAGTGTGACAACAGAGGGGTGAGAGCAAATAATTAGGGCTTCTTCACTGCCTGTGAGGACATTTTCAACTTCTTTGAGTTGAGTCTCATACGCTTTCTTGTAATCGACTAGGCCTAGATTAATGATTCTCATGAAATTCTATTCTTAAATTGTTGGAAAGCTCGGGCGAGAAGAGCTTTCTTTTTCTCTATTCTTTTCGATCACACCTTTCATAAAGAATTCACCAGCACGGTAGGAGCTTCTTACTAAGGGACCTGAAGCACAGTAGAGAAATCCCATATCATCGGCGACTTCTTTCCAGTATTTGAAACGCTCAGGAGTGGCGTAGTCATGAATCGGTAGATATTTTTTATGGCGATTGGTTGGAGCAAGATATTGTCCAAAGGTAACGACATCACAACCTACATCACGCAGATCTTTAAGAGTCTGCATGAGTTCTTCATCTTTTTCTCCCAAGCCTAGCATAATGGAGGTCTTGGTATATTGTGATGCCTTTACTTTCTTGGCCAACTCCAAGGTCTTTAGGGATTTTCTATACTGACTTCTGCGATCTCTTACCGAAGGGGTTAGAGATTCAACTGTTTCAACATTATGGGCAAAGACATCAGGCTTGGCCGAAATGATTCTCTCAACAAGTATTGGAATAGCATTAAAGTCAGGAGTGAGAACTTCAACAATCATTTTAGGATTATTTGTTTTTATAGTCTCAATGGTTTGAGCAAAATGGTCTGCACCAAGATCTTCGAGGTCATCTCGATCAACGGAAGTGAGAACAACATAGTCGAGCTTCATCTGGGAAATGGCGTAACCAACTTTTTGAGGTTCTTCAAGGTCGAGAATACCTTTTGGATTTCCCGTTTTTACTGCACAGAATTTACAAGCGCGAGTACATGTATCTCCCATGAGCATAAAGGTTGCTGTACCGCCACTCCAGCACTCTTCGATATTGGGACAAATGGCCTCTTGGCATACGGTAGCGAGGTTGAGCCCTCCCAGCATATCTTTTATTTCATGATAGCCTTTGGAGACAGGGGCCCTCACTTTTAACCAGTCCGGGCGCTTTTGTGGTGCAGTGTTATTCTTTGAGTCAGTCATGGCGGGTAATTCATCATGAAGAAAGTCATTTGTCTACGATTTGGCGGTGAGTTAGTGAATGCACGCTGAGGAGTTACGAAAAAAGTCTATAATTTCTGTTGTAAGCTCTGGATGGGCCTTGATTTTGCTCTGTGGAATCATCACCCTAAGGCTAAAGGCGATCTTGGGGGTACATCTTTGGAAGTGCCCGAATTCTTTGAACTTTTCCTGCTTTATGGCAAAGCTATATTCGTACTTTAAAAGCATTTTTTCTTTAGTGAAGGTAAAAATAGGTTTTTCAAGAATCTCACCTTCAGATTTTTCAATCCAGGCCACTTTTGACTTAAGAAACTCATCCTTAAATGCCGAAAAGTCCTTTGTAGAGAGCTCAAAGTTAGTTTGAGATAGATTCGCAATGATTCTCGGAGCAGGTGAATCCGGGTTCATAAAGTTGAGCGGATCATAGGGGTTCTTTCTTGGTTTGGTAATGGCCCACTCTGGTGAGAAAGGTAGTTGGATAGAAATGTTATTCCATTGGAAGCGATTCAAATTAGCTTTGTCCTTTTCCTTAGAAAAGTTTGCAGAGCTAAAAGTGAAAAGAAGTAGCGTCAAAGCTATAAATCGTTTTTTCATTATCTCCATTGTAGTGTTAAACAGCATTTTTTCACATCAAATTTTTGCTCAAGAAGAGAATAAGACCCACTTTCGCTATCTTAATCAAAATGAAAAATTCAACCTAGGTGATTCTTTCTATCGCAACAGCGATTACTTTAAGTGTGAGGCCCGTCAGGTTTGTAATAAAGAATCTGGAGTGGATGCAAAAGCGAAGAAGTTTGCTTACTTTCTAGGGCGTGAAGAAGATGGATTTATCATACCTGTATTTCTTCAGTGCTATCGAGGGGGAAATGCCACAATTTCAACTGCTGAAAATTTAGTACCTCTACTAAATGAAGAGGTTCTAGAAAATGGTGACTGTATTAAAGAGGAAGTCTTGGAGGAGTCAGTTTCAACAAGACTTGCTAGTGATACATTAAAAGCGGTTCGCAGCTACAAAGGAAAATGCCCTAAGGGTGAAGATGACAAGACTGTTTTAGGCGAGATATTTAATTCTTTTATTGGAAAAGATTTAAAAAATCTTGGAAAAAAACTAACAGGTAAAGATGATGGAAAAACTGAGGTAGGCTGCATTGGTAATTTACTCTCTAATATTGCAGACTCACTCTATCATATGGTGAAAATGTTTGTTTGGGATGCACCTAAGGCCTTATTCAGAATGGCGAAAGGGGCGTGGAACGATTTTTTCAACGAAGAAGAAGAGCGATCAGAATCTATGCTTCTTTCAAGTATGATGTCTCAGGACATGGCCAAGGCCATTAGCGACTGGGATCTCCCTAAATTCTATAGTCTTTTGAGAAAGAACTTCTTCGACTTCTTTGGAAGTGTGAAAGAATACTTCTCTGAAACCATTGCCTGTACTGAGTGGGATGGTATTCCCTATAATTCAACTTGTACTAAGAAGCCTAACTGGAGTTGTCCCTCTATTGAACACTCTATGAACTGGGTTTGTGGTATGGCCTCTCAATTGGGAACTGGCTACTTCCTAGGAGCGATGCTGGGAACAGCAAAGAGTTTATCAAAAATGCGTAGTCTTCGAAGAAAAATCGCAGATGAACCTAAGAAGTTTGGAATCACTGGGAAATTTGTCGATGAGCTTAAATCGAAAGTGGCTTCTAATGAAATGTTAAATAAAGCAAGTGCTGCTTCGAGAAGAGCAAAATATCGCTTAAGTCGTAAATCAAGAGGACTAACGGATTTCCTAAGTACTCAAGTAACAGAGCTGAAGTTCCTTCTTGGTATAGGAGATAGCTTTGTTAATCTGGTGAAGGCAACTCCTCTAACAAACTTTTATCATAAGTCCTATCAGGCCGGGCAACAGAAGGGATGGAAGTTTGTTGATGAAAGGGCGGCAAAGAACGTGGGAGAAATCTCTCCTGCCATTAAACAAGCTAGAGCAAGTGCTTTAAGGTTAGATAATATTCAGGAAAAGTTTGATGATCTCGTTGGAGAGTTTAAACGCCTAAAGGGAAATAAGTTTGACCCTGTAATCTTTAAAGAAGCTCAAAAGGAATACTTCCAAACTGTGGCCAAAGAATTAAGAAAGAATCCTGGGTATACTGTGAAGCCAATAGAAGGGGGACAGGGGCTGAAGATTTCTTATAAAGGGGAGAGCTTTGATTATCTTCCACGTTTAGAAGAGAAAGTTCGAGGAATGTCAGACAAGCTTAGTGATGATGGAATGAGAGATATTTTCAAAAATGGTGATCCTATTTTGGGAAGCACGACGGCCTCGACATTGGGGCCGGAGATTCCTGATTTCTGGAAGAATTACATATCCTCATCTGAGCGTGTCCGAGGTATGTTTACCCTAAAGCCAAATGGTACCGATGGATTTGTGTATATGGGTCACTTCCTGTCTCAAACAAGATCTCGCCCAAAGACTGAAGACTGTAGTGCTAAGCTTAATAATGTAGAAGTGCTTCGCTCTCAAGATATTACAGATATTGATGAAGATGGAAAGCAAGTGGAAGAAGAGCCAGTCGCACCTTCTGAGGTTATTGAAGATACTAAAAAAGTAATTGCCGCTCCTGTGAAGGCCATTCTCGACATGACCACTGGAAAATAACTAATCCTCAATGATAAATACTTTCTTCTTACTGGTTTGACCATGTAAGAGAGCGACGTCACTCTTAGGTACACCTAAGAATTTAGAAAGTAATTGAATGATTTTCTTATTGGCCTTGCCATCAACTGGAGGCTCGTTACAGCGAACGATGAAACTTCCATCTTCAAGTTGCTCAACTCCTTCTTTCTTAGATTTGAGCTTTACTTGAACTTGTATTTTACGACTCATTAAATAATTCTGCATTTTCCGGAGAGTTCTCAACACTGATCAGGGTGCATCCATAGCGAGGATCTTCATCCATACGGGCCATGCTGGTATGATTAACCCCTTTGGCGATCACTTTCTGCTCTTCAGGAAAGGCCTCCCATTTTGCTAAAATGCGGCCTTCTTTAGTTACGATTTTACAATAGTCTACGGTCTGCTCAGAAACATAGAGACAAGAGCACATTTCTTTGGCCAAGGCCGCTGAAGGAGACTCGGTGTACTTACAAGAAGAAGTAATGAAAAGGGTCACGACTAGATAAATACATTTTTTCATTATTTTTTCTCCTGCTTGAGAGAGGCCAATAGGAGTTTATAGAGTTTATCTCTTTTAAGTTTCTTATTGGGTTTTCTACCATCACTTCCCATTCTTACGACAATAATACCTTGATCAGGAAGAACACCCATTGTTTGGCCACGAAAGCCCATGGCCTGATACAGGTTTTCAGGTGCACTGGGGTAGGGTCGATGTTTATTCATGGGAAGTTTTTTATTAAGCCACCAGTAAGCTCCGTAGGACTCAACATTTAATCGTTGTTCTCCATCTTCAGATTTCTTTTTCAGCAGGGCAGGAGCAACGGTTTGAGTGGCAAACTTAACCCACCACTCGGGAAGGATTCTTTGACCTTCCCAAACACCATCTTCGAGCATGAGTAAGCCTATCTTTGCATACTCTTTGGCCGTTCCCCATCCCGTTGAGCCACCTAAGAATGTACCTGCTTGATCACGCTCAAAAACCATATGTTTCATCCCAAGAGGTTTGAAAAGAAGATCCCAGGGAAGTTCATCATAGATAGAGGCATTATTTATTTTCTTTTTTAGCATTCCCATGACAAGCATTGGTTGGTGAGTTCCATAATTAAATTGCTCATCTGGTGCATACTTCATTTCAAGGGAGGCCACATTCTTGGCCACATCTCTGTAGGCCTTTTGAGAATAATAAACAAAGATAGAGTCACTAAGGGCAATATTCACAGGATTTTCTTCATAGAATTTAAAACCTGCACTCATGTTGAGAATTTGTCTTAAGTTAACATCTCGAGCGAGATCTCTATCCATTTCGGGGTAGAAGTCCACGGCCTTTGCTTCGAGATCAATATATCCTTTGTGAATGGCAGCTCCGATAATGGTACTTGTCATACTCTTGGTAAGCGACCAGAACATATGTTTTCGCTTGGGGTGATAGCCACGATCATAGCCTTCATAGACTACATAACCATCTTTAATGAGCACAAAGGCATCACTTTTGTGATTACCTTTATCTTCCCAGACATAGTCGAGAACTTTTTGAAACTTCACTCGGTCAAAACCTGCAGCTTCCAAACTCCGTGTTTTCCAAGCTTGAGTTGGCCAGTAGTCAACTTTCGCTTGAAGGGCGCAGGATAGGACTGAGAGGGTGAGGCATACCCAAAGGGGACGCATATTTATGCATGGTTTCATATTTATTCCTTTTGTCTTCCTAAAACGTTATTTTTCTAAACATTAGAGGTCAAGTAAACGGCCATGCTTTTCAAAGGGATGTTAGGATTTATTGGATTCTCCTTGGAAACCTTGATGTGCTTTCGGTATAGTAAGGAGAACTTAAGTGAGAGGAATTTGTGAATATAACTCAAAAGACGATTATCTTTTTATCTATTCTTTTTTTGACAATGGGATGTGCTGGAACACGCACAGACTATAAGAAGGAGCATCAGGATTTCATGAGGCAGGCCGATCGCGCACGTTCTGAAATGGATAATCAGGCTTATAAGAGTTGGCTTAATCGTAAACTTCAGGAGAAGCAATCTCACTTAAAGGCCCTCTCTGGATGGGAAAAGAGAGAAGAGAAGATCTATGGTCAGCATGAAATGATGGAATCTTCCACCGCGGCAACTGGAGCTGGTCCTGATGTACATGAGTTTAAAGCGAGGAATTCGGCCCAGCAAATGCACCACTACTCAGAGCAGAGAAAAATGATCGAAAGAGAGATTTTCTATCTTAATAGTCAGCTCTCAGCGCTTGAGAATCAGAGCAAATAACTCACCCTTTATTAAATACTAGGTAAAATCTTCCACTGGAGCAAAAAGTTCTCCATCCCTTATTCATTTAATCAGTTAATCCCGAAACGATGGTGTGGAGTGCACCCAATAAAGAGTACTTCACTCGTAATATTCCCAAATCCAAGGAGGAGAGTTGGGATTCGTTGTTCGCACCAACACGGTGGCCATCAATTCGAAGGCCAAGTTGGATCGAAATTTACAAGATGTGGAGAGGCAAAATAGAAGTTTGGCCACGGGGGACCGTATTAACCAAGCAGCTGTTGATCCCTCCGGCCTCATCATCTCTGAGGGGATGCGCTCGCGTATTCGCTCGATGGGTCAAGCTGAACGTAATGCCAACGATGCTATCTCTCTAATCCAAGTTGCTGAGTCGGGGCTAGGGGAAATTCAAGGTATGGCCACAAGGCTAAAAGAGCTTGCCCTTCAAGCGGCAAACGATACTCTTGGAGATGAAGACCGTGGTCGGGCCAATATTGAGTTCCAGCAGCTTAAGCGCGAAATTAAGAGAATCATAAAAACAAATGAATTCAATGGGCGCAAACTCTTGGATGGTAGTGGAGGCCAATTTGATTTTCAATTGGGAATCCATAACGATGCCAAAGTTGATCGAGTAAATTATGATATGAGTCGTCTCCTTCGCTCTGCGGATCAGGTGAGTCTATCAACGGCCTCTGTGACTTCTAAGGGACAGAGTATAGCGGTTTTGCCGCAAATTGATCGAATGCTCACTGAGGTGAGTGGTGCTCGGGCATTTATAGGGGCCATGCAGAACCGAATGCAGGCCACAGTTTCAAATATTGAAGTCTCTAAGATAAATACATCTGCCTCTAATTCAAGGATTCGTGACACAGACGTGGCCAAAGCTACTGCTGAAAGGGCCGTTTCCCAATTAAAAACGGATGCATCTACTGGATTTCTTGGGCATGCGAATAGTTTACCGGGCCGCGTTGCTAAATTAGTTGATTAAGTGTTGCATTATAGAAATTTAAGATATAAATTACGTGCCTCATAGCACAAAAAATATTCCGGAAATAGCAGATAAGACTCCGAAATAGTTTCAAAGTATGACGGAGAATATTTGATTACCGCAGATAACACCCTAGGCCTAAACGAATTGATTCGCATAGAATCAACCTACCAAACCCAACAGGGAACTCACCCTAGAATTCACGCTCGTAATTTAGATAAGAAGATTGGCTATAAAATCAATAAGATCGAGGCCAAGCTCCTTCAGCGCTACCGCTCCTATGACGAGTTTAGTGCTACTGGTGGTACTCAACACTACGAGGGAACTCAAACTTGGATTGGGTTACCTCCTCACGTACTCCAAACCCCATATAATCATATATACGATGCCCTGATGGCAATAAGCTGTTATCCCATTAAGAGAATTGTGGATATTGGCTGTGGATACGGAAGAGTTGGTCTCGTGATGAATTCTTTATTTCCCGAAGCGGAATTTATTGGGTATGAAATACTTAAGCTAAGAGCAAGAGAGGCAAATAGGGTTTATGAAAAACTAGACCTAGCAAATTGTGAAGTTTTGCTTGAAAATGTATTGGAAGATTCATTTGACCTTCCGGTAGCTCAGGTATATTTCATTTATGATTTTAGTGAGATGCAGGATATCTGTGTGATATTGGATGAACTGGTCTCAAGAGTGAATGATTATCAATTCTTTCTTATAACTGTTGGAGATAGGGTTGATTATTTAATAGAACGGAAATATAAATCTTTTTGGAAAACAAATGGGTTTATAAAGCAAGGGGCTTTAAAAATTTATAGTTCACTTGCGAATATTAATTGACGAGTTGGTAACTTTAACAAAGGAAAAGAAGATGGCCACAGGTACAGTAAAGTTTTTTAATGAAGAGAAAGGTTTTGGATTCATCACTCCTGATGAAGGTGGACAAGATATTTTTGTACACGTTACAGGAATTAATGGTGGAACAATCAGAGACAACGACAAAGTTGAGTACGAAGTAGGCGAAGGAAGAAAAGGTCCTTGCGCTGTAAACGTAACATCTCTTTCTTAATTTTATATACTCATACTGTTTGAATTTTCCTTAGGGAGAATTTAACTAAATGGAAATGAGTTCAAGTCGCATACTTAATTGAATGAAGCTTGAAGCCCTATGGCCATTGGGTAATATAAAAGAAGACTAGTAGTGAGAGGGGATTTTAACAATAAATGAAGTCCCTTCTCCTTCTCTTGATTCAACCGAAATTTTACCATCGTGAATCTGCACAATATGTTTAACGATGGCAAGTCCAAGACCAGTTCCACCCATATCTCGAGATCGGGAATAATCTACACGATAAAATCGTTCAAATAATCGAGCATGATGTTCTTTTGGAATTCCTATTCCGGAATCTCTAACTTTTAGAATATCCCACTTCTCTCTCTTTTCGGGATTTTTAGATTTGGACCATTCTACAAAAACATGTCCACCAGCTGGAGTGTACTTATGAGCATTTTCAATGAGATTGGTTAGAAGCTGTTCAAAGAACTGGGGATTCACCCAAATTTTTTCAATCTCAAATTGAGTTTGAACCACAATATTCTTAGTTAAGTAGGATTGCTTTACATTAGTAATCACCGTTTCCGTGAATTCTTCAAGGTAGACAGTCTCTTTGGGAACTTTGTGTTTTGATTCGATAACAGAGAGTTGCAAGATATCATTGAAGAGATTTGTTAAACGATCGGCATTACTTTCAAGCTTGTCAAAGAAAGGACGAACCGTATCCATTTGCTCGGGTGGAGTGTCTCGTATTACTTGAGCATAGCCTTTGATTGCAGTTAGTGGAGTTCTAATTTCATGGCTGACATTGGCCACGAAATCTTCTCTCATCTGCTCAGCAAGCTTTCTCTCTGTAACATCGTGGAAAACCCCTACGGCACCAAAGACTTCACCTTTTTGATCAATAACAGGATTTACTTTGACATCGAAGAAAGAGTTACGCTTACCCCCCTTGATCGCAAGCTCCATATTCCTCTTCTTAACACCTGCTCCTTGAAGTAAGCATTCATTGAAAAGAGACTGAAGCTCAAGGTCACGAGTGACTTCCCAAATTTTATAATTCAAAATATCTTTTTTCTTCACATCCTTGGCCAAGAAATTCTTTTTAAACTGAGGGTTGGCAAAGAGAATCTCTTCATTGAGGCCGATGGCCAAAATAGAGTCAGTAATAGACTCCATCACTGTCCCCATCTTTTCGTTTTCATTATAGAGCTGTTCAATATAGCGCTCTAAACCTTCCTGGGCACGATCAAGTGTCTTTTCAACAATGGTCCACTCATCACTTGGGTCAAAGAGGTAGCTGGAAGAGTCATCTTTGGTGACCCTCTTCATGTCATCTACTTTCTTTAAAATGGAGCGAAGGGGAAATGAAACTTGTAGGGAGCCCCAGAGAGAAAATAGTGAGGTTAGGATGAGTAGAGGAAAGAGAAAGATGATAATGGATCGATCAAGCTCTTTCATTGCTTTATCAAGTTTATTAAGAGGAACTGTTTGGCGAATTATGTAGCGGGCCTTTAATCCATCAACCATACTATCGATGCTTACGGCGCCGTAGATTAGATTGGAGCTAACGACTTTATCAAAACGAATCTGACTACCAAAGCCAATCCTGAGAGCGTCTTGAATTTCAGGAAAATGAAGCTGATCTTCCATGCTTCTTGGATCAACAAAATTATCGCAAAGAACATTTCCTTGAGAGTTGATCAAGGTATATCGAGTGGTCCAATTAAGCTTTAAAGAGCGACACCATCTAATAGGCGATATATTTTGAGTTTGAATAGATTCACGAATGAGACTTAAGGACTCCCTAAGTTGTTCTTGGGCCTGAGTGGTAATATAGGTCTTTAGGTAGTAGCGGGCCATCCATGCGGTCGCAATAATGACCAAAGAGGTCACTACAATTTGCATCATGGCAAGCTTTCTAAAAAAGCGC
Source organism: Bacteriovoracaceae bacterium (assembly GCA_048267265.1). Lineage (GTDB taxonomy): Bacteria > Bdellovibrionota > Bacteriovoracia > Bacteriovoracales > Bacteriovoracaceae. Next base: position 171,312 of record JBLWXW010000002.1, read on the forward strand.
CATGGAAGAGAGTCCATTACTCTGGAAAAGCTACTTGGGAGCTCTTTTTCTTTTGTTTTGCCAGATGGTGAGGGGAGTCTCTCTTTAAGACTCTGCGGCCACGCGATAACCGATCCCTCTAATTGTTTCAATGAGCTTTGAATATTCCTTTAACTTCTTTCTAAGCCCAAAGATATGAGTATCAATAGTTCTATCCGTAACATGAACAGGACCATCTTGAATAAAGTCTACAAGTTGGTTACGGGTAAGGACCTTACCTGGTTGCTTAAGAAAGGCCACCAGTAGCTTATACTCGGAAAGAGTGAGGTCAAGCTCTCTATCATCGATCCATGCCTTACATTGATTAGTATCGACTCTGAGTGAGTTAACCTTATAGATACCAAGATCTTTTTCCTGATCTGGTTTTTGAAGGGTTTCGGCCCTTCTTAAAAGTGCTCTTAAGCGGGCCATAAGAATTGTGGTATCAAATGGCTTGGTAACATAGTCATCGGCACCTGCATCTAGGCCTTCGATTATATCTTCAGGTCTTGTCATGGCCGTTAGCATAAGAATAGGAAGCTCTTTAGTCTTTTTAAACATTCTCAAGAATTTACAAATTTCTGAACCCGATGTACCCGGAAGCATTCGATCAAGAATAAAGAGGTCAATCTCATCATCTTGGCCTTGAATATATTCGAGGGCCTCTGAGCCGTCAGCAATCACCTTAACTTCGTGACCTTTATTCTTAAGTTGAACACTGAGGATATCTGAGATATCTGATTCGTCTTCTACGATTAAAATTCGTGCACCCATAAACTAATACCTTATATAAGTTATTATTTAAAAATCTCTAAATTCAAGAAGATAGATATCATATCTTTCATCGTTATGAGGTACTAAAAACCTCAATCCTATGAAGATTCTTAAAATCTTAACTAAGCCGTAACTAACTTTGGATAAATTCTCCATATTTATAGTATGCGTCACATGGTCTGTTAAGGGCCATTGCGTTTTGATGCGCAGCAAATAACTACTAAGGATGAAAATTATTTCATTAGCTCCTATAATGAGGTGACTAATTTCAACGAGGATTTTCATGGTTTTAAATAAGCTCAGATTCATTTTCATTTTATTAATACTCGCATCTTGCTCCTCACAGCAATTCAAATACAGAACGACTCCCCTGGCACCGGGTGAGAATTTTGCAGAACATACTTTTGAAGGAAAGGACTATGTGGTGACTTCTCAGGGGACCTACTCCACAAAGGCCGGTACAAAAATGTATGAACTTGGTGGAAATGCTATTGATGCCGCTGCAGCTGTGAGTTTTTGTATTTCTGTTGAAAGGCCTCAGTCAACAGGAATTGGTGGGGGAGGATTCCTCGTATTCAAATCACCAGATATGGATACCCCTGTGACTTTTGATTTTAGAGAGAAGGCCCCATTATTGGCAAACTCTAAAATGTTTCTTGATAAAAAGGGCAATGTAATCGAAGGAAAGTCTCTTAATGGTGTATTTGCTGGAGGAGTTCCTGGGCTTGTCGCAGGAATAGTTGAGATCCATAAGAAGTATGGAAAGCTTCCTCTGGCCACAGTCATGCAACCAGCGATTGATTTAGCAGACAATGGATTTAAGGTCTATCCAGGCCTTGCCATGGCCTTAAAAATTAGAGAAGAGACGCTTAGAAAGTTTCCTGCAACAGTGAAGATCTTCTTTAATAAGAAAGGACAAGTCTTGGGTGAAGGTGATCTTCTCGTGCAAAAAGATTTGGCCAAGACTTTAAAGACAATCGCAAAGAAAGGACGTGATGGATTCTATAAAGGTTGGGTGGCCGATGCAATTGTTGCTGAAGAGAGAAGACGTGGCGGTCTTATCCGTTACAATGATTTGAATCGCTACAATATGATTCAGAGAGATCCTGTAGTCGGGGCTTATAAAGATTATGAAGTCTTCTCTATGGGGCCTCCAAGTTCTGGAGGAATTCATGTTATTCAGATACTCAATATTCTTGAGCCTCTTAATATTGGCCACTATGGTGTTCACGGAGCGAAAGCGGTTCACTATACAGCAGCGGCCATGCAGCAGGCCTTTGCTGATCGCGCTCGCTATTTAGGAGATATGGACTATGTTCGTGTTCCTCTTGATGAGCTTACATCTAAAGAATATGCACAAAAAATTAGAGAGAAGATTCCGGCCAATAGGGCCTTGAAAAAAGATGAAGTGCTCCCTGGTAAATTTGACGGTTATGAATCAACAGAGACCACTCACTTTTCGATAATGGATAAGAGTGGAAATATGGTTGCTTCTACTCAAACGATTAACGGTTTCATGGGCTCTGGATTGGTTATTCCAGGAACAGGAATTATTCTTAATAATGAAATGGATGACTTCGCCACAAAAGTAGGAGCTAAGAATCTCTTTGGTGCTGTTGGAGGAAAGAATAATCTTGTTGAGTCTGAAAAGAGACCACTTTCAAGTATGTCTCCGACTCTTGTATTGAAGAAAGGTAAGCCTGTTATGGCCGTAGGGACTCCCTCGGGAACACGTATTCTTACTTGTGTTGCCCAAACGATTTTAAATTATATTGAGCATGGACAACCTCTTCTCAATTCAGTTTCGGCCATTCGTTACCATCACCAATGGTATCCCGATGAACTGAGAGTAGGGACTATAGGAATGAAGAAAGAAGAAGAGGATAAGCTAAGAGAAATGGGATATAAAATTAATCATAAGAATTTAGGTTGTCGTATTCAGGCGATTGCCATGGAAAGAGGGCAGATCATAGGTGTGTCTGATCCAAGAGGGCAAGGTCTGGCCCTTGGAAAGTGACTCTAGTGATTAATGGTGTAAAATAGTCTCATGACCAAAAGACCTCCTTTTCCTGGCAAGATTTGTCGAAAACCATTTGAGTATTTTGAAATAGGAACTCCCCAAAATGGGCGAGTTCCTTGTTACGCCTGCTGCCCTGAAATTCTTCCTAATGTTACAGGTGATCTTGCAAAGGATTCTCTGGATGAAATTTGGAACTCCGATGAATTTAAAAAAGTCAGGGCATCCATCTTAGATGGAAGCTACTTATACTGTAAAACTGATCTGTGTCCTGAAATTCAAAGCGATAATCTTCTCGATATAGGTGTTATTGAAGATCAGTCTATTTTAGATGCCTACTTTAAGGGGGAGCTTTCTTTAAGTAATCGTCCTAAAGAAATTAATCTCTCTTATGATCAAACCTGTAATCTTGCCTGCCCCAGTTGTCGAAATGACTTTATAACTTCGGCCACTGATGAACAGAAATTGATCATGGAAAAAATTACTCAAGATCTTCTCTCTCGTGACCTCTCCGATACAAAAGTGATTGCATGTTCTTCGGGAGATCCCTTTGTTGGGGAGTACTTTCGTAAATTTCTTTTTGAACTAGAAGGCAATAAGCATCCAGGTCTAAAAATACAAATCATGACGAATGGGGTTCTCTTCAATCGCGGTGCCTGGGAAAAAATGCATAAAATCCATAATCAAATTGCGATGGTTTGTATTTCAATTGATGCTGCCACTGAAGATACATATAAAATTACTCGTAGGGGAGGAAATTGGAAATTATTAATGGAGAACTTAAAGTTATTGTCAGGGCTTCGCTTAAGAAGTGAAATTCCTTTTCTTCGTTTAGATTTCGTTGTTCAAGATCATAACTATAAAGAAATTCCAGCATTTGTAGACTTAGGAGAGGAGCTTGGTGTAGATCAAGTTTTTTTTCAAAAAATAGCTAACTGGGGAACCTTCACGGATGAACAGTACAAGGCCCGATGTATCTACGATGAAGCTCATCCTGATTTTGAAAACTTTTATAACATCATTACATCTGAAAAATTAAAAAGAGAGATCGTGAATCCTGGTAATTTTGGTCACTGGATTGGACCAGTTCATAAGGAGCATGGCTTTAATCTGAAGAATGCAATTATTCATTCGTTACGTAAACGTTATCGTATCTGGAAAGCAAAGAAGAGTTAGAAATTAAAAAGCCCACTAATAGTGGGCTTTTTAAATTAGTTCAATGTTGTGGTGACATAAAGTCTAAAGATCTTATCTCTGGAACGACGGATCGTACATTGACCATCATTCTTTCTATTAATAAGAAAATCGTAATAGTCGGGAAGGGTATCTGCAATTTCAAGAATGCTCTTTCCTTCGTGATCGCCAAAGTCGATAAAGACTTGGTCCTCTTCAATGATTCCAGTTATAGGACTTACTTCTACAGGTTGTGCCATGATTTCCCTCCTTAGAATTTCTGATGGCCAGTATAAAAAAATAACTTTTGAATTTTATGCCTTAGTTAGGATCTTTCCCTAATCCTAACCCTGTGAAAATTGTTGCAATTGCAAAACGTTTTGAAAAGAAAAAATGAAGACTTAAGTAAAAATATTGTCGGTGGGATTTTGTCAGGATTTAAGCTAAATGCTTGAACTAACGATCAATAAAGAAGTTTTTAAAATAACTTACAATTAAGCGAAACTCCTGAGGGTATTGGTCGGCAATGAGAATTTTGATCAAATCAAGTGCTTCAAAAATTTTTGTAGGCTTTCTAAAGGGTCTTCCTGTAATCATCGCCGAGAGAACATCCATAACTGTAACAAGCATGGTTTCAAAGCCCGCAATAAGTTCGCCCTCTTTTTGTTTGTCTTTAAGATTAAGCTGAAGCTTATTGGTTAGTAAGCTAAAGGTGTGGTGATGTTCGATTATACTAAGGTGATTCGGAGATAGGGGAAGACGTCCCTTAAGTATTTGAACTGAATTAGTAGCATGGGAGCTAAGAACCTCTTTCTCTTTCTCTGTTAAGTCATCTTGATCGTATTTCTCGGCAGGAATAGCAGACATTCCTATATCTTTAAAATATGAAGTAATAAAAAGGTTTTCAATTTCGCTATCACTATAGAGTTGAGAATACTTCATAAGCCCTAGTAGAAATAGAGAAGCAATTAGTGGCTGAGCTAGTACGAAGTGATGTTTTTGCTTAATGAACTCCCTTTGAAGAGGAACGAGTAGATCGATCTTATTCATAAGGAAGTAGCTTAAGTTCTTTGCACATTGATGTTGAAGCTTAAGGATAGAGTCATCAGTAGGGTTTTGGTAGAGATAGCCCATATTGATGGTTAAGAGGTTCATCTGTGCTTTACCTTTCTCTAGAGGATTTCCTAAAGAAAGAGATCTGGTCACTTGTAGTAAATTCTTTTGAACAGTCTGAATAATCAAAGAGCGCTCTTCTTTTTTTACAAAGAGATAGATTTGTCCTTTTGATATGAGCTCACGTAATAAGTTTTTATTCGTGAAGACTCCTTTTCTTAGGGCGCGATAGAAGAGTCCATCTTTCAGACCATAAATGTCACAAGGTGCGGTCGAGAGAAAAAGAAGTTCTCGTATACTAATGGGAATAACCTGAAAAGTTAGGCGATTTAATAAGAGAGATGGACTAATTTCTGTAGCTTGTGGCATAGCTATAGTTTATGCAAATATAGGAATTTATTCTAATATTTTGTAATCAGGCAGAAATTAACAAGTTGTTCAGTTGATTAAAAAGTAGACACTTTTACTCTAGAAAACAGGGAGTTAAAGGCACCTCAATTGGCCTCATTCTTGTATCTATATTAGGCATGTTGAATTTTAGGTCATGGAAAGCATTTCTTTCTATCTTATTTGTAATTTTCTCGGGGCTAGTTATTTCTAGTTTGGCCTTTGCTGAATCAACTGAGTTAAGAGAGTCGTCTCTTATTGAGCTTTCTCATGAAAAGAGAGTGCTGGCCTTATTGAGCAAAGTTGAAGAGCAGCAGAAGTGGCGCCAAGAGATTCAAGGCCTCTATGAGCAAATGCTTGAACATTCAGACAATAATAATGGTGAAATATCAGCTCGTCATTTAAAGAGCTTAAGAGAGCTAGTCACTGTTTATACTGAAAAAATGTCTCACTCAATTGATAAGTATCGCAGCTCTCAAATCGACTTTTTAAATCCCGATAATATTATTTTAATAAATAGAGATAGGGAAACAAGTGTCAACTATCGCTACTCTAGGCTTGCTCGAGCTCGAGCTCTAAGGGCCAGTCGTGTTAGAGTCCGAACTTATCGAAAAACTGTAACAAGAGTTTCAATTAATCCAGACGATAATAAAGGAATGGAGCTTTTCGAAGATTTTCTCTATCAAGTATCAAATAGAGTCATGGTGTTGGAGAATTTTTCCTTAGGGCTAATTCCATTTATTAATAATGAACGTTTTCGTTTTGCCCTTATAAGAGATATTAAAAATATTGAAGCTAGAACGATTGAGGCCAAATGGCATAGCTATATCAATGCCCTATATAAGAGTGATAATTTAGGTGAACTTCTGTCTATGCTTAATGATAATATAGACTATTTTTTAAAGAATAATGGCATTAATCAGTCGCTCTTTAGTCTCATTAATAATAGTGAAGTGGGCCACTATATTCAATCTCGTAAAAATAAATCATTCTTTGAAGATATGATGGCCAACATGAAGCAGATGAGTGAGCGTCGATGGGATGCTTATAAAAAGTTGGGTATGAAAGCCCTTTATTATGCATCTAAAGCATTTGGAAATACTGTGGGCCTTGTCCAATCTCGTAGGGGCTATCTGTATTCTATGTCTAAAGAAGAGGAGGATTCTTTGGCCAAAAGAATGAAGCCTCTTGATGTTATGTTTGAAAAGACCCCTTTTCGCTTAACTGATCGTTTTATCCCTGGTCACTTTGGGCATAATTCGATATGGACAGGAACGAAAGAAGAATTGAAAAAAATTGGTATTTGGGATGAACTCCCTTCTCTTTACATGAATGCAGTAGAAAATTACGGTTATAGAGGAATCTCCTTTCAGGCCGATATTGAAGAGGGCGCTCGTATAATTGAAGCATTGCGACCTGGTGTTCAGATTAATTCGTTAAGAGATTTTCTTGATATTGATGACTATGTAGTAATGAGGGCCGAGGAATGTGACGTTTGGGAAGAGGGAACTCGCTTTTGCCTTACACCTGAAAAGAAACTTGAATATTTACGAACAGCTTTCTCTCAAATCGGTAAAGATTATGACTTTGCTTTTGATGTGAATACAGAAGAGACTATTGTTTGTTCAGAGTTGCTTTATAGGACCTATTTAGATATTGATTTTGAGACGACCTATACTGTGGGAAGTTACAATATTAGTCCCGATCAAGTGGCCTATCAAGGTGATGAAGAGGGAGATATCTTTACACCTGTGATTCTCTACCATAAGGGAAAAGAAGTTCAAGAGAACTTGAGAGATGTATTCTACGATCTGCTTCATAGTGAACACTTAAAGCGATTAAAGAATGAAGCCCTTAAATACCCAGAGCGGTCCAATAAGTAAGAATTGAAGGTCAGTAAAGAAGCTCGGCTTCTTTCCCTCTATTTTATGTCCAATAAATTGCCCAATCCAAGCAACTATGAATATTCCGAGACAGATAAAAAATAAGTTATTTGTTTTTTCTAATTGAATAATGAGAGCAAATTGAATGATAGAGTTAACGAGCATGAAGATTGCTGTTTTTAATCCTAGGCTGAAATAGAACATTAGGGCGGCCAATGCAAAGAGAGTTGACCAGTTTAGAAAAGCAATGGAGCTAAAAATTGTCGGTGAAGGAATACACCATAGCATCCCAAGCAGACTAAACATAATAAGGGGGACACAAATATGATGAATTTTCTTATTGGTTGGATTTTGATGATCTGTAGAATAATCGCTCAACCACTGCTCTAGTGTTCTCATAGAAGCCCCCTGTTTTCTATATTTTAATCTTAATCTAAGTTAGGGCGGATAATCAACAAATGGCCATTTACTATACAGCGGGCTTTTTTGCACCATCTTCTGGGCCATTGATTTCCAAAACTTCATCAATTAGTGACTCTAGATTGTCAAAGTGAGGCTTGTTGATAAAGCCACGAGCCCCATATTTAAGGGATTCTATCATTAGATTTTCATTACCATGTCCTGTGAAGAAAACAAATGGACTCTCTACACCATTTGAGCGAGCTTTTCTGATGACTCCAATTCCATCCAAGCGTGGCATATTTAGGTCACAAATGATGAGATCATAGCTCTTGGCCTCAAGTCTTTCCAATCCTTCAATACCATCATTCGCTGTATCGATATTAAGACCCTTGTCTGAAAGGAGCATACTGATTAACTTGAGGAGCTTTTGCTCATCGTCAATAACTAGGATTTGTTTACTCATGGTTACCTCAATAAATTAACTGACCTTTTCTTTATTATATGATGGACCAATGTGCCCTTCAACTTCTTCTAGAGATTTATAAACTCTTTCTTTGATTTGTTTGAAATTTTGAAAGGACTCGTTAGGGTTATCAATACAGTGGTTTATAAAAACTCTAACATAAGACTCTAACATACCTTGAAGGCCCATTATTCTTGCTTTATAAGCTTTCTCTTTGTTTGGTCCTGACTTATTAACAATTTCATGTAGAACAAGTAAAGTGAGACTTTCTGGACACTCAACTCTAACCCAAGTATACGCAGGAATATCACCATTATAGTAGAATTCGACGAAGTCCTCATTTAGAGTTTCTAAAATCAATTCGTCTTCGATCCAAAATACACGATCCTGTGACTCTACTTTTATGAATTGAGGAGAGTTTAAACTAAATGGAATATCATACCATTCATTATACTTTTGGATAATTCCAATAAGAACTTCTCTTGTCATAGATTGTTGAAAGGCCATTAACTTTTCATATCTAAATACCTGTTTCAAAGCATTTGAATGAGAAGGTGAGTTCAATATGATTATGATGGGCTCGTAGAAGTCTTGCTTTTGCACTATTTGAATAAGCTTTGGAATATCCTCATATTTAAACCCGTTCTTCTCAGTGCATTTTTCACTGACTTCCTCTACCGCTTCAACATTTAGGAAAATAAGATCGGGAAGTTCTTGTGCCAATATTTCTTCATTTCCTTGCAAATGACTAAACCAATGGACTTCACTGCAAGATTCTAAGTTGAGAAGTTTACTTATTCGCTTCATCTTGCGATTTGGTCCAAAAACACCCATCGAGTTTATTTTATGAATAAAGTTTTTACCGTGAGTTTTTAATATTTTTTCAAAGTGGAGTTTAGAGATCTTCTCCCCATAGAGATCATTCTTTGTTACATGAGATATATCCTGAACTATTGGCGGAATAAAGACATACTTGTTGGGGTAATAAAGATTCTCTCTATCCTCTACTGCTGCCTTTAGAGTAATATTTTTAAGTCCAAGTTCATTAATCAATCCGCCCTGAATAATGAGCTTCTTATTTAAAGGCAATTCTGTAGGTGATTCAATAGACGCTATTTTTGATGAGATTTTATTAAAAGTCGCTGGGAAGTAACAAGGGATAGTTGTACTGATTTGATTAAGGGTTGCAAACTCAGAGCTGTCTGAAGGATTTTGATCCAAAAACTCTAAAATATTTCTTAAGAATAGTTTTTCGTCACCACCCCATATATGGTAAGACTGAACTCCACAAGAGTGATAAAGACCTTCAAGCTCTAGGCTAGGTTTTTTTGCACAGGTAAGAAGAACCTTAGTTTTGTTGAGCTGTTCCTCCTCTTTGAGCATCAATAGGGAAGGACATATTTTCGGCGCGAGTATTTCATCAAGTGGCGAAATATCTAAAATAATAACAGAAATATCTTCGTGTTCATTGAAAGTGTAATCATCAAGGTCACGTATAGACTTATGATGTATCTGCAGTTGCTTGGACTCGATTAGTCCATGAAGCTCTTCATTGAGAGTTTCAATAAAACTAATACGAGTACCAAAATAATGCAGACGCTTCATTTGCCCCCTTTTCCCAATTTTTAACTGGGTTTTTGAGCACTAAGACTTCGGCTTTGTAACCTAGGAAGCTTTAGAGAAAATTGAGTATTCTCATGATCTGTACTTAAGCTAAATTCACCTTGATGTCTCTTTATAATGGCCTTGGATAGGCTTAACCCGAGTCCCGTTCCTTTTCCAATATCTTTAGTTGTAAAAAATGGATTGAAAATCTTTTCTTTCAAATCATCGGGAATTCCATCACCGCTATCTGTAACCTTGATTTCAATTTCCTCTCGATGCTGATCATAGGAAATACTCAAGTCTATCCACTTCTCTTCTTTTTGAGAGGTAAGTACAGCATCAAATGCATTGTTAAGAAGGTTGAGAATAACTTGACTCATTTGAATCTTTAAAATCTCTATGGGTAATTGCGAAAAGATATCAAGATCACTAATTTTTAAATCAATCCCTTGTCCCTTGAACTTTTCTCCACAGAGGGAAACGACATCCTCTAACATCTCTGGAATATAAACCATTTCAAACTCATCTTTACTGGGATCTCTCGAAATATTTCTTAGACCTTGAATGATTTTACTAATCCTTTTAACTGTTCCTTGAATATCAGACATCATTTCGTTGATAAATTCTTTATCTATTTCTTCTCGGCTCAAGGATTTTGTTATAACAGAGCAAGAACCTGAAATGATTGCAAGAGGGTTGTTGATTTCATGAGCTATACCAGAGGCCATCTCTCCTAGAGCAGAGAATTGAGATTGGGTAAAGAGTTGTTGTTGTTGAAGTTTTATAATTTCTTCATTGGCCTTCCTTTCAGAAATGTCCATTCCAAATAAAAGAATTTCTTGAGCATCGCTAGAAGGGGAGAGGTTCATATCAATCCAAAACTCATGGCCTTCATAGGCCATCTTTATTTCATCTCTCCATGGAAAACCCTGGGATAGATGGTGAATGATTCTCTCATAGTAATCTCTGTCGTACTGTCCCCATTCGAAATCATAGATCAGTAGATTCTCTGGAAGTTCTTTCAATTTACATGCTGATAGAAATAGAGTATTTGCACTAATGATCATTCCCTCTGGATTAAGGATTAGGCCATAGGCCATTTGATCGATTGCTTTCTTTAGGGATTCATCTAGTTTTTTATTCATAATATCTATTCTAACGGCATTTATGTTAAGTTCACTCTGAACTTGTTTCGTATAAACAGGAACTTATTAAGTTTCTCGTCATAAAAAAAGATTTATTAAGTACTTTTAATCGTGGTTTTCATCCTTTTTCGTTTGAAATAGTTTAAATAAGCTAAAAATAAAGTTGTGAATATAGATATATTAATATCATCATAAATTAGATCCAATATCTGCCTATTAATTGAGTCACATTACTGTAAGACGCTAATCAATGAACTTTATAGAAAAAATCATTTAACTATTAGAGATTATGAGAATTAGTCTTTAAATGTGATTAATCCTTTATATTTATACTGCGGCCGCTAGAGTGTGTAGAAATATAGAAATGCAGGAATAGGAATAAAGACCCTTGAAATCGCAAAGCGTTGTTGAGCTTACCTACTAGGCATAAGGATTTACTATGAGTCATTTAAAGCAGAGAACTAAAGAAAGACTTAATCATTATCTTTACAGAAATAAGTTAAATGAATCTTGCTACTTTTCAAATAATGAAGTTGTTGGTTTTCATTGGGCCAATGATAAAGTCTCTGCTGATTTTTATAGAAACCAATATAGTCAAAAGGCATCAAAGTTTCACGAGCGTGTAGAAACTCTTCGCGGAGAACTTGAGAACTTAAAGCACTTTAATATTTGGCTAATGAGTAAAAGAGGACAACTTAAAACGACGATTTATAATCTCTATGAGTGCTATCTTGATCCACGTCTAAAGTATCAATGGTTTGATCTCGAAGATATCCTAGTATCAACTCAGCATGAAGCAGGACCATTTTGTAGTGTCAAGTCTATGCGATGGTTTGATAAAGAGATATTTTCAAAGTTTATTTATCTAAAAATGCTAGAAGAAAGTGTCCCTCAACGAAGCTTTAGACTCAATCTAAATATTCCTCTCGAAATGAGAGCGGACGGATCTCCCTTTGGAGCGATTCAAGGACGTATCTCACAATTAACAAATAATGGTCTCTTGGTGAACTTCTCAAATGGTAACCCCATTAAAGAGTGGTCTCAAAGAGAGGTATCATTCTTAAAGAAGCCAATGTCTTTGAAAGAAGATGAAAATGTTAATGATATTTTCAGATCAGAAGAGTGGGTTGGGGCCATTGAGAACTTCACTATGAGCGGGGATCTCTTAGCTCAAAAAGTGGGAGAGGGAATTAAAAGGCAGGGAGAGAATAATCACTTTGTCTTTATTCCCTTTAGCGAAATTAATATTCTTTCACTAAAGGGGCATGATAAGTCCGTGGATCACCTTAAATCTCTTTATGATGAAGTAAAGTTAACCATCCACGAACATATTAAAGCGGCTTAATTAATCTAAGTTTTCTGCAATTTCACTTATTGAAATAGTTTCACCAAGCTTTACCAGGGTACCGTCTGCTTTTTGAATGAAGTAGGCGGGAACTCCAACGTGGCCATTCTTCTTGAGATATTCTCCTATAACCGGGTCATACTTCGTCCAATCACCAAGAAGTAGATGAACACCTTTTTTCTCTGTAAGCTCTTTGAAAGCACTTGTATCAATGACAAGTTTTTCATTTACTTTACAGGTAAAACACCACTTGGCCGTGAAATCAATGAATACGGGAACACCTTCTTTGGCGAGTTCTTGCATTCTTTGTTCAGACCACTTCTCCCAATTGAGTTTACCGTGAATATTCTTTTCATCGAGCAGGTCTGAACCACTTGCATCGCTCGTTTGAGTGTTCAAAAGAGGAGAGAAGAATAGATTGAGCAAGAGTAGGGTCGGAATGGCGAAGAAGATAGTCTTCCAGATTTTAGACTTTCCAATATTCTTTGAGAAATAGAATGCAAAGAATGTAAAAATGAGAGCACTTAAGAGGAACATAAGGGGAAGGTTTCCATGGGTCAGTGCCAGAAAAACATCAATAAGCCAAAGCGTTGTTAGGATAAGAGTTAATCCTAAGAACTTCTTCACATGCTCCATCCACATCCCTGGTCTTGGAAGAAACTTTACTGTTGCAGGAAAAATTCCTGTCATAAGAAAAGGAAAGGCAAGTCCAACCCCAATGGCCTGAAAAATAAGAATAATCGTAATAGGAGATGACGAAAAAGCAAATGTTAATGCTGTACCTAAGAAGGGAGCACTACATGGTGTTGAAAGGATTGTAGCAAGCACACCTCCAACAAAGTCACCCGTTACTCCCTTTTTTAGCTCCATATTTCCAAGAGTCTTTCCTCCTGGTGTCATGAATTCAAAGAGCCCAAAAAGGTTTAAAGAGAATACAAAGAGGAAAATAATCATGATGGCGACAAAGATAGGACTTTGCAGCTGAAACCCCCAGCCTACATTCTCTCCTGTGGCCTTTAGGATAAGTATAGTAGAAGCCAGAAGTAGGAATGTGAATAATACACCAAGAGTATAAAAGAGGTTATGTTTAAAGATATCGGCCCTTGATTCATCTGAGTGGGAAACAAGACCAAATAACTTCAATGAGATTACAGGCAGTACACAGGGCATGACATTAAGAATAAGACCACCGATAAAGGCAAAAAATAATATTCCTAATAATGAAGTTGAAGAAGTTTCTTCAAGTTGAGGAGACTCTTCAGAGGCAGTACTGCTTTCTTCATTTGAATCTTGAGGGGAAGACTTTGGATTAATGAACTTCATCGTGCTCATTAAGGAGTCAATGGTACTTCCTGCGGCAAGATCAAATGAGCTAAACTCTTTTTCAATGATAGAGAATGTTTCTGATTGAGGATCTTGGAAAAGAAATTTCATCTTAATAGGTTTTTTAAAAACGCCATCAATTGGAAAGGGAACTTCTGGCTCTGCATATTCACCATCCCATCCAATATCAATTCTTCCAAAGTAAGTACCTGCATTATTCTTATAGAGCTTTTCTCTCTTTACATCGAGTAAATCGGCACGAAAGGGAGTGAGTAGGCCAATCGGGTGAAAGAGATTTTTAGCTCCTTGATTACTATAGTTGTAGTAGAGACTAAGAGAGAGATCCTCTGATCCTTTCTTCATAATGAGATCGAGGGAAGCTGGCCATGAAGTGGGAGTCGGTAAGTTTTTGAAACGCTTTAGAATCTCTGTTTGAGAAAGGGAAAAGTCATTAGCGCTAGAACTAAGGACTTCTCCATTGGCTCCAAGCTTTGCCGTGAACTCAATTTTCCCAGGAATACAAATATGCTTACAAACGAGCCAAGTCGATTTCACTTTGAGTTCTTTTGGAATAGCTCCTTTTAGGGTGAAGAAGCGGCTGTAGTCACCGGAATAGCCATAGGCCAATATATCACCCTCTTCTATATAGCGAGTAGGGACAGGCCATTCGAATTCCTCAATTGTAGTATTCTCGTTCAGAACTTCAATTTTGGTTGGTAGTCCTGCATCTCCTGGGTTTTTCCAATAGGTATGCCAATGGGGAAAATTTCTATAGTTTATGGAATAGATCGTTTTGTCTTTATCTGTAAAAGAGCTAAAGAAAACTTCAACTGGTTTATCTGGAATTTTTTCATCAGCAATTGTGTTAAATGAAATGATGGCCAAGAGTAAGAGGCATAAATTTTTTAAGTAAGTCATCTTGTCTGTTCCTAATCAGTTTTTTTTATTAGCGCTATTATAAGTAAGATGCTCGACTAGCTCCACTAATCTTTTTCATAATTATCGATGTTTAAGCAGGTCTAGCTTTTACTTAAGTATGCATTGGGATTCTATTGGAAATATAGCGCAAATTAGGTAATGTTTTGTCATGGAATTGCCAACTTTACCAAATAAAGTCATTTGTCTTACAGAAGAATCTGCCGAGCTTCTCTATCTCTTAGGAGAAGAACGTCGAATTGCTGGCGTATCAGCTTTTGCTATGCGACCAGAGGGGATAAAGAAGAAGCATCCTGTCGTTTCTGTCTTTACCCATGCTCAAGTTGAAAAGATAAAAGAACTTAGCCCAGATCTTGTCATTGGCTATTCTGATATTCAAAAAGATATTGCAAGAGATTTAATCGATAAAGGTCACAATGTTTGGATCTCTAATCACCGCTCATTGCAGGAAGTGGTGAACTACTGTTTGTCACTTGCGACTTTAGTTGGTGCACAAGACAATTTTTTTGAACTTCTTCATCGTTGGGAGAAGAAAATTGAATTTGCTCAAAGTTTTTCTCATGAGTTAAGTGCTAAGTATGGAGATATTAAGATTTATATCGAAGAGTGGGATGAACCAAGAATTTCAGGGATTCACTATTTTTCCGAACTGCTCGAACTCTGTGGGCTTAAAGATATAAACTCTCACTTAAGAGATGGCTTCAAGGCCCACGAGCGTTTTCCTGATGAGTCCCATATTCTTAGCTCTAATCCAGATATCATTTTTGGCTGCTGGTGTGGTAAAAAAGTTGATATCGCCTCTATAAAGTCACGTAAAGGTTGGGAGCAGTTAAATGCAGTTAAGAAAGGTTGGGTCTTTGAGCTTCCCCCTGAAATTTTTCTTCAGCCGGGTCCGGCCCTTTTCGAAGATGGGATTGATTATATCATTGAGTTACTTCGTCGGGAATTGTGAGTACCAATTATCAGTGACTTACGTCTAGCTCCACCTCATTCTTTTTTTTACCACTAGATAATTAAACTTTCCGAAACTTTGGTCGATAAGTTGATTGAAGACGTGTGTTTTAACGACTTAGAAATTCGGAAACGTTTATGAAAATAATTAAAAATGGACATTTTTCTGTACTGACTCTCTTACTCTCAATGGGAATATTTAGTTCCTGTGATTATGTTGAGCGCTTTGAAGCCAAGGCCGAAAAGATTAATCACTACGAGAGGGTTGCTCTTCACTTATCCAAAGAGAATAGAGAGTTGAAGTCAGAGGTAAGCCGTCTACAAGATCAAATTCAAGTTTTAAAGTCTGAAAAGAATTTTATTCAAATCAAACTAGATAAGTATGAAGGGGATAGACCTACACTCTCTAGTGTTACAAGCACTGGAACCTCTAGGGGGATTGCAAGTGTGAGCCCAAAACTTTCGATAGCACCTTCAAAAGATCTTGTTAAGTTTGATATTTACAAGTGGACTCCTTCTCAAATATTGGCCATGGCCCAGAAGGAATTCGAAGCGAAGAACTATGAGAAATCCGCTCAATTCTTCACGACCTTCAGTCGTCAATTTCCAAATCATGAAAGAATTAATGATACTTTCTTATTTCAAGCAGGTGTTGCTGCTTATGAGTCAGGAGATCATCAAGAGTGGACTTTAGCTCACCTTGAGAAGCTCGTTGAAGATTACCCTACATCCAAATACTACCGAGGTGCCAAGCTGTGGATGGCCTTAACTTACTTGGAGCAAGGAAAGGAATCTGAATTCTTTAATACGGTAGAAGAGTTTAGAAAGAAGTATCGCAATACAGATGAGTGGAAAGTTCTAAGCCCTCATTATGAAAAAATTGTTCAAAAGTATAAGAAGAACTAGGAATTAAAAAATGACTCGTATTATCCTTTTTATAGCTATTGTAGCATTTAACGTGGCAAGCTTTGCAGCTTCAAGCAATGTTATCGTTGTCGTTAGTGAAGTTAAAGGTAATGCATTTTATTCTCTTGGAGGATCGACGAAGGTTTTAAAACCTGGAATGCACCTTCCAGCAAGTACTGAAGTTTTTACAGAAGTCGGATCTCAAGTATCTTTCAATGATTACTATGATCATGTGTTTTATTTATCTGGTGGAGCACACTTAATTGTTTACCCTAACCTTGTTGAACTCAAGGAAGGATATCTTTGGGTTAAGTCTCTAGCTTATGATGCTCTGAAGGGTCCTCTTAAAGTAACAACGGCAAACTCTCTTATTGAACACACCAAGGGAGAGGGGATTATTAGTTTTGATACTTACTCGGGAAAGACCCAAGTGCTTTCTATCAAGGGTGATTTTGATTTGAAAAATATTCGTCAAGAATATCAGTGGACTCAAGTTGCTGAGGGGCAATTCTCTTTCATTCAAGATGAATATAATAAAGGTGCTCCAAGGCAATCAACACCTATTGGCTATGCTAGTTATAAGAAAGTTACTTCACTTTTTGAAGGAGTTGATGCTTTTGATAAGGCCAAGACAGAGAGCTCTTTAAAGGCATACCCCAGTACAACGACTAAGAAAGTGATTGCTCACAAGAGAGCAGCTCCTACTTCAAGAGGTATTGCCTCAGTTGAAGATGTAGACTCTTTTGAACAAGCTCTTAGAGCACAAAAAGGGGAGAGCTCTTTTTCTAATTCTGGAACTACTACAGTCATTAAGCTTAGAAATCCAAAGCGTGAAAAGCTCAACGAGAATAAGCTTATGAACTTTTACAAGAAGAAGGTAACGGAGCTAGGGCGTCCCAAGCCGAAGAAGAAATGGACACCTACATACAGTGAAAAAAGTGAAGTTAAAGTGACTATTTTTGGGCGTGGAGCAAAACATAAGAGAGCTTCTGGAAATCGTATGCCAGCTTCAGTTAGGCCTGCTCAAACTAATAGAGTCGAAAAAGAGGATAAGCAAAACTATAGAAAGAAATATAGAACACCTGCAAGTCTCGGTCTGATGGTGCCTTCAGTCAATACAGATGGGAAGTTTGAAAGTGAGCTCGTTAATCAGTACAAGAAGCAAATGCGCCACGATCAAGAAGTAAACGAGTTAATTGATCAATTAAAGTCTGTTGATATGGACTACAAGAAAGATTACTAGAAAGTGTTTTTCATTTGATAAAGAAAATAAGTATTTAACTTGTATTCCTTCTCGTCAATTTCCAGAAACAACCTTATAATACCTTAAGTTTCACATTAAACTTGGAGTCATCCATGTCCAGTAAATCTAATTCAGTAGAAATTGAATCCTATTTAACCTATGACGACGTCTTGCTTACACCAGGCTACTCAGAGAACTTACCAAGTGAAACCGAGTTAGATACTCGGTTTACTCGTAATATATCTTTGCGTATTCCAATTGTTTCAGCAGCAATGGATACCGTTACCGAAAGTGATACAGCTATCACGATGGCCCAAAATGGTGGGATCGGTGTTATTCATAAGAATATGTCTCCAGAGAGGCAAGCCGGTGAAGTTCGCAAAGTAAAGAAGTATGAGTCGGGAATGATTTTGGACCCAGTAACCATTGGTCCGAATGAATCTCTCCATGAAGTACGCTCTATTACTCGTCAGTACAATATTACAGGTATGCCCGTTGTTGATGAGAATCAAGTCTTGGTCGGGATTTTGACCGGAAGAGATATGAGGTTTGAAACCAACTTTGATCAAAAAGTTTCTCAGGTAATGACTCCTCTTGATCGCTTGATTACGGCAAAAGAGGGAATTGATATTGATGAGGCCAAAGAAAGGCTTCATAAAAATAGAATTGAAAAACTTCCCGTTGTCGATAGCGAAGGGAAGATCAAAGGTCTCATAACCATTAAAGATATTCTTAAAGGAATTGATTTTCCTGAATCAAATAAAGACTCTTTTGGAAGACTTAGAGTCGCTGCAGCTGTTGGTGTTGGCCCAAAAGAAGAATATCGAGCCCAGTGTCTTGCCGAAGCAGGAGTCGACGCCATTATTATTGATACGGCCCATGGTCACTCTCTTGGTGTGATCAATATGGTTAAAAAGTTAAAGTCCGAACATAAAGGTGTAGATATCGTAGCAGGAAATGTGGCCACGGCCCAAGCATGTGAAGATCTTATTAAGGCCGGTGTTGATGGCATTAAGGTTGGGATTGGACCAGGATCAATTTGTACAACTCGAGTTGTTGCAGGGATCGGTGTACCTCAGCTTTCTGCCGTTATGGAATGTGCCCGTGTTTGTCGTGGTGCTGGTGTTCCATTTATCGCCGATGGTGGAATTAAATATTCTGGTGATATTGTAAAGGCGCTAGCTGCTGGAGCAAGTACCGTAATGATCGGCTCGCTCTTCGCCGGAACTGATGAAACCCCAGGTGAGCGTATCCTCTATCAAGGACGCTCTTATAAAGTATATCGTGGAATGGGCTCTCTTGGTGCCATGGTTCTTGGTTCTAAAGACCGCTATGGTCAAGCAGGGGTTGATGACCTTGGGAAACTTGTACCAGAGGGGATTGAAGGACAGGTTCCTTATCGTGGATCTCTTGCTTCTAATATTTATCAGTTAGTTGGTGGGCTTCGCGCTGGTATGGGCTATGTGGGTGCAAAAAATCTTGATGAGCTTGTTAAGAAGGCAAAGTTCATCAAAATTACTGCGGCATCACTGAAGGAAAGTCATCCCCACGATGTTCATATTACTAAAGAAGCACCAAATTATTCAAAAAGCTAAGAAGGGATTTCAATGAATACAAATGAACACCAAAGACAGATATGGATTGTCGATTTTGGTTCTCAGTACACGCAATTAATTACACGTAAAACAAGAGAGCTAGGTCACAGTTCGGCCATTATTACCTTAGATGAAGTTCGTGAGAAATTCACTGCTGGGGAAAAACCAGAGTGTCTTGTGCTCAGTGGTGGACCAGATTCGATTTCGACAGATGATACTGATTATAGCTTTCTCTTTGAACAAGATATTCCTCTTCTTGGAATCTGTTATGGACTTCAAGTTATGGCCGACCACTTTGGAGGAAAAGTTTCTCCTGGAGTACAGGCCGAGTATGGACATGCAGATATTCATTTAAAGAATGACTTTAAGCTTCCAGGTTGTCCTGAGCATTTTCAAGTTTGGATGAGTCACTTTGATCATGTTGAAATAGTTCCAGAGGGTTTCACCCTTATAATGGAGAGTCATAACGGACTTGTTGCAGGTATTCGCGATAAAGATCGTAAAATGATGGGGCTTCAATTTCACCCCGAGGTTGAGCATTCAAGCTTTGGTAAAGAAATCCTTAAATACTTCTACTCCGATGTGGCCAAACTTAAAGAAGATTGGGGTAAGAATGCGATGCTGGAAGAGGCCACTGAATTGGTAAAGAAGGTAGGGGATAAGAAAGTTCTCTGTGCTTTTAGTGGTGGTGTTGACTCTCTTGTGGCCGCAACAATCGCTCATGAAGTCATTGGCAATAATTTATATTGCTTCTTTGTTGATCATGGACTTCTTCGTCCACAGGATCATGGTCATATTAAGACTCTTCAAAAAGAGACTCCTCTTAATATCGAAATCATCGATGCTAGAGATATATTCCTATCTAAATTAAAAGGAATATCAGACCCGGAAGAGAAGCGTAAAGTTATTGGACATACTTTCATTGAAGTCTTTGAAGAAAAAGTCCATGAGTTTGAAAACGAAAAAGGGATTAAGTTTGAATACCTTCTTCAAGGAACTCTTTATCCAGATGTGATTGAATCAACTTCTCCCCATAAGAAAGGGGGCAAGTCAGTAACGATTAAATCTCACCATAATGTGGGTGGACTTCCCGAGAGAATGAAACTCGAGCTACTTGAGCCCCTTCGCTTTATGTTTAAGGATGAGGGAAGAAAAATTGGTGAAGAGCTTGGCCTTCATCATGATTGGGTTTATCGTCATCCTTTCCCAGGACCAGGAATAGGAATTCGTGTTCTAGGGGAACTTTTTGATGAATCTATTCGTAAGGTTGGAGAGAGTGATCAAATACTTTTTGAGGAGCTTCACGCCTATAAAATCTATGACTCCATCGCACAGGCCTTTACTGTATTACTTCCCGTTAAAACGGTAGGAGTAAAAGGTGATGGTCGTGCTTATGAAGAGGTCATTTGTTTAAGACTTGTTTCAACAACTGATTATATGACGGCCACTTGGTCTGACCTTCCAAGAGAATTTCTATCTCGTGTTTCAGGAAGAATTACCAATGAAGTGAAAGGTGTTACAAGAGTAGTCTACGATATTACCTCTAAACCCCCTGGAACTATCGAGTGGGAATAAATTTTTAAATATGAGGTGAAGTCCTACTTGTTTGACTTAGGCCTTCTTGAGAAGAGTGTTTACTTCCTTAAGTAGGTTTAAGCAATCTTCATATTCAAGTCCATGAAGTTTGTGACTTGGACGAAGCTCGGTCGCATTGTCTTCACCTTGTTCTTTGAAGTGAGCAATGCGGTTATTAAGGTTATTTCTTAGAGTTCTTAGCTTCTTAGGAGTGTAAGTATTCAAGTCATCAAATTTATTCATAGATCCTACTTTTGATTAAAAGAAGGGAAATTAGCAAAAAAGCCTGAAGCACGCAATAACTCTTATCATAATCGTGGTCCAGGCTTTTACTAAATGGTTTTGATAAAGGGGATATTAGCGACTTTAAAAAAACTTTGGTGAAGCGTGAAAAAATTACGATCTTAGATATATGGATAATCAGCTAGTTGCAAAAGTCTGTCAGAAATATTTAGATTATAGGCTTCCAAATACGGCCTCAAGTCTTAGATCAAGACTTAGGATTCGTTTCCACTGACTTGTTTCAGGCCAACTTATATTGGGGTTAATACTGAAGAAGGCCCAATTTGAGTAAATAGACCTTCTGTAGCTGGCTCCGGCCGAGTATTGATGTATGTAGAATGTAGGGCGATTTCTCCCTGAGGCAATGGCGTAGAATTGAATGGCCGTTTTATCGCTTAGGGGAAGAAAGAAGTTTGGTCCATGAGAGGTGAAGATTTCGTCTTCATTATCGCGCCAGTTTAGAGAGTTTACTAGTCGCAAGAGTCCCCATTCTCCTACTTGATAGTCAAGGTCATTAGTCATGCTATAGCCTACGCCTTCTTTTAGAAACCATGATACTTCTTGTGTAGGGTTAAATTCAAAGCCTCCAAAGAGAAAGGTTCTTCTTAGCCTTGCTCTAAGGTAGGGGTCGGGGGGAATTGTTACTCTGACCCCCGCTGAGATACCGTAGGTCCACTTTTGTAAGAGTTTATAGGGAATAGAGAAAATGCCCTTAGATTGTTCTTCTTGCTGTGTCTGATTCTCAATTTGTTCAAGGGAGTCTTCGTGGGCGGCCTCTTTAATGGCCTTTACTTTCTTTGGATCTTTATTGAACTCAAATTTAAAGAGTTTTTCTAGTTGCGGTAATTTGAGGGTGAAGCGAAGATCTACCCGTGTATTATCTGCTTTATATTCTCTAAATCCATGGTCTACAAAGACCCTCAGTTTTGAGCCATTGGCCTCTTCGTCTCCTCGAGGAGTTCCGAAGAAAGAGTCAATTCTATTCGTGAATAGGAGGATAGTATCGCTGACAGTGCTGTGGGTGTGGTCAATGACTGATTTTTTTGTAGCCTTCTCTTTATCCTCTTTATCCTCTAATGAGCGGGCAGTTTGGGCGTTGATTTGAACACCTTGTATGAGGAAATAGAGAGTTAGGATAAAGATTCTTTTCATGGAGCTTATAGTAATTATAGGCCTATCTAACACCTTTTTACACTTAAAAGTAAGTTTTCTTGACGCGTGGAGAATATCTCGGTAGACATAACTTATGAAAAATATCGGAACTCTTATCTTTT
Organism: Bacteriovoracaceae bacterium; assembly: GCA_048267265.1. GTDB lineage: Bacteria > Bdellovibrionota > Bacteriovoracia > Bacteriovoracales > Bacteriovoracaceae. The sequence continues at coordinate 193,722 of JBLWXW010000002.1, forward strand.
GTTTGGCCTATTTATTTGGTTGCTCTACTGCTACTGTTAAGGAGCTTCGCCTTAGTAATGGAAATAAAGGCTTTGACCTTAAGTGCCTAGGTGGTCAAGCAAAGTGTGAAGAAAGGGCCCGTGTTCTTTGCGATGGAAGATATCGCGTTCATAATTTCTTTGAAGATGATCCACTCTCTTATTCTATTGAAAAGGGTCTCACTATGAGACTTGAGTGCCTTGAGGAATCTGCCCAGGTCTTTAAAGAATGTTCTCAACCAGGCGTACGCTGTCTTTTATAGAATTATTTAGAATAACTTCAGTTGATCTGGTTTTGCTGCGGGAATTGGTGCAAGCTTTCCAGCTCCGGCATTCTTTGTTTTCTGCTCTAGAATCTCTGTCTTCACATAAGAATCTTCAAAGGTTTGAATCACGAAGAAAGACATCTCGGGATAGCATTTTTTTAGCTCTTTCATTTCGGCAGTTATAAGCTCAACATTCTTCGGGTCATCATCAGACATTCCAAAGCGGTGATGAGGGTTATTTCCATATTTTTCAATCGCCTTTTCAACACTATTTCTAATGGCCTCTCTTTTTAAGTCGGCCACTGATAGCTTAAGCTCAGGATCTTTAAGCTCTGACTTTCTAATTTCGGGATTCGTCACGGGATAAATGGATAGGTAATTAGGAATATGGGGAAGATGACCATTTCTAACAATGAGATCAATTCCATCTTGAATGGTTTCTTTTTGATGTCCTCGCGCTGTTATTACAGAGATTGGCCTTTGATTATAGGTCGCATGATAGAAGCAATTCCAAGAAGGGGCCTTCCAAGAGTAATCAGCTTGCTCTAGTGCCTTTTCTATATCACTTAAGAAGGTCTGCTTTTTGCGGGCGATTTTATCAATAAAGGAGTGCTTCTGATCTCTGAAATAACGAAAGGTTCCAACCTCATCATCATAGTCGATAAAGTAGTCCTTGAAAGGACCTGACTTTCCAATCGTGTGGTGATAGCTGGCCCATTCTCTAGAGCTCATCGTTCTTTCAGCACCAGTTTTCTTATTAAAAATTACTATAGGAGTGGTTAGGTAAGCAACATTGTCATCAAAATCAAAGAAATAGAAACTGCGACCACCAAGGTGGTGGTTTCTATCCTTTTGAAGTGGGCGATGAAGAGAGAGTTCCATCTGGGTTTGGTTCAGAGGGACTTTCTTCTTCTTAAGCCGGATTTTGATCATGAATCATTCTCCATAGATTGCTCAATAGCGTAATCATAGTGGGTTTTAGACAATAATCAAGCAGTGTGTAAAGATAACTAGGACTAGGTTTTAATAAGACAATCATCTTCTCATAATAACTATCGAATTTCATTGGGATAAAAGACTACATACCCTGCTTCTGGATGACCTTTCTAATCTCTGGCGGATAGGAGCTGGTATCAAATTTCTCACCCTTATTCTTGCTTAGGACGGTGCGATTATAGAGGCATAGGGAGCGTATTGAGTTGGGGTAGGAGGTGTATGAAGCACATTGCTCATAGAATTGCTCGGCCTCTTTTTGAACGTTAGAGCTATTGGGATACCTAAGAATGAATGACTTTAGAGCTCCCAGCTCTTTGCCGGCCTGGATCAGTTTGGATGAAGGCATATGAGAATTTTTCTGGGTCTCTGCCTTTAGCTCATCCTTGGTGGGAATAGAGGAGAGCACTTTATTTTTGATCTCACTATATTCTTTTAAGGGCTCCTTGAGGTAAGCCGTTTCCACTTTTTGAAGTTTAGGAAGAATAGGGACATCTCTTTTATTATTTACTTCAGCTCTTACTTTAGCTCTTTTTTCTGGCTTTGTTGTGGGGGCTGCGTTTGGCACAGGGCTGGCCGTGACGAGGGGAGTGGACGCATTGTCGACTTTTGTTTCTTGTATCTTTTGTATTTTTTGAACAGGCTTCTGGCGACCAAATTTATAGAATACAGTGCTTGCAAAGATCACAAAGACGATAAGGAATATATTTCTTTTCATAGTTTATGCCACTTTAGTTCATTGAGTATCTAAGAATATCAAAGTTTATCTATGGGCATTTTATACTAGGCTTACAGGCTAGGAAATACCAATCTTTCTGGAGTTGCTGACCAATAAGTACGATTTATTCGCTTTGTATTTTGAAGAATCTTAAGTCTCTCTTCATGGTTAAAAACCAAATTTCGCAACAAAGTCCCTTGAAGACTTTGAGAATTACCTTCTTGTTTTAAGTAGTAGAGTTGCTCATAAAACAAGTCGAGCTTATTTTGAAGATCGTTGATCTCCTCTTTTCGCTCTAGTGTCATAGCATTGTCATTGATAATACGTTGTTCAAAGTCAAAATACATAAGCTTGAGAACTTCTTTTTCTGTTTCACTGCAACTGTCACAGGTACTTGAATACTCTTTTAAAATTTGGGCAGAAATACCGTAGGCTCCATTGTAAGCTTCATCACATACTTTTAGACCTGCATAGTCTGATGAGGGAGGACATATAGAGTGAGGAAACCCTAAGTACTTTCCGTTGCCATCAGAGTGTCTTGCTTCATGAAAGAGAAAGGAGAGAAGTGATATTTTATCGGCCACTTGATCCCCTGAATCGCTGATATAGAAGTCTTCTGAAAAATAGCGCTCAGAAATAGCAATAAGGCCTATTCTTGGTGAAGTTATTTCTAGTGAATCGATATCGGAAAAATAGCGTCGAGTATCTAGAGTGAGAATTTTTGAGCTCTTCTTTCCTATTTCATAAAGATTTGCACCCACGTTGCTCATTAGTGCAAGGGAGTGATTATCTGAGTGGGGCTCTTCGACAGGGATCTCTTCTTCTATGTTTGGTCTGCTATGATCAATGGAAGGATACTTATAACTATCTTCGGAAAGCGTGTACTCCCAGTTTCTTCTGTTACGAAGTGGGACAATATATTTAAGTCTATGGGTTAGCCACTCCTGAGGAAGTTCATTTTCTAATAGGAACTTTATTTCATTGTTAAATTCTCTATGCTCGTGATTAAAAAAGAAATCTAAGGACCTTTCTATTTTTTCTTTATGAAGAAGGTTCAACTCTTCTGAGATGGTGACGGCAAGGGTGGGTGTAGACCAAAGAAGAGCTTGGAATAGAGTAGTGAAGAATAGAGCTTTTCTCACGATTAGATTGCACATAACTACCCAAGATTACTAGATTTTAGTGGGCAGCTCAATAAGACCTGTATTACTTTCAAAAGCTATTCGAAAGCGACCATTCTTTGGTCGATTTTAGAAGCTATTTGTGGGGTCAAAGGGCACCTGTATGTATTTTATTCAAAATGAGGGTTATTTATGGGCATCTCTGTTAAAAAGGCCAGCAAGATAACTAAGTCATGCAAACTTTATGAGGAGAGACCCTATTATGAAAAAGTTAATGATATTTCTTGCTGCAGCTATGACCCTTACTTCGGCCTATGCTCAAAGAAATCACTTTCGCCCAACTCGTCCAGTGATTGTTAGACCAGCTCCAGTATTTCCTGCGAACTGCTCTTATGATCTAGAAGTTAGAGGGTTCAATGCTAATACTTGGAATTTCGTTCAAAGCTTTAGTGCATACTCTTGTGCCTCTGCTTATGATAGCTGCGAATACGAAAGAATGGTTCGTCCAAACTCTCTAAACTATCGTTGTGTTGAGTCTCGCAATTCAAGACCAACTCCTCCTCCAACAAGAAATACATGTGAATATAAAATTCAAGATGGTCGCTACACTCTTCCTGAAGTATTTAGCGCCGCAGGATTCAATGCTTGTGAAGAAGCTGAGTCACAATGTGTTCGTGTACTAAGAATTAAGAAGCAAAGAGGTCAAGTGAGTAGAAGAGCATTTTGCCAGAAGCAATCGGCTCCAACTCCTCCACCTCGTCGCTACACAGCTCAGTGTACGGCCCAACAATATTTCTCTGCCAATAGAGGAAGTCGCCCAACTGAAGTTCGCTTTACAGCTACAGGATCTGGGTTCTCTTATGATTCTGCGCGTAATGCCGCTTGTTCTGAAGCCATGCGCCAGTGTAATAACGTAAGTTTTGGAAGATTCTTCTGTGTTGAGCAGAACTAAATAAATTTTTTACGAAACGTGTGAAGAGGGCCCGTCAAAGTTGCGATTTTGACGGGCCTTTTTGCATTTTGCGAGTAGTCAAAAGGTAGGCAATAAACCTTAAATTTGGTTAAATGGGAGTACACACAACTGCTGAATTTATTCTTATTCAGTACAAGAAATAGGGACGCCCCATGAGCACTGAATCTGGCCCAGAGACTACGGTCGATAACAAAACTGCAAGTATTGCTGAATCTCATCCGGAGAGTTTTGTTCATCTACACTTACATACTCAATACTCACTTCTCGATGGAGCTATCCGTCTTAAGGATTTAATTCCTCGTGCAGAAGAGTTGGGAGTTCCCGCCATTGCTCAAACCGATCATGGAAATATGTTTGGGGCGATTGATTTCTATACCCGTTGTAAAAAAGCAGGAATAAAGCCGATTTTAGGATCGGAAGTTTACTATACTCCAGGAAGCCGATTTGATCGTAAGGCGGCCAAAAGGGCCAAGACCGTTGGTTCGCAAGATGAGGAAGAATCAAGTAGACAAATTCATCACCTCATTCTCTTGGCCAAAGATAATACGGGTTACAAAAACCTTTGTAAGCTTTTAAGCCAGGCCTATCTTGAAGGCTTCTACTATAAACCTAGAATAGACCTGGAACTCTTGCGCCAATATAGCGAAGGACTTGTTTGTACAACGGCCTGTTTGAAAGGTGAGGTTGGCTATAATTTCTTTACCGGTCAAGATGAAAGGGCCAATAAGGCCATTCGAAACCTCCATGAACTCTTTCAAGATGACTTCTATCTCGAGATCCAAGAAAACGGTATTCCTGAGCAGAAGATTGTTAATGAAAAAGTTATCGCTTACGCCAGAGAAAATGGAATTCAATTAGTCGCGACAAATGATTGCCACTATATGACACCTGAAGATGCTCAGGCACAAGAGGTCCTTCTATGTGTGCAAACAGGGAAGACTTATGCGGATGAAAACCGTATGAGAATGACCTCTCAGGAGTTCTACTATAAATCTCCTGAGGAAATGAGACAGGCCTTTGCCCATGTTCCAGAGGCCTGTGATAACACCTTAAAAATTGCAGATAAATGTAATGTTGAACTTTCTTGGGAAGATGAAAATGGTAATCAAATTTATCATCTTCCTGACTTTCCCATTGAGACAGGTGAATCGGTTAATGACTTCTTTGAAAGGATGTCTCGTGAAGGCTTAGAAAATCGATTTGCTGGACCCCACTTCACTAAGATTATTACCGAAGACAATTGGGAAACAGAACTTAAGCCTAAGTACTATGAGCGACTTGATTATGAAATTAACATGATTAAGCAAATGGGCTTTTGTGGCTACTTCCTAATCGTTTCGGACTTTATCAAGTGGTCAAAAGAAAATGGTGTTCCTGTGGGACCTGGTCGTGGTTCAGGAGCTGGTTCTATCGTGGCCTATGCCATGGAAATTACCAATATTAATCCTCTTCCTTACGATCTGCTCTTTGAGCGTTTTATTAACCCTGAACGTATTTCCATGCCTGACTTTGATGTGGATTTTTGTCAGACGGGTCGTCCGAGAGTTATTGAATATGTAACTCAGAAGTATGGAACTGATAAAGTTGGGCAGATTATCACTTTTGGAAAGCTTCAGGCCAAGGCGGTAGTAAAAGATGTGTCTCGAGTTTTTGGATTAAGCTTTGCCGAGGCCAATATGCTTTCAAAGTTGATTCCTGATGAAATCGGAATCTCTCTTGATAAAGCACTCGAAATGGAGCCTAAGCTCACTGAGCTTATTGAATCCGATAAGAAGATTCGTCAAATTTTCTCTATTTCTAAACGACTAGAAGGTCTTTATCGCCATGCAGGTATTCACGCTGCAGGGGTTGTTATTACCAATGAGCCTCTCGTTGAATATTGTCCTCTTTTTAAAGGGGCTAAGGGCGAGAAGGTTATTCAGTTTGATAAAGACTTTGGTGAGATGATTGGTCTTGTGAAGTTTGACTTCCTTGGGCTGAAAACTCTAACTGTTATTGACGGTGCGGTTAAATTTATTCGTCGTGACCATGATCCTGAATTCGATATTGAAAGTATCGATATGGAAGATAAGAATGTTTATGACTTCGTTTCACGAGGTGAAACGGTTGGGGTATTCCAGCTAGAGTCATCCGGGATGATCGATCTTTGTAAGAGATTGAGTCCTGATAATATTGAAGATATTACCGCCGTAAACGCGCTCTATCGTCCAGGTCCACTAAACTCTGGGATGGTGGATGACTTCATTGATATTAAACACGGTCGTAAAAAGATGACCTTTCCTTTCCCTATTCTTGAGCCTGTGCTTAAAGACACCTATGGGATTATCGTTTACCAAGAGCAGGTGATGAAGATTGCTCAGGAGCTTGCGGGCTACTCTCTTGGACAAGCGGATATTCTTCGTAAGGCGATGGGGAAAAAGAAGATCAGTCTAATTGAAGAACACCGTGAAATTTTCTTGGCCGGAGCAAAAGAGCGTGGTTATGACCAAAAAATTGCTGGAGACCTCTATCAGCTTATGGCGAACTTTGCTGAGTATGGATTCAATAAGTCTCACGCCGTGGCCTATGCTTTCATTGCTTATCAAACAGCATTTTTAAAGCACTATTATCCAGCTCCTTTCTTTGCGGCCCTTCTTTCAACAGAGCTCTCTAATACAGAGAAGGTAACCACATATATCAACGATGCTAAGAACTACGATATCGAAGTTCTTCCCCCCGATGTGAATGAGTCTCTATGGCTTTTCAACGTTGTTGAAGGCAATATCCGCTTTGGCATGGGAGCTGTGAAGAATGTTGGTGAAAATGCCGTAAACTCTCTTGTAAAAGAGCGTGTTGAAAATGGGCCTTACAAAGGCTTTATTGACTTCTGTGAAAGAGTAGATCTCAAGTTAGTTAACAAGAGAATGATTGAATCTCTTATTAAAGTTGGAGCCTTTGATTCTTGTGAAAGCATGAATCGTAAGACTCTCTATGAGAACTTAGAGCTTATTGTTGCTTATGCGGCCAAGAAGCAAGAGGCGAAGATGCTTGGTCAGGTTTCTCTCTTCGATGTGGAAGAAGTTGATGATGAGCTTACAAAGTCCAGACTTGATATCCAAGAAGTTGCTGAATATGACGACCGTGAGAAGCTAGGCTTTGAGCAATCCTTAATGGGAATCTTTGTTTCAGGTCACCCCCTTGATCGCTTTCGCGATATAATGAATCAGCTGTCCTCTATGGAGATCAGTCAGGTAAATGATATGATTGGGGAAGGAAAGAGAGAGATGACTCTCTCCGGTATGATTACATCTATGCGTCCTATAATCACCAAGAAGGGAGACCGTATGTGTTTCGCCCAACTGGAAGATTTATCAGGGAAAATAGAGTGTATTGTATTTCCAAAAGTCTTTGCAGAGTTTGAAGAACTTCTCAGTAGTGATGAAGCTTTAATTATCTCTGGGGAAGTAAATCTTTCGGAAGATCCTCGTAAGTTCTTTCCCAATAAATTTCAAAAATTAAAAGATGAAGCAGAAGAGCGTGTAAGTGGGGTTCTTATTAATTTACAAATTGATGAGATTCCAACACATAAACTTGAGAGATTTAAACAAGTTCTTCTGAGTTATCGAGGTTCAGTTCCGGCCCACCTTATCTTCAAAAATAAAGAAGGTCGCGCTAGAATGCCTCTTGGAGATGAGTATTTAGTTAACCCAACTCCACAGATGGCCGCTAAAATAAATGAAGTCTTCAATGCCAACTCTGTGCAGTTTGTAGTGGATGGAAAAATTGAAGATGTTGTACAAGCAAAACATTGATTCAGAAATTATATAAAGCGAGGAAGCCGTGAAAGGAATCACGAACAAATTAATTATTCTAATAGCACTTACTCTTTCTATAAATGTCAGTGCTCAGGTCAGTAGTGTAGATGGTGATGGTCGCTTCTACTCTAGGGATGATGACTCTTTGGCCTTTATTAAGTCGCAACTTCTAACGAATGCCTTTAGAGATATCTTTACTAAAGAGATGAAGGAAATGGGCCTTGATACTGATAAGTTCTGGCGTCGTTATGAAGAAAAGTTTCAAGAATACTTTGATAAAGTGAAGACTGGTCTTATGACCAAATACGGAGTGACTGAAGAGAATGCATCAAAGAATGCTGAATATCAAAAGGCCCTAAGGCATCAGCGTCTACGTCTAAAGGCACGCTACGGCCGAATTGGACGGGCCATTATTCAACACTCTATATACAAAATGTCACGCTCTCCCCAGGTTCCTAATAGTCGCTATATTCGCATTAAGGCCAAAGTTAATCGTAAAGAACTCCATAAAATCTATCTCTCATTCACAAGTGATCAACTCGATAAGCATTACTCAACAGTATATGTTTCAAGTGATTTTGAGCTCGTTGATACTTCATGGTCTGAAATTGGAATTGAAGTAGAAACTGATTTTACCGATGTATTAAAGAATAATTGGAAAGATCAAGTTACTAAGGCAATGAGTACTAAAGCTGATCGAGTTGTCTTTGTAGATTCTGCCCAAGCGACAGAAATAAAGAAATTTTCTGGACTTAACCCTGAGGCCATTAGACAGGTTGAAACAGAGGAAGTTGAGCAGTCTATGAGCGCCGAGACAATGAGTGAAGAAAATGCAGTTGAAGCTACACAGTCCATTGCGGTTTCAAATGATTACGCCTCGTCTCTGTGGTTGAAGCTCAATTTTAAAATCAAAAAAACCTTAGATAATGAAGATGCCATGAGAAGAAATTTTGAGATTTCAGGGGACCTTTATTTGAAGGATCTAGGCTCGCAAAAAGTGATTTACTATAAAGACTATGATGAAATTCAAAAGAACTATTCATATAGTGAACCAAAAGAGATGAGTAATGGATTGGCCAACACAGTTTATCAGATTCCAATATCGAGCTTTAAATCCTTTGAAAGATCAATTGAGGCGGCAAGAACGGGATTAAAGAAAGTGACTCTTGAGATCACAGAGTATACGAATATGTCTGACTTAATTAGTCTGAATAAGTTTCTTGGAGATAAGGGCGTGACTAAGCAATTTAGTCCTATGATCAAGAGTTTTGGCCCAAATAATGCTAAAATAGAACTGGAATATTCTGGTGCTGATCAGGATATGGTTACTATGCTGAAGTCATTATCGGGCTCGATGATTGATCAAGATAGTAAAGTGCTCTTCCCAAGTGCAGATAATCCATTTCAAATTGTTTTGAAAAGGATGGCCAAGGAAGAAGTTGAGTCTAAGGGATCAACTTCTTCACTCAATAGGAAACGCAAGGGAAGAAGGTCATAGTAGTCGCTCTCACAGGGAGATACTTTTAAAAGGTGGAGAATCCTTTAATGATGAATCGTTTTCGTTGCTGCTTAATTCTATTACTTTCAATACTTGTGTCCTGTTCTGGACCTGTGATCAATAGACAGGCCTCTGGTCAAAGACCTCGTGCTACCGAGCGTGAATACTTCAATGGCGTAAAAAAGAAAGTGGCCCTACTGACTTTCATGAATGAGTCTCCTTATGGTGGGGAAGATCTGGGGATTACTGCTACCGAAGAATTAAGAGGGGAGCTCTCCAGAACAGGTGAGTTCATTATTGATCCAATGGCCAAGAAGATATTTGGCTCATCAAAAGAGATCTATGCTGGTGGAGGAGTGAAGCTTGTCCAGTTGGCGAGAAAGGCCAAGGTTTCAGGTCTTAATTTTGTAATTTTTGGACGCATTAAAGATGCCCGTGTGAGAGAGAAGACGGATGAAATTGGTCTTGTACGGGAAACAAAGTCCTATACGGAAAGTAAGGTTGAAATCAGACTCTTTGATGTAAATAGTAATAAAGAAATCTATACCGATGAGATTCGTGGATTCGCAGATGATTCAACTTTTCGTCTCTTTTCTGGTGATAGAGAGAGTAAGTTAACCTATCGTCGTGAGCTCTTACGCTACGCCGTTCGAGTTGCAGTGAGAAAGTCGATCCCTCGTATTCTAGAAGTTTCGACAAAGCTTGATTGGGTAGGAAGAGTTGCTCGTATCATAGGAAATAAAATCTATATCAATGCCGGACGCTCTTCTGGAATCCAAATTTCAGACATTCTTAAAGTTGTGACCGAAGGGCAAGAAGTCTACGATCCTGAAACAGGAGCTTTGATTGGAGTTTCCAAGGGGGAAGTTAAGGGAACGGTTGAAGTCATTGATTACTTTGGCCCGGATGGAGCTATTGCTATTCTTCACTCTGGTGGTTCAGTTGTCGAAGGAGACTTTGTTCAACTATACTAGGTCAAACTTTTTCAATTGGATTAAATTTGAATACCTATAATCTTTTTAAGAATCTTGCTTTTAAATTAGACCCTGAATTTGCCCATAACCAAAGTTTGGCCTTGCTCTCCACTTTTCCTGGAAAGATGGCCAATCTCTTCAAGTCGTGTCGAAAAATAGAGAAGTTTGACCTCGAAAAATATGATCTCTCAGTAACTTTAAAAGATGGTAATTATTGGACCTTCCCTGTGGGCCTAGCAGCTGGACTTGATAAGAATGCTGAGGCCATTGATTTCTTCACAAGGATTCCCTTTGGTGCAGTTGAGATTGGAACGGTCACTCCCTTACCTCAAATTGGAAATCCAAAACCCAGGATGTTTAGACTCATTGAAGATGAAAGTCTTTTAAATCGTATGGGCTTTAATAATCACGGGATGGAAGAAGCTTATCTCAATGTTGTCAAGGCCAAGAGAAATGGAAAAGTGATCGGGGTAAACCTAGGGAAGAATAAGGTTACAGCGCAGGATAAGGCCTTTGAAGATTATCAAAAGCTTTATAAGAAGTTTAAAGATGTGGCCGGCTATATTGTTATTAATGTGAGCTCACCCAATACGCCTGGACTCAGAGATCTTCAAAATATTGAATCATTAAGAGTGATATTTGAAGGTCTAAAAGATCTAAGAGATTCTGAGGCACCACCTCTATACTTAAAAATTGCTCCTGATCTGTCCTTTGATGATATTCCAGGTATTGTTCAGCTCGCTCATGACTTTAAGCTTGCCGGGATTCTCGCTACTAATACCACAATTATGCCTGATATTGGACAAGGTGGGGTTTCAGGTAAGCTCTTGAAAGAGCGTGGTCAAAAAATGAGAGACCATGTACTTGAGGTTATGGGAAAGGGCAGTGATCTTGAAATGATTGGTATTGGGGGAATCTCTTCTTTTGAAGATGTTTTTCAATTTTGGAAAAAAGGGGGAAGGGCCTGTCAGATCTATACATCTTTCATCTATCAAGGGCCACAGATTCTCTTTGATATGGAAGCTGAAATGATTCGAGTTCTTAAGAAGAATCAGATGACAAAATTATCTGAACTCTTTGAAAATGTAGATAAGGTAGAATATTGATATGAGGGGAAGGTTTCTCGTCGCTATAAATCTTCCCTGGATACTTTTATCCATTCTTAATTACTTCTTCTTTCATTGCGACTACCAAGACTTTATCCGACTTCTGATGTGGTACTACCAATTCTCTCTTTTGGGTGTACTGATGTTTCCTACCATATCGACCTTGATGCCAAAGCTTCCCGATAGGGGATATGCTATTTCTAAGATTATCTCTATTTTGGCCTTGTTCTATATTAATTGGATGGGAACAAGCATTGGGATACTCACATTCTCTGGGCCTTCACTATCATTCTGTCTTTTACTTTTGTTGGTACTCTCTCATTTAATCCCTCATCAAGAAGCTGATTTATTCGAATTAATGAGAGAGAAATCTTCCTATATTTGGAAAGCTGAATTTATCTATCTCTTAGTCTTCTCTATTCTTTTGGTGATCCAAAGTCTTCACCCCGAAATTTATTGGGGAGAGAAGCCGATGGATTATACCTTACTCAACTTCAATTTGAGAAACACCACTCTTCCCATGCAAGATCCTTGGTTCGCTGGGCGCCCCATGCACTATTACTATTTGGGGTACTATATTTATGCTGGAATGGCGAAAATGTCTGGTGTCGGAGGTGAGTTGGGATATGCCCTTTCTGTTGTCACCTGTGGTGCTCTCTTTGCTGTCACGTTATTTGGCCTATTAGTCTTTTTAACGAAGAGGGCGATGACTTCTCTGTGGGGTGTTATCCTTATTGTCTTTGCCGGAAACTTCAAATCATTTAGTGCCATTATTTATGACCAACAGAAGATAGACTTCCAGTATTTTTGGTCTACGGCCCGTGTCTTTAAAAATAAAGTCTTTGCAGAATATCCCAGCTGGTCCTTACTCTTTGCAGACCTGCACCCCCATGTCATGAGCTATGCTTTTTCAATGCTCTATTTATTACTTCTGATTTATTCAGTTGAACATCTCTGGAGAAAGAGTTTTTCTCGTGAAACTCTGTTTGGAGCAGCTCTTTTGGCCCTAAGTTATGGGGCCTTGATCGGAATTAATGGGTGGGACTTTCTCATCTATACTCTATTTAGTTGCCTCTACTATCTTATATCTTTTAGAAAAGGAAAAATTGGGCAGGGCCTATCTCTTCACTTTCTATCTCATTGCTTTGGAGCTTTGCTCTTTTTACCCATGCTCCTTTCACTTAAAAGTGGCAAGAAAGTTAAGTGGGGATTTTTCAATATGAAGTTCAATACTATTGCTGAGCACTTCTCACTTCATGGTCACTGGTGGATTATTGTATTTTCTATGGTCTTTCCTGTTCTCTTTCTTCATCGTAAAGGAGTGAAGTGGAATGTACTCTTTCGCTCGATTGGTTTTAGATTTTCAATTGTTGGAGTCATGATCGCGCTATGTGCTGAGTTTTTTTTCTTTAGTGATCGAACAAATACTATCTTCAAAGTTTTCACAAATGTTTATATTTGGGGTGGTATTGCAAGTGTGATTTCATTTCGATTTTTTAAATTCTATTTATCAAAGAAATATTTAATTCCCTTTGCTCTAATGTGTGTCTTAGTTACGAATATTGTCCTCGTAGGAAGTTATTTTAACTTTAAGGGGATAACGAATGAGAGATTCTTTGTCGGAGTTGAAGAGGGGCTTCGCGGGGGGCAGTATATGCGTCAATTCGGACTTCGCGATTATCAAATCATAAGTTGGATAAATGATAATATAGGGGGAACTCCTACCTTAGTTGAGCGCTATTCTAAATCCTTTGATACTAAGGCCGCAAGAATCTCAATGCACACAGGACTGCCAACCTATCTTGGCTGGGACGGGCATGTGTATCTAAGGGGGGCACCTTATCGCGACATTGAAAAGAGAAAGCGTGAGATTGATTATATTTTCAACTCAAAAGATCCCATGGCCACAGTTGATTTTCTCAATCAGAGAAATATTAGCTTAATTGTTGTTGGGGATTTAGAAAGGTCGTATTATTCTAAGGAAGGTCTTGAGAAGTTTTCAAAGAATAGCGATATGTTCAAGCTTCTCTATCAAAGTGGTAAGTCTGCACTCTATGGTGTAGGTCAAATTCAGCAATACTTAACAAAGTAAGGTCGATTATGGCACTCATTAAAGAATTTCCTTTCAATATGAATTATTCGTGTGGTGAAAACCTTAGAGAAATACCTGAAGATGCTGTTGCCATGAAGAAGGGACTGGATTGGTTACAGGCCAAGATTGATGATCTTGATCCCACAGATAAAGTTCAGCATACAATACTTTTATCACAGCTCTCTAGTTATGCACGAATTGTTGGAGATCTGGATCTCGCTGAGCAATCACTTATTCAGGCCATTGAAATACTCAAAGAGTTCAATAGGGAAGATCAAATCTTTGCTATGAATCTAAGGATGGCGATGGTTTACCAAAGTGGAGAGAGCTATACGAAGGCCGAAGATATTTATCGTACCTCTTTAAGAGAAGTTGAAAACTCAACAGACAAGAAAATTAAGAAGTATGGTGATATTATACTTCATCAATATGGAAGGTTACGTTTTGAGCAAGGATTCTTCAAGGAGGCCCTGGAGTTATTTATGAGGGCCTATGAAGAGAGAATAATTAAAGGTGATCTTGAACTTCTTAGCGCCACAGAGTTTGCAATTGCGCAAACTCGAAAGCAGATCGAGGAATAACTTAGATATACTTGGGTCTCTCGTGGTAGGGGATAGGGTCTTCAAGGTTGGCCTTTTGAAATCCTCGAAGGCGAAGGGCACAAGAGTCACATACTCCACAGGCCTTATCTTCTTTTTCATAACATGACCAACTTGATTCAATTGGGGCCTTTAACTCAACGGCCTTCTTAACAATTTGATCTTTACTTAGGGCAATGACTGGAGTGATGACTTCAATATCACCATCCTTAGTACCTTGTTTAATGAGTGCATTCATGGCCTCATAATAAGATGGGCGACAGTCTGGATAGCCCGAGCTATCTTCTTCAACAGCACCAATATAGATTTTCTTAGCGCCAATCACTTCTGCCCAGCTTACGGCCATGGAGATGATATGAGTGTTGCGAAAAGGAACATAGCTATCCGGAACTTCTTCACTATCTCCATGGTATTTTTTTACATCAATTTTATCATCAGTAAGGGAGCTTCCCCCAATTTGCTTAAGAAAAGTAATATCGATAACTTTCTGACGAGATTCAGGCACATTGTAGAATTTTGCAATTTCTTGAAAGCAATCAAATTCTTTTTTCTCTGTGTTTTGGCCGTAGTTTAAATGGAGAAAGGCAAGAGATTCATGTTTCTCATTGGCGATAGCTGCGCTCACAAGTGAGTCCATTCCACCGCTTACTAATACAACTGCAAGATCTTTGCTCTTTCCCATCTTTAATCCTTATGCTTTTTCTGACTCTGACTTAACGTAGTTTACAATTTCTGAAGCTAGAGCATTGGCCTTCGCTTTTTTCTCTTGTAGAGACCCTTCGGCTTCTTGGATCATAATATAGAACTTAATTTTTGGTTCAGTTCCAGATGGTCTAAGGAAAAGCTTATTTCCATTAGTGAATTTAAAACCAAGAACATTACTCTTAATAAAATCTAATGGCATTGTCTCATGAGTTTTGAAAGACTTAATTGTTGATTCTTTATAATCAGAAAGAGATTCAACTTCTTGAGAGCAGATTTCTCGTTCAGAGAAGTTTCTGAAGTTCTCCATAATGCGGTTGATTTTTTCAGCGCCTTCTTTTCCGTAGTAGTTGATACTGACAAGAGTTTCGTTAGAGAAGCCATACTCTTCATAGATATCATCAAGTGCATCAACGAGATCTTTTCCTTGAAGCTTATAGTAGAGGGCAATTTCTGAAAGTAGGGCGATAGAGGCAACTCCATCTTTATCCCTTACATGATTATGATTTAGGTAGCCGAAAGATTCTTCTGTTGCGAAAACAAAGTTGCGCTCAGGCTGAGTTTCATCAATCTGCTTCATGCGGCCGCAGATCCACTTGAAGCCGGTAAGTGTATTTTCAACCTCGACACCAAAACTTTCCGCTACTTTAGCTTGAAGATCTGTCGTTACGATTGTTTTTACATAGTAGGGATGAGTTGGCATTGTTCCATTTTTCTTATGCATAGTAAGAATATAGTAGAGCATTAAGAGGCCAATTTGATTTCCATTAAGGTAGATGATTTCACCATTATGCTCAAATGCGATTCCTACGCGATCGGTATCTGGGTCCGTCCCAAGTGCAATATCTGCATTTTCTTTTTTCATTAGCTCTACGGCCATGGCCAAAGCTTCTGCATTTTCAGGGTTTGGTGAACTTACTGTTGGAAAGTTTCCATTGGGTTGGTCTTGATCTTTAACGGTAAGAATATTCGTAAGACCCAGATCTGTTAGGGCCCTGGTGCATGGGTAAAGTCCTGTCCCATGAAGTGCCGTGTAGACAATTTTAAGATGGTCTCCATCTTTCTTTGTCATTTCTTTACCGACTGAGTTTTCAAGAATGGTTTGATAATAGACATTCTCAGTCTCTTCACCAATCCATTTGATCATCTCCTTTTCAACACCTTCATCAAAGCTGACATAGGGAATGACTCCGTAGTCTGTAATTTCATTAAAATTATTAATAATATTCTGATCATTCGGAGGAGTTACTTGAGCTCCATCGGCCCAGAAAACTTTAAAACCATTATATTCAGGTGGATTGTGGCTGGCCGTTACCATAACGCCAGCACTACAGCGGTGATGACGAATGGCGTGAGAAACTAGGGCCACAGGATTTAGACGCTTATAAATAAGGGCCTTAATGCCATTGGCAGCAAAGACACAGGCCGCTTCTTTTGCAAATTCAAATGAGAAGTTACGACTATCATAACTGATGGCCACTTTCATATCGGCCGGCTTAGCTGATAATACGGCAAGTGAGACGGCATGGGCCGCTTTTCTGATATTATACTTATTGAGTCTATTTGTTCCCTGACCGAGAACGGCCCTCATTCCACCTGTTCCAAACTCAAGATCTTTATAAAAGCGCTCTTCGATTTCTTCTAGGTTATTATTTTGGATTAACTTTAAGATTTCATTTCTTGAATTTTCATCAAATGCTGCATTAGTGGCCCAGCTTTTGGCCTTGGTTAAAAACTCTGGGGTTGTATTCGACACTTTTGTCTCCAAGGTTTATTAGCATGAATTTTTTACAATTTTAAGTAGGGGTCATTCTCGCAAAAATGCCTCCTATAGGCAATAAGAGTAAGCCTTTTAAGTTGATTACACTCGTATTTGTAGCTGTCCGAGGTTAGACTTTTTATAAGTGTAAAATTCTAAGAGCATATTTAATGGATAATTTGATTAAAGATAGGTAATATGCTGAAAAATGATTAAATTTTTAGAGCTAGTAACCATAAAATGACGAAGGAGGCCAAAATGGCAAATCCTAAAATGAAGCACTCTCAAAATATTGCGGGGAGTTGGTATTGTACAGATCCTGATGATGATAACGGCGAAGGATGCATTGCATGCAACGTTTGCTATACAGGAGCTGAAGACTTTTTCGCCGAAGATGAGGATGGAAATGCTTATGTAAAAAAGCAGCCTCAAACTGACGAAGAAGTTGAACTATGTATGGAGCAGCTAGAAGCTTGCCCAGTTGGTTCAATTGGAAATGATGGATAATCCATTAATCTAAAATTCCAGAAAAGTGAAAAGGCCAGCTTAGTACTGGCCTTTTTTATTGTGCTACAATAGCGCTTATGAGTTCAATAAAGTGCTTATTTCCATTCTCCTCCCTCACTATCGAACCTGATGGCATTATTCAGCTTTGCCCTAGTTCAAGTGCTGTGATGGGGAAGGTTAATCATGAAAATGGGCTTGAGCGTATTTGGACTTCCTCTCGCTTTGATAAAGTTCGAAGCAATTTTCAAAATGGAATTTTTCCCGAAGAGTGTCGAAACTGCCAAAAGGTGGAAGGAAGCGGCCAACTCAGTCGCAGACAGAGAATTCTCGAGAGGGGATATCTTTTCTTTGGAGATAAGAAGAATAAAGAGGCCCTTGCATTAACTGAAACGAAGCAGGGAAGAATCCTTGAGCTTAATCTCTCATTTTCAAATAAGTGTAATTTAAAGTGTGCCATGTGCTCTTCAAGGTACTCTCATTCCTGGAATCAAGATGAGCTTGAAGCTCGCTCTAGTGGCATTGATTTTAGAGAATCTGCGGGGCCAGTTAATTTCGATATGGATGATAACTTCTTTAATTCTATCATCGAAGAGCTTGGAAATATCCGTCACTTGATGATTAAGGGAGGGGAGCCCTTCCTTGCCCCTCAAACATTTAAACTTCTTCAGCACCTTAAATTTCTCAAAGAAAAAGGGGAGGAAATCCCAAGTATTTATATCCAGACCAATGGAACAGTCGTTAACGATTTGATTCTGTCTTTGATTTCCGAGTTAGAAATAGAGATTGGTATAAGTATTGATGGCACGGGTGAGAGTTACGAATGGATTAGAGGGTTTTCCTATGAGACGATTTCAAAGAATATAGCTCTCTATTTGGATGCAGTTACAGGTGATCCCATGTCTCTAGATTTTACGGCAAGTATTTTCAATCTCTTCCATATAAAAGAAGCCTTTGAAAACTTAATGGCAAGATTTGGAGATCATCCCCATTTCTATAAGATAAATTATACCATTGCACGTCAGCCCTATAATGATTTAAGGGCCATATCCCGCGAGTTGAGAGCATCTGTTGCACAGGAGCTTAGAATGATCACTTCTCCCAAAGTTAATGATATTGAAAATCTTTGTCGCTATATTGAAAGTGAAGATTTAGAACAGAGTAAACAAAAATTTGCTCTCCAATGGCTTTGCTTTCTAGAGACGAAAAGAGGTGAGATTCCCGAACGTGAAAAATATATGTCGTGGATTGAGGAGATTAAAAATGTTTGACCCCGAGCGATTAGAGTATAGCCGTCCACGGCCTTTGTATGATCGAGAAATTCATGGAACTCTTAAAGGTATCTTAGATGCCAGAATTAGTGATGAAGGTGAATTATATGAAAAATTTAAATCGACTTTTTATAAATGGATTCAGTCTTCCCAAAAGAATTTTATAATTGGACTCGATCAGTTTCCAGTGGCCAATGTCATTCACGGAGTTACCCATGCTCTTGATGATTTCAATGTGACCTTTGGAGATCGCTTAGTCTTTCCTCCTGAAGATTATCCCTACCATAGAAGGATTAAGCCCAATTCACGCTATATCCATTATAAAGAGTGGAAGAAAGGGGATGTCGCTATTATCTCAAGCCCTTTTTGCCATACGGGAAAAATACATGAAGAGATGATGGATATGATTAGGCATTGTGAAGATCATCAAATTGATATTCATATTGATGCTGCTTGGTTTGGGCCTAATCTTGGTTATACTCTTGATCTTAGTTCTCCCGCTATTAAGTCGGTGTCATTTTCAATGTCAAAGGCCATGGGAATAGGGAAGTATCAGTGTGGCATGCGCTATGAAAGAGAAGCGCTGCCAGGCCCTGTGAAAATCATTAATGACTTTAATTACCTTCATACAAGTTGCATCTTAATAGGGCTTACGATGATGGAGAAATTTGATGTGGACTACTTTGTTAATAAGTATGGGAAGGCCTACGAAACTGTAATCTCAGAGATGGGCTTAAGCCCTACGAGTACCCTCCATGTTGCTCTTAAATGGGATGAACAAGAGAAGGAAATGGTTCCCGTTGGAATCAGGGGATATTTACGACAAATTGTTGAAGGAGAGTTTCGCTAGGAAAATAGGCCTTCGCGCATAAAAGCAGAAGGCCGTTGAATTTGATTAATTAGTTTCAGACTCTTCTGTATTGATTTGGAGTTTTAAATTCTTAAGCTCTTTAAGTTGCTTTAAGACTTTAAGATGCTTAAGCTCTTTAAGTTTCTCTAAGTCACTTAAGCTTTCAATCTTCTCAAGATCTTTTAAGCTCTCTAAGTCTACAAGTTTTTTATCAAGTACTTGAAGATCATCAATAGACTCTAAGTTCTCAACGCTATTGCCATCTACCTTAATATTCACTTCTGGATTATCTTCATCTCCCTCAATTTTTATTTCAACATTCTTCTCCTTTCCGTCATCTTCACCTACAAATTCGAGATGGGCCTTTACTTTTTTAGGTCCTGACTTCTTGGCCTGTTTTGATTTCTTGGACATATCCTCTTGAACATTAATGAGTCCTCCAAGAATTCTAACTTTTCCTTCCTCTTCTTTCACTTCAACGAGTGGAGAGAAGAAGATCATTATAAATACAGAAAAGGTGAGAAAGAGCCCTACTGAGCCAAGAAAGGCAATCGTGAGCCATTTTCCTGTTTCGCTTTTGCCTGTACTTGTTGGAGTAGGCATATTAAGGCTTAAACCTCTCTCTTCTAGGTAGCGGCGAGCAGTTTCTTCTGGTGTACCAAGGTTAGCAAGGACTTCTTCAGCTGTTTTGTCACTATTATTGATGCTGTCTTGAATATGGGCATTCAACTCAAGGATAATTTCTGCTTTCTCTGTTGCAGGAATATGCGATAGATATTGATCGAGTTGGGACATGTAGCGTTCAACTAGGTTCTGCGTTTTCATACATCATTCTCCGATAGATTGTTTTGTTTTATGAGTTCATTCGTGATTTGTTCTTCTTTACTTAGGGTGCAGGCGCTTTCGAATGTTGAATTCATTCCTTGAAACTCTACTTTCATACGCTCAAAGAGTTCAGCTCCTTGAGGGGTTATGCAATAGAACTTTCGAGGATGACCTTGAACATTTTGAATATCCCAACTCGCAACTAAGTGACCCTCTTTAGTCATTCGGTTAAGGATGGGGTAGAGGGTTCCCTCTTTTATTGAGAGTCCAAGTTCTTCGGCCGTAGAGATAATTTCAAATCCGTAGGTTTTTTCGAGGCGAATAATGAGAGCAAAAATACAGAGCTCTAAATATCCTCTTCTAATTTGACCTATCCATTTATTGAAGTAGTTTTCCATAACAATATACATAGCACTACTATGTAAGTAGGGTCAAGATGTATGATCCACTATAAATCTATGAAAATGCAATAATTGTCATAATTTCAGCGAGTTATCTTTGATTAGGGCCAGACTAGCGACTAGGGGCAAAAGGTTTATGGAATTTAGCTTTGTGTGAAATGTATCTTACTGATATTATTTAAAGGATACCCAATTAATCGTTTATCTTACGGATGAGGAGAACGCATGAATCCATCAACAGTTGAACTGGTGGGGACCATTCTATTTGCTTTGGCCATTACCCACACATTTCTCGTTTCAAAATTTCAAAATCTTGCCCACCATTATCCTGAAGGATCAATGGGGGAGAATCTCTTTCACTTCTTAGGCGAAGTTGAAGCTGTTTTCGGTATATGGGCCGCGGTCTTTATTGTCTTTAGAACTGTTATTGAAGGCTTTGCTACTTATGATGATAGTCATCATGTTGTTGGTGGTGCACTTCACTATCTCGAGTCTCTTAACTACACTGAACCTGCATTTGTATTCGTTATTATGTGTATGGCCGGTACTCGTCCTATTATCATGTTGGCCGAAAAGCTCATTATGATTGTTGCTAAGCTTATTCCTCTTCCCGGAAAGA
The DNA here is from genome assembly GCA_048267265.1 of Bacteriovoracaceae bacterium. Taxonomy (GTDB): domain Bacteria; phylum Bdellovibrionota; class Bacteriovoracia; order Bacteriovoracales; family Bacteriovoracaceae. The sequence goes on from JBLWXW010000002.1 coordinate 214,805, forward strand.
TGGCCTTCTATGTTGCTGCTCTTGTATTTGGACCAATTCTTGGATCTTTCATTACTGAGCCTGCTGCCATGACAGTAACGGCCCTCATCCTTTTAGATTATTTTTATTCTGGTGAAATGAGTACGAAGTTTAAGTATGCAACTCTTGGTCTACTCTTCGTGAATGTTTCTATTGGGGGAACACTTTCTCACTTTGCAGCACCTCCAGTTCTTATGGTCGCGGGGAAATGGCACTGGGGTCTTATGCATATGCTTACCAACTTTGGTTATAAGTCAGTAATTGCAATCATCATCTCTACTATCATTGTTGCCTTTATGTTTAAGAAAGAACTTGAAGGTAAACTTGAAGTTAAAGCAAAGCATGACAACTTTATGGTTCCCACTTGGTGGATGACTTTTATTCATATCATCTTCTTGGCCCTCGTTGTTTATACGGCCCACCATATGGTCTTCTTTATGGCCCTCTTTCTTTTCTTCCTAGGTTTCACAACGGTTACAAATGAGTACCAAGATCAAATTAAGCTTAAAGAATCTCTACTTGTTGGATTCTTTCTTGGTGGACTTGTAACTCTTGGAGGAGTTCAAGCTTGGTGGCTTCAGCCAATTCTTACTAAGATGCCAGATCTTCCTCTATTTTTTGGAGCGACAGGGCTTACGGCCATTACGGATAATGCTGCTCTAACTTATCTTGGCTCCCTTGTTGATCTTTCTGATTCAGCAAAATACAACTTAGTTGCCGGTGCGGTAGCTGGGGGTGGTTTGACGGTTATTGCCAATGCTCCAAACCCTGCTGGTTTTGGTATTCTTAAGGGGACATTTGGTGAGAAAGGTATTTCACCACTAGGTATCCTTGCTGGGGCCATTGGGCCAACGATTGTGGCCATGATCTGTCTTCAGGTATTTGCTAGCCTTGGTGGCGGACATTAATTCACATTAAATTCACAAAAAAGAAAGGCCGGTAAATCCGGCCTTTTTTTTTGTATTTAAACTGTAATTCTCCATCCGAACGGATCTTCTTCACGGCCTTCTTGAATATCGAGTAGAGATCTTCTTAAAAGGGCGGTAACTTCACCATGATCACTCTTAAGTTCGGCCTCACCGCTATCAGTGGCCAGACTTTTAATGGGAGTAATGATCACGGCCGTTCCACAGGCAAAGCATTCGCTACACTTTCCTTCTTTGATATCTTTGAGAAGTTCTTTGTAACTGAGAAGTGCCTCTTCGACCTCGTAGCCTTTGTGGCGGGCGAGCTCGATTATAGATTTTCTCGTTACACCATTGAGAATAGTTTGAGTGAGTTTAGGAGTCTTAATCTTGTTACCGTATACTGCAAAGAAGTTCATTCCACTCATTTCTTCGATATTTTCTTTATTCTTGGCATCAAGCCAAAGTACTTGGTCAAAGCCTTTGTCTTTTGCCGCAATCATGGCCCGTAAGCTGGCCGCATAATTACCACCAGTTTTGGCCGCGCCGATACCACCTTCTGCTGCACGAATATTCTCCGTTTCAACCCAAACTCGGACTGAGCTGGTTTTAAAGTATGACTGGGAAGGAGAGGCCACGATCATAAACTTATAGTTATCACTGGCCTTCATTCCTAGGTGAATATCGGTGGCAATCATAAAGGGTCTTATATAGAGACTGGCTTCCGATTGAGTGGGAATAAGCTCCTTTGAATAATCGACGATGGCCTTAATTCCTTCTAGAGCAAGGTCTTCGTCAATCGTGGGCATGACCATTCTTTGAGCAGATAGGTTAAAGCGCTTGATATTTTCTGTGGGTCTGAAAAGGAAAGGACCTTTATTGTCAGCTCGATAGGCCTTAAGCCCTTCAAATATTTCCTGCCCGTAGTGAAGAACCTTTGCTGTGGGATCAAGAGTTAAAGGGTGATAGGGGACGAGCTTCATCTGGCCCCATTTTCCATCTGCATAATCCATTTCGATCATAATCGGTGACATTACGGTTCCAAAGCCTAGGCTCTCGGGAAGTTTGAAGCTGCTAATTGCTTCAGTCACTTTTGAATCAATTTCAATATTATTATATGTATTCAAGGTTGAATCCTTTTTATTGAGTAGGGATAGGGGAAACTAACAGAAATAACAAGGATTGTCATCTCAAGTGGCCGCTAACTCTATGGTTTATGGTATACTGTCTAAGTTAACTGAAAGGAAATACTGGGATATGTATTTATGAATCACGGAAAGATTCAGATTCTTATACTTATGCTTTTGATGACTAGCGTCGTCTATGCAAGAACTCCTGATAAGACATTTAAGGTCTCGCTAACGGGGAACTTCAACTATGTAGAGAGTTTTCAAAAAAGGGCGGAGCTAAAGCTTGTTCGCAGCACTGACTTTTGTCGTGGATTTACGATCCCCACACCGAGTAAGGCATGGGTTTGTAAGCGCGTCGGCGGTGGTGAGGCGAAGTGTGAAACAATGTTTGAATGTGGGTTGATTAAGCGAGGCTTTTCGAGAAAGTCCGAAAGCTCTCGCCTTGTAAGTGAAATTAATCAGCTTAATATGCCAAAGAAGAAATTCTCCATGGTCATTGCGCGTCGTCCTTTCAAGAATATTGATCGCTATAAATTGGCCAAGCAAGTGGAGCGTGAGAAGAGAGAGAAGAGACTAGCGCTACAAAAAGAACAGCTATCGAGAAAGCAGAAGGAGGAGGCGATCTTAAGGGATCAAATCAAGCTTCGAGCTCGTCGACTAAAGAATGAAATGACTGAGATGGATGAGTTTTCACAACTGGAGCAGGAGCTGGATCTGGCCACTCAAAAAAACAAGACCGATTCATCAATTGCTGGTTCTAGAATGAAAACTGTTGAACAACTGGAGGCCGAAGCGATTGCTGCTGATCAGGCGGAAATTGAAAAATCTGGTGAAGAGGGCGGTGTTTTCGGCGAAGATAAAGAGCTTACGCAAATGGAATCAGAGGATAGCTTTTCTGGAAAACCTGGCCAAGAAAACGCAGAAGCTGCAGCTAAGGAGAGTAAGTTTCGCTTACTTTCTTTTGGTGTAGGGATGTACTCGATTTCGGATGACGAAGAGAGTTCAGTAACGACCTTCGGGGTACTTTGGAGCCCTCTTTGGAAGCTCAATGATAATTGGTATATTAAAGGAAATTTATCTTGGCATCCCTATAGTGCAACAGTGGACGTGGATGCAGAGGCGGAAAGTTTTAGTATCTATGAGATTGGCGCACAAGTGGAGTGGAGAATTCTTGATGGAGGTCTCTATGTGAGTGCGGGTTATGGAATTCAGAGTTGGGGATCATCTATTGGAGGCTCTTTTTCGGCTATTTCTTTGGGTGGCGGCTACTACTTCGAAGAGCGCAAGGATCGACTTATCGATTATATCTTTGTTAAGCAAACCACCGTTGGAAATGATACGGCAAATGTAGAATTGGCGGGTGGGCTTGGCTTTTTCTTTTAATATAAGTGTGTAATGCCCATGTGAGTGCGCGTTAATCATAAGAGTTGACTATCTCGCCTGCTTTTACGTAAACTTCCTAATAATGCGGCCGTAGCTCAGTGGGAGAGCACCTGCCCGACACGCAGGGGGTCACTGGTTCAATCCCAGTCGGCCGCACCAGTATATCTATCTTCAATTAAGCCATTATTTCTAAGATGGCTTTTTTTATATCTAAAAGAACTGGGATTGAAGTGAAGAGCGGCCGTGACAAGGGGCGACCGAATAGGGAGCGCTTTGGCATGGTATGATGGCCACGATGGCCAGCATAGTGATGAGCCGGGCTGAATTGACTGAGCGTGAAGCGAAGGAAGGTGAAGCCAATCCCAATCGGCCGCACCAAATAAATTTATCGTCAAATAGGCCATCATTTCTAGGATGGCTTTTTTTATATCTGTTATCTGTTATCTGTTATCTGTTATCTGTTAACTGTTACCGTCACTGCCACCACTAACTACTAACTGCTAACAACTAACGCCCATCAATAAATTCCTTCAACTTCTCTAAATCAAGAAAGATCGGAATATAGAGCGGCCATAATAGGACGAAGTTAATATCCATAATGAACCAAGTTAAGAAGTGAAAAATCACGGCCACCAGGGCGTAGGCTTTCTTGCTACAAATGAGAATGATTCCACCAAAGAGTTCAAAAATAAAAGTGCTGATACTCATAAATTCAAGAACGAATTTAGTCCTTACTAAGGAAACACCGATGGTCGTGCCGGCCAAGAGTGTATGAGTTTTTATGAAGTCTCCAGTAAGAAACCAAAAGTCTCCTGAAACAACTGTCTTAGAGATGGCAGAAATAAAGAACATATTCAAGATATAAAGAATGAAGAAAGCATTGGTGAAGTAGTCATTTACATCTACTTTTAGAGGCTCATTCTTTATGATTTTTAGAGTAGGGCCTATCTTATAAAAATCAGTATTCGCAAAGAGCTGCATGAAGAGAAAGACGGGCTGAAAAGCAGCGTAGAACCAAATAGGAGGAGTCACCATGGAAAGGTGGTCATTAAGTAGATAGAGATAGGGGATTAGAGATAGTGCTAGAGCTCTCTTTATAATTTTATTGTAATGGCCGAAGAAGTTTAGGATAAGTAAGAATATATTGAGTGCGTACCAATACTCAAAGACTCCATAGTACCAAGGGATATTATCTAAGTAATAGGACTCACTAAAGAATATGAATTTGAATGTGGATTTTTCGCTGATAACTGTATGCAATAAGAGAATGGAGAAGATCATTCTAAAGATAGAGAGCCTTTCAAGAATATTCTTCTGGCCCAAAATTGCGCTTCTTAGCATCTTGTATCTAATTTTCATGAGCTCTGTAGGTGTAAATAGGTTTTGTGACAGGAGTATATCCATCCCAATCATAATTGTCGTCACGGATATCTTTTAAAGGGACCGAGTAAACTTTCACTAGCTCAGTTTCTTTAAGAATGTCATTCCAGTCGAGATACATCCTTATGTAAGTATCCTTCTTTTCATAGAAAGGTGAGTTCTTCTCATAGAATGTTTTTCTCATAAAAATGAGGGCTTTATAATAATCTATGGGGAGTTCATGAAGGGGAGCAATCATGAAGACCTTTTGGTTCTTGAGTGTGATCTCAAATAAAATTTCATGATGATCTACTATCAACGCTTCCGAATACATGGAGAATGTAGAAAATGGCCAAGTTCCTCTTTGATAGAATGCTTCACCTAGTTGGATAGAGAAGAATACACCAGAAGTGGCCAAGAGCATATTTAGCTTCAACTTTGGGTCTCAGGGTTAAATTATAAATATTTTTTGGGGACTGAAAGGATAGTCTAGATTTTAACCCTTGGCCATCCCAAAGGATTCGTAATAGAGTTGAGTCCTATGAAAAACCGACTTCAGTACAGCTTAAAACAGCTGTTATTTCATCAATTTATTGATTTTTTTCCCTACTATTTGGGGGCATTTGCCTGTCTTTATATGACCCACTGGATTCAATCGCATCTTCCCTTTTTAGCGAAAGAGTTGGCGGACATTGTCGAGACGGGAGTAGATAAAATTAACACTTGGCAATTCTTTGCTTTGGCCGTTGGAATTATCGTGTTTAGAACTTCTAGCCGTCTGCTTTTCTTCTATCCGGCCCGCGTTCTACAGAAAGATCTGCGTGTTGAGTTACTGGAAAAACTGGAAGGAGCAACACCACTTCGCTATCGCAAGTATTCTGATGGACAACTTTTTCAAGTGTTGCAAATGGATATGGAACAGTTGCGGGCCCTCATTGGATTTGCACTCTTGCAGGTGGGAAATATTATCGTTGCTTTGATTGTCCTTATTCCCAAGATGGTGGCCTTTAATTCAGAGATGATTTACACCTTAATTCCTATGGTCATTAGTTTTATTATTTTTACGATTATCGTAAGTAGAAATAAGAATATGTTTAAGAAAGGCCAAGATCAGCAAGGTGAAGTTCAAAACGTTATTATTGAAACTTATGCTGGTAAGAAAACGATTAAGAATTACCACTCTGAGGAAGACTTTATTGAATGGTTTAAAACCTTTTCTTGGCGAGAACTTACGACCTTCTATAAAGCGGGAATTGGAGTAGGGATATCTCTTCCTCTGCTCCCTTTAGGAATTGGACTTAGCCTTCTCTATGGAGGACATATTGTCTACCAACAAGATCTAGGAGCGAGTTCACTTATTGTTTTTAGTGGATTTATTTTTCTCTTTCTTGAGCCCATTATGTTTCTTTCTTGGATCGGTGTGGTTTTTGCTAGGTCCTATGGTTCGTGGGAAAGGCTCAAAAGTTTGGTGGCCGATCTGGCCAAGCAAACAGATGAAGAGAAGTCATATCTGAACTTCAACTCAGAAGAGAGTAAATATCTTGAAGATAAATTATCTTTAAACTTGACCTACTGGAATGAAGATCTAAGTTTGGACTTTGCCAACGGAAGATGGTCAGTTCTTGTGGGAAAAACTGGGCATGGAAAGACATTCTTACTTACCCAGATCGCCGATATTTTAAAATTACAAAAACGCGATATATCTTATGTCTCTCAAGATCCCTATCTCTATAACGACTCTATTGAGAATAATATATTCTTGGGTCAAGAGATAAACGAAGAAAGACGCACCCAAGCTTTTGAACTTCTTAAGCTCTTTGGACTTGATTATCTGGCAAGTTCTAAAGAAGCTCTCTTAAAAATGGAAGTTGGAGAAAAAGGGAAGCGCTTGAGTGGTGGGCAAGCAAAACGATTGGCCATCGTGCGCTCACTCATGGCCAATGTTGATATTTACATTTGGGATGATCCATTTTCATCGGTAGATTTAATATTAGAGAAGCAAATAATAATGGAGCTTAAAAACTGGGCTCCACTAAAAGGCAAGAGTGTCATCTTGTCGAGTCATAGACTTTCCACTGTCCGTGCGAGTGATTATTGCTTTTACTTAGATAAAGAAAAAGGAATTGTTGAAGCGGGATCAATTGATGATCTTCTTCAACCTGAGAAAGAGACGTATGAGTATTTCAAACAACAAATGGTCTAAATTCTTCTTCTTCAATGGCGGGAAACTCTTTCTCGTCGTTGTTGCGATATGCCTAATCGTAAGTTCTGTTCTTGGTGCCTTAACCCCACAGAAAGTGGCGGCATTGGCAGAGAACTATTCTGATAAAGAGCTTTTTTATAACTCACTCTTTAGTCTAGGACTTCTCTTCGTTGGGATTTATGTCAATAGGGTGGTGTATCAGTTAACGATTAATAAGTACGTACAGATGCTCATGCAAAATGTTCGCTCACTTTGTTATGATAAGTGGCTCCACACTTATGATATGAAAAAAGGTGGAGACTCCAAGCATGAAGACTACCCTCAAGGGGAAGTGATCGCTCGTATTATGAATGATACAGAATCATTTCGCGAACTCATGACTTCAGGCTCATTTGGGATATTTATCGATGTTTTCTTTGTTATTTCTGGTCTGATTAGTTTTGTGACTCTTAATAAAGTGACAGGTATCTCTTTGGCCATTTGTGAAGTGGTTGCTTCAATTCTACTCATTTGGGGCTCACGCTATATGAGAGAAATCTTCATGGAGGTGCGCAAGAGCCGTGCCGAAATGAGCCGTCTTCTGTCCAATATGGTTGGTGGTATTAAAGAGTCTTTTTACACTCGTCATGAGAATTATGCTTCTAAGAGAGGGGAGATTGTTTTTAAAGACTTCTTAACTAAACAGCTTATTGCAAATATCTGGGATGCTGGCTATTACTCAACGGCCGAATCCTTATACCCCATTCTTTTGGCCTTTATTGTCTTTCTCTTTCCTTATTCTCAAATAACAGAGGCCGCTATTATCTTTGCCATAGTTGACCTCATTCAAAGATCCATTGGTCCCGTGAAAGATGTGGCCGCGAAGATTGCCAATATTCAAAGGGCCTATACCGGCGCTTTAAGAATCGATGAATTTCTAGGACACTTAGATTCAAATCTCAGTTCAAAGGGACAGAGTTTTAAGGGAGTAAGTGAAATAGCAAGGGTTGCTGTGGATGTTCAAAAATTTGAATACCCTAGAAAGAGTGGCCAAGATGATGAAACAGCTTTTTGCTTAGAAGGGATAAACTTCGAAGCACTTCCTGGCCAGCTTGTAGGAATCGTCGGAATTTCGGGCTGTGGTAAATCAACTCTACTTAATATTATGTCGGCCAATATTGTACCTCATGCTGGAGGTATTTATATTCATACTAAAGAGGGAGAGAAGATTTCTTTTCCTGGAAATGGGCTTGAAGATATAATCCATTACCGTGAACAAGTAGGGATCGTTAGTCAGGATAGCCATATTTTCTCTGACACAGTTTCTTTTAATATATGCATGTCACGGGAGATTCCTGAAGGGCTGGAAAAATTCTGGAGTGATGTTGTGGAGCAGATTCCCTATATGGCCCAGTGGGGAATAGGACTTAAGGATAAGCTTGATCAGAAATCACTATCTATGGGGCAGAAGCAACTTCTCGCGGCCATTCGTTCCTGTTTCTTGAAGAAGCCCATTGTTCTCTTTGATGAGATTAGCTCCGGACTAGATGGGGAGCTAGAGCTCGCTCTAAGAAAAATGGTTCTTCTTATTCAGAAAACATCTCTCACGTTTATTGTTGCGCATCGTTTGGAGACTATTTTAGAAGCCGATCGAATTATTGTTCTAGAGGATGGTCGACTGGTTAACTCAGGTAAGCATGATGAGTTACTGAGCGAATCAGTTGTCTATAGACAATTTCTCGAAGAATTGTCGCAATCTACAGTATCCTAGGTTATCATTTCAGAGGCTTATAATATTCTACTATTTTAGGAGATAAAGTAATGAAGAAACCAGTTCTCACTTTTGGTTTTGCTATGATTATTGGACTTAGTGCATTCTTCGCTTGCACTAAGGAAGTGGATAGCAAGCCCCAATTTATTTTTAAACCAGCACCTAATAATGAAGCGGCCGCTAAGATTAATGGCAAGGTTGTTACATTCGATGAGCTCCTCGCTGGAGTTGAGAGTGATGTATACGAAGCTGAAATGAAGGTCTATGAGATTAAATACAATCAGCTTCGCGCACTTGTATTGAAGAAGTTCATGGAAGCCGATTCAAATTATAAAGGTGATAACGATAAGTTTTTAGATCAGTATATTGCTAAGGATGTTAAGGTTTCTGATAAAGAAGTTGACGCTTTTGTGATTGAAAGAAAGATCCCAAAGAATAATCTTAATGAGCAGCTAACGGCGAGAATTAAACAGTTTCTACTTAAAGAGAAGAAGCAACAGGCCATTGATGCATGGATTGCTAAGAAAACTCAGGGAAGTCCTGTTGAAGTTTACTTAAAGAAGCCTGCTCGTCCAGTTAAAGATATTCCTGTTGGAGATTCTCCATTTATGGGGAAGGCCGATGCTAAAGTAACTATTGTAGAATTCTCTGACTTCCAGTGTCCATTCTGTTCACGTGGTTCAGAGATTATGAGTGAGCTTAAGAAGAAATACGGCGATAAAATAAAGGTTGTATTTAAGCACTATCCATTACCATTTCACACGATGGCCCCTCTTGCTTCTGAAGCCGCTCTTTGTGCTGAACAACAGAAGAAAGGAAACTTCTGGAAGATGCACGATCTTATGTTTGCTGATCAACAAAACCTTGCTAAGCCCGCTCTAATCGAAAAGGCCAAGAAGGTAGGAGTTAAGGAAGCTGACTTTGTTAAATGTTTAGATTCAAGAAAGAATAAGTCCATAGTTGATGCCGATATGGCCCTAGGACAAAAAGTAGGGGTTAAATCTACTCCGACATTCTTTGTTAACGGGAAAATGGTTAACGGTGCTCAACCGGTAGAAGTTTTCTCTGAGATTATTGATGAAGATTTAGCTAAGTAATTGATAATTAAAAGTGAATAGGGAAGGCCCAGGCAATAGTCTGGGCCTTTTTTATTTGTGGCAATTATTACCGGCCTTGAGTTTAACCGTTCTTACGGGGTACACTATTAGAGTGTGTATAGTAGGTACACCGGATAAAACCTAGGATGGGATAGTATTCACGGATGGATATTAAGGATTATAACTCTAGATTAAATACAGCTCGCAACCGATATAATGAATCGGCTCAGGAGCTTAAGGATAATTATAATCAAAGGGTTGAAGACCTTGAGGATCTTCATTCCGCTCGTGAGACCAATCAGCGTCGAAACTATATTAATCAAAAACTTGATCGTGAAGCTGAAGCAGAAAACAGGCTAAGAGATTACGATAAGACTTTAAAAAAATCACTTGAAGAGAGAACTTCTCGCTATATGAAGGAAGTAGGGGAGCAGCGTGAGCATTTTGAGAAAGATCGCAAAATGCAAATGGATGATTACAATCAAAAGCTCTCCAAAATATCAAAGTCATTTGATACCGCCACTAAAGAAAAAGAAAAGCTTCACGCTCTTTATAAAGATAATATAGATGAGCGCTATGAGACAGGTCTTGAAAATAGAGAGAAGCACTTCAATAGTAGTCTTGCTAAGGTTCAAAAGAGTAGTGAGAAGAAAATAAATGAATTCCGTGACCAACAAAATTTAGAAAAACGTGAAATGATCACCGGCTTTGAAAATGAAAAGAAACAGCTCGTTCAAGATGCCAATATTGCTCGTAATAAGGCCAACTCATCTCACCAATTGGAGATGGAGCGCTTGAGAGAAAATGCTCGCCAAAAAGAAGATACTCTAAGAAATAATTTTGAAAGTTCAAATGCCAATCTTCGTAAAAATAAAGATGCAGAAAATGAGCAACAACGCGATACATTTGAAAAGCTAACGGCCGATATTCAAGAGAGAAATGTCGCTGCTCTTAAGAAGCTGAATCGTCAAAATAAAACAGAAAAGAGAGAGTTGGAAAAGAGCTTTAGCCAAGACCGTATTGAGCTAGAAAGAAAAACAAATAAGATTCTTAGTGAAGGTTCTAATCAGACTGTTGATAAGAGTGTGAATAGAATGAAAAAGCGCTATGATATGCGCATTGATCAACTTCAAGAGCAGATGGAAGATAATAATTATCAAAATGCTCTTCACAATCAGAAGAATGCTGATGCTCAAAAAGATGAAATAGCGCAGATCGAAGTCAGACATAGAACGGAAATTGATGGAAAAGAAAATGAAATGCGCCGGCTTAGAGAAAATGAGCTTGGTGAGTTAAAAGAAAAAGTAGAAAAATATCAAGAATCAATGAATAAGCGCTACACGAGTCTTGAGCTGGAAAAAGAACAAGACTCAATTGCTTCAAGACAAAAATTGAAAAACTCTCTATCTCGTCAAAGGGCCGAATTTGGTCGCACGATCAATCAAATTAACGATTCTAACTCAATGGTGATTACAGACCTTAGAGATGAAATGACTAAAGAGCAGAGTAAGTTTATTGAAAATACAAAAGAAAAAATACACGATGAATTGGCCGATCTCAAAAATGACTATGAAGGGAAGATTGAGAAAACTCAAGATTCTCTCAGTCAACAAATAGAGCTGAAGAATAAAGAGAATGAGTCTTTGACCAGAATGTATGAATCAAAATTGGATACTCTACGTGCAAAGAGTGCGAAAGAGCTTGAATCTCTTAAAAAATTAGAACATGATCGCAGAGAAGAAGATAAGAGGGAGAGTCAAAGGGCCCTAAATGCACAAAGTAGAGAGTTTCAAAAGAATCTTATGGCAATGAGAACAGAATTTGAGCGTAAGCTAGATCGCTCAAAAGGAAATGCTGATCTTCATGTGGCAAAATTGACAGAGCGTTATGAGAGTCAAATTGAAACGGAGCGCTCAGAGCATGCCAAAGAATTGCAGCGCCAAAATATGATGCTAACTAGTGAATTTAATCGCCTAAGAGACCAAAGTAAAATTGAGAAGAATGCAATTATTAATCAATATGAAATGAAAATTAATAAGTTGCGTGAGGCGAATAGAGTGGCCCAAGAAGTTCGTAATTCTCGCCTATCAAGTGAGAGCTAACTAAGCAGATATTCGCACAAATCCTTACATATCCTTAGCTTTTTCTTTCACCCTCAATCGAATATAGTACACTACCCCAAGTAAATAAAAGAAAGAGGATGAAGCTATGCGCAGGGCAAAGATTGTGGCCACCCTTGGTCCATCATCAAATACAGTTGAGACAATTTCGGAATTGATAAAGGCCGGACTAAATGTGGCCAGAGTAAATATGAGTCATGGCACTCATGAATCTCATCAACAGCTTATTAATAATATTCGTGAAGCCTCAAAAATTACAGGTCGAGAAGTTGCTGTACTGATTGATCTGCAGGGGCCGAAGATTCGTGTTGATAAATTAAAAGAGCCACTGGAACTAGAAGATGGAAGCGAGTGGGTAATTGGAAAGACTTCTGATTTTAAAAATTATCCCGAGTATAAAGATCGCTATATCCCAACCATCTATGAAAAGTTAGTAGAAGATTGTCATGATGGAGCGCGTATTCTCTTTGATGATGGACTCATTACCGCCGAAGCCATCGAGAGGGATCGCGACGTTTATAAAATTAGAGTAAGTGTTGGTGGAACTCTTAAAAGTAATAAGGGAATTAATCTTCCTGATTGCGATGTTTCTGCTCCGGCATTTACTGAAAAAGATAGAGAAGACCTTCACTTTGGCCTTAAGGCCGGATGTGATTTTATCGCATTGAGTTTTGTTAGAAAGAAAGAAGATATTCTTGAAGTTAAATATCTCCTTCACAAACTTAAGATGAATATTCCTATTATTTCAAAGATAGAAAAGCCTCAGGCCGTAGATAATATAGAAGAAATTCTTGAGGCGACTGATATCATCATGGTTGCTCGTGGCGATATGGGAGTAGAGGTGGGGAATCATCTTGTTCCTGCTATTCAGAAAAAAATCATACGTCTTTGTAATCAAAAATATAAGCCTGTTATCACGGCCACTCAAATGCTGGAATCTATGACTGATAATCCAACTCCAACAAGAGCTGAGGCTTCTGATGTGGCCAATGCGGTTTGGGATGGGACAGATGCTGTTATGCTTAGTGGAGAGACGGCATCAGGGAAATATCCGGTTGAAACCGTTCGAATGATGAGCAGTATTATTAAAGAGGCCGAGAGAACACCAAAAGAGAGACCATTTCTTAGAGAGATGGATCTTTCAAATGTAAATGCATCTGTGATGGTGGCAGCTTCTATGATTGCAGAGAAAGTTGATGCTCAGGCCATCTTTGCTGTTACTCAGTCTGGTCAGTCTTGTTTGAAAGTTTCACTCTTTAGACCTCGAACTTTTGTATATGGTATTACAAATCAGCTCTCTACTGTTAGACGTCTCGCCTTGTACTGGGGGATTACTCCCTTTTATTTGAGTGACTACAACGAGGACAGTTTCAACTTTCAAGAGGATATTATAAAGCGTGTTAAGGACCGTTTTGAATTGAGTAACGGTGATAAGCTCGTTATCACTCGTGGCGATGGAAAATTCTTTACAAAGGGATCTTCTAACTCAGTTAAGGTTCATATCATTAAGGATGAGCCTAAGGTTCCAGGTGGAGGAGATGTTCTTCTTGAGTCGAGTGATGATAAGAAGAAGATTTTACTTGATACATCTGTATGTGCTTCTTGCCAAAACTGTATTCAAATCTGTCCGCATGATATTTGGACAACGAGTGATAAGCAAAATACCGTGATCAATGAATCTCGGGTAAGTGAATGTACACTTGATTATGAGTGTATTCGAGTTTGTCCAACAGGGGCAATCGAGATCATTCCCACCAACTACTAATCTTAAGTTATGGACTTTGATTCAGAATTTCTAAAAAGCTTAGCGGTTGTCGACTGGGGTTATACTTCCAATGTTCACCCCCTAAGCTTTGAGAAGTATGATAACTGGGTCAAACGTGATGATCACGGAACTCTTGGTTACCTTTCAGATCATCGAAAGCACGCCCGACGCTCTCTATCTTCTGTGTATGAAGAGTGTGAAAGTGCTATCGTCTTTCTCTTTTCCTATCACCCTCAAAAGCTAGCATTGGAAGAAGTCTATCGTGATCCAAGATGGAATGGACTGAAGCTTGGCAGCTATGTACTAGGCTTTAATGGGGAAGACTATCACTTTCAGGTAAAGAGTCGACTAGAGCAGATTGCACTTCAATTAAAAAAGAATCATACGGATTTAGAGTATCGTATGGCCCTTGATATTCACCCTGTACTGGAGAGGGATCTTGCGTATCGCTGTGGACTTGGCTGGTTTGGAAAGAATTCGATGATGATCTCTAAGTCCCATGGCTCATATACAATTCTTGGAACTCTTCTTTTAAATAAGAAGCTTGACGAATACAGTGATGAAAATCTTATCGAAACAGATCACTGTGGACAGTGCACGGCCTGTATTGATGCTTGTCCAACCCAAGCCATTGATCCTGAACATAGAACCATTATTGCGAATCAATGTATCTCCACATTCACAATTGAGCTCTTTAAAGATGCTGAAGCTCCAAAGGGAATGGAGAATGCTAACGGAGAGTTCTTTGGTTGCGATATTTGTCAGGAAGTCTGTCCATGGAATAAGCGTCCTATTCGAATAGGTTCCGTGAAGCCCATGGATGCTGAGTTATTTTCACAAAAGTCTCATCAGATACTTTCCACATTTCTTCTGCGGCCACTAGAGGACATAGAAGAGAGTTTGGAGGGGACTTCTAATAGTAAATTTGCAAAAGAGTTTAAGGCAACTCCTCTTGGGCGAACGGGGCGAAAGGGTTTACTTAAGAATATTCGATTTTGGAGATCAGTTAAAAAAACCTAGGTCTCGTAGGTATTTACGAATATGGGGAGCTGCATTTTCAGGTAAGTGATGACCAAGCTTCTTTGGTTTTTCGATAATCACTCGATTTCCTAGATCTTCAAGTTGCTGCGCAAGTCTTTCTGTTCCATCTTTTCCAACAACAACATCATCTTCCCCTGTGAGAAGATAAATGGATTCTCCCATAAGATCGAGTTTCTCTTTCTCTTCTTTGATCCAAGGGAACATATCTCCAGGATTAAGGGCGGGAGACACAAGTTGACCACGAACATTGAGAGTTGAGCGATAAAAAGGTGTATCAAAGATATGAGTAACCCCTTGAGGAGGAAGACCAAAACCAACAGCGATACATTGGCGGGTTTCATATTCTTGAATACGATCTGTACTTAGGGAGAGCATAGAAAGAAGAGCTCCAAGAGAGTGGCCTCCTACAATGAGCTTCTTGCTTTTTGGCCAAAGATCAAAATCAATCCCTTCGCCTGCGAGGGTGCATTTGAGTGCATCGAGAGCACTTCCAAACATGAGGGGAGCATTCTTCTTGAAGGCGTCAAAGCTCTGAACCTCTGAAAATGTTCCCAAGAAGTGGCCGGGTAAATCAAAGAGGATGCAGGGGATTCCATCTTCTGCCAAACGAAGGGGCCAATTGAGAATACTGGCCTTATGACTCGTGTAGCCATGCGTGAAGACACCAATGGCATCCACCATTGTTGATCTATCCGATGGAATAATAACCAAAGCATTTGTATTTAATATTTTCTCTTCACCATCGACTATATCAGTGAAAGGAACCTGAGTTTTATAGATATTGACTTGCATATAAAGAAGTTACCCGATTAATTTACAATTTTCTACAGATTTAAATTGACGAAAAACCTCTAAAACCTTAAATTAACTTCACTTCAAAAACAGAAGAATTTATGCCCCGATAGCTCAGTTGGTAGAGCAAGGGACTGAAAATCCCTGTGTCCGTGGTTCGAATCCGCGTCGGGGCACCACTTAAAAACCCTTGTTTTTACAAGGGTTTTTTTATACCCAAAACTCAACTCT
>JBLWXW010000003.1:0-148072 GCA_048267265.1 Bacteriovoracaceae bacterium
TCTCTTTAATAAGAAAGTCCATCATGGCCTCTGTTAACTTCTCGATTTCCATTGGAACAAGAATTGAATTAACAATGGCCTTACGATTTACTTTCGGCTTTACGAAAATATCATGCCCCTGCTTATCTAGGGCCCAAAGCTTCTCACCCATTTTTTGGAAATGCTGAAGCTCTTCTAGTCTGCGAATAAGCTCTGCCTCAGAGGTAATATTGAGTTCAGAGTCGCCGTTTTCTTTTAGGCGGGCAACCTCTTCTTCACTAATGGCCGTCTTAGATTTTAAAAGTAGCAATGTAGCTGCTAAGTAGAGATAGTCACCAGCAACATCAAAATTAAGATCTTTCATTTGAGAAAGGTAATTTAAATATTGCTTCGTAATATTTGTGAGATCAAGCTTTCTCACATCCATTTCTTCTTTTTGGATAAGAAGTAGAAGAAGTCCCAACGGGCCATCAAAGTGGTCTGTTTTTACTTGAATGGTTGTTTCGAGCATATCCTCTTACCTTCCTCTATCCGTAAAGCTATACAAACATTCTAATAAAGAATGTTGTCACCCAATTTCCAAAAACTATAGCGGGAATCATTATGTAACTAAAGAGATTCGTCATCCAAAATACGATGATCAAAAGGAATGAATATTGTCCCAGTTGCTCGTATTTTCTCGCCTGATTGTAATCTAAGAATGTCGTTACCATTTTTGATCCATCAAGAGGTGGAATCGGTAACAAATTGAATACGGCCAACACAAGGTTAATCGTAATCGATGATCTGGCCATATTTTGAAGTACATCATAGTACTCAAAGTTAGATGGTACTTGAGTCACTACAATAGCAAAGAGAAGTGCAGAGATAACAGAAAGAATAATATTAGCACCAGGCCCTGCAAAGCTGACCCAAAAGACTCCATGCTTAAACTTCTTAAATCGACGAGGGTCAACAGGAACAGGTCTCGCCCAACCAAACAGTACACCGCCTAATCCAGCACTTATTAATGGGAACACAACTGTCCCAATAGGATCAGCGTGCACAAGGGGATCGAGACTTAGTCTTCCTTGAGACTTTGCCGTATCGTCACCAAAATAAAGGGCCACACGTGCATGGGCCCACTCATGGAAAACAATCGCAAAGAGAAAGCCTGGAAGCCCGATAGCAATGTTGTAAATTATTTCCTGCATAGTGGAATAACTTACCATTTCCCTACACATAGTGGCAATTGATTGCCATGCGCAGCAAGTGATTATAATCCAATAATAATGGTGAGAATAAAGAGAATTTTTTCTTACAACTTTTGAATTCTTACACTTTACCTACGCGTCAAAAAAAGCTGGGGATCAGGACTCTCCTTTCCTTCGTCCCCAGCTTATTCTCAAGGCCCAGAAGACCCAAGAACCACCAAGATGACCTAGGTCACAAAACCTAGGCCTCTAACTCCTTGGCCTCGATTCCAAATTATGCAGCATAGGCAGATGTACAAGTCGTTGCTACTTTATCAATGAATCCTTCAAAACGTTTTGTTGATTCAAAGCTGCGGTGCTGAAAAACTCCGCGAAAGTGTCCATTATCGGCTTGCTTAAAAAGTATTATTTCCATTTGTAGATCGTCTTCAGGAAAGTGAAGCAAAAATTTATGAGTATTACTTAGTGAACGGTGATCTTCAAAAGATGTATAAAGACGACATCCAAAATTATTAATGTCGACGATATTAGTAGGAACATAAGCTCCATTTCCAGGATCCAAAAATCCAATATCATTCAAAAGCCAGCGAGGCTCCATTCTAATTTTCTCTTTTGGAAAATCGACAGTATCAAGAAGGTCTACATCTTTCATTCTATTGAGCGGCTGCTTATTTAAAAATCTACGACATAATCTTGTCACAACATCCTTCTTCTCAAGTCCAACCATATGGTCTGTTCCCCTTATCAGAACTGACGTTGAGTTTGGACAATTTCTCGCTATCTGATGAGCTTCAAAGGCCGTCATAAAATTATCAAACTCACCTGTAACAAAGAGAACTGGGCATTGAGGAGCTCTTCCAACCCCCTCAATAGTCATCATCTTTGTAATATGGGCCCTGATCATTCTCTTTTCCATCATATTTAAGTTATAGACTTTTTCATATAGGCCAGAGGAGATCTTATCTGCTTGAGGAATCTTATTTCTTTGACTGAAATTCATGAAGTTGAGAACAACACTTGAAGCGAATCCATCCATATTTCCAGAATCCAACTCATGAAGTGATTCTTCTAAGGTATATTGAACGCTATCTCTTAATTTTTTAGTAATACCATTAATGATGATGGACTCAACATGCTCAGGAAACTCCGCTGCATACTCATAAATGAGAAGAGAGTTAAAAGATGAGGCCATCAATGTTGAGCGATCAATTCCAAGATTAAAAAGAAACTGCTTCAGTAGAGCAATTCCCTCACCCATCTCTAGAACTCTTCCCGTTGCCTCTTCAAAGCTTGGAATCTCTACCAAGTAAACGGGAAAGTCTTTAGTCAGTTGCTCCACTTCAACACTATAAGTATTTATCCCACGTAAGGGCCCACTCAAGATTACAACTGGTGTCTTATGTGCATTTATTGGACGCGTATAAGAATGATAAAAAATATCAAATCCACCAATGGGCATAACTAGAGTTTGTTGATCGTGTTCAAACATAGGGCCTCCTCAAATCTGTCCGCAAAGCATAGCAGACTGACAAGAAGCAGCAACCGATTCAAATCTTCACATTTGACCTTCGATTAATCAGAGATTTAGATCATTTCTGCCTCATGATTGGGGCGAATATGATGAATTCGTCCATAATTTAGAGGAAATCCAGCCCCTAACTTCATCAACTTCTGCTACAATAATTTAAATAAAGCTTTTAGGAAGAAGGCCTAGTTTTCATGGAAAAAAAACACGGATTGTTGATCCTCACCCCCTATATTTTATCTGCAATCATTTCCCTCAATGGGAAGGCACAGGACTGGGCCAGTGAAGTTGATGAATTTCTAGATGATCCAAGATCGGTTGAGGACTATAAGTCTCTACAAGGTCTTGAAGAGAATAACTACAACCTCATTGATAAAATTAGCGATCAAAAGCAAAAAGTAAAAAGAAAGCTTGAGTGGAAAGAGCCTCCCATGGGAACTCCACGTATCTTCACCGAAACTAAACCTTATACCGCACAGATAAAAAAAGGTGCGATACTCAAAGATATAAATTCTGAAAAGTATGTGAAAGCTTATCGAGAGGTAATCGTAAAAGCTCAACAGACCTATGTTGGCTCTCACACGGTTTATGTTTTAGATAAAGAAGGGAATAAAAAGTTCACGACCCAAACCTCAAATGCAATCAATATTGAAAATGAAGTCGTTCTCCAACCTAAGATCAATCAACTTATGGTCTATGCTGATAAGTCTAGTTATCAATCTGTCGATGGCGACCTGAACCTAACCACTTACTTTGGATTTCACGTAGAGTCTGTTAATACCAATTATTATGCAACCATTTTTCGTGGTGAAAGAAAAAGTGCTCAAAACTATACCATTGAAGGAAAAACGTACTTATTAACAGAAAATAGCCCTTATAATTTCGGACTCAATCTTCAGTATCAATATGGTTACTGGGAAGATCCCGTAATTGGAACCGCCACATGGCAAGCACTGCTTGCAGGACCTAGCTTCATGCTTTCTTTCTGGGAAAAGAAAGATGGTAAATGGAATGCGCATTTAAATCTTTTTAAATCTATTTTTCATCAATCTGAAAAAAGTCCCGATGTGCACTCTTTCTCTACAGTAGGCTCTCAAATTGAATTTGAAAAAGAAATCAAAACGGCCTATGGAAAGTATGCTTTCGGAGTGAAATACACTTGGATGAATTCATCCCTTAAAGAAAGCTCTGAGTACCTTGAGAATATTGCCAATCGAGGAATTATTTCTAGCTTTGGTGCTTATATCAACTATAACTTTGATTGGAGTATATAATGAGAGCTTACCGGTCTATTGTACTCATTCTAATTCTTAGCTTGTGTAACACTCATGCTGGTGAAGGAATCATTACAACTCTAGAGGCTCCAATCATGAGTGCTCCTGATATGACTTCCCAAGTTCGCCAACTCTTTAGAAAAGGTGATCATATTTATATTCATGATCGCCACCTTAAAAATGGTCCACTGCAAATTAATTACGATCAAAGTGCTGCAACAGGATTCTTTCCTATCAACACTAACCCAGAGACGGGAGAAGGCTTTTACCAAACGAAGGATCGTAATGGACAAACGGCCTATATATCTGATCGCTATGTTAAAATTATTACAAATGACAGTAGGGAATTTACCCAGAATATAACGCCTTACTCACCCGACCCTAATGATTATCGATTAGAAGAGCCACTTCCAAAGAACTACCCTCTCATTGAAAAAAATATGTATCGTGCGGCCTTTAACTTTTCAATCGGCCCCGATTTAAAGAGTAACTATAACTACAATTCAGTTCTAGCTAAAGAAGACTTCTCTAATCACTATGGATTTGAAATTAAGTATTCAAGAAAAGCGGGATGGGATAAGGAGAATCGCTTCTACTTTGGTGGAATGCTTAGAGGCTGGACCGCTCAAAGTCGCTTTCAACTCTATAATGACGATCGCACGGCAACTGAGACCAAGTCTCAAATCGGAATTGGCCCCTTTATTAGTTATGATCCATGGAGAAGTCAGGACGTAACTCTAACTTTCAGTGGTGGAGTTCTTCTCAATATTGATAGAAATCTTGTTACGCAATCCTCACCAGGTGGAGAGGAACAGCGACTCTTCAGCGCCTATACAGTCACCCCCGTATTTTCTACTTTTGCACAAATCCAAACTAATGTTCCCGACTTGGCCATCGTTGCGGGAATCCAAACTCAGCTCTACCTCCCCCATTCTCTAACGACGGAGAAGGAGCCTACTTTTAACGAAGTATGGCGTCCCCAAGGAAGTCCAGAGGATCAAATTGATATCTCTTTTAGTGCTCAATGGTCTGCGCTGATCGGTATACAGAGTTACTACTAAGCATTTCACTCCAGTATTTTATTTAAAAATCCTTTTAATTTTAAGTACTTAAAAAATCAAAAAAAGATCATTTTTTTCTAAAGTTATTACTCTCCGCGTCGATACGTTATGTAGTTAGGTAAAAGAATGCTTAAAAAAGAATTTTAGGCACCGCACAGACTCCAGGAGGGAATTATGTCTACATCAATTAACACTAATCTTGAAAATGAAGTTCTATTCCAAAAACTAGGTTCAACTTGGTTTGTATTCACTGAAATTAAAGGTGATGTTGTTTATTCACAACTGCCAGATGGAATGGATCCCTATAATACAAAACTAGAGCTCTACGAAGTAATTGAAGAGCATATGATGAAAGTAGCTGAGCACCAAAGAGCTCCTGAAAAAGTAGCTTAATTAGGTAATCCCAATGGGAGCAGCAAAAAAATTGAAAGAACTATTCTTTGGTTCTCCTAAAGCAGATAACAAGGCGAAAGTCATGAGTCAAAGTGTGGAGAAAGTTTCAGAGATTTCTTCGAAACCAAGGAATAATCCAAGACATGATAAGCAAGAGGTTGAGATTTTGAAACATAAAATCTCACGCCGCTTTAAGGAAGATCCTGAAGCAGCGAAAAAGGCCGCTCTCATTATTGAGAAAATGCTGAATATCCCTTCAAAAAAGTAAGACAAAACTACTCCAAAGTGGCCTCTGTTAATGACAGGGGCCTTTTTCTATCTAGCGACAATACACTTAAAGGTATATGATGAGGATAAATAGCAACAAGCTTTAGCAAGCTAATAAAGGATTATTTATGCCTGTATCTTTTTATGACTTCGCCAATCTTCACCATGAGGAGTTCAAGGCCAAAGTTAAACAAAGAATCAATGATATCATCGACACTAATGCTTTCGTAGAAGGCGAATACAATACAAAGTTTGAAAATGATTTCGCCAAACTTCAGAAATCAAATCACTGCCTTCTTGTCGCCAACGGAACTGATGCTCTTGAAATTGCACTCAATGTTTATGGCATTGGAGCAGGAGATAAAGTTGGTGTCCCCGGAATTACTTTTTACGCAACAGCTGAAGCTGTTTTAAATGTTGGAGCAACACCGGTTTGGATTGATGTTCAAGAGGAAGATGGACTAATCTGTCCTGAATCATTAACAAGAGTCCATGAAGCTCACGGGCTCAAGGCCGTTATGCCCGTCCATATTTATGGACTTCCAGCCCCAATGGAGGCCATTAATACATATTGTAAGTCTCAAGGAATCAAAGTTGTTGAAGATGCGGCCCAAGCTCAAGGAACTTTCTATAAAGAAGGATCACCAGTTGGCGATTGCGATAACCTCGTAACTTTCTCATTTTACCCTACTAAGAATCTTAGTGCTTTTGGAGATGCCGGCTGTATTCTCGCCCCCAACGAAGAACTTGCTAAGGCCATCATTGTGAATCGTAATCACGGTCGTGGCGACGAACAAAATATGGGAAGAAATTCTCGTTGTGATCATATGCAAGCAGCGGTTCTTTACACAAAACTTGAAGAAGTCGAAAAATTCAATCAAATGAGAAAGGATGTTGCGAGCAAGTACCACAAAGCACTCGAAGGTACTCCTCTAAAAACTCTACCAGAGAAATATATTAGCCTCTCGAGTTGGCATCTCTACCCAACCCAACTTGAAAGTGTAGAGACGCGTGAAAAACTAATGAATCACTTAAGAGAAAAAGGGATTGGCTGTACACCTTTCTATGAAAGAACTCTTTCTCAAGAACCAGCACTTTCGGAATTTGTTGGAGAAGATACAAACGCAAAGAACTTTGCTGGAAAGACACTATGTCTCCCGATGACTCCTTTTCTCACAGATAAAGATATTGAAACGGTTGTTTCTGAGATTAAGGCATTCTTTAATTAATAGAACAGATTATTTATCGAGGTCGCCCGTTACAAGGGCGACACTCAGAAGAAGCTAGCTCCGTCGCCATGATCGCCTCTGTCGCCATTCGTACACCAAACTCGGCCACAAACTCTCTAAAAGGCATATCTACTCGATCAATACCAAAGGCCTTCGGATTTATTCCGTACGTACCGACATCGTAGTTATTTGCATATACAGTTGCGAAAAGCATGGGAGGTAATCGAGTTGTCATTAACTCTGCCCCAGATTTTCCAAGAGCAATTGGGGCCTTAGACAGAAGAAGCCCATAAATATCTTCAAGCGTATGGCCACTGGGCAAATTAACCTTTCCCATCATTAGCCCTTTCTGGGTTCCATCGATAAGCTTTTCAACTCTTTGACCATATAAGGATGCACTATTGGCCCGATCTCCAATAGAGCCAAAACCTGAAGCTGTCGTTACGGCCTTTTCAAGCTCCAAATAGTTTTTTCCATTTTCTAAATGATCGAGATACTTTTCAGCATCTTCAATGGTATCTTCAGGTATCTTCCCTCTAGGGTAGCGTCCCGCTAAACTCTCTATAATTGTCGCTCGCATTTGCAAGGTATGAAATAGATGCGCCAACTCATGCCTATCCCCTTTTGAGGCTTCCGCACTGGTACTCATCATTCTTTTCACGCCGGCCACATCTAATCTTTTAAGTCCCTTAGGATAAACGCCTTTAAACTCAGTCGCTTCTTTAATCTCTATATTATATTTTTTAGCAAAGGCCATCACTTCATCATAGAGATCATTATACTGAAGACCATTCATTCGGATTTTTGACGTCATGGCCGAGTTACGAGAAAGAATTTCTTTTAACTCATTTGAAACTTTTGCACTTGCTTTAGAATCGATCATCACAGAAAAGCTCGATGCTTTATTAAAGTTTGATAGCTTTGAAGAACTGGACATTTCTTTAGTTGTCCCTTTTAACTTTGCCATCGCCTTCTCTAGTGCATCCCCCATTTTAATACCAGACTTTGCGCTTTCAACGGCCTTACCAGGAGTGGCCACCAATAAGAAACCACCCATTATAAGCTCACACTGCATCTTAGTTCTTAGACTTGCTGGTAGACAGTTGTAATCTGCATACTCTTCCTGAAGCCGCTTTTGCGCCATTTCCGTATATAACGCCAATTTTTCAGTCCAAGTGCGATCAACCTCCACGCTTTCAACTTCATCTTCCTTATCACTAGTAAGTTTTTTAAAGGCCCACTTAGGAAGATCTATAGTTAAGCCTTTTCCTAGCTCATACATTCCCTTTACGGTTCCAATAACTCCATCTCCAATTCCTTGAAAGCAACGAAGCCCAGAATAAAGTAGTCCTTTTGCCGTTCCATTAGCATCAACTTCTCCATCTAATGGATTTGCCGATTTTGTAACTGCATTACAATTCACTTTGGAGAATTCATAAATATCTTTGAAACTTTCATCGAGGACGCAATTCTTCTGCTCAGCTAGGCTTAGCTGCATTAAAAGGATATTAATAAAGACAAATAGAACTTTAAGTTTTCGCATGAACTTTCCTGAACTCAAACCCACTTTATTATTGTACCTGTAGGTTCTATCTGAGACCAAACGAACCCATTTTTGCCTCTTTAAAGTTCATAGTTTCAACCACTTAGAGGGGTGTTTAGAAATCGAACACCTATATAGAATCTACAAGAATCAACTATTTCGTCCTCAATATCGATAAAATTAATTAAACCTTAACTGAGATTGCTTTATGAAAACTGCGAATGTTCTTGCTCTTTGCTTATCCACTCTTCTGTCTTTGACCTCTTGTGACCAACAAGATCTAAGACCTCCACAAGATGGCGAGCAAAATACGGTTGTTACTGCAACAGAGAGTAAGGCAATCATTGGTTCAGATAATAGAGAGTCAACTGACTACATTGCCTATGTAAATCGAGACTACACAAAGAGAGTCGGTCAGCTATTAACAAAAGTCTTTCTCGATGAAACCAGATATCGCTACTCAATATGTACGGCAACCGTCATCGGAAGAAGATATATCATTACTGCTGCTCATTGTGCATTTGATGAAGACGGAGAGCTTTTAAAAGATCAATTTTTCTACCCAGGAATAAGAAAAGAAAACACCTCACCTAATAGTAAATATAGAGTGAATAAGGTTTATATGCCCCAAAATTATAGAGCGGGAAGTGTTGATCCTGAAAATGATATGGCCGTTATGGAGCTTGACCTCGACAGTATGAATGCACCTGCAGGATCTTATGTTGGAACAATGGGCTACTGGGGAAATGATGACTTTAATAACGAAAGAGTATTAACTCTTGGATACCCTGGTGATAAACGATTAAGCACTCAATACTTTGAGACAGATTGCTACTCTAACATTCGCAGTGGAAAGGAACTGACACTCGATTGTGATGTAATCACAGGTCAAAGCGGAAGTCCTATTCTAATCTATCATAAGGGCTTAAAAGAGCATTTTGTTGCAGGAGTTATTACAAGCTCTGGTTCATATACAAATTATGGTAGTCACATGAACAAAGAAAGAGAAAAGATAATTAAACAAATTATTGCAGGAACCTATCACCCGCAAAATTTTACAGAAAAGTGGAGAACTCTTTCAGTAAGGAAGTCTAATCTTGTTAAAGTATTTGTGAAAAATACTTGCTCAGGGCAAGACTTGTACGTTGCCTACCGTTACAAAAATCTAGATGATGAGTGGTCAACTGAAGGCTTCAAAGTTTTAAAGTATGGAGAAGATATTGAATTTTTCAATACAAGAAATGGTGTCTACTACTTAGGTGTAACAAGAAAAAATGGAAACTTCCTAACGACTAGAGATACTACTAAATATCTTCCGGCCCATGGCGGAGATGTTCCCCTTCAAAAATTTCATAAAACCGAGTTCGGAGTCTATACGCATAATTACTATTGTAGATAAGGACACACTTATGTGTCCTTATCTTTCAAACTAATGCCTAAAATCTCTTATCTACGGTGACGAAAACGGCTCCATCCGCAAAGGGTGTAACCGTGACCTTAGCGTGATTTTTGTTATATACTGTTATATCCGGAGCTCCAATATCGGAGAGCGAGGGATTTTTGTCATATAGAAATTCTTTTGGAAGAAAGAATGCTGAGGCTGCAACATGACTTACAATGGGATTTACACCGGCTTTCATGAGTCCTCTATTTACATAATCAACAATTACTGTGTGACACCAGCGATTAGCGACATCTCCCTGGTTATGCTTATCAGAACAAGCTTCTCCATTAGGATCATTGGAAAAAGCTAGGGCTTCTCTCTCGGTCATCCCCATTACTTTAATCGCTTCAGGCTTGGAAAGCTCTGTCCCCTCTTCAACAAAGAACATCGTGATTTCCCCATCACTTGCTTTTTTCTCCCAATCTATTTTTTGGACTTCTTTTTGAAGGAAGCTTTGGGGCTTCAAGTAATTCATGGCCTGATCTATCTGACAAGGTCCATAAGTTTGTTCTGAAGCTCTTTCATCTCTTGCACGAACAAAATCATCTATAGTTAAATCATAGACTGAGGCCTTACTTTCAGTACTCACCTCTTCATAGAGATTCAACGCAAAACATGGATTCTGTAATACGAAAATAAACAATAAAATCAATTTTCTCATAACTATTTCCCGCTATCTAATAAAACACTCTCAACTTCAACTCATTGAGTCTTCACATGTAATTAGACCTAAAACCTGTAGACGAAGCAATGAGTTATTGATAGATTCCCGCGTTATGAGCGATGATATGAAAAGTGAAGAAATGGCCAAAAGCCCTGAGCAGCTTGAATTAAAAGCTTTGAAAGATAAAGAACGAGAAGAAAAGGCCAAACGTGGCATGGAAAATGATCGTCTTTATCAAGAGAACTTTCAATATAAGCATAAGAACCCCTACCACGAAAAGTTGGCAGAATTCGATGAGTTCGTTCTCCGTGACGAAGCTGCAGAATCAAATGTGGGAAAATGGAACACTGAGGTCTTTAACAGAGAAGCTCCTCTATGCGTTGAAATTGGAACTGGCTACGGTCATTTCATGCATGACTACACAGAGAAGAATCCTGATTGTAATTTTATTGGACTCGATTTTCGCTTCAAGCGCTCTTACTATCTGGCCAGACGCTTGGCCAAGCACCCATTCAAAAATTTTAAATACTTAAGGGCACGAGGGGAGAGAATTCAATTCATGTTTGAAGACTCTGAGGTCGACAAACTCTTCTATTTCTTCCCTGATCCATGGCCCAAGAAGAAACACCATAAGAAGAGACTCTTTCAAATGCCTTTTCTGCGGGCAGCCTACCAAGTTCTAACGCCGGGTGGTACACTCTTTGTTAAGACGGACCACGATGGCTATGCACAATGGATGGCAGACTTTGTAGATGATCCTGCAACCCATGAACTCTTTGATATTAAACTAAGAACATTCGACCTTTATAAAGATGCTCCCGAGCACTTTCTTGCTAGTTTTCAAACAAAGTTTGAAAGAATTTTTCTAGAGCAAGGTACACCGATTAAGGCGTTTGAGTTAGTTTCTAAGAAGAAAGAGACCAAGGCCTAAGTTATTTTTTAAGGATGTTCCCGCCCTATGAGTTCAGGAACGATTGAAGAATTAAAATCGCGAATAAAAGATATTCCGGTCTCAGAAATTCTGAGTCGCTATGTTCACGTGGTTCGCAAAGGTGCTCAAACCCTAGCTGTTTGCCCTTTTCACGACGATCACAGTCCTTCTTTAACCATAAATGATCAACGAGGCATGTGGTTTTGCTTTGTTGATAATATGGGTGGCGACTCTATCCGCTTCGTCATGCTCTATCGTAAGCTTGAGTTTCTCGATGCTCTTAAAGACATTTGCGATAAGCTTGGGTGGAACTTCAATGACTACCATCAAGAGAAGAAGGCCTCTCCTAAAGTCGAGATGGGAAAGAAACTTCTCACTAATGGGATGAAGCTTTTTAAAAAGATTGCTGAAACTGGAAACTACCCTGCTTTTCAGGAGTTTCTTGAAAAGCGTGGACTTTCACCTGAGATCGCTAAAACCTATCAGCTTGGATATGCCCCCAATAAAGCTACTTTTTTTGACTATATAAGTTCTATAAAAAATGAAAAAGAACGTAGTTTCGCTATTGCAACGGCTTCTGAACTCGGCCTTATCAAGCCCAGCACCTTTGGGGATAAGTCTCATTATGATACCTTTAGGGATCGAATTATCTTCCCCATCTGGGATCATTTTGGCCAAGTAATCGGCTTCACTAGTCGTGCAACGAAAGATGAACAAAAGCCTAAGTATCTGAATTCAGTGGATTCTTTCCTCTTTAGTAAGAAAGATCTCCTCTATGGCCTCCACCTTGCAAAAAATACCATACGTGATCGCGATCAAGTGATTATTGTAGAGGGTAATATGGACCAAGTGGCCATGACTAAAAATGGATTTGAAAATAGTGTCGCCATTATGGGGGTTGCCCTTGGTGATCGCTCCCTCACTCGTCTTCTTCCCGTCACTAAAAATATTATTTTATCTTTAGACAATGATAATGCTGGCTGGAAGGCCAGTGAAAGAATCAATGCCCAGTTCATGGAAAAGGGAATCACTCCCCTCTTTCTCGACCTAGACCCTCACAAAGACCCCGATGATTTCTTGAATGCTGAAGGGCGCAATGCTCTTGCCAAAAGAATTGAAGAGGCCAAACCTTTCATTGATATCCAAATTGAAAGGCTTGTTCCTCGTGAGCTTCCTGAGCTTGCCGAAAGAAAGCTCGAATTACTCAATCAAATCTTTGAAGTCCTAAGTCCTTTAAAAGACTCACTTTCTGCCACAGAAAGAGCCGCATCTTGGGCAAAAAAATTAGGCCTTCAGTCAGATTCTTCTACGATTATTCGAAATTACTCCGAATATATAAGAGGTAATAAAACAGCTTCCGCACCTACTCCACAAATCGTCGATTTTGAAGGCCCTCCTCCGGGATGGGAAGAAGAAAATCCTTTTGATGGAGAAGTGCATGAAGAAAGGGTGAATATAGAAAGAAGAATCACCTCTGTTGAAACTCGCCTCTTGCAAAATCTGGTCCAACATCCGGAACTTTTATTATTAGATGAAATGGCCGAACTCCTTGATTTTGTGGGAAATGATGAGGTAAAAGGGTATATTTTAAAGCTAAGTGAATTAATGTATGAAATCGATGAAACGGAGTATCCTTCCATCGTTAATAGCTTGATGAGTGATGAACATTATTCGGCCGAATTAATTGCAATTGCCGGTGGTGCTCTCTACAAATTTAGAGAAACTTCTCTTAATGAAAAAGTAGCTCACAAGATGATAGAAGACATTAAAAAGAAGCTTCAAGTAGAACAACTTTTAGAAGAAAAAAACTTCTTAAAGCAAAGGCACTTATCGGCGCAGACCAAAGATGAGCAGATGGATATTCTCACTCAACTTATGGCGATCGACAAAAAACTTGCTGATGTTCGACGAGGACCTAACACAAAGTAATGGCCTTAGGGTTAGATTTATAATTAGGCTAAAACCAATAAGGAGAGCTAATGTCAGTTGTTGGCGCATTTATTAACTCCAAAGACTTCTCAAAACTATTGATTAAAGGGAAAGATCAAAGCTATCTCACACCAGAAGAGATAAACGACGCCATTCCCGCCAGTATCATTGATCCCGAAATGATTGACGAGATCATGAATACAATCATGGAAGCGAGAATTGAAATTAACAATCAGGAAACCGAAGAGGATGATGATGGCATCCGTTTAGACGGTACTGAGATTATTGAAGAAACTCTTTCAAAAGAAGAGAAAGCAGAACTTAAGTCAGCTTCAACAGACCCTGTTAAGCTTTACCTTAAGCGAATGGGTTCAGTTGCACTTCTTACTCGCGAAGGCGAAGTTGAGATTGCAAAAGAAATTGAAGAAGGGGAAAGAGAAATTATTCTTTCTTGTCTTAAATCTTCCCACGCCCTTAATGAAATCACGACTCTTAAAGATAAAATTGAATCTCAAGAGAACCAGAGTGAATTCGTTAAAGAGCTTGTACGTGGTCTAGATGATGATTCTACAACTCGTGAAATCAATAAATATCAAAAAACGATCTACGAAGTATGTGACTCTATCTCTGAACTACTAAAAGAAGTAGAAAACGAAGACGGAACCCTTAAGAAGTTCGATGAAGCCCAATCTAAACGTATGGAAGTTATCGGTGGAACTCTCGCCGATCTTACTTTCAACCGTAAGATTATCAACAGCTTCGTAGAACCTGTTAAGAAATACTACATGCAATTCAGAGAGCTTTATGATCAACAAGATCGTATCTTCAAATTTCTCGAAGTTGAGGGAGAAGAGGATTACAAAGTTCTTTATGACAGAGTTCTCGAAGACGACGCTTTCAAAAGAAAGCTTGCTCGTGACCTCTTCACAACAGATGCAAAGATTGAACAACTTATTCGTAACCAAGAAGATGTTATCAGAAAACTTCGTCGTCTATCACTAGATGCAGGAATGGAATTTGAAGATATCGAACGTGTTTACAATATTATCCTAGATGGTGAATCAAAAGCTGACCTGGCAAAAGCGTCACTTGTTGAAGCCAACCTAAGACTTGTTGTTTCTATTGCAAAGAAATACACCAATCGTGGTCTTCAATTCCTTGACCTTATTCAGGAAGGAAATATCGGCCTAATGAAAGCGGTTGATAAATTTGAATACCGTCGTGGTTATAAGTTCTCAACTTATGCTACTTGGTGGATTCGTCAGGCCATTACTCGTGCTATTGCTGACCAAGCAAGAACCATTCGTATCCCTGTACACATGATTGAAACGATTAACAAGATGGTTCGTACTCAACGTCAACTTGTTCAAGAGCTAGGGCGTGAGCCTACTCCTGAAGAAATTGCAGAGAGAATGGAACTTCCTGTTGAGAAAGTTAAAAAAGTACAAAAGATTTCTAAAGAGCCTATCTCTCTTGAAACACCGATCGGTGAAGAAGAAGATTCATCTCTTGGAGATTTTATCGAAGACAAGAAGATCATCTCTCCTGCTGACGCTGTTATGAGTGTGACTCTTTCTGAGCAAACGCGCTCAGTTCTTTCAACTCTTACTCCAAGAGAAGAGAAAGTTCTTAGAATGCGTTTTGGTATCGGTGAGAAATCTGATCACACTCTTGAAGAGGTTGGTCAGGACTTCTTTGTTACTCGTGAACGTATCCGTCAGATCGAGGCCAAGGCCCTAAGAAAGCTTCGCCACCCAAGTCGTGCGAAACTCCTCAAGGCCTATCTAGAAGGGACCATCCCTGGTAGTGATCGCGGAGAGCAATAATAAAATCAATAAACTAGGGCCCTTTCGGGGCCCTTTTTTTATCTAAATTTTAAACACCCCTTGTAAACTTAACAATTTTTATCGTTTTTTTTTAGGCTCCTCTATAATGCAAAAGCTTAACTTCAACCAAAAGGCTGCATTATGAAAAAGCTTATTATCTTGTCTCTTTTGATTCCTACTCAAATATTTGCCATTCATACCCGTGGAACTGGTCATGACTTCGCAAAGGGAGATAATGTTTCTAAGTCTATTGTTAGAATTATAACGGCAAGTGTTTGTACAGGAACTTTCCTAAGCAAGAGAACAATTCTTACGGCCGCTCACTGCTTAAGTAAGGTTAAGCCAGGGACACAAGTTACAGTTCAAACCTACGATGGTTCAAATATTAATAATACCTACAAATATAAATATGAAGACACTCTTCAAAGAATTCATCCTCTATATAGTCTCGAGCGAGAGAAAACAGATGTTGTAAGCAATATCCCTCATGATGTGGCCGTTCTTACCTTGAATAAAGAAATACCAGAGGCCAAACCAGTAATTCTCTACTCTGCCCTTGATGTAGACATGAATGCTCAAGACTTCCTAGAATCTAATGGATTTAAGCATCTCTTTCTTGCAGGAAACGGAACCCGCAAAAGGTTCGCCCTAAATCCGGCCATTATTTTTGATTCACTAAATGCAAAGACAAGAAAAGTTTATGCTGAATTCATCGACCTAGAAACAAAAGGATACTTTGAATTCAATGTGCTTCAAAATTCTAAAATTTGTAAGGGTGACTCTGGCGGCCCAGCCTATTTAACGAATAGGAATAATGACCTGATTCAATTAGGAGTTGCTTCAGTTGTAAGCCTTCAGCATATGGCGCTATCTACAAATAATTGTGGGACTAGGGCGATTTACTCTCCCCTTCTTGATGACAATCTTGAATGGGTCTTAAATACAAAATCAGAACACGAAAGAGATTTATAAAAAAAAGGCCCAGTCATAAGCTGGGCCATTTTTTTATTCAAGATGCATAATACAAGTTCCAACATTCTTTAGATCACGATTTCTTTGAGGACTACCACTACAATATATAGCACATCTATGCTTAACGAACTCATCACAAAGATTAGCATCCTTAAGTAGACCTGCAAGAGCACCTAGACCAATTGCAAGCTTAAATACAGGGTTTCTGTCATATTGTTGAAAACTAATCACTCTATCGATAAGGCCTCTTTCTTTAAATGACTTCAAATTCAATTTGGCCTCTTCTATACTAGAAGTATTAAAGTTATTAACGAATGTACCAATTAAACCAGCTTCATACTCGGGATATCCCCCAGAGAGTAAATACTTTTCTTTAAGCTCTTGATTATATCCTAAAGAACACTTCTCTTCGTTTTCACAAGTAATTTCGATAATATCATCAACAAAACCAAAGTAGTTGGTATCAAGAGTTGCTTTTAGCCTCTTTCCATTTTTTTTAACTTTATAGAATTCTTTAAGCTCTGGATAAAGTTTACGTGACTGACCTCTTGATAACTCAACCTTATCAAGCGACTCATAGAAGCGTACAACTGGTTCACCATAGTTATAGGAAGTATAAGTTGCAGTGGTATCCAACTTCACCTGAGATTTTTCAAAAAAGACTGAGTCTTTCTCTAATCCTATCAATTCATTGGCCTGCAAAGATAAGCTTGTTATTGCTATAATACATAAAATCATTTTATTCATTTCTATCCCCTTAAAGAAAATCGTTATCAGTTTAGTTATTTCTAACGAACTCCCGATATAAATAAAAATGATAAAATCGACTATGGGATATAGCTCAAGGCTATATATATGGATATTAAAAATAACTACCCAAGTCATTTACTCTGCTTTGTAAGAATCGAGCCCCTCATTTCTGTTAGATTAGGGTCAAAGGGAAGATTTTTAAGGAGTTTTAGGTTATAATCACCCCTTTAGGTCACAATTAAAAGAATAAGGTAAGCATGAATCCTGCTTGGAAAATTCCCGACTCTGTTGAGGCAGAAGCAACGAAATATTTTGAGCCTGCCCTCTTGGCCAAGGCTAAACAACTTCTTCAACTCTCTCGAGTTAGCATCTCCTTTTCGAAGGGTGGGCCTGAAACTTATTTTATCGTTTCAGGTATTGTGAAGGATGACAGGTCCCACGAAACTAAAGTTGTATATAAGAAGAGACTTGAAGGTACTGAAGAAGGACCTCTCTCTTCCAATTGCGATTGTCATAAGTGGCAAGAAAGTGGTTTTTGTGAACACTCGGTTGCCCTATTTCTCACTTATCATATTCACTTACTTCATGAAAAAAACTTTGATGCATCTGTTGATAATATGTCTCATCCACCCATTCCATTGGAGTCGACCTTTGCAGTAAGTGCATACGAGTATGGAACGATTGTTGGTGGCCCCCACCAACTCGAGAGGGCACCTAGTAATTCAGCTTACTCTAGTCTTCAATACTTACTTCATAATAAGAAAATCGTTAACTTCCCTATTCCTGCTCAATGGGAAGGAAAGCTCATTATTCAAGTAACGAGTCGAGACTACTTCAGCCAAAATAGTGGTGAACAAGACGCACTTCCTATGCTTCGCTTTAAGTATCTCAATAAGGAAGAGAATTCAGTTAGAGAGATTTCGATTTTTGAAAACCTATACCTCTTCAATTGGGCCAATGGAACCTGTCAACACTTACCCAGTGAGCTCAAAGATCTTATCCAAAAACTAAGAATTAATATCACTCATCTAGATGTGAATGACCTTATTAAGATTTGTCAGGGGATTTCTGATCAATATATTGATGTTATCGTGGACGAGCTTCCACTACATGACATCCCTGTTATCGATACAACACCACGAATTCACCTTGATAAAGCAAAGAAGGGAAATCAAATCAATATTTCTCTCATTTTCACTGATCAAAGTGAAAATATTCTTCATGGGCCAGACTTTTTAAAGGCCTTTACTTTTAGCGGCGGTAAGCTTTCAACTTTTAGAACAAAAAAAGACGCCTATGAATTTGTTCAAAAGCTCTACGAGTCTTTTGAGGAAAAAATAGACACCTATAAAGCAACCCTGCACCCAAGTACTCAAAAGAACTATTGGTCCAATCTTATCGAGTATACCCTGACTCAAGAAGAGGCCATGCTCTATAACGGTAAGACGCGAGTCATGTGTAAATACCGCAATGACTTCTTAAGAGATTTCTTCTTATCTCTGTATAAGTGCTTTGGTGACGGATTCTTTAGATTTTCCAAATATGATCATGAAAGTAGAGAGCTTACGTATGCTCTGCCCTCTTCCACTTTATTTCAGGGGCTAAGTGAATTTCATGCCCGTGCCACACTTCACGGAGTTCAACTCTATTATAACCGCAATGAAATTGGCCGCTGGTCATCAAAGATCCGATTTGAAAGAAAGAGTACGGCCACAAACTGGTTTGACCTGGAATTAGAGATTGATGGCGATGATATGGAGATCATAAAGAATCTTGATCTCGATAATGGACTTGCCCTTTCTAAAGATGGCCTAGTTCTTCTTACAAAAGAGCAAAAAGATGTTCTAAAGTTTGTTAAGAAATATACCCAGTACGAAGCACAAAATAAGTATACCGAAACGAAAGAAGGCGAAGATCAGGGTGAAGAAGAAACCGTTAATAAGTTTGTTCTCCCCTTTAACCGCGCTCGTATTTTTGAGCTCTTTGAGCTTCGAAAACTTGGTATCGATGGAGCGCTTACTCCAGAAGAAGTAAATCTGTGTGAGTCTCTAGCAACCCTTGAGAAGATGCCCGAATATCCTCTTCCAGATCACTTGGAAGATGTTCTTAGACCTTATCAAAGAAACGGCTATAATTGGCTGCGTTTTCTCCATGAGAATAAGCTTGGAGCTTGTCTGGCCGATGATATGGGTCTTGGTAAGACCCTACAAACCATTACCTTCCTTACTTCAATCTACGAAAAGATCGATAAGGTTCTCATTGTTTGTCCAGTAACGATCCTACTTAACTGGGAAGCTGAATTTAAAAAATTCTCAGATATCGACGTTCATATCTACCATGGAGGAGAAAGAAATATCGACTCCGGCCATAAGATCATCCTTACTTCTTATGGAGTAATGAAGCGTGAGATTGAGGAAACATTCAGTAAGCAAGAGTTTGACATCGTCATTCTTGATGAAGTTCAACACCTTAAAAATATCAGATCTCTGGGAGCCTATGCAGCTCGCCAGCTTCAGGCCAATTTTAGAATTTGTTTAACAGGTACACCAGTAGAGAACGACCTTGCTGAATTCTATAATATTCTTGATCTCTCTATTCCTGGAATCTGGGGAGATCTTCAGTTTATTAGAACAGCTTCAAGCAAGA
Organism: Bacteriovoracaceae bacterium; assembly: GCA_048267265.1. Taxonomy (GTDB): domain Bacteria; phylum Bdellovibrionota; class Bacteriovoracia; order Bacteriovoracales; family Bacteriovoracaceae. Next base: position 19,627 of record JBLWXW010000003.1, read on the forward strand.
AGAGTCGTCTACTCGCCAGAAAGACTGCTGCTCCTTTTATTTTAAGAAGAACGAAGTCACAAGTTCTGACTGACCTTCCTCCAAAAATTGAAAATGATGTCATTCTTAACTTCTCTGATCATGAAAGCAATGATTACAAATCTAGTCTAATCAAGATTAAGAGTAAGATAGAAAATGCTCCTTCCAAAAAGAAGTATGGAGAAATCCTTCGTGGACTTCTTGAGCTTCGACAAAAATGTCTATGGCAAAACCGTAAAGGCGAAATGACATTTAGAGAAGCCGGTATCGACTCTATAAAAATAGAGTTCCTCATGGAAACTCTCGAACAAATTATTGAAGAGGGTCACCAGGCCATTATCTTCAGCCAGTTCACGACCTATCTCGATTTAATTCAGAAAGTCATTCGCGAAAAACACTGGAAAGTGGCGCGAATCGATGGAACTCAAAGTGTAAAAAAACGTCAGGCCCAAGTTGAGGTATTCCAAGGTGGCGAGGCCCCAATCTTTCTTATCTCTCTCAAAGCTGGGGGGGTTGGACTCAATTTAACAGCGGCCAGCTATGTTTTCATTATGGACCCATGGTGGAATCCGGCCGTAGAGAGTCAGGCCATCGATAGGGCACATAGAATTGGCCAGCAAAATACCCTTACCGTTTACAGACCTATTATTAAGGGCTCAGTAGAGGAAAAGGTTATCGAGCTTCAAAAAATGAAGAAAGAACTCTTTCACGATCTTTTACCGGATGATGACGAAAGTCTATTCACTGGAAAGCTAACCATGAAAGATTTCGAGTCCCTCTTAACCTAAATCTAAAAATAGTTTATAGTGCCCGCAGTAATCGGATTCAGACTGACTGGATCATTTTAGACTACGGGATAAACTATGGGATTTCAGATACTTATTGTCGAAGACGACCAACTCTTGGCCTCTTACCTTTCTAATATCGTAGGAAAGTACCACCGCCCATTCGTTGCGCACACCTTAGAAAATGCACAAAATATTCTTAAAAATATAAAACCTGATCTGGTTTTCACTGATTTAAATCTTTCAGATGAGCATTCTTATGAAGGACTTGAGGTGGTAAGCCTCTGTAAAGAGATGGCCATTCCCTCAGTAGTTCTTACTAGTCATGGAGAAAATGAGATCATCCGCGAGGCCTTTGTCAGAGGATGCTCCCACTACTTAGTGAAAGATGAGTTTGAAGATGAAGTAGAGAGAATCATCAAAACCACACTGGGTGATCCCAGTGAAAAGTTTCTCAAGGATCACTTGAAGACGATTTCAACAGAATTTCATACTCAGGTGAAACACCTCCTTGAGCGCTCGGCCAACCGTGAACTCCCACTCCTTTTAACGGGAGAAACCGGTGTAGGAAAAACCCACTTGGCCTCACTCATTCACAAATATAATGATCCAAGTGCACCTTTCATTGCAAAGAATTTAACGGAGCTTAGTTCAACTGTAATTGAGTCAGAACTCTTCGGTCACAAGAAAGGGGCCTTCACAGGAGCAACGGAAGATAGAAAGGGCTGGATTGAAATGGCCCAGGGAGGAACCCTCTTTCTCGATGAAATCGGAGCCCTTCCTTTATCTATTCAGCAGAAACTTCTCAAAGTTATTGAAGAGAAATCTCTTACGCCCGTAGGCGCTTCAAGCCCTATTGACGTAGATTTTAGGCTCATTACGGCCACATGTGAGGATCTAGAGAAGAAAATAGAAAATGGCGAATTCAGAGTTGATTTCTACTTTCGAATAAAAGGAATCGAGATGACCATCCCTCCATTGAGGGAGCGTATAGGCGATATCGATTCAATTCTTAGTGAATTTAATCTGAACCAGAGCCGTAAAATTTTCTTAACCGATGAGGCCATGACAGTGCTTAGAGAGCATAGCTGGCCTGGAAACTTTAGAGAGCTCCACACAGTAGCAAAGAATATCTACAGCGGCTCAAAATCGATGATAGACGTGCCAGACATCACCCCTCTTCTTTACTCAAAACCAAAAGAGAGCACCGAGCAGGATTACCTCAGCCCTAAGATCAGCAGTGATATTCTCGATCAAGGACTACCTGAGGCCATAAAGAAAATCGAAAGCGAAATCTTCAAAAAGATCGTGGCCCTTCACGGAATGAAGCCCAATAAGATTTGCGAAACCCTAAAGATATCAAAATCAGTATTCTATCGTCTCCAATCTCAATGGGAGGCCACTCATGGATAAGAATAAGGTGATGCACGACCTCAAGGAATCCAACCTAAAGGCCAAAATCCTACTGCAAATGATCGCAGCAACTTCGTCTAATGAGCAATCTAACCTTGAAAGAAATGAGCAAATAAAGCAATTGATTGAGGAATTAGAAAAATCCCTCGCCTTAACCAAATCACTTTCTTAAAAAAACTCAAAAAAAAGGCCCTCAATCGAGGGCCTTATTCATATTTTAATTCTGTATAACTTCAAATGTACGAAACTCAATGATCTCACCACTATAGTTCTGAAAATCAGCGATGGGTAGTTTATTTGAAACTTGGACTTCATCCCCAACCTTCACCACATCACTTCCAAAACGATCCTGTAGCTGCTCTATATCGAGAACCTCATCATTCTCAAGCCTCACATCAACAGCATCCTTAAGCCAAATCGCATCAATTTCTTCATCAGTCATAGAAGGACCTTCAACTAACTGCGAATAGTACCCACTTCCTTCTCCGGGAAACTGTATATCTCTAGATCGCTCAAAATTTGCTCTCAGCTCAGCACCAAACTCTTCATCACTCATCGTGAAGCCTACTCCACCTCCTGACTGCCCAGAACCAGAAAATGCACGCATAAGAATATCATTAGACATTCCTGGCCCGCCACCATTTCCTGAACTTGTGCCACTTCCACCAGCATATACATTAGTAAGAATAAACAAAGAGAGTGAAATTTTAATTAATATTTGCATGTCAGGCTCTCCTTTGGTGAATTCGGAATTGAAAAAGAAGACAAGCTAAAAACTCTTGTTTTTCTTGTTAATTCTTCTTCCTTATCAAATTCAAAGCTAACATTTTGAATTTCATTAATAAGCTTTTCATAATAAGCAAGCATATTTCGTTCTATGTATACCATTTCACGATCAGTTAATGATGACCCATAAAAGCGCCACATATCAAAGTGAGAATTATAGCCGACAATTCTCAACCTTAGAATTTCCAACTCTCTTATAAATTTAGTTGTTTCTTCTCCTGATCCAAAACAATTACCACAACCAATTGTAAATCTCCCATCATCTGTTTGGCTTGGAGAATACTTTTCAAGCATTTCTTGAATTCTTAAGTCAGCCCAATCTCCATTAATATTGAGAACGAGATCCTCATCTAAATCTTCAAAATATAAGATCTCATTTGCAAAAACCTCTGCATACTTAAATAAGCAAAGTTTAAACTTTAACTCTTCAAAAGTAGCCCCTCGACTATCACTAGTAGAATAAATAAAAAGTAATTCGTACTTATCTTTGATATTCGACAGTAGGACTGTATTAAGGTCTGAAACAGAGTACACAGACAGGAGATAACTTCTCAACTCTCGATCTGTTTTTCGTATCCAAACATTCGGATCATCTGAATTAAAGGCCTTCGTGAGAATGGCGGCGACGGTTTTGGTTTTTGGCATGCGGGTGATGAGTCCCTCTTGCCAACGCCAGCTTGTTGATCCCCCGATCACATCCATTGCATCGTATTTTTTGGCAATCTCTAAGAGTTGCTCGACGATGCTTTGGGGCTGGGCCTGTGTCGCATTTTCGACTTGAGCTTCCACTACAATGTGCTCCCTAATATAACGTGCGTTTGTGTTGATTCACTCTTTTTACACGCCAAAGCATCTATTTCAATTTTATTTATCTATTTTGTAACTATTATATGTTTGAAAAGAGGCTCATATGGAATCACTTTGTCACTAATTGAAGATTTAATTTCATTAATAAAGAGAAATGAAATTATCTCGTGAAATACACAAAGGCCTTTCTATCCAAAAAACGAATTTCGATTTTTAAAGACTCTAAGCTATTAAAACTAATCACGTATATCCATGAAATCACATCTTTTTTTAGGTAAACCTTTAAAAGCATATAAGGTGACAATCTGACCCTGTTTTTTCAATGAAACATTCACTGAAGTAAGGATGAAAGAATTACACGTTTTAAAATCAACTTAAGTTGCTGATTTCAAATGAAGCTTTTCATTAAGCATTTCATTAACTCTTTCGGTAAGAAAATGAAATATTTCTCAGCGCAAAAAACCAACGACTTAACTAAAAAACAAATGGAAATGTCCCACTGCAATGAAATGCTTATGAAAAGTTGATTTATTTATCAACAGAAATTTCTTATTACTCTTTTCGAACATGAGGCAGTAATAAAAGGAGCCAATCAAATGAGTAACCAAAATCTTAACGACCATCTTGTGCATGACTTAAGAACACCAATTGCAATGCTTTCAACTATTGGTTCCGGTCACAATATTCCACAAGAACTAAGAGACTCATTGGCCAGCTGTACTCAATATCTTGAAGGAATAGTAAGTCGCTACTTCGGTCTTCCAAGCAAGCCCCAATCAACAAACTCAATCAATACAATCTTGAGAGACAAGATGGCCCTCTTTGAAAGAGAGGCCGTAAAGTTCACAACTCTTTTTCAATCCAATGTTGATGACCTCTCTCTTTTAAATATTGACCCTCTTAACTTTAATCGCCTTTTATTCAACCTGATTGGCAATGCCATTAACGAATTCAAAATCAACAATATTGAAAACCCCGAGATCACCATTACTTCTTTTAATTGCGAAAAATACTACTACCTATCTTTAAGCGACAATGGATGTGGCTTCCCACCTGAACTTCTCGAAGGATCGACTGACCTACCTTCTGCAAGGGGGCTCGGCATCGGGCTCAATTGTGTCAAACAAATCATTCAGGAATCTGGAGGAGATTTCACTCTAAATAACACTGCCGATGGCGGTGCCGGAGTTCTCCTTCAGATTCCCCTCGTCTCAAACAACAACAACACCATTGTTCTCTATGAAGATGAACCTCTCTTTATCGAGCTTTGGAAACAATATTATAAAGATTCCTCTATGCAACTGGTTGTGAACCCGGAGCTTCCTCCTTGTGAGGAAGCTCTGGTCTTCATTGATGTAAATTTAAAGGAAAAATCTGGTTTGCAGATTGCTCATGAGCTTCATGCAAAAGGCTATAAGAACCTCTTTCTCACGACTTCTTATGAACCTGAACAATTTTCAAATGTTAGCTTTATCAAAGGGGTGATTGGAAAAGAGCCCCCAACTCTCTAATCGATACTTTTTAATTCTTGTAACTCTTTTATCTTAGAGTACTTCAAAAATGCCGAAAGTGCGTTAATCGTACAAATGATCAATCCATATCTTCCATCCAAAAAACCACCTTTCAAAAAATAGTCTTTCAAAAACTTTAATGGAGGTCTCGTTAGGATCTTAAAAAGCCCTGACCTAGTACCTGACTCATAGGCCGCTTTTGCTGCAATCGTTGTGAACTTATTCGTTTGATTTACATGATCCGTTATGGAGTCATAACTATAGTGAAGGAGATCTCCATTAAGAAAACCAACCTCGGTTTGATTTTTTGGAATCAAAATATCGTGAGGGTTCTTCCCCTGCCAACTGGCCGTATTTTTTTTGATAAGACGAAGCTTTGTGTCCGGATACCAGCCACAGTGTTTTACCCAAAAGTCGTTATATGCGGTCAAACGATTAAACTTATAGGCATCAAGGGATAAATCTGGCTTAACTTTTAGAATGGATTCTCTTAATTTAGAACTTAGGGCTTCATCGGCATCAAGACTGAGAATATACTCGTGATTACAAAGGGTAAGAGCGTAGTTTTTTTGCTCAATATGACCTTCAAATGGATTTTCAAAAAACTGAACATTTGAATAAGTTAGGCAAATTTCTTTAGTTTTATCCGTTGAAAAGGAGTCAACAACGATAATTTCATCGGCCACTCCCTGAAGGGAATCTAGACATTTGCCAATCTTGTCTTCTTCATTGAAGCATATAATTGTAGCTGATATTTTGTGCGTCAAAGACATTTCTCCTTTTATGTTAGTATAATGAGTAAATATGAAAAAGAGTACCCCAAATACATTATTGATCGTTAAGAACCGCGCCCTTGGAGACTCGGTCATTACCCTTGGGGCCATTCAGTACTTGCGAGAAACTCTAAAAGATACTGAAATCATTTATGCTGTCCCCTCCTGGACTTATCCTCTCTATAAGAATGTGCAAACGGCTGCACACAAGGTTATTCCTCTAGACTTTAAAACTATGGGCGACTGGTGGGAATCATATAAGGTAATCAAGGGCTTTGAAGTTGATACGGTCCTAGAGTTTTTTCAAAGTGGGCGAACAAGTAAGTTTTTTGGGCTCTTATCAAAATTAGGACTTATTAAGTACTACTTTCACAACCACCACAAAAAGGTGGGAGATGTATTTGACCAAGGGGTGATCAAATCAAATATCCAGCGCGACCTTGATGCGGCCTGGACCTATTTTGGTGATAAAAACAAGCATCCTGAATACATAGACTATACTCCCGCCATGTCTTTGCCTGTAGAGAAAAAGCATCAAATTACTTTTGGCGTTGTTGCCACTCGAAAAACAAAGATGTGGCCAATGGAGTCTTATAGAGACTTGGCCAGACTAATCTTTAAAGATGATCCCAAAATGAAAATCATCATCCCTCTAGGTCCAGGGGACTCAGAAATTGAAGATCAAATCTATGATCTCGACTTTCCAAGAAACTGTCATATAGTAAAAAACAAACTCGACGAAATCCCAAAAACTCTCGCCGAATCCAAACTCTACATCGGAAATGACACCGGACTTAAGCATATCTCGATTGCCCTAGGAGTAACCTCTTTAAGCTTCTTTGGCCCTGAACCATCAACAGAATGGCATCCCTACAATACAAAAGAGCACCCCTACTATTACAGAGATGGCCTTGAATGCAGAACAAGAGAAGCCCACTACTGCGGGCTTTCTGAATGCGATTCAATGATTTGCTTGTCGGAGTTTACACCTACTCAGGTTTTTCAGGATTATTTAAAATTATTTTCTAGTTAGCTTCATTAAAATAATTGGCCCAAAGGGAAAAGACCAATTATCTGGTGTAATTTTTTTAGAAGCTTCAACTGAAAGATTATAGTTTAATAGTGCGGTAAATGGAGTTAGAAAGTGAGTTGTCGTCTTAAACTCAACTTCAAATTCATCATTTAATTTAGGATAAATCTTAGAAAGCTTTGAAGAAAAACTAAAGTAAGTAAACTTAGTAATATGCTGTTCTTCATAACTGATATCAGAAATATGATTAAGTAAAAACTCCAAAAAAGGCCAAACGCTTAGATAGTTAGGAGTAGTTAAAATAAAGGTTCCACCAGGTTTCAGAACATGTGAAATATTCTCCATCATTGCACGAATCTGGTCATGAGTAAGATGCTCAATTACCTCTATTAAGGTTACGTAATCGAATTGGGCAGATTTGAAATTCTGCTGGATATCGAAAAAGTTTTGTATTAATTTAAATTCTCTATATTCAGTACCATGATTTGAATTTGCATAAGAGATTTGCTGGTCAAGAATATCTACCCCTATTTGACTGTTAAATTCATTCTTAGGCAGTTGTTTAAGAAAAGATCCAGCAAAGCATCCAATATCTAAAATACTTTTGTTCTTATTTTCACCAAGACTTCTCATAACAGTAGAAAACTTATGCCAATGCCAGAATTTTCGCATAGGGGAGCCATTTTCAAGAACATGATCATAATGCCCCTCAGGAATACTGGAGTAATCAAAATTTGTAGTATTATCTGATGACATTTTTTCTTCTCTCGCGGTAAAAATATAAAAAATAAATAAGTAAGCCGAATACATATGCTGAGACTACAGGCATAAAATAAAAAGGAGTATATCTCAATAACACCTTTTTTCCAGAAAATTTGAGATTTAATAGACCATTTTTATTATCAATCGATCCATTCCCCTCTATTAGTTTCCAATGGGGAGAATAACGCATATTAACAAGATAGTTTGACTCTGCACTAGAGTTTCTTTCAATAAATAGCTCTTTAGGGGTCAAGCCAATATCACTATAAGCTGGCCCACTTAAAACTTTTATTGGTCCAAAATATTCGCTCTCACTTTCTGAGATAAGGAATGGATATATGTTTTTTAGAGTTGGCTCGTAGGATGACCTAGCAACCGTTCCTTCTTCTAGATAGATCTGAGGTTTATTTCTATAACCAACCACACTCTCAAACTTTCTTTTCTCAATTGGCCGCATATACATATCTTTCTTTGAGTTTTGAGAGAAGCTATCAAAGAGCCCATACCACTTCACTCCAATAAATTCTAAATTAATAATTAAAATGAAAAATATAAAAACCTTCCTGCTTGTCCAACTCTCCATACAAAGAAGTAAGAAGAGAATGTAAAACAAAGAGAAAAAAATAAGATAACGACTTTGAATGTGAGCGTTATTAAAAAATGGTATCATCTCAATCAGAGAGTAAGGGTTAACATCCTTAAAGAATCCAGAGCCTATATAAAACATTAGAAACATCATCCATAAAATCTTTTTATTATTCTTAATTAATTCTCTACTTCTGTAACATGAAATAATAATTAAAATTAAAGAGAGTGCTCCAATGTAATTTCCATACTCATGAAAGTGATATCCAAGTCGAGGCAGATTGAACGTATTTGATTGCCTAGGGTCAAAAAAAACTCTATAGACCTCATATAGACCCATAACTTTTTTCCCACCAACAGGTACTCTATTTGCGTGCTCCACTAAAACTGGAATAATTTTAGGTGAAGCAACTAAAATAGAAGCAAGTATCGACAAAAGAGCTGAGCCAAAATGACGCTTTAGAATTTTAATATACTTATTAAAACTGGTTATTCCTAAAAGTAAGTAAATAAAGAAGCAGACAAGAGTAAATATAAAAGTATAGATGCCACCATCTAATAGATAAAAACTCAACAAAAGACCAAAGCACCATAATGACTTAATGTCCTGTTTTTTCATTAAGTAGAGACCATATGGTAAGAATAAGAAACTTCTATAGACAATATGGCCTTCAGAAAAGTGAAGAGAAATCCAACTACAATTTACAAAAAGGCAACAAGCCCAAGTAGAGCTGTTCCAACTCAAGCCAAAGTCTTCAAAGAAGCGCTTATTGAGAAAAAAGCCAAGGACCGAACATATTATTATAGAAAGTAAATTCGAGACATAAGGACTAAAAACAGTAATTAACAAAATGAATGGTGAAAATAGCCAGTTCTGAGGATTTTCCAGTGTTCCAAAACCACCTAGAACCCATGGGTCTAAAAGAGGTAGCGTCTTATAATTAAAAATTGAAGACTGTATAACCCATAAGTGTGAATTGAAATAATCCCAATCATACCCAAGGGTGACATCATAATTATAAAGAAAAGGGAAAAATCCAATAATTATAAATAATAAGCATAATAAATTAGTTTTAAATCTATCAGTATTCAACTAAACTCCTGCTAGTTAAACTAAATCAGAGAATCATCTTTATAAAAGTTGATCATCTTTTTTATTATACCTTCAAGGTTTAGACTTTCATTAAGTCCAAAATCATCTTTAATCTTTTTTACAGATGGGACATAACGGCTGGCTTTCATAAGAGGATCAGATGTTCCCCTTACGATTACTTGAACGCCATCAAATTGACTAGCAACCTCATCAGCAAGTTGCTTTATGCTGTAATAATTTTCTGAGCCTATATTGTAGCAATCTCCATTTTTACCTTTCGCAAGTAAGGTTAATAACCAAGCGATAAGATCGGCAGAGTATAAATAAGAACGAACAGCAGTGCCATCACCTAAGATTTCAATATCCTTTCCAAGGAGAGCATCTCTTATAAAATTACCAATTGCAAAAGTTCCATTTAAATTCAAGTAAGGACCGGCAAATGCAAAGCATCTTGCATTAATAAAATCAACTCTATTAGATGCAGAGTTTATCATACCAAGAAGCTCAGCGGCCCTTTTCCCCTCTCCATAAGAACTTTTCATGCACATAGGATCTGGTGCACCAATAAATGTTTCATCTATTCTTTCTAGGGCCCAAGGCTGTTTACCGTAAACTGCACCAGAGCTCGTATGGAGAATTCTTTGTACTTTAGATTCATTTGCAAACTTAATAACATTTCTCATTCCATCTACGATTGAATTAAACATATAGGAAGGGTCATTTAAGTTTAAGGAAGCTGAAGCTTCTGTTGCAGCATGAATTAGATAATCAAAGTCCTCACCTTGATTAGAAAAAGACTCAATATCACCTTCAACGAAATTAATCCCTTTTGTAAGGTGAGGAAATTTCTCTTTAAATATTTTTGGATTCCTTGATAATACAGTGATATCACAATTCAAATTCTCTTCATGGTTTAAATAAATAAATGCTTCAAGGAACCACTTTCCAAAAAAGCCAGTTCCCCCCGTTATAAAAACCTTCTTGCCTCTATAGAAATCCAGAACAGGCCAACATCTTTTATAGATATAGATTAAGTCTTCTCTATCAATCATCATTAATCATGTACTTTTGAACATCTTTTTCATCAAGGAATGGAAACATTTCATGAAGAGGCATTGAGACCATCGTTCCATCATCTAACTTACGAGAGGACACCGTTGGAATGGCCATCCCATCTTTTGGTATAAACACTTCCATAATCTTCACCCCACGAGATCCTAGAATTTCTTCCACTTTTTGAGGTAATTCCTTTTGTAAAGATGTTTTTTTATAGTCTAGCTCATAGGCTGAAGCAATTTTTTCTAAGTCAGGAATCCATACTCCAGAATCTGTATCACTACCAACAAGGTTTCCTTTAAAGTAATTATTCTGAGTATTCCTGATAGATACATAGCCTCCATTATTAACAACAATTAGTTTAATATTAAAGTCGTATCTTTTAAGAGTTGCTAGCTCCTGTATATTCGTCTGAAGAGAACCATCTCCTGTAATACAAACAATTGTTCTTTCAGGCTTAGCAGCTGCTGCACCAATTGCAGCGGGTATTGCATACCCCATTGCTCCCAATCCTCCAGAATTTATAACCCTTTGACCTTTTTTTATTTTTAAAGCTTGTCCAATAATATAATAAGGCAGTCCGGCATCTGTGACAAAGATTTCATCACCTTTAGTGTGTTTACTTAACTCATCAAAAACATCGTAATAACTAATCCCTTTGCCCTTTTCTAGGTCCTCTCTTAGATGAGGCTCATTCATTACATCAAGCTCAGTTTTTAATTTCTGACAATAATTTAACCATTCAGTCCCATCAAAAGAATCAATATCTGAAATTTCCTCTGAACTTTTAATAAAGTGCTGAATCGAAGAGTAAGCCATTATGTCTATTGAAACCTCTTGTCTTTCAAAATTGGCCTTATCAAGATCTACCATCACTTTATAAGCATTTGGCGCAAACTTATCGATTTCATAACCCGTTGTCATAACATGTAAGCTTGTACCGAGAGTCAAAATAAAGTCAGCATTTTGGACTGCAAAGTTTCCTGCACGATCCCCTTTACCACCAGGGTGACCTACAAATAATGGATGATCGAACTCCATGATATCAACAGCAAAACCATTAGTTACAACTGGTATATTATACTTATCAATAAATTCTTTGAATTTTTCAACTTGCCCTGAAGCTCTTACTCCGTAACCCGCAATGATTAGAGGTCTCTTTGCAGATGTCATCTTTTGAATAATTGATGATATTTCATTATGTGAAATATAGTCACTATTAACACTAACAGGAGGTTCAAAAGAGTTTAATTCATCAACATCAATTAATGCTCCTTGAATGTCTACTGGTATATCAATTAGAACTGGACCAGGTCTTCCTGTCGTTGCCTTAAAATAAGCTTCTTCTAGAACCTCTTTAATTTTACGTGGGTCATCTAGAAAGGCGGTATACTTTGTGATTGGTTTTACAATAGAAACAATATCAACTTCAAAGGTACCAAATTGCCTTAGTCCATTTATTTTACTATTTTGAATTGTTTGAACGAGCTTACTTTGCCCAGTGAAACAAATTACAGGAGAAGAATCCAGCCAGGCCTCTACAATACCAGTAACTGCGTTAGTGCCACCTGGTCCCGATGTTAAAAAAACAGCACCAGCTCCTTCACTCACTCGGGCGTAGGCATCCGCCGCCATAGTACTAGCTTGCTCGTGATGATTACAGAAGTAGCTTATCTGTTTGGTCTTCCCAACGGCATCAATTAAATGCATCATTCCGCCTCCCGAAAGGAAGAAGGTCGAATGAATTCCTTTATCAACTAAAAACTTACAAATATAATCTGAGACTCTAATTTTCATATCTTTTTTCCAAATTAATTAAATCTCTTTTGCTATCCAGATGTTGCCAAAAACCTTTAAATTTAAATGCCATAAGCTCAGAGTCTTCACTTAAATGCTCCAAGCTGAAAGTTTCAAATGCAAAATCATTACTCTGATCAGTGTACTTCTCATTTTGGAAATACTTTTTATTCAAAAAATAAAAACCGCCATTTATCCAATCGTTTTCAATAACAGGAGTATCTGCAAAGCCTCTTACACAGTCTTCACCTGCTCTCATTCCAAGAACTCTAAACCTAACAGGAAGATGAGTTGCTGTTAGAGTAACAATTCTGTTTTCTTCAAGATGAAAATCATACACCTCTTTAAGGTTTATATCTGAGAGGGTATCGCTATAAGTCATGGCAAAGTTCTCATTTCCAACTAAAAAATTCTTAGCTTTTAGTATGCGAGTACCTGTCAGACTACTATCCCCAGACTCTACAAACTTGCTTTCAATATTTAAATGTGACCAAGAGTTAACTTCATCTGTTATCAAGTTGGAGTCTGCTCCCATAGAAAAAATAAACTTTGTAAAACCAAATTTATGATAGTGTTCGATTATCCTAGAGAGGATAGTTTTTCCATTTATACTAACAAGACATTTCGGCTTGCTTTCAGAACTATCAATATAGACTTTGTTACCACCACATAAAACAAGAACGGGAATATTACTTAATTTCTCCATAAGTTTGCCTCTCCAAATAACTTTACCAATTCTCCAACAACTGTTGGCCCTCCGACAATAAAGTCAACAGTATGATCACTATTTACATTTGATAGGACATGACAGCCAGAAGCTCTCGCTATAGCAAAAGCACCAGCAACATCCCAAATTTTCGCTCCAAACCCATAGGTTGCTTGAAACTTCCCCTCAGCGGTAAAACAGATTTGTGAGGCTGCAGAACCAAGTCTTAAGCACCCTCTAGATGAATCATTCACTAATCCAAATACTTGGTACTGTTTTGATCTCAGTGTCTCTTCACCTTTCTTGCCAGAAAAGCAGGCAGTAACTAGGGAGTCTTTTAAAAGACTATCTTTACAGAAGATTTTCTTTCCTCCACAAAGTGCTTTATCTCTATCTAGATTATAAAAAACTTTATTCAATTTTGGCAGATAGACTGTTCCGATCTCAGATTCTAAATCTGAGCCAACTTTAAAGCGACACAATCCGACCGATAGTGCATAATAGTGCAAGTCATTTAAGAAATTCACAGTTCCATCAATCGGATCAATGGCCCAGAAAAAATCTCCTTCTGGGAGTCGATCATCTCCAATGTACTCTTCACCGAAAATCTTAAAATTAGATTTTTCAAGAGATCTCATTATTCTCTGTTCAATAAGTCGATCTACATTGGTTACAATATCTCTCAAAGACTCCTTGGTAGAAAAGCTACAAATCTTTGAAACTTCAGCAAAGTTTATATCCATTACTGAACTGAAACAATTTTCATACTCTTCTTGATTTATCATACTATTCATATCTACCCTCAATTATTGAATTCCAGAGATGAGTTTATCGAGTTTCCTATTTAGTTGTTTTATTCTCGAAGATAATATTATCTCTAAAGGCTCACCTTTTCTTAAACCTAAGATATCAACCAATAGTTTCTGAGATGGTATATTGTTTATTAAAAACTCGAGATGCTTATCCTCTTCACCATCCATTCTATATCTTAATGCAGCACAGATACCCAATAGTATGTTTTCGGGTATAAAACCATGAGACAGGCAAATATTGGCCGCACCTATAAGTCTTCCATGGGGCTCTAATTTACGAAGAGGCTCTCTGGCGACTCTTCTTATAGGATCATGGAGTAATGTATTTCTAAATCTAGATAGTTCTTTTTCTGCATACCAATCTAGGAATTTATGATCAATATCCCAGTTTAACTTTAGAGAATTCAACATCTCTGTCATGACTCCATAAACAATTTTGTCGATTTCTGTGTGCCCCATAGCTTCATGCAAAAAGACATCTCCAACAAGTGCTCCCAGATAAGCAGCAACACAGTGTGGAGTGTTATGCACGTAGAGCTTTGCAGTCCATTGTTTATAGAGCAATTCCTGCTCTGATAAATAATTAATCTCTAAATCTAGAGCATGTTTTTTCAATCTTTCATCAGAAAAAAGTACCCCATCTTCTGTAATAATGGCCAAGGGGTTTTTATCTAAATACTCCTGAGGAGAAGTATTTGAAGTAATAACATCTGGAACTGCAAAGTAAACTTCTTCAAACTCTGTATTACCTTTTACATCTTGCACCAAGTTTGGTTCGTTTTCACACAAAATAACAGGGGCTTTAATACGCTCAATTTTTTTCAGTGCAGACACACAGTTTCGAGGTCCAACTGAAACAAAAATAGCTAAGATATCATCATGCTCACTAGGGTTAAACTCATCAGGAAGAAAAGAATCTTTTATTTCATATGATAGTTCATTCAACTCGCCATTTTTAGCCATTAAAGATAGAGCACTTCTCCTGCTCTTCATCTCTTTAACAATTGTCTCTGATGAGTCAATAAAAAGAAAGTCATACTTCTCTCGATTGAAAAGCCAAGGCAAGTAACCTCTACCAATAGCCCCTGCTCCTAAAAATAGTATTTTCTTTTTCATAAGGTTTCTCCTACTCCCCACGGAACGAACTCATCGTGCCCCATCTCTAAGATTTCGCTTAAAGTTTGCTCACCCTCCGCAACAGATATTATTTTTTTCAAAAGCTCTTCAATTTCGAGGTCCATACTTGCCCCATCCAATACATGACCACCATTGAAGTCAATATCTCCTGACATTCTTTTCGCCAGCTCACTTGTGGTTGATATTTTAATAGTAGGAGCAATACTACAACCATAAGTAGACCCTCTACCTGTCGTAAAGCAAACAAGATTACATCCACCAGCGGCAAGCCCCGTAACAGAGGCGGGATCAAAACCTGGTGTATTCATAATACCAAAACCACTTCTATCTTTAATAGGCTCAGAGTAATCAAGAACAATCTCTATTGGAGAATGACCGCCTTTTGTTACGGCCCCTAAACTTTTTTCCAAAATTGTAGTTAAACCACCCTTTATATTCCCTAAGGATAAGTTATTATTTAAAGTGACAGCATTTTGTTTTGAGTAGTCTTTCCACCACTGAAAAATAGAGTCTAGTTTTCTTTTTTCATCTTGTTTAAGACATCGGTTAAGTAGAAAGTCTTCAGCTCCATGACACTCCGGTATTTCGGCCAGCAATGATGTTGCTCCATTTGAAACCAAAATATCACCAACTTCTCCTAGAAGAGGATTTGCTGACACACCAGAAAACGCGTCACTCCCTCCACAATTCGTGGCCAACATAAGGTTAGAAATCGATACATCTTCCCTTTTGTAGTCGGGAAGTTTATCTATAAGTGAATTAATCTTTTTTACGCCAACTTCAATTGCTTCTAAAGTTCCTCCACTTTCCTGAACCCCCATTCTTTCAACAAGCGCATCACCTTCGAAGCCATATTTTGTCTTAGTTTTCATAATAGAGCTTTCGGTTGTTTGTTCACAACCTAGCTCTACAATTAAGGCGCCTACTACATTCGGATGATATATCCAGCCACATAGTGTTTTATTTAATGTATCAAAACCAAGCCCACCAATTCCTTGAGCACATCCCCTTGAGTGAACAACTGGAACAACTCCATGTATCCCCTTTTGCTCAAGTTTTTCTTTTGAAATTTGAGAGACAATTTTTCGTGAAACTGTTGCAGTACAGTTAACAGATGAAAGAACCACTATATAATTGCGAGTTCCAGCTCGCCCAACTTTTCTCTTAAATCCTTTGAATGTTTTAACTGCTATCTTTTTTCGATTAACGTTATTCCCTTCTTGCCAGCTTGAATCATATTTATCAGTTGGAAAGTTTAGGTTATGGGAATGAACATGCTCACCTTTTTTTATATCAACAGTTGCCACTCCAATCACATGGCCAAACTTATATACAGGCTCGCCTTTCTTAATTTCTTTTAATGCAATCTTATGCCCTAAGGGAAGGTCATTCAAAACGGTTAAAGAAAGCTCCTCGATAAACTCAGACTCACTCAAACCTTCTTTATCGACAACAACGCCAACATTATCTCCGTCATTAATTCTTAGGACTCTCTTTCTCACTATAATCACCAGTTTATTTGATATTTAGCTCTACCTTGCGCATGACAACAATAACATTTTAATGCCCCTATAAGCAATGTTTATAACCCTGAAATGACTAGCTAACTATTTTACTCATAAAGACGAGAAAGGTGGCAGCACCGCAACAAAAGACTTTAAACTATCCTTCCAAAGATTTACCAATAACCTTTCTTAAAGGAAGAGGAAAAAGAAGCTTCATAATCCAAATTCCCATAATGGCAAAACTCATTTTCCTATGCCACTTAGATAAAAAAATTGAACTTAATATAATCCTCCAGTCATAATTAATAACCGGAAAAGGCTCTTTTGAGTTTCTTGTTCTAATAATATTTAAGGCCCTATAGCTATCATCCTTCATAGATAGAAACCGCTTATGATCAAAATCTTCTTTATCTAAACATGGGTCACTACAGTAAGAGTTAAGAACAAGGAATAAGTCGTGACTTGTGATTCTTTTTTTGGCAATGCGGAAACTGTAGCTTGCTTGAGAGACTCTATAATTGATTAGTGGTTTTTTTATAAAAGCAAACTTCCCATGTTTTGAAATCCTTAGCCATACATCTAAATCTGCAGATGTATTAAATTCTTTTCCATTCCAACACTTTATCCTTTCTTTCCATATTTCCGATTTTGCTAACACCGATGGGCAGGTGATTACATTTCCATACTTGAAAGAAAGCTTGAGAAGACCTTTATAATCAAATAATGTTATTTCACTTTCAATTTCATCCGGTAAGAACCTCTCACCAGTTTTTACCCCAATCTCATTTATTTCAGATGCATGAGTACTTACAGCTACAACCTCTTTATTGCTTAAAAAACACTTTACCTGCTCCTCAATCATATTTGGTTCATAGATATCATCAGAATGGAAGACACCGCTAAATTCACCTTCTGCGGCCAAGAGGCATCGAGTAAAGTTCCCTTCCCCACCCAAGTTCTTTTCATTAACATTCAGTTCAAAGTCCTTGAATCGATGCTTAAAAGACCTCACAATCTCTATTGTTTGGTCAGTAGATTGATTATCAAATACCTTAACTTTAATGTTTTTATATGTTTGATTTACTAAAGACTCTAATGTTTCACCTATCGTTTCTGAAGCATTATAGGTAGGAATGCATATTGTAACTTTCTTATCATTTTCCATATAATTTTTCTCCTCTACTAAAGAGAGTGTATAATACGAAAAGCAAATATGTTCCTAGACTCGCAAGTACAACCACAGAGCTTAATAGATTTATCTCGAAGCTTGGAATAAGAACTAAAAACATTGGAAAAGAAAGCAAAAGTGACTTCACAAGAGGTTTTAAGTCAAAGTTTAGGGAAAAGTCTCTATTGATAGAGAAGTAAAGAACGGCCATAACTAGAACATTTCCAAAGACAATCGACATAGGAACAAAAACAGTGCTCACTCCCATATAATAAACAAGGTAAAATAATAGGAATGTCGCTACAGCACCAATAAAGTAAGGAACAATCGTTTTTTTAGTATTGTACTCAGATTGAGCAGCTAAACAGAATACGTTATTCGTCATTCTTAGAAATTCAATAATAGCACCTATCGATAGATAAACCCAAGCACTCTCAAATTTCGTGTCAGCGAGTAAATTAATTAAAAATTTAGATGCAATAGATAGAAATACTGCAACAGATAAATATAGAGGAACTAACTTGGTAAAAAGAATGTTCCAGGACTTCTCTCTAATATTCTGATCCAAGCTGTTTATACTCTTATAAAAATTAGGTAGATAAAACTGCTGCATCAAGTATTCAAAAGATGTGCTAAGACTGGAACTCAAACCTAATCCTATACCTATCAACCCAAGAATCTCTAAACCATAAAGACGTTCAACAACAGGTCTGTACGACTGATTTAGAACCCACATTGATATATTCGTAAAGACAAAGGGTAAAGAAAATGTAACCAACCCTTTAAGTCTCTCTCTTGATAGAGTCGAAAAAGCTTGACTCACATCTAATTTTTCTTTGGTCTGAGTCTTAAAGAATAACATTGCTACCAAAAACCAAATCAAAAATGAAAAAGCTTGGCCAATGAACCAATAAAGCGCTGTTTCCATAATGCTATTGACGGCCAAGAAGGAGAAAATAAGGCAACATAACTGAGTTAAAAAAGTAAATAAAACAAAACTTTTTCTATAGCCCAAAAGGTTAAGCATTGGAATTAACGTATTATTCCATGATGTTGAAAATAAAAAAAGAGAAACGGCCAAAGCTACAACTGTCCAGCTATAACCTTGAAACTCATTGAAATTACTCGCTATATATATTGTTGGAAAAACAAGAATCGAAACACCAACAAGGAATAGGTTAAAAAGAAAGAACATATTTAGACTCTCTTTTCGTTCCTCCCATCCATGAATTTTTCTTGAAATAAAATTACCAACTGGACCTACTACAACTAAACCAAAATATGAAATTATGGACATGAGAAGAAGGTAAAAACCTACTTCTTGTACAGATAATACCTTTGTCATTACTCTATATGACAAAAACATTATTAACACCTGAGAAACTCTTCCAAATGCAAGTAAAAGAATTTCACTACTCATTGATTATCACCTGGGATATTTTATCTGCAAAATAATCAGCAGAAAAAGCGTATATCTGATCTGAATTTAAAAAATTAAAAATATTTTTTTGATATTCATTTCGTTCCTCGTTAGACATGTTGTTAATATGGGAATAAAGCTCTTCATGAGATTTAAAAATAGTCCTATCTATAAAACAGTTCTCAGGAACATGGTCTTTTATATTATCAGCCCCCCAATATATAGGAATCGTACCAGCAAAAAGACAGTCAAAAATCTTTTCAGTTATATAACCGGTTATATCACGACCATTTTCATAACAAATAGCAAAGTCATACTTTTTAAAGGTCTCATGCTTGTTTTCAACTTTGCCACGGTAAGTTTTAAATTTTTTAATTGGAATAAGTTTTGAGACTTGTAGTTTTCTCAATATTTTCCCTAGAAAAGTTGGACCGAAATTAATCTGATCCCACCCCATACCGTAAAAATCAAAGCGTTCAGGATGATGCTTATCCAGCCACTTAATCGTTTCAAGTCTTTTTGAATAAAGCTCTTTAGGGTGCCTTGCAGACTTATTGCCAGAGATAAGAGTTACGAGCTTCTCTCGATAGTGATCTTCTGGTTTCGTTGAATGAACATTATTAGGAAAGTTCATTTTAAAATAAAATTTTTGATCAACAAGCCTATCGTTCCAAGTAAAAACTTTTTGAAATAATTTATGATTATCCAGATTCCAGTTATCTGGACGAATAATCTCTGATTCAAATATGAGAAGGTAAGACTTACTTTTCTCAATACTAGATAAGTCTTTTGGCATTTCATTGTAGATTACAATTTCAGATGAGTCTATTGGATTAATGTCTTGAGTACATAGATCATAGCCTTTCACTTTAAATCTTTCTTTTAATAAGTAAAAAGGTCTCAAACAGTTATCTCGATTTAAAAAAGGGTTCGATAGGTCAAAGAGTTTATTATTATCGTAGTCTCTTGATACAACAATCGCGGCCTTTTTCATTACTAAGAAACTCCCTCTATAAAGTCAAAGAAAGCTTTGAGTCGATGGATATATCCATGTTGACGTTTCGCTTTCTCGTGCCCCTTAACTTTTATCTCCTCTCTCTCCTCTTCATTATCCAAGTAATACTTTATTAACATTTCGGCTTCATCAATTCCTGAAAAACAGACCAATTCTTTACCAAGATCATAGAAGTCCTCAATACTGGGTACATAGTCTCCCATCTGAAAGCCACCAAAATAGTTAATTTCAAAGTTTCTTGCTTTTATCTGACTCATACTCTTCTTGGACTTTAGGGTGTGAAGAAGATTAATTGGGTGTGCAAATAGATAGCGAATATCAAGACAGTTGCTATTGGATAAGTTTAAGTTAATTTTGGACTGAGAAAATAGCTCATTCATTTGTTCATTATTTAAAGGTCCATTTTCCCAACCTAGGCCAAATGCCTGGACATCAATTCCTCTTTTTCTCAATTGAGAGACAAACCACTTTCGATAAGGATGTAGAGCACCAATAAATGAGACATCATACTTGTACCCTGAAAATTTCGGAATATTATTTGAGTCTATTGCTGCCCATTGACTGAGATAGATATTTTTAAGACCAAGGGCCCTATACTTAGCAACAGAGAACTTATCGGTTGTAATTGACCAAGTAAAACATGGTGCATACTTAGAGGTGTAGCTATCAAAGCGCCAAGAATCATCTCCAAACCAATTAACTGTTACATACTTCCGTTTAAGTTTATTAAGAGTTTCTAGTTCGAAATGCTCTCTAAAAATAATAAAGAAAACGAGGTCTGGTTTTACATTATCAACAAATTCGATGAGCTTGTTTTGCAAAGGTTTAGTATTATTTAAGTATTCATCATAATAAAATGGAATAACTTCATGTCCTAAAGACTCTAATGACGACTTAAAGCCCATCTGCCCGATTGGATTCAAACCTCTAGATTTTATCCCATAATCATACTGAATATCTACAAATACTATCTTCATAGAACAGAAATAAATAGATCAATCTCTTTCTTAAGAAGATCTATGGCCTGCTTCATTTCTACATGATGATTTCCAACAAAGAAGCCATTTTCATCAATGAGATCCGCATTTGTGAGCTTTTGATGAATTTCACAGTCAAAATACTTAATCACATCATTTTTAGCAAAGTTACCAGCAACAATCGGTCTTGTTTCAATATTTTTCCTAGAAAGATGTTCAATGATTGCTTCACGTGAAAAGGGAGCCCCTTCTTTGATTACAAAAGAAAATCCAAACCAGCTTGATGAGCCAATTTCTTTTTGAATGTAAAAATGTGGGTGGTCCTTAAATTGATCCACAAAATAGGTCGCATTCTTTCTTCTTTGTTCTACAAAAGAAGGAAGTTTCTTAAGTTGTTTAATTCCGATAGCACCACTCATCTCGACTGGCCTTACATTATATCCGGGGAGAACGAACTTATAAGATTCCTCAAATGGATTATCAGACTTCGTTCCCGTTACAAGGTTTTCTTTTGGGAGGTTTCTCGTCCAACCGTGTGACCGAAGACTTAGCATTATATGATAAAGCTCTTCATCATCAGTTGTAATCAGCCCACCTTCCATAGTCGACATATGATGACTAAAGAAGGTTGAGTATGATCCCATTAAACCAAAGGTTCCTGCAAATTTACCTTTAAATTGAGCGCCTAGAGATTCACAATTATCTTCAAGAAGAATTATATTCTTTCCAGAAATCATAGAGTTTATTTGATCAAAGTCATTTGGGTTACCAAGAAGGTTAACTGAAAAAATCACTTTCGTTTTATCAGAAATAGCACTTTGAAGTGCATTTAGGTCGAAATTAAGAGTTTCAACATCAATATCAACAAACTTAACTTTAAGACCATATTGTTGCAAAGGAGTATAGGTTGTTGCCCAAGAAACAGCGGGAACAATCACTTCATCACCGGCCTTTAGTGGATTCTCTTTTCGGTAGAAAAGAGCTGCTATTGCAATTAGGTTTGATGTTGAACCAGAGTTCACCATTACGCAGTACTTAGAACCTACATAATTAGCGAAGTCTTCTTCAAACTTTGCTACGTACTCACCCATACTATATCGGTCAGATTTGATAACGTCTTGTATTGCATTTATTTCTTCTTGATCCCAGCTTGAAAGAGCTAAAGGGAATCCTTCTTTAATTTCCATAATTCTCCAGAAAAAACTCATAGGTTTTACCAAGGCCTTCTCTTAAAGTGCTCTTAGGCTTCCAACCGAAGTTAGAGAGTTTTGTATTATCAATTACTTTTTGCTTCATTCCAACGGGCTTACTTAGATCGTGAACGAACTCACCTTGCCAACCAACAACGGCAGCAATATTTTTATAATATTCATTTATAGTATAGTCGTGACCAAGTCCTACATTGAGATATTCTGGCATTTCAGAATAATTTTTGAGTGCATATTCAATGAAGTCGACAAGCTCATCAGCAATCATGAACTCTCTCCTGGCCATGCCATCTCCCCAAATCTCAACAGTTTTGTCACCGTTAATTTTTGCCTCATGAACTTTACGAATAACTGCAGGAATCATATGCGAATGAAGAGGATCAAATTTGTCATGCTTTCCATAAAGGTTACAAGGAATAATTGTTTTATACTCGAAGAAGTCATCTTCCCTAGAAATATATTCACAGAGACGAGCTACACTTATTTTAGCTAATGCATATCCTTCGTTCGTAGGTTCAAGCTCACCTTGAAGAATCAACTCTTCATATAGAGGATTTTTGGCATTTCTAGGGTACATGCAAGAGCTTCCAAGATTGAGTACCCGCTTCACACGATTTTCTCTAGCGGCCATGACAATATTCTTTCCAATCTCTAGATTATCAATAAGAAACTGTACAGGGTTCTTTATGTTAGCTTGAATACCGCCAACTTTTCCTGCACAGTGAATAATCAAATCAGGAGAACTGTGGGCAATATACTTATTCACAGCTTGATAATTCATTAAATCAAGCTCGGCCCTAAGAGGACCAAGTATTTCGTATCCTACTTCAGCTAGTCGTTCCTTAAGGTTGCGACCAACCATTCCATTTGCGCCTGTTATGAAAATCTTTTTCATATTTTACTCGAAATATTTTTTGATTTCGTATCCACCTTCTTGAAGGTATCGATCTTTCTGCATCAGTTTGATATCACTTTGAATCATATCTTTGATAAGAGCATCAAGATCATACTTGGGCTTCCAACCAAGCTTTTCGTTGGCCTTAGTAGGGTCTCCAATAAGAAGATCAACTTCAGTGGGCCTAAAGTATCTTTCATCAACAAAAATAACTTTTTTTCCAACCTCTAGTTGATACTCACCAGAGCATTTCTTAACAACACCAACTTCTTTTTCGCCCTCTCCTTGAAATTCAAGTTCAATGCCAAGTTCAAGAAAGGTCCTATTTACAAAGTCTCTAATTGTTGTGGTCACACCAGTAGCAAGAACAAAGTCTTCAGGCTTTTCTTGCTGAAGCATAAGCCACATACCCTCGATATAGTCTTTAGCATGTCCCCAATCCCTCTTTGCATCAAGATTCCCTAAATAGAGAGAGTCCTCAAGACCTAGAGCTATTTTTGCTGCCCCGCGGGTGATTTTCCTTGTCACAAAAGTCTCCCCACGAGTTGGGCTTTCGTGATTAAAAAGAATTCCGTTACAAGCATACATATCATAAGCTTCACGGTAATTTACTGTAATCCAATAACCATAAAGCTTTGCCACTCCATATGGAGAACGTGGATAAAATGGAGTCGTCTCTTTTTGAGGAACTTCTTGAACTAATCCATAAAGTTCTGATGTACTTGCTTGATAGATTTTTGTTTTTTTAGTCATTCCTAAAAGTTTCACGGCTTCAAGAATTCTCAACGGACCCAGAGCATCTGCATTAGCAGTATATTCTGGGGTCTCGAAAGAAACTTTTACATGTGACATAGCCGCTAGGTTATAGATTTCATCAGGCTGAACTTCTTGAATAATTCTTGTAATATTCATTGAGTCGGTCATATCTCCAAAATGGAGAAAGAAGTTAACATCCTCTTTATGCAGATCTTTAAAAAGGTGATCTACTCGATCTGTATTAAAGAGAGAGCTTCTCCTCTTAATACCATGAACCTCATAGCCTTTCTTCAATAAAAATTCAGCGAGGTAACCACCATCTTGTCCAGTGACGCCCGTAATCAATGCTACTTTTCTACTCATTTAAATCTACCTTGAAAATTAGAGCTCAACTATAT
Source organism: Bacteriovoracaceae bacterium (assembly GCA_048267265.1). GTDB lineage: Bacteria > Bdellovibrionota > Bacteriovoracia > Bacteriovoracales > Bacteriovoracaceae. Next base: position 44,040 of record JBLWXW010000003.1, read on the forward strand.
ACTCAGGGCATTCTAGTGACAATAGGTTTAGATACTTCTCACATTAGAACTTTATAAGTTTTTGACTGTTTTTTTGACATTAGATACCAGTAGAAATAGTTTTAATATTGATCCTGTTTAACATGGCCTTACCTATGCATAAATATTTTCAACAGAAAACATTGGTTTTATAAGTTACTTAATTTCAAAAAATATCAAATTTTACTTAAAACTAAATTTCCCCCCTGAGCTGATGGAATTACGGTTATCTCTTCTGGGACCTTTTCAAATAAGCCCTAGATTCAAGTAGTTAAAGAGTATGATTTCACGTTTTTTTGTTTGAATCTCTTTTTCCTATTTTATATACTCGGGATTTAAGAGACATGAGGTTTTGGTGAAAGAATCCATAAAAAGTAAATTAAAAATGGCGACTCGTATAGCCTACGACACGGCCACGTGTGTTGCATCTTGTTATATCGCAATGCTAATTCGATTTGATTTCTCTTTTGATTGGGGTTCAACTAATAACTTGTATTTTGCTTTCTTTGTTATTATTTCTTTTAACAACCTCTCTCTATTCTTATTAAATCTTTACAAGGGTCTGTGGAAGTACTCAAGTATTCCAGATCTTTTAAAAATAATACAGGCTACTTCATTTGGAACAGTTGCCTCAATCATTTTTCTATTTTTCTCAACTCGTCTTGATGGAGTTCCCCGATCCTTCTTTCTTCTTTACTGGTTAACTAATATTGTAGGCTTAGGGGGCGGAAGACTTGCATACAAAATTATTAGTGAGAAGTTTCAAGCAACGAAAAAAGGAAAAATGCATTCTACCTTAATTGTAGGTGCAGGTGATGCTGGTGAACAAATTTACAGAGAGGCTATGAAGAATAAGTCATTAAAATTAAACGTAGAAGGTTTTATTGATGATGACCCTGCCAAGCAGAATCGTACCCTACTAGGAAAACACGTCCTAGGCCAAGTACATGAGCTCCCCGAATTAATTGAGAAGTACTCTATAGAGCAAGTCTTTATTGCAATCCCCTCTGCTAATGGAAGTCAAATTAGAAGAATTATGGATTTTCTCAAAAATACAGATGTCAAGATAAGAACTCTGCCTAGACTAAATGATCTTATCAATATTGATATCTCTATGTCGCTTCTTAGAAAAGTGAAGCCCGAGGACCTACTAGGAAGAGAGCCTGTTCAACTAGACTTTCAATCTATCGCTAAGCTAATTAATAAAAAGAAAGTATTTGTTACCGGCGCTGGTGGCTCAATTGGCTCTGAACTCTGTAGGCAAATCTGTAGATTTAGCCCTGAACATATTATACTTTACGAAGTCTCAGAACTCTTCCTGTTCAACTTAGAGAATGAGCTCAAAGACCTTTTCCCAGAAATTAAAGTTACTGCCATTATTGGCGATATACGTAACGAACAAAAAATTAACCATCTCTTCAAATTATATAACCCTGCCATCGTCTTTCATGCAGCAGCCTACAAACATGTTCCTCTGATGGAATCTGCTCCAATAGAAGCAATTCGAACTAATGTTATTGGTACTAAAGTACTGGCTAAGGCTTGTTTTATTAATGAGATCTCTCAAATGGTAATGATCTCAACAGACAAAGCCGTTAATCCTACAAATATTATGGGGTCGACTAAAAGAGTTGCTGAAATGATATGCAAGTTTCATGGTGGCCTACGTAGCAATAAAACAAAATTCACAATTGTTAGGTTTGGAAACGTTCTAGGAAGTAATGGATCTGTTATACCCACATTTAAAAAGCAAATCCAAAAGGGTGGTCCTGTAACGGTTACTCACCCAGAAATAACAAGATACTTCATGTCTATCCCAGAAGCCTCTCAGCTTGTACTTCAAGCTGCGTCTTTAAGCTCGGGAGGAGAAATTTTTGTTTTAGATATGGGCTCACCTATCAAAATCATTGATCTGGCAAAGGAAATGATCTCGCTTGCTGGTCTTACCCCTGAAGTCGATATTCCAATTGAAATTTCCGGGCTTAGACCTGGTGAAAAGATGTACGAAGAGCTTTTTTCTCAAAATGAAAATTTGGCAACAACGGCACACAAGAAAGTAAAAATGGCCATTTCAAGAAATGTTCCTCTTAATTTCGAAGCTGCACTCGAAGAACTTATTGCACTCCCAGAGTCAGCTTTAAAAATAGATGTTTTACAAAGACTCAAGGCCCTAGTTCCCGAGGCTAACTACCAGGATCTCAACCCAACATCTTCCTCTACCCAACCCATCCATTAAGACACTTTTTGTGATTAACACAACACAAAACTATACATTAAACATGACCATCCCCTTTTAATATGCCTATAATGTTGCTAATTTTGGTTACACTTTTAAATGGATTACATAATGAGTAAAATTGCTATTGTTGTTGGTACAAGGCCTGAAATTATAAAAATGTCTCCTGTCATTAAAGAATGCGAGATCAGAAACTTAAACTATATATTAATCCATTCTAATCAACATTATTCCAATGATATGGATGAAGTCTTCTTTAAAGAATTAGGACTAAAAAAGCCTGATTATAATTTAAACGTTGGCTCTGGAAAGCACGGAAATCAAACAGGTAATATACTCATTAAGGTTGAACCAATTCTCGAGCAGGAAAAGCCAGATGTTATTTTAGTTCAAGGTGACACCAATACTGTTATGGCCACTTCACTTGCAGCTTCAAAGCTCGGAATAAAGATAGGACATATTGAGGCTGGACTAAGAAGCTATGATAAGTCCATGCCAGAAGAAACTAATAGAGTCGTTACTGATCATATGTCAGATTACCTTTTTGCAGTAACAAAAAAACAAGAAAACACATTGATAAAAGAAGGAATTAATAAAAATAAAATTAGTATCGTGGGTAATACTATTGTAGATGCTCTCGTTTCCAATATTGATCTGGCTACTCAGAAGTCTAAAATCTTAGAAGAGCTTAAGGTCTACAATCAAAAGTATATTCTTTTTACTGCCCACAGAGCAGGAAATGTCGATATTCCAGAAAACCTACTCAAAGTATTAGATATTATAAATTACATTAGCGATCATTCTCCCTACAAACTTGTATGGCCAATCCATCCAAGAACTAAAAAAAATATAGAAGAAAATAATTATAAGTTAAATGAAAAAGTCATTTGCTCTGGTCCAACTGGATATCTCGACTTTTTAATGCTTGAAAAATCAGCTTCAATAATTGTTACTGACTCTGGTGGACTACAAGAAGAGGCTTGTATTATAGGAACTCCCTGTATCACCATTAGAGAAAATACTGAAAGGCCAGAAACAGTAGATGTTGGAGCAAATAAGTTAGTCGGCTTAGATATTGAACTATTTAAAGAAGCATTTGAGTACTTCACTAAACAATCTCATACTTGGATATCCCCTTTTGGAGATGGAACGACAGCTAAAAAAATTCTGGATACTATTACCAACATAAAACCGATGGAACAAAAGAAAGATAATCAGATAAAGCGAAATATTTCGGTTATCGGATTAGGATACATGGGGTTTCCAATGGCATGTTTACTAGCTGAAGCGGGTCATTCAGTAACAGGTGTAGATCTAAATCAAGAGAAAGTTGATTTAATCAACGAAGGAATTAATCCAATACAAGAAGAAGGTCTTAATGTTCTATTTAATAGTTCTCGTAGAAATATTACAGCCGTAAGCCAAGTTCCCCCTAGCGATATATTTATCGTTGCAGTTCCCACTCCTTCAGTTGATAAGAAATGTGACTTGAAGTATGTATTGGCCGCAATGAATGATATTTCTAAAGTTGCTAAAAATAATGACCTTATTATTCTGGAATCAACCGTGAAGCCAGGAACTTGCATTAAAGATATTTCCCAAATATTCAAAAAGAAGAATTTAAAAGTTGATATTGTTCATTGCCCAGAGAGGGCCATTCCAGGCAACACCTTACATGAGCTTGTTCACAATGATCGAATTGTAGGAGGAGAGAGTAAGGAAGCGATCAAAAAGACTGTATCTTTATATAAGTCTTTTGTTAAAGGACAAATCTTTGAAACTGACTTAACTACGGCAGAAACGGTTAAGTTAGTTGAAAACACTTCGCGAGATGTAAATATAGCTTTTGCAAATGAGCTTGATCTTATATGTACTGATTTAAATATCAACGTTTGGGAAGTTATAGATTTGGCTAACAAACACCCGAGAGTAAATATATTACGACCTGGACCGGGTGTAGGTGGACACTGTATTGCTGTTGACCCTTGGTTTCTTACAGAAAACTCTGAAAATGCCCACCTCATAAGGATGGCCAGAGAGATAAATGACCGTAGACCATATATTATTTCTCAAAGAGCAATCCAAAAGCTCAATGAAATTGGTGGAAATAAGATTGGGGTACTTGGCTTAGCTTACAAGAAAAATGTTGATGACTGCCGTGAGACTCCTGCCGAAAAAATTGTTACTTTTCTTCACGAAAGTAATATTGAAGTGAAGTCATATGATCCACTTGTACAAGACTGGCCATATCCGACATGCGATTCACTAGAAGAAATAAATACTTGGGCCGATCTCTTCATTCTTGTTACAGACCATGACACTTTTAAAAATGCGAAAATAACAAAGCCGATTATAGATACTCAGAACTTTTTCTAAGTTATGTTACTTATATCGCTCTTTCGATTATTGAATTTATGATAAAAAATGAATGCTCCATAAGAGACGAAAGTTATAAGTAATGGTTGAAAGGAATCTCTAACTCTCCCATTATAAGGAGATACATAACCAGCAAATAATATATATATAAAGTAAGGTATAAAATAGAGACAAGTTCATCTATTTTATACCTTACTTTATATATATATTATTTGCTGGTTATGTATCTCCCATTATAAGGAGATACATAACCAGCAAATAATATATATATAAAGTAAGGTATAAAATAGATGAACTTGTCTCTATATTTTTTCATTTTATAAAAGCTATACAAAGTAAGAGCTAGCAGCAAGGTAAAAATATGATGAATGAAGCTGCCTAATGTTATAAGAGTACTATAGTCTTTAAATAATCCTATTTTTTTAAAAGTGAAAAATGGAGTCAAAATAATCTTAACGACACCGAATAAATATGGAATATCCTTGTTAAAAGTCTGATCAATATCCTCCAAGGAAAGATAGTCATTTCTGAACTTCTCAATGAATGAAAAAAAGTCCGTTATAAAAACCAGATGCTTAACAAATAAACTAAAGAATACTCCAACAAATAATATAATCATTAGTATTAAAAATAAGTTTTTCTTTAGATACTTTTTTTCAAACACCAAAAAATAGGGAACTAATAGCGGAAAACAAAAGAAAGCTATGTAATACCTCTCTAGAGAGAGTAGCCCCAAAGGTATAATAATTATTAACTTCTTCAAACTAAATTCACTTTCTTTTAACGAAGAATAAGCAAGAAAAAATAGAGCTATCCACAATTGAACAAAAGATTCTTTATAAAATGTTAAACTATAGAAAATTCCACTCGGAAAAATACTGAAAAGAAGCGCAGAGAGTAATGCAACCCTTTTTATTTGAAATATTTTAGAAGACATTAAGTAAACAGATACTACAGTTAACACCTTGGCCAATGATGTAACAACAGAACTAACAATGGGGTTCATTCCTAAAACTTTGAAAAATAGAGCTACAACAAAATGTGAAGAAAGGACCATTCCTGGATGATGGAGCTTTACTTCATAATTAGTACCTAAGAATCTATTTGAAAATTCCATAACCTTAACAAGATGATAATCATAACTATCATGCATCCACAGGAGGTTATCCTCGCCCGTGCATAAATAAAAGGCGAAAAGAATCGGTCCGTAAATAGAGAGATTTAACAGGATAATATTTTGAATTTGTTTCCGAGAGTTAAAAGCTAAGCAATATAAGTAAAATCTCTTAGATAGTATATAGAGACTCACTATATACAGAAAAGTTACAACATTCTCCAAACTTGAACTAATTGTACAAATAATGGACGAGAAAAAAAATGATACCAAAATAAGTGGTACATATATATTTAGCATATGGCTTTAACTTTACATAATATCGTATGTAGAAATCCTACCTGACAATCAAAAGAAAGACAAACCAACGCAAAGCAACGCGATCTAATTTGTAAAACTCTTTAGCCACTTATCTATAGTCACCACTGAAAAAAGAAGATAAGAGTAATCATATTGGTCGCTCATCGTTTTATCATATATTGATTTTAGAGTCTTAGAATTAAACATTTTACCTTCTAAAACCATATTTTCAGCTATTAGGTTCTTCAAAGAAGAATTTAGCGGACCCTTCAGCCATTGATTTAAGGGAGCTCCAAATCCTGACTTGGATCGATATAAAATTTCATGAGGAATAACTCCTTCCATAGACTTCTTAAGTAACCATTTTGCTTGTCCATTATGGACTTTATAGTTATCTGGTAATTTATTCGCAAACTTTACAAGTTCAAGATCTAAGAAGGGAACCCTTACTTCTACCCCATGAGACATGGCCATTTTATCAGTATAATTTAAGTTATGATCAGCAAGAAAATGTTTCATTTCTAACCTTAGCATTTTATTTAAATTACTTAAGTTTTGATTAGTTAAAGTTTCAATAAATGGTGAAAAGATCTTTTCAAGGTTAACCTCTGATAAGAAGTCTTGATCAAATAAATTCTCAATTGTGTCTAAGTCTGCCCATAAAAAATGGGAGCATATTCTATGTGTTTGATCTAAGGATGCGCCTCTAAATAACTTTGATAACCTTCTCCTGAAAGGAGTATCCTGCCCTAGTTGTGCCGTGAGTTTTTCAATACTTCTCCTCATAAAACGTGGAGTTGCTTCCATCATCCAGTCGTAACGTATAGCTTGATGCCTACGGTAGCCAGAAAATATATCATCTCCACCTGCGCCCGAAAGAAGAACCTTTATATTCTTTTCTCTTGATAACTTGCAAATATAATTACAGTTTAAAATGGCAGGGTCAGCTTGAGGCTCATCTAAATAATAAATTGCTTTTTCATAAGAGTCTAAAATACTAGTGTCAACATCAATTACGTTTAAATTTAAGTTCAGTTTTTTCGCCATTAATCTAGCATAGGGCAAATCTTCAGAGAATCCATCTACGCCAAACCCATCAGTATTGATTGAAAACGATTCATGAAAAGAGTTTGAGTGTTGAGATGCATAATGATTGATCACACTAGAGTCAACTCCTCCAGATAAAAAAGCTCCGACAGGGACGTCTGCGACCATTTGCCTCTTTACAGCCTTAGAAACTTCTTCGCGGCACATTTCAACAGCATCTCTAATGCTTAAGTTTTCTACCTTATACTCTAGATCATAGTACTTAAACCTTCTTTCAATATTACCATTCAATTTGATTATCAAGGCTTCGCCGGGTAGAATTTTCTCAACCTTCTTAAAAGGTGTTTCTCTACCGGGGCTCCATAAAAAAGAGGTATATCTTAAAAAGGCTAAATGATTTAGGCTCCTGTCAAAACCCTCTAGCCTCAAAAAACTTTTTATTTCACTAGAGAATGCAAAAACCCCGTTATTTTGATAAATATATAGTGGTTTCACACCAATTTGATCCCTCGCAAGAAAAATCTTTTTATCTTGAGGAGTATAAACTGCGAAAGCAAACATTCCATTGAGCTTATTTAGGCAGTCTTCGCCAAACTTTAAATACATTTTTAAGAGAACTTCAGTATCAGAGGACGTTTGAAATTTTTCTTTGCTTAGGTAAGTGCTTCTAATCTCTTTAAAATTATAAATTTCTCCATTAAATACAATCACAGCTCCTGATTCAGGATCTACAAATGGTTGATTCGCCCCCTCAGTCAGGTCAATAATACTTAGGCGAGCATGCCCAAGTGCAAGGTTCTCTGTCTTCCAGTGAGATTGAAAGTCTGGTCCTCTATGTGATATCTGAGAAGTCATTGCTTCAATATTCTTCGCTTCTGCCCCTGGTCCAACAATTCCAACAATTCCACACATTACAACTTTCCTGATACTAAGTTTTCTATTTTATTCAAATACTTCTCTGCTAGTACTGTTCTATCAAAGTTCTTGATCGCAAAATTGTGACCATTCATTCCTAACCTTTTAGTCTCATTAGGGGGCATTTCAATAAATCTTTCAACTGCTTTAACAATTTCATCAGTATTTTCCGGCTCTGCAAAAATACCACATTCAGATTCCTCAACTAACTTTCTTGAAACGCCATCAATTAAAAGTAGTACAGGTTTGCTACAAGTCATGTAGTCAAACGTCTTATTCGAATAAATTGTTTTAAAAACATCTGTCTTCTTTAAAATGCTCATTCCAACATCTGCAGCTGATATGTAATTAAAAACCATCTCTTTAGATACAGGATCTATAAATTGAACCGTTTTTAAGCTACTTGCTTCTGACAGATCTATAAGTTCGTTTTTCTTTGGTCCAGCTCCAATAAAGCAAAAATGAGCCCTGGTTTTTCTTTTTTCAATTTCTTCAATTACTGGAACCATTTGCGACAAATAGTTTGCCACTCCATGAGCACCAACATATATGAATACTATCTTATTCTCCCAACCTAATTTTTTTCGTAAAGCACTAACGTCACCAATACTTAACTTCTTCTTCAAAGAAAAGTCAGCTCCGTTAGGAATCATTAAAAGCTTTTTTTTAGAAATATTTTTTTGCTCATTTACAATATTGTAAAATGATGGAGTCAAGGTATTGATTAAGTTTGCTTTTTCATAAATAAACTTCTCTAGCCAATATGAAAATTTTATCAATAACTGGTTTTTCACTACTCCTGTTTCAATTGCAGACTCTGGCCACAAATCTCTAATCTCAAATACCCATTTAGCTCTTTTTATTAAAGAAATAATATAGCCAGATATACCAATAAATAATGGTGGAGAGGTTGAAAGAACAACATCAACATTTCTATTCTTTAATATAAATAATCCATAAAATATCGAGCTTAGTACATAGGAAAAATAAGCCCACAATCTTCCAATAAATCCAGAATTATAATTATCAGAAGTATAGCAACGAACTAGTTTTACATTTGGATACAAGTCCTTTTCAAAGAAAAATTTCCCAACGCACTCAGGATATTTTTTTCCAGAAGCATAATGTATCATTCCCGACAGCACTGTAATTTCGTGCTCGTGGCGCCAATGCTCTACAAATTGATTGAACCGTGAACCTCCTCCATCACTAGTATTAAGGAATTGTTGATGAAGAATTAAAATATGCATATGTGATTATCCCTTATCTCAAAACGGGTATCTAAAACTTTGATACTTTTGCTATCGATTGATATATTTATTTTTTCAATCTCTTTGTTATAAATCAATGTATAAAACATTACTTCTTTACCCGTTTGCGTGACTTCCAAACGATCTCTTTTCTCATAATTACCATAGTAAGATGAATCGAAGCCAGGTTTGCAAACTTCAGTGATTCTTTTGCCACTTTTCTCGTAAGACTCAAAGCTATGGTTTACATGAAAAGAGTCATTTAAATTCCAGTTCTGAGTATAATCATGTACTTTATCCGATTTTAAAATATCTATAATTATCCAAGCCCTCTGATATCTAGAGCAAAGAATTGCCCTTTTGTGACGAATTGAGTTATCAATATGTTGGTAAGCTTTTAACTCCCCCAGTAAGATATGCCACTCCTCTCTTTTTTCACTCTGCAGTAAATTCGCCTGACTCCAGTTTAACCAAACGAACCTAGGCCCCTTTTCCATTTGATTTTCACCATCTATAATGACCACATTATGAGACTTGGAGCCTTTAAAAAATAAATTCATATCGTCTGCTGTATTATATTTGTAGCTTCCCGAGTCTCTAATTATATTTTTACCATTATCCCATATATCCACATGAAAGTTGTCAGATTGAGATGGTCGATAGTGGTGTTTTCCACATCTAAAAAATAAGAATGAATTTTGTACTGAGTTTACTCGATAGTACCCTGAAGTAGGGAAGCTTATGGCCTTTTCAAAATTGACATTATCGCAATCGGGAATAACACCTCTATTAAACCAAAAGCTATCTTCCAAGCTACTTTTATTCTCATAAAGCTTTTCATTGGGGAAGAAATAATTATATGCACATTGTATTTGGGGGGAATAGTCGCGATATTCACAGCTATTTAGTTTATAAAAAATAGACCCATCATTTGCCCCGTAATTAGGCAACTTTAAAGAAACCTCATCTTGCATAGAATAAAGCATCAAAACAAGTTTTTTAACTCTCTCCGTCAACCACTCCGGCAGCGTTTCATCATTGTTTCGACAAAGGTAAAGACACCAAGTCATTAGCTGAAGAGCCACCCTCTGATAATTAAAAGAGTATTGAATAAAAGAGCCATCTTCAAAAAGTTGATACTTAACTTCATTCAAAAATAACTTTTTTCCTTTACTCCTCCTATGGTTTGCCCCTTTTAGAAAAGGAAACAGAAAACCTGTAGCATAAATCAGTAGAGTCTCTGTGATCGAGTGATTATTCTTTACAAGGTGCATAGAGAAACTAATATTATTTTCAACATGCAAGACTTGAAAATAAACTGATTTAAAAAATTTGAGCAGAAAGCCTTCCCGTTGAATTACAAATGGTTCAAAGTAGTAGATACCAAAAAACCAAGCCATTAGCCTTATTGAGATTTCTTGACTACATTTATAGTTTGGACCCTTATTGATGGGATTCTTATCAATCCAATCTTCTATAATGAATAAAAAATATTCTTCAATCTCTACTTTTTCTTGTGCATCTCTTGAACAATGATGCTGCCTTACTAAATCATATATTAGTTGAAAACGAGATGGTTCCCAAACGTATTTTATATCCCCAGACTCTTTTGAGAAATCTTCAATTTTCGTCCAATGTTTTGAAGCATCATACAAGTAACCTGTATCAGGACTTCTTAACCATAGATCACGTTGATCGAGATTTATTTTTTTATAAAAAAAAAATGTAAATATGTTGCTCTTATAGTTTTCTAAATAATTCTCTACACTTTCTCCAAAGTCACGATCCGTGAAATCTGAAGATGAAAATAAAAAATGTCCTTTACTATTTTTAAAACTTTCTAAAATAGAGTTTTCACTACTTTCTAAAATGTCATCTTCTGAAATTTCATTTAAATCGATATATGAAGTCTGTTTCTGCAGGATACCTAAGACCAGCTTGATGCGATGAGTAGCGTAATAAAAAAGATACACACCTCCCATATTTCTGGTTATCTTAAAAATAGTCCTAATCTTTCCCATTCATTGGCCTTAAAATACAAATAATATACAAAGCAAGTACATAATAATATAGTATTGCTTTAGCTTTTAAAAGGCGAATTCAGACTTCTACGCCTATCTAGAAATGCTTTACGGAATTTTATATGAAACAACTCTTCCAAAACTTGAAAACAGGTAATGTTTTTACAAATGATATCCCTCTTCCTAACTGTTCAAAAAATGAGGTTATCATTCAAACATTAAAAAGTTTAATCTCACCCGGTACAGAAAGGATGCTTCTAGATTTTGGAAAATCCTCCTATCTTCAGAAAGCTAAACAGCAACCAGAAAAAGTAAAACAGGTTCTTGATAAAATTAAAACGGATGGACTGCTTCCCACGATTGAAGTCGTCTTCGCTAAGCTCGATGAGCCACTTCCCCTAGGCTATTGTAATGTAGGTAGGGTTATTGAAATCGGTTCTAGTGTTGATGAGTTTAAAGTTGGTGACCTAGTTGTCTCCAATGGTGCTCACTCAGAAGTAGTATGTATTAATAAAAACCTTGTTTGCAAGATACCAGAAGGTGTCTCGCTTGATGAGGCAACTTTCACTGTTCTTTCTTCAATTGCCCTTCAAGGGATACGCTTAGCGAAACCAACATTAGGTGAGCAGTTTGTTGTAATAGGACTTGGAATTATTGGCCAAATTACCCTCGAGCTTCTTAAGGCAAACGGGTGCAAAGTCATTGGTGTTGATCTCGACTACTCTAAAGTAGAGTTTGCTATGAAAAGAGGTTTCAACTGTTTTCATTTAACTGAAGAGTCTCAAATTGAAGATCTACTGCAAATTTGGGATAAGCACTTTGCCGACGGCGTCCTTATTACGGCATCAACTAAGAGTAACCAGCCCATTGAAAATGCGGCAAAACTTTGCCGTAAAAAAGGAAGAGTTGTAGCAGTTGGAGCAGTTGGACTAGATATCCCCAGAAATAGTTTCTATGAAAAAGAGCTTGAACTCCAGATTTCGTGCTCTTATGGACCAGGTCGCTATGACAACCTTTACGAAGGACAAGGGATTGATTATCCATTACCTCATGTGCGCTGGACTCAGAATAGAAACTTTCAAGCAATCTTAGACCTTCTTAAAGAAAAGAAAATTAAGTTCAATGACTTCATTACTGATAAGCTAAGCTTTGAAAATATTGAAAGTGAATATCCAAAAATATTAAATTCAAGAGATACTCTTGGTGCTTTGATTAACTATGGGGAAGATATTGTTACATCTAAGACTGTAAAACTTCCATCTTCTCCCAAGTCCTCAAATGGAGCTGGAGATATTGGATTAATTGGTGCTGGAAACTTTTCTAAGGTTGTCCTTGCGCCAGCAATAAAAAAAGCGGGAGCTTCTATCCACACGATTGTTAGCTCTAAAGGGGTTTCATCTAGCAACTTGGGAATTAAAGTTAATTCAAGCTACTCATCAACAGACACGGAAAGCGTACTGAAATCGAAAGAAATAGATACTCTTTTTGTTACCACTCAACACGATAGCCACAGTTATTATGTGATAGAAGCCCTTAAAAACAACAAGAATATTTTTGTTGAAAAGCCAATCGCGACGAACCTTGAACAATTAAAAGATATTTACAACTTCCACAAGTCATTAGAGGCCCCTCCTCACCTAATGGTTGGATTTAATAGAAGGTTCTCCCCCTTGGCCAAAGAGCTTAAGAAGTTCCTTTCAAACTCCACAGCTCCAATCTCCGTAATCTATAATGTAAATGCTGGCCATATACCGGAAGACCATTGGGTGCATGATGATAAAAAAGGTGGAGGTCGAATCATAGGTGAAGGTTGCCACTTTATTGATTTAATTTCGTACCTTACTGGAAACAAAGTGGTCTCTGTAAGCTCAATAGGTCTTGGAAACAATAAGTCCAATATCTCTAATGATACCGTTACTATTTCTTTAAAATATAACGATGGCTCAATTGGAATAATTAATTATTTTGCTAACGGTAACAAGTCTTACCCTAAAGAGCGCATAACGGTTTTTTGCCAAGGACAAGTTTATGAACTTGAAAACTTTAAATCACTGAAGACATACGGCTCAGGAAAAAACTTATCTCTACTGAAGCAAGATAAAGGTCATAACAGTGAGGTTCAGGAGTTTCTTGACTCAATAAAAACCAATAAACCTCTTATTGAATTTGAAAGTATTCTAAATACTACCTTAGCAACCTTTGCTCATGTCGAATCCCTCTCAAGTAAAGAGGAAGTCAAATTAGACAATATTTGGAGTTTATAAAATTACTTCAAATTTCATATATTTTAGAAATATCAAAACGTATCTTAAATTTTATAAGTAATTTAACTTATTTGAGTATATATAAACTTCTATATCCATAATAGTTAAATTTACTATTCTTAATATCCTTAATAACGAAATATTTACTTGAGGCATCTAAAAAATCCCAAAATTTCTCACTAGAGTCTTTTCTAGTTAAAAAAAGTATTTTTGATCGATATGGAACACCTATTGAAATGGACTTAATTTTTTTTGAATTTAAATATTGATAAATTTTATCATAATCCCAATTAAAGCTTTCAAATAAGTTCTCAAGCTCTCCATGAAAAGAAATGCTATCCCAAAAATACATTCCCTTACAAAAGTTTACATCATCTAGCCCTGGCTCCATACTTGTTCTCATATGAAGACTACCTGAGCCTTCCTCAAAATGACTGCAAACTAATTCAGAAAACGACTGAGAACTCTTCATTTCTTCAAATCCTCGAATCTTCAGCACTTTTACCTGTGATAATAGATTCAGTCCAAAATGACTATAGAGCGGGTACGATAAGAATCCGAATATTAAAAACTTGATTAAAACTAGCCGAGGGCTCCATTTATAGCGAGCAATACAATAAACGATCGCCACCAAAGCAAGGGGTGTGAAAAATTCAAATATTCTCGACTTACTCACAAATAAAAAAGAAGTAAGCAAAAAAGTTATAGCAATATACAATGCCAATAAACTCTTCTTCCTAGAAATTCTTTCCTGAAAAAGAGATATTGATAATTCAACAACAGAAAAGGTTAACAATAAACTTAAAATTGGATTAATTTCATTATAATTAAAAATTTCTTTAACATTATATTCACTATTTCTAAAAAAAGATTCTATATTAGGGATGAAGAGGTGAAAGAAATATAATATTGATTCATAGCCTTTAACAAGAAAACCTTCATTCACTTTTTCATATCTTGGAAAAATAGTCATGATAGGAAAAGGTGTTTTATATTTAAAAATTAAGGCGAAGTACCAGGCACCTAACCCGAAAAAAGAAAATGAAAGAAAACAGAATTTAGACAAGGTGTTGCTAGAAAAAAAATTTCCTATACGATACTTAATCGATAGAAGCCCTATTAGAATCATTGAAATGCATGATGAAAAAAAGTAAGGTCTAGATACAATTGCTAATGAGCAAGCTACTACTAATAAAACATACAAATCAGCTTTTTCAGTTCTTAGTAACCATACAAACAACCACAGACAAAAACTGAGTAAAAAATAAGATGCTAACTCTTGAGTAGGCATCGATAAAGCTATATTAAAGTTTGATACAGTAGAGAACCGAATAAAGATTAGTGGAAAAAAAAACAAACCATATACGCTGTTTACATTTAATTCTCTTAATATATTTACTAAACAGAGTACAAAGCCAATTGTAAAAATACCATGAACAAGCCCAAAACCTAAAAAGTAGCTTTCTATTTCTAAATGAGCATTAAGTAAATTTAATAGCCCCTGCAGTATGTTACATGACGTGGATAAAACATTTGTAAAAGTAACTCCTTCAGGAAACGGAGGATAGATATAATTCGTTTCCGAATAGAACTTAACATAGTCTACAAAAGCATATAGAGCCCCCGCTGTTGATACAGCCGGCCTAGAAAATATAAAATATAAGAGCCCGAGCGACAAGAGGAGCACCAAAAATACATAGCTCAGCTTTCGATCAACTTTTGGAAGCGTGCTCTCTAAATTCAGCCAGCCTCTTGTTAAAATGTACGTTGCCAACGAAATAGAAAAATAAAAGATTATAAAAATAAGATATGGAATTTTTAGCCCCATCAAAAATAAAAGAATAAAAGTTAGGTGTGAGTTTACTAATACAAAGAAAATTACGAGTGGGGTTTTTTCAAATAAACTTAACCTAGGGAAAGATAATTGAACAGTGATGACAACGGGCAGAAAAACAATTATAGCTCTTTGTAAAATACTTAGATATTCCAACAAAATAACCACCACTTTAATTAGATTAATTAGTAAAATATATTTACTATCAAATGAAATTACAACTACCTACCATATTAAAAATATGCTATTTTCTATACCTAAAAACCCGCACACCGTAATCTGATTAAATACAGGAGATTATCTTGGATAACTTTCAATCACCTACAATCACAAAGGGACTTCTCGAAATAAAAAAAAGTATTAAGGGAATATTAATTTCACTTTTTTTGGGATTAGTAATCGGTGGTACTTTTATATCAGTCTCAGAGAGTGAATACGAACTAAAAGCCATTATCAACAATGGAAAAATAGTTAAAGCGAACGACTCTGGTGATATTATTCTAGCCCCTATTGTCACCATGAGTGATTTGAAAAGCTTCATTCAACTTGAATATATTTTTCCAAATATTAAAGTGAATAATGCCTATATTAAAAGTATCGAAACCCCTAGAGGACAGGATACTCAAAACCTTCTAATTACTTTTAGAGGCCCTAGTACTGAAGTTTTAACACTTTTTTTTGATAACTTTTTAAAAGCTCTTAATGACAAATTCTCTCAAGAACTCAAAATGAGCTACCAAGCCCTTCAAGATATGAAGGAAGCTTATAGTGACAAATCCGTCACAATTAAACAGTTTGACGATAAGCAAACTTACACATTTGGACTTATTAAGTTTTTAAAATATAGAGAAGCCAGTATTCTTCAAGATGAAGCTAAGTTGAGATATTTTTTAAGGAAAGATAACTTCGAAAATATAAAGGTTCTAAGCAAAAGCTTTAAAAAGGATCCTGTTTATCCCAATAAGATCCTTTCGCTTATTATTCCTCCAGTTATTTTGATTTTTGTTTATATAAACTTCATCTTATTAAGACTTATTTTCAGCAATTTAGATGAATAACTCCTCTTCTGTAGCCTTCAGATATTCACCCAACTATTTTGAAAAATATCTATTATTTACTGTACTTATTATTTTAGCAAAGGAAGGAATTGATACTGTCTGGGGAACCTTCAGAATGATGTCTTATTCACAAAACAGTGGAGTTTTCTACAATATCGCAATGAGCTATGTAAGAGTCATCAGACCGTTAGAAATAATGCTATTAACATTTATTTCTCTAAAAACAATTAATAACCAGAGTAAATCTTCTATATTTTTAATTTTCCTTGGTCCGATTTTAATAGGTACAATTAGTGCTTTTTACTTTCAAAATAAAGTCTTTAACTACTTTGCAGACTTCACAAACCTCATATTCGGAGGACTCTACCTTCTCGTGGGGATAAACCTTGCAAACCAAATAACCTTAGAAAAAGTATACAGCCTTATAAACAAATACATC
The DNA here is from genome assembly GCA_048267265.1 of Bacteriovoracaceae bacterium. Taxonomy (GTDB): domain Bacteria; phylum Bdellovibrionota; class Bacteriovoracia; order Bacteriovoracales; family Bacteriovoracaceae. The sequence continues at coordinate 60,912 of JBLWXW010000003.1, forward strand.
TATCTTTGGGTTCTGCCGTGCACCCTCAGCGCCATCTGGTTTTTTATTTCCTATCAACAAGGTATGATTCAAAACCCTACATTTAGCGCAGGAAAAAGTGGTATTTTATTTCTCATTGGCTTTTACTTTAATAGACATATTATTACCTTCCTCGCCTCTCTTTTTTTAATCGGAGCAGGACAAAGAGCCTTACTTCTGTCTTTAATTGCTTCAATGATTCCATTTACACCTATTCTAATAAAGAAATTTTCTAAATCAAAACTTAAATTCATTCTCCCTCTGGTAATAGTTTCGGTTGGAGCAATCCTATCTGCTTATCTATTCTCCGACTTTAATATTTTTGAAATAAATACCCTCAACAAGTTTAAAACTCTTGACCCTAAAAACTTAGATCTTACTAATTTCGAAAGTAGAGAATATTTCTTAAATGTAGCCACCTCGGGGAGGTGGCCAGAAATCAAAGGCGCATTCGTTGAACTTAGCCGCTACCCAAGTAGTATTATCTGGGGGAAAGGTCTAGGCGCAACTTATACTGTAGATGGCCCATATAAGCTTTTCAATGGACAAGATTATGTAGGTGCCTACCCATATGGCTCTTACAGAAATGTTCATCTTTCCTATCTAGGAATTCTTCTAATGACAGGAACTCTTGGTCTAGCTGTGTACGTATCCTTCCCCTTGATTAGTTTTCTAAAAAGCCTATTCCTTAGAATAGACCCAGTAACGAAAAAAATTTCGCTTCACATTATTCTACTGGAATGTATTTTTGCCGTTTTTGGCTTTAATTATTTTCAAGATTCATTTTTATGGCTCTTAATGGGGCTTACTCTAGGCAAAAAAGTAACTCATAGCAACACCGTTAGATAGTTGCCTTTCATTTTTCCGTTAACAAGGTGATAACTATATAGTATTTTTTTAGAGTAATTTCCTGAATTCAATTAATGAGGCCTAATCTGTGAGACCTGATTTATCAATCATCTTACCCACTTTTAATGAAGCAAAAAACATTGGGCCATTGATCAATAATATTCAATCGACTTTGGTTAGTTTAAATTATGAAGTTTTGGTAGTAGATGATAGTTCCACAGACGGCACTATAGAAGTTGTCAAAGAATTACAAAAGCAACATCCAAATCTTAGATTAATTATTCGAACTAGTGATAGAGGTTTAATCCCCTCAATTAATGAGGGAATTAAACTCTCAAATACAGATGTTTGCCTCTGGATGGATGCAGATCAATCAATGTCACCTAAGGTTATTCTAGAACACTGGTCTAAAATTAAACAAGGTGCCGATCTTTCACTAGGCTCTCGCTATATAGAAGGAGGAGGAATGAAAGGAGTTGACTCAAATAAGTCTAAAACTTCTTTTTTTCGAATTCTTTCAAACTTATCTGCATCAGAAGACAGTATCTTATCTGCCCTTATCTCAGTCTTAGGGAATAAAGTTTTAAAACTTATTTTAAATTCTGACCTTCATGATTTTAGTAGTGGTTTTTTTTGTGCTAAAAAAAATGTACTGAAGGATATTGGAATTGAAGGTACATTTGTTGATTATTGCATCTCTCTTCCTTTCAAAGCTCAAATGAAAGGATATAATGTTGTTGAAGTTCCCATGGTTCTAGAAACAAGAAAGCATGGTATTTCAAAAACCTCTAACTCTCTCTACAGCATTTTGAAAATTGCCTTTGAGTGTTTCTACAAAGCAATTTTGCTCAAGCTTACTACAAAAGACCAAAGGAAAATGATTCATGATAAAACAATGTAGACTATGTGGTTACCCTAAATTGACCCAGTTTTTAGATCTTGGCCACACGCCACCAGCAGATCGCTTTATGAAAGTAGAGCAACTTCAAGAATCGGAAAATACTTACCCACTAAAAGTAGTAAGATGTGATCATTGCCTTTTTATTCAATTAAATTATGTAGTTGACCCTACTATTCTTTATCAAAATGATTACCCCTACGAATCTTCAACTACAAAAACAGGGAGAGAGCATTTTAAGTCCTTCGCAGACTCTGTTGTAAAGGACTATGAACTCAAGCCCGGAGACCTCGCTATCGACATAGGGTCAAATGTTGGAGTTTTACTCCAAGGATTCAAGGATAATGGGCTACAGGTACTAGGGATTGACCCTGCGACAAATATTGCTCAAATTGCCGAAAAAAACGGTATCGAAACCATTCCTACTTTTTTTGGAAAAGGAATTTCTGACCTCGTTCTTGAAAAACATCGAAAAGCTAAAGTCATAACTGGAACAAATGTTTTCGCTCATATCGATGATCTCAATGGAGTAATGAAGGAAGTTGATAAAATTCTTGATTATGATGGGATCTTTATTGTGGAAGCTCCGTACTTAGTAAACCTGCTCAATAATCTAGAATATGACACAATATATCACGAGCATTTATCCTATATTTCTATTCTTCCCTTGAACTTATTCTTTAAAAAGAATGGGTTTGACCTATTTGATATACAGCAAAGTGATATCCATGGAGGCTCAATTCGTTTATTTATTGGTCGAACAGGAACGAGAAAGATTACAAATCAAGTCAAAGAGCTTCTTGATTATGAATCAACTCACGATATTCACTCTTTAGAAAATTTAAATCTATTTTCAGCTAAAGTTTCTCAAAACAGACAGGACTTGGTAAACCTTCTTAGAGATCTTAAGAAACAAGGTAAAAAGATTGCAGCAGTCAGTGCTCCGGCTAAGGGTATGACCTTGCTAAATTATTGTAAAATTGGAAATGATATTCTTGAGTTTGTAACTGAAGTCTCACAATTAAAGATAGATCGATACACTCCTGGCAGTCATTTAAAAGTCGTTCCCGACAGTCATCTATTAAGCGAAGATATAGACTATGCTTTGTTATTAGCATGGAACTTTAAAGACGAGATTATAAATAATTTGAAAGAATTTAGAGAACGAGGTGGAAAGTTTATTGTACCAATTCCAACCCCCACCATTTTATAAGTTACTTAGTTTAAAATTAATTTTATGGAGTAAAATATGGAAGTCATTAAACTAGAGAATAATTTCGAAGATGAAAGAGGTTTTATTCGCGATATCCTCGCCCATGAAGAAGTCGATAGCGTTACCATTATTCACTCCAAAGCAAATTGCTCACGAGCAAATCATTTTCACAAGGAAACTATTCAATGGAACTACATAATGAGCGGTAAAGTTGAATATCTTTCTCAGCGTGATGGCGAAGAAGTGAAATCAGTTATTCTTGAAAAAGGTGATCTCATTAAAACGGGTAAGATGGAGAAACATGCCCTAAATGCTATTGATGATTCAATGATCCTAGTTCTCACCAAGGGACCACGCGGCGGTAAAGACTATGAAAGCGATACATTCAGACTAGATACTCCCCTCAAGTTAAAGTAGATTGTTTATGATCCCTGTATCAACTCCACTAATTGGTGATTTAGAAGAAGAACTTGTTGTCGACTGTATTCGAACTGGATGGATCTCATCTGAAGGTCAGTACGTTAAAGACTTTGAGAAATCATGTGCTACCTACGCAGGAGTCAAGCATGGTATTGCTGTATCAAATGGAACCACGGCCCTAAAGGTTGCTCTTGAATGTCTCGATTTGAATGAAGGTGATGAGGTAATCATGCCTACATTCACTATAATTTCATGTGCACTAGCAATTATAGAAGTAGGTGCTATTCCTGTTCTTGTCGATTCAGATCCTGAAACCTGGTGTATGGATGTTAATCAAATTGAGGCAAAAATTACATCTAAAACAAAGGCCATAATGGCCGTCCATATGTACGGACATCCAGTTGATATGGATCCCATACTTGAGTTGGCAAAAAAATATAATCTATTCACTATTGAAGATAATGCTGAATCACATGGCTCTGAGTATAAGGGAAAAAAATGCGGAGGAATCTCTGATATTAGTATCCATAGTTTCTACGCTAACAAGCTAGTTACTACAGGAGAAGGAGGGATGGTACTAACCAATTCAGACTTATTTGCTGACAAAGCCCGCTCCTTACGAAATCTTTGCTTTAGAAGTGACCGTAGGTTCTATCACACAGAGATTGGACATAATTATAGAATGACTAATATTCAAGCTGCAATTGGCCTCGCTCAAATGAAACGGCTTGAAGGTTTTGTTCTAAGAAAAAGAGAAATGGCACAAATGTATAATGAAGCCTTCAAAGACCTTCCCCTTCAGCTACCAGTTAATAAAGAATGGGCAAAAAATAACTATTGGATGTATTCGCTCTTACTAAATGATGAAGTTAGTGCCGATGCTGAAGTATTTACAAAGAAACTTATTGAACAAGGTGTTGAATCAAGACTCTTCTTCATGGGAATGCATGAACAACCTGTACTTCAAAAGCTAGGCTTATTTAAAGGAGAAGCTTATCCTATTTCTGAGCGAATGACTCAAAGAGGATTTTATATACCCAGTGGGCAAGCAATTACCAATGATCAGATTAAAACTGTTATTAGAGTCGTAAAAGAAACAATCAGAGAGTTTATTTAAAATATGGATTTAAAAGTATTCGGAAAAAACTATTCAAATAATTATGACCTTTTTTATGACCATAAGGACTATAAAAAAGAGTGTGACTATTTAGAGTCCTTATTCCACAAATATGGGATAACTCCAACTACTATTTTAGATTTAGGCTGTGGAACAGGGGCCCACCTGATAGAGCTTACTAAAAGAGGCTATATAACCACTGGGATTGATCAATCTAAACACATGTTAGATCTAGCCAAAGAAAAATCAATTCAAGAAGGTATGGATATAGAATATATTCAAGGAGACATTACAAACTTTAATCTCAATAGGAAGTTTGATGTAGTAATTTCAATGTTTGCTGTCGCTAGCTACTTAACTGAGAACGAACAATTTGAATCTTTTTCGAATTGTGCATACGATCATTTAAATTGTAAGGGTCTACTTATTTTTGACTGCTGGAGTGGTCCTGCAGCGCTAACCCATCGACCATCAGAAAGATTGAAAAAAATCACTAATGGAGATGTAGAAATTTTAAGATTCACTCAGCCTATTCTAAGGCTAAAAGATAACTTAGTTGAAACGCACTTCGAATTTCTCTATACATCCCAAAATGAGATAATTTTACGTGAAGAAGAAACACATATGACTAGATATTTTTTTCCTAAAGAAATTGACTACTTCATGAAAAAATCTAAATTCAAAGCGGTTAATTTTCATCCTTTTATGAGTCTAGATCAAAATATTGATGATTATTCCTGGTATATCACTACCATTTCTCACAAAGAGTAACGCAGAGCACAGGCTGATCTATATCATTTTTTTTTTACAAGATGTCTTCTTAATTGAAGTGGAAGAGCTAAAGTGTTAATTTAAATCTTGAACATATTTATTTAGGATTTCTTATGAAAATACTATTTTTAAACCCACCAACTGGTCATACTATTCCCGAATATCCAAGAGAAGACCATAACGATGAAAGCTATATTGGTGCTGAAGACTTTGGAGCCTTCCCTCCTTTAGGAATTCTATATGTTCTTACATACTTGGAGGAAAATACTAATGGCCATGAAATCTTCTTTAAAGACTGTGTTGCCGAAAAAATTCGTCAGCATGACTTAAAAAAAGTTATTGAAGAAATCAAGCCCGATATCGTTGGTATTACTAGCTTTACTATTGCAATGGTAGACGTATGCATGGCAGCAAGAACAATAAGAGAAGTTGTTCCTCATGCTCATATTTGTCTCGGTGGCCACCACCCTATAGCATTTCCCGAAGAGGCAGCAGAGCTTCCAGAGTTCGACTCAATTGTAGTAGGTGAAGGAGAGCAAGCCTTTACAGAGCTTGTCAATTGTCTTGAAGCCAATAAGCCAATTACTCATATTACTGGGGTTTATACCACTGAGTCGATGCGCAAATGGAAAGGAAACCAAATTACTGACAAACGTTTCCTAAAAACAGTTTCAGTTCCACCGGCTTATATTGATAAATTAGACTCACTTCCTTTTCCTAATCGTAAATATATATCTCATATCAATTACAATAGTGTTGTAGGAGTATCTAATAAACTAGCAACTATTCTTAGTACAAGAGGTTGTCCTTATCTATGTACATTTTGTGACGTTCCTTACAAAAAGTATAGAACCCGATCAATTGAAAGTGTTGTTGATGAAATCGAAGTCTGCCTTGAGATGGGATATGATGAGTTCCACTTCTATGATGATTTATTCAATATTACCTCTGGTAAAGTTATTAAATTCTGTGATGAAATTGAAAAAAGAAATTTAAAATTCACCTGGGACTTCAGGGGACGTGCCAATGTGGTTACCAAGGAATCTCTCATTCGTGCAAAAAAAGCAGGGTGTCGGATGATTTCTTTTGGTGTTGAAACAGGTTCAAATGAAGGGCTAAAAGAGCTCAAGAAAGGAACTACGGTAGAGAAAATTACCCAAGTTTTTAAATGGTGCCGTGAAGTAGGCATCATGACTATTGCCGACTATATCATTGGCTTTCCCTTTGAGAAAACAAGAGAAGATGTCATTAAAAACCTTGATTATCTAACACTACTAGACCCTGACTACGCCCAAATTGGTATACTAATGCTTCTTCCTAATACTCCTCTATTTGATGAGGGTGTAAGGAAAGGATTAGTTGACGAAGACAAGTGGAAGAATTTTTCTAAGAACCCAACTCTAGACTTTAGAATTGACCACTGGACAGAGCATTTAAGCTTAAATGAGCTCGTAGATCTTCAGGCCCAGGGCTTCAAGAAATTCTACTTTAGGCCCAAATATATTTTTAGAAGTATTTTTCAAACTCGCTCACTCTATGAATTCAAAACCAAGGCCGCAGCAGCTGTTAAGTTAGCTTTGGGCTAGTGAAATAATGAAATACGGTACTTTAAAAGAGTACCGTAGATTCTTAAGTATTAGTCTAACATTTCTGCGTCTAGTATAGATCGTAATTCGTGAATTTACAGGAGTGTCTATCGCAGTTCTTAGCACAAGAAGAATTTCCTATGGAGCTCTTTTTGGTTGAAGTTGAATATGAACCAAATAATCAAGAGTCAAATGAGAATGAAAATGCATCGTGAATTGCACGGTAATCTTCAATGTGCCCAATATCAACCCACGAATCATTAGTTTCATAAGCACAAGTCTTGATTTTCTTCTCAATGGCCGTATTAAAAAGGGCATCCATATTATACTCTTCATCATCAGGAATTAAGTCTAAGATCCCGGGATTAAATGCATAAATCCCAGTGTTTATAAAGTGACGATGAGTTGGTTTTTCTCTTAAGTTTTTTATCTCATTATTATCGATATCAACAACGCCAAAAGGGACATTATGCGTATACTCTCTCACACACATAGTAGCTAGTGAGTTATTCGACTCGTGGAATTTTAGTAAGTTCTCAAAATCAAGAGTTGTCAAAATATCACCATTCATTACAAAAAAAGATGATTTTATGTCTTGACCCAAAAGCTTAAGGGCACCCGCAGTACCTAGTTTCTTTTTTTCATCAAGATAGCGTATCTTAACTCCAAATTTACGTCCGTCTTGAAAGTAGTCTTTAATAACTTCACTTTTGTAATAAACACTTATGTAAATATTGCAAAAACCTCTCTCTGCAAAAGACTCTATAATTCGTTGAAGAATAGGTTTATTTCCGGCCATTAACATTGGCTTTGGACAGTCTTTAGTTAAGCTTCCAAGCCTTGAACCATAACCACCGGCCATTATTACTACGGGGTTTATGTACGATTGAAAATCATTGGCATCTATTGTAACAATATCTCTTAAGAAGCCTTCCTTGCTGACAACAGGCAAATGCCTAAGTTGTAGCTTTTTTAAATATTTAACCGCCTCTTCATGAGAGATATCATCATTAACTGAAATAGGGCTTTTGTTAATGATTGCTTCCAAAGTCATATCGTTTTTTAAAATACTTCGCCTGACATCACCGTCAGTAATAATTCCTAATAACTTGTCAGACTCATCAACTACAGGGATTACTCCATCGCCTGTTTCATCCAGAAGTTGGACGGCATCTCTAAATTCGGTATCACCATTTAATATAAGTTTCTTACGAATAACCATAGCTAATTCCCTAATTCCTTGAGCTCTATTTTCTTTTTATTAAAAATTCTGCGTATTCAAAGTCATCAATGGTATCTATATCTACTGATCGCTCCCTAGGCATAATATAAGCGTAGGATTTATCAGAGTAATAATTCTTTTGTCTAATTAGGCTTGATTTAATAATAAAGATTGCACCATTAGGATGGTATGTATCTTTTAAAGACTGCCGATTATCAATATTGTCAGGAAAAATATTTTCAAAAGTCAGATCATGATTTAAATACTTGCTCCAAAAAATAGGTTTCTCATCAATACAATAACTTATTACAGAGTCTGCTTTTTTTTCATAATAAAGATTTACAGCTCCATCAATGTCTTCAGATGAGCGCAATGGCGAAGTTGGTTGTAAAATAACAACCTCTTCAAAACTAAAACCACTCTTCTCCAATAAGTCTAATGTATGAATATAAGTATCTACTGCGGCAGCTGTATCAGTGGCCAAACAGTCTGGACGTAACTCAGTACATTCTGCCCCAAGGCCTAGGGCCACCTCTCTTATCTCTTCATCATCTGTTGAGACGTATACCTTTGAAATGAAAGATGATTCTAAAGCAGCTTTAATAGCATACCCAATTAGTGGTATCCCATTTAATTTTCTAATATTTTTACCAGGTAAACCCTTTGATCCACCTCTGGCCGGTATTATGGCAAGCACTAAACCAAATCCTCCCAAGAGAGAGGATAATCCTTACTTTTATCAACCTTAAGAACTCTACCCGCGACTTGGCCTTTAAACTCTGGAAGAATTCCACCTCCAGGTCTTTTATAATCAATACTATCTTCAGTAATGACATCACCTTTTTTATAGTCTTTTGTTAGTACTATACTGCGACGAAATTCACGTTTTCTCTCATCATTTTCAACAGAGATAACTCTTCCGGAACCAAGGGCATCTACTATTCGTTTTGAACCTGAACAAATTACTGCTAGCTCTTCAGGGTTAGCAGAAACTTTATGATCCCAACCAAACATATCTTTATCCAGAGTGAAGTGCTTTTCTAGTAAACAAGCTCCTAAAGCACAGGCGGCCAATGGAATCTCTACACCAATTGAATGGTCAGAAAATCCTATTGGATAAGGATATTGGGCTTGAAGAGTATTAATAATATTCAAATTAACCTGCTCATCTAAAGGAGGATAAATGGCCACACAGTGAAGAATTACGATTTGTGTATTTCCTGCATTTTCAATCGTTCTAATGGCACGATCAATCTCATGAAGTTCACTTAAACCCGTTGAAAGAATCATAGGTTTACCTTTACGAGCAAGATAGTCTAAGAATGGATAATTATTACAATCCATTGAAGCAACTTTAATGAAAGGACTTTTTAATTTTTCAATTAAGAAATCTGCTTCTTTATAAGAAAAGGGAGTTGAGGTACAATCAATTCCTACTTCATCAGAAAAGGCTTTCATCTGGATAAGCTCTTCTTCAGATATAGAAAACTCTTCCACAATGGACTCCAAGCTAAAGTCCTCCCTTTGGCGATAGTCATCTTTTAAGAAATAATTTTTATCATAAGTTTCTCTTGAAAAAATGGAGTCTTTAGACCAACTTTGAAACTTTACACAGTCTGCTCCACTCTCTTTTGCTTGGATAATTAGCTTTTTAGCAAGTTCCATATCCCCATTATGGTTCGAACCAATCTCAGCTATCACATAAGGCTTTGAATAGTTGGACACTTCAAATTTTTCAGTTATTTTTACTTTCATATTTTCACCCCTAAAAATTTTAAATTTAAGTTACTCCCACCAAAGTGAGCCTTTAGTTTTGTTGACAACAATATTGTCAGAATCAAGCTGTGATTTGGCGTTATTATAGTAAACTTCCATCGAATTATCTAATTTCATAAGACTTTTGTAATGCTCTAACTTCACTTCAAGCCTTCTTTTTGCCTCTTTGGGTGTATTTTCTTCCTTCAATGACGCAATATTACTTTGGTACTGACGATAGAATGTTGCACACTGTGCCGTAAAGCATGACTCATCTCTTAATTTCCATAAAACTTGAGAAAATAGGTACCAGTCTATGGCCGGGGAACATGTGTCATAAGAGAGTCCTTTTAAGAGCTCTACTTTTAAAGCTGTATTTGTAAAACCAAGAATATTTTTATTTCGAATAAAGTCATAATTAATAACTTCAAGCTCTGAAAGCCTTTTTGATAGGTAATTCTTTTGAATTATTGATTGGTCTTCACCAACAAGATGAAAGTCATTAACTATAACTTTCCAGTCCTCAAGTAGAAATCTTAGGTACTCAATTCTATTTAGAGTAAAATAGTCATCAGAATCGCCAAAAATGATATCCTCATATCCAAGCTCAATTACTTTCAACAGACCCTGCTCCCGAACTGAAAGCATTGACCCTTCGACGTCCAAGATATAATAGTTTCCTTCATAGTTATCTCTTAATAACCGTTCAAGGTCTACTACACCATCATTTATAATCAGGAGATCAAAGTTTTTATAAGTCTGATTATTCAATGAATCTAGAAAATCTAAGTGATACTCTACTTTGTTTGGATAGAAGACAGAAAAAAAAACTACTTTATTTCGCATCTATAAATAGTCTCCGACCTTAGGAAGCTCTTTAAATTCGTGCTCTAATACTTCAACGGCCCCCTCAAAGCATTTCACAATAAAAGTCTTATCATTAACTTCTAAAACCTTACCAGGCTCTAAGTTTTCTTCTTCCCAAGGAAGCTCTTTTACCTTCCATACTTTTACATCCCCTTGAGCTGTTTCAATATGTGCCCCAGGGTAAGGATGATAAAGCGATCTAGTTAAGTTATATATTCCTTTAGAGGTCATCCTAAAGTCAATTTTTCCGTCAGCTCTTCCTCTTTTTCTCCAGTGATTTGTACCCGAAGAGTCATCTTGTTTTACTTCTTTGATTCGATCATTTTTGATTAAATTGTAAAGGTCGATGACTTGATTTTTGGCAACACTCATTATCTTATCATATAAGGTGGAAGCATTATCTTCATAAGATATGATCACTGGTTTTTGATCAAGGATAGATCCACTATCTGCTTTTTCTTCTAATGAAAAAAAAGTTGATGCTGTCTCCTTTAATCCAAGTGCTAAGGCCCAAATGATAGGGTGTCTTCCTCTATTTTTGGGAAGTGCTGCAGGATGAAAACCGACAATTACTTTACTTGGTAGATCAATCAAATCTTTTCTAAGTAAGCTAGACCACCCAAAACAAAAAATGGCCTCAGGACTTTTATTTTTCATCCATTCTATAGAAGCTTCATCATTTCCTGTTTTAGAAAATATGTATTCTATTTCATACTTATTACAAAGCGGAACTAAAGACCTGAAGTCAGAATTGATTTGAGAACTCTCCTTCGTTACAACTCCTACGACTTCCGCATTAGCCTCTAAGAGACTTTCAAGTAAATAATAGCTGGACTCAACACAACCGATAAAAATTACTTTCATTTTGAAAATTTATTCATAACTTTTATGATAACTTCACACGTTTTATCTATTTCGGCATCAGTCAATGTTGGATGGACTAAGAACATAAGAGAAGTTTCCCCTAACTCCTTTGCAACCGGAAGTCTCTCTTTTGGCTTAAAGGACATTCCATCAAAAGCCGTTTCTAAATAGACTTCAGAACAACTTCCTGAGTAACAAGGAACACCTTCTTTTGCGAACTCAGTCATAATTATTTCTTTATCTATTCCGTCTTTCAAACAAGAATACTCCAAAAAAACGTAAGCTTTATAGGCAGCATGAACAATATCAGAAGGAACTTCTGGTACTCTTAATGAACTAATTTTACGAGCCGTTTCCCAAATTTTTTCAATATTGGCCACTCTTCTTGGATGCCATTCATTCATGTACTCAATCTGAATCCTACCTATAGCAGAAGAAATCTCTGACAATCTATAGTTGGACCCAAAAGAATCGTGAACCCATCTAAAGCCTGGAGGATGACTTTTTTCATATACAGAGGTCCAACTCTTACCATGGTCCTTGAAATCCCACATTCTTTCCCAAAGAGCGCGGTCATTAGTCGTGACCATCCCTCCCTCTCCAGCTGTCGTCATAATTTTATCTTGGCAAAAGGACCAAGCCGCAACATGCCCCCAAGAACCAACAGATCTTCCTTTGTATTTAGCCCCATGAGCCTGAGCACAGTCTTCAATTACAAAGAAGTTCTTCTCTTTAGCGAGCTCCATTATAGAATCCATTTCGCACGGCCATCCAGCTAAGTGAACACAAATAACTGCTTTTGTTTTAGAACTAAGTGCTTTTTCTATATTTTCAACAGTGATATTTTGCGTATCTCTATCAACATCAACAAAAACTGGTATTGCTCCCACTCTTACGACACAAGAGATAGAAGCTATAAATGTTCGAGGAGTTACAATGACCTCATCACCTTGCCCAACCCCTAACCCGATTAAGGCTAATTCGAGAGCGAGCGTACCATTTGCTACAGCTATGGCATGCTCCGATTCCGTCCACTTGGCAAACTCGGACTCAAAGCTTCTTCCCTCAACTCCTGTCCAATAATTTACCTTATTACTAAGAAGTATCTCATTTGCTTTATCTGCTTCTCTTTGAGTGAAAGATGGCCATGGTGAAAATTCCGTATTTAACATACTATTTCCTTATACGTTATACGTTGTATATATTATGCTTATACTGACTTAGGTTCTTAGTATCTTTAAACCAGTCAATAGTCTTAGTTAAGCCTTCCTCGATAGTATATTTTGGTTTAAAGCCTGTTAAATTATTAATTTTTGTATTATCACACCATAAACGGTGAACCTCAGATTTTTCCGGACGTATTCTAACTTCATCAGTTATAAATGTTACATCACTATTCATAATCTTTTTAATAAGATTTAAAGTATCCCCTACCGAAATTTCAAAGTTAGAGCCAATATTAACAGTTTCTCCAATAGTCTTATCGCTTGTGGCTAAACTCAAAAATCCGCGGCAGGTATCTTCCACATAGTTAAAATCTCTAGTAGGCGTTACATCGCCTAGCTTAATTTTCTCTACACCATTAGCAATCTGAGTGATGATTGTAGGAATAACAGCTCTTGCAGACTGTCTAGGACCATAAGTGTTAAATGGTCTCGCGATAGTCAAGGGATACTCAAACGAGTTGAAAAAGCTCATCGCCATTGCATCTGCTGAAATCTTGGAAGCAGAATAAGGGGATTGGGGCTGCAAGGGGTGTTTTTCATCGATAGGCACATACTGAGCTGTACCATACACTTCAGAAGTTGAGGTGTGAACAAAGCGTGAAACATTATTTTTCATGGCCCCCTTAACCATGTTCACAGTACCAAGCACATTTGTATCTACATAGCTTTGGGGAGCAACATATGAGTAAGGGATTGCAATTAAAGAAGCAAGATGAAAAACAACATCTACTCCTTTTGTAATATCTTCGCAATAAAATGGATCTCTTACATCCCCTGTAACGACTTCTACTTCGGATAATCTATCAATTGATTCCAACCATCCCCAATTATTAAAAGAATTATATAAGGCCAAGGCCCTAACATCATGTCCTTCTTTTAAAAGAAGTTCTACAAGGTGTGAACCAATGAATCCATCTGCACCAGTAATTAATACTTTCATACATTTCTCTACTCAAATTTGTTGACAATAATTCTTGTTAGGCTACCCCAATAAAGCTGTCTTGTTAACTTAAAGTTACTGAAATATAATGCTCCAAGTTGCTACAACATACTTAGATAAAAACAGCTTAAAGCACCTAATCATAAACCTAAAAAAGGAAAAGCAATGGCCAACATTTTAGTTATAGGAGCACATCCAGATGACGAAACCTTAGGTGCCGGAGGAACACTACTTAAACTTCGAGATGAAGGTCATAAGCTCTATTGGCTACTTTACACAACAGTGACCCAAGAATTTGGCTGGTCACAAGAAAGAATAGAAAAAAGAGAGAAAGAGATTGAAGCAGTCTGCCAAAAATATAAATTTGAAGAGCTTATACGACTGAACTTAACCACCTCTAAGCTGGAAACATACCCTAGAGGTGAAATAATTGCGAAAGTTTCCAAGGCCATCACTGCTATAAAACCCGAAACGATCTTCTTACAAAATGGAAATGACGCCCATAGTGATCACAAGATTGTTTTTGAAACCTCGATGTCTTGTACTAAGGCTTTCCGATACCCTTTTATAAGAAATATATATTTATATGAAACTCTATCGGAAACAGAGTTTGCTCCTGCTCTTGCAGTTAACAGCTTTGTACCTAACACTTTTTGCGACATCACGCACCATATTGATAAAAAAATTGAAATCATGAATATTTTTGAAGGGGAGCTTCTACCCTCTCCATTTCCAAGATCAGAAGACTCTATACGTGCACTGGCAAGGCTTCGAGGCTCTCTCATCAATGTTCATTATGCTGAATCATTTATGGCATTAAGAACTGTGATTTAACTTCGAAAATGTTTTCTAAACTTAAGGCCCTACTGGGCTCACATTCTCAATACCTAATCTACATGATTCTTGCATCTGTAGCAGGGATTTCTAAAGCAGCTGTATTTGCCAAAATTCTAGCCGTCAATGAATTTGCAATCTTTTCAAGTATTAGTCTAATCAATATTTACTTAATGTATATATTTGGATTGGGTATCGAGCCCGGTTATCTCAGAAATGGTTCGGTACTCATTGGTCAAAAAAACAAGTTGGAGTTTCACAAAACGACGGGAGCTCTTTTTTCCTTTTTGACCTTATTTCTTTCAGCAGTGAGTATTTTATCTCTTTTTATTTTCTTACTTGATAAAGAAACCACTCTTTTTTTAATTCCAAGAAACTATTTGGCATTCATAGGACTCTTTACTTCGTCGGCGCTCCTTTATAATTTATCTTCTACTTTACTAAGAGTTAGAGGAGACAACAATAGATTTGCCTTTTTTCTTCTGCTTAAAAATTCATTCTCACTTGTAATAGGTCTCATTTTTGCTAAAGAATATGGACTTTCCGTGATCCTTTTAAGCGAAATTTTTATTCAAATTCTCTTAGTATTTTTTACACTTTTTAAGGCCAAAACAAATATCCGCTTCATAGACTTTTCTAGTTTAAAATCTACAATCAAAACAGGCCTTCCTATCTCCATAAATAATTTTATCAAACACCTTTCTCTCAACATAGATAGATGGGTTATTATGTCTACGATGAGCGCTACCTTATTTGCCGGCTACAGCTTTTCTCTCATCGTTCTTTCCGCAGGTCTTGGACTACTAGGAATCGTTACTAATGCATATCTTCCTTACCTATTTTCAGAATATGGTAAAGACAAAGATTTGTCCAAGTTAATGGCCAAGGTTAATCAAACAATCAAGCTCATTCTCCTAATTGCTATCCCAACAGTAATCACTTCTTTTATTTTTGGAAAAAATATACTTGAATTAATATATCCTAAATATTCCTCTTTCACGATATCTCTCAATATTGTTTTGGTAGGTACATTTCTTCACATCATGAATTTCTATGAAGCGGTTCTGATTGCAAAAGAAAAAGGTTTTTTACTTGTTAGAATATCAATGATCACTCTTATTGCTCTATGCTTCATGCTTACGATTACTCACTTTCAGAGAGCTACTCTTGAGTGGTACGCGCTGGTTTTCACTCTTGGAAGAGGGCTAACTTTGTTTCTAACTTTTCGGGAAGCTCAAAAACTCAAAAAAGAGTTTTTATTGGGAACAGTTGATTGAAGTTTGTAGAACGTATTTTATAAGCTCTCTTTTTTCATCAGCAGTAAAAGGTCGCCCTTTACCAAATTCTTTATAATGAGTAAGTTTATTATTTGAATAATAACCTTCAGTCGTTACATAAACGACTTTATCAGTCATTATAGATTCTATACCAGTAGAGCCATTCCATACAATAACATTATCGATACAATCTAATATTGATTGAGTTTTAATAAATGGAGAAAGTAAAACAACATTAGAGTATTTCTTCAACCTCTTGATTATCTCCAGTGGTCTCCCTGGAAAAAATGCGGGGTGCTCCTTAACTAAAACTTTTATATCCTTCTCTTCAAAAAACTTAATCACCTCAAAGAGATGATGGTAGTAAGTTGCATTATCTGGATTCTCAGTCCAGTAGTCGACAGTGGCTTCAGGAAAGTAATGTAAGGGTATATAGACAAAATTTTCTCTATCTTTAGCAATACTTTTTAAATCTACCTTATCAAAATAGGAAAATACTAGAAGCTGCTTTGGATGATAAAACTTCCTGAAATACGGAGCGAATCGAAATTCATAATTCAATAGCCCCTTAAACTTGTACCGGAAAAGGTATCTAGTAAGATATCTGTATTGATAAGATAGAAAATCATAGATTGCATTTTTAAAAGAGCGACTGCTTGATATTGCCAAGGGAGAAGGTTTTTTTCCTACGAGATCATTATAGATCTTCTCTATCTCTTCATCTCTTGGACTATAGAAATTATTATGCTCTCCATACAGAGTTACTAGTTTATAGTCCGGGTATAGAAAAAAATCTGTAATGGCAAGGCACTTAATATCGAATTTTTTAGCAAGACGACACATAACATCCATCACATAATTATCAACACAGCCCGTCATGATTAATTTTAGTTCTGACTTTTTATAGTAATCTAAGAAGAACTTAGCACACCGATAAATAAGATCTTTAGCCTCAAAGTATGAAATCTCTCTAAGTCCACGGCAACGTTTAATAATTTCATCTGTTGGCAAAAAATTGTTAAAAAAACTCAACTCTTCAGTTGTTATCGACTCATATTGAACATTATTCAAATCGATATAAACATCTGCATCTTTTTTGTATTCTGAAATGGTTCTAAAATAACTCAAACCCGAAAGCTTACTTCTAAACCAGTCAGGATAGAACATGTTAAAATACGATTCTTTCCCTCGAATTCTTATAAAAAATAAAACTTCTTCATCTGTAAGCTTTGCAAGTTCCTGATCTGATACTTCAAGCATTAAGAATCCTCAAGGCCACTTCCATCTACCTTATGGCGAAGCTTCCAGTCTCCATCAATATTTTTCCAAACATGCTCAGGTCTCCAACTGTCCACAACATCATTGAAGTACTCTTCAGTGATCCCACAATAATCTAAAAAGACTTGATAATATTTCTTGGGAAACTCTCCATCGTATCGCCCAACAAGAGCCTGTGCTTCATCTCTTGACAAATGCCCATCTCTTACTTCGTGAGCAGCATCAGAAGTCGCTCTCCCTATTCCAAACTTGATATACATTAAATAGTAATGAAAGCCATCAAGCTGATCATCCAAAGAGGCATACTTAGAGTAAGTTCCCTCACTCCTTACTGGGTTTGCAGTAAAGCCTGTATTCTCAACACAATAGTAATAATTCTCTTGAGGTATCCATTGCTTGTAATATCCCATATAGTGAATATCTAAACCTAGCTTTTCGAGTCTTTCCGTTTCAGGTGGTAGATATGGAGTTAGTTCTTTTTCACTAATTCCATAGTCTAAGAATGTCTGTGGAGGGACACCAGACATTAGAATATTTGTATTCTTATGTTTCCAGTCACGAGTTGGAACATAAGCATCCTTCATGTTTCCTCCGTACTCTACTTCGGAATTTTCCCCATAAAATACTAACGGAATATCATAATTAACAGCAGCCTGAAGTGGCATATTATTTTGTCCAAAAATGAATGGCAGAAAGGGATCTCCCAAAACATCAAAGGCTAGCTTTGTTAATCTTTTGTGGGTATCACCTGGGGGAGTAACTAAGATGTTGGCCAGGTTACCTACATGGGACTGACTTTGGTGATTTTTAAATCCGATTTCCGTATAGAGATGAGGTGCCCAAGTCACAGTAAGGGGATTCATTCCATACTCACTTTTTAATAAGTGAGCAACGAAAGCACTATCTTTACCACCACTTGAAGGAACTATTACATCATAGCGTCCATCGTTTCTTCTATACTTATCACATAACGCTCTAAGCTCTTGGTCTCTTTTTTCCCAATCAACAGTATTTTGTTTAAAATCAGCAAAGTTACAGGCGGAGCAAACTCCTTTCTCATCGAAAGTAATTCTAGGTCTTTGATTAGAAATCACACATCGAGTACAGTACTTGATTTCCGTCGGTACGTCGTAACCTTTTTTATAATATCGCCATCCGGGAGTATTAGCTTCAGACATCTGATTTTTTCCTTCATAAATTTTGAACTTAGTAAGCTCAAATTTTTAGATCAAAATGCCTCATTGTCAATGAATATTAAAGAGCAGAGTGCCACTGCTTAAGGATTCCGATTCCAACTTCTCCACTTTTCTCTGGATGAAACTGTGTTGCAAAAATATTATCTTTCTGTACAGCACTGCAAAAATCAAAGCCTTGATAGTTAGTATAGGACAGTACGCAGCTTTTGTCTGTTGGATCTACATAGTAAGAGTGAACAAAGTACATGTACTGATCATTATTCCCAAAATGAGAAAAAGGTGAGCCTCCCCAATCTCTCCCTTCGGGAGGAGTTAGAATATTCCACCCCAAGTGTGGAACTTTCAAAGTGTTTTCTTTACACTCTTTTGGGAGCTTTTTTACCTCTCCTTGAATTAGGTCTAATCCATCAAACTCCCCCCCTTCATGGCTCTTTGAAAGCAGTAACTGCATTCCTAAGCACACACCCATTATGGGAGTACCTTCATTTGCAATTGCCTTTAAAGCTCTGTCTAAGCCTGAAGAGTTCAAAGATGCCATGGCCCTACTAAAGGCACCAACACCTGGAAGAATTATTCCATCACACTCGGCCAGCTCATCTGCTGACGTACTTACTTCAGCTTGAAACCCTGCTCTTTTGCAAGCATTTACAATCGAATATAAATTTCCAAGCTGATAATCTACAATTCTTATTTTCTTGCTAGTCATCATCAATTTCCTTAATGCCTACATTGCAGCCCATTACTTAAAAGAGAGTTCTTTATTTCTTCAATTGAAGTCGTTGGAAAAGTCGAACTCATTTTTCCACTTCTTAGAAAAGCCGTGTTACCTTCTCTATTTGAGCAAATTATCGATTTATTATTTTTTACTACATCATAATGAAGTGCTGCAGACACAGCAACTGCATCACAACCCGTCTCTGTTATCACTTCAACAGCATTTTGACTTGATGAGCAACCTCCATGGGCCACAACAGGAATTGAAATACATGAAGCTATTTTTTTAGTTAAGCCAATATCGAATCCTTTGCCTGTTCCTTCTCGATCAACAGAGGTGATCATAATTTCACCAACACCAAATCCTTCCATTTTTTTTGCCCAGTCAACAACCTCTAGCCCAGTATGCTCACGTCCATTATCAGTATAAGCTAAATAATTATCTTCACCTGTCTTTATGGCTTCAATTGACACAACTATAGTTGATGCTCCAAATTCTCGTACAGCCTCTTTCACAAATCCAGGATTATTAACTGCAGCAGTATTTAATGAAACCCGGTCTGCTCCAGCCCTTAAAACTTTTTGGATATCATCAAGAGTTCTAATGCCACCACCTACAAGTAAGGGGATGGAGATCTCTTGCGCCGCTTCAGAAATCATTTCATGTAAACTATTTCTGCCATACAAACTTGCGACTACATCCATATAAATGAGCTCATCAGCTCCAGACTCATAGTAAAACTTTGCAAAATCTCTTGGACGACCTAAGACTCTTAACCCTTCTAAATGGACTCCTTTTACGAGATCAGGGCCTTTTATATCAAGGCGAGGTATTACTCTAAATGTTCTCATTTTCCACCCTTTTACATTCTTAATATAATTTTTGCTCAATAACATATCAAATATATCGCTATAAGCCTATTTTACAATGATTTGCCCAATATCCAGCTCTGCATTAAATTAACTATATAACAAGATTTTCACTTGAATAGGTGTCAAGCTTGTACATATTATTTAGTTTAATTTATCGTGTAGGTGTATGAAAAAAATGTATCAAGGACTTTTTAAACCATTATTTGATATTCTGTTAGCAACAACTATTACACTTATAGTTATGCCTTTCTTTATTCCTTTAATTGTTTTTCTAAAAATAAAGAATAAGAGTGTTTTCTTTACTCAAGATCGTATTGGAAAGAATAATAAAATATTTACAATTTATAAGCTTAAAACAATGCTTGACCTCTATGATGATAACGGTAATCTTCTTCCTGATGAAGAAAGACTTACTAAAATGGGTAGCTTCCTAAGAAAGTTTAGTATTGATGAGATACCTCAACTCCTTAATGTCTTTAAATTAGAACTAAGCTTTATCGGACCTAGGCCACTCTTAGTAGAGTACCTACCTCTCTATAATAAGGAACAGATTAAACGACATGATGTTAAGCCAGGCCTAAGTGGATTAGCACAAATAAATGGCCGTAACGTAACCACATGGGAAAAAAGGTTTGAATACGATTTGGAGTATGTCAGAAATATAAGTCTCAAGTTAGATGTCAAAATTATCCTTCTAACATTTAAAAAAGTATTTTTTGCTGATGGGATTATGACAGGATCAGGAAAACCAATGCCTAAGTTTACGGGAAATGAATAAACAACCAAACTGACTTAAATGTGACTTTATGAAAAAAAAAATAGCAATAATTGGGGCCTCTGGACATGCCAAAGTTGTAGCAGATATAATCGAAAAAGAAGATATCTACTGTATAGCTGGTTTTATTGATCTAACACTCCCTGTAGGAACAGAGTTCTTTTCTTACAAAGTTATAGGTAATCAAAATGAGCTAAAAAAAATATATACTGAATATAATCTCCATGGGGTTATTATTGGAATCGGAAGTAATAGTCTTCGAGAAAAAGTAGCAAATCTTATCTCTACTCAAATTCCAGAAATAACATTTATAAAAGCCATCCATCCTGCAGCACAGGTCGCAAAAGAGGTAAAAATCGGAGAAGGAACAGTTGTAATGGCAGGAGCTACAATAAACCCTAGTTGTACAATAGATCGATTCTGTGTAGTGAATACAAACTCTTCTTTAGATCACGATTCACATTTAAGTGAATTCGCAAGTATTGCCCCAGGAGCATGCTGTGGAGGAAGTTGTTACATTGGTAAAGGTAGCTTTATTGGTCTAGGTGCAAACCTAATCCACGGCACTAAAGTTGGAGATCACACGGTAATCGGAGCGGGATCAACTCTTATAAAAGATGCTGAGTCCAGTTCAATCTACTATGGTGTTCCAGCAAAGAAGATTAAGTCGAGGAATCCGAATGATTCTTTCTTATAAACCTATTCTTTAAATTAGCTATTATCTCATCTAAATTATTGGCAATTAAAATTAATACTAAGGGAAGAAAACTGTCTCTCGTTCTTCCGTTATATGGAGCAATGTAACCAAACATTAAAATAAATATTATGAATGGAACCAATAAAGAAAATAGTTCAACTATGTTTTTCTTTTTTCGTATCAGTCTAAAGATAGAGTATAAAAAAGTTAACACTACTAAGTGATAAACTAAAAAAGACCAAGTGATCAATGTTGAAATATTAGTATAAGTTTTGAATTTAATAAAAGTAGGGAATGGGCTAAAGAGAAGCTTAATTGAACCTAGTGGAAATGGAATTACCTTGTTTATTTCAGACACATCAGAGTACTGACTATAAAGTCCTTTAAACTTTATAATATTGTCAACAATCTCACTTAAATGAAGATCTCTGTAATAAGAAGTGAACGCCCAATGACCAACTATGGCCATAACTACTCCTAATATCTTATAAACAAAATCAACTCGTTTAGAAAACAAGATAAAAAAGAAAACTCCAGCTCCTATAAATGGAGCTAAATAATGTCTCTCATAGCCAAGGCAAACTAACGAAACCAATAGTAGAAAGCCATTTTTAAGAGATATATCTTTTATTAAAGAAATAAAAAGAAAATAAGACAATGCTACCCAAAGCTGTACAGTAGCTTCCTTGTAAAAGGTAGTCGTATAAAAAATAACTGTCGGAAGAAAACAATAAATTAGACAAACTATTGTTGTACTTTTTTTAGAGGCCTCTAACTTACACGAACTCCAAAAAATTAGTAATGTCGTCAATATTCTTGGAACAATCAAACCAATAGCAGAAGCAAAGTGGTTTTCTCCAAAAATTTTAAAGGATATTGCACCAAATACATGAGCTAGATAAGTTCGATCATAATAATTTATTCGTTCTATGGTATCAGATCTGCCTTCTAAAAAACTAAGCAATCTCGAAGATCCAGGAACATGCATAGTCATTGAATCTGTCACCCATAAAAAGGTTGAATATGAATCAAGTATATATATGCCAAGAATAATCCCAAGATGGATTGAAATGATAGTAAGAGAAAAAAGTTTTATCGAGCCTATCTCATCAGTTGATTTAGTAATAAAGTAAATAGCAAAAGGAACAGAGATACAATATGTAAAAGACGTAAAGTTATTTAGGTAAATACTTGAACTTGCCCAACCTAACCCCATAATCAAATGGAATACAAAACAAAGTGATAGTTTAATATAAATATTGCTCATGCTTAAACTCATATTAAATCACCTGTTTCCTTTTTCTTAGGATTATGGCCACTACTTTGCTTTTTATACTCTCCCAACACTCCCAATGAATAGTTAGAAGTAGAAAGGGTGTAAAAGAAGCCACAAAACGTGCTCTTTCGCTTCCATCATTGGGGATCGTCAAAAAAATGAAGTAAGCATATGTCATTAACCTAACGAGCTCTTCTTCCCTGAGGAGAATTCTAATATTATTTTTCAACCGATATAAAAATGTAAAACCTTGAAAGAAGTATACTAATAATAATATCTTTAAAACAAACCTGTATGAGTAATTAACTCTAACATCCCCCATACCGTGCCAAAAAGCTTTAGCTTTTAAAAAGCTCCATATTTTTTTAAATGAAATAACAGCTGTTTCAACAGGGTGAGAAAGCATGTGCTTCACGACCTTGTCCTTGCCTTCTCTGCAGAGCCTTGAGCCCTTTGCTGTATTCAGGTATTCATATCCTAACTTCTTGCCTTTTACTGGCCACGCTTCATAAACATTACAACCCCCGTAGTCTGACCAAATTATTTGAGGACCATTAAACTGGTAGAGCTTAACTCTCCACCCTCCGGAAACAAGAATAAGAGGAGTTAAAAAGAGAATAAGATAGAGCTTTTTCTTCTTTTTCATCCTTAGATAAAAATTGAATACTAGAATAGGGACAACAAATAAAACGAAAGGTCGAGATAATTCAGCACAAGTTAAGAAAAGCCCAGAAAGTATTGAGAAAAATACGCTATATTCCTTCTGAGCACATTTAAGAAAGTAAAGATGCCCCAATATAAAAAATGGCCAAAACCAATCGTAATTCATTCCTCCGATTAAGGAAAGAGCTGCGACGAATATAACAGAGAGGGTCAATCTGTAGATCTTCGTCATTTCAGAAGCATAAAGATGAGAAGCCATTAGAAAATTTAGAAAAATAATAACTCTGCTCACCCATATTCGAAAAAACTCGGCATCCCCCGTCCATAAATACTCTATGATTTCAAAGAAGCTTAATATAGGCGAGACTCCTGTTCTTAAATCACGATAGAAAGTTACTACATCATCAAGAGACTTAAAGTTTTCAAGCTTAAAGAAGTTCACCCACTCAATGCTAAGGATCACAAGATTTAGACGCATTAGAAAAATCATCGAAAGCAAGATGAAAAGAGTAAGAGTTATTTTATAGATTCTATCTAACTTCAAGTTTTGCAAATGAAACACCTATAATTCACTATAAATTTGTCTCATTTGAGAGATAAATCTTTTCTCATCAAAGTGAGTTTTAATATATTTTTTAAAGTTCCAAAACTTCTCTTCTCTAAGCTCAGGATTTTTAATTGCCTGTTCAATGGCATCGGCCAAGGATTCAGGACTTACCTCATCAACACAGAAACCATTTTTGCCAGCATCCATTACTTCGCTTAAGCCACCAGCAAGAGAACTTATTACAAACCTTCCCTCAACCCCTGCTTCAACAGGAACATATCCAAATGACTCGAAGAGAGAGGGATGAATTATAAAGTCTGCTTCTTTCATTTTTTCTGAAATATGAAGTGTTTTTCCACATATCTCGATATGATCTTGCTGACCAAGCTTAGTGATTAGATTTTCTAAATACTTTTTTTCTTCTCCATCTCCATAGATTTTGAGTTTTGTACAATAGCCTCTATCATTTATAATTCGAATACTCCTTATAAGAATATCATGTCCTTTAATTTTTCTCAGTAAACCAAATGCCGCAAGTTTGATTTCACTCTTGCCAGCAAGGCTTTCTGGAGCGATAGAGTCATAGCCCTCTGGCAAACAAACCCCATTATAATTTAGAATAAACTTATCCGATCGCAAATGAACCTTAGACTCAAATTGACTCATCGAATATTTTGACTCGAAAAGAAGTCTGTCGGTTAAAAAATAGAGAAGCTTTTCGATAATAGAGTATATAATATTTTTTAGCTTTCCATGCATATCATGCAAAGCACCACCATGGGTTGTATATAAACTCTTACCGCCAGTGAGCGCACTTACTACTCGAGCATAGACACCGCCCTTAGCACCGTGCCCATGAAAAATTTTAATTTGATTTTGCCTACAAAATTTCAATGTACTTAAAATATTAGGAATATCTCTCAAGCTAGGGTTATCCACTATTTTTAAATTCAAGACTTTCTTAGACGTATCAGGATTTGTTTTTAAAAAATTTTGAAAATGTAGATCTCCCGACTCAACATCACAGATAAGGTAAATATCATATTCATCTTTCAAACCATGCATTATTGTTAAAATATGCTTTCTAATTCCTCCATCAGGTGAACGAACTATTTGAACAACTTTCTTATTCATATCAAACCAAGTGAAAAGGACTAGATTAATTAAAAGTTCAACTTTTTATTTCTAAATGCATAAAAAAGAGAATAAAGGAACATTATAACAAACATATTCTCTCCATCATTAATTGTATTTTGAAATAGTCCTGAAATCATAAAAGAAGTCACAAATGGGAGCACCACTATAGACAAATCATCATCTTTACTTAAAGCGTCTTTAAACCAATAGAAGATAAAAAGAAAAAAACTGATAAAACCAAAAATTCCGGTTGTAGCTAGAAACTCTAAGTAATTATTGTGAGCATGTCCTGCAAAATTAGGGAAAGCTATATTATTTTTCTTCTTAATATCATAACAATTTGGCTCGAAGTTTCGATAACCCCAACCAAATATAGGTTTTTCAAGAAAGCCCTTATAAGCTGCTTCATACTGAGAAAGACGAATCATATTTGAATCGGTTTTGGCTTTTAACAAGAAACGATTTGTATCTTTTCCATTTCCGTCATAATTTAAAACATACATTGAAACTGCAAGCAGTCCGACAATACCTAGACCTAAAAGCCCTTTAAATATTTTCTTATTAGTTCTCCAAAAGATAAAAGGAAACGAAAGAATAAGCGCAACCATCGCTCCTCTTGCAAAAGCTAAATAAAATCCTGCAATACAAGTAAGTAGTGAGAATATAAATATCTTTATATTAACAATCCTAGCGAGTCTTTCCTTAAAGTTAAATCCTAGCCCTAGCATTAGTATTAAAACAAATTCAATTCCATACCCATAAGTTATGGCCATACCATACATTCCAGCTGCACGATGAAAGTCTGAGGCTGGTTTCATTCTAAGAGGGTGATACTGAGTATACAGTGCATAGATTCCTGCAATATTGCCAATAGCAATCAGTACCAAAAACACATTGAGCATTTTTCGTACAGACTCTTTTTTAATGTCTTGAAACAATCTCTGATAAGGGAAAACTCCAAGTAATCCGAAAGCAAGGTATTTAAGCTTTAAAATGTTTTTTGCTTTATTGCTAATATCTGGAGCGACAAGAACAGACAAAATTGCAAAGATAACTGTTACTCCCAAGAAAATCATACTTTTTGAAGGCTTTAACTCACCCTTTTTATAGAAGCTATAAGTATAATAAAAAGCTGGAAGAGCTAAAGTAATATGACTCAAAGCTGTTGCACTCAAAGAGACAAATGAAAAGAGTGCCAAAGACCAAATAGAAAAGAAGGTAAGCTTCAATAGTATATTTTCTTGCTTTTGTAATTCCAAACTTCATTCCTTATATTAATAGGCATTTTTATTAACAAAGCCCTTAAATATCGTAAGAAAAATTATCTTAATATCAAACCAGAAACTCCAGTTTTCAATATA
Source organism: Bacteriovoracaceae bacterium (assembly GCA_048267265.1). GTDB lineage: Bacteria > Bdellovibrionota > Bacteriovoracia > Bacteriovoracales > Bacteriovoracaceae. The sequence goes on from JBLWXW010000003.1 coordinate 87,286, forward strand.
ATACAGATCATACTCGATTCTCTTAGACATTTTATTTAGGGTATCAGTCTCTCCCCTGAATCCGTTTACTTGAGCCCAACCAGTAATCCCCGGCTTAACTCTATGTCTTTGCATATAGTATTCAACTTGATCTTTATATTCTTCATTCTGCGAGATAACATGTGGCCGAGGGCCAACAATAGACATTCGTCCTTGCAAAACATTGAAGAACTGAGGAAGTTCATCAAGGCTTGTTTTTCTAATAAATTTCCCTATTTTTGTAACACGAGAATCATTTTTAGTGGCCTGTTTGTACCCATTAGCTTCAGCATCGATGATCATAGATCTAAACTTATAAACCTTGATTTCTCTTCCATCCCATCCATTTCGTACCTGCTTAAAAAGTACTGGCCCTTTTGAATCTAGCTTAATAGCAATAGCAATAATGATTAATACTGGGGAAATAAAGATTAATATGATCAGCGACAAAACTCGATCTTCCAATTCCTTAATCAATCTATTCACTCCCTGCATTGGAGTACCATTGATTTGTACAATAGGTATTCCTGCAACCTCCGAAAAGCTTTGATTTAAAAGTCGAAAACCAAAAATATCTGGAATAAACTTAATAGAAATTGATATATGCCTAATTTCATGAATAATCGTCTTTATTCTATCTTCACAGCTAAATGGAAGAGCTATCCAAAGCTCCTTAATATCATTTTTCAAAATAAAGTCACCAAGCTCATCTGGGTCTCGAACTTCAACATGATTGACTCTCTTACCAAGCTTCTCTTTATCATCATCAAAATAAGCTTTGATATTGAAGCCGACCCAGTCTGAGTCAAGAATCCTTGCACCGACACTATCACCAAGGTCTCCAGCTCCAAAAATAATAATATCTTTCTGATTCCATCCCTTTCTTCTTGAGATGCTTAGAAAAATATCTAGAAGTAACCGATATAAATTTAGATAAAAAAGAGATAGTATAAACCAAACAGTAAACCATACACGTGAGTAATGTGTTGTATTTTTTAAAAGAGCAGAAGCAATCACTAGAAGTAGAGCGATCAACCCCCAAGCCACCGTAATTACGCGAGTACGCCTAAACTTACTCCTCCCACGCCAAGACTGATAAACACCAAAATTTTGAAAGAAAGCAAAGACCATTAATGCAGTTAGAATAATCGCTACTAGATAAGGAAAGCTCAGATCCCAGTTTTTCAAATAGACACCATGAACCGTATAAGAGATTAATGAAACTCCAACAACATCTAGAATTTGAGAGAAATAAGCGACACCCTGCGCCAGCGTATTCTTTGGATTGCTTACCACAATGTTTTCCTTTATTTTCTTAAAACATTAGCATTAATTTGATACTTTGACAGGTACAATTTATTTACGAGAACGAACACGCAGGGCGCAAAGATATGAGAGATGAAATTATAGAAAAATCTAAAGAATTTTTCAAAACAGAACTCCAAAATAAAAAAATTATCCCTGGAGAATCCTATATACCGCCATCAGGAAAAGTGATGGACGAAGATGATATGGCCAATCTTATCGATGCCTCACTAGATATGTGGCTGACAGCAGGCAGATATCACAAACAACTTGAAAGAGAGTTTGCCTCTTACATGGAACAGAAGTTTTGTCTTCTTGTTAACTCTGGATCATCTGCCAACCTTGTGGCTTTTGCTGCTCTTACATCTCCAAAGCTAAAAGAGCGTGCCATTAGAGCCGGAGATGAAGTCATTACCGTTGCAGCAGGCTTTCCCACTACGGTTAACCCTATTATTCAGCATGGATGTGTCCCCGTTTTCGTCGACGTTGATCTTGAGACATATGAAGTGGATGTTACCCAACTTGAAAAAGCTGTCTCTGAGAAAACAAAGGCCGTAATGATGGCCCACACTCTTGGAAATATGTTCAATATTGAAGCCGTTAAAGCATTTTGTGATAAATACAATTTATGGCTTATTGAAGATACTTGTGATGCTGTAGGTGCTCGTTATAACGGAAAAATGGCCGGAACCTTTGGTGACATCGCCACAGTATCTTTCTACCCAGCGCACCATATGACTATGGGAGAGGGGGGTGCTGTTTTAACTTCTAACTCCGTTCTAAAAAAGATATGCGAATCATTTAGAGACTGGGGGCGAGACTGCTGGTGTCCACCAGGTGTCGATGATACATGTAAAAAAAGATTTGAATGGAAGCTTGGTGACCTACCTAAGGGTTTTGACCATAAATACACCTATACTCATATTGGGTATAATTTAAAGATTACTGACATGCAGGCAGCAGTTGGACTTTCTCAACTGAAAAAACTAGATGGTTTTGTAAAAAAGAGAAGAGAAAATTTTGATTATTTAAAAGAATTACTTAAAGAAATTGAAGATAAAATAATCCTTCCCAAGGCCACAGAAAACTGTGATGCTAGTTGGTTTGGCTTTCTTATATCAGTTAAAGAAAATTCTAAAGTATCTAAGCAAGAACTTTGTGAGTTCCTAGAGAGCAAAAAAGTTGGAACAAGACAACTTTTTGCAGGTAACTTAATTCGCCAGCCACTATATCAAAATATTGAAAAGAGAGTTATTGGAGATCTGCCTAACACTGATTTCATTATGAATTCATCTTTTTGGGTTGGGATTTGGCCAGGGCTTCATCAAGAACACCTTAAATACATAGCAGATACAATAAAATTAAAGCTTAAATAGGAAGCATTATGAAAGTATTAATCCTTGCCGGTGGCTACGGAACAAGAATCAGTGAAGAAACAGGTGTAAGGCCAAAGCCAATGGTTGAGATTGGAGAGCGCCCAATTTTATGGCATATCATGAAACATTACTCTACTCATGGATTTAATGAGTTTGTAATTCTGTGTGGCTATAAAGGCGATTATATTAAACAATATTTTGCCAACTATTTTATCAACCAATCAAGCGTAACATTTGATCTCTCAAATCATTCCATGGAAGTTGTGAACTCCACCTCAGAGAATTGGAAAGTCACCTGCCTTGATACCGGAGTAGGAACACTTACAGGAGGTAGAATACTCAGGGCTAAAGACATTGTTGGAGACCAGCCCTTCCTTCTAACATATGGAGACGGGGTATCTGACGTCGATATAACTGCAACAGTAAAAAGTCATAAAGAAAAAGGAAGACTTTGCACAATGACAGCAGTTCAGCCTGGTGGCCGCTTTGGCGTTCTCAACTTTAACGATAAAGATGAGCTGGTTGAATTTGTAGAAAAACCAAAAGGGGAAGCTGGTTGGATCAACGGAGGCTTCTTTGTATGCCAACCAGAGGTATTCAAACATCTAAATGATGGTGATGAAACCATATTTGAAAGAACTCCATTGGAAACTCTAACAAAAAACAATCAAGTTAATTGCTATAAACATAGAGGGTTTTGGAAGTGTATGGATACATTGGCCGACAAAAAGAACCTTGTAAAAATGTGGAATAGCGGAGAAGCAAGATGGAAAACTTGGTAGATCACAATCTTTTCAAGGGAGTCTACAAGGGAAGAAAAGTTCTTGTAACTGGCCATACCGGTTTTAAGGGTTCATGGCTCTCCTACTTGCTCCAACTAATGGGAGCTGATGTATGTGGTTATTCACTAGAAGCCCCCTCCCAACCAGCCCACATTGATTTACTTAAATTTCCAATCAAAAGTGTAATTGGTGATATTCGAGACTATAAAAAACTCGAAAGCGTTTTTACTGAGTTTCAGCCTGAAATCGTTTTCCATCTAGCTGCTCAACCGCTTGTTCGTTTTTCATATCAGGATCCTATAACAACGTATGATACAAATGTAACAGGTAGTCTCAAAGTTTATGAAGCCTGTAGAAAATGTAAATCTGTAAATAGTATTGTTACCATAACAACTGACAAAGTTTATGATAATAAAGAATGGATCTGGGCTTATAGAGAAAATGATATGCTCGGAGGTAAAGATCCTTATAGTGCTTCAAAAGCAGCTATGGAAATAATGACGAGATCATATATCCACTCTTTCTTTAATAAAGATAATCTAGCTGAACATAATACCCTCATAGCAACGGCCAGAGCTGGAAATGTTATTGGTGGAGGAGACTGGGCCGAGGATAGGCTCATTCCAGATATCATGAGAGCAACGGCCAACAACAAAGAAGTTGAGATAAGGAACCCTAAAGCTATTCGACCATGGCAGCATGTTCTTGATCCTCTTTTTGGATATCTACTCCTTGGGCAAAAGTTATTAGAAAGACAAACTAGCTTTGCTGATGAATTCAACTTTGGTCCTAACCTTAATGAAGAATCCTCGGTAATGGACCTTGTAAATGAATCTCTTAATCAGTGGAAAGATATTAAGTTTAAAGTCAACACATCAAAAAATCTTTTACATGAAGCTCAACTTTTAAAGCTCGACTCAACAAAAGCGATCAATTCTTTAGGATGGAAGCCAATGCTATCAACTAAAGAAGCCCTTGCTTTAACAATTAGATGGTATCGAGATTTTTATTCAGAAAAGAAAGTAAATACTCTATCTGATATAATGTCCTACCTTAGCAAGCTTTAAACTCTTCCTCAACTAAGCTTAGAGCAGAACCTATTACTTGGTGCATATCGTAGTAACGATACTCACCAAGTCTTCCTCCAAAAGTGAGATTGACCTCAGAGCTAGCGAGTTCCTTATATTTACGCAGTCTCTCCTGATTTCTAGAATCATTTACTGGATAGTAAGGATCCATTCCCCTTTGATAAGCAAGAGGATACTCTCTGGTAATTACAGTACTAGAGCTATTTAGAAACTCAAACTCTTTATGTTCTATAATTCGAGTATAATGACTAACATCATCTGTATAATTAACAACTGCATTCCCTTGAAAACTCTCCACATCTAAAACTTCAATCTTAAAGTCAAGAGAGCGATAGCCCAACTCCCCAAACTTGTAATCAAAAAACTGATCAATCGGACCAGTATACACAGTTTTCTCTGCCTTAATTTGATCGCGAACCTCAAAAAAATCACAATCCACTCGAGTCTCAATCCCTTGAAGTAATTTCTCATAAATTTGGTTGTAGCCTCCAATTGGAATGCCTTGATACTTATCGTTGAAGTAATTGTTATTATGTTCGAAGCGAACAGGGATTCGTCTGATAATGGAAGCTGGAAGATCACGAGGCTCTCGTCCCCATTGCTTCTTTGTGTAGCCATAAATCAGTTTTTGATAGATCTCAGGGCCTACGAAACTGATGGCCTGCTCTTCGAGGTTTTTGGGATTTTCGATATGAAAGCTTGCGAGCTTTGCCTTCACTTCTTCTACTGAGACTTTTCCCCAAAATTGCTCGAAGGTGTTCATATTGAAGGGCAGGTTGTAGAGCTCCCCCTTGTAGTTGGCGATGGGAGAATTTATGAAGTTATTAAATTTTGCGAATTGGTTGATGTACTTCCAGATTTTTTCTGAGTTTGTATGGAAAATATGAGCGCCGTATTTGTGGACATTAATTCCTTCGATATTTTCGCAGTGGATGTTGCCGCCTAAGTGAGGGCGCTTATCTATGACGAGACAACGCTTTCCTCGTTTATGGGCTTCATGGGCGAAGACCGATCCAAAGAGTCCCGATCCGACAATGAGATAATCATATTTCATGGTTTAATTATACACTTAATTCTCTCTTAATTCTCCTTAAGGCTTCATACTAGATTTTTTATTTCTTAAGCCCATGGAACTGGTGCAAGATATTAAGTCCGGCACCAGTTATCAAGATCTATTGAGTGATATCAAGATCTATTGAGTGATATCAAGATCTGTCGGGTCAACAGAACTAAAGTTGATTAGAGTCCCCGTATAAGCAGCAAGTGCATTTAGTGCCGTTTTGTTATTTAAATCAGTTGCCATACTCGCTCCTTCAGCAATTGTTGAGCCAATGGCAGTAGTACCCGAGCAAGCGGCTGAGCCATCTGTTGGGAGGTAGCACTTATTTTCTCTAGTTGTTCCTGTCGCATAGTAATTTCCAAGAAGCCCAGTAGAGAGATCTCCCCTATAAGTTACGTGATAGCTATGTGTGAAAGATCCAGTCGAGCCACTTGAGTTCATCAAGTAGCCTTGAACATCGTCAACAGAAGTGAAGCCAGATGTATTTACGCTTCCAGCAACTCTGATACGAATTCTTCTTCCGTTATCGTTGTCAATTTGCTCATAGTAAACCACTCCATTTTGCAGATCAGCGTTGAAAGCGTAGCTTGATTTTGCTTGGGTCTTTGCTGAGCTTGTATATTCCGTGGCATGAAAAGAGAGATTATTTGACGAGCCTGATAATACATAGAGAACCATATGCATATCTAGATTTGAATCCTCAAGCTCGATTTTATAATTATATGGACCCGTTGAGAGTTCGGTCACTGTGGCACTTGCAAGAGTGAAGCTTGTGATATTTCCCATATCCGCTTGAAAGGCCGAAACTTCGGCCGAAGTTCCCCAGCAAGTTGTATCAATATCAATAGTCACATTTGTTTTCGTTACGGGGTTACCTACACTAACTCCGGTAAAAGCTCCTGCATTTCCAACGGCGCATAGAACACCGGCGCCAATATACATGGCCCCTCTGGCCGTATCTGGAGATTGAGCATTATGTGAAACCTGACAAAATCCATGGCCACCAGCGAAACTATCACTTGTGCTTGCAATATTTCCACTACCATTCTTTGGCTCACCTGTCGCATTACAATGTGTACCTGCCACCCCCGCTTTATCGATACTCTCCGCGGCGGCAAATCCTGCAAAAGCAAATGAGGAACTTGAATCAATTGACTTTAAAATTGCTGAAGCACTAGTCATGGAAGTTGCTGCCACAGGAATACCAAATGATCCCGTTACTGCATCATCACTTCCACAAGAATTAAAAAGAACAGAAGAACTCAACAGGATAGTTGAGCAAAATAATTTAGATAAAACCTTCATTCATCCTCCATGAATTATTAATTTCATCTAAATTAAATCAGAAAACTTGAGGGATACCAGACTCAGCGCACAAGGAAAACTTTAATAAAGCCCGAACCAAGTCTGAACACCATTTTCGTATTCTTTTGGATCACGGGCAGGCCAATCTGCAGTTGAGGGACGACTTCTGCGAAAACTATTTTCTTCTGCAATGGCTTGAGCTTCAGCATTGGCCTTCGATGTTGTTCCACACATCACATGTTTAGCATGGACTAATTCATGAAAGATATTATCTAGGGCCATAAAGGGAATTCTGACTCCACCTTCAGCCCCCACTTCATGGGCACCAAGATCGGGTTGATCAAAACGCATTCTAATTTTAGCGTTCGCCCCCTTGCCCGGAACAAAAATATCAAATGTCGATGGACTGGCACCTGTATAGCCTCCTCCAGAAAGAGAAGATTTATCATCGTAGATCAGTAGAGAGTGTCCACACTTTTTAATATCCTCAAAAAGCTGTTTACCTAGCTCATTTTCATAAATGGCATTCATTCTAGTTATCATGGTATCTAACTTATCTCTACGTGCTCTTAATGATATTGATTTGTAATTCTTAAATTGAACTTTCTTTTCCATTTGTTCTGCAAGCTCTTGCTTAAGTTCAATTGCACTTAACTCGATAAGCCCATTTGCATCTTGAAGACTACCAAGAAGAAACTTGTAACTGGTATGTTGTGAATCATCATCTTCATAGATATTTTGAGGAATGTTGATATGTTTAGACTCTTTTTCGAGACGATTTATCATCCTCTCTAAAATGTCTGATTTATAGAAAGACTGGATATGCTTACTTATTTTTAAAACCGATTTTTTTTCACCGTGAAGGACAAGACCGTGGGCTCCCCAGGTGAAATCCGAAGCCTGAAGAGAAGAAATGCTGAGAAGAATGAAGAGAGTTATTTTTTTCATGGGGGGATTATGACAGGTTATTTGGGGGAGTGGAATTTGGAGGGAAAAGTTTATGGGGGGGGGTTAGGAATGTTTACAGTTGTTAGCAGTTAGTTGTTAACCGTTAGTGGTTAGTAGTGGCGGTGACGGTGGTTGTGACCGTTACAGTTACAGCTACAGTTACAGTTACAGTTAACCACTAACTGCTAACTGCTAACTGACTAGTACACCGAAGAACCTGGGTTCTGGATCAATTTCCAGATATGGGCGCCTAGAATTTCGAGCTGGTCGTTAAATTTAACGATATTACAGAGGGTTAGCAGTGTTTCAACCTCTCGAAGTGAGCTATAGCTAACATAGTAAAACCTTCTCCTGTCCTTCTCTGTTCGCCTCGCTCTCCCCTCTGAGAGGTTCAAAACTACATTTAAAAGGGCCCTATCATATTGATCCTGTAGAGAATGCTTGGTGAATTTCAACCCAGAAGCGTTGTGATACAGAGAATATGCCAAATCCAATGTCCTAAATCTATTCATAAGGGCTTGTACTAGTCCTAAAGCCTAATTAAAACAGGTATTTCTGCTATGAAACGGTTAGCTGTTATCTGTTAACCGTAACTGTCACAGTCACAGTCACGGTCACCGTTAACCGTTAACCGTTAACCACTAACCGTAAACTGTTAACTTTCCCAACTCCCTCTATATCTTTTATAAACTCCATTTATTTTAATCACGCTAAGAGAGATAATCCCCAAAATTAACTTATGGATTTTATAATGATGAATAAAACGATTCTTCTCTCTCTTCTTACCCTTACTGCCCTAAGTACCCACGCTGAATTGAAAGAACTCTCCGGCTACGGAATCAATTCCGAGTCAAAATGTGGAGACTTTGCGAAAGTAAATCTAGCAACGGCCGAAGGCCAATGTGTTGGGCTCGTGGCCAGTGCAGAAGATGGACTTAAGCGACCACGAAGAATTGTTCAACTTGATAGTGGTGATTTTCTGATTTCAGATATGTATGGATGGGTTGGAAGCAAAGGGATTATTTGGCGCTACTATACTCAAAAGAAGAAACTAGAGAAAATCTTCACCGGACTATATCAGCCTCACGGCCTAGCTATTGGTCCAGATAATTTGGTCTATGTTGGAGAGAAAACACAGGTTTTTAGATTTGACCCCTCCACACCAGAAACATCAAAAGAAATTGTCATCACAGGACTTCCTGAAGAAGGGAGTCACCCTTTAACTCACTTTGTTTTTGACGATAAAGGTGATCTCTTTGTGAATGCAGGAGCTCCCAGTGATCAATGTTTAGATGATAAGAAGAAGCCTATTTACCCTTGTATCTATGAAGATGAAGCGGCCATTAGAAAATATACTCGAAACGAAGACGGATCATACGATAATAACTTTGAAGTCATTGCCCAAGGATTAAGAAACTCCATGGGATTGGCCTTTCACCCTGAGACAGGAAATCTCTATCAAGCCGAGAATAATATGGACTTTGATGAAGAGGATGGACCAAAAGAGGAGGTGAATTTAATTATTCCTGGGAAACACTATGGTTGGCCCTATTGCTATGAAACAGGAAAATTAAATCCTAAGTTCAAAAGAACTTTCTTTAATCGTAGAATTCCTAAGATTGATTGCTCAATCTATGAAGCTCCCGTAGAAGTGCTTCCTTCCCACTCGGCTCCTCTTGATATGCTCTTTTATAATGGTGAGATGTTTCCCGAGCTTCAAGGTAAGCTCATTGTTTCACTTCATGGTTATAGAGAAACGGGTCACCGTATCGTAACTCTTGATCTCAACAAAGCTGACTCCTATAATGAAATTGTTACCGATTGGGCAGCACTTACAAGTGTTAGACCAAAGGGCTCCCCCGTAGGAATGACAGTCGCCAAAGATGGATCGATCTGGTTTGTTGAAGATAAGAATAAAACCATAATGGTACTTTCTAAAGGTCAACAAAGTGATCAACAAGTTGGAACTGACTCACAGACATTTACCCCTAGTGCACAGGCCATTCGCTCATTTAAAAAGCTCAAAGGTGATCTTCTTAAAAATCGCTGTCAGTCATGCCACACACCATTCTTTCTCGATAATGACGAAGAGAATTTAAAAGTTTTAGTTGAAAAAGGATGGATCGTACCTGGCGATTATAAGGCCAGTCCAATTTGGCAAAGAGTATCTGGAGAAGAAGGCCGTCAAATGCCACCCAATAATGATAAATTAAGTGAAGATGAAGTTAATGAAGTTAAGGAGTTTATCAATTCCTTAAAGTAAAACTTCGTCCAAGAAGCTCTTTTCTGCGGGCTTCATACTTGGGGTTAAGTAAGCTTTCTTTATTATACTTAACCCTCTTTCCACTTTCTAATTCTATGATATCGCCACCAGCTCCCAATAGGACAGCATGAGCTGCCGCAATATCCCACTCACTTGTTCCGCCAAGTCTTGGGTTTAGATCGGCAACGCCTTCGGCAACTCTACAGATTTTTAAGCTAGATCCAAATTGTAGTGACTCTACTTTATCAAAATAGTGCTCTAAATTTTTAATATATTCATTTGTTTCTGGATTCGGGTGAGATTTAGAAGAAACAACCCTAACCTCATTTTCAATATAGTCACACACAGGAAGTTCAAAGACTTTCCCTTGTCTTTTTACAAAGCTTTTCTCACCTGTGCCGTAGAATGTTTCCTCATGAACAGGTAAATATACCACTCCCGCGACGACATTATGATCAACAATATAAGCAATATTGATCGTGTATTCTCCGCTTTCTTTAATGAATTCTTTAGTCCCATCTATTGGATCAATAAGAAAGTATTCTTTAAAACTTAACCTTTTATCAAAAACTTCCTTCGGACTTTCTTCAGACAACAGAGGGATATCGGGAAAGTTTCTTTTTAATTCTTCTACGATAACTTTATTTGCCGCTAAGTCAGCTTTGGTTACTGGAGTGGCATCACTTTTTGTATCAATATCAGACTCTTCTAATTTCCCTCGATATTGAAGAGTCACTTTACCTGCTTTCTCAGCGATAAGTATCATTTGATTTAACATATCCACTAAGGCCTCTCAATATTCTGCTCTTTAAACACTTCTGAAACACGAGTCACAATGTCGGTTTCAAAGGCCTTCTCATAGTGAACATCCAGAACATAGGCCTTTACACTAAAGCGCAGAGCTAGCTTCATTCCCACTTCTACCTCTTGCACAACAACATTTACAGGCTTTGCAAGGTAGGCATAGCGAGAAGTCACAACAACTTCTCTTAATATCTCAATGACATGATCAATATTCTCACTCAATGCAGTATGAAAGTTGACGACAACCATCATATCAAGAGCACCAAAATTTCCAGAACTCACTTGCTCCGAGATCAGTTTATTATTTGGGATAGTAACAACATTATCATCTAAAGTGACCAAGCGAACCGCTCGAAGGCCAATTGACTTCACTTCACCATATACTCCCCCAACTTCTACTCTATCTCCAACTTGAGCAGGTCGATCAAATAGCATAACTACACCAGATACAAAAGAAGCTACAACATCTTTAATAGCAAAACCGACAGCAACAGCTACCGAACCCCCTAGGGCAATAAGTAGCTCTTTAGGTGGTCTTAGAACTCCATATACAAGAAGTGGAACACCTAAAACATAGACGGCAAAATTTAAAATCGTAACTATCTGAAGAATAAATAGGCGCTTATTGGTAAAGCGCACCCCTAATGAATCACCAGCACGGGCCACCATCTTAGAAATAAAATAGAGAATTCCAATTCCCAGAATAAGAACTGAGATCCTCTCAAACTTTAAGAGATCTAAAATTTGTCCTAATTGATCAAGTTGTCCATTATCCATAAACGAAGTTCTTTGCCTTTAGGGCACTAATTACAGCGTACTGTGCCTCTACTTTAATTCTATAGCGACGATCAGAATCGCTACGTTCAACTAATCCATTCTCTAATCCTATGCGCAGACAATGTCTAACATGCCCCTCTTTCATATCTGTTACTTTTAAAAATTCAGAACTATTCAGATTGCCATGCCTAACCAGAGCGGCCAAAACAAAAAAGGACTCATCGCTTAATGTTTGAAGGACTGAGTAGTCTCTTCCCTTTGGAAGGCCAACCTTAAGTCTTCTCCCCCTCATAGGTCTTAAACTCGCAAGCCAAAGTTTTTCTGCGAGCTCTGGATTTCCTCGAGATTGCTCCCATAGAAGTCTAAAGAATAAGTTCTCTACATAAGTTACTTCATCTGCTTCACTCGTTGATTTTATTGCTCTAATAATGTCCGCATAAGAAAGAGAAAATCCTGTTCTTAAATGCCTTCTAATAATATATTCCTGCAGCTCCTCATCAGAGAGGCCTTTAATTTTAAATACAGATCTAAAATACTTATTCTTATAGAAGACTTGATCCAAGAAAGACCATGAATAAGTATTAAAACAGGCAATCCAAAAGATATTATCTGTTCTTACATTAAGTGTTTCAAAGAAGGCCTCAATCCCCTTTAATCCTCCATATTGAGACAAAAAGAAATTATGTGCACAGTCTAAAACAACAACCGTTGGGCTAAGGTCTTTGTCCCATTCTATAAGTTCGGATAGATCATTTAATTCACGTCCACCAATAAGCTGACCAATAAACTTAAAGACATCTTTTCTCTCCGTTAGCTTAGGAGGAACCGAGGCAATGACAACATCAATTTCACTACGATTCTCTGTAACCCACTTTTCTACTTCTTTTAAGACTAGAGATTTTCCGACTCCAATATCACCATAGATCGCCAAAGAGTGCTCATCAGATTTATGAGAGGCCCATTCTTCAATTTCTTGAACAATATTTTCAACTTGCTGACCATCACTCTTCACCCAAAGATCATGTTCATCATCTTTGACTTCAGAGAACCAGTCCAGATAGCTTTTTGGAAGCTCTTTAGTAACAATCTCTTCGACTTCTTCGCTACCTTCAAGTTTTTTCTCAAAGAGTTTAGCGAGAACTTTTTTACCAATATTATAATCAAGCAAGCGCCCCTTTAACCAATCGGCCATAGGAACTCCTGCAACAACAAAGAGGCCCAGTGATCTCACAACAGGGGCCATTAAACCTTTATCAAGTTTTGCATAGAGGTTAGCGATTCCCTCTGGAGCATTCTTCTTAATAAAGCCTGCAATTTCATCTTTCCACTGATAGACCAGCCATATATAGAGAGCAACGGATACAATTTTAAAAATAAAGATCAGCTCAAAATAAACTAAACCTTTACCCGCAACACTTGAAACAAGGTGCATAAGAACCAGTACCCAAAAAACAACTCGCCCTACAATTTTAGATGTCCTAAAGATTTTTGCTTTCGTTTGACGAGCTTGTTCTTTGCTTCTTCCCTCCATTGAATACTCAGAGATAAAGCGTAGGAAAATAAGTAATGCCTGACGAAAAATAAGGTAATACAGGTAATAGAGAATATAAGGAAGTAATAGATTGAGCTCAGTAAAGATCGTTTGCTCAAGAGTTAATTTGAAAATATTTATTCCAATAATTGATACGACAAAAGGAATAAAGGGAGCTGTTCTCTGCAGAAAAAGAATCATTTTCTGTCTAAAAGGAGTTAGTGCAAAAGGATTTGAAATATTCTTTCTAACTTCATTGATTCGATCAAGAATCCATTTATTAATTTTAATAATAATAAAAGGGAGAAGAAAGAAGAGGAGTAGGGCTAGGGCCTCTGGAATAAGATTCTTTATGCCAGAGAAACCATTACTCATTTGATTGCGTATCGTTTGATAGCGCATCTGAAAAATCCCCATCCATTTAAGAGGAATAATCTTAATTTCAAAAAGCGAGTCTTCAATAAATGAAGAAAAAGAAATCTCAACCTCATGATCTTCAATAAGTTTTGCTCGCTTTCTCCCAAGGGCCAATAATCTTCCCGTTCTTTCCGCTTCCCAATCGCTTCGAGTCCCAATACTTGGATACTCTTCTAATGCAATTGATTTCCACCTCTGGGTAATCTCGTTATAGCCTTCCTCTTCGACTTTAACTGAGTTTATTAGTGGTGTAATTCCTGTAAAATTCTCTGGCTGTGGTCCTTCCTCTTGTCCAAAGAGAGAGAGGCAAAAGAGCGTGGTCAATAGACACAATAAGACATTTTTTTTCATAGCTAAATTATATTGTTGCTCGCCACATTGTGTACAGTACTACCTATGAGACGCAGCTCGCACCTATTTTTATGCTCACTGCTTGGTATCATTTCAAAAAGCAATCTATGCCCTCCTAGGAAATTAAAAAAACTTCCCTATTCCGCCATCACCCCTTACAATACTAGTGTATTATTTATTTACATAAAAGCTATTTAGACCCTAACATAATAGGACCCCAATGAAAGTTACTGAGCATCTTGAAAATGCTAAAGGCAAGACAACCTTTAGTTTTGAAATTGTACCTCCCCCTCGTGGAAAATCTGTAAAGACCATCGTTGATATTGTTGAAAAACTTGTTCCCTATGATCCACCATGGATTGATGTGACCGCACACTCTGCCGGAGCATTTTATAACGAGAAAAAAGATGGGAGCATTGAAAGAAAGATTTACAAGAAGCGCCCGGGCACGATTGGTATTTGTGGAATTATTCAAAATCGCTTCAAGATCGATACGGTTACTCACCTTCTCTGCAATGGTTTTACCAAAGAAGAAACGGAGGATGCATTAATTGAGCTCCAATACCTTGGAATCCACAATGTTCTCGCTCTTCGTGGAGATGGACTTAACTACTCAAAGAAAATTGATAAGTCCCGTCGATTGAATAACTATGCCATCGATCTTGTTGAGCAAATTCAAGAGATGAAAGATGGTCACTATCTCGATGAGCTCTCAGGAGCTGATCCCCTTGAAATGTGTGTTGGCGTTGCCGGCTATCCTGAAAAGCACTTTGAAGCTCCCAACATGAAGTATGATCTAACATGGTTAAAGAAGAAAGTTGACGCTGGTGCCGAATATGTGACCACTCAAATGTTCTACGACAATAAACACTACTGGAGCTATGTTGAGCAATGTCGCGCGGAAGGAATTGATGTCCCTATCATTCCGGGAATTAAAATTCTTAAGTCTATGCGCCAACTTCAGTCTATTCCCAAGCACTTCTATATCAACTTTCCCGACCAGCTCGTTGATGAAGTCATGGAAAATCCCAATCATGTAAAGGAAATTGGACTTAACTGGGCCAAGAGACAAGTTGAAGACCTTGTGAATAACGGAGCACCTTGTGTTCACTTTTATATTATGAATGACACTGAATCTGTTCTCGATGTCATCAAAACATTTAAATAATTAGGATTTTAAATGACTAACCTGCAAAAAACGAAGGCCCACACGGATCTTCTCGCCTCTTTAAAAGAAAGAATTGTATTCATGGATGGTGCCATGGGTACAATGATTCAACAGTATAAACTTGAAGAAGAAGATTTTCGTGGGGATCGTTTCAAGGATCACTCAAAAGACCTCAAAGGAAATAACGATCTTCTCAGTCTTACCCGTCCAGATATCATTAAGGCCATTCACCTAGAATATCTAAGAGCTGGTGCCGATATTATAGAGACGAATACTTTCTCTGGTACTCGAGTTGCTCAAAAAGACTATGAGCTGGAATCTATTGTCGAAGAACTCAATTATGAGTCAGCAAGGATTGCCAAAGAAGCTTGCTTAGAAGTTGAAAAGGAAACGGGAAGACGCTGCTATGTTGCTGGTGCGATGGGTCCTACAAATAGAACGGCTTCAATGAGTCCTGATGTAAATAATCCCGCTTTCAGAGCGATTACATTTGATGAACTCAAGGATGATTACTATCAACAAGCAAAAGCACTTATTGATGGTGGAGCCGATATCCTCTTGCCTGAAACAACATTTGATACTTTAAACTTAAAGGCGGCCCTTTTTGCCATTGACCTTTTAAAAGTAGAGCGCGGTGAAGATATTCCCGTGATGATTTCTATAACCATTACGGATCAATCAGGAAGAACACTGTCTGGGCAAACTGTTGAAGCCTGCTGGAACTCGATTCGTCATGCTAACCCCATTAGTGTGGGTATCAACTGCGCCCTAGGTGCTCGAGAAATGCGCCCCTTTATGGCAGAGCTTTCAAGAACAGCTCCTGTTTATACTTCATGTTATCCTAATGCTGGTTTACCTAATCCACTTGCGGCCACAGGCTATGATGAGACTCCAGATATAACAGGTAAGCTCATGCAAGAATTTGCAGAGGACGGGCTCATTAATATTGTTGGTGGTTGCTGTGGAACGACTCCCGCTCACATTAAATCAATCGTCGATCATGTATCAAAGGTATCGCCAAGAGAGATTCCTAAATCATACAAGGCCATGAGGCTATCAGGACTGGAGCCTCTTAATATCATCAACGATCAAAATGACAGGGCGACAAAGTTCTTTATGGTTGGTGAGCGAACCAATGTAACGGGTTCTCCTAAATTTGCTCGACTCATTAAAGAAGATAAATTTGAAGACGCCCTTGAGGTGGCCCGCCAGCAGGTTGAAAGTGGCGCCAATATTCTTGACATCAACTTTGATGAGGGACTAATTGACGGAGTAGCTTGCATGACAAGATTTTTAAATCTTGTTGCTGCCGAGCCAGATATTTCCCGTGTTCCTATTATGATTGATTCCTCGAAATGGGAAATCATTGAGGCCGGATTAAAGTGTGTTCAAGGAAAGTGTATTGTTAACTCCATTTCTCTAAAAGATGGCGAAGAAGCATTCCTTGATAAGGCAAGACTTATTAAGCGCTATGGTGCCGCTACTATCGTTATGGCCTTTGATGAAAAGGGTCAGGCCGCAACAAAAGAAGATAAAGTTCGAATTTGTACACGGGCCTATAACCTCCTTGTTGAAGAGGCGGGCTTCGATCCTCTTGATATTATTTTTGACCCCAATGTTCTCACTGTAGCAACAGGTATGGAAGAGCATGCCAACTACGCAGTTGATTTCATTGAGGCCGTTAGAGAAATCAAAGTTAAATGTCCAGGTGCTCTAACTTCAGGTGGAGTATCCAATCTTTCTTTTAGCTTCCGTGGCAATAATATCGTTCGCGAGGCCATGCACTCTGCATTTCTCTACCATGCTATTGAAGCTGGCTTTGATATGGGAATTGTGAATGCCGGTATGCTTGAAATCTATGAAGATATCAAGCCCGAGCTTAAACAGAAGGTTGAAGATGTACTTTTCAACCGCTCTTTAGAAGCGACAGATGATCTCATTGATTATGCTGAACAATTTAAAGGTAAATCGAATAAGAAAGATAGAAATGACCTGAGTTGGAGAGAAGGATCTCTACAAGAGAGGATTACCCACTCTCTAGTTCATGGAGTTCTCGAGTTTGTTGACCAAGATACAGAAGAAGCCCGCGCCGAACTGGGAAGGCCTTTGGACGTAATCGAGGGTCCATTAATGAACGGGATGAGAGTTGTTGGAGACCTCTTTGGAGCAGGAAAAATGTTCTTGCCTCAAGTGGTAAAGTCAGCTCGAGTGATGAAGAAGGCCGTTGCTTATCTTGAGCCCTACATGGAAGAAGAAAAGGCCAAAAACCCTAACCAAAAAGAACAAGGTAAATTTCTCATTGCTACCGTAAAAGGTGATGTTCACGACATTGGAAAAAATATTGTGGCCGTAGTTCTCGCCTGTAATGGATATAAAGTTGAAGATATGGGAGTTATGGTCAGTTGCGATCAAATTCTCAAAAGAGCAAAAGAGATTAATGCTGATATTATTGGGCTATCAGGACTTATCACACCAAGTCTTGATGAGATGATATTTAATGCCCAGGAAATGGAAAAGCAGGGCTTCACAACACCACTTTTCATTGGTGGGGCCACTACTTCCAAACTCCATACCGCTGTTAAAATTGCCCCTCACTATTCAGGACCTATTGTTCAAGTTGGCGATGCCTCGTTAGTAGTAGAGGTTTGTTCAAAAGTTCTAGGAGAGAATGCTAAGTCCTTCGCTAGTGAGCTGAAACAAACTCAGACGAATTTGAGAGATCAATTTCAAAGTAATAAAACAGATACTTTTATTCCTATTGATAAGGCCCGTGAAAATAAACCTAAAATTGATTGGGATAGTATTGAACTCTATACCCCTGATAAACTCGGATTGAATACTTGGGATAATATTCCACTTGATCTAATTGCCGATTATATTGACTGGAGCCCATTCTTTTGGACATGGGAGATCAAGGGAACCTACCCAAAGCTGCTCGATAACCCTAAGTATGCAGGAGAGGCTAAGAAGCTCTATAAAGATGCTCAAGATCTTCTGAGAGATATTATCAAAAACAAGCGCTTTAGAGCACGTGCCGTTTGGGGTCTTTGGCCGGCCAATTCAGATGGAGATGATATTCACCTCTATCACGATGAAGCACGTGTCGAGCCTTTTCATACTTTCCACTTCTTACGCCAACAACGCCAACTAAAAGAAAAGAAAGAAGGTAAGCATAAATCACTCGCCGACTTTGTAGCCCCTAAGGGTTATCAAGATTATTGTGGAGGCTTCGTTGTCACCATGGGAGATCAAGTAGAGGCCTATGCCAATGAGTTTGCCGAAAATGGAGATGACTACAATTCAATTATGGTCAAGGCCATTGGGGATCGTCTGGCAGAAGCACTAGCAGAACTCCTTCACAAGAAGGTTCGCGATAACTGGGGCTATGGATTAAAAGAAAATCTAACTCGAGAAGATCTTATCAAAGAAAAGTATCGTGGAGTAAGACCAGCACCTGGCTATCCTGCTTGTCCAGATCACACAGAAAAGGGACTTCTTTGGGAGCTTCTTAATGTAAATGAAAAGATCGGAGCAAAGCTTACTGAAAACTATGCCATGCATCCAGCAAGCTCTGTATCAGGACTTTATATGCAGTATCCTGAATCAAAGTACTTCAACCTTGGAAAGATCGATTCCGATCAGCTTACTGATTACGCTAAAAGAAAGGGTATGAGTGAAGAAGAAATGAGAAGGTGGCTTTCACCTAATTTATAAAAAATAAAAGGCTCCGAAAGGAGCCTTTTTATTATCCAACTTTTAAAATATCATCGACCAAAGAGCCATACTTAGAACTTCCATAAAAGACGACCTGCTGTTCAGAGATATTTTCTTTTACAGGATAGATCTTTCTTTGGTTTCTAATCCCTTGAATGAAAGAGTCAATATCTGAAAGCTTCCTTTCAAGTTCATCTTTTTCACGATTATTGAGATAAATTTTTTGAACTTTTAATTTACCCTCTTGCTGGTTTTCATAAATTCGATTCACAAGTGATGAAAAGAGCTCTTTGATTTCGGCCTTTGCCCCTTCTTTATCAGTAACGATTGGGAGCCACATCTCTTTTGTCTCCCAATTAAGAGCATACTCAAAATGACTATAACTTACGATCCCTTTTTGAATCAATTGACCTAAAACGGCCTGTAAAAGAGAACTACTAAGAGCAACTTGTTCTGCTAGTTTTTCAAAGTTAAGAGATTTCCTATTTAAAGCTTCAATTACGATTCTTTCGATGACGAGTACTGTTTGATCCATGATTTATCCTTATGCTGAAATTTGAATTGATTTTTCTTGAGATAGAGATGCAAGGGCAATGATTTCTCTAAGGCGAATATTTCTTTGCCACTGAACTCCAAGATCTACACCGGCTCCTATCCCAAGGGCCTTCTTCTGATGAGTTTGTTTGATTTCAACTTCCCAGTTAACCGAGTTTTCACGACTCTTATCTAAGTAGATCTGTAGTTTCTCAAATTCATTCATTTTCATTTCTGCATTATGCATTAGACGAAAGAAGCGAGTACGCTCAATTCCCAACATTTCGCTATACTCTGAAATGGTCTTCTTACCAGCAGCGGCCAAAAACTCTTCCATAGTCTTCTTTTGTAGATCTGTAACTTTTTTCATTAACAAGCTCCCTATTTTGATTTTGAAATGAACTAAGCTCTTTAAAGCAATGCATAGGCCAAAGAATAAAACTTATAAGTAATTAAAAGTACAACTTTTGGATTGGGAAATTGACCGAGTTTGGTCTAAAATGGACTAAATACAGATTAATTACGACCATAGAGCTCATGACGATAAATCTCACAAGTGCCAATATTCGATTTGAAAATCCAGCAGACGGGGCCAATGACTGGCCAAAACGACGTGACTTCTTGGCCGATATTCTTAATCGTCAAAATTTAGATTTATTAGGAACCCAAGAGGGCCGAGCACCACAACTAAGAAACCTAGAATCACTACTAATAAATCTCTCACTTTCTGATCAGCATCGCGACTGGATAGAAGAGCGGATGTATCCCTGTATCTTCTTCAATCCAAAAACAATTGAGATTAAAGATTCTGGAGACATCTGGTTATCTAAGACCCCTTACGAAGCGGGAACTAAAGATTTCGACTCTGCTTTTCCTAGGCTATGCACCTGGATAAAAGCTCAACACACTCCAACCAATCATTGCTTCTTCTATGTGAATTGCCACCTGGATCATGTGAAAGAAGAGACAAGAATTGAACAGGCCCGTGTACTTTGTGAAGAAGTCTTAAAAATAAATATTGAAAATCTTCCTCTACTTATAACAGGAGATTTTAATGCTTCCCCACAGGGGGAAGTTAGAGGCGTTCTTAACTCTCTACTTAACACTATTCAAGATCCATGGTTGAACTTCAATCTGCCTGAAGAAACTAGTTTTCATAAATTTGATGGTATTGATCCGACGGGTGAGGCCACTAGAATTGACTGGCTTCTTCACACTCAAGAATTAGCTTGTAAAAAAATAGAATTAATTAAAGAAAGTAGAAATGGTCAGTTTCCTTCCGACCACTTCTTTGTACATGGTCAATTAAAGTTTAGGACCTAGGCGAGAGCCTAATTTTTGATAAACTTCCATTCCCTTCTTAGTATTCTCTAAAATAAGGTCATCTGGCTTCCACTTGCCTTTTTCGCCAAGAACAATGACTGTTGAGCCGCCAAAGAGAAAATATCCTTTCTCTTCGCCGCGCTTAAAGCTTCCTTTCATTTCACGAGATTGAACAATTTTACCAACGCAAATAGCTCCGACTTCTACATAGGCAAGCTTTCCAAAATTTTCTGTCTCTAAAATGGTTACAGCTCTTTCATTGATAGAGAATATTTCAGGAACTTTCTTTAAAGCAAGTGGGTTCACAGAATGGAGGGCCCCATCAACGGGATAGAAATCTAAAATTTCTCCATCATCAGGAAAATGGAAGCGGTGGTAATCAACTGGGCATAAGCGGGCCAGTAAACAAGGACCTTCTTCAAAATATGAGGCCCACTTTTCATTCGCTAGCAAAGCTTTGGCCGTTAGGTATTTTCCCTTAACCGGAATTGTTTCATCGTCAGTTAAAGAGTCATATCCAAAATAACGAGCTTCAGAAAAAGCTGGAAACTCTTCCCCTTGAACAAAAGGTCTTTTTCCTTCTTTGAAGCGTCGGATAAAGAATTGATTGAAACTTGAATAAGGAGAATCTTCAGTTCTCCCCTCCTCGGGTAGAAATTCATCCATATTGATATTGAAGTCATGAATAAAGGGCTTAACCTTCTTCTTAGTAAAACCACTTGATTGCATGGCCCCATAAATTTTGCTCAGGGGTCTCTTTACGAGAAGCTGGGTCAAAATTTTCCCAGAAGTGGAATTATAAAGCCACTGAACTGCCTCAGCACCGTAGACTTTCTCCGTTTCAACAACCTCTTTTTCACGATTAAAATACTTTATTTCCAAGGACTTATCTCCATTTTTAATAATTCTTCCCCATAGCTTATCAAAAATTACAGAGAGTTTGCACAAACTTTGTAGAATTCAAACCAGAATTGAGTATATTCGAATAGAGGACAAATGTTGTGAAGGAGGATGTTTTTAACCATGAATGCTCAACACTCTCGCCATAGCACCATATGGCAATTCGTTAAATATAGTTTTTTAACTCTTGCTCTATACTCACCTTTTTCAACCCATGCCTTCTTTGGCAGTGATGATAAGGCCGATATAAATAGCTCTAGTGCACAAGAAATTATCAAAGAGGTCGAATCCTCTCAGCTACTTGATAGTGAGAAAAATACGATTTCCGTATTCCAGAAAAATGTAAAGTCAGTTGTAAACGTAAGTAATATGAGAATTGCTCGATCGGGATGGTGGTTTCACTCAGAAGAGCTAGAAGTTCCTGCAGGAGCAGGCTCAGGCTTTGTTTGGGATAAGGACGGTCACATCGTAACAAATTTCCATGTTATTCAAGGTGGTGACAGCTTTGTTGTTTCCTTTCATAAGGATAAGGAAACCTATGAAGCTGAAGTCGTAGGAGTCTACCCTCAAAAAGATATAGCCGTTCTTAAGCTTAAACAAAAGCCAAAGGAATTAGTTCCAGTGACTCCAGGGGTATCGAGAAGTCTTCTTGTGGGACAAAAGGCCATGGCGATTGGAAACCCCTTTGGTCTAGATCATACGATTACATCGGGAATCATCTCTGCGACAGGAAGAAAAATTCAAGGAATTGGAGGAGTTCATATTTCAGGAATGATTCAAACTGATTGCTCTATCAACCCTGGAAATTCGGGAGGCCCTCTTTATGACTCTAAAGGTGATGTTATCGGAATGAACACAATGATCTTCTCAGCTTCTGGTTCATCGGCCGGAGTAGGCTTCTCTGTTCCAATTGATACGATCAAATCCATTGTTCCGCAAATTATTAAACATGGAAAAGTTAAACGCCCAGGGCTTGGAATTGGTCTTCTTGAAGAAAGACTTAAGCACTACTTTGGAATTGATAAAGGAATTGTAGTTAAATATGTAGACCCTAAGTCTTCAGCTGCCAAAGCAGGCCTTGAAGGAATGCAAAAAGATCGTCGTGGACGTTATGTATTAGGAGATATTCTTCTTCAAATTGATGGGCAAGAAGTTAATAATTACGATGAGATCTTCAATGTTTTAGATAAATATAATGTCGGAGATAAAGTCACAATTGAATATATGCGTGGTGATGAAAAGAAGAAAACGCAGATTAAACTCATGGAAATTTAAGTACTTACAACAGTAACCGTCCATAACACTCAAGAATCATGAGCTATAAGCCGATAATTCTGCATGAAAAGTCTTATCCTTATAGCTCTCCTATTTCTGAGCGCTTCTTGCGCTCATCACTCAAAGCGCTCTCCAGCGAGTTTTTCACAGCAGCACTATCTCTCCAAATACTATGAAGAGACAGCACGCTATATTCTAAGTCACGAGCCTAAAAACTATGGGGATTTTGAAGAGCTTATTAATGACAATGAAGGACTCTATAAACTTATTGGGCAAATTGATTTGAATAAGATTCGATTAATTCCTTCGCGTCTCACCGGAAAAGAGAATCTCTATAGATCCATTTTCGATCTATCTGGTATAGAGCAAATTCCCTATAAAGAATGGAAGGATTTGAAATCTGAAGTAGTAGAAACCTATGCGAAAGGTAATTATGTCTTTCGATTAGGAAATTACTTTTACACACTTTCTGGACTAAAGCTGAATAAGAAAGTCATTAGCTTTCGCGTTTATACGATTGCGAATAACTTTGTACCTAATATTGATGAGAGTGAATTGGCCCTGAGTGCATTTAATCGCCAAACTCTCCATCCCCTTGGAGATGGAACATCTTTAATTCTCCCTACAGCAAATCAAATTGTTCCTGAACACTTCAATTTCCTGATGAGAGATTTTGAGAAACAAGTTGGCCCTGTTATTAAGCCTGATCCCTTTGATCTCGTTAATTACAATTATAAGAGTAATCAAGAATATAATTTTGATGGTTACAAGGTATACAGAGGTGAAAAATACCGAAGTTTTATCACAGATGAGCCGATGATTGATTCCAAGCAGGCATGTGATACTCGATTTTATTCAAGATCTCTATCAAGACGAAAAGATGCATTCAAATTCATGCAAACACTCCTTGAACATAAGCCAAAACTTATGGAAGAGCTGAACCTTAGCAATAATGAGTATGATGAGTTAATGCTTCTTTCTCTGGGGATTCTTGCTGTTGAAAGTAAAATGGGATCTAGCCTTAAATATAAAATCAAAGAAGATATCCGGATTGGGGAACTCAACCTAGGACAAATGGCGATCAAGCTCATCAAGAAACTAAAAGGTAGACAGGATGAAAACTCACGGGGCTTAACTCAAATTAAAGATATAGGGCCTCTCTTGGAAGATACCAGCTACTCTTACTTAGAGCATTCAGATCTAGATAATCCAGAAAATGCAGCACTGGCCACAATGTTTGTTCTTAAAGAGAAGCTTGGCTACCTAAGACACTTTAGAAGTCGTCACAATAATATTACGGATGATAACTGGGCCGATTATCTCTATTACTTTTATCAAGGTGCAAGCTCTCAAATCACAAGAGGCTTAGCAACTCCCCCCCTAAATTTGAGGATTCAGAAGATTCTCGATATCAAAGAGAATTCAATGATCTTCACAAAGTGTGATTAAGATTTCTTTATTAAGAGATAAAGGAAGAAGCCGCCTCCAATAAAGGAGGTGACCACGCCTATAGGTAGTGCAATATCTGATAATAATATTCTTGAAAAGAACTCACACCAAACAAGGAAGAATGCTCCTCCAAACAAAGAGGGAAAGAAACTGTCTTTTAAGTTTGCGCCAAAACGCTTCTTTGCAATATGAGGGATCATCAATCCCACAAATCCAATAGGCCCACAAAGACTAACAAGAAATGATACGAGAAGAGATAAGCTGATAAATAGCCTTTTTCTCTCCTTTGTCGGTACCACTCCCTTTGATCTTGCAAAGTGATCCCCCATGGAAAGGATATTGATCACTTCCCTTTTTTGATAACAGTAGAAGATAACACCTACAGAAATGGGAAGAAGAAGATAAATAGACTCCATCCCAACGATATTGAGATCTCCCATTAACCAATAAACCATTTTTCTTAGATTCATTTCACGAGCTAAATATTGCACAAGCATAATTCCACTGGAGAACATAAAACTCAGCATAACACCTGACAATATCAGAAAGTGTGGTGATTGATCCCTTCTCAACTTTGCGAGCCCTAGAATTAAAAAGACACAAATCAATGCACCTATGAACGCACCAATGCTGATTGTATCAAAATGGAAGATTCCAACCTGTAGAGGAATAGATAGTCCTAACCATAGAATTACACTTGCTCCAAATGATGCTCCAGAAGCAACACCTAAGGTGTAGGGTGAGGCCAAATCATTTCTAAAGATAGACTGAAAAAAAAGTCCTGCAATAGACAGAGAACTCCCAGCTATTAAAGATACAAGGAGTCTTGGTAGACGTATTTGCCAAAAGATAACGGACTTAACCTCTTCTTGAAAACTAATCCATTCTCCATCTCTAAAGAGTAAGGAAAGGGTAATTCCGATTAAACCACCAATAAAAAATAAGGCCTTATTTATCATGGGCCCTCTCCAGTCTTGGGAGAAAGACGACTTCTTTATCAAATTTAAATGCACTAAACTGAGTATCATAGAGCTTTTCAAAAAAGCTTTGCTCCAGTTCCTCTGTTTTATGAATGAGCTTTCCACTCTTCATGCCAAAGAAGTACTCTCCTATATACATAGCGATATAAATATCATGGATAGAAAGGATCATCGTCACTTCGTGGTCGCTCTGCCACTTTTTTAGAACATCAGCGACCATTTGCTTATAAAAAGGATCAAGAGCTGCAAAAGGTTCATCCATGACTATAATTTTAGTATTTTGAAAAAGCGCACATGCAATTGCCACCCTTTTTTGCTCACCTCCACTTAGCTCACCAAATGGACGATTTAAAAAAGATGAGAGGTCTAAAGCCTCTACCAAGAACTTAAACCTCTCCTTATCATCGCTAGTCATCATTGTATTATGGCCGAACGGATATAGACCGAAGAGGATAATATCTTGAACTTTAAGCCCCATATTCCAATCAAGTTTTTGAGGAATATAGGCCATTAACTGAGAGTGCTCAGATAAGCTTATATTGCGAAGACTTTTTGGACCAATACTTACTTCACCACTAAAGCTTTCAATATTCTTACTTATGACTTCTAGTAAACTCGACTTACCTGCTCCATTTGGCCCAAGAATGACATTGGTTTTCTTTTCAATGAATTGCAGATCATTAATATTTAAACGCTTACCCAGCTTTAGTTTGCCAATGGAAATCATTTCAACCTCTTCAGGATATCTTCAATAAGTAGAGATAAGCGAGGTCCAGGAATTACAGCATAGTCATTCTCAAAGCTATAGTATTGATGATTACTGGCCTTAAACTTCATAAGTTCACGTTTGAGAAGTTCTTCTTTCTGAGTCTTCTTAGGAGAGAAGATAAAAAAAGAAGTTCCCTTCATTTCGAGAAGGTCTTCAAGAGTTATTTTTTTATATTCACCATTTTTTGTTTTATTGGCCTTATTCTCTAGCCCCGTAAGCTTTAAAATATCACTATAGAAAGTTCCATTTCCAGCGACGAGTACTCCTGTCACTCTGCCCATCTTTTCATAGACATCAACAATAACAAGAAAGTGACCCTTTTTTTTAAGGCCTTTCAATTTACTCATCTTTGAGTTTAACTCTTCGTTAATTCCTCTCCCTTTTGATGAGCTCAACTTCTTTGAAACTTCAGTGATCGATTTCTGTACATCAGAAAGAGAGTCAAATTTTAGATTTAGCACTTTAAGACCTAGTCTTGACGCTTTTCTATCTAAAGATGAGTTCTGCATTTTTTGAGAGAGGATAATATCCGGCGTCAATTCCATTATTTTTTCAATATCTGGAGTTAAGGCCGAACCTACTTTTGCCTTTGAACAAGCAAGTTTGGGGTAAGAACAATAGTTACTTACCCCTACGAGACTATCCAGTTTATCTAGAGCTCCTATAATCTCCGTAATCGTTGGAGACATACTCACCACTCTTTGCCCGAAAATCGGCAAAGAAAGAAAAAAGAATAGACTCGTTATTAGTTTCAAATTCTAAATCTATAGGATATTAGGAAGTTCCTACCAGGAGTTCCGTAGCCCCATACCTCTTCATAGCTTTTGTTAAAAATATTATTTAGGCTCAAGCTTATTCTATCAGAACTTTTATTCCAATTATACTGGACGCCTAGATTTGTCAGATAATAGCTCGTCAATTTCTTACCATTAGAGTCTGTTCTCTTACCACGAAATTGAGAATCCGTAAGAAAGCTCCAATGATCATCAAGTCTAAATTCTGCATTAAATCCAAGGTTATGCTTGGATCGTCTTGGAAGCGTTGCTCCTGTTATTTTATTTTTTGAGCGTAGAAAAGTATAGAATAGTCCTATATCAAATCTTTCTGAAGTATATTGCTGATTCCACTCCACTCCATAGGACTCATAATCTCCACTATTATTATAAATGCTTCTCGTCGTATCGTAGTCAATATACTTATCATAATCGATCTCAAAGTAAGTCACTTCGTTCATGTAGTTCTTGTTCTTATACAAAAGAGATAATTCCCGCGAAGTGGAACTTTCCATTTCAAGGTTTCGATTTCCACCAAATTGAGCAAAGCTCTGGTATAAAGTTGGTGCTTTAAAGCTGGTTCCTTGCGATACCTTCACTGTTAAATTATTAAAGTTATAGCCAGCACCTAAGCGATATACGAATTTATCACCAAAGAACTGAAGATCCTCATAGCGAATTCCTTCTTCAAGTATTAAACCACCGAACTTATTGTAGTTATTTATATATGCGCCCATTCTCTCTTTTGATCGTGTTTGATTAAGTAAAGAATCCAGGGCCTTTGTCTTTTCTCTCTCATACTCAATTCCAGTGACAAGCTCCCCACCCTCGCTATAAAAAGATCGATTTACTAATGTGTAGCGATTAAAATTACCTTGATAAAGGTAAGTAAACTTTCCATATGAGTTCTCACCAAAGAGCTTTCGATCAACATTAAAGTGAGAGTAAGTAAAATCTAAATTAACGAGTTTTGAATGATTATATGTGCTCGAAAGAGCATAGCGAGCTGTTTTATATTCTCCATTTAAGTTTGGATTATCAGCACTTGAATCATCATAAAGGTAAGAGGAATTCTTGAACTCACCTTGAAAATCCAAAATTAATTTATCAATCGATCGGTTTTGCCAATTGATCAAAAGGTCAGATTGTTTAAATCCATCATTTTCAATATTCCCAGATATTCGATCTTCATTATAGGCAGAGATTCCGTCAACATCTTGAAAAGAGCCGGTTACAGAGACACGATTATCACCCTTGGAGAAGGAGTTATGGGCCGAGACTTTCTTCTTATCATAGCTCCCATACTCGAGGGCAACCTGTGAGCCCGCACCTTTCTTAGTCGTAATAGAGATCACTCCCCCTACGGCCTCAGATCCATAAAGAACCCCTTGATTCCCCTTAAGAATTTCGATTTTCTCAATTTGTGCAGGGTCGAGAAACTCTAGACGAGTTCCCCCACTTATAGATGTAATATCTGTTACACGAACCCCATCAATTAAAACTAGTGTATGTCGATTATCAGTTCCTCTTAAATTGATCGAGCTGGCCTTCCCGAAGGCTCCATTCGTTTGAACAGAGAAGCCCCCCTTCCTCTTAAGAAGGTCAGCAACACTAGTAGCGTTCATAGATTCAATTTCACTTTGATCGATTACATATATCGCAGAGGTACTCTCTAGATAGTTACGCTCAAAGCCTTCTGCGGTAACAACTATGTCACCGGCATCAGCTAGAATTATTGGGGAAAGTAATAGTGTGGAAAAAAGAATGCTTTTCATGAAATCCTCCGCGGGAAAAAATTAAGATGAGGGAGGATCGGGCTTCAGACAAAGTCTACTTACCGTTGCGGGACAGCGCTAGAATCTCACTAGCTTCACTCCAACATCTTATTGATTAATTACTTCTATTCTAGTTCATATTGGGATCCATTGCATCTCTAACTCCCTCACCTATCAAATTAAGTAGGGTCAGAGTCAGAAATAGAGCAGCAGATGGATATACGGCCAACCACCAAGCAATGGTAAAGTGCTTTTGGGCCTGGGAAAGAAGTTCCCCCCAAGAAGGAGTTGGAACTGGCAAACCAAAGCCTAGGTAATCAAGCATTGAAAGAGAGATAACATTACTTGAAATCACAAAGGGAGCAAAAGTAATGATGGGAACGAGTGAATTTGGCAGAATATGCTTAAAGATAATGGTGCTACTCTTTGCTCCCATTGATCTGGCGGCCTCAACAAACTCACGCTTTCTATTTTTCAAAAACTCTGCTCTTACGTAGTAGCTGATAGCAACCCATCCAAAGACAGATGAAATAGTTACAAGCAACAACATACTCGGAGTAAAGATTGAGATCAAAATAAGGAGCAAAAAGAGTACCGGAATCGTACTAAAGATTTCAACAACCCTTTGCCCTACCATATCAACGATGCCTCCAAAGTATCCCATAGTTCCTCCGAATATAATTCCGAGGATAAGACTGAGAAACCAAACGAGAAAGGCATAACTAATAGAATACTTGAATCCATAAAGAATTCTGGAGAATACATCTCTTCCTGACTCATCCGTTCCCATAATATTAGTGGCCGTCGGAGGAGAAGGATAAGAGTAAACCTCAGAGTTTGAGCTTAATGGATCCCATTTAATAATAGGCCAAATAACTGAATCACTCTCTGAAAGTTCAAGCTTCTTGTAGTTCACTACTAGAGTATTCATCAAACCAAACTCTTTAGGATGGTAGTCATTGAATACCGGGAAATAGGTCTCGCCTTTATAAGAAAGGTAGAGGGGCTTATTGTTGGCAAGCATGGGCGCAACAAAGGTCATCACAACCATAATAAGGAATACAATTCCAGAATAATAAGCCGACTTTCTCGCCTTAAATCTATTCCATCTTTTTAACGTAAGTTCATTACTAATTAGTTTCTCAATCATTTGAAATCAATCCTTGGGTCAACGAGTACATAAGCAAGGTCACTGATTAAGTTCCCTAGGAGCATCAAGATGGACTGAATAAAGGTAAGTCCCATAATCACATTATAGTCACGCTCAAGAACTGAGCGGAAACCTAATAGTCCGATTCCATCAAGATTAAAGATCGTTTCAATAAGAAGTGATCCAGCAAAGAATACAGAGAGAAATCCACCAATTCCTGTAACAATTGGAATTAGTGCATTTCTAAGTGCGTGCTTTAAATAAACAGTTTTCTCAGGAAGACCTTTAGCACGAGCTGTACGGATATAATCTTTCTTAATCTCTTCCAATAGGGAGTTTTTCTGAAGCATTGTTAGAACCGTAAACTGACTGATCATATAAGAGATACATGGAAGAATGAAGTGGTGCAGTCTATCTGCAACTCTTCCAAAAAATCCATAATCCCAATAATCATCAGAATAAAGATCTCCAGCAGGAAACCAATCAAAGAACTGCCCGCCAGCAAAGAATACAATCAAAAGAATCCCCAGCATGAAGCCTGGAATCGAATACATTCCCATAATGACAAAACTACTGGCGTAATCAAACTTCGTCCCATCATAAATGGCCTTGAGCACACCAAGAGGAATACAGATCAAGTATGAGAGGAATAAAGAAGCAAATCCAAATTGAAGGGAGACCGGAAATTTACTCATAATAACATCAGTCACCGGCTCTTCGTAAGTGAATGACTCTCCAAAGTCGAGAGTTGCTAAGTTCTTTAACCAAATGAAGTAGCGAATATGAAGAGGTTTATCGAAACCATATTGTTTCTTTAGAGCTTCAACCACTTCTTCAGATACTACCGCCGTGTCTCCACCGCCACTACTTCCGCTTCCACCAGCAGCTCCTGCAAACTGGAGCTGCTGAAGTTTCTGCTCAACAGGAGAACCCGGAGCAAGGTTAATGATGATAAAAACGATAATCGTCACCCCGAAAAGGGTGGGAATCATCAACATAAGCCTTCTTAAAATGTACTGTAACAACTGCGACTCCTTTCAATTTCTGAGCGCTATCTACTTCAACGTTTTATAAAATTACTTACCTGGCTGCTTTAAGCTCCAATGTCTTTCGAAACCAACTTCAAACTTATAAGTATCTTTTGGCCTAACAACATTATCGCGGTAACCATAGAAGCCATACTGAGCATTAAAGAGAAATACATAAGGAGCATCATGAGCGATTTCACGATATACTTCTCTCATCATTGGAATTCTTTTCTCTTTATCAAGCTCTGTTCTGGCCGCATCAATTAACTCATCAACTCTTTTATTTCTATAGCTGATGAAGTTCGAGCCGCCATTATCGATTGAGCTAGAGTGCCAAATTTGTTTAGGGTCCATATCTACAGAACCAGCACTCCAAGCGAGGATCACAGCATCGAAATTTCTTTCATTAAGAAGAGATACGAATGTGTTCCACTCGATAACTTTAATCTCAACATCGATTCCAACTTTCTTGGCATCTTGTTGAAAAATAACAAGGTACTTATTGAATTCTTTATTTGGGTTAAGAAGTGTGAACTTAAATGGTCTCTTCTGCCCATCAATTACTTTATCAAGAATTTGGTCACCATCTGTATCTTTCCATCCATTGTCTCTTAAGATTTTTAGTGCACCTTTAGAATCAAAAAGAATCGGCTTAACATTAGGGTCAGCATAAACAGATTGACGATACCATGGACCTGTAGCCGGAAGGCTTAGTCCATAAGTAAACTTTTCAATCATTTTCTCACGATCAACAAGTTTATTAAGAGCAACACGAATTTCTCTATCTTTAAATAGAGAGTTCTTTAAGTTCCAACCGATAAATCCATAGTTTTTAGGTGCTGAGTTCTCATACTTTACTTTGAAAACTTCTTTTCCCCATTTCTTCCCATCTGTTTTCTTAGTGTACTCTTCAGGAGATAGAGCGAGGAAGTCAATATCCCCTTTCTCATGTCTTTGAAGGGCAACAGAAGTATCTTTAATAAAACGAATCTTAATTGCTTCGTAATTAAACTGATCTGGGTAAACTTTATTTCCCCACCAATCTTTATTCTTCTCTAGAATTATAGAGTTACCCTTTCTCCAATCAACAAATTTGTAAGCTCCTGTTCCGATAAGAGTTTTATTGAGAAGCTTTTCTTGTTCTTCAGATGGATTCTCATATAAATGCTTAGGAACGACCTGGATAACTCCACCAGCGACTACATCAAAGTTACCAAAGTATTTCTTCTTGGCCTTAAATTGAACTTTATTTGGAGCAAGAATCGTACAGCTTTCAATATTTTCTAAGTAAGGCTTTTTAGTCGCTGTATTGTATTTATTATCTTTGTCCATCAATGCATCAAATGTGAACTTCACATCCTCAGCCGTTAGCGGTTTTCCATCGTGCCACTTAACACCTTGTCTTAAATTAAAAGTAAAAGTTAAACCGTCTTCAGAGATTTCCCATGATTCAGCAAGAGCTGGTTTCCACTCATAAGTATCTGAGTCTCTATAAGCAAGACCTTCCATTACATAGCCCTGAACTAATGAAGCATAATGATCTGTAGAGGAAAGAGCATTTACTGTAGTTGGCTGTGATGTGAAGTTGTAAGTAAAGGTATTAGAGGTTGATCTTCCTGAGTTTTCATTTTTTTCACAAGAAACTGTAAAAATAAGTGAAATGAAGCAAAGTGCAACAACGTGGAGCTTTTCCATCTTGAACATGTGGATTTCCTTTAACGTAGGTTCGATTTAAGTCACACTACACTAATGGAAATGATACAAAATTTGAAGAAAAAGGTAGGTTTTAGAGAATAATCGCACGATGTGTCTATTTGGAAAAATAGAGTCTAGGATCAAGGGCCCAACGATCTTCTTTGAGGTTGCGATCCTCAATTCTATACTTTTCAAGCTTGTCATCAATTTCAAGCAGTTGGCCTTCAACATCCTTGTAATTTCTAAATGAAGTTAGTCGATCTTCTTCCAAAGAGGCCAACTCCTCGCGCCATTCTGCCTCTAGTTTATCCCTCAAAACTTTATATCTTAGATTAATCGCGTTAACTCTTTCGATATGACTATCAAGATTTTTCTTATTGGTCAGAAGCTTGCTGCTCAGTGCCATCTTCTTTTTGAGCAAGATATCAACAAGCTCCTTACCCATCGTTAGATTATTCACAAGGTCCTGACTGAAGAGCTGAACATAAGCACCATCCGCAATGAAGATAAAACGCTTACAATATTCAAATTCAGGCACTTTCATGAGTAGGTAATCATTGGACTTACCAATAATATAGGCCTTACATCTAACGTCCGATCCTCTCTCATCCCAGAATTCAACTTTATCTTTCTTATTGAGATACTTCATATTAGCGAAATCAACTTTCAATCGGATAAGACTCGCTTTCTCGTTGATGCGAGAAATTCTTCCCGAGAAAATTCCATTGGCCTTGGATACCTCTGCAGTTGCAGCATGGGCAGAGAATGTTGAAAGGAGAATGATTAGTACTAGTGAAAACTTCATCTCTTCTATTATAGCGTGGGCCATGAAAAACCCAATAGGGAGAAGTGTTCCATAAATAGGTGAGAAAATTGCTTGGTTAGTTAGTGTCGTCTTCGAATTCTTCGGAATTTTCAAATTCGGGCAACTCATCAACGAACTCAACGGCCTCTTCAGAATTATTCGATCTACGTGGACGATAATTATCTAACTCAGCATTGATATAGAGTTGAAGGATGTCATAGGCTTCGTCAATTTCACGAACCATATGAGCAACACGCTCTTGAACAGTTCCAGGCATATCTTCAGTTACCATGAGATACCATTCCATTTCATCAGCTGAAGTATAGAATTGATCTAGCCCAATGATGACTTCTTCGCCACAAAGCTTTAAGTCATCAATCGTTACTGAGCGATATTTATTTTTAAAAATAGCGGGAAAATGATCACGAGTTCTTTTTGCGGAAAAGTGATGCATGTATTCAGGCTCACGGTACTTAATTCTTTCATACAATCTTTGAGCATCAATTCTAAGAATTGTTAGCATGATCATTGATTTTTCATTTTCTTTCGTGAAGCTCATACTCTACCTTCTCTAGGCATCTGATGGACCAATCGTTGGCAGCTTTGAGCGCTTACCACCTGGCCACTTATTATCGCCTTCAAGCTCTTCTACATAATGAGATAGCACTAATAGTGTAGCCTTATTAAAGGGAATCGGTAAAGGAACATGAATATAAGATCTATGTCGTGAAGTACTTATAAAATCAGTCACCATTGAAAATGAATTTAAGTGAAAGAGCTTAATTTTTTTATGATTAACATAGTAGTCAAAGTACTTCTTTTTTAATGATCTAAACTTTTGATACTCCGCTATAGTACTCGTCATCATAATGACTGGAATCTGTCTTCTATCTAAGAAGTAGTCGAGCTCTTGAGGTTTAACGGGGATTAGATTTATATTGTATCTCTTAAAGTCAGCTGCAAAACGAATAAAAGCGCTATCCAGTTTTTCTTGCCATTGAATGTAGAGAATATATTGTTCGCTATTATGCTCTTCCATACTCTCTTTTTCGTAAAGAAGGGCCTCAAACTCAATTTGAAGTTAGTAGCGAGACTGTACCGGCAATATTTGCCTAGCTCTGCTGGAAATAATGACCAAAAGAAAGCCCATAATGACAGTTGCCGCTCCACTGCCAGGTCCATCACCACTATCAGAGTCAGTCACAAGTGACACGGAACCACAGGCTAAAGCGTTTGCGTTGCCACTCGTCTCTGTAGAAAGAGCAGAAACAAATCCTACCTCTTGGCGCAGCCTAGTCTCATCAACAACATCCACAACGGCATCTTGATCATCAAATGACAGCCTATTAATCCCCTGAACAGAAGGATACATTACTGCACTTGAAAATTCTGAATGATCAATTCCGAGAGTATGTCCCATTTCATGAAGAATTGTTTGATAGAGGAGATTTCCTTGATTAGATCTCAATCTTTCATTCTCACCATTAAGGATTATCTCAGTTCGAACAAAGTACGTGCCCACTCTATGGCGGATCGTTACGGCCAAGGTGCTCACGGGACTGTAACCCGTCTCCTGTGCAAAATCATTGGACCATCTGATGTGGTTACCCGAGTGGGAACTGCTTACGACATACTGATCAGCAATATTCCATAAATCTACACCAACAGCATTTTCCCACTCGTTCTCAGCTGCACTCACCAGCTGATTAAGCACCTCACCTTCTGCACTTGAATCCACAAACTTTTGAAAACTAATGGGAAATGTTTCCCAGTAAAAACCATTTTCAAAATCTTCTGTGAAGTCGTATGCAAATGCAGAAGAAATTCCTAGGAATAGACCTAGGAGCATTACTCTTGCCTTAGCTTTCATTAAACATCCTTGTTCTTTCTTCACCTCATCCTAAGGTGAATAGCTAATAGGGCCATAAAATTAGGTCACTACATCAGACTTGAGCTACAGAGAAATCCAGAATCCGCATGAACTTCATAATCTTGACCTTCTTTAAATTTATGAGGACCACCTTTAATTACACTTAATGAATAGAACTCTCCAACCTCTTCCTGAGAATTGAAGTCTTCATTTACTTTAAAGGTGATATTTTCTTTTTGATTTTTAATAGAGAAAGGAGCACTTGAATCAACCACTGATAGTACAGTTCCTGCAAAATGTACTGCACACTCGCTACTTGAGTCCAATGATGTTGCCAAAGAGTTGTTGGAGAGAGAGATGAAAATGACAGCAATCGCAAACAAGTCAATCCTTTGAGAGATTTTGCGAACAGTAAGCCTCATCCATGCGCTCCTTTCTTCTATTTCTTTTTGCATCTTCCGTGACACGTTTACGACTAGTCTTCCTGACCCGTCTTGCATTTATATAAAGCACATACCATGCCAACTTTTAAAAGGGTCTCTAGAGCTATAAGTGTTCAACACTAGGTATGCAATAATTCTCATTGTGGGCCGTTATGACCACTGCTTCCCTAATTATGGAAGCTTAGCTTGGTGCATTTTGGGTGCCTACGGGTCAAAAGCACGACTTCAAAAAAAATTAGTGAATCTTGCAATTCCTATCACCTAAGTATTTCGAAAACTTAGTTAAAGAGAGGAAAATTGTCATAAATTAAATAAGAAATGAGGAGCTAATCTAAGGTGTTTAAATGTCGAAAAGGCCGATCAGTACTATCCTTTCGGCCTCTATCAGTCGTGAAGATGGCGGTGTCAAAATCTAACCATCTTAAGAACTTGGAGACAAAATCTTGACCCCCTCTTGCGGCAAAGGCCTCCAGTGGAGGGCTTTGAGGCATAGAGGTATGTCACTAAAGTAAATCCAGCCCAAAGGGCGCGGCATTTACGAGCAGAATAACCAAACATGACGTTCTATCAAAGAGAGCACGTCGCTCACTCAAATAAAAAGAAAGCGCTACTCAACCGAGCTTAAAAACCCTGTTCCGATTCTCCACGGTCTGAAATGGAAAGGTTCGTTTGACCAAGGGTAGACCATGTTAAACCAAACAAACAAGGCCTTCCCACGAATATGCTCACGACTAACAAGTCCCCATCTTCTAGAGTCTGATGAGAAATCTCTATTGTCACCCATCATAAAGTACTTCCCTTCCGGGATAGTCATCTTAGGCTGACTCAAGTGAATCGATTGAGCTTCATTATAGGCCACAATATGTTTAACTTCCCCGTTATGAAATTTCTTGAACTTCATATCCATAGGGCGACCTCTTTGATCGTAGAGTTCCATATAATCTTTTACTTGCTCTGGGCTTACATCTTCAGTCTTTACTTCTTTATCATTTATAAAAACACGGTTATCAAAAACTTCAATCGTATCTCC
Organism: Bacteriovoracaceae bacterium; assembly: GCA_048267265.1. Lineage (GTDB taxonomy): Bacteria > Bdellovibrionota > Bacteriovoracia > Bacteriovoracales > Bacteriovoracaceae. The sequence continues at coordinate 123,992 of JBLWXW010000003.1, forward strand.
AGGAAGTCCAACAAGTCTCTTCACATAGAGAATGTCCCTATTTTTAGGAAATTCAAAAACCATAATATCGCCACGTTCAGGCTCTTTAAAGTCGGTAACATAAACGGGATCGCCAAACCATTCAAAGAACGGGAGCTTTAGACCGTAGGACATTTTGTTAACGATAATGAAATCCCCAATGGCCATAGTGGGAAGCATAGATCCTGAAGGAATGTGATTGGGTTCAAAGAATGTCGATTTGAATCCAAATACACCTACGAAAATTAAAATATAAGAAATTATCTCTTTTTTGATCTTTTGGGCATCCCAATTCATATATACACCTATTGAAAAATGATATGGTTTTATTTATTGAACCTCAAAAGTATAACAGCTTCATTCTCAATGCAGAAGATCAAAACCAACCTTAAGACAAATTTTGACACTGAATTGACCTATTTATGCTCCCCACAATTTATTAATATTTAAAAAGATTTTTAAACAAATACTTCTAAAATAAAAAAAGCCTCTCCAAAGAGAGGCTTTTCTTTTTTATCATTTGATTTTTTGGCTTTGCTGAAACCGCCTAGCTCGCTTCTCTCTTTATGCGAAGTTTAATTTTTCGGCAAAGCCGAAAAGCGCAGGAGTTCGCTTTCGCTCTTCCTGGCCTTCCCTTCGAATAAGTGCGCGAGCGGCGTATCAAAATGCTATGCATTTTGACACGCACAAGCGCTTACATCATGCCAGGCATTCCACCCATTCCGCCCATTCCACCAGGCATTCCACCCATTGGAGCTCCATCATCTTTTGATGGAAGGTCGGCAATCATTGTTTCAGTTGTAAGCATAAGTCCAGAAACTGAAGCAGCATTTTGAAGTGCTGAACGAGTTACTTTAGTTGGATCAATGATACCAACTTTTACAAGGTCTTCGTACTTGTCTTCACGAGCGTTATATCCCCAAGAAGCATCACCTTTAGTGCGTACTTCATTAACAACTACTGATCCTTCAAGGCCAGCATTGTGAGAAATTTGTCTCAATGGCTCTTCAAGAGCACGTCTGATAATACGAACACCAAATTGTTGTTCTTCGTTTTCTAGCTTAAGTCCTTCAAGAGCAGCAGAAGCGTGAAGAAGAGCTGATCCACCACCAACTACGATACCTTCTTCAACTGCGGCACGAGTAGCGTTAAGAGCATCTTCAACTCTGTCTTTCTTTTCTTTCATTTCTGTTTCAGTTGGAGCACCAACATTGATTACAGCAACACCACCAGCAAGCTTAGCTAGTCTTTCTTGAAGTTTTTCACGATCGTAGTCTGAAGAAGTTTCAGCAATTTGCTTATTGATTTGAGAAACACGAGCTTCTACTTCTGATTTTTCACCAGCACCATCAACGATAGTTGTATTTTCTTTGTCGATAGTAATACGCTTAGCTTGACCAAGGTGAACAAGCTCAGCAGTCTCAAGACTCATTCCAAGCTCTTCAGAAATTACAGTACCACCTGTAAGTGAAGCGATATCTTTAAGCATTTCTTTTCTTCTATCACCAAAACCTGGAGCTTTAACAGCAGCAACATTTAGTGAACCACGAAGTTTGTTAACTACTAGAGTAGTAAGAGCTTCACCTTCTACATCTTCAGCAAGAATAAGAAGTGGTCTATTTGTTTGAACAGCTTTCTCAAGGATTGGCACTAGTTCTTTAAGGTTAGAGATTTTTTTGTCAGTGATTAGGATATTTGCATCATCAAAAGCAACTTCCATTTTCTCAGCATTATTTACGAAGTATGGAGAAAGGTATCCACGGTCAAATTGCATCCCTTCAACAACATCAAGAGTTGTTTCTGCAGTTTTTGACTCTTCAATTGTGATAACACCGTTGTTTCCAACTTTCGCCATTGCTTCAGCGATAAGTCCACCAATCTCAGCATCATTGTTAGCAGAAATTGTACCAACTTGAGCGATCTCTTCGTTAGACTTAACTTCTTTAGAGATCTCTTTAAGCTTAGCAACTACAGCTGTAACAGCAGTATCAATCCCACGCTTAAGATCCATTGGGTTGTGACCAGCAGAAACGAGCTTAGCCCCTTCGCGGTAAATAGCTTGAGCAAGAACAGTAGCAGTAGTTGTACCGTCACCAGCATCATCATTTGTTTTTTGAGCAACTTCTTTAACCATTTGAGCGCCCATATTTTCAAAGTTGTTCTCTAGTTCTATTTCTCTAGCTACAGAAACACCATCTTTAGTGATGTGTGGAGCTCCGAAAGACTTTTGAATAACAACGTTACGACCTTTTGGCCCTAGAGTTACTTTAACTGCATTAGCAAGTGAGTTTACCCCGTGAAGGATTAAGCTTCTTGCATCTTCTGAATATTTTAATTCTTTTGCCATGGTTATATCTCCTAAATATAAAGTTTAAAAATTAAGCGTTAAGTACAGCAAGAATATCGTCTTCTCTCATAACGAGAAGTTCTTTACCGTCTACTTTTACTTCTGTTCCAGCATACTTTCCGAAAAGAACTGTTTCGCCCTCTTTAACACCAAGAGCAGCAAATGTTCCATCCTGATTTCTATGTCCGGGACCAGTAGCAACAACTTTACCTTGAGCTGGCTTTTCTTTGTTATTATCTGGGATAATGATTCCACCAGCTGTTTTTGTTTCTTCCTCAAGTCTTTCAACGAGAACGCGATCTTGCAAAGGTCTTACTTGCATCGGTATTCCTCCATGTTTATTACAGTGCGACATTTAACGCGGTTTATATTTTAAATAAATGCTTCGAGACACAATCTAATATCGGTTGGACCAGTGTCAAGGGCGGCCATAGAATAAAAAAATAGTTTTTTACAAAAAACTCTATATTTTTGGTCAAATTCTCTACATTTACGTTTTCTAGGGCAATTTTGTACAAAAGAGAATCATGCGCACAGGGCCATAAGTATGATAAAATAATGTTCATTATTAGACTAAGTTCTATAAGAAGGATCAATTCTCATGGCACAAAATAGAAGTTCTAAATCTGGCTCCAGCTCATTTCTCGCAATCGCGGTGTTTGTCCTCTTTATAGTTGCTGGAGTTTCTTTCTATCTTAACTCTCAATCCCTGAAAAGAATTGAGCAATTAGAGAGTTCTTACCAATCCGTTATTAATAGAATGGCCGAGCTTGAATTCAATGGAGGCAATAGAGAAGATGGAGACGCTCCAGCAAGAAGAAGAGATGTCATTGCTATTGAGCAAACTGGTACAGTCGCCACAATTAAAGAATCTATAAATAAAGTATTGAGTAAATCAGAATTTAGCGTTGAGGGACTAATCTACTGTTCACCTGCCGAAGAAGTGAATGATGTTGTAACAAAGGTAGAGGTCCTCTACTTTAGAGGTGGGTTAGTTTCTTTCTTCAGCCTATCTCCAAATACTGCCATTACTCCGAAAACCTTAGTAGAGGGACGAGGAAAGTATACGATCAATGGTCTTGATATACTTGCTTCAGTTGTTCTTGATGATGCAGGTACACAATTATTGAGCCTAAAAATAACAGAGCTCACAACTGATCAAAAAGGTGTGCTAGGACTAACACTATCTGATGGTGTTACATGGAGATCTTCAGACTGTGAAGCACTAGGAATAGTGCTTTAAAAAAGTGGATAAAGTAGTGGTGAAATACCTCCACTACTCACGACGAGAAATCCTAATATTGAAAAAATAAATAATAGAATCAAAAAGGGAATAAGATGGGAGTTACCTCTCATATTTTTTGATTTAAAAAAATCTTTTAAAATTGAAAGGCCATGCTTGATCGCCTGTAATTTTTCTTTCATTTAATTCCTTGAAGCCAAAATTCCTTCAATAACCAATGCTCCCATAGGCCTATCTCTAAAAAAATAAAAAGCGTCCATAGGAGAGCTAATTAATGGAAGGCCTGATTGATTAAAAGAGGTATTAATCAAACATGAATGCCCCTCTCTATTTTTTTTCAATCTTAACAGCTTGTAAAGAAAGCCATTATCTTCTTCTCTAACAATTTGTACTCTTGTAGTTTTATCTATGTGTAGTCCATAATGAAGAACTTTATGAAACTCTTTTTTTATGGATACTACAGTTTGCATTCCCTCAACTAAATGAGAGGGGTGATAATCCTCAACCATCTCATAGGCATCTTCCTCTAACATTATCAGAGCATAAGGTCTAAATGCTGCACGGGTTTTGATCTCATGAGATAGCTTCTCAATTACAGTAGGGTCATCTGTTCGACATAACAAAGAGCGATGCCCTAGAGCGCGTGGTCCAACTTCCATTTCACCAGTAAAGAGTCCGACAACCTCAGAGGCCATGATCTGTTGATAGAGATATTCAATCCTCTCTTCTTCATTGGCAAATCTAAGCTCTACATCGTTCATATGTTTAGCTATCTCAACAAGCTTATCTTGATCCTTTTGACCTATTCTTGAACCAGCAAACTTCTGATTCACTTTAAAGCTTTCTGCTTTTGATCCGTAAATAGCGGCACCGATAGCACCTCCTCCATCTCCTGGGTCTAGGGGGATATGAATGCTATCTACGAAAGGAAGTTTTTCTAATAATGAAACGAGAACACAGTTTTGAGCGACACCTCCACAAAAAACAAAATTTCGCATAGAGGTAAGCTCATACACCTTCTTAAATAGGGATTGATAAATTTCTTCAAATACTTCATGAAAGCTTGCTGCTAGATCGAGATAGTACTGCTCTTTTTCGGAAACTTCTCGCTCTTCAAAACTTGAAACTGTAAACTTCTCTCTATTCGGAACTCCAAAGCGATTAATAAAATGTTCCGTATAAAAACATTCAGCATCTAAACCAAAGTTGAAGAAGTTGGAATTAACTCTATAGACCTCTTTCTCGTCACTTTTTAGGGCCTCTTCAACCCAACTTCTGTACTTAGCAGTACCAAAGCGAGAAATGGCCATTAAAGAACATTCACCATCATTGGCCTTAAATCCAAAGAAAGTAGTAAAAGTTGTATAAATAAGACCGAGTGAATTATCTTTATCATAACGGAGTACTTCTTTATAACCATCTTTTGTAAAGCTATAGGCCGTTAGGGAAGCTCGGTCCCCATAACCATCAGAGCAAATCACAGCATTTCTTTCTAGCCCACTTGAATAATGACCATACAGCGCATGGGATAAATGATGATCTCCAGTTTTTACCTTACTGAGTTCTGTCTTAAAACTTAAAGCTAATTTAGATTTTATCCAAAATTTTTTCATTATCCATTGAGGAATAACTTTGTAGAAGTCACGAAACTTGAATGGATAGCCGGCCAGTGTTTCATTGAGTAGTGAAATAAATTTCTTCTCATTATCTTCATAGAAACAAATTGATTCAATATTACTAGGTTCCATATCGAGTTGAAGCTCTTCTTTGATATACTCGATTGCTTTTTCAGGGTAACGACCATCATGCTTTAGTCTAGAGAATCGATCTTCCATAGAATAGAATATAAGTTCACCGTCTTTCAGAACCGCGATAGCAGAGTCGTGGAAATAGCAAGAGATACCTACCGAATACATTTGCTAAGTCTCTTTGACCATCCCATACAAAAGTAGGCAGTCGTCATTAAAATTTTTACAAAAATGAGCAATCCATCATTTAATGGTGCAGAAATTCGTTCAAGACAATACTTCGGAAATAAATAGGCCGGTGGCCTATTGCCCTGAACATAGAGATAGCTCTTAATTTTATGAAGAATTTCTTCCTCCACAACAATCAACTCATGACCACTATCACCATTCATTTTTAAACGAAACAGATGGAAGGTAACTCTATATAGAAGATAGAAAATACGTACTTTATCATCTTCATCTCTATGAAAAGAACAAGTCTCAATATCTGAAGGGAGATATTTTAGGCGAATATTTTCAAGATCTCTTAATTCTATACAGAGTTTTCTCAGATTCTTATCTTCAGAGAAGTGTATAAGATCTTGATAGAAGAAAATGTGGTTTTGACTATAGTTATCCATATTATAAGAATGAACCTGCCATCTCTTTCAGAGCATTAACTAAAATTTCAATATCAGTATTTCTATTATAGAAGGCGGCACTCACTCGAAGAGAAGGATTTAGCCGATATTTATTAAACCAATAGTGACCGCAGTGAACACCTGCTCTCGTCATTATTCCAAAGTTCTTATCAAGTAGAATGGATAACTCTCCAGAGTCCATGGTCCCTAGATAGAAGTTAATAAGATGCGAGTTACGGTCTGGTCCAAGGATATTAATTTCTTTAACAGAAGAAATTCCTTCATATAATAGACTTGCAAGTTCTCTATCGCGATCTTGAATAAATTTATATCCAAGAGAAGAGATATAATCGATAGCAGCAGCTGCCCCCAGGATTTCACTATAAGACCCTACTCCTGGCTCAAAGCATGCTGGTACATCGGAGAGAATATAGGATTTTTCCGTTACATTAACAACTGCCTCACCGCCCAGCCGAACAGGGGTCAACCTTTCATAGTTTTTCTTCTTAAGGGCCAATACGCCAATACCAGTGGGTCCCATAAGTTTATGGAAGGAAAAAGACATGAAGTCGATATCGAACTTACTAAAGTTAACCTCTCGGTGCAAAAGTGATTGGGAAGCATCAATATGCACAAGAACATTATATTTATGAGCGATATCCACAATCTGTTCTATGGGTAAATCAACCGAGATAATATTAGAGTCAGAAAATAGAGAGAGAAGCTTAACTTCTTTCTTTGCCAATAAACTCTCCAGCTCATTCAGATCAAATCTCCCTTCTGGATCAATATCCCAAATATGAACCTTAAGGTTAGATCGTTCACTTAAGCCAAGCCAAGGAAGCAAGTTTGAATTGTGCTCTAAAGAGGAAACAACAACCTCATCTCCTTGCTCAAATTTATAACTTTGGGCCAATAAATTAATCGAGTCGGTTGCACCACGGGTAAAAATCACTTCCTCAGGACTTGAGAGGCCTAGGAAATTCGCAATAGTCTTTCTTGCTTTAAAAACTGCTTTCGTTGTCTCTTTTCCTAATTTGTGAGGTGATCTAAGGGCACAACTTCCGAGTTCAGTATAATAGTTACTTATTGAGTCAATTACTGGACGTGGTTTAAGTGTAGTACAAGCATTATCTAGAAAAATAATGTCGGAATGATTATCCATAATAGGGAAATCACTCGCTTCCTTTGAATGATGTTTTTTTTTCTTTTTAAAGAACATGCTTTAAACCTACTCCTAATCCAAGCATAAGCCCCCAGCATAAAAAAACGGTGAATAAGTTAAAAGTTTTAAATGCTAAGCCTGAAAGTGATGGTGACAACGGATAAAGAGATGTAGAAATCCCTAGTTTTAACTTTGGAAAGACAACCATCTTTTTACTAACATTGAATAGACCCGTAATTATAACTCGAACCTTAACCCTTAAGCTCCGTGGCCCGAGGAATAATGCGGGATAGATGATAGAGAGAACAACCAAGGATGGAAATGCAAAAGTTAAATATCCAATATAGGATATTTTATTTGTTCTCAAATTCGTTCCACAGCATCCAGTATCTAACATAGTCTACTCTTTAACCTTATTAAATATCTTACTATTTTTTCCCTTAACATAATCATCTATTAAGAATTTCGATTCATTCATCTTGTGATTAAAGAAATCTAAAGTATTCTTTCGATACTCATCCATATTATGTTTGGGAAGGAACCATTTTTGAACATAGACATTGAAAATCATAAACTGAAAACAACGAGGCTGGCGTTTCTTGTCATAATGAGTTCCTTTAACTTCTTGCTGTGGTGAAAGACCTAGCTCATAGAGTTTCTTCTCAGTTGTCTCTGCGGATGACTCCACATGTGGCTCTCGTTTTTTTATTCCAGAATTTAATAAAGCCGCCATTTCCTTATTCTTAATCAGTGACTTCTCTTCAGGGGGAGCATAGTCGAACACAGGGTTGGTATACTCAATTCCATATGACATATAATATTCACGTAATTTCTCTATAATAATATCCATCTGAGCCGGAAATATCTCCATACCTCTATTGGCACCATCAGACACAAACTTAATATTCTTATCTAAACAGTAGGCTATCATTGCAATATGCATTGATAACTTACATAGACCACAAGTACTTAGGTTCATAAAACCGTATTTCGTTAAATTCTTTATATAGTTTTGATAAGAAATTTTTTTAAAAACTTCATTAAAGTCGATGATCTTATAAATAAACTTAGTCTCTGGAAATTTTTCCTGAAGTCGTAAGTAATTTTTCTCTGAGTTTTTAACTTCAAAAATACCTAATCTATCAAAAGTAATGAGATGAACCTCATCTTGTTCCTTCGCAAGAAGGGCCGCTGTCAATGTAGAATCGGTCCCCCCTGAAAAGAGAACAGCGACAGGCTCAGTCCTATTCATTTACTTTTTCCTTGTCAGTATTTGCGTCTTCATCCTCAACGGCCTTTAATTCTTTCAATATAAAGTTTATGATTCCAAAGTATGTTCCATAGAAAAACTGAACAACCCATCCAACAAACTCGGCAAAGATAATACGCAGCCTATAAGGTAGTAATACCGCAGTTAAGCACACAAAGAATGCGAATACTCGAGACAACATAAAGTCTTACCTTAACTAAAAAATAGCATAGATTGCCGGTAGTATTGCTCCTCCACCAACGATGGCAAGAGTAAGGGCAAAGAGACAGAGGACAACAAAGAAAGGAATAAGCCACCATTTCTTATTCTTTATAATCAAAGTCCAGATCTCTTTTAGAAATGTAAATGTTTTCTTTATATTAACGTAAAATGCTTTCATGCTGTTTTTACCTTTCACAATCTATTCATTAACACCGAAAAGATATCTTCTGCTATTACTTGGTGACCAAAAGAGCTTGGGTGAACATAGTCCTTATTTTCAGAAAGAAAAGTATCTTCCAATTCCCCTAGTTTTAATTCGCGAACACTTACAATCTTCTCTCTATCGATCTTTTCTCTTAAAGAAAGTCGATACTGCTTAAATCTGTTCATCGCAATAATCGAGCGTGCTTGATCTAAGGAGCGAGAAGAGTCTTTATCAAAGAGTTCATTATATTCTGTGATCCTACACCCTTCAATTTTCTTAGCGACCAACTCTATCTTCTCTTCACTTGCTGCTTCAATTGAGCAATGATCTTTCAAATACTGAGACATCACATGTATCCCAACGGGCATCTCAAGATAGTAAAAATCAATCCCCTTTTCTTGAGATAATTTTATCATAGTTTCTATATTCTCTAAAAATTCCAGTTGCTTAACTCTCTTATATGTAGCTGTTTTTACAATAGATTTCTCTATTAAATCTTGATTATTTTCGTCGGCCACTAGTTGTCGAAGCAGTTTGAATGAGTTGGTGTCTCTTAATTTCTGAATAAAAAAAATCGGAGAATAGGAGGATAATTCCGCCATAACCTCCAAATCTGTACTTTGACCTGGGAAATAGAAGCGATTAAAGTCCACATCATTTACAAGGTAAGAGACAAGAACGACATCAAGCTTCTCTTCTTCTATGATAGTCTTAAATAGTTTCTGTCCTTGGGAAGAAGAAAAGCCAATCACACTGAAATTAAAGAAACATACTCCCTTATCTTTAAACTTCTCATTCAATCGAGATGTGTAAATTCCCTCTTCACTAACTCCCCAGCCAAAACTTGGAGAAGCTCCAAATACGCCAACTCTTTTTTTACAATCTTCTAGATTCTCATTAGCAGAGCGAAACCCACGATCTTCTGTTTGCAGGTGGGCACCAAAGAAGTCCTGGTCTAAATTCTCTCTAACTCTCCAAAGGAAATCGGAATTAGATCGTAAAACTCCATATATTTGATTAAATCTGGATTCGTTTACAAAGAGCGATGCAGTGAATTCGATTAATCCCAAAAGAATTAAGGTTATAGCGATATTCTTAGCTAAAAAAATCATGCCACCCCATTTCTCAAGGTAAATGAGAGCGTCTTTAACATTCCCATTCTAAGTATATGAGACACACGATTTTTATAATTTTCATGATCGGTTAGAAAGAGAGGAAGGTTAGAAGTTTTATTCCCCGGGGATAAATCACACTGGCAACAGTTGTCGCAATCTTTTGATTCATAATTAAAAAAGTCAATCGCTGGGCTACCAAGATAGCAAAGAGTTAAAGTCGATTGTCCTTTGAGCTCTTGCTTCAAATCAAAGAATCTTTCTTTTTCAAATGGAAATTGAATGGGACCTTCTTCGGACTGTAGAGTTATCCTATTTAATATCACCTTCTTAACTTTCGCTCCCTTAATAAAATCCACACAGGCCTTATAATAATCTTCATCGTCTAATTGATGGAGTTTCTGTGGCAAAAGATTAAAGCGTAAAACACTATCGATGCCCCATTCTTCGAGCTTTTGAACAATTCCAACTCTCTTACTTGCCTCGACCGCCAAGGGCTCTAAGCGTTGCCCCATTTCAGGTTTTGGACTTGAGACACTGATTTGGATATAGGTTAATTCTGGAGAATAGAGCTCTCTATATTTATCTTCTAAACATAGTGGTGACTTTGTAAAAATAATATAGGGATACTTATACTTTTTAAAAAGCTTAAGCATTTTATAGGTGACATCTGTTTTCCTTTCTAAGTCTTGAAATGGATCTGTTTCAAAGCCAAGCCTAACAGGGATTCTTCGCCTGAGTATTTTACAAATTCCAGAATCTAGCTTTCTATCAAATGCATCCTCAAAAAGGTTTTTCAGTTTAGGTAAACTAAGTGCAGTTCTCTGCTCTGGACCAAAGTCTTTGGCATAACAATAAACACAACCAATATCACAGAATTTAGAAAAGCTATCAATGACAAGAGTATAGTGGCATAGGAAATGATCATTTTTGTCATTATACAACTTCATTTAGGAACACTTTGTTTTAACTGATAAAGTGCTTATAATTATAACATGACAACCCGAAAAAAGTTATATTTTCAAAGGCTATCTCTGGCCATTTTAGGCCTTGCTTTAAGTATTGCCACCGTTGAGGTTGTATTGAGATTATACGTCTCTGTTCTAAACGAACAAAAAACCTACACTTTTAATAAAGAAATTGTATACAGTATAGGCAGAGAGCAAAAAGAGCATGCTTCAGGATATCTTCGGAATGACACCCAGGAGGAATATAGCTCTTCCTCCCAAGCTTTTGGGACGATCTATTCTCTTGGCGACTCTTTTACCAATGGTGGGAACTTAGATTTTACATCTAGCTATCCTTATCAACTTCATCATACACTCGAACAAAAGTGGACCATACATAATATGGGGGTTTGTGAGTCTTCCAGTATTGATACCCAGCGGGCAATTTCGGAGTTACTTAAAGAAGATGTTGAAGAAGGATCTATTTTCTTAATTCTAACTGGTGCCACTGATATTTTTTCAGGTCATGATAAATCAAGGCTCACGATGGCCACTCCCCTCATTAATATACAAAAAAAGAAGAAAATTAGCTCCACAAGCTATCCAAAATTTCTTAATCACTTTAAAAGCTTTTTACTAGTAAAAGAGCTAATCGAACAATACCAGTGGGTTTACAAAAGTCAGCGGCTTCGCTCTGATCTCAAGATCGTTCAAAAGCTTAATGAAATTTCCAATTCCCAAGAGTATCTCCAATGCTTGAATGATCACTCATCGGGATTCTGTCTAGCCGAAAGGGTCGATCATAATCTTGCTTTAGATTCTCGGGATTATATGTTGGATTACCTACTCAATCTTGATCTTGGTATGGATTCTAAAGAGTACGCTATGAGAGTTCGCAGTCTTCTGGACTACTTGAAAGTACATGGAGATGTACTTGAAGAGTTCTCATGGGTTGATATCTCGGCCACCCTTTCTTTTTTGGTGTCCAAACAAAGTCAGTTTGCAGCGCAAGATATCTTCTCTGAACTTAACTCAATCTTCAATAGCTTCCCTCACAAAGAAGACCATCTCTTTAAGCAGGCCTTCACGAATATCACCACTGCTCTTTATAATAGAGAAAAGCTTCTTATCGAGCGCGAGCAAAGGCTTCATCAAATCGTCAGTGACTTGAAAAAACGGAAAATGACGGCAATCCTTATGACATATCCTCTGTCCTATAGCGAAGTAAATCAATCGATCAGAAAAGTCGCAAAAGAGTCCAATACTCACCTTATTGATCTAGAACTCATTTTTCAAGAGATGAAGAGGGATAGCTCAGAGAAGCTTCTCGTTGATTATCAACACCTCACGAAGAAGGGAAATCGTATAGTGGCCATGGCCATTCGTGACTACATTCTAGAGCATAAATTATATGATAAGAGAGTAAACCAATAATTTATCTTGATACCCATAATATAACTATGTACTTCCTTTCCGCATTTCCTGAAAATTTTAAAAATTTGTTATATTAATGTAATACATAGTGTAGATTCGGCACATAGTTATCATTAATCACTAAAACCAATAGGAAAATAGAAGTTGCAGCTTTCTAACCTTTGGAATAACAAAATCTTAAAGCTCTTCTTTAAGAACCCAGTAAACGAGGAAAGGACATATTTTGCCCTTACGATGATTACGGCCCTCCTCTCTGCCACTACAGCAGTTGGACTTAGCAAGATAACTCATACTCTAATTGCTTACTTCGGCACCAATAAGCCATTTGAGCTAAAATCATTTCTCTTTGGAGGGCTGGCCCTTCTTATAAGTGGATTTATCTCTACGCGACTATACCCCTCCACTTCTGGCTCAGGGATTCCAGGTGTAAGAGTTGCGCTTGCCGTATTTCATGGAAAAATTCCTCTAAGAGATACCTTTGCAAAATTTGTCACAAGTGCACTGTCTCTTTCGTCAGGGATGTCTCTTGGGAGAGAGGGTCCTACTGCGGCCATTTCCGCAGGGATTGGCTCCTATTTTGGTCAACAATTTAAACTTTCTAAAAGGAAGGTAAAGGCCCTCGTGGCGATTGGCTCTGCAGCAGGTATTGCCGCGGCCTTTAATACTCCGATTGCTGCTGTTGTATTTACCTTAGAAGAAGTCGTAGGTGATCTTAACGCCAAAGTTCTTGGCAATATTATTATCTCTGCCGTTGTGGCATCAATCGCAGCCCATTTAATGATGGGCAATCAGCCAACCTTCCAAAGTTTAAACTATAGTCTCGGTCACCCTAGTGAGCTACTGCTCTATGTAATTGTAGGATTTGGAAGTGCTATCTTCGGTCCGATGTGGACAAAGTCGGTACTTTGGACACGTGACTTCAACAGTAAAGTCTTTAAAGGTCATCGACTTACGATCATCATGGTCACTTTCCTACTCATTGGTATTATCTCTTATATCCAGCCCGAAGCCCTTGGAAGTGGACACGATACTATTGAGGAAGCCCTTCTTTCACTCTTAAAAGACTGGAAGTTCTTACTTGGACTCTTCATTCTTAAGTTTATTGCAACAACTATCTCTTACGGCTCTGGAGTAAGTGGTGGTTTATTTCTCCCTACTTTGCTTATGGGTGCCATTCTTGGAAGCCTCTTTGGTTCTCTATTTGAGATAATCTTCCCTCAGCTGGGACTCAATATTGGAGCATTCGCCTTAGTTGGAATGGGAAGCTACTTTGTCTCTGTTATTAGAGTGCCTTTTACAAGTATTATTATGATCTTCGAGATGACTCGCGATTATAATATTATTCTCCCTCTTATGGTTGCCAATATTGTTAGCTACTACGTTAGTTCTAAGCTCCATGAAGGCTCTATCTATGAATCAATTTCTGAGCAAGATGGAATTCATCTGCCAACAAAAGAAGACGCTGAGATTTTAGAGAGCTTAATCGTTGAAGATGCCATGAAGCCAGATCCAATCAGTCTAAACTCCACACTTAAAATAGAAGATGCCATTAAGGTCATTAAAGACTATCCCTTCTCCGGCTTCCCTGTTTTAAAGAATGGCCTTATTGTCGGAATTGTTTCTAAATCGGATCTTCAACAGGCCATGGCCAAGAAGCTGGGCAGCGATTCAGTCCTAAGCATTGCCGAAAGAAAGGTTATCTCCATCTACCCCGATCAATCTCTTATGGTTGCGTTCCACAAGCTCGATCGCTTCCATGTGTCACGACTTCCTGTAGTCAGTCGTATTAATGATAAAAAGTTGATTGGAATCATTACAGCAGAGAATATTGTGTCTATCTTTGGATACCATATTCAAGAAACAAAGCAGGACCTCACCAATAAAGTCGAAAAAGAATCTTAATCTAGAAATACCCTCTCATTATTCTTAAATCTTGTCTTTATTAGAGACTCTAAAAGAAATGGCTTCGTCGACAAGAAAGAAAGTAGCGTTAAAACTGATGAGTTGCTAATTGAAGACGGAAGATGGGCCGTTTTGTAAGCGACGCCAATGGAATCTATCTCATTGACCACGTGATGCCAGAAAAAACCTGGAAACCAAAGAACATCTCCAGGCTCGAGAGTGATCTCGAACTTTGTACAGTACTTGGCCAAAGGGAAATCCTTAGGATCGGGACTCTCTAGCGCCATCTTGCTGAAGAAGTAAGCTCTACGATCGGCACGAACATTTAGGAATAGTCGCTCACTTGGCTCCCAGAAGGTCCACTTCTTCTTACCGTAGATTTGAATGAAAACGGTATTAGATAATGCCGTATGAATAGGAGTTAGGGTATTTCCCCCTCCAATAAAGAGAAAGAATTTTCGACCAAAAGATCCAGGAAAAGTGAACTTCTCAAGCCAGTCTACATCGAAGTCCTTCTTAAGCTCAGAGTCATGATGAACCATAGGTGAAAATTTTAAATAAACCTTTGATCCTCTCTTTAGCATATCAATATACTTTGCCATAGAAGTTGATCCAAACTCCTGCACTCCATTTTCAAAGAGCCCTTCACTATTGAGTACTGTCACTTCCTGAGAGCCATATTCATTCTTAAAGTAATCAAGATCCCATTTCGCACAATTCCACGTTTTTGCGGCCCCTCTAAAGACCTGCACTTGCCGACTTGAGCGAATAGACTTGATATCCGTTTGAGAAGCATCAAACTCACGAAAAAGCTTCCTCTCATCAGAATTAAAAGATCGATTCTGCGATAATTGAGAGTCTAATTTTTGAACCAATCGACTTTCAACTTTAGAAAAAAGCTGTGAATAAGCCCGCTTTCCAAGAAAGTGCTCGGCCAAAAATAATCCATTATATTTAAGCCAATCAAAGGCTCCAATATCGTTTGGTTTCAAAGAGGTACCTATGTCGGTTAACGGTTAACGGTTAACGGTTATTATATCACTATTCTAAACTTCCCCCTAGGCCAAAACCGTGTGAGAAAGATCAATAATTTCAACAATCTATTTACCCTCTAGGTTCACATCCCTTATAGGGTTAAAATAGATAGCAATAGAGTGAAAAGGAAATATATTGTTGAGAATATCTCCCAAATTTACATATCCCCTATGGCTTTTGGCCCATATTTTTCAAAGTGAGATGCTTAGGAATTCTTTTATTAAGCTAAGCTTGAAGTTGGCCCGTAGAGGACATGATTCATACAAGAAAACTGGACTCATCGATGTAGAGGTTGTCGATGTAAAAGAAGTTAACGAAACTAATTTTCAAAATTTTATCTATCAAAAGAAGCCATTACTTATAAAAGGACTGGCAAAAGTCCATAAAGAGAATCCCAAAATCAACCATGAGTATCTAATCGAGTATTTTGGAGACTTTAAGACTATTCCAAGAGTGGGCGATAATAACCAATCTTCAGAGCAATCCATTAAAGATATTCTTACCAGTACCAATTCAGAAGTAAAGCAAACAATAGCTAGTGCTGAGCTAACTCATGAAGAGAGATTGAAAAATGATATTGATATAGAAAGTTGGATTCCTCACCCATCAATCCTGAAGTCTCCCCTTTTAAATAATACTCTATTCGTATCATCAGATGGATTTTATACACGCCTACATATGGAGGCCGGTCGTCTACTCAATGTACAGCTATCTGGAAAGAAAACGTGGTATCTGATTGATCCCAAGTACTCTCATATTGTGGAACCTCTTCTCTCGAATACAACGATCCACTTTTCTGATGTTGTTAAAGATATAGAAGATATTAAAAACAAGCTAGCTCCACAGATACCAGTATATGAATGTACACTTGAGCAGGGCGATGTTCTCTTAATCCCCCCCTTTTTCTGGCATACTGTTTTCTGTAAAGAGAAAGCTGTTTCTACCACATATCAATGGCTAACCTTGGTTAAGCCTGTAATCGAAAATCCCTTTTTAAGCCTCTTCTTGCTTACTTCGCGAAAGCCTTCAGTTTTTGATATTCTCTTTGGTAGAGGTCGAAAATGAATTTCGTATTAATAAAAAAGGGTGCTCTTGCCGTATTACTTATCTATGTATTCATACTGGCGCTTCTTAATATTCAAGTTGACCACTATAATTTCGAAGGCGGTCTTTATAAGTTTCGCTATCATAGCATTACACAAGATCATGATTTTAATTTAATCAATAATAATGAAAATAAATTCAATGATGTGGTTACCCCAACAGACAATATCGCGGATATGCATGATATCGGAGCTCCTATATTCTGGTCATTCATATATGACTGGTACCATACCTTTTTTCCAGAGTTAGCTCCTCTTAAGCTTAGAAAGACTGCTTATATTATGGATGATGAGCTTATAACAAGCTCGTTTCATCTCATCCTCCTTATTTTAATCTTCACACTCTTATACAAGAGACAATTAATAGGTAGAGATAAGTGGTCCCTACCCGTACTTATGGCCTTCGCTCTCGGAGTTCATGACTATACTTTTGATCAATTCTTCACCGCAGATATCATGGCGCTTTTTATTATGGGGCTTCTCACAATTCATTTGGGACAAACAGACTTAAAAAAGAAAGAGAATATATATACGATGGCCCTACTCTTTGGAGTCCTTAGAGTTATTAAAATTAGCTCTATTCTATATGCTCCGGCACTTATTCTCTTTCTCTTTATAAGAAGAGAGAGTCTTAAAACATTTTCTTATAATTTAATTAGATTCTTAATCACCTACGGCATTTTTATCATTTTAACGGAGCTTAATTTTTATACGAATATAGGTTCATGGAGTTTTCTGCAAGGTTATGACTACGCCTATTCAATTGACTTCCTGACCAATCTCCATGGCTGGAAGGCAACATATTTTTACCCTCGAGGACTTTTACTACACACTCCAATTTTACTATTTTCTGTATATCCTATTTCCCTACTTCTCTTAAAAATAGCTGATGAAAAATCATTCAATGGCATTGATAATAATCTCCTTATTTCGTTTTTATTCGGCGTAGTAATGCTTATAAAGCTTAGCCTAGGACTCTTTTCAATAACGGCCCACTACCTAGGACTAGGGGCAAGACAATTTTTCATCGACTTTGTCCCTTTATGCTTTATTTTTCAATTTCTTTGGCAAAGATCTAAGAAAATAGCGTTATGCCTGCTTCTCGGAAGCTGTATTTCTCTTCTTTTTTATACATTTAGCTGGTACGCACTAGAAAAAGACTATGAGCTCTTCACCTTAACGCCAACGTTAAATTATCAGCAGTGGTTTCATGCGCTCTTGGACTTTTTTAATGGCCTGATGCCTTTTTTAAAGCGATTTAGTATCTCGCTTGTTAATCATATTGATTTGCTTGGACTCATAACCTTTCTTGTTATAGTTCTTAGCTATTTCTACTCACTTTTTATAAATTCAAGTCGTAGAATATATACAGCATCTATTCTTTCTTTAATTATTCTTGCTTATTCCGTACTCAATTTAGTCAATAATGATAAGAACACTTCTTCATATATATCGAACCGAGGTTATAGTCATTATATTCTAGGAAAAGGTGGACCTCTTTATCTCCATCACGAAATCATTTCAGGCCTTTCTTTGGCGAAGGCCTACGAAGCACAATATGGTACAAATAATTCTCAATTATACTTAAAGAATTTATCCTCCTCACTAAAGAAAGATATATTTAAGGATATTGCT
Source organism: Bacteriovoracaceae bacterium (assembly GCA_048267265.1). GTDB lineage: Bacteria > Bdellovibrionota > Bacteriovoracia > Bacteriovoracales > Bacteriovoracaceae. The sequence continues at coordinate 141,977 of JBLWXW010000003.1, forward strand.
TTTATTGGATCACAGTTTGATAAAGATGAGCTTAAGAGTGAACTTATTGAGGACGGGAAAATTCCAATGGAAAGTATCGAGCTCAATCAAAATAAATAAGCTCATAATCACCACAGTAACGAGTATCTTCAAATATAGATACCCACTCTTCTGGTGTAAAAAAGCATTCACAAGTTAGTTGCCATCTCATGAGGTTCCACTTCTGCTCCTCTGTTGTATATGACTCTACCCCTAGCCATGCTTTTTCCCTAGAAACTCGATTCATTTCTATAAGGGCCTGCTTTAGTTTAGGTAGAGATAGATTATGTAAAGTCATATTAGAAACAACAAGATCGAACGAATTATCGACAAAAGGTAATTCTGTCGCATTCCCCAAAATGATGTGATCACTAACTTCAGGTGCAGAATTCTCAATCGCATAGGAAGAAATATCAATTCCCCAAACTTCAGACTGAGGCAATATGCGTTTGAACTCTTTAAGTAGATATCCTTTTCCACAGCCAATATCGAGAATTCTTGAAGATGGACTAAGTTCATAGTGATTAATCATCTTCTCTGCAACACTGCTCCAACGTCCATCATCACGATAGCCTCCGTAGCCAGTATCACGTTCACCATCCCAGTAATCAAAATCAAATTTTTTAGCGATTGATGCTAGTCGCGCTTTATCATCTGTCGCTCGCTCCTGATAATTGCGTTTGGACTTCAAATGATTCTTTGTAATAAAGTCTGTATGAATACCATTATATTTCTTCAGGCTCGATACTTTTGATGTATTTTTCTTTGAAACCTCTGAAAGTTTTACTCCTAACTCGAGATCTTCAAAGTCTTTTAATGACGTTATATGAATAGACTCCAAAGCAAAATGAAGTTCTAAACCTCTATTTAGATGATCTTTAAGTAAGGTAGTAGCATGAAGACCCGCATCCTTTAATTGCAGTACACTAAAAAAGACTAGAGCATCTAAGCTTTCATTAAGTACTTGATAAGTAAGAATATCTACAAACCCTAGTTGCTCTGTTATGGGCAGTGTAAACTCTATTTCATGATCAAGGCAATAGGCCCTCATCACAGAGCTTTGCGCCTTTTGAGGATAAAAGAAACCATCCAGTGGTGCCGTCGCCATATAGGTTTTTATTTTTTTTCTCATTACTCCTCCCACTCATTCATTGCTTGCCTAGTAAATTCAGAAATTTTCCAAGGGGTGTAGTAATCAAGCGCTGTCTTTTTATTTTCAGGGGAAAATAATCCTTTAAATCTAATATTTAAGGAAACTCTCGTTTGAGAAGATCTATTGACTTCATTTCCATGAGGAAGAAAATGTTTAAAGAAGAACGCATTACTTCCTTCACTTAAAAAAGGTAGGAAATTTTCATCTATTCTGTGCTTGAATTTTCGCTCGTTTTTTTTCCATTTATCTAATGGCATAATCAGCATTGAGTTTTCAGCAAGACACTCGGTTAAAGGGATCCATAGACCTAGCTCAAAAGATGAATTCCCTGTTTTAACATCACTATGAATTGGAATAACTGAGCTCTCATCACCAGGAAGGTGAACAACTAAGTTTATACGCTTTTGCCTTAAGCAATCAAATCCAATTACACTTTCTATGAATGGCCAAAAAGGCTCAATAACTCTCTCAATAGAATCTTGAGAAGAGTTAATTTTGGCAATTTCTCTTAAGCGGTAATTATTCACTTCACTAATATCTAGAACAGTATGGAGATCCTCTAGTCGCTCTATTTTTCCCTTAAATGGAGAAATCATTGCATCGACCAATTCTTGTCTAATTTCACACCAACTTGGGCAATGAAATTCAACATAACCCTGAGCGTTTAATAAATCTCTTATTTCTAGTTCCATTAGATTACCAATATTCAATTAGTTATTCATATAATATAGGGTTTATTATAAGGTATAATACCCGTACAGAGAATAATAGTAACCCAACTGACTAGTAGTTTTTTATGCAATGGCCCAAAAGAAAATGGTTAAATGATGAAGTCGAGCAGGCCGTGCTCGAGGTTATTGCCTATTATAAAGAATCGGGCGAAGACCTTCCCACTCAATCTTACTTTGAAAACCAGTACTGTGATAATTTTGTAAGGTTTCAAGAAGTTGAAGGTTACGCCGATGCAGTTAATTCTGGAACCAGTGCTGTCTATGTGGCCTTAGCGGCCCTTGGAGTGAAAGAGTCAGATCAAGTTATAACTTCTCCTGTTACAGACTTTGGGACTATTTCAGCAATGGCCCTTCATCATTTAAAAATAAAAGTAGTCGATGCTAAAGAAGGTAGCTTCAATACATCTCTTACAGAAATCACAAATACCCTATCCACCGAAGACAAAGGGCTCCTTCTCACCCACACTTCGGGAGACCCCATCGAGGAAATTGAAGAAATAGCAACTTTATGCAAAGAAAAAGGGATTTGGCTTATTGAGGACTGCTCACAGGCTCATGGTGCAGTAGTTTCCGGTAAGAAGGTAGGAACCTTTGGCGACATCGCTATCTTTTCTACAATGCACTCAAAGAATCACTCGACAGGTGGAGCAGGAGGCATTCTTTATACAAAGTCTCAGGAGATTTATAATAAAATTCGCTCTCATGCAGATAGGGGAAAACAATTTAATCAAAATGGATTTGATTCAAAAAATCCAGAATGTATTGGTTATCCCGCACTCAATTTTAACTCTGACGAAATTAGCTGCGCTATTGGGAATGTAAACTTAAATAAATTGAACCATGTGATTTTTAAAAGAAGAAAATTTCTTCAATCCCTTGAGCAGCGCTTAAAAGAGGAGAATCTTCCCTTAGCTCTTAAGATGAACGTAAGTAGCTGTAGTCCATACTTTTGTCCTATTGTCGTTACAGACTCGACGGTTAATATTCCCGTTTTCAAAAAGAATCTTAGTGGCCTAAATTTCCCAAGTAACAATCACTACTCTTTCATTGTTAAAGAATGGGGTTGGGCAAAAACTTATGTTAATGAGAAAAATTCGACTCCAAATGCAATCGACTTTAGAAACAGATCCTTCAACCTGCTTTTCAATGAAAATTTTTCTATCAACGAAGAAAATCGAATCATCACTTTATTAAAAGAGGCACTGGTAAATGCCATTTAATCACTCTTTTCTCATTCCATTATTTAACGAAGAATCAAATATTGCTCAAACCATAGCAACGATTCAACAGGCTGTTTCAGTAATTGATAGTTATGAAATTATTATTGTAGATGATGCCAGTTCAGATCGCTCCCTAGAGATTGTTGAAAAAATATCCCAATATAACCCCAATATACTTATTGAACGCCATCTAGAAAATCGTGGTTTTGCCAAAGCCTATCAAACTGCACTAAACAGGGCCACAGGTACAACTTGCCAATACATTCCAAGCGATAATGTAATATCAGTGGAAGATTTAACTAAGTTATTGAGTGCAAAAGACAAGGCCGATGTAGTATTCCAATATTGTCTTAACCCTAAAGAGAGAGTTCCACTAAGAAGCTTCATTTCTAGAGCATATACATATGTGCTTAATAAAATTCATCAACGAAGCTTATCTTATTATAATGGTTTAAATATCTACCCAAGGGAATTTCTCAATAAACAACAAATAAAAAGCGACAGTTTCGCTTTCCAAGCTGAACTTGCCATCGCTGCAATGAAGAAACTTAGTTATACCCAAGTTGGAATAACATGTAACTTCAAAGACGACACTTCAAGCGCAATGACTTTGAGTAACTTCCTCAATGTAATGTTCTTTATTTTTAAGCAACTGAGGAGACCTTCTTGAATCCTCTTAAATATGACCTTTACAAGAAAGTTATCCTTAATAATTTGGCCACGCCCCCGAAGCCACCTGTTCTTCTTAATCTTGTAAGCTCGTGGTTAGAGTACAAGCTAAAGAAAACTCATATCCTATCTTCACCTATTTCAGCCGTTCTTTATATAAATAAGACTTGTAACTATACATGCTCATTTTGCTACAACCAAGATGTACTTAATAAAGCTCCCCTTGATCAGGGTGTCTTCACCATTAACGATTTAGATCATTTTCTACGATCGGAACATGGACAGAATCTTTTGCGAATCGCCCTTATGGGGGGAGAGCCATTTATCAACAAGAATATTTTTGAGCTGATTGCAAAGTGTAAAGAACACCATAAAATAACCAATATTGTATCCAATGGATCACTCATTAAAGATGAAATGATCCCTGAGATAAAGGCAAGTAAGCTCGATGCTATTGGACTTAGTTTATACGATAACAATCTCGAACATATTGAACGTCTGTCACAAAAGTTCAATGAATTTAAAATTAACTATTGGGTTCAAACCGTAGTAGATGGAACTAAGATCCATGAAATAGAAGAGAAGCTCTTCTTTGCCAAACGAGCCAATATTAGAAATTTCATCTTATCAAATTACAATCCTAGCTTTGATAAGATGTTTGATAAGGCCCTTATAGAAAGCAATGCATCCTATCTTGAAACTTACAAAGAATTACAAGGTCAGTACAGTGAGGATATGAATATCATCTGGCCTACAATACTTCCCACTAAGAATGGGCAGCTGAAAAAGCGATGCACGCTTCCCTTTAATTATATTCATCTCGACAATCAAGGAACCATTGCCCCTTGCTGCTATCGCTATCCAAAGCCAGAATATGGTAATTTATACGAAGATGGTTGGAACGGAGATTTTGCCCAGAAGCTTAGATCAAATATGCATACATTAGAAGAGCCGATTGGGGAATGTAGTAACTGTGAAAACCTATACCGCAATCTCTATTTCTAGCTATTCTTATGAGAAGCTTCAAGCTGTTTGTGAACAGGTATTAGTTTTTTAAAGAATGAGTATAGACCTTGCTCTACTGGCCCCTTTGGCGTGCCCCTCTTTACATTCACTATAAGCTCTTTAAATAGATAAGGCCTGCGAGAAGCACAAATCAAATAAGCTAGTACTGTTACGAGGTTTGCAATGAAAGCGTAGATCTGCTCCCTTGGATACTTAAAGATATCTGTAATATCAAAAATTCGAGCACCTGCTGTATTTTCTGTATAATAATCAAGATAGGAGAAGTACTCTTCTTCACTCATTGTATTCACTTGATATTTCTCATCAAAGAGATCAGACCCCGGATAGGCACTAAATACAAAGATACAAACATTCTTCGTTCCTAACCACCCTAACTTGAAGGCCATTTTTATCGTTTGCATTAGGTCCCAAATGCTTTCACGAGGAAACCCAATAATGGTACTACTCTTTACTTCCATCCCTAAGCTGGCCGCTATCGAAACCGATTTATATAATTTTTCGAGATTTAATCTCTTTTGAATCATTTTTGATATTTTTGGTGAGCCAGACTCCGGAGCATAGGCAATCTGAGAAGTTCCAGATCTTTTTAATAGCGATAAAATCTCTTCATCTAAAATCTCAGACCTTGTTCCAGCAGTCATCTCCCATGTGATATTAGGTAGCTCTTCAATCAATCTCTCCAATAGTTCTTTAAACCATTTTTTATTAATTGAAGTGGATAAGTCTAAAAAATCGAAATGCTCCACATTGAATCTTTCCACAGATTCCTTCATTTCTTTGATAATGGAATCAACGGATCTCATCACATAACGATTTCCCCACATTTGCTCATTACTGCAAAAAGTACATTTATAAGGGCATCCTCTTGTGGCCAAAATAGGCATTCCTCTAAGGTTTACCCTAGAAAGAGAGAGTTTATTTTCATTATAGTATCTAACCGGAATTTTATCCCATAGTGGATAGAAGTCATCGAGGCTAATGAGTCGAGGTGCCCGTGGATTTGAAATCACCTCTCCCTGATCATTCTTATAGACGAGGCCTGGAGTTTTACTTGGATCAATACCTCTTAAAAGCGAATCGGTAAGTTCGACAAGACAGGACTCCCCCTCTCCAGCAATCACATAATCAACCTGCTTTTCAAACTTCATGATGGCCGGAGCTAAAGCCGTTGCATGCTCTCCACCTATGACTACAACCACCTCGGGAAACTTCTTTTTAATCTGATAGATCAACTCTCTTACGATAAGAAATTCACTGCTAAACATAGAAGTGATTCCGA
>JBLWXW010000003.1:148082-212199 GCA_048267265.1 Bacteriovoracaceae bacterium
AATTTGCTTAATAATTTCATCATTCGTAAGCCCATGAATAGTTATACCAAGCTTATCAGAATTAAAAACATTCGTAGTTGCTAAAGAGTCTATTACATTATGCTCAAAGCCTGCATTATCAAGTGCACGAGATAGATAGGCTAAATTAAGAGGAGGAGCTCCCCCTCTTCCTATATAGAAATCAGAACTATGAGAACCTAACTTCTGTGGCGAAATTAAAGTTACAAATGTCTTTTTCTCAGATGTAGCGTTCAAGTTCTATCCTTTAAAGTTATAAAGCGGATCTTTGGCATATAAGTAATAGCACCCTTCGCACTTCTCAGGTACTATATTTTTTTTCATCTTCTTACGTATCTCTTGTAGAGTTTCACTCCAAAAAGCATTTTCCTCTTTCTTGGCGCTTTCAAAGGAAGATAAAGGATACTGACAACAGGGGAGAACACGCCCTTGTTTATCTAATAAAATCATATCCCAAGGCTCTGAGCAGTGTATCTTTTGTTTTGAACTTTTATGTACCTTACCTACCTCACCCCATCGCATGATAATCTTAGATGAGTACTTGGCAATCATATCAGCTTTAAATCTCTTATAATCTTCATTTTCGCAAACAGACTTCTGTTTGCAACTCTCTTTTTCAATAAGGTTTTCAAGAGTTATAAACTTCGCACCAATATGTATAGATAAGAGAATAACCTCTTCTACTTTATGATATTGTGATTCAGTCATAATATAACTAATATTTAAAATCGACTTTGAAGCAACTTTCTTCAGGGCTTCAACATGCTTATCAGCAATGCCTTTATAGTAGCTAACTGTAATTTGATGCAAGGGATTTGCTAAGAGTTGATCTATGTATTGTGTGACTAGAGTTGCATTTGTAATCGTTGAACTCAAATATCCATTGGTATTTAAATACTGAACCATAGGAAAAAAGTCCTGATTGAGCATAGGTTCACCTCCGTAGAGGCAGACCTTGGAGCGTTTCTTTAATACTCCCTCAGATTCAAATTTTATAAGGTCATCAAGAGTCCATTCCCAACTCTCTTCTATACTTTTTGGTTTATCGAGTTCGTCATGATAGTGGCAAAATGAACAAGTCAGATTGCATCGTTTAGTTACAAAGAGATAATAATTTGGAGGTGTCATAAAAGGCTTAATCATTCTCAGCTTAAACTGAAGCCTAACAACTAAGAACTTTAATCCCATAACAAAGCTATTCAATATCCCCAGGCGCCCAAGAACAACGCTAGCGACTTTTCCATACTGAATATAGGTATTAGCATTAACCTTTATCATTTATTTTATTAGCCCTATTCTCTTAACGAGAGAAAATGTTACGTTCTCAACAGCTCCAATAGGCTTTCCTGTTTTGATATTTTCAATTGATTTTAAGATTCGCAGAGGATTACAGGCACAGTTAATGAAAAAGGACGAAACCATCATAAAGTTCGAGATAAAATAATAGAACTGGTTTCTTGGATCAGAAAGTAGTTTTCTAATATTGAAAACACTTGGTCCTTCTTTGGCCGTTAAACGAATCACTCTCTTATTATATTCTTTATAAGTGTCTTCCTGATATAGGTCTTTACTCAATTCTGTTCCCAAGAAAGGCTGATAAGTCGAGACCGTTACTCCCTTTATTCCCATAATGGCCAAGCGAACAGACATCCAAACGGTCGCTAAGAGTTCGAGAATATTCTCATCAGGAAATCCTATTACAATATTTGTCTTTACTCTCAATCCTGCTTTCAAAGCGTAACGCATGGATTGATACATTTTCTCATGATTTATTCGTTTCTTAATCTTCTTGGCCATAGAGTTTGACCCCGTCTCCGGGGCATATGTAATAACACGCATTCCACTTTGATAAAGTAGCCCAAGGATTTCTTCATCTAATATTTCCGACCTTGTTCCCACTGTCATTTCCCAAGAAAAAGTAGGCAAATCTTTAATCATTCTTTGAAGTAATTCACGAAACCACTTCTTGTTTACAGATGTGGCCAAATCAATAAAGTCAAAGTGCTCTACTTTATATTCACGAATATAATGTCCAAGCTCTTCAATTACTTTATCAACACTCTTAGTAACATAACGTGTCCCCCACATTTGATCGTTACTACAGAATGTACACTGGTAAGGACATCCCCTACTACTAATAACAGGCATGGCCCTATTACCAAGCTCAGAGTAGCTTAGTTTATTATCAAGATAATAATCTACGTTGATCTTATTCCAGCTCGGTTTAATTTCGTCTATATTTGTAAGTCTTGGAGCCTTTGCATTTTCTCTGATTACCCCATCAGAAACCTTATACATTACTCCGGGGATATTTCTAAAGTCTTCTTGCTCCTTAAAGTCAGTCAAAAATTGTCTAAAACTACTTTCTGACTCTCCTCTAAAAATAGCATCAATTGCTGGTTCATAACGTAGGATTTGACGGGCATCGGCGCTGGCATGCTCTCCTCCCATAATGACAGTAGCTTTTGGAAAAAATTGCGCAATTCCTTTCAATATTTCTCGTACAATTAACCATTCACTTGTGAACATGGATGTTATTGCAATGATGTCTGTATCTTCTTTAATTTTAGATAGAATATCTTCAATGAAAACACCTTGGATATAATACTGAGGCATAGGTCCAAAAGGTTTAGATGCACTTCCCTCTAGTCCATCTATGACATCATATTCAATTCCCACATCCTCTGTGATAGAGGCAAGATAAGCAATATTTAAAGGCGGTCCACCAAGGCGTCCGATATATAAGCTATTCTCAAAAGTCGTAAGCTTTGGCGGGACAATGAAAGTAATATGTTTGATACCTTGCTTAGACATCAATCTCCTATTTTGAAACAATCATTAGTTTCTTTAAAAGTGAATGCACACCGATCTCAAGTGGGTTTTTAGGTCTACCTCTCAAAGGATTCATTATAAGATCAAAGAATCTTTGAGGAAATCTAATCATACTAAAGAAATAGGCCAAGACCATAAACACATTTCCAATAAAAGTTAAACATTCTTCTCTTGGATAGAGAAGGAAGTTCTTTGGATTGAAGACCCTCGCTCCAGCTGAATTTACTAGCTGATACTCTAAGTATTCGAAGTAGTCTTGTTCTGAGAATTCCTTCTGATTATATTTTTCTTCGAATAACTTGGATCCAGGATAGGCACTAAAGACATATATGCTTACACCTTTTACACCATAGAGTCCTAATCTGAGGCCCAGAAAGAGTGTTTTAATCATGTCTAGAATTGTTTCGGAAGGAAATCCTATAATAAGATGACTCTTTACTTCCATTCCGATAGAGTTTGCAACTTTTATGGATTCAAATAACTTCTTATAGTTAATCTTTTTTTGAATACGCTTTGAAAGCTCATAAGATCCTGTTTCAGGTGCATAGGTTAACTGTGTCGTTCCTGATTCTTTTAATAAATTGAGAACATGATCATCTAAGATTTCAGATCTTGTTCCAACGGTCATTTCCCATGTGACACCGGGAAGCTCACTCTTTAGGCGCTCTAATAATCCTACAAACCACTTCTTATTAATCGATGTAGAGAGATCCTGAAAGTCAAAATGAGATACATTATACTTATCAACGTATCCCTTCATTTCGCCTATGACTGAATCTAAGGAGCGCATTACATATCGAGTGCCCCACATTTCTTCATTCGAACAAAATGTGCATCGATAGGGACAACCTCTTGTCGCAAGGATCGGCATGCTCCTCACCCCAATACGTGACAGGGATAATTTCTTATCAAGATAGTATTGAACAGGAATTTTATCCCAAAGCGGTAAATGATTATCTATCTCAAGCAGTCGTGGAGGCCTTTCGTTTTTAACAATTTCAACGATATCGTTAGATATTTTTCTGAAAAATATTCCAGGTGTTTCCTCAAGGGGAGTACCCTCTTGAAAATTCTTCATAAAACGAACAAGAGAATCTTCTGCTTCGCCATGGAAAATATAATCAATATCCTTTTCATACTTCAATGTCGCTTCAGGAAAAGCTGTAGGGTGCTCTCCTCCGAGAATAACCATTACATTCGGAAACTTTTCTTTGATGGCCAAAATAAGTTCTCTAATAATTAAAAACTCATTAGTGAACATAGAAGAAATACCAATGATTTTTGTCTTAGGATTAATCAGAGAGACCGTGTCTTCGAATGATAGACCATGGGCTTCAATGCCATACTTTTGAATTGTAAAATGATTCTCAGTGGCCAAGGTATCCACAACATCGTAATCAATTCCATGATTATCTAAAGCTCGCGCAAGGTAGGCCAAATTCAAAGGCGCAGCTCCGCCGCGGCCGATATAAAAGCGGGCACTGGCCGAAAAAAGTTTCTGTGGTGAAATTAGTGTTATCAAGTTCTTGCAGGTCCCAATAGCTCTCTAAGTATATAAAAATCTATAGAGATTATTGTATCATGATTTCGGCTTCGCCCACGTAGACAAATTCGTCTTTATCGATGTTAAACCACTGAAATTACGAGTTATTTTCCAATCTGCTTAACCATTTTGCCGATAGTTTTCAAGGCCAGCGAGGGATACCCCCAAGGATCGAAGACATTGCTGGTATTTATGGCACAGTCCCAAATACAATCACACTCTTTGTTTTTTATGGCCTTTCTCATGTCTTGAGCTTTTTCACCATCAATTACACTTTGTAAGTTGTAATTATGGTCTCTAATATTGCCCAAGCTTTTTTCGAGTAAATGCTCACAAGCAAAGACTTCACCTTGATCATCTAAGAGAGTGAACTTCTTTGCACCGAAACACTTAAATTCTCGAGTTGAATTCTTACCTCGAATAGACCTTTCAATAATCTTCTTCGTTCTCTCTTCCATAACTTTCTGAACAGGAGAAAAAGGCTGACTATTAAAGAGCTTATAGCCTTCAATCCTTTTCTTTAAAGCAAAGTAGTTGTCTACATTAACTTCTTTTAGGCTCGGGTCATAAGTTTCACCGCGTACAATTCCAAGGGAAATCGAATCAAAGACTCTTAACTCCATCATATCTTCGATAAACTTTGGCATTTCATCCTGAGTCATGCGATTAAATACACTATTAAGAGACATTGAAATATTCGGATACTTCTCTCTAAGTCCTGCAATCATATTCACTGTTCGCATTGCATTCTTATGACCATCTTTCAATTTTCTTACTCGATTATGAATATGCTCTGGTCCATCAATGCTAATGGCCATTCTAAAGAATGAATCAGGATACTTCTCTAAAGCATGGACTAGAGTTTCCTCAATTCTCTCAGTATAGAAAGCATTTGTCGGAATAGAGAAGTATTTTGTATTACAGTTAATTGCAAAGAGATCAATAATCTCTTTAAGGTCTTCTCTTACAAAGGGCTCTCCCCCGTAGAGATCAACCAAGAGCATCTTTGGCAGATTTTTAGTTAGCTTTTCAATTTCTTCCAAAGAGAGCTCATTCCTCTTAACTTCTCCACCTTCTTTGTATAGCTTCCCTGCGTCTGCAACATTTTCCCAGTTCCAACAAAAGTCACAAAAAGCATTACAGCGGGAAGTCACTGTAAAATACAGATAGTTAACTTCAGAAGTAAGGGCCCTCGTTAATTCTTTATACATAATCTACTTTAAGTACCTATTCGTTTGAGGTGCAGAATCTAGACGATCAAGTCGATTCACATAGTAATGGGTCTTCGTTTTTACTGTAATATATTTCCCATCATTTTTCTTCTCTGGAAGGTCATTAGACCATAGATTACATTTTTCACAAATAGAGATCTTAGAAAAGTCTTTATTTTCATGATGTTGTCTAATCTTAGCAAAAGCTCCTTCTCTCCATAAAGTTGTTATACTTTGCTCAAAGGCATTGCCAATTTCAACTTCGGAGTGAGTATCCACACAGCACAAAGAAACATTACCTGAAGGGTGAATCATCATAGAATCATACAAAGACCAGCAAGGTGTTCTCTCTCTATCATCGACCCCCTCGACCATTCTCTCTTTGCTAAAAACTTTATTGACACGAATAACATCAACTTGCTCTTTCCAATATTGAACAAATTCATCTTCCTCATGGCGATTTTCTTCTTCTAAAACAAAAGAGACTCCTATTCTTGGAAGCTTATTATCCCCACGTTCTTTAAGCAGTTGCATGACATTATCGCAAACAAGGTCATAGGTATTCTTTCCTCTTACCTTCTTATAAGTATGACTTGTAATAGCATCAACACTAATAAAAATAGAATCGATCTCAAGATCTATTAATGCTTTTCGATTTTCCTTATTCAAGAGAACCCCATTAGTATCCATCGTGACAACAAGGCCATGATCTTTCATTACTTTCAAGTAACGAAATAATTCAGGAGTTAAAAGCGGCTCATCCCATGTTTGCGGGGTTACTCTTGGCCTATACGGCGCCATTTCTGCACACAATTTAGTGAATTCATTTAATGGCATTACTTTCTTTGGTCTATCTAGTTCAGATGGCGCATTTACTCCATGGGTATAGCACTTCGGGCAACTTAAATTACAGTCACCTTCTTGAAGTCCTAGGAGAATTTTCTTGGGAAAGTCACTTTGCATAACTTTCCTTGTAGTATTCATTAACTATTTCGGCCATAGCTTTGACTTGTTTTTCCTTTAAATACCAATGAGTAGGCATATATACGATATGGTCACGCATATTACGTTCATTATTATCCTCATCATTATACAAAAGAGGGAGGTTCGTTTGGGAGCAGTCCACACCCCACTTTGTCATAAAGAGTTTAAACTTCTTAGGTGACTCAATCCAAAGAGGAGTTTTCCAATAACAATTCCCCTCTCTCATTTCTCCGGGAATGCCATTTAAAGCACTTCCTTTTAAAGAACGGTAAAATAGTTGAGCATTATTAATTCGCCTTTCTTCAAGCCTACGATAACTTTTAAGACGCTTTAAGCCTATTTTAGCTTGTAGATCACTAAATCGGTAAAAAAGAAACGAGGGAAAGTCTTCTCCCAACTGAACTTGATTGGATTGGAAAAAACCTTTAAGAAATCTAAAACCTAAAATTTTAATTCCTTGTCCAGAAGTAATGGCCTCTACATTATCCCCTCTTTTTAATGAGAGAATCTTCAACACCCAGCGTGTTATAATTTTAAATACCATGGGTCTGAGCAATGTCAGAGAAAGTGCATCTTCCAAGATAGACATCATAAAAAAGCGACGATCAATAGGATTCAATTCACTCTCTTTATCTCTTAAGAATTTAGTAAAATCCCTATTCCTACTGGCATAAATACCACCGCGATGAGTATGGATAACTTTTAAGTCACATAGAGAACTAAAGCTAAAATCAGAAAATTGATGAATAGGCTTAGATTTATAAGTTGCCATAAAAGATTGAGTGAAGTCGATCACAAGAATGAGATCATTCTTATCACAAAATGTAGTTATCTCATCCATATCCGGAATAATACCGGCCAAGGGAGTAAAGAAGAAAATACGATCTGTTTTCTTTACTACTATAGACTCAAGATCAAGTTCAAAGCTTTTTGGAAGATATTTAACAAAACGAAGTTCTGCTCCAGTGTTTTTAATGATCGTTCTCATATCCGGAAGATTAATGGGCGTCATTAAAACCCCACTACTTGAGTCAATCTTCAGAAACTCTAATGTTCGCAATAGACCATAGCGTGCATTAGGAATCGTTATACAAGGTGTCTGAAGTTCATTTTCCATGGCCACTTCAAAGTCAAGCACAGAAAAAGTAGATGTAAGGTCAATTCCAAAGAATACTTTCCAAAATGACCTCACAGGGGTCAAAAAATCCATATAATAAATGGCACGGGGAATAATTACCGATTTAATGGAAATCTCCTACGACAGATAACTTCGAGATATGTACTTAGTAAGCGTTTCTATATTATCATATAGGGCATGAGAAATATCAACGAAGTCTATATAAACGCACTCAAGAAATGCGTAGAAATAAGAGAGACAGAGCTCTTTATCTCTAAACATTATCCTGAGCAGATTTTTCGTTGTCCTGTCCATCTCGCCATAGGCCATGAGGCCATACCAGCGGCCCTACTGTCAACTTATCCAGAAGGTCGCTATATTTTTAGCTATCACCGCAGCCATCATCACTTCTTGGCCTCTGGTGGAACTATTGAGTCCCTCCTCTATGAATTGGCAGGCTCTCCAAAAGGTGCATGTCAAGGCTTTGGGGGCTCCCATCATTTAAGAGATGAAGCCGCAGGATTCATGGGCTCGACTCCGATCATCACGGGGACAATACCTGTAGCAACTGGATATGCTCACGGATTAAAACTTCATAAGAAAAAAGAAAGAGTCTTTGTTTTTATGGGTGACACTTGTGGAGAAGAGGGGCTTTTTTATGAATGCCTCAATATGGCTTCTCTCTATAAGCTACCTATCACTTTTGTGATCGAAGATAATAACTTGAGCTGTTTCACTCCTTCTCAAGATCGCCATGGATTTGAAAGCTATAGTGATATCGCAAAGCATTTCAAACTCAACTATTTTGAAACAAATGGAGACAATTTAGAAGAAGCTATTGCGGTTGCAGAAAATCACTTCACTCAAGCACAGAAGGACAGCTCTCCTAGCCTCTTTTACTCATCTGTATTTAGACCTTATGAACATTGTGGTTATCAAATTGAAAATGAGCAGAGTTATAGAAAAGATATTGATAACTCATGGCCAAGAAGAGATCCCATCTATAATGCTCAGAAGAAATATGGCCACATTATTAATGAAGCACAACTTGCAACCCAAGATCGCTGCAACGCTATTCTAAATGAACTAAGAGATTCATTAAAGGAAGTGCTTCTATGATTGAATCAAGTTTTAATGAGGCCATAAATATCTCTCTTCACGATATAATGAAAGAAAATCCAAATGCAATTGTTTGGGGACCTGGCACCAATGATCCCAAGCGTGTTTTTGGAACCACTGATAAGCTTTTAGAAGAATTTGGTCAAGAAAGAGTTTTTGATGGTGCTATTTCAGAGGCGGCCTATACTGGGCATGCCCTAGGTCTTGCTTTGTCTGGAAAATCTCCAATCATTCATTATCAGAGAGTTGATTTTGCTTTTATGGCGTGGGATCAAATTGTTAACAATATCTCTAAGTGGTCAGTTATGTTCGGCCCATCTGAGCAGACACTTCCTATTACTCTACGAGTGCTACAAGGGCGTGGATGGGGACAAGGCCAACAGCATTCTCAAAATCCATTGCGGATGCTCACAAGTTTTCCAGGGTTAAAAATTCTTACACCTGTTACACCAGAGCAAGCCTATCATTCACTTCAAGAGGCACAAAGAAGTAAATCCCCTACAATGATTTACGAACACCGTTGGCTACAAGGCTATTCTCAACTGTGGAGCAAAGATAGCACTTTTGAAGAATATTCTGTATACGGCGAAGATGGCCATGACTTAACTCTTTTAAGCTATTCTTATGGCGTCATTGAATGCTTAAGGGCCCAGAGAGTACTCAAAGGACATGGAGTCAATGTCAAAGTGATTAGTATTAATCAATTTGATCAAAACTCTCATCAGCGAATCCAAGATGCTTTTGGCAATCCAAAAAAGGCAATTATCTTCGATTTAGCCTGGAGTTCAAACGCCCCTCTTAAAGACTTCCTTCAGCTACGAGAATCTCCTCAGCTAAAATATATAACACTTAAGGATGAATATACTCCGACTTCTGTTCATAGAATAAAAGAGTACTATCCGACTGAAGTCAATATTCTAACTGTCGCTAAAGAAATGCTTTCTTTGCATGACCTTAAAATTGAAAGACCAAGACATAATCTTGATCAGCCTATCTACGACAATCTTTTAAACGAAGTGAGTCACAATGAGTAATACTCTCGTCATTGGAGGAGGAGGTTATGTTGGAACTCCTCTGTGTGAACAATTAATCCGTGAAGGACATCAAGTAACGAGTTTAGACACTTTTTGGTTTGGAAATTTTCATTCCGATAAGGTTAATGCTATCCAATGGGATATTTCAAATTGCTTAAAATCTCAGGAGCTTCCTGTTGAGCTCAATCAATTCGATAACTGTATATTCTTGGCCTCAATATCAAATGATCCTTCCGCAGAGTTAAGTCATGACTTCACTCGCTTAATTAACGATCACGCAACCAAGAAGATGATCGATATTATCGCAAAGAGCGATATCAAGCGCCTCATCTATGCCAGTAGTTCATCTGTTTACGGTATAAAAGAAGAAGAAAAGGTAACAGAAGAGCTTGAGGTTTCTCCATTAACTTTATATTCAGAATTAAAATATGAAATTGAGCTCTACTTACGAAAATGGAGGAATGAGCTCGACTATGTCATCGTCAGACCAGCAACAGTATTTGGTCCATCAAAGCGCCTACGACTTGATGTTGTTATTAATATTCTTTCTGCTCATGCCTTTTATAATAAACAAATTAAAATATTTGGTGGAGAACAGTATAGACCGAATATCTATATTGATGACATGGTGAACTTCTATCAAACACTGCTTGAGTGGGATGAGCCTCTAAAGGGCGAAGTTTATAATTTTGGGGGGCCAAACTTTAAAGTCAAAGATCTCGCCAATAAGGTTGCTTCACAGTGCCCTCATCCCGTAAAAAAAGAAATCATTTCTAGTAATGATGATCGCTCTTATAGGGTTTGCTCAGACAAAGCATTTGAAGCATTTAAACTTTCAGAGCTAACGCCTATGGAGGAAGGAATCTCAAATCTTATGCGCTACTTTCAGGATAATCAGTTAGACTGGAAAAGCTCCATTTATTCCAATATGGCCCATCTTAAATCTTGGCCTGAAGAAAAGTTACAAATTCACTCAAAGAGTTAAATCGATGATCAGCAGTGGGATTCTCATCTACTAAATTCACATTTTTCGTATACTTACTAATTCCTTCACCTATTAACACACTCTGGCAACCGACATCATTTCCACAGATAATGTCAGAGACCCTATCACCAATCATAAAACTATAAATGGGATCTATCTGATAGCGATCAATCCAGTCTTTTAATGCACCTGAACTTGGTTTTCTCCAAGGGTGATCTCTGCGATATTTGGAAATTTGAGCATCAGGGTGATAGGGACAAAGGTAACTCTCTTCAACGAGTTTCTTCGGGTCCAGAGAGTTCATAATTTTACCATGAAGTTGGTTACATTCTTGTTCTGATAGCATTCCACGAGCTACAACTGATTGATTACTTATGATAAATAAGAGGTAGCCTAACTCTTTGAGAATACTTAAAGCCTCGCTGCTACCTTCTATAATCTCAACTTGATCCCATTTTGTAATCAAATGACTATCTCTAATAAGAACTCCGTCACGATCGAGGAATATGGCCTTTTTCTTTTTATTCTTCATCCGGATCATTATATACTCAAGCGGTTTTAAACTTCAATTCGACTTCTATAGAGTATTATTATGAAACAGAAAGCGATTATCTTGGCCGCAGGTCGTGGCTCACGCATGCAAGGTCTTTGCGATGATATTCCAAAACCAATGCTAGAAGTTAAGGGTAAACCTATATTAGGTCATACAATCGAAGCTCTTTCACGTTGTGGAATTAATCAAATCGGTATTAATATTCATCATCAAAGTGAAGTCATTCAAAACTTCATTCAAAAAGAGTATCCAAATCATAATATTCAACTCTTATTTGAAAAAGAACTCACTGGAACAGCGGGGGCCTTAAGATCTTTTAAGAATTTTCTCTCTGACCAAGATCAATTTTTAGTGATAGCCGGAGACATACTAACAAACTATCCTTTTGAAAAACTCATTGATTTTCACTGCAAGATGAACGCTCTTGCTTCGTTTGTTTACCATGAGAGAGCAAAATCCAATAGCTACCTAGAGTTAGATGAAGATCAAAGAGTTTCTCTTTTTCATGAAAGGCCTTCGGCCCATATTTTTAATAACCAAAGTATGAGTAAAGTTAATTCAAGTATTTATTGCTTTAATACCTCTGTAATAGATCTTATTCCCGACGAAGGCATTATTGATATTCCCCGCGATCTCTTTCCTATTCTCCTTTCTCTGGGACGACTTTTTGCGACCCCTCTTGAAGGTAATCGCTGGGCCATTGATACACCAAATAGACTTGAGCAAGCTCGTAAGGAGTTCATATGAAATATATCATCACCGGTGGATGTGGATTTATCGGAAGCCATTTATCTGATCTTGTTCTCAATAAGATTTCAAAGGAAGATGAACTCATAATAACTGATAATTTTTCGACGGGAAGAAAAGATAATATTAAACACCTCATCTCAAAATATAAGAATATCAAAATTATAGAAGCTTCTCTTGAAGATTACTTTAAGAATCCAGATGAGGAAGTACTCAATCCTGACTATATTTTTCACTTGGCAGGACTTGCAGATATTGTTCCCTCTATTGAAAAGCCCACTGATTACTTCAAAGCTAATGTTGAGGGAACTCTATCCTTACTTGAGTTCATTAAAAATCAAAAACGACCTTTAAAGAAATTAGTCTATGCTGCTTCTTCATCTTGTTATGGTATTCCAGATGAATACCCGACTCCTGAATCAGCTTCAATTAAACCAATGTACCCTTACGCGTTAACGAAGCGTATGGGAGAAGAACTCATCCTTCACTGGTCATCAATTTATAAAATTCCAAGTATATCTCTTCGTCTTTTTAATGTTTACGGCCCACGAAGTAGAACAAATGGAACCTATGGAGCTGTATTTGGTGTATTTATGGCACAAATTTTGGCCGACAAACCATTAACTATAGTGGGAGATGGAAGCCAATCTCGTGATTTTACCTATGTAACAGATGTGGCCAATGCTTTTTGGCTTGCCTCACAGTCAGAGTACTCTGGAGAAGTTTTCAATGTTGGCAGCGGTGGCCACTATAGTGTTAATCAACTTGTCGCTTTGCTTGAGCATAAAAGTTGTAACATTCCCAAAAGACCGGGAGAGCCTGAACAAACTTTCGCTGATACAACCAAAATTCGACAATATCTAAATTGGGAACCCCAAGTTACTTTTGCAGAAGGAGTGGCCATAGTGAAGGAGAATATCGATCACTATGCTAATGCTCCAGTCTGGGATCCTGAGAGCATCAAAGAAGAGACCAAACTATGGTTTAAGGCCTTATCTGACAAGTAGATGCTCTACAAGAGTGGATCTTGAGTTGTGGCCTTATTATGATAAAATATGTCATGCTCAGCACCAAAGAATGTGTCATTACAAATCTCGGAAGATATAAAGATGAAGAATACACCATCGGTGCATTCTCCATTCTTGAGACGCTCCACAGTTCAGGTAAATCAGCAAGCTACTATAGTAATCTTACAAAAGATCTTGAACTTCTCTCTGAAGCAAAATATCGAAAACTTATTCATGAACAAGAATCAGCTTTACTTGATCCCATTCTTCAAGACTTAGTATCAGCTATATCTCACGACACCCTCTTCATGGGATTCTCATTAGTGAATGATAATCTCTACGCATCTCTATATTATGCAAAGAAGATAAAAGAGAAGTTTTCCGATATCATTATTGGATTTGGTGGCGCTTACTTCTCAGGGATGGCATTTGAATATTTCACCCCTGAAAGCTATCCTTGGATAGACTTCTATACTAGAGGTCGATCGGACGAACTTATCAAGTCTATTGCTGAGGTAAACTTTGACCTTGGGCTTCTTAAAGATACTCCAGGACTCAACTTAAATATTCAAGGGCGATGGTTTTTAAATGATTATATTATTGAACATGATAAGTTTAAACCAATGGCCTACTTCAGAGATGAAGATGATCAAACTGAACTGGTGACATCTTTTTCAATCGGCTGTCCCTATCGCTGCAGTTTCTGTACTCAGCACTTTCACTACCCTAACTTTATACTTGCACCAGTGCATGAATGCATAGAACTGCTAAAAGGTTACAAAAATAAGAAAGTAAGCTTCTCCGATGCACTTATAAATAGTAGAACTCGATGGCTCAAAGAATTATGCTCTGAAATCATTAAAAACGATTTAAATATCTTATGGCAGAGCTGGTTTAGATTCGGAAAGCATATGAATGATGAAGAGCTGCTTGAACTTCTTTACGACTCTGGTTGCAGAAGTATCAATTTTGGTCTTGAATCTGCTTCTTCATCTGTTTTAAAACATATGAGAAAGTTTCATAATGAAAAAGTACTCTATGAAACATTCTCAAAAATCCGATCCCTTAGGGCCACTGGTAAAAATATAACGATCAAACTTAATATTTTAGTCGGATACCCTAATGAAACGGAAGAAGACTTTCAAAAAACAATGAAATTCATTCTCTTTAATAGCGATCTTATATCTCAAGTTGGAGTAAATGCAGTTATCGTTGATCCCAAACTCGATGTTTTTAATAAAATGATCAACAAAAATGAGCTTACCTATAAATCAGCACATGATTGGACAACTGAAGCGTCTAATCCTCAATCCAGATCTGAGCGTTTAAATGAAATGGAGGTGCTACTGCGTAAATGTA
This sequence comes from Bacteriovoracaceae bacterium, assembly GCA_048267265.1. Lineage (GTDB taxonomy): Bacteria > Bdellovibrionota > Bacteriovoracia > Bacteriovoracales > Bacteriovoracaceae. The sequence continues at coordinate 162,592 of JBLWXW010000003.1, forward strand.
GAATTCCGTTTAATATTGAAGGTCATGATGGCCTTAATGAAGTATTAGGAAAGGTGGCCGTATAATGTCGGGCTTAATCTTTTCTCTATTTTTACTTTTTTCAATAAAATCATATGCGAATACAAATCGAGAGATAAAAGATTTTTATAAATGTTATGCTAAGTTTATGGATGACTTTCCAACTAAAGAGCATCCATTAGTTCAGAGAATCATCTCTCAAAAGGTATCAGGAAAAGAAGCCTGTATATCACTTTTTAGAGATATTCATGTTAACGATTCACATCTCTTCTCTCCGATGACATCGGAGAATAAGAAAGTAATAAGCACGCTTCAAAAGTTTTACAATAGCTGGATCAAAATGAAGAACCTTAATCTTGAAACACAAGATTTCGTTAATACTGACTACTATGATTTGAATGAATCCGCATATCCATTAATCTACTCTCTATTTTCTGATCGCCACTATAAGAATATTTTCAAAGGTAATCAATACTATCGGGCGATAAGAAAATCATCACATGAACATAAATTCTTCTTTGATAAAGATATTCATGGATTTCGATTCGATATCGACCAAGGAAAATGGAAAACGGGTGCTGAAGATGAGACTTCGGGGTCATTTGGTCCAATTGTATATTTAGACCAACCTCAGCTTGTCGAATTTGGAGACCTTATTGGTGTTGATCCGAACTCTCCCACTCCCAATCAAATTAGATATATGGGAAAGAAAGGCGATCAATATCTCTTTCATCCCCAGAAGCCTATCGGCGCAGGAGTTATAGGAACGATCCCCTACTTATTGGCCAATACTGGGCAAAGAGGTATCAAGGCCCAAAGTGTTTTCAATTACGATAGAAGGTGGAGCACATCTGTATTTAGAGACTTCCTATGTCTTGAACTTCCTTTAATTACAGAGGATGATGCCAAACCATTTGTAAGAAAGAAAAGCTCTATTGGTTTTATGAATAAGGCCAAATGCATGAGATGTCATGTAACGATGGACTATATGGCCGCTACATTAAGAAATTTGGAGCGGTATAATACAGGCGACGATGATGGTGATTTTACGATTAGGGCCATTTATTCTCACCCCATAACTTACTCGAAGAGATTTATTAATGAACTGCCCGACAAATACCACCATCTCTATGAGACAGCGCCTGATGGAAAAGTTTTCTTCAGAGACATTAAAGGAAATCTTATCAACTCTTCTGTAGCTTCACTAGAAGAGGTTGGATTGGCGATTTCAAAAACAGATGCCCCCTACTATTGCGCGGTCCAAAGACACTTCAAGTTTCTAACAGGAATTGATATTCCCATGAGTGAAGTGAGTAAAAGTTTTAAAAGTAAGAATGAATCTAGCGAAATTACTTTCATCAAAAATATTGCAGAAAAGTTTAAAAAGAGCGGAAGCCTAAAGCAGCTTATGGCCGATATTATTAAATCAGAATACTTCTAGGAGAAAACACTGAAGCGCAGAAGTTTTATTAAAGGAATATTTGCCACCATGCCCTTTGTAGCGGCTTCGCCGTACCTATATTCACTATTTCTCAATAATAAAGAAGCAAAAGCACTTAACCAACTCAATCACTTCAATCCAAACTTTAATCAGAAGCACTATATTCAAGTTAACCTCTACGGTGCCCCCTCTCGCTGGGGTTTCGATGATCTTTTGACGCCATTTGATGGTATGCCTTTTATCCCCTCTCCCGGTCTAGGGAATATATTTAAAGATGATTTAGGTAACCTTCAATATAAAACGCGAAAACATGAAAAGAGTGGGTTTAATCTTCCTCCCCTTTGGTTCACAAATTTAAATGTAAATGGAAAGAGTAAACAGCTTCAAGAGTATATAGATCACTTTATCTTCATTCGTGGAATTAACCCCGATGTGGCCGGACACCCTATCGGCGGCATAAAAACCGTTAGGCCAACTCTTGACTCTATCAGTATTATGGAAGAGCTCTCGATTCATAACAAAGGCCTTTTGCCACCTATAATGATAGGAAATAATCCTGCCACGAGGGCATTTAACAGCGCTAATTACAATGGTCTTCTCGTTAATACGAAGGGGAAAGGTCTTTTCAAAGAAATCTTCACTCCTTTCTATATACAAAAACAAAAAGAAGGTCTCTTTAGCAAGGACGAGTCTCTAAATTTAATCAATGACACACTGAAACTCTTAGAATCTAAAAAAGGTCGTGATAATCTCTACTATCAAAATCTAAAGAAAACGACTGAGCTCTTCTTTGATGACTTTGACTCTCTCTATACTGAGTTCAATCAAACTCTCTTTAAGTATCAGACTCATATTCAAAATAATTTAGACCAACTTCATCTTCCAGGGGTAACAGATGTGTCCATAAAGGCTCCTTCAAGGACCGAAGTTGAAAAAGAAAAATCTCCTGAAGATAAGTACGGGCGCTTCATGGTAAATATTGGTCATGTATTAACTCGAGATAATCCAAATATTCTTGATGGGAGCCAAATCAACTTGTGGAGTGAGCAGTTTGCGATGACTGAATTCTTACTAAAGAAAGGACTAGGCTCCATCTTTCAACTCTCTACTCCTGTTGAAATGGGCCATAGTCTTTATAACTGTAAAAATATTGGCTTCCATGCCAATGGGTCTATCAACCTGAATAAAAAGAATATTGATATCCCCATGGATGCCCATTTCACAGGAACTATTGTTAATAATATAGCGACGACAAAATTCTTTGCTGGCCTCAGTACAGGACTTATGACCTTTATTGATTCATTAAAAGAGATGAAGACCACAAAGGGTCATAGTGTCTTTGACCAAAGTTTAATTCACATTACTTCTGAATTTAATAGGGCCACTCTAGATAACCTATCCGGGTCAGATCACCTAGGCACTTCGTCTAATTCAACCTTTATTACAGGTATGAATAAAAAACCCCACTGCATAGGAAATATTCGAGTATCCTCTAAAGAATATAAAACAACAGCAGGAGAAGCAGGAGACTCCACAACTCTCAAGAGACAAATTACGCCTAAGGATATAATTCATACGACCTATAATCTACTAGGAGTTCCTTCAAATCTTTTAAGAAGTGCTAAAATTATAGACTGGAAAGATGGTGAAATGACTCCCTTAGTTGAGAAGGCACGTAATATATGAAAGTACTCTTCATTATCCTTTTTGCTGGATTCACTTTTTCTTCCTATTCTTCAGAATACTCAGACTACAAAGAAGTAGTGTCTAAGGTTAACTTAATTCCCAAGAGCTATGGCAATAAGTTCTATATCACAAATCGCCTTTCAAAAATTTTTGGAGACAACTCTCTTCCTATACTAGAAGAAAATATTATTGCTTCTCATCCTGACCTAGCAGGACCTTGTGATATCTATGAGCAAGTCTATGTAGAAAGAGAAAAAACAGAGACGATCTATAAAGAATGTATTCGAGGTAAAATAGGGATACTCGCTCCCTTAACTGGAAAAAATACGGTTATACGGACTTCTCTTATTACTAAGGCCTGTATTGATATCCTTAATCATTCAAAAGTTATGGATTACCTTGAAGAAAAGACTAAGAATAGCTCCGATCTCATTCAAAGTATTCATGATGAATTCTATCCTCTTGATAAGAAAACTGAACTCATCTCCAAAGGTCGAATTATAGAAAAAGAATACTTCTTTAAAAAAGATATCCTAAAAAGAAGTTATCTGCTCTTTTGCCTCAGTGAGGACTGGCAATTGATTTAAGTAAGCTTTATTTGAAAATAGTAGCGCAGGAAGTGGTTTACAAAGAGATGTAAATCTTCTGATCTTTCATACTCGCCATGTGCTGAAGGTATATGTAGAGGAAAGTCAGATAGCTCATGAACTCTCCCACCATCAAAGCCCGTTATCGACATAACGGAAATCCCCTTCTCTTTGGCCCAAAGTGCCGCTCTAACTAAGTTCTCAGAATTGCCCGAAGCAGAAAGAATTAAAAGTGAATCTTGAGCTGTGGCCTTAACTTCCAACTGCTTTACGAAAACTTCTTCGAAAGAAAAGTCATTTCCTAGTGCGGTAAGAATGGAAGTATTGTCCGTAAGGCACTCGGCCTTTAAATTGAAGTCTTCAATTTTTAAATTTAAAGAAAAGAGATCATTAGCAAAATGAGTGGCCGTAGCAGCACTTCCCCCATTGCCTAAAATATAGAGAGTCGCACCCTTGGATGATTTTCTTTCTAACTCCTCGATGAAAGCCTCTAGATCTTCTGATCTAATATCATTAAGACCTTTGATTAAGTTTTCTTTATACTTTAGAAATAGAGACTCTATATTCATGACTTATCTCACTTAAGAAGGTACCAGTTTTCACCCTCACCTACATCTACAGTAAGAGGAACTTTTAGTTGAACAACATTTTCCATTTTGTCGCGAATAAGCTCTTTCATCGTTTCAACTTCATCTTCTGGTACTTCGAAAATGAGTTCATCGTGCACTTGAAGAATCATCTGACTTTTAAGTCCTTTTTCTTCAATTGTATGTTGAATATTAATCATGGCCATTTTTATGATATCTGCCGCAGTTCCTTGTATCGGACTGTTAATCGCCACACGTTCTGCCATTGATTTAATTGTTCTATTTTTAGAATGAATATCTGGAAGGTAACGCTTACGTCCCATCAGAGTAATGGCATAGCCATCTTTTTCGGCCTTTTCCTTTAATGTGTCGAGATAGTTCTTCACACGAGAAAAACGTTCAAAGTAATTAGTAATATAATCCTTTGCCTCTTTCCTAGATATTTTTAACTGACTAGCTAAACCAAATGAGCTCTGTCCGTACATAAGCCCAAAGTTCACTGCTTTGGCCTTAGATCTTTCATCGCTTGTAACTTTATCAAGAGGAAGGCCCATAATTTCAGCGGCAGTTTGACGGTGAATATCTTCACCATTTTTAAATGCTGAAACCATTGTTGGATCTTCTGAAAAATGAGCGAGAAGCCTAAGCTCTACTTGTGAATAGTCAGCTCCAATAAGCTTATGCCCAGGTGCTGCTACAAAGCCCTTACGAATGCTTCTTCCTAACTCAGTACGAATAGGAATATTCTGAAGATTAGGGTTATTTGATGAAAGACGGCCGGTAGCTGCAACATCTTGATTAAAGTGAGTGTGTACACGTCCATCTCTCGCATGCCTTAACTCTGGAAGAGTTTTCACATAAGTACTTAAAAGTTTTCCATATTCTCTATATTTCAGAATCAATCCTGGGACAGGAGAGAGGTCTTTAGCATCGAGTGTTTCAAGAACTTCGGAGTCAGTGGAGTAACCTGTCTTTGTTTTTTTGACTACTGGCAGTTCTAACTTTTCAAATAGAAACTCTGAAACCTGTTTAGGAGAATTCAAATTTATCTTATCCCCGTCAGAGTGCTTGGCCACTTCCTCTTCGATTTCTTTAATCATTTTTTCGAGGTCAACTTCTAGGTCTTTGAATGTTTTAACATCAAGAGAAACACCTACTCGCTCCATTTTTGCAAGCGTTGGAATAAGAGGGTTATCAATTTCATAGTATACAGAGTTTAACTCTTTCCCACCCATTTCACGGGAATACATGGAATGAAGAATAAATAGACAACATGCTCTGTCACCTAAGAACTTAAGTTTCGCTTCTGGCTCAATTTCTTTTAGAAATGGATCTTTTTTATCACGCTTTTCTACCACATAATCCATGTACTCCTTGGCCGTGGAGATTATGTCATGTCGTGCTCCAGGGTTTAGAATATAGTGGATTTGAGTCGTATCAAAAGTTTTACATTTGATCTCATAACCATTTTCTTCAGCAAAGAAAAAGTCTCTTTTCCAGTGTTCACTAATGACTTCTTTTGTTTCATCAGTCCATACACGATTTAAAAGTTCAGCACCTTGTTCAGCTGATAAATCATCGCAGATAAAACCTTTTTCACCGTCAAAAGAGATCGAAATTGAAGAAAGTTTACGCTCTAGAACATCACCTGAATTAAATTCTGTATGGAAAGCGAAAGTTTTTGCAGCATCAATTTCTTTATAAAGATCTTTATACTCTGCTGCAGTCTTTACGAATTGATTTGTAAAACTCTTTGGACCCAAGCTTGATAGATCACCGCTACCACCATTATTTTCCGCATCGTACTCAGCTTTTTTTAAGTCTTCTAACTTTTTAATGGTTGAATCAAATCCCAGACTTCTTAAAAAATCAATAAGCTCTTCTGTGGGATAGAACTTTATACTTAGCTCTTCTGCCTTATGGCCGAGCTCTACATCTGTTACAATTTTAATAAGCTTTCGACTTAGGAGACCATCTTCAAGGTATTCACCAAACGCAGTCGTTAACTTCTTTCCCTTCATTTCGTCTTTATGAGCAATACACTCATCAAGAGTTTGATACTCTGCAAGCAGCTTGGCCGCACCTTTGGCACCAATACCTCTCATTCCTGGAATATTATCGGATGTATCTCCAACCATAGATAGATAATCTACGATCTGATCAGGACGAACTCCCATCTTCTCAAATACACCATCAGCATCATAGATTTTATCTTTCATGGTATCGAGCATTTTGATGTTATCTCCAACAAATTGCATGAGGTCTTTATCACCTGAAGCAATGAGAATTTCATCAAAGTAATCTTTATACTGAGTCACGGCCGAGCCAATAATATCGTCGGCTTCAAAGTTTTGATCTTCAGAAAAAGGCATCTCCATTTTTTGAATTAGCTCTTTAATCAATGCAAACTGAGGAATGAGATCCTCAGGTGGCTCTGATCGGTTGGCCTTATAAGCTTCATACATTTCATTACGAAACGACCCACCGGCCGTGTCTCGCGCCATAAGAACATGGGTTGGTCTATACTGAGAGAGAAGTTTTAAGAACATACTTAAAACACCATAAACAGCATTTACAGGAACTCCCTCAGGGGAAGTGAGTGGTCTGATCGCAAAAAATGCGCGAAAAATGAAGTTACTAACATCGACTACGATGAGTCTTTTCATGCGGGTTCCCTTGTTGCTTATGGACAAATTTTTGTTCTCGAGACTTTAACAGAGTTGTCTCAAGCGGTCCATTAAACCAAAGGAATGCTAGTCTAGCACAGGGGTGCGCCGGTTTCAGAAAACCAAGAAGTCTCTTTGCGTTTTTTCGCAACGAGTTCATTTCCATCATGACCCATCACAGAAGTATCGGCCATAACATCGCCAAGACGGTGCCCAGAATCAAGCTTAAAGAGGAAGAAGATTTCAAGTACAAGAAGGAAGCTTCCTACAATCATCGCCAAGATTATCCCAACAACAGGAATCACTGCTAAGACTAGTGGTACTAATAAAGGAGTATTTCTAATGACTGACTGCTTCAGTGAGCAAGGACTTCCATCTTCTAGTGAAATCACTTGAAAGCCCATAAACTTCTTTCCTACAGACTGACCATTTTGCATACTGTCAGAAACAGCTACATATACAATGCTTAGAATCAACCCTACGGGGTAGAAGAAAACTGACAAAACCAGCACTATGAAAAGGTCTACGGCCTTTGCGATCATACGTGCAATTCGAGCTCTGTTAATGGCTTTTTTTAGGAAATAGCGTCTTTTCATAGTACCCATTCTATCTCATTGATATCCCGTAGAATAAGGGGAATATTTTGCTACATCGCATCTACATCTATCATTATACCATTGCCTCTTTTTTTGGCGGTAATTATAATACAAGTAATGGCCTGACGTATTATTATTGGACAATCGTATAGCTCAGGTTTAATTTAATCCCCTCTCTTTGGATATGTAAAAGAGATCTATATATAAATACTATTAAAGAGGTTTGTTATGAGTAACGTAGGAAAAGTAGATAAAGCATCTTTTGAAGAAACAGTACTTAAGGCCGATGGCCCAGTTCTTGTAGACTTTTGGGCTGAGTGGTGTGGACCATGTCGTTCATTAGCTCCTATTCTTGATGAAGTTTCTACAGAAATTCCAGAAGGCGCTACTATCCTTAAATGTAATGTAGATGAAAACGGTGAGCTTGCTCAGCAATATGGAATCCGTGGTATCCCTACTATGATTTTCTTCAAGGGTGGAGAAGCTGCTAAGACATTAGTAGGTGTTCAATCAAAAGAAGAAATCAAAAAACAATTCGAAGAATTAGCTTAATTTCAATATGGCCCATACAAGTTATGGGCCTTTTTCATTTTTGGTAGCCCATGTCATATATTCTGAATTCACTTAAAGAAGCCCAATCGACTCTAGAAAATGTTTTAGCTGATGAGCAATTTATCGCTCAATTAGATAAGGCCGTTGAGCGTCTAACTGAGACTTTTAAAAATGATAATCGAGTTATGAGTTGTGGAAATGGTGGTTCACTTTGCGATTCTATGCATTTCGCTGAAGAGCTCACTGGACGCTACCGTAAAGATCGTGCTCCCCTTGGGGCAACATCCATTATGGATCCAAGTCACATGAGTTGCGTCGCTAATGACTTCGGTTATGAGCATATTTTTTCTCGCTTTGTTGAAGGATGGGGAAAAACTGGTGATACGCTCTTGGCCATTTCCACATCAGGTAATTCTGAGAATGTTATAAAGGCCGTAGAGTCTGCCCATGCAAAAGGGATGAAAGTTATCGGCCTTCTTGGAAAGTCAGGTGGAAAACTTAAGGATATGGTCGATATTCCTCTTGTTGTTCCAAGTAATATTACCGATCGTATTCAAGAAATTCACATCAAGTGTATCCACATTATGATTGAAGGCGTAGAGAGAAATCTCTTTCCTGAAAATTACGAATAATATCTGATTACTCTTCTCGCCTAATTACCATTGATAATTCTCGTTGATAGGAAGAGTTTTCCACTCTAATAAATTCCCCCACTTATTGAAGACTTCTATTAAAATGTAGGGAAGCACCCTAATAATTTTAAATATCTTGGCCAACAGGAGATAACAGATATGGAAGGTTCAGTAGAAGGTTCAGCAGTTCTTACGGGAGTAAACTCGATTGCAGACTTTATCCAAAGTGGTGGAGTTTTCATGTGGGTAATTCTCTTAATCTGGGCGGTAGGAATCGCAATCAGTTTAGAAAGATTTATGAAACTTAGCTTTAAGTTTGATGTTGATGGCTCTTCATTTATGAACGAGCTTCAAAGATACGTCTTATCAAATGATATTCAGGGTGCCATTCGAGTTTGCTCTGGATCAGTTGCTGCTCTACCAAGAGTTTTGAAAAGTGGACTTAAAAGAGCGACACAATCAAGTGAGCAAATTCAAAATGCAATTGATGCTACAGCATTAGAAGTTATCCCTAAAGTTGAACTTAGACTTAACTATCTCCAAATGATTGCTAATATATCTACACTCTTTGGACTACTGGGAACAATCCAAGGTCTTATTCAGTCATTCTCAGCTGTTGCCTCCGCTGATCCTGCACAAAAAGCAGAGCTTCTCGCAACAGGTATTTCAAAGGCCATGAATACTACATTCCTAGGTCTTCTTGCAGCAATCTCTATTATGATGCTTCATACATTCCTAAGCTCTAAGTCTGAAAAGATCATCAACGAAATTGATGAATTTTCAGTAAAGCTTTTAGATCTTCTTGGAACGAAGAACGAAAACGTATAAGGCTTAGGAGGTCATTGTGTTAAGGGCACCAAGTAGAAGAAAAAGAAAAGAGCCAGTTAAAAGACTGAACCTCATTCCAATTCTCGATGCTGTTTTCATCTTTATCTTTTTTCTTTTGATGTCTGCGAACTTCATAAAAATCTATGAAGTTCAAAGTGATGTGCCTATTGTTAGTACAACTCCTCCTAAGAATAATAAGAAACCTTTGGCCCTAACGTTAAAGGTTACAGGCTCAGGACTAAACCTATACCAAGGTGTGCCCTCCAAACTTATCAAAAAAATCGCAAAAACTAGAGAAGGTGAATACAACCTCGAAGCACTTCATGATTTTATGATCGACATGAAAAAAAGACACAAGACAGAAAGGTCTCTGATTCTTGAGCCTATTGTTGATATTGAATATGAAGCCATTGTTAAAATTATGGATGCGGTTCGCATGTATCGTAACACTGATGACAAGGTTTGGATCAAAGATGATGCAGGAATTGATGTTCAGGCCAAGCACCTCTTTGATCAAATTGTATTTGGAAATATTCGTAGCTAAAAGGAATAGAGCATGAGACTCAATCGATCCATTCGTCATAGAGGAAGAAGAAATAAGAAAGAGCTAATTGATCTCGATATCACTTCCCTACTTGATATACTTGTTATCATGCTAGTATTCCTTCTCAAGAGCTATAATTCAACTGGAATCATCATGAATATTCCGGAAGGAATAACTCTTCCTACTTCAAAGTCACAAGATCTCAATACAAATGGAGTTGTTGTACAAATTTCAAAAGATACCATCTGGGTTGATGATCAAGTAATTCTCGATAAGAATGATCCTAAGGGAAAAACCTATGACTATGGCGGGAGAAGGATCATTCCTCTTTTTAACGAACTCGTAAGTAAAAAGAATACGGTTAAGCAGATTGAAAAAACAACCCCTGCTGCTGCAAAGTTCTCGGGTATCGTAAATCTAATTGTGGATAAAACAATTAAATACTCTGAAGTTAAAAAAGTTCTTTTTACTGCTGCTGAGGCAGGTTATAAATCCTATAAATTTGTAGTACTAGGTGAAGACCAGTAGCCTAAATCAAAGTTAGGCTACCCAAAAGAAAGATAAGTGCTACATTCGTAACAACTAGTCGGCTAAACCGAAATTTTTCCTTTAGATTATAGAGGTTTGAGGCCAAGAAAACTCCAGACCAAATCACTAGGCAGGCTTTATATATCGAATCTTTTATACTTTGAGATATAATCAATGATTCCATTGCCACAGATCCAATGATCATAATAAAAAAGAAGAAATTCATTAGATAAATCATGTACTTCTTTTTCTTATCATATTTCGTACTAACCCTTTCAGAGAGGGTCCAGGATTTAACCTCTTCTCCCTTATAGAGTTTGAAGTGAACATAGATATCGTTGATCATGATGAGAAAGAAGAGAGTTACGGCCCAGTCTGATATGTCATGAAAACCATCATAACATTCTGTTAAAAAAAGTACCGTAAATAAGAAACCCAGAAGCATCTTAAGTGACATCGAAATATTTCTTACAGCGTTCGCCATAAAGGCTCCTCTAAACTAGCAACGCCTTAATTATGAAGGATTTTCCAGTTTATCGAAATTTCAACAACTTAAGGCCACGCAAAATGCCAAATTTAGATCTCAGTAGCAAAGAAAAACAGGCAATTATCTATTATTTAAGGGAATGCAGCTCGAATAGAAAGAGTTGGAGATGAAGAAACTCAACACCTTTCCATTCTCAGAGAAGGAATAGTTCTTAGGAAAGTAGCTAGAGTCCTCGTCAGTAAATTGAATACTAAGCCCCCCAAATCCAAAATAGAGACGGGCCCTAAAGTCTGGGTCCCGTTTAAGGTATTCACTATAGCCGCCCTTCTTTATATCCCAAATATTAGCAGAGAGATCCTTCTGTATCGAAATAACAGATAGGTTTCCTTCTCCAACTGATGCACAATAAGGAGTATCCAAGAACTCAAGATTTTTGTCTGAAGATTGAGCAAGTACTTTATTTTGTTTTTTAATAAGCTGATCTATCTCATCAGCAAAATTTTCTAAATTAGGAAGGCTATTGTCAATAACGGCCTCGAGGGATGAAATCTTTCTAGATCCATCCCATAGTAGGTATGAATTAAATATCGCTCCAATTAGAATGAAAGCGGTTAGTATAGAGAATGTGATCTTCTCTTTTTGATCCATTACTAAGTATTAGCTACTTCATTCGAGGGTAAAAGTTCATTGGTTGACTAACTTCAGTTACTCCTCCACCTCTAGGCTCGGGGAATCGAATACGTCTTAGAACATTTACCACACAGCTTTTAACTGAACCAGGAATATTCGTCACACTATCCACTCCAGCTCTGGTAACGTGGCCAGAAGCACCAATTATAAAATTAAGCTTTACCACACCATCAAAGGCATTCTTAGAACTATCAAGAACTTTTTGATAGCAGTATCTAAATTTAGGAATATTTTCTACTAAAATTTGACGAATCACATCCGGATCAAGTCCTCCGAGAATAACGGTCTTAAATGGTAGCCCGGCCGTGTAAATACTCTTCTTATCAACAAGACCCTCCACACCTTTTGCTGAATCCAGTGTTCCACTGGCAACACCAGAGAGTGATCCTGTATTGTTACTTACTTTTGCAGTCTTTAGTGTTGCTCCCGATTCAGAACCTGAGATTGCAGATGTACCAATTCCAGTACTTGTAGCCGATACTGCTTTAAACGACTTAGTACTTCCACCTTTTGACATTAAATTAGAAATTGAAGATGAAAAGTCTGCACTTTTGTAAGTGTCTACTGCACCTTTTGTCCTTGAGTTAGTATTAGCGGCTTTTGCTGCACGAGTCGTTCCGGAAGAGCCCTTGATTGCTGTTTTAGTCGTTGGCCTAACTGTATCTTTTCTAACTGTTTTAGGACCTTTATTAGGAGAAGCCTTTTTAACCTTCCCAACTTTCGTGGCCGTTTTACTTCCAACCTTCTTTGGAGGAGTATTATTTTTAGTAACCTTCTTAGGCTTTTCCTTGGCAACATCCTTTGGCTTCTCTTTAGATACAACTTGCTTTGGACTTTTCTGAACCTTTTTTGGAGCCTTTTTAGTTTTATCTATGGCCCTTGTCTTAGATGTAGTGAGTTCTCTTTTATATAGAATGGTTGCAATTCTTTCTGGTGCCTTGTCTTTTTCAGCTTCCTCATCTACTTCAAATAGGGTCACTGGAATTAAAAATGAAAAAACTAGAAACAACACTAGAAAAAGGTACTTCTTGAGTTCTTTATCTCTTCTAAAAACAGGTGCAGGAGCTACCTTCGGAGGCTTTTCTGTTGAGCGTACATAAATTTGAATATGTTGATTTGAATATTGAATAATCTCATCATGATCTAAAATGAAGCCATTTTTTTGACTTCTATCATGGTTTCCACCAATACTCTTTACAGTATAACCAACAGGAGTCTGTAATTCAGCGTCTCCGTTAATCATTTTCACAAATGGGAACTTCTCTTTTTTACCTAAATAAGGGTATTCGATATCATGACTTCCAGGATCTGATCCAACGAGTGAATAAGTACCATTTTCAGAGGGGAGAAAGTCAACACTTTGAATTCTATCATTAAAAACAATAATAACTTCAACAGCTGTCTTACCTACATCATATTTAAAAATAGGATAAAGGGTTTCCACATCTTCAAATATATATTCACTAAATTCTGCGTGAGGGTCTTTAGCGAGAGGATACTCAACATGAGGGACCTGTGAATTTGAAATGTTTTTCTTTACAGAAACCTCAGGGGTAGAGACTGGAGCCTTAGGTAACTCATTAACTTGAGGAGGTAAAGTAGGCATCTCATTTTCTAGTATGACTAATGGTGCAGGAGGTAGATCTTCTTTAACATAAGGCTTAATCGTTACTTTATTATTTCCAAGGAAGAACTCTTTTCCGGCCTCAATACTTTCAACTACAACTTTTTGATTATTGACGAGAGTTCCATTCTTAGAGTCTAAGTCGAAAACTTTAAATTGATCTCTACCGTCGAACTCAAGAACAGCGTGTATTGTGCTTATGTCATTAAAAGGGATAACAATATCACATGCCAATCCCCTACCTATAAGGGAGCGCCGTTTAATAATTGGATAAACGTGCTTATTTCCCTGTGGGCCGACGGCAACTAATTCAAATCTGCGCTGTTCATTCTCTAACTGAGTTTCCATATATAACCCTATCTAATACGCTCAACACTTCTGCGCATTTCAGCATTAAAATTCTTTCTGTAAGGAAGCTTATTTTTAAATTTTCGTTGATAACGAGGAGCAATCGATAAATCACCAGGACTTCCTGTTTCACCTTCAATAACAAGGTCTTCAAAATCGAATTTCTGATATTTTTTATATTTATAAATTACTCGCGGCTCACCTTCGAGAACTTTAGTTCCTTGGGCAAAGCTGTAAGTTGCAAAGAGCGCCAATATCATTGTTAGTATTACTTTCATTTACGATTCTCCACAAAGCTTTTAATATTCTGCACATACTGAGCTTCTTCCGCTGTTCTAGCTTGCCCTAGTGACTCTAAGATATCTCTTGCATCAGAATGGTTTCCATTCAAGGCCAAAGCATAAGCAACATTCGCACCGATTCCAGCAGTGCGATAATATTTTTCATCTAAATTGTTATAGAAGCTTGCGGCCTTTCCGTAGTTACCTTCAACAAAGTAAATAAAACCAAGTGCATAAATAACATCCTGATCCCTATTATCTACTCTATTCATTGATTCAAATAAGGCCTTACCTTCAGAGATGAATCCATAATCGACATAAATCTGAGCAAGGTTGAAAAGTGGAGTTAACGAGAATGAAGACAGTCGCTTAGCTTCTTCGTAGGCCTTCAAAGCTTTTTGATCAAAGCCGGACTTCTGAAAAATCACTCCTATATTATTAATAGGCGGAGCATAATTTTTCTTAACTTCACGAGCTTTATTATAGTACAGAAGAGCTTTTCTCTTGCTGCCCTGAAGAAGGTAGCAAGAGCCTACCTGAGTCCAATAAATCGGATTCTTTCGGTATTCTTTATAAAGGGTATCGATCATAGCAAAACCTTGATCGAATTTTCTTCTATAACAAGCCAACAGGATTTTATTGATATCACCTTTAACATCCTCAGGCTCTTCAACCTCTTCAGCGGGAACCTTGGCGATACTTTCTTGTTTGAGAACATTCGGCTCATCGGATACTTTCTCTCCGATGAAGTCATCTACAATCTGATAAAGTTTTGCAGGTGGCATCTTAAATGACTCATTTGTAATTTCACTTAACTCATCATCATTCTTCTTTGTCTTTTGAGATCCACAACTAACAAGAGAAATCATTAGTACTATTGCTAATAAATATTTCATTATCTTTTCCCTCCTCTATCCATCAAGACACCAGTTTTAGATGGAAAAAAATGAGGAATAATTGGTAGTTTATTATTTGTCATGAAGAAGTAATTATTCTTAGCCAATATTTTAGACTTATTAATCTGTCCTTGAGCCTCACGTCTAAAGTCTTCGGCCTTACTCATTAGAGTTTGAGAAATTTGCCCCATACTATTTTTAAAAGAATTTACATAGTCAGCGCCCTTACCGGGAGGAGTGAAAGCTGCGATCTCTTCCCCCATCTTCTGATAGCTCTCAACAAGTATCTTGTATCCTTCTACCATACCGACACCAGATCCTATCTTAAAGAGATCTAATGTTTTTGAAGTTAGAGCATCAATCATTGCAAACTTCTTTTTCAGTATCTGATTATATTTATTCTCAGGAAATGTTAATTGAACTTTTTCAAGGTCTTCAGCAGAGCGCTTCGCACTTTCAATATAATTAAGGGCAACTACATCTAACCCCTCAAGAGGAATATCTATCCTATTTGATTTTGCTTTATTGAAGTAGCTAATCATTTCATTATTCGCTGCAACCGCCTCTTTCTTAAGACCTCTTGCAAAGTATGCATCTCTTAGCTGCGACAATGGAAAAACTAAATTCCCCCAAGCTTTTTTATTTCTCTTTAATTGGCCTAGAAGATTATCAAAAGATTCCCAACGTCCCTGCTCTGCCAGAACCTTCAATAGATCTAGCTGAGCCTCAAGGTAGACTTGTGACTTTATATAACATTTGCTCGCCATTGAGATTACTTCATATGACTTTTCAGCGTTATCTTCTGCCAAGTAAATGACATTTGCATTTTGAAAGAGAATATTCTTAACTTTACTCTTCTTTTTACATATTTTTTCTAAAGTAAGCTCATTAATTTCAGCCGCTCTTCGAAACTGCCTTCTATTAAATAAGCCTGTTGCGATGGCCATAAATGAATCTTCAAATTTATATATATCCGAATTATTCATAAGATCGAGAGATCGTCTCGCCCATCCATAAGTCTCATTTACATTTCCAAGCTCATGAAAAAGAACTGCAATATTGTAAGCTGCATTCTTCTTGGCCTCTGTAGATGAAGTAGGCTCTTTGTAAATAGCAAGATAGCCTTTTAGAGCAGCAACTTTATCTCCTTTACTATTAAACTTCTCTACTTTATCAAACTGTATGGAAAGAAGAATTAAACGAAGCTTTGTAGCAAACTTTTTCGTGACATTAAATTCGCCGCTATTAATTTTCGCTACCCAAATTTTAATATTTTCACGGTCGTTATTCTTTTTATGAAAATCAATAACTCTTGCGAGCATTGCCTCTTGCTTATCTACTGCCGCAGGAAAGTGAAACTTGAATTGCTGTAGAGTTTTTTCTGCAGCTTTAATATCTCCATCTTCATACTGTTGTGAGAAAAGTCTTTGATAAATCTTAAATGACTTCTTAGATCGAGGGTTCCCACTCAAGTACGCTGTATAGGCTTTAGTAAGGTACTTATCAGTCGTTTTCTTGTTAACTCCTTTTCCACCAAGACTGGCCATTAGGCCATCCAAACTGAGTCTAGCGATTTTCTTATCACCAGCGGCAATTGCCCCATCATATGAATTATCATAAAGCCCTGCGGCCTTATCATAGTTTTTGATAGCATACTGAGTCTCAGCGGCATGAAAGATAGACTTATATTCTCCACTTCCTTCAAGAATCGCTCTCATCTTGAAATAAGCAGTTGCGTAGTCAGCTTTTTGACTCTGAGCTTTTTTATTTCTTCGATAGGCCTTACTTACAACTTGTTTTTGTAATTGGGTCGACATCGTCGCCACATGATACTTAAGATCTTCAATCTGCTGTTGTGTTAACTGCTTCTTTTTGAAACTATCGAATAACTTCTCTGACACATCTAAATGTTTTCTAAGCTTTCCGTGCCTTTCATATAGAGAAAGTAATTCAATATAAATTTGGTTTCTTGTCTCATCATTACTTGCATGAGTAACAGCTTTAGATAGTGTTGACTCAGCTGAGGTGTATTTGCCTTGACCCTTGAGATATATTCCAACATTCAGAAGGTTCGCACCAATATCCTTTCCAATTTTATTATAAAAGGCGACTGCTTTATTTGATTGTCCTGCCTCTGAATAGAAGTAGGCCAGGTCTCTCTCAACCTGTGAGCTTATGTCTACATACTTATCTGAGCCACTCATTTTGTGAACAGCTTCCATAACTTCAATTGCCTTTGATGTTCTCCCTACACGAAAGTAACACCAAGCAAGATTGAATGCATCTTTAGTCCACCATTTATCTTCTTTTGACTGAAGTGCCGAAGCATAGAGAGGTATAGCAGTTTTATACTGTTTCTTATTGTAATAAAGCTCTGCAAGGGCGACTTTAGATTTTCTTTCAGTATAGGAATTTTTCTTAGCATACTTAAGCGCTTTCTTGAAAAAGGCCATCGCCTTTTTATCTTGTTGAAACTCTTTTGCGTTATAGGCTAAGATATAATAAACATCGGCACGACCATTGAAGCGCTTAAATCGCTTCAAAATATAATAACAAGTTTTCTGCGCCATCTGAAAATACTTTCGACTCGTCTTGTAGAACTCTTTCTGATTCACTCTTTTAGACTCTTCAGGGCTCAATGTGATCCATCGATAATTCTCTTCTTCATTAACGATTCTGGCCTTCTCTAGGTATAACTCGGCCATTCTTAATAAGAGTTTTGGATTTTTAGCACCAATTTGACGATTCAGCCTGACCACTTCACTGAGTTCTTCATCGATAATTTTAACTAGTTCCTGCCTGCGTTCTTGTCCGTTAGCAAACGTTTTAGGCGCGATAAATACTATCGATAAAATAAAGATGAATACCTTCAAACTTGATTTCATATCTTACTCACATTCAGACTTCAAAGAGAATACATAGTCGCCAAGCTCATCGGCCCAGAACTCACCATTAAAACTCCAGAAGTATTGTTTCTCATTTCTTTTTAAATGTTTAATGTCACCACGGTCACGGTTTCCATAGTTACTATAGCTATAGACTCTCTGTTTCTTACGTCCCAGAACCTCAAGCTTTATATAAGTCATTCCTTCAAATGATTTATCGAGTTGACTAATATAAAGGTGAAGGTTTTTCCTAACATAAGCTCCAATAAGGTCTCTTTGTAGAAGTAGCGACTCTCTCAAGTTAGTTGTAAAGACCGATCTCATCCTTGAATTGCTCAAAGACTTAACTTGTTCAATTTCATCTCGTCCAACATTAAAGCTATCAACAAGTTCCGAAAAAGCTGCATCTTTAAGTGTACTATCGATTAGTTTATTCAATAGCTTGCTTCCACCGCTTTTTCCATTTGAGCGTGACTTAGCTAACAAATAGAAATACTTGTAGTTCCTTCCATACTTTTTTAGAAATTTCTTAACGGATAAAGAATCATTTTGAAATTCATTGTAGAATTCATCAACAACCCTCTTTGCATCATCAAATAAACATAGCTCCATATAGGTTAATGCTTTAAGAACATCTACTTCAGGATTAAATACAAAGTTTAAAATTGGTGCTTTATAAGTTACAAGCTTTCCTAGAGTTCTATTGAAGTCTTTTAAGTAGAATGAGTTCCATGCCTCTTCAAATAAAATCTCTGGCCAAACATAGCTGTCCTTAGGTAGGTCGAGATATGATAACGATGCGTTTTCAAACTTCTTGCTTTCGAACTCAGCACGAGCAATCCCGACAGTACAGTAGTCACGATTAATGGCCAGCTGCCTTAGTCTATTACGATCACTTGTCCCGTTCATCTCTTCTCTAGTGACTTCAATACATGATTTGAAGGCCGCTACAGCATTTCGACCATCTCCTTCAATACTAAATATAGAGCCCTCAAGTAATAGAGCAAATGGCTTAACTGGGTGATCGCTTGGAATAGTCCCATTAATAATTCTGAGAGCTTCTTTATATCTTCCGATTCTAAATTTCTTTTTTGCCAAGATATATTTGATTACGGGTGCACTTGTTCTACTTAATATAGAAGTAGGAAGAACTTCAAATTGCCTAACCCCAACCTTTGTTACGACTCTATCAACAAGTTCATCGACTTCCTTAGGAAGCCTACCTTTGTGGACCGAGAGGTACTCTTTCAAGTACGGAATTGACGTGAAGTAAAGATTATCCTTCAACAACTCATTCACTACTGATGGGTAGTGCTTCACAGAGCCCTTGCTTTTGACAAGGATATCCCATGCCCTCTCTACTGAAGCATATGAGCTCACTTGCAATGACATGAGTCCAATTACCCATCCAATAAAAAACTTATTCTTAAGCAACTTCTTCATAAATTTTCCTAGAAGTTATAACCAATAGAGAATGAGACATCCCAATTTGAATAATAAGATGATTTTTCTTCGCCATTCTTATTTGGTTGATTAGCTTTGTAATGAATTGTAGTTAAGTCTACCTTTGCATCAAAACTTTCATCTAAGTAGAACTTCAATCCGATATCCCACATAAGACCTGTATGATTCTCCGTGGTAGGAGTGGTGTCATTATTAAAGCTCGTAAGTTCTAACTTATTATTGGTTTCTTCTAACTGAGCAACCCCAAGTCCGATAATCCAATCAAGGTAGACAATTTTGTTGAATGTATTTATTTTTGCGTAGAAGGGTGACCATAGAACCATACCACCCATATAGCTATCTACAATTCTTCTAAATGGAACAGATCCTGTTTGACCGTTATTACGAACAGATCCGGCAGTTGAATTTTCTTTACCGTTATTAATGGAATAGATAGCTTCAAATCCCCACTCTTCACGAAAGAAATAACCTATTCGTCCTTGAAAGTTAGTAGAGTCTACAAATGCACCACTTGCCGTTAAACCGGCTCCTAAGCTTATATGTGCGCGATTGCGCTTTCTAAACTTTCTATTTTGTAGAACATAAACTTCTTTGTCAGGATCGAGCCAAGTAAAACTATAAGTATCACCTTCCGAGGCCGATACTTTTTGGCAAACTCCAAAAAACAAAAGAGAAAATGATAGTAAAGAAAATACAGACGTAATTTTAGATTTCATGTCGAGCATCCTGCTTATCAATTAGAACCATCCATGGTTCTTTCTTTTAACGGTAAATCACATACTTATTCTACCATTTATCAAATTTCGTGCAATCAACCTATGAAGTAGGAAAACAAAGCTGTGAATATAAACAAAATTGACAGTGATCTTCATTTACCTGATCAGGCTGCTCCATTTTTTTCCACTCATTAAAGAGTAAGCTTTTAATCTCTTTCATACTCAACTCTTTTACTAAGTTATTCTGTACATCAACAAATGAAAGAATCAAACGAACCGTCGCCTCTTCCCCTAGCTTGGCTCCTAAAGCATGAGCATAACAGTACAACTGAAACCAGTAGGGTGCCATTTTTGATTCAGCAATAGCTCCTGTTTTAAAATCCCACACCTCAAGGATACCCTCTCCTTGCATATAGAAGTCAGGAGTACCCGAGATCATTTGTCCAAATAATGAAAACTTAATTGGAGTCTCACTATAGAGACTGACCATTTTGCCTTGGTATCTGGAGATACTTTTTTCGATTTCTCCTTTCACCCATTCAATTCCAGCGAGTCCCTTCTTATCGACATCCATCTCCCTTGGGGGGACCATATTATGCTTAATCATTCTAGATATATAATCATGAATTTTTGTTCCCCTTTCTGCACTATTTCTCAATCCATTGCTTTGAAGAAAAATATCACTTTCAGAAAAAAACTCCTCATTACTTTTTTCATTTTCATCGATATCAACTTCAGTTAGTACTTCTTCAACTTCCTCTTCACTTAACTTCACAAGGTTTTTCAAAAAGAATTTTCGTGGACATCTTGTGAGCTCAGCTAAACGGGTAACACTTAATTCTGATGAATATCCAAGGGAAGTTGACGACTCTTTAACGGCAAGAGTTCCAAGAGGATCAATATGAAATATAGGAGGATGAAGGTCGAGGCGCTTATCTAAAAGGTCAACTTTGTTTAGGTCAAGCTCTCGAGAGCTATGTGCTGATTTTATTGCTTCAAAAATTTGTATATCTTTCTCGTTACACTCATTCTCCCAACTTCTAATACCGTTAATCCAGCTACTTTTCCCATGGGATAAAGACTTAGAACCATGTTCAATATCAAACCAAACCAATTTATGCACAGCTCTCGTCCCGGCCACATAGAATAATCGCTTGGCCTCAGAGAAAGATTTTTTCTTTTTAAGGTACTCTTCATAAAGGAAACGAGGTGATCTAAATACATGAGATTTCTTCGCACTCAAAAACCATTTATAACTATAAGGAAGTTTACCAAAGAAACCTTGATCTCCTTTCTCGATTCCGTTTGTATGGACTCCTCCTAAGATAACCGTTTCAAACTCTAGTCCTTTAGAGGCGTGCATTGTCATTATTTTGATACGATCGGGATTGCTTCCACTTTGAAAATCAATAGAGTACTGTTCTCCACTCAAAGATTGAGATATTTTTTCATAGGTAAGAGAGGCATTATCCTCCCCTTTATCTGCAAGAAATTTCAGTAAGTCATAACAGTTATCTAGGTTAGAAGAAGATAGGTTTAGCTTCCAAATAAAAGTTTTGAAAGACTCCCAAAGACCTAAGCTTTCATAGTTTTTATAGGATAAATTATAAAGAGAGATAAGCTCTTCAGTTTTTGTCTCAACATTTAAAATATTAAGTACCCTTTCTAAAATGAGGGCCGAAAGCTCTTTCTCTCCAGCTTTTGAGAAGAGAGAGAGTGCTCTTGTGTACTCACAAAAAAGAAATATGAAAGGGTCATCAGGTAAATTAACCTTTACTTGACATGTAAATCCCAAGTTCGATTTAAGCAACATTTCTATTAAGAATTTTACAGGAGTTAACTTGCGATAGAGGACACAAACTTCTTCATCGCTATCAGAGTCAGACAAATAGTTAAAAATTCCCTCACACTCAAGATAATTTAGCTCCATTGGCGTGATAGATCGCTTCCCTTCGGGTAATTCTCCCTCAACAAGTAGGCTTCTTTTCTCAATAGTTCCAGTTCCTTCTTTTCCATCTGGAACGGCCTGTTTCAGCATCGGAACAGTATATTCATCTTCTCCAGAAAACTCTTGCCCCAGCGGTAAAAGGAATTCAAATAACGAATTATTGAATTCAATTACATTACCATCTGAGCGATAATTGTTTTTCATATTCAATGTTTGGTAAGTGGTTTTAGAAGCTTCTTGAAAAACCCCCAACTCTCCTCCACGGAAACCATAGATGGCCTGTTTAACATCTCCAACAGAGAAGATCTTACCCATATCACCTCTTGTAATTGATTTAACCACTTCAAACTGAACATTACTTGTATCTTGAAACTCATCGATAATGAAATAATCATAGCAACTAGCTATTTGCTCAACCACTTGAGGGTTTTCAGTTACCGCTTTCCACACATAGTACTCTAAATCTGTGAATGTTAAGCCAGGAATTCTCAAGTAGTTCTTCTCTATAAAACTATAGATTTCAAAAGTTGTTTGCCCATACTTTAAGAAAACGTCCTTGTTCTCTAAGCATGCATTAAAATCCTCTGAGTATGCATACGAAAAATCTCTAAGCGCCTTAACTTGAGATAAGAATAATTT
The DNA here is from genome assembly GCA_048267265.1 of Bacteriovoracaceae bacterium. Lineage (GTDB taxonomy): Bacteria > Bdellovibrionota > Bacteriovoracia > Bacteriovoracales > Bacteriovoracaceae. The sequence continues at coordinate 185,235 of JBLWXW010000003.1, forward strand.
TATATCATCTGCATTCTTCTTTGCTCCTACAGAAGGATGTTTAGCATAATTCTCATAGTACTTTTCGATAGAATTCAAAAAGTTAAGAAGACCAGAGCGATCAACACTATTATTAAACCCCTCTAAAAAGGTTACCCAAGCCGATGTCTTCTTCGGAAGACGATCATCCCCTATCTCAGGAGCTTTCAATGACTTCCAATTGATTCCAACTTCAAGCTCATAAAACTCTTCAATTTGAGCTTCTAAATTAACTTCTTTTTCGTCTTCATTAAATCTTGTCCAAAGTAAACGTAAGTCAGTGTCGGAAAAAATATCTTTTAATTGTGAACGAAAGAGCTTTTTGTTTACAATTATGAATTCTAAACTTTCCTCTTTTAATTTTTCTTCATTTTTCTCAATCCACAAAGAAAAGAGCTTTTCAATTTTATCAGAAAGCTCTAAGTCAGTGGCCATTTCTTCACTTCCCGTAAATCCTGGAATATGACCCTCTAAAATTAATCTATAACAAAAACTATGAATCGTTCCCACAAACATGTAGTGGATAGAGGATTGAGCAGCCTCCCAAAAAGGGGCCGCAATATCTTCAAGCCCATACTTGGCACGCTCATAACCTTTTTCAAATCTTTTTTGAAGCCTTAAGGATAGTTCTCCCGCTGCTTTCTTAGTAAAGGTCATGAGTACGATTTTAGAGAACTTATCTTTTAATCTCTTTGAAAACTCGATAAGATCAGGATTAGGCATCTCCAGATATTCTCGTGTGAACAAATAAACCATATGCTCAACAAGAACAAAAGTTTTACCGGAGCCCGCACCAGCACTCAATAAGACTCCGCCTGTATGCTCAATGGCCATTTTTTGCTCATCATTAGGTTTATTAATGTTCAAGTGTTCAGGTATTTCTGTTTGCACTTCCATTAAGAAACTCCTTCAATTTTTCGCGAGCAAATAGCTGCACCTGGACAATAGTTACAACTTGCAGACGTCTCTGGATTGATTTTAAAATCCTTATCAATATTCATTCTCTTCAATGTGGATGAATACATTTCTTGGAAAAGTTCCAAATAGGTACGAATATCTTCTTTAAAAGGTACGAGTGAGTTCCCTGACAAGAATTCCTCTTCAGATAACTTCATATTTATATCAGGGTCTTGATAAAAAACGAGAGAATTGTCAGGGTCAGATAAGTTGATATAACCCATTAAGGCATAACTCTCAGGCAGTACATCTTTTCCAAGTGAGAAATTCAAGTAATACCAAAGCTGAATTTTTTTAAGAGATTCTACTTCAGCCTTCACTGGTATAGAGCCAGAAGAGCGCTTTAAATCGAGTAGAATTGGCCCCATTTTCTTTGAGAAGGCCATAACATCAGCTGATCCAATTGCTTCTTCACTCTCCATCTTTCTTTCAACTTCAAAAACAATATCCGGATCAATATTTCTCAACTTCAGTAATTCATGAATACTCTGTTTAGCAAAGAATCTTACTTCGGCGTAGATTTCATCATAGAGAGTGCTATCTTCTTTATAATAGCTAGGTAAGTCAGTATCCAAAGTATTATTTAAGATCTCATCAAAGACCTTTTCATCCCAAGGATGGGCATCTCTTAAATATATTTGTACAACCTTATGTTCAATATCTCCTAAAACACGACTATCTACGGCACCCACCTTCTCCGGCTCAGCTCCAAGCTTTAAAATATATTGGTAATAATATTTGCGTGGACACTCCAAGTAGGACTGCATTCTAGTAGGACTTAATTTTTCGACCTCTTTGAAGTTAGTCAGATTTATTACTTCATCCGCTAATTCTATCTTATCTCTATTAATTGATGAATCTTGATCTTGAACTTCAAAATTGGCCAAAAGGTGACTCCATGTAGGATCATGCTTTTCTAAACCAGACTCTAGAAGTAGAGTCGAATTAGATGAGGCTAAAATTTCTTTTAACTGAGAAATATAGAAGAGAAGATCAAGACCTTTTCTTCTCATTGGACCTAAACTGATTAAGATTTCCTGAACATCTTTCGGATATTGTGTAGCACCTCCCATAGAAAGATCATGTCCAGCATCTGCAAAGATATAATTCTTGGAGTTTAAATCTATTTGATAGAGCTCTTTCAAACTCAATATCGAATGATTTACATCTTCCAAAATAGGAATATTGAAACTCCTTGGAAGATTCAGTTTTGTCATCTCAATGAGTATTTGCATGTCAAAATTAGATATTCTTTCATTAATTTCTGATAGCTCAGCCCAATCATCAATTTCTTTAACAAAGGCACCTAGAAGCTTTATTTCTAAGAAATCCTTCATACTTTTATTCTTCTTTACAACAATACTTTTTTGAAGCTCGCTCAAGTAACTCTTCATTTCCTGCGCTTGAGCAGTGTCTCCGAGATGCTTAAGAAAGTTCTCTTCTAGGGATTCGACTGTCTTCTTAAGGAGTCCATTAAAAAGATCTAGCTCAGATTTATAGAAACTATGACGAGAAGGTACCTCTAAGACTTCTTTCATTCCTATACTTGAATTTACAAAGAGGATATTCCCCTTTCCTTCTTTCTTAAAGAGTTCATTAAAGATGAGATTCCCTTGCCCTCTCGCAAAGGTATATCTCTTTAGAGGGGTTACGAATTTATGTGCTTCTTTTTCCTCTATAATATCAGCTTGAGTTTTCACCCAATCAACCCAATCAGTTCTCAAGGAATCCTTCATTACTTCTGCAGGTATTGGAAGAATGACATCTGTATACTTTCCAATAAATTTAAGAAGCTCTACTTGGTTTCCAGAGAGATGGGTAAATCCAGTGAAAATTAAACCGCGAGAAAAGAGTTCTCCATGATCCCTAAAGCTAGGATCTGAAAGGGCATCCAGTATATTTTGATAAGCTTGGTGTTCATCAATTAAATTTTCAGACTCAACAATTTTCCAAAAATAGCGAATCGCCCCAGCAACAACATCATCATAATGCTCGAGAATATCTTCTATTAATGTTGGGTTTAAAGTGAATGAGCGTAGATCAGTAAATACATTGAAGGCTTGATGAAAGAAGCTATCCCTTTGGTCAGGATATATATTTTTCCAAATCGTAGCTAAGTATTTCAGTAAATGAGATTTTCTAACCACTTTATCTTCAGGGTAAAACTTAACAAAGAGGTCTTGAAGAAATTTATTTATAGTTAAAGTTTCAAACTCCAGGGGGCCATCATATCTAGTCACCGAATTTCTCATTGCATCAGCTATGGAAGGGTTTGGACAGATGATATCCCATGATTCTAACCCTTCTCTGAATCTTAGATTGAGATTCATTCCGTCTGAAGCTTTTTCAGTAAATATTACGCTTAAGGCCAAACCTATCTCCTTAGTTGCCTCTGGAAATTCGATAAAAGATGTATTAAATACCCTAGTACAAATAGGTTTTGCCGTGTAGAAAACCTCATTCATCACAGTATACTATCTGTATCAAAGTGATAACTCTAAACTATTGGCCAGAGGCGAGAAGTGTTAAATACAAGTAAATTAATCAGTTTCATCGATGACAAAAAAGAATATACCCTGCATATCGCAGAGGGACAAAAAATCATTCACGACCTCGCAATGATTCACGATTTAAAAGGTAAAGGGTTTGCCTTTTTTAGAGACTGTGTTCTTTCCGCCATCCCTCTCATTACTCTCCTTAAACCTATGGAGACACTTGGTCTATATATTGACTCAGAAGATCCATACTTTATGTTCAAGGTCGAGATGTCAGAAGAAGGATACTTTAGAACTCTACTTATGCCTGAAGACTTCAGCGACTTTCCAGAACAAATCACTGGGAAAGCACGCCTTACAAAAATTTTCCCAGGTCAAAGAACGCCCTATAACTCTCTGATTGAGCTTGACCGTAAAACTCTTGATCAAGCAGTGAATTTAATCTTAAGTGAGTCTTACCAAATAAAGGGAAGAGTTATTCTTTCAGAAGACTCCGACCAAGTCGCATTTCTCATGCAACTTCCCCGTAAAAACTGGGATAAAGAGGAAAGTTTTGAGCCAACTTTAAATATTCAAGATGCTCTAGATAAGTTAGAAGGGCCACTAGATAGTATTTTTAAGGCTGGCTTTAATGAAGATACTAAAATCATTAAAGAAGTCGAAAAACTAGGTTTCGAACATTTGAAATCAAAAGAGATCAACTTCAAATGTTCATGCTCTTATGAACGTATGGTTAGTGGAGTTCTCTCTCTGACAAACTCCACTTCTATTGAGCACGTATTTCAAGGACTGGATTCGATCGAGACAAAGTGTGATTACTGTAAAACATTCTATAAGATCCCTAAAGATCATATTGAATCGCTAAAGCAATAATCTGTACTCTAAAGCAGAAAATCGTCTATAAAGCGCTTCTCAGGTGCCCATAGAATTCTCTTAAAGACCTGGTCTTCTTCATAGACTCCACAAAAGTTTTCAGCTCCAGGACCATAGGCCCACACACCTGCGGTTAAGCTTTGATTCTTGTAGAGAATTGATTTTCCTCTTTTAACAAAGCTTGCCCATTGTTTTCCCTTTTTAGGAAATTCAATACTCCGACCAGCTGTTGAAGTAATAAGAATTGACACTGACTTACCATTAGCTTCCTCGAGGACCTGCTTCAGGTACTTATCCCAATCCTTGAGGATATCAAGTGCTCCCGAGATATCACCTGAGTTGAGAGCATTGGCATAAGTTGCGTCTCTTACAACGGTAAAGGTTTTGGCGTTCTTATTTTTAAATTTTTCCCAAAGGGACTTCAAATTCATAATAGTAGAAACAAAGCAGCCTTTATCCTGACATGACTTATCATAGTAAACACCAGGAGACTCTACTGCACTTAGATCATTCAAATAGTGAAAAAACTTCGAATCCTTAGCCTTTGATTTCTCACTTTTCCAGAAATGGACATTCGAAAAGAGATCAACTTTGTCTTTACATTCAATATACTCACTTAAGCTTCTCCCTTTCATTTCCCTCGACTCAAGGACTCCGACTTCATAACCTTTGTCTTGAAAATAGCTCCATATAGGACGACGATCAATATCAGAGCAGCTACCTTTTATATTCTGAGAACCTAGAATTTGCCCAATAAATCCAAGCTGGGGTCTTGGGCGTAGCTCATATAAGTTATGTGACCAAGTTGTTCCGATACAGGCCATTTTTTCAAATGAAATAGATTCATCTGCTTTCTCCTGAGTGTACTTTAATAAGGGCAAATGCTCAGGGAGTAGTCCCTCCAGCTGGATCCAAAGAATATGCTTCGCCTTATCTGAAAAAGAATGAGACTTTGTGCCCAAGGTAGCTCTAGAAGCACAGCCTAAAAACTGCGTCATAATCATGATTAAGGCCAAAATATTTAATATTTGATTTGATTTTTTCATAATAACTCACACCTATGACCGACCAAAAGTATACATTATTGATCTAGGTAAACATCAAATGGGATGATTATAAATTTCCCATTTTATATTCAACACTTATCCACTATCCTAGTATTTGGAACAACATTATAGCATAGCAAGTAGAAAAAAACGTAGGACTTAGAGCAAGGAGTAACTCATGCTGTCAACAGCATCACGTGAGATTATGTGGAATATACCCCCATCGTTTAAATGGGCAATGTATGCACTTTTTATTTTATCCATGGCCGCTATGGTCAAGGGCTTTTATGAAAAGTATCAATTTGTGACTGGAGGCAAAGGTCACAAAGGGTTACTTCCAAAACAATTAAACTGGAAGGCCTTCTTTGAAACCATTCTTTTAACGGGCAAAGTTCCTAGAAAGAAAGATGTTGGAATATTCCACTCTTTAATTTTCTACGGCTTCTTTATTCTGTGGATCGCTACGGATCTCGTGGCCATTCACTATGATACACCGTTAAAAATTTTTAAAGGACCTCTTTATATTGTTGTATCTTTTCTTGCCGACATTGCAGGTATTGCAATCTTAGCAGGCTTGGCCATGGCGTATAATCGTCGCTATATCAAAAAGCCTGCCTACCTTGAAGCAACAAATCCAAAGCAAGAGATGTTCATGTACCTCATGCTTATCTCCCTTGTTGTTATTGGTTACCTAATCGAAGGTTTCAGAATTCTTGGAGCAGGAATGCCCGAAGGTGAAGCATCATGGGCTCCTATTGGCTGGGCACTGGCCAACCTCTTTAAAAGTTTTAATTTATCGGATCAATCACTTGCACTAACCTATAGGATTCTATGGTTCTACCATATGGTTAATACCATGGTATTTATAGCATCTATCGGTTGGACGAAATTTAGTCACATTGTAATCCTTCCTCTCTCAGCACTTCTTACTCCACAAAGAAGGGGAGCTGTTCTTGAGCCAATGGACTTTGAAGATGAAACGGCCGAAACATTTGGACTTGGTAAATTTTCTGAACTTACTCAAAAGAATAAGCTTGATCTTATTGCTTGTGTTGAATGTGGGCGCTGTACAGAAGTATGCCCTGCTTTCGGAGCCCAAAAGCCACTTGATCCAAAGAAGATTATCACAAAGGCCAGAGATTTTTCACTTGGAACTATTACTGCCGAAAACCCAGATGCTGAGCTATGGGGAGAGAATCCGATTTGGGGCGCTACTGAGCTAGACTCATGTACTACGTGTGGTGCTTGTATGGAAGAATGTCCTGCAAATATCGAACACGTTAACATTATTCTTGAGGCCAAACGCTATAAGACCCTTACTCTCGGAGAAATTCCTCCAGCAGCAGCAGATGCGGCCAACAAAGTTAGAGTAAATGGTAATCCGTGGGGTATCGCTCAAGATGATCGTTTCAAATGGGCCGATGGTCTTGATGTTCCAGTTATCGAGCCAGAAAAGAAAGTTGATTACCTCTACTACGTAGGATGTGCTGGCTCATACGATGCCGCTAACCAAAAAGTAGTTCAAGATACTGTAATGCTTCTTAAGAAGGCCGGTGTTGATTTTGCTGTAATGGGAAAAACTGAAAAGTGTAATGGAGACCCCATTAGACGCTTTGGTGATGAGTATACTTTCTATGAAATTGCTATTGAGAATATCGCTAATATGAATCAATACAAATTTGATAAAGTTGTTACTCACTGTCCTCACTGCCTTCATACTATTGGTAAAGAATACGCCAAGTTTGAAGATGGTGAATTTGATACTGTTCACCACACTGAACTTCTTGCAGACCTTATCAAACAAGGTAAATTGAAGCCCGAAAAAGAAGTTAAAGAAGAGATGACTTTCCACGACCCTTGTTACTTAGGTCGCCATCATGGTGAGTACGATGCTCCTCGTGAAATCTTGAAATCAATTCCAGGTCTTAAACTTAAAGAAATGGAGAAGAATAAAGATAAGGCCATGTGCTGTGGAATGGGCGGCGGAAATATGTGGTATGAAATTGATGAAGGTGTTCATCTTGCAACAAAGAGACTTGAAGAGATTGGTGAGACAAAAACTGAAAAACTGGCAACAAGTTGTTCTTACTGTTTAATCAATTTCAATAGTTCAAAAGCTCAGGTAGAATCTACTGAGAATATTGCAATTGATGACGTGGCGACAATATTGGCCAAATCAATTTCAGACTAAAAAATAAGGATTTAAATGTGAGACTGTATTTAGTATTTTCTATACTCTTCTGCAGTCTCACATATTCTCAAACAGAGAGTGTCGATAAAGCTCCTGGTCTTATCGAATCTCTTCAAACCATAGTTAAAGATACTCGAGAAAAACTTACAACAGAATATCAAAACCTCAAATCATCCCAGAAGGTCGAGTTAAACCCTACTCTTGAACTTGTTCAAGATTCGGAAATTGAGCCACTCTTCTTAAAAAGTGTTTTTCTTCATTCAGAAAAAAGATATTTAGAGATGATTAACCTCAACAAATGTCATCTTTATGCACTTCTAGAGAATCAACTTCTCAAAAGTGCCCTAGGAACAATTGACTTCTTAATCATGAGGAGTAAGGGGCAGAAGTACCTCATTAGATATGATCAATTTGTAGAGCAAATTTATAAGTATAAATGTCAAAATTTTGCTCAGTATTCAAAGATTTTCGATCGTCAAAACTTAAAGAAAACGGTTATGTCGATTTCCTACCCAGTTCCAAAAACACAGAAAGAATGTAGTCGAATTGTAGGTGATTGGAAGAAGAATGATTACTTACCTTATTTATGTAAAATTCCACATACACTTGCTCAAGGAAAGTCTGCCGAGCAGATTAAAGAAAACAAGAAGAATTTATCTTTGGCCCAAAGAAAACTCATCAATCAAATCATATCTGATGCAAACTACTTTAGAACTCAGCTTCCTTATTTTGAAAGAAGTTATCTAGAGAATCTATGTAACTCTATCGAAAAGTCGGAACTCTTCTGTACTCCTTATCTTGCTCAAGATGCTTGGGCAAAAATTATTAATGGAGAAATCCCAGACGATAACCTTAAATTTAGATGTAACGCACTCCTTGGCAAAGCACCTGATTTCAAACTCACTCAATCCCAATTAATGATGTGTGCAACAAAACTCAAAGATGAACCCGAAGTCTGTAGCACTCAAACAACCGATCAATACTCTGCTATCTATCCTCGAGCAAATTGCTCTCAGGTATCAATGGCACTTAATCACGGTCGATTAAAAACACCCTTTCATGATTGCCCAGGACAAATTGATAACGGTGCTCTGACCAACCTTCATAGAATTCTTGGCCACTTTGAAGAAAAGACCATTTCAAGTGATATCGAATCTTGTAAGGCCGAGACAACATTCACCTATTATGACTTTTTACAAAATGCTAAACGAAATGAGCTCTGGCCACTTCAAGCCTGTTACTTTGATCGAATTGAGAATAAGGAGCTTTGTAAGTCATACATTCCTGGAAGTATTGAACGCTCCCCTATTTCAGAAGATAAAATCATTGCTGGAATTCTCCAACGACTTGATAAAATACCCTCCAGAGCGACTTGCAGGGTTATCACTCAAGACGAGTATAGACCGGTACTGCTAGAATACAAAAATGGATGCTTCATCACTTTTGACAAGGACAACTGCTCCAATAGTTACTGCCCAAAGAAGATCATTATTGATCAAAAAGAAATAGAAGGTATTACCTTTAAAGGCTCTCTACGCTTTGACTACTTCCCAAACAACTGGTCCAACCAAAAGCAAAGTGTTGCGACTACTCTAGAAGAGATTTACAAAATCCCCCCAAAGAAACTACAGAACCTGACAATGCTACAGATATTTCTCAAACAAAATCCTAATGGAATTATTCATGGTCTAGGCTGTGCAGAGGATTTACTACCACGAATTAGAAAAAGAAAATCAATTAATCAATGTACTCCGGCGCCTTTCATTGTCGATGGAATGTTTGAAAAAGATGAAAATAAGACACTAGTTCTCAGAACGGCCTTCGATGATATTCTTTCCCCAAGACTCACTCCGTGGAATTGGGTCTTCACTGCAGTGATGAAGTACCAACAGCTTCACCCCCTAAAGCAATGGAATCTCTATGGACTTACATTGTCTGAACAAGCAAAATATAGAAAAGTTCCTAATCAATTTATAGATGACAGTACTGAAACACCCCAAGGAGAGGAAGATTCGAGCTCAACTAATACCTCTATTTATGTTCCTATTGGTCAGCCTTAGTTCTCACGCAGAATCAAAGCTTCCAAAGCTCATTACAAAGCAGGACAAGAAAAATATTCGTTACATAAGTGATGATGGTAAATATACCTATTACCAAAGAAGCAATGGTATATTCCAATTCTCTACGAATTATAAAGTTGAAGAGGTTATTAGACTTTCAGAGCGAACCCAGTTCAATCTACTCGCCACTTCAAAACATAAATTCCTTTTGCTCGAAGCAGATGAGCACTACAACGACTATCTATCACTCAAGTCTAAGCCACAACTTTACATCATTGAGTATGGAACAAAAAATATTAAAAAGATTGGTGAAGGTATTGCAATTGGCCTTCACTTAAATGATCAGTATCTATCTTACTATGATCCAAACACAAGAAGTATCACTCTTCTCAATCATTTAAACCCCTCAATTAAGACAAATATCAAACTTGCGAACTCTAAGAACCCTTACTTTATTCCTCAGGTTGTCATGCTAGATGTGGATACCATTGTTTACACTGACTTAAATAAAGACGGTATCCCTGGAATCTTAATTCACAAGGTAAACTCGAGTAAAACAAGTGTTCTGGAGAAACTTGATACACCCAATAAACAAATTGAAATCTGCCTCAACGAAGACAAGCTCTTCATCGGTGAATATGGTCTTGACCCTCTCACCAATGGAAGCACTATCTCTTTCCTAACAGGTTCGAAACTTAATATAGAGTCTAAAAAAATAATCTATCAGTCTGAAGAAAATGATCTTGGTAGTATGAAATGTAGTCTAGACAATAAAAGCCTCTATTTTATTAAAACTTCTCGAGCAGAAAACGGTAAAATAACCTTCGATGCTGCTGAAATAAATATTGAAACAAAAGACGTACAAATACTGTCAGATATTCATTTTGCCACAAACTTAGTCATAATGGATGGTAAGCTACTTCTTCCCTATCAGAATAAACACTATGTAATCAGAGGAGAGGGTAACCTTACAGAGTTTGATAAACTTAAGGCCAATCCAGACGAAGAGCTATAGAATAACTTAGTATATATGAAAATATTAATTATCACTTTATCTATATTTAGTTCACTCTCTGCATATTGCGCTCAATGGATTGCAAAAGAATCCCTTCCCTATGAAGTCCAAACCTTAGTTGAATCCTTCAATATGGACTTTTTAACTGATGAAGAAAAGAGCGAGCTTAAAATTCAACTTCATGAACTTGACTCTCTCATGACGAACCTAGAGGCAACAGAGCGCTTCTTTCTGGCAAAGTCTTCTATTTATAAATGGATTCTTAAGTATCCACCACAGGTTCGCCCACCAGCAGATTTTACTCTGGATCAATTTACTGCAGAAGTTAAAGCAAAAGACTTAAACTCCTTTGCCAAGTGGCTACTTCTCGCTCTTAAGTCTGACTCTATTGATATTCAGCGTAATCCAAACTATCGCCAATACCTGAAGGTTCAAAATAGAAAAAATATTCCTTTCAATTTTAGAGCTCTACGTAAGAAAATAAATTTATTAACTCCTTGGGCCTACCTCTTTTACAAAAACCCAGGCGAGCAGATGAATCTTCAATTAACTCGTCATCAGTTTTCCTTACTTAAAGATATTGTATCTCAATACAAACTTTATTATCGCTTTAAAGGAAGTCGCCTACCTCAACAAGAAAAAAAGAAACTCTCTCTTTTCTCGTTTCAAGAAAAATCAATTGAATCATCAGGTTCAAAATCTGTTGATGAATCACTTAGCGACTTAGATCTCATTATAGAGAAGCACAGAAAAGCAGGTTTACCTATACCTGTGAATGAATGGAATATATCAAGGAACGATGGATGGACACCCGGAGAGCTTGAGGGTGATATTATTCAACCAGACCCCAGCTATACGCCACCTCAAAAGCTACCTAAGCCAGTCGACGACTGGAAAGAATAAACTACTCTCCAGATGGAGATATATAATAGTCTCCATAAGCTAACTTCAATGGTGTCATTACTTTTTCGATAAGCTCAGGATCAAACTGCTTACCTTTGTCGTACTCTAGAACTTTAATTCCTGCACGATACTTTTCTTTCTTCGATTTGTTTTTATTCTCATTGACTACATTATCAAAAATATTCGCCATGGCGACAATCTTTGCAAGTCCGAAGATATCCTCTCCACTTAATTTGTCAGGATAACCATTTCCGTTATGTTGTTCATGGTGTTGTTCAATAATCTTGAGAACCTCTGGACGAATCCCCTCTAGCTTACCTACTGCTGCAGAGCTTTTCTTAGGGTGATCTTCCATTGCTTGCTTATATTGAAAGTTATGAGGATTAGCTAAAACCTCTGGTGGAATTTTCATTTTATAATAATCATGAAAGATTGCACCCATATAAATATCTTCTAAAACTTGATAATTCCCATGGCCCAGAACCATGGCCATATACAAGGCCACATTTGCAACATTCAAAGCATGGTCTGCTGTCGATGCATTATGCTTAAGCATTTTTGCCAATATCGCTTTAGACAGATCAATTTCTTTTACTTCGGAGATAAACTCACTTACCTGATCCTGAAGAATTTCAGCTATTCCACTATCAATTTCCAAATCCGTAAAAGTATCATAGATTTTTTCACGGATGCTCTCACCCTTTTCAACCAACTCTCTATGTTCTTCTCCAACTTCCTCAACTATTTCATCGATAACTTCTTTTCTTTTTTCAGAAATCCATGCCATAAAAGCTTCATGCTCTTCTTCAACGACATAAATACTTTTGAGATTTTTCTGAATAAAGAAGTTGAACTTCTCATCCTCGATGAAGTCACCTGCATGTTTAAACTTTAGGAACTTTCCATCAATTTTCAGATAGATGGCCGTATCGAGAATTTTCTCTGGCTCAACCTTTCCAATAGCGATAGGAACGTAAGAGTTACCCTTTTCATCTTTTTCATTTTCAGTAGACATGTGACTAGTTTACTTAAAGAACTGAAATCACTACATATAGGGCAATTCTTGCACAATTAATTTAATTTTTTCTTCTTTTGATCTCAATTCTTTTACCTACCGTGTCTTTTTTGATAGGATTCCCGGCTATAAACACAACTAACTCCCTAAAATAAGGTAACTCACCGTAGCTGCCTTCAACATTGAGTGAACTTATGGCCATATCAAAAAAACCCTACAAAGGTACTCGGGATTTCTTCCCAACAGAGAAGAGAATTCAAGATTTTATTTTTAAAAATATGACGACTACTGCTGAATCTTTTGGGTATGAGCATTACGATGGGCCACTATTAGAAGAGGTTGAACTCTATAAGGCAAAGTCTGGAGAAGAGTTGATTAACGATCAGATCTACTCTTTCGAAGATAGAGGCGGTCGTTTTGTGGCCATTCGTCCTGAGATGACACCAACGCTCGCAAGAATGGTTGCACAAATTCACAAGGAATACCCTAAGCCAATACGTTGGTTCTCTATTCCAAATCTTATGAGATATGAGCGTCCACAAAAAGGGCGCCTAAGAGAACACTGGCAATTTAATTGTGATATTTTTGGTGCACCTGGAAGACTTGGAGAGCTTGAAATTCTTCTTGTTGTGAAAGAGCTTCTCGAAAACTATGGGGCAAATTCAAGTCACTTTGAAATCCTACTTAACGATCGCGCCATAGTAGATGGAATCTTTGGAAAAGTTTCAAAAGATCAAGATATCCAATATCGCCTCTATAAAATTGTCGATAAATCAAAGAAGGTTCCTCGTGAAGCTCTTGAAAAAGAAGTTAGCGAACTAGGAATGACTGAAGAAGCCAGTAAACTCTTCTTTTCCTATTTAGATGCGACTAATTTCGATCAGCTTATATCAATCTTAAATGAGCAAGGCCTCTCTGAGACGGCCACTGATTTTGAAAACTTCATTGAACTTACAAAAGCGTCAGGGCTTAATGAGTATATTAAATTTGACCCCGCTATAGTCCGTGGTCTGGACTATTATACAGGAGTGGTCTTTGAAGTCTTCGACAAGCATCCAGATAATCGTAGGGCCATCTGTGGTGGTGGAGCCTATGCAGGTCTAATGCAAATTTTTAACGAACAACCCCTACCCGGTGTAGGCTTCGGTCTTGGGGATGTTACTCTCAAAGATTTCCTAGAAACCCACGGACTTATGCCAGACCTAAGTAAACCAGATAATGATTTGATGATTAGTTTTCAAAATGAGTCCGGCTTCTTAGATCTTGCTGAGCTTGCCTCTCAATTGAGAAGGTTAGGCGCCAAGGTATTCATGGGCCTAGAAGAAATTAAGTTCAAAAAAGTCTTTAAAGAAGCAGAGAAAAGAGGTTCCAAATTCGTACTCCTTTTTGGAGAGAGCGAAAAAGAAGCAGGTATCGTTCTTGTAAAAAATCTCAAAACAAAAGAGCAAACTGAATTTAAACTTACAGATGCAAAAGCAATCGCGTCACATATTTTATAGAGGGTAAATCGAATGAGTGAAAATCAATCGACTGAATTAGCAAAAACTTACTCATCTCAAGATGTAGAAACGAAGTGGTACCCTAAATGGGAGAAAGAAGGCTATTTTAAGCCTCGTCCAGGTAAGGCAGGAAAGGGCTATACTATTATTATGCCTCCTCCGAATGTAACAGGTCGCCTTCACGCGGGTCATGCACTGGATATCACCACTCAAGATACTCTTATTCGCTTTAAAAGAATGAAAGGTTTTGAGGCCCTCTTTCTTCCTGGAATGGATCATGCTGGAATCGCTACACAAAATGTAGTGGAAAAACTTGTATGGAAAGAGGAAAAGAAAACTCGGCATGACTTCACTCGCGAGGAGTTTGTAAAGAAAATCTGGGGATGGAAAGAAGAATACGGCGGAATTATCGCTAAGCAACAGCGCTCCATGGGTGCCAGTGCTGACTGGGACTATTCTACATTTACGATGGACTCCATTCCTCACAAGGCCGTAAACAAAGTATTCGTTGACCTCTATAACGAAGGACTTATTTATCAATCAGACTATATCGTTAATTGGGATCCTGTTCTCCAATCAGCTATTTCCGATGCAGAAGTAGAACACCAAGAAGTTAAAGGTACTTTTTATCACTTGCTCTATGAAGTAAAAGAAACCGGCCAAAAGATTGAGATTGCAACGACAAGACCAGAAACTCTTCTTGGAGATACTGCTGTCTGTGTTCACCCAGAAGATGAGCGCTTTAAAGATTTAATTGGCAAGACGGCCATTGTTCCCCTTTGTAATCGTGAAGTTCCAATCATCGGTGATGACTATGTTGATATGGAAAAAGGAACAGGTTGCCTCAAGGTAACCCCGGGCCACGACTTCAATGACTTTGAAATTGGTAAACGCCATGAACTCCCCATTATTAATATTCTAAATAATGATGGAACCCTCAATGACTACGGTCTTGAGTGGAAAGGTCAAAGCTGTGCTAAGGCCAGAAAAGATATCGTGGCCAAACTTGAAGAGCAGGAAATACTAATTGAAAAGAAGCCTCACGTTCATCAAGTAGGACATGGGGACCGCTCCAAAGCTGTTATCGAGCCAATGGTTTCAAAGCAATGGTTCCTAAATGTAGAAGATATGGCGAAAATGGCCTGCGAAGCAATTGATGATGGCACAACGACCTTCTACCCTAAGGGCTGGGAGAATACATATTTTGCATGGATGAGAGAGCCCAAAAACTGGTGCCTATCACGTCAGCTTTGGTGGGGACATCAGATTCCTGTATACTACTGTGGATCCTGTGACCATCAATGGGCCAGTGAAAATGATAGCGAAGAATCATGTCCAAAATGTAATAAGACTGAAGTCACTCGTGACCCTGATGTTCTAGATACTTGGTTCTCTTCTGGACTATGGCCTCTTAGTACTCTAGGTTGGCCAGATGCTGAGGCCATGAAAGATAAGAAGTTCGACACCTTCTTCCCTACAGCAACCCTCATTACTGGTTTTGATATTATCTTCTTTTGGGTAGCAAGAATGATGATGATGTCACTCAAATCTGTAGGAAAAGCTCCTTTTGAGAAGATTTATATCCATGCAATCGTTCGTGATAAAATGGGTCGAAAAATGAGTAAGTCGCTTGGTAACGGTATAGACCCTCTAGAGATGGTTGACCAGTATGGTGCCGATGCCTTCCGCTTCACTCTTGCAGCAGGCTCTGGATACAACCGCAATATCAACCTCGATCCAGAGAGAATTGGTGGTTATAGAAACTTTATTAACAAAATCTGGAATGCATTTCGTTTTATTTCTCCTTACCTAGAGAAAGCCGAGGCGACTCTACCAGCGAAAGACCAGCTAGACCCACAAGAGAAGTGGATTCTCGCAGAACTTAATACCGTTTCAAAAGTAATGAACGAATCAATCGAAGAGTTTCGTTTTGATGAGTCATGCTCTGCGATTTATAGTTTTGTTTATGATAAATTCTGTTCTTGGTTCATCGAACTATCAAAGCCCATTTTCAATTCTGAAAATGAAGCCGATATTCAAAGAAGAGCTACTGTACTTAAGTATACTTTCAAGAAAGTTGTCGCCCTCCTACATCCATTTACTCCCTATATCACAGAAGAACTTTGGTCATATCTAAAAGAAGATTCTGACGACCTTCTTATTATTCAGGAATACCCTGAAGAAAGTGACGAACTCGTTTTTACGAAAGAGCAAGAAGACATGAATCGCTTTGTTGAAACTGTTTCTCTAATTAGAAACCTACGCTCAAGCGTTAACATTAAACCTAAAGATGAGGTAAATGTAACCCTGAGAACAGATATTCCAGAAGCCTTAGAGTATTACAAAGAAAATGTTGTCGGCTTTCAGTCACTGGCGAGAGTCAAAAATCTATCTGTAGTTACAAAAAATGATGAAGCTCCTGCTAAATCACTTATGGGGGCCCTAACTCATACAGAAGTCTTTATTCCACTAGAGGGAGTTATTGATTTAGATGAACAGCTTGGTCGCCTTAAAAAGGATCTTGCAAAAGCAGAAAAAGAGCTTTCAAAGTATGAGAAAAAGTTAGGTAATGAAAAGTTCTTGGCCAATGCTAAGGAAGATGTGGTTGCTGAAGTAAAATTTAATTTTGAGCAATTCTCAGAAAAAGTGGCAAGTATAAAAGAAAGTATCGATAAATTATCTTAAAGATTAAATTTTTCATGAATGAGGTCCAATACTTCATGGGCCTCTTTCATTTCCTTTAACTGCTCTCCTCCTTCGATATATCGAATCTCATGATCATCATAATTCAACTGAGAAAGTACAAAAGAAAAAGAAGGTATGGAATGATCTCTATGATCAATTCGATCAAATAAAAAGTGATCAACTCCAATAAATGTTGAAAGCCTTGCCACTTTAATTTGATCAGTAAGAACACCCTTAGACATCAAGATATAGTGATGGATTTGACTAAAGTGTACCTCAGTAGCATCTACTATATTAGGAAAGCTTCTGAAAAGCTCTACATGATGAAGGTTTCGATGAGAAGACCACATGATAACTTTCTGGCTTTTTAGTTCTTCTAAACACTTTTCTAAAAGAGAAAATCGAAATTCATCCTCACAAAGATCACCCACTGCCAAAAAAATGAATGGATCATGTGTTTCGGATTTAAAAAAATTCTCAGGGAGCTTCTCACTCTCTACGAACTTAACTCTCAACTCAGGCGCTTGAGATTCATCTTTAACGAGATCAAGATAGCGCATACTAGGATATTTACTCTTATCTTCATCAACTGCACGTGTATAGAGAAGGTTTCCGATGGGATCACTGAAGCCAATCATTTCCTTCGCTTTTAATGAGCGAACAAAGTTAATGGCCCCTAAGCCTTGGCGAAAATTATAGCAGTGAGTTGTATTGAAGATTTCTTTTAACTTATGGGCGAGCTTCAAACTTGCAAGAGGACCAAACTCGCTCTTTTCCACTGGATAATGATAAGTTTTGAAAGGTAAATGAGATAATTCACTTTGAAAGTCATTATCTGCAATTATACTCAGTTCAAGGTCCTCATGAAGTTTATCGAGATAAATAAGAGCTGGAAAAAATTCATATATATCATTACAGTTTTCAGGTAGGACGACTACCGCTTTAGCCTTATGCAAGGTTCACCTTCTCTTCTAAGCCTAAGTTTTTGATTCCAATATTTCTATCCGTAAAAAGAACGGTAAAATAAACTACACCAAAAGGCAGAAGAAAAAGATTCAGAATAGGAATTGAAATGAGAGCAAGAAAGACCCCTCCCATTATTCCATAAGAAAAGAGATGCTTGCGCACATCATTCAAACAGTCTCTAAAATGCATGCTATGACGAGACCAAGAGTAGTCAAGAAATCCTACCGCTAAAAGCACTGCAGAGATGACGACACCAATAGGAGCGAGCATAGGTATAAAGCTCACAACCAGCGCAAGTAAACTTAAAGTCACAATGAAAGCTATCTTTTTGAGTTCATTTACGATTGTTCCTAGAAAACGAGCAGACATTCTCGTCAAAGAAGCACTAATTGACTCAGGAATCTCTCCGGCCAATACTTTCTCAACACGACGAGAAACAATATCATTAAATGGACTCGCTATTCCCGAGACAACAAGAACAAAACTCCAACTTAGAAGAAAATAAAATCCTATAGTTAAAATTCCAATCATTATATAATAAAGAAATGATCCCCACCCATTTGAATTCACCGACGTCTCAATCCATGCTTTTCCCATATTGAGAACATCGCCATAGATATAGCTTCCAAGAAAATAGTATATCGTTGCCCCAACAATGACGGGTACGAGAGAAAGTATTGAAATCCACTTATCTTCTTTGAACATTTTTAGAGCAACACCAATACACGTAATTATATTCACTCTTTATTCTCCATTTTTTCTAAATGAACATCCCATTTATCAGGACGCGAAAACTTAAACTCGGATATCTTTTCAAAATCTTCAAAGCTCGGCTCACTAGGAACTTGCATAACTAGTTTTTTAAAAAGTTTCCACTGTAAAAACTTGTTCATTATATCAGATTCAATTCCATACTTTTCACATTTTATAATCTTGTCTTTGGCCTTATTCATCATACCTTTTGCGCCGGCAAGATTTCCATTTCTGTGATGATAGAGCGCTGTGGCAACTTGAATAACACTCCAATAGACATAGCGCGCATTATCACCTGTATCCTCTAGCCAATGATCTTCTAATTCTTCATGACATTCCCAATACTTAGCTTCGTTAAAGTATTGGACACCCTGCTTCATTTTTCTCAAATGCTCCACTTCAAAGATAGGCATAAATTCCTTCAAAAAAAGCTTCATCGTACAGATGTTCTTTTATAAAAATCAAGGGGTTAGTCATTACAAACCCCGTACAAAACGATATGCTTCTAGCGCCCATTATAGCACCCAAATAAAGGATAACTTTATGACAAGCAAAACAAAAGGTAACCCAGGACAAATCTCTGAATCTCTTGTTCCTGACTATATTAGAGATCTAAAAGTTTATCAGGCCGGAAAGCCCATTGATGAATTGGCCCGAGAAAAGGGTCTTACAAGTATTTCAAAGTTGGCCTCCAATGAAAACCCACTAGGCCCTTCACCCTACGCTATTCGCGAAATGACTAATGCACTTTGGGATATTCATCGTTATCCAGATATGAATTCCTATGAACTCAAAAAATCTCTTTGTGAACTCTATAATATAAAAATGGAAAATATTGCTCTTAGTAATGGGAGTGAAGGACTAATGGGAAATCTTGCCAGTGCATTCCTCAGCCCTGGTAAAGAAGTCCTCACTTGTGAGAACACATTCATTGCCATGTATATTCTCACAAGAAAGATGGGAGCAAATCTTAACTGCGTTCCCTTAACACTGGACTATCGTTTTGATGTTGAGGCCCTCGCAAAGGCCATCAACGACAAGACTAAAATTATCTATATCGCAAACCCAAATAATCCAACAGGTACCTATATAACGAAGAAAGAATTCGATTACCTCATGGATCATGTACCTGATCACGTTCTTGTCATCCTTGATGAAGCCTATTATGAGTTTGCAAACCTTTATGATGATTACCCTGATTCAATGGATTACCGTTACGACAATGTCATCACACTCAGAACTTTTTCAAAGGCCTATGGTCTTGCCGGAATCCGTATTGGCTACGGCTTTGGTCACGAAGATCTCATTAGTAACTTCAATAAAGTAAAGATGACCTTCGAGCCTAACCTTATCGCCCAAAGAGGTGCAGTTGGGGCCCTGAAAGATCGCCCTCACCTTGAGAGGACCCTTACTGAAAACTCAAAATACCTAAAGGAATGCCATAACTATCTTGTGGAAAATGAATTAAACCCAATAAAATCAGTTACTAATTTTATTGCTTTTAAAACAGGCAGTGGCGAAGCAAGTGATTATCTCTTTGAACAACTTCTTAATGAAGGAGTAATCATTAGACCTTTAAAGGCCAACGAAATGCCTGAGTTTGTTCGTGTCTCCATTGGTACCCATGAAGAAATGCAACACTTCTACCAAGCTATGGACAAGGTTCTTCCCGACTTCAAATCAAAGTATATGAGGTAATTGATATGAAAATTTGTCAATTTAGTTACGATAATCCTTTTATTAAGCAAAAACGTATTGGTTTAATTACTGAAGATAATCAGTTAGTTGATTTAAATCTTTGTTGGCAACTTGATTACCAAAGAGAAGGTTTCGCAAACTTCGTTGAACGTGCCCAATATAAAATCCCTCACAGTCTTCACTATTTTTTAAAAACTCAAGACAATCCTATAGAAGCTCTTGAAGAAGCTTATGCTCTCTTTCTCTTTTTCCAAAAAGTTGGCATTAACGAGCTACGTGATGGAACACCTATATCATTTGATTTGAGTGATAATGAATGTATTAATCTCCATGCTCCACTTGATAAAATCTCAACCTATAGAGATTTTTATATTCATGAAAAGCATGTGAAAAAAGGGTTTGAAAAAAGAAAAGAGCCTGTTCCAGAAGCTTGGTATGAAATTCCTGCTTACTACAAAGGAGCAACAGAGGGATTCATTGGACCTGAAGAAGAAATCCTATGGCCACACTATACGAATATACTAGATTACGAGTTAGAACTAGCAGCTGTAGTTGGAAGAGATGGAATTAATATTAAAGCTGAAGATGCACTTGAGCATATCTTTGGATACACCTTACTTAATGATATCTCTGCTCGTGACATTCAGAAAAAAGAAATGTCAGTAAGGCTTGGCCCTGCAAAAGGTAAAGATTTCTGCTCCGTAATAGGGCCGGTTATCATTACGGCCGATGAGTTTGAAGGCAAAGAGCCCAACTTACTTATGGAGGCGCGAATCAATGGAGAGCTATGGTCACAAGGACACTCTGGTGACGGTCACTATACTTGGGCACAGATGATCGCTCATACTTCAATGGATGAATATATAGTTGCAGGTGATCTGCTCGGATCAGGAACTGTAGGAACTGGATGTGGACTTGAAATTGATAAATGGATCCAACCCGGTGACACAATAGAGTTGTTTGCAGAGCATATCGGAACACTAAAGAATAAAGTGGGGCAAAAGTCTCGTAGCTACTGAGATCAGTAAGGGATAAGAAAATGGAAAGTTTTAAATCAAGCGGTATTGTTACTAAGCAGGCCCATGTTAAAATTCCTGATGGCCTATATGAAGAAGAACACGGAAGAAAAGGATTCTTTGGTCGTGTGAGTCAGCTCTACCATGAAAATCCTCCTGTTAACTGGAAAAATATTGATGGCGCACTAAAGCCAAGAAGCCTTCCCCCTATTTTTGCAAAAGGTCTTCCTAAAGATGAGAGAATAACAATCCTTCTCAATAATGATTGCGTAATTAGTGCTTATCACCTAACAAAGTCTCCTCACAACTTCTATCGAAATGCAGATTTCGACGAGCTCTTTTTTATCCATAGTGGTGAAGGAAAAGTAGAAACAACCTATGGTCCATTATTCTACAAAAAAGGTGACTACATAAATATTCCAAGAGGAACGACTTATAAGTTTTATCCAAAGGAAGAAAATAAGATCCTCTTAATAGAATCACAATCAGAGTTTGAAGAACCGGAACGCGGTCTACTTGGGCCAAATGCCCTTTACGATCAAACAGCAATTCAAACTCCAGAGGCGGAACTTGGCTCAGAACATCATCTTGATGAGTATACTGTAGAAATCAAAAGGCTTGGAGAGCTCACTCGTGTGACCTACCCTTTCAACCCACTCGATGTAAAAGGCTGGAAAGGATCCGTTTATCCAAAGCTTCTTAGTATCTATGATATTTGCCCAGTTATGAGTCATAAGTATCATATTCCACCTTCTGGTCACACGACCTTTGTTGCACGAAACTTTGTCGTTTGCTCTTTTGTTGCCAGACCACTAGAGGATAGCAAGGAAGGAGTTTTAAAGGTTCCTTTCTACCATAGCAATATTGATTTCGATGAAGTTCTCTTTTATCACGATGGTGACTTTTTCAGTCGTGACGGAATCGATGCGGGTGCGCTTACTTTCCACCCACAAGGAATCCACCATGGACCTCATCCGAAGGCCTTTGAAAAGGGTAATGACAAAACTCATACCGATGAATTTGCCGTTATGATCGACACTCGCTACCCTCTTAAGCCAAGCCCTTGGTTTAAAGAAAATGAAAACAAAAACTACTGGAAAAGTTGGATGGTTAAGTAATGTTAAGTTTTGATACAAATGGAAATGCACAAGATAATTATAAATTCCTAATCGGAAGTATCCTTCCTCGCCCAATTGCTGTTGTCTCAACAATTAATGAAGATGGAAGTAATAATGTAGCCCCTTTTTCTTTTTTCACTGCTGTCTCATCAAAGCCAATGATTATAGCATTCTCTCCTATCAACAGAGCGGAAACAGGTGAACTAAAAGATACTCCTCGAAATATTTTTAGAGAAAAGGAATTTGTGATTAATTTTGTGACAGAAAATATTGTTGAGCAAATCAATCAAACAGCAATGAACCTACCTTACGGGGAAGATGAATTTAAATATTCAGGTCTTACACCTATAGATTCCGAACGCGTCAAGGCCAAAAGAATATTAGAGAGCCCTATTCACTTTGAGTGTATCTTAAGAGATCACCTTTCATATGGGGATGATCCTGGGTGTGGTAGAATTATTACAGGTGAGGTCGTAAAGGTTCATGTCAATGAAGACATTTACCAAAATGGAAGAATAGACACCGACCTTTTCGCTCCTGTAGGCAGAGGAGCTGGACATGATTGGATACTTTGTGATCATAGATTTGAAAAAACACGGAATCGATAATGAATAAAATCACTCTCATTACATTGAGTCTTGTTTTAATCTCCAGTTGTTCTCAAACTCAAAACACAATGAGAAAAGAGGACTGCAAAGGGCTCGATTGGCAAAAACTAGGATATATTGAGGGGGCCAAAGGTCTCAGCATCCAAATGCTAGACTACCATATCAAGAGATGCCCTCAAGATTTAGAGGCAGCAGCACGATCTCTTTATATCAAAGGTCATCAGAAAGGTATTCCAAATTATTGTACCTATAGAACAGGCTTTATTATGGGGGAAGTGAATAACCCCATCCCTAACCTTTGCCGATCTTCCAAATTCACAGAGTTTCATAAAGGTTACAGAGAAGGACTTAAGGCGAGCTCAAAATAAAGGAACTCATCATGAAAATTCTTTCTACTATTTATCTTTCCTACTTAGTCACAATCTCAACATTTGCCTCAGCCCCACTTGCGCCCCAAAAGAGAATCACACCACTAAAAGTCATTTTGAATGAAGACATCTCGATCAAAAGCATTGGCTTTGAAGGTGCTCGCCCAAGTATACCCAAGGATGGAAAAGTATCTCTTGAAAGAGAGGTCTATGATAGCTCTAAACTTAATCTTATTATCATACTGAATGACCGCTCACTCGCTCCCTATATTAAATATATACCAAATCATTTAAATCAAATTGTCATATCAATGAAGGACTTTAAAAAGGCTAGCAAAGAGAATATATGGATATGGGGAGTAACTCCCCTAAGCCCCTGCGGTGGAAGCACTCAGCTTCACCTTAGATTCCTTAATCAACTAAGCACCTATACAAACATAAGAGGGTTATTTGCTTGGAAATTTAACCCAAACGATCTACCAGAAAATACAAGTTTTTACCTTCAACCTCAGATGAGTACTCACCCTATTACAAAAATATCCTCTGATATCTTCAGTATTTCAACAGAGTTAGATAAGCAAAGCTGTCAAATTAATCAAGGAGGGAAATGCCCATTTGTATTTCGTATACCGAAAGTAAGAAATCATTCGGTATACGAGGTTCATTTTAAAGAAAGAGATATGAGCAACATTCATGTCCTATGCCCAGTTTAAGATCTTATTTTTTACCTGACACAGGTTTTGAAACGGCTTTTGCGGCACTAACCTCAGGTGAAAGTCTCTCTCTAATTAATACTGAACTTTTTTTAGAAGTAACTTTAAAGGTTGAGATTTTCTTTTCATTTCCAGCATTATCTTTCAAGAACAAATTATATTCACCTTTAGGTAAATGAAATGAATTCACTTGGTAATCTAATGGTAAAGAAGACCAGTAACGAGTATCCGCACTCTCACTTGCCTCAATTCCTCTATTGGCAGCTGCATAGGATAGGGATGCTGCCGCTAGGGCCAAAAACTCACTATTCTTAGCTTGATTTTTATAAATTGCATAAGAAGCAACAAGTGCAGCAACATGCTTAGTTGCAACACGTGCTCCCACTTTTGCATAAATAGATGTTTTCTTCTCATCCAAAGTAACGTAGGCCAAGTCGCCAAGCGGATTTACAATAGAAGCCTTTTCGCTCTTTATAACTTTATCTTTTAAGTCTTTAATCACTAAGGAATATTGCTGTTTAATTGGAGTATAAGAAATAGAAGGAACCTCAAAATAAATTTTCAAAGGCTTCCCACTAGATATAGATAGTGTATGTGCAACAAATGCTGCAAAGGATAGCTTTCCACCAGCAACAACTGCAGTCGCAGCTACGGGAAGTGGGATGTCTATTTTTGAAACACTTTTTTCTGTAATTAAATCATCTTCTAGAAGAATAAAAACATTATCTACCTTCCCCTTAGACAGTTGCTTTATTTTACTGTCGAGATAATTTAATAAGCTTTTTGAATATTCTGTTCGAGATATATAGTCAGACTCTACCTTAGAAAGAGGTAGTTTATATAGTTTAGCATAGTCATCTTTAAACTTATCGGCCTTCATGTTATATGTTTTTAAGATATTAAAGTTTTTCAATAAAACATTCTTAGCTTCTTTATATAAGCTTAGTGCCACCTGACGGTCAGTACGAGTATGGAATTGTTCATGAACAAAAGCTCCATATACTTTTGCAAGTAAATCGTCTTTATATGTAACGACTCCACCGGTCGTTGACTTATAATCATCAAGAAGAGAGTTCCACTCTATTAAAATACTTCGCGCCCCCATCAGGTGGAAGCGCCTTTCTTTTGCACTAAGCTTCTTTGATGGAATAACTTTGACTTGGGACTTCTTAGACTCCTTAGAATCTTTAACATCCACTTTCACAGAATATGTTTCATACTCTCCTTTTAGATAAAGAAGAAAGTGGTTAAGCGATAAATAAAAACGAATCATAGATCGTTCATACTTCTCGCCATAGTAGTTATCTGAGTTATCATTTGCGACAGCAGTCTTAAGCTTTTTTGAGATACTTACAGTAAAGAGCTTATCACTTAACTCTTTTGCTTTTTCGAAAGTTTTTAGAGATTGGTAGTAGTTTCCATTTAAATAGAAGACTGTTCCTTGCTCAAGAAGCCTTAAAAGACGTGAATTTTCATCTTTTATAAAGCCTTCTGTTTTAACATATTCTTCTGCTTTTTTGTAATCACGAGAAGCCAGATAAGACCTTAGCTTTGCCGTGTCCTTTCTATTTCCAGAAGCACACCCCCAAAGCCCAAGAGAGAGTGCTACAACTAACACTCCCTTGGCCATACTGTTTAGAATTCCTTTCTTTACCCAGTATTGTTTCATCTAGCTTTTCCTTTTAAGTGATTACCAACCCGTACTGCTTTGCTCAGAAAACTTCTGAGTTTTAAAACGTGTTCTTAGAACTTCAATTCCTTTTTCTAGGTCAGTCATGCGGATATTTACCGTATATTGCTTGATAGTCTTCCCGTCTCTTTGACGTGGTGCCATTCTAACATTACCAAAAATAAGAAGATCCGCTCCTGATTGCTTACCAATAGACTTGATCTCGTTTGGATTAACCATTCCATCATTTTGATACTGAATTTCTTTTAGTAGATTCTCCCTAGCTGCTGCATCAATAAGAACGAATTCACCCGATGCAGAGAACTCATTGAGAAGCTCATCGTTTAAGTCATTGATTGGAAAATAAGGTTCAGATGTTTGATTTTGAACCTCAGCAATAAACACTTTTGGTGTTTTTCCTGACTTCATAAGGTAGCGCTTATAACCTTTATGCTTTTCAATTTGCTTTAAGATATCAAGTACAGCATTTTCCGTATCACGAAGAACCCACTTATCCGTGATTTCCATTGCTAACTCGTCACCTTCATCTCCACCAACTCTTTTCGCTTTGAATCCTCCACAGGAAGATACAACCATAAGTGTCGCTAATAATAATAGTAAATTCTTTTTCATTTCATACCCCTTTATTCGATATTTAATTTTTTAATATGCTCAGCTAAATAACTAGAAAATCTTTTTAGACCGACATCTTTAGCTTGCTCGTAGCTTCTAGCATTAACATCTGTTGTAAAGTAAATGGAGCCGGTTTCATTTGCTCCCTTATTCTTTGCTTTTAATGCCATTGAAAATTTATAACGAACAAACCCTTGTACTTTTAAGTATAGTTTTTCGGAAATAAACTCGCCAGTCACATTATTTGTAACCTTCTCATTTTTTTTAGGAGAAACTTTATAACCACTGCCAATGAGTTGATCTTCAATAATTTCTTTAATCTCAGAAGAATTATCGACATCACTACTATCTTTAACGGACACAAACAAAAGATACTTCCCTAGTACTTTATCTTTCTTTTTCAAAAGCTCTTTATAGTCAACGGGGGCCATAACAAAGATACCACTTAGGAAATGGTACCTTTGATTCAGAGACTCTCTCTTAAGGTAAAGTGAATCAATCATTGTTAAGGCTCCACCCGAATCTTTTTCAAATAGAACTTTAACTTCATCATCTATTTTATCAATCTCTTCTTTGATTTTACGGGCAGCTTTGGACTTATTTATTGAAGCCATTGCATAGTAGTCAATGTCTCCCTCATATACTTTTTTAATTTCCACACCTTCT
>JBLWXW010000004.1:0-186033 GCA_048267265.1 Bacteriovoracaceae bacterium
TATCTACGCCGGCAGTCCTGATAACTCGGCGCGCATTCTTGATAGTTTATTTAGAGAAGTGGCAAGATAAGTCCTTTAATTTTAACTAAGTTCCCGAAACCTTAACTGACAGAAAAAGTACATTTTTTCCTAGTGTCGATAAATTGACACTGGCTTAAGGATTGGCTACGATTTCTTTAGACCAGACAAAATCCAAGTCTTTTGGGCAAGCTACAAGGGAATACTCGTGAAAGATTTAGATTTTTTGCATGCAACGTTTGATGGCGATGAGGCAAGCGACCTTAAGCCACTTCCTACAATTTACCTTGTAGAAGATGATCAAATTCTTGGTCGAGCAATACAGAGATATTTAAAGAAGTCATTGGGATTAGAAGTTGTTTACTTCGATAACCCCAATACTTGTATAGAGCATTTTATTGAATTGAAGATGACAAAAGAGTTTGTTGATCCATTCTGTCTTGTTTCAGATATTAGCTTTTCTCAAGGTGGTCCAGATGGACTTCTACTCGTTGATATATTGAAAGAGAAAGGTCTTAACTTTGTATCTATTGTTATGACGGGCTTTGCTTCAATTGAAACAGCGATTATGGCCACAAAAAAGGGTGTGTTCCACTATCTTACAAAGCCATTTGAGCTCAATGTATTGTCTGACCTGGTTGTTAAAGCACTCACTCTTAAATTAGATGTTAAAAAAGAAAGTATTCTTCAGGCCAAGAAAAATAAAGAAGAAGAGGCCTTAAAGAAAGCTCCAGGAGGAGCCTATAATTCAAGTATTCTACTAGAGGCACCAACAGAGGAAGATGTCTTCAATGGAATAATTGGACGCTCACAAGGCATGAAGGCCGTTTTTGAGAGGATCACCAAGGTTGCAGCTAGTGATTCAACTGTCCTTATTAATGGGGCTTCTGGAACAGGTAAGGAGCTTGTTGCACGAGCTATTCATAACCTTTCTCCAAGAAACGAAAAAGATCTCATCAGCGTAAACTGTGGGGCAATTCCAGGAGAGCTCCTAGAGTCTGAACTCTTTGGTCACGTTAAAGGTGCATTTACTGGTGCTATCTCTGATAGAAAGGGCCGCTTTGAACTCGCTCATAAGGGTACTATATTTCTAGATGAAATTGGAGATATGCCGCTTTTACTACAAGTGAAGCTCTTACGTGTTCTTCAAAATAGAGAAATTGAAAGGGTTGGAGGATCAGGTGCTACTCCAATTGATACCCGTATTATTACGGCCACTCACCGTGACCTTGAAAAGGCCGTTGCAGATAATAACTTTAGAGAGGATCTCTTTTATCGACTTAATGTTATTCCTGTAGTTCTTCCTTCATTGAAAGATAGAAGGGAAGATGTCCCTCTTCTTATCAGCTACTTCTTATCTCGCTTTGTATCTGCCGATGGCAGAAATAATATTGAATTCCAAGATGATGTTCTGGAAGTACTGCTTACCTATGATTGGCCAGGAAATGTTCGTGAGCTTGAGAACCTAATTGAGAGGCTTGTGATTCTTAAAGGTGGTAATACAGTGAAGATGTCTGATCTTCCGGCCAAGTTCCTCCACCATAGACCAGATATGAAGACATCTTTTAAGAATCTAATTAACCTTCCTGATGAAGGATTAGACCTTAAGACCACTCTTTCCGATATCGAAGACTCGCTTATTGTACAGGCCCTAGAGCTGACTGGCGGTAATAAGAATCAAGCTTCAAAGCTTCTTAAGATGAATCGTACGACTTTGATTGAGAAAATGAAGAAGAAAGGTCTTATGGAGAATTCTCTCCAATAATCCCCCTATTACAAAATTTGAAAGATAATCCTTATCCATTAGCAATAGAGGCATTTATTGCTAGTGTCACAATGTTACTGATGGAATCAGTCAGGATTACAAGCTGATGAATTTAGGCTTCGTCAAAAAATAAACATGGATTTTTTTGCCACGAAGAAAATATTTCCTTTTTTTTTACGCAGAAGGATGTAAAATGGGATGGAGGTCGATGTACTTAGGAAGAGTAGAAGCGACACAACCAAATGATAAATAGGTCTTCAAGGCCTAGTGAGACAGGAAGTTTCATCTCGATGGAAAAAAAGAGAAAACAGTTTTTTAAAACGAAGAACAAAGTTTTGACACTTCTCATTGTTTTAACAATGGGCTTTGTTTCTATGTCGGAAATTTCTGCTGATGTTCTTCAATTAGAAAATGCCTCAACACATTTGAGATGGAATGTATTTACTTCAAAAGATAACCTTGTCATTTCAAAATCTGGAAAAGTAATTAAGCTGAAAACCCTTGATAGTGAGCTTTTCAACGAATTAAAGAAAGAAATCAATAATGCAGGAGCATCCAAGAAAGGTGACTCCTATATAAAGAAGATAACTTATAAAGAACCTTCTAAGAATAATGTTTCTGAAATTGAAATAACTTTGGCCAGTAATGATGTTGAAGTATTTAACTTCTATCGTGAAAGAGATAAGAAGCACGTTTTTGATTTTTGGACTAATGATGAAAGCACTCCCTTGTCTCAAGTAAAGAGTAAGGTCGCTGAGAACGATAAAGTTAAGGCCAAAAATACACCAAAGGCCGTGGCCAAAAAAGTAGTAGCAAAGAAGAAACAGACTCCTAAAAAGAAGAAAGTAGCAAAGGTCATTAAGAATAAAGGTTATCGTGACTTTAGATATGGAGCCTCATTTGTTTGGGACTATCAAGGTTTAGCTCCTCAGATTGAAGGAACGATTGATCTTGCAGTGAAGACTCCTGAATATTTCTATCCTCTCAAAAATAGAGATTATGCTAAAAGTGATCAAGAAGCACACTTACAGCTAATGCTAAACTTTTATCGTAAAAAGAAGTATGGGCTTATGTATAAGTCTATGAAGTTATTTCAAGAGAAGTATGGTGCAGATACAGATATCGACTTCATAGAGTATTTGAAGGCCAATGCTATTATTCGTGATCATATTGCTGGTGGAAATAGAGAGCCTTTGAAGATGTCTATCAATATGCTCACATCTATTGCTGAGAGAACGAAAGAATATGATCTTCAGAAAGCAATTTATAAATATCTATTAACTTATTACAAGAAGTCAGAAGAATATGTTGAAGCCTTGGCCATTGCTAAGAAGTTCTATGTAAATAGTAAGGAAAACTTCGACTATGAAGAGAGTACTTACGCTGCTGAAGCTATTCTATTTAACCTAACGATGCTTAACCAAGTGGATAAAGTTTCAGAACTAATCAATGAAAAGACAATTCGTAAGATTATTAGTCCTGCTAAGCTTCTTACTTATGAAATTTATGTACATTTTCGTTTAGGTGAAATCAAAGAAGTTTTAAGCTTATATGAAAAGAATAAAAGAGGAATGGCCAAGCCTATTCGCCCCGAAATCCTTTTTAACGCTGCAGAAGCTTATTTTAGACAGGCAAACTATGAAGAGGCAATTAAGTTATTTGATGAATTTGTAACAGAGCATAGCTATCATACATTTTCTTCACAAGCACGATTAAGAATTGCTCTAGCATTTGAAATTCTTGAAAAGCCAGTAGACCAAAATATAGTACTCTATAAGAATGCAATTAACCGCTCTCAAGACCCTCTTGTGAGCGCTGAAGCTCGTATTCGTTATGCTGCTCTTAGATCTGTTCGTAAGTTAGAGCTAAGTGAATCCGATATTGAAAATCGAGCTTTTCTAGATCTTGATGAGAATATAACTCTTACGAAGAATTTAAAAGAGCTTCTATGGCTTACTCGTCTAAGAACTTTCATTGTGGATAAAAAGTATAAGGAAGCCCTGACATATTTATCAGCACTTCCTTTAAACTCATTACCTAAAATCAAACGAAGAGTATTTGAAGCAGATGGATCAGAGATTATTTATGGTCTTATTCAAAAAGATTATGAAAATGGTCATTATGCAGAAGTTATCAAAAAATGGAATCGCTATAAAAAGAGCTATGTTAACAAAGTGGCCAATGATTCTTATATGAACAATATGGTTGGAAAGAGTTATTTAAAACTATCGCTCTATGAGGGTTTTGATAAGGTTTATGCCGATTTTAAGGCGCTTTCTAAAACTCCAGCTAGAACATTCCCAATATGGGTAGCAAGGCATGATCAAATTAAAATTGCTGAAGTTCTCAAGGAGCTAGATGTTATTAAAAGCATGAAGCTTAAGAACTGGGATTTAGCAGAGAGAGGCTTAAAAGAGCTTAATTCTAAGAATAAGGCTAATTACTATCAGGCCATTATTTATTTCAATAAAAATAATTTCCAAGATGCAGCGAAGTACTTTGAGATGTACTTATCCAAGCAAGACAAGCGGTCCATTTTTGACCCCATGGAACTGGCCATGATGATGAATATGTATACAGACTCACTCTATGAGATAGGTAAATTATCGAAATTCCAGAAAGTGGCCGATGCCATTTTGGCCGACACCACTAACTATGCACCAACCAGTGCTTATATGAAGAACATGAGGGAAAGGCTTGAATACCTCTCGATTGAGATTGAGGCCGGTAAGAAGACAGCCAAGTCATCGTTTTCACTTGAGCCAATGATTTTGAAGTTTAAAAAGAATTACCCTGAATCGAGTCATACTGGGAGAGTTAACTATCTTTTAGGCATGGCGTTTGCACAGAATAAGAAACCTGATGAAGCAAAGAAGCTTTTTGAAGGAATCCTTAATGATGAGCAAACACCCGATACGATTAAGGAAATGGTGAGATCAGAATTGTCGTTAATGGCGATTAAAGAACGAACGATATAAAACCGGCCCAGGATAGGGTTCAAGAATTGACAGGAGGTCAAATGGAAACGGTAAATGTTGAGCTATTTGGAAGAGATCCCAAGGTACAGAAGGCAGTTAATGTTGCATCGAATGTATCAGTTACAAAAGCCCCAGTATTAATTACGGGTGAAGCTGGAGTAGGAAAGAGAACTCTGTCTAAATTTATCCATGAGAATTCTAGTCGTGCAGAAAAACCTTATGAAATGGTTGACTGCTCTACTGATGCTCAAACAGTTGAAAACCATATTCTTGGTTGGAGAGATGAAGAAGGACGTTTCAATAAAGGTGTTCTTGAGAAAGCAAATAAAGGAACTGTTGTTTTCGCAAATATCGATGGACTTGATGATGAGTTCCAAAAGAAACTTCATAAAATTATCTCTGAACTAGAAGACTACGATATTGATATCAGAATTATTGCTACAACAACAAAGAATCTTTCTAAGCTTGTTGGATCAGGTCGCTTCTACAGAGGACTTTATACTCTAGTGAGTAATAATACAGTGGCCCTGACTCCTTTAAGAGAAAGAGCTCATGATCTTGAAATGATGACAAAGCACTTTGTATCTCAATTTGCAGAGGGAAGATCTATTGAAATTGATCAAACTGCAATGGATAAAATTCTTGGTCACTACTGGACACATAATGTTCATGAACTGAAGGCCGTTATCCAAACATCTGTAGCAAATTGTTCTGAAAATACACTTACTGAAACAGATCTTGAAATCGGTGAAAAGAAAGCGATGAATGTGATTGCTGATGATGATAACGAAGGAATTCGTTTGATGTCTCTTAAAGAAGCTGAAAAACTTCTGATTAAGAAAGCACTTATTCATACTAGTGAGAATAGAACTCAAGCAGCTAAAATTCTTGGAGTATCTATTAGAACACTTAGAAATAAAATTAATGAGTACCGTCAAGGTGGAAACTCATACTTCGTAAATTTAAGATAATTTACAAGGAAAATTAGAAGACCTCCCGTTTTCCGGGAGCATGAGCAAAGGAAAAGTTATGAATGTAAACGATAAAACTCTTAAAGCACTGGCGGCCTCGCTCAACTTCCGTCAAATGCGCCAAGAAGTTATTTCGAGTAACATCGCCAATGCTGATACTCCCGGTTATAAAGCAAAACGAGTTGACTTTGAAGCAGCGTTAGCGAGAGCGCTAGATGTAGATGGTGAAATGCAGATGAAGACAGGTGATGAAGAGCATTTTGATGTAGGTAATGGTGGATTTGATAATTTAGAGCCTGAGATTTATGAGGATTCAAATGGAGTTGTTTCTGAGGATGGAAACACTGTGGATCGTGAACAAGAGCTAGCAAAGATGGCCGAAAATAGAATTTTATATGATGCCGCTGTTCAGCTCTTAAATAAGAAACTTGGTCTAATGAAATATACAATTTCTAACGACCGCTAAGGAAAGGATAATTAATGGATTTTTTAACAAGTTTAAAAATTAGCTCTTCTGGACTTGCGGCCAATAGAAAGCGTATGGGTGCCATTTCTTCAAATATTGCCAATGCGCAAACGACAAGAACGGCAGAAGGTGGACCATACCGTAAAAAAGAAGTGGTTTTTGGAAGTGAGCCTGCTCGTGAGAGTTTTGGTGAAATTCTAGAAGGGGAATTAGACGAGAAAGCACAATCTGTTCATGCAACGGAAGTGATCTCTTCGAATAAACCACCAGTTTTAAAATATGAGCCCAATCATCCTGATGCAAATAAAGATGGTTATGTGGCCTACCCTGATATTAATGTTATGGAAGAAATGGCGGATATGATTTCTGCTTCTCGTGCATATGAAGCAAATATCAGTGCAATGAATACAACAAAATCTATGGCCATGAAGGCCCTAGAGTTAGGTCGATAAGACCTTTGAATAGGTTATAGGAGTTAACCATGTCTATTAATACAATAGGTGGAATCCAGGAAGTCTTAAATAAATATGATGCCCGTGCTTGGACCAAATCGGCCGAGATGCAGGGGCTTAAGGACTTTCAGTGGACACAAGAGCTCGAAGGAGCTGCTCCAACTCCGAGTCCAAAAGGTCATGAAACGTTCGGTGATTTTTTGGCAAATTCAATTAATGATGTGAATACTCTTCAACATAAGGCCAATGAATCAATTCAAAAACTTGTGACTGGAGAGAATAAGAATATACATGAAACCATGCTTCACGTTGAGCAGGCGGAGATCGCATTCAAGTCGATGAATCAGATTCGTCAAAAAGTTCTCGATGCCTACCGTGAAGTTATGAAGATGCAGGTTTAATTAGTTTTTAGCGTCAACTTTAGGATGAAGTTGATTTGGTTCAGGAGGATATAGTGCAGGACTTAATTGAAAAGGTCTTTCGCAATTTTAAGGATTTCTTTGTTGGATTAGATTTCAACAAGAAAGTGGCCATGGTCGTAACAACAGCATTTATTATTGCTGGTATTTCGAGCATGATTATTTGGGTATCAAAAACTCGATATGAAATCCTTTATTCCGACCTTAATAAAGAAGATTCAAAGAAAATTGCGATTCTCTTAGAAGAAAAGAAGATCCCTTATCAAATTGATAGTGATGGGAAAGTCATCAAAATTCCTGAAGATATGGTTAATAAATGGAGATTAGAAATCTCTACCATGGGTGTAAACTTCAGTGGAACAGTAGGCTACGAAGTATTCGATAAGCAATCATTCGGTACAACTTCATTTGTACAAAAAGTTAATAAACAAAGAGCTCTTGAAGGAGAGCTCATTAAAACAATTAAGTATTTAAGAGGGGTGAAGAGAGCTCGTGTTCACTTATCCATTCCTGAGTCTTCACCATTTGTTACAGAGAAGAAGCCACCAACAGCATCAATCGTCTTAGAGCTTGAGCGTGGTGTAACCCTAACCGAAGGTGAAATAAAAGGTGTATCTCACTTGGTATCCTCTTCTGTTGATGGAATGAGACCTGAAAATGTAGTCATCCTTGATGATCGAGGAAAAAAGCTATCTGAGAATATTGGAGATTCAATGACTGCTTACACGGCCAACCGAGTGGCCCTTCAGCAGAAAATGAATACTCAGTATGAAAAACAAATTGAAGAAATTCTAAGTAAAGTTGTTGGACATGGGAAAGTTGTTGCAAAGGTTAGCCTTACAATGGACTTTACGGAATCTGTATCGACAGAGACAACTTATGATCAAGAGAATAAGGCCGTTCTTTCAGAAGTTGAAAATAGCCAGAAACTTAATGGGTCAAGACCTTCACCTCAAGGTATTCCAGGGGCAAGATCTAATCTTCCTGGAGAAACACCTCAGCCAGGAATTCCTGAAACATCGAATAATGTTGAAAAGAAACTAGCGACTCGTAACTATAATGTTCCGTCAAAAGTGACAAAGTCTAAGAAACCAACAGCAGGAGTTAAGAAGATTTCTGCAGCGGTAATGATAGATGGAAGATCTGTCCCCATTGTAGATGAGCAAGGTAATGCAGTTTTAAATGAAGATGGAACTCAAAAAATGAGGTACGAGCCATGGTCCGAAGCAGATATTGCGAACTTCTCTGCAATCGTATCAAGCACTCTTGGTATCTCTGAGAGAAGAGGTGACCAGCTTGTTATTAAGAATATGGAATTTGCGAAAGAAGATAGTGCAGCTATTGAAGCGATGCTAAGAGAAAAAGCGAATCGTGAACTCATTAAGAATATTATCAAGTATCTTACAATTGGACTCGCGATTAGTTTATTCTTCTTCTTAGTTGTTAGACCATTCATCCAGTGGATCACTGATAATACTGTTGAGTCTGTTGAGGATTTCCTCCCTAGAACTCTTGAAGAACTTGAAAGAGTTCAGGCAAATCAGAAACTTCCTGGTCTTGAGGATGCTCTACCACAGATGGAAGAGAAAATTAATCCCGAGAAAATTGAAGGTAATATGTTGAGAGAAAAGATTATCTCACTAGTTGAAGCAAACCCTGCTAAAGCTGGGCAGATTATCCACGAAATGATTCACATGCAGGAATCTGATAAACAAATTGCGTGATAAAATAGAAGGACAAACCCGTTAGAGGAGGGGTGGCCGTGGCCGGTGAAAATTTAGATCCAGATGTAGAATATAGCTTACTCTCTGGGCAAGATAGATCAGCAATTCTTTTAAGTTCTCTCGGTGTAGAGACGACACAGCTTATATTTCAATATATGAGAGATAATGATGTAAAAAGAATGATAAATGCCATGTCCACGATTAATCGTGCTCCGATTTGGATGATTAAGAAAGTTCTTGAAGAATTTTATACGCAACTAAATGAAGAAAATGATCTCCTCTTCTCTGAAAACCGTGGTCGTGATTTTATTATTAATGCCCTAGGAGAAGAGCGTGCTAAGCAACTCTTAGGTCAAATTGTCGATGTTGGAACCTCGAATACCCTTGAATCACTTGAGCTTGTGGATACGAGAACTCTGGCAAACTTCCTCATTAATGAGCATCCACAAACGATTGCTCTTATTGTTGCTCACTTAAACCCTGAAAGAAAAGTGGATGTTCTAAGAAGACTTCCTGAAGCTCTACAGGCTGAAGTTGTTCTTAGGGTGGCCAATCTTGATTACGTCTCACCTGAACTTATTGCTCAGCTTGATGATGTTCTTAAAACTGAACTCAGTACTCTTGGTTCTATCGATACTAACCAGCTTGGTGGTGTTGAACCGATCGCTGATATGCTTAACCTTATGGATAAAAATAGCGAGAAAAATATCATGTCTCGTGTTGAAGAAAAGGATCCAGAGCTATCAGAAGAGATTCGAAAGCTTATGTTTGTTTTCGAAGACCTTGTTTATGTGGACGATCGTGGT
Organism: Bacteriovoracaceae bacterium; assembly: GCA_048267265.1. GTDB lineage: Bacteria > Bdellovibrionota > Bacteriovoracia > Bacteriovoracales > Bacteriovoracaceae. Next base: position 9,600 of record JBLWXW010000004.1, read on the forward strand.
ATCCAAGGACTACTTAAAGAAGTTGATAATGCGAAGCTGGTTATTGCTCTTAAAACAGCTAATGATGAAATTCGTGCCAAACTCTTTAAGAATATGTCTAACCGTGCGGCGACACTTCTCATGGAAGACCTTGACTCTCTTGGGCCAACAAAACTTTCTGATGTTGAGAAGGCACAGGCTGAAATTGTTCAGAAGTGTAAGGATCTTGAAGCACAAGGTAAAGCATTTATCTCTAGAGGTGGAGATGGAGATGCACTTGTTTAATAGAATTGCATAAGGGAATCATATGAAAGAAGTACAAGATTTATTAAGAAATACAGTTTCAGAATATGAATTCCAGCCTCTGCATTCCAGTTCTGGCAAAAGTGATGGAACCATCTCTGAATTTGATTTTCAACCATTGAGTAAGAATCAAGTGATGGATATTCAGGAGCATGAAAAAGTTATTAAAATAGAAAGAACGAATGCTGATCGTTCTCATTTTAAAATTTCCCCTGTTGTAAGAGAGCATAGAGGAATCAATAGACAAGAAGAACTAGAGCGTCAGCGCCTTATTCAAGAAGAAGTTGAAAGGCAGCTTGTTAAAGTTCAACAAACTGCATATCAAGAAGGGCTTGAAAAGGGAATGCAAGATGGACGTGAAGAAGTGTTTGGACAACTACGTGCTGAAGTAGATGCAAAAGTTGAGCAGCTTCAAGAAATGATTAATGTAACCCTTCAGTCGCAGGCGGAGCTTTTACAAAATGAAAAGATGGCCGTTTACCGTACTATTAAAAATTTAACCAAATGGATCATTCTACGTGAGTTGAAAGATGATGGCGAGTATGTTCTACGATTGTTAGAAAAACTCATCTCTGAACTTCAGGTGAAGAGTAATATTCTTGTACAGATTGATCCTAAGTCATTCTCTGAAATGCCTGATGTCCTCGATCTTTTGAAAGAAAGAATGGAGTCAATTGATAAAGTTCGTGTTGAATGTGACTACGATATCGAAGGTCCAGGGATTGTCCTTGAGTCTGACAATGGCATTATAAATGGAAGTCTAAAAGAGCAATTTAGAAGCTTGGCGAAACTTTTTGAGAATGTTGGTCTGAATGACGACGAAGGTTTTAGTGCTCAAGATTTTTACGAGACTCCATCTATTAATGAAGAATTAAAATCTTCAGATGGAGATACGAATAGTGAAGATAATGATCCGCAAGGGGAGGGACATGAGTCTTAACCTTGAGGCCATTCATAAAGTTTACGAATACCAAGTCCCTTATCAAAAGATTGGGAAGGTTGTTTCTAATAATGGAATGGTGTACGAAATCAATCTATCAAGGGCCGTTTTAGGGGCAAATGTTGAGTTTGTAACAGAGTATGGTGATAGATGTATGGGTGAAGTTGTTGCCATTAAGGGAACACGCTGCCTTGCAATGCCCTATGATGAACTCCCTGGGATTAATTCTGAAACTCGTGTATACCTGAAAGATCTCACAACTAAGTTGAAAATCGGACCTGAAATGCTTGGGCGAGTTATCGATTTCAGAGGAGAGCCTATCGATGGCAAGGGACCTCTCGAAGTAGAAGGTGAGAGTCGCTCTATCTTTGGTCAAAGTATAAACCCGTTAGAAAGACCTCCAATTGCTGAATCACTGGCAACAGGTGTTCATGCCATTGACTGTTTTATGACTGCTGGAAAAGGCCAGCGTATGGCCATTATGGCAGGATCAGGGGTCGGTAAATCAGTCACGATGGGGATGATTGCACAAAATACAAATGCTGATATCAATGTTATTGCGCTTATCGGAGAAAGGGGGCGTGAGGTTCGAGAGTTTATTGAACATGACCTGGGACCTGAAGGCCTAAAGCGCTCAGTTGTTATTGTGGCAACTTCCGATCAGTCAGCACTTATTAGGGCGAAAGCAGCGTATACGGCAACTACTGTTGCAGAATACTTTCGTGATCAAAATGCAGACGTATTGTTAATGATGGATTCTATTACTCGTTTTGCTATGGCCTATAGAGAGATTGGACTAAATGCTGGTGAGCCCCCAGGGCAAAAAGGTTATCCACCAAGTGTATTTGCTCGATTACCAAAACTAATGGAGAGAGCAGGAACTAAGTCAAACTCTGGATCAATTACAGGTCTCTATACTGTTCTTGTTGAAGGGGGGGATATGGATGAACCCATCGCTGATGCAGTTCGTGCTATTTCTGATGGTCACATTATTCTATCTCGTGAACTGGCTGCAAAAAACCAATTCCCAGCAATTGATGTACTTCAATCACTATCAAGGGTAATGAATAAGGTCGTTTCTAAGGAACATAGAATAGTCGCCTCTCACCTAAGAGACTTAATGTCTTCATACCGTGAAAATGAGGATCTGATAAATGTTGGGGCATATGCACCTGGAAGTAATGCTAAAGTAGATAAAGCAATACTCATCTATGATGATATCTTGAACCTCTTGAAGCAGATGCAGGGGATGGGAGAGCCTTTTTCTCCAAATGATCTCTTTGACCATATGGTGGAACTTGCAAGAAAGGCAGAAAGTATTACAGCTGAGTAGTCGTAATACTAAAGCACTAATAGAATGGGGATTTCATAATGGCCAAAAAGTTTAAATTTAAATTGGAAGGACTTTTAAAGGTACGACACTTTAAGGAAGAACAATTAAAAGTTGAACTTGGTGCTATTAATCAGGAAATCTTATCAGTACAAAATAGAATTAAACAACTCAATGCAGAAATAGAAGACTCTTATATAGAGCAAGAAAAAATCTATCAAAGTGATACTTCAGGACAATTGGCCAAATTCTTTCCTTATTATATTGATGCGAAAAGAGAAGATATTAAGGCCAACGAGAATTTACTATATGCCTTGAGAAAGAAATATGAACATAAACTTGCTGAAGTTGCCAAGGCCATGGGTGATACAAAGCTCCTTTCTAATATGAAAGAAAAAGAGAAGTCTTCTTGGAAGAAGAATATTGAAAAAAAAGAATTCAGTGAAATAGAAGAAGTTCTATTTATGAGGCACCAACGTAAGGAAGGTGATTTATGAAAATCTATGTAGTATTACTTTTTTGTCTATGGGCCGTTTTTTCACATGCTGAAGAAGAGACTGGGACAAAACGTAACTATACTGAAAAAGAATTTCTAGCGGCAGTAGAGAAAGAGACCAATAATCGTCTCAATAAGTACAATAATCAAAATCTCGTGGAACTTACGAGAGAAATTGTAAAAAAAGAAAGGTCAATTGAATTACAAGAACAGAAGTTAAAAGAAAGAGAGGCTGAACTTGCAGCAATTGAAAAAGACTTAAATAAGAGGATTAAAGGATTTCAGGCACAGCAAAATAAAGTAATAGGCTGCCTCGATGATAATGATAAAAACCAAAAAGCTCGCGTAAATCATATGGTAGAAGTTGTATCTGGAATGAGGCCGGCCACAGCGGCCGATGTATTATCAGTTCAGGATGTTGATATCGCAGTTAGTATTTTAGGAAAACTTGAAGCAGTAAAAGTCTCAAAAATATTTAACTCAATGGATAAGGAAATTTCTGCCAGATTACAAAAGCAGTTTATGAAAATGAAAAAATAATGCATAATGTTATAAACTGTATGGAGTAAAATGAAACCATTACAAGGCCAAAATTCAGATCTACTAGCGATGCTTTCGGGGAAAGCTAGTGGAGTAAAGAATGCTGGGGGGGAAGGTGGAGACCTTCTCGCAATGCTTGGTGGTTCTCCAAAGACTGAAGGCCTTAGTAAGAGTGAGTTTGCAGAAATTCTCTCTCAAAAGGGGATGCTTGAGGATATCAGTGCAGAAGATCTTCTTAATTTCTTTAAAAAGTCCCAAGGTGTAGAAGGTGAAGGGGTCAATGAGCTCCTACAGCACTATTCTCAACTAACAGGAAAAAAGATAGATTTAGAATCTCTTCCTGAAGAGGTAAAAACTCTTACATTTGACGGCGCTGAATTTAAGAAAGCTGACGGTGAAGTTGTTCCTAAAAATAAAGTTCTTAAACTTTTATCAAAAGTTCAATCTCAAGAAACTAAAACTACGGATTCCTTTTCAAGTGAGCTTAAGAATACTAAAGGCCTCCATAGTATAAATTCTTCGAAATTAACTGAAGCTAAGAAAATAGATAAAAAAGCAATGCTTGCTAAAAGTAATGCGAATGATTTTGTAGATCAAAAAATGGCAATGGCCAAAACTAATTTAAGATCTCAAAACTCCACTCCTACTATAAAGAGTAATCCGGCATTTTCTCAATATGGTCAACAGGCGAAGAAGATGAATCAATCTTTAATTCAGTCCAAGAAGCCTGTTGGAATAGAAGGGATTAGCTCTACCAAGAAAGCAGAGAGCACTGAAGGATTGCAAGACCTAGTCCAAGGCATGAATGATGGTAGCTCTATGGATGCTTTGGCCGTTGGTGAGTTAAAAGGAAATAATTCTGGTGGCCAAGAATTTCAAATGAATAAAGGTCAAGCAACACAAACCTTAGATCTATCGAATATATCCGCGAGTAATAAGACAGAGTTGATGCAGAAATTAGGTAACTATATAGAACAGTCTTATGTAAGTGGTCGTGACTCTGTTGATATGGTGATCAACCATGAGGAGCTGGGGCAATTTAGAGTTCAAGCTCAGAAAGTGGGAAATAATGGTCAGGTAAACTTAGAAATAAATACTCTTACAGAGCAAGGACAACAGTTCTTTGCAGAAAATGAAGTTGAGCTACTCAAAGCACTAAATAAGTCTGGGATAAAGCTTAATGATTTTAAAATAGCTCCTCAAACAGATTTTATCGCAATGGGAGATTCATCTAAGTCTTCTATGAACTCTGATTCGTCTTCCTCGTTCCTTGGTGGAGGAGATAGGGGAGAAGCTTCCGCGTTTACACAAGGTGGTAGACAAGGAGATAATAGAGGTGAAGATCGCAGACGTCAGCTATGGCAAGAGGCCAAAACGTTTAGCGAACAAATGTATGCTTAAAAAGCTACACATTCACTATTTGACCAAGTGAGGGTAGATGCCTGGTATAGGAAGACCAAATTCTCCAAATAACTTTAAGGGTATTTCAAAATATAACGGTCCTGATCGTGATACGTTATCTCAAGAAACAGTAAAAAATAGAAGTCTTGGCGATAAGCTTAATGATATTGCTGGTGCAAAAAAAGATAAGCAATTTGTCGATCGAGATAAGCATAACAAACTCGATAAAGATGCGTTTCTTAAACTGCTTTCAAGTCAGCTTCAAAATCAAGACCCATTTAAGCCAGTAGATCAAAAGAAGTTTGCTGCAGATATGGCCCAGTTCGCTCAACTCGAGCAGCTTACCAATATGAACTCGAAACTCGATAAATCAACTTCAGGTGCAGATAACCAAGCCAAGTATATGGGCGCAAGCTTCATTGGTAAGGCCATTCATACGCAGGGGACAAGTCTTTCCTATGATGGAGAGAGTACTCATGTAAATGTTCCTTTCTATTTGAATAAGCCTGCTAAGAAAGTACTAGTAAGAATTTTTGATAAATCAAATAATATGGTTGCCCAAATGGAAAAAGACTCTATGGGTAAAGGTTCTAATAGTGTTACATGGAACGGTAACCAATTTGATAACACTCTCGCTGTAAAAGGTGATTATACTTTTGATGTTCAAGCTTGGGATGATGAGTATCAAGTTTTTGCAGGAGAGACAAAGGCCGAAGGTGTTGTTACTGGTGTGAATTTTGAAAATGGTCAAACGATTCTTACTGTAGATAATAAAAAGAAAGTTGCACTAAAAGATGTTGAATCATTCTTTCTCCCAAAGAAAGGAATTAAACAAAATACTGTCGGGGCAAAAAATCCCCAGATAGAAAAAGGTTTGAAAAATAAAGCTAATGCAGCGTATAATAATTTTAATGAAACAAATCTTTAATTTGGAAATGTTCCAAATGAAGAGTTAGATAGTTAGAGAGTAATGGCGAATAACGGACAAATTAATAACATGCTCATACCCAATATTTCGAAGCTTCCGAAGCATAAGAATATTGGGGGAAATCAGAAGGTAAATGATACCTCTGCTAATCCTAATGAGTTCCGTGATCTACTTAAGGAACATAGCAATCCTGTTGCTAATCCTCTAGAGAGTGAAACGGGAATACAATTGTCTACCCATGCCGCTCGTCGCTTAAAAGAGCGTAATCTTGAAATGGATTCTGCTGAATTTTTTAAACTTAAAGATGCTTTTCAAAAGTTAAAAGAGAAGGGTGGACAAGACTCTCTCGTAATCACTGACAAAGCAGCTTATATAGTTGATGTGCCCAACCAGAAAGTGGTAACGGCCATAGATAAGAATAATATTGTTGATAATGTTTTTACGAAAATTGATTCAACAGTTTTAGTATAAGGAAGTTAGAACATATTTTTTTCATTGTACCTCGATGGTGTAAAAAGCTGGTCCTTTCCGGAAGCTTCAATTTAAGGCCGTAGCCCTTAAGTAAATCTCGAGTTCTTTCAATGATATGTTTAGGAGTCTAGGAGGGACACTATGGGAATTTTGCGATCTTTTAACATCGGAGTATCAGGTTTATCAGCAATGGGAACTGGTATGGGCGTTATCTCCGATAACATCGCTAACGCTGGTACGACGGGATTTAAAGCTTCAAGAGCTGAATTTCAAGATGTACTTTCATCATCTCTAAAAGGGATTGATGGTGGTGATCAGCTTGGTGCAGGGGTAAAGCTTGGCCACGTTAAGTCCATGATGACTCAAGGGGATATTGCAAGAACGGAGTCAATAACTGACCTTGCAATTAATGGAAACGGATTCTTCAGAGTCGATGCTCCATTTGGACCAGGATACACTCGTGATGGTTCGATGAACTTTGATAAAGAGGGGAACCTTGTTAATGGAGATGGTTATCGAGTTCTTGGTTTTCAAGCAAATGAATCAGGTGAAGTAACCAATCAGCTTGGACCTATCAAACTTGGAAATACAACAATTCCCGCAAAAGCAACTGAAGAAATTAAACTTAATATGAACCTTGATTCAAGAGTTAATATTAAAGAATTTAATCCTAATGACCCTGAAAATACTTCTAACTTCTCACACTCAGTAACAGTTTACGATAATGTTGGTACTTCAAGACTAGTAACCGTTTACTATAACAAAAATCAAGACAATAACTGGACTTACCGTGCCATGGTTGATGGAAAAGATGCTAGTGGTGGAGAAGCCGGTCAAATGGTTGAGATGGCCAGTGGTAACCTTATCTTTTCGGACAAAGGTGTTCTTCAAGAAGAAGTTGAAAGTAATAATTCATTTAACTTCAATAAAGGTGCTGCCCAAAACCAACAGATTAAATTCTCTTGGGGAGATTCAATTGCAGAAGGTGGGACAGGGCTTGATGCTACTACACAATATGGTTCTGATTCGGCCATTGCTCGTACAACCCAAGATGGTGCAACGGCAGGTACAATGAGATCACTATCATTCAATGATAATGGGATTTTAACAGCTGTTTATGATAATGGTACATCAAAGAAAATTGCTTCTATCGCAGTTGCAAAGTTTGAAAATAATGAAGGTCTTTTCAAAGTTGGAAAAAACCTTTTCAAAGAGTCTATTAAGTCAGGACAAGCTTCAATGGGGAAACCTGGACAGGCTGGTCGTGGAGAGATTCTAGCGAAGTCAATCGAGCTTTCAAACGTAGATATTGCCACTGAGTTTGTTGAACTCATGAAAGCTCAGAGAAACTTCTCTGCTAACGCTAAGACACTACAGGCCTCTGATCAAATGCTCCAGGAAGTTTTGAGCATTAAGAGATAATTACTAGGATGGTAATTTAGATTAGTGACTTGTATTTGCATAAGAGAACCCCGCTTGCAGGCGGGGTTCTTCTTTTTTACCCTTCTATTATCTATTGATATCTATTGAGCATCTCTTAACATTTCTAACGAAGATAATGTTTTATCGAGAGGTTCACCTCCCTTTATTCCAAAGTCCATAGTTCTGATAGGGAATGGAATAGTAATTCCGTTTCTGTCAAAAGCAGATTTAATCTTTTTTACCATCTCATGTTTGGCCATGAGAAAAGATTGATTACCCGGGTAATGAATCCACACTCTTGCTACAAAGTTAATCGAACTCGAATCAAACTCTTGGTAGAAGAATTCAACATCTTTTTCAGCTAGTCTATTGTCTACGGACTCTAGTGCTTTCTTGGTTATTTCTTCAACTTTATCAAGATCGTCAGCGTATGAAACACCAACTTCTAGGTCTACACGTCTCTTAGGTGTTGTTGTGTAATTAATAAAGGCTTCTGTAAACATAGTCTTATTCGGAATAATAACTTCAAGTCCATCAAAAGTTGTAATACTCGTGGTTCGCATTTGAATCCTTGAAATCTCACCCTTAAAACCATTGATTGATACAATATCTCCAAGTTCATAAGGCTTTCTAAAGGCAATGAAGATACCCGATACAAAGTTAGATGCAATTTCTTGAAACGCAAAACCAAGTGCTAAACCAATAACCCCAGCACCGGCCAATAGAGAAGTTACTGTCTTTTCTAGATTAAGTACCTCTAAACTTATAAAACAGCCAAAGAGGATCACTGTTATATGGGTCATGGATAGGATTAAGTTCTTTACAGCGACATTATAGTATGTCTTTGAAAAGGCTCTTTTGACCATGGCCCTGACCACTTTCGCTAAAACAATGAAAAATATCATGGTTAATAAGGCGATCAATATATTTGGAATCGCACTTACTATAGACTCATACCAAGTCACAATCTTCTCTGTAAGGAGCTTAAGTGCTTCTGGGTAGCCTATTTGGTTAGTGATTTCGTTCATATATACCTCCCTTAAATCTAACAATAATAGGGTATCAAATGAAGCTGATATAAGGCTTTACGCTCTTCTTAAGTATTTGTGTAAGTTCTTAAACATTCTCTTATCAAGTCCTGGAAGAGTTTTTTGAGAAAAATTTGCAAACTAGTAACAGATTAAGAAAACGAATATTTAAAAAATAATATTTGTTAACCATAGAAAAGGAGAACGATTTATGAAAAATTTTGATCATGCTAAAACAAGGGCCGTTGGAGTAATTAAGGATGATGAGGCAAAGGTAACTACTGAATTTTTAAATCATCTTCTTGCAAATGAATATGCTCTATTTACTAAGACGTTAAACTACCATTGGACTGTAACAGGACCTAGGTTTAAAAGTTTACACACCTTTCTTGAGGGGCACTATGAGTCACTACTTGCTATTATGGACGGTCTTGCTGAAAGAGTTCGAATTATCGGAGAGCGACCTATTGGTACTGTAAAAGAAATGAAGTCTGTGATGGATATTGATGAGATGGCAGGTAAAGAATTAAATTCAAATGAAATGCTTGCTGATCTTTATTCAACCCACATGAATATTCAAGAGTCTGTTAAAGAATTCTTAAGATCAGATAAGAGTGAAAAGATTTTTGAATCAGATCCAGGTACTGAAGATCATCTTGTCGGATTGCTGCAAAAGCACGAAATGATGAGCTGGATGATTAAATCTCATCTTGATTAATATATTATTTCCCCCTGCGTATTTTAATATACACGTACGCGGGGGGACTAAAATAGGAGCTTTATAATGGAAGTCTTTAATGAACATGGAACAGATTTTTCAAAGGCCATTACGGATCCAAGTATTGTTTTCACAAAGCCTAGCGATATTGTCTACTGCACATTTTTAAGTACAGAAGATAAGTTAATTGCTCTTAAAAACTGGAAGTCGACATTAATTCACATGAGTGAATCAACTGCAGAAGGTATGCAGGGAGATGAAGACCTTACTATGGTTCTTGGAGAAATTTCAAACGCTATAAAAGATTTAGAAGCTGAATAGGTCCTAGTTTACAGTAGGACTGAACTTGTATCCTACACCATGAACAGATTCTATAATTTCAGAAGCACCTAATAATTTCTTTCTTAATTTACTAACATGGGTATCTACAGAGCGTGCGTAGACGTGGATATCTTCTCCCCAGATTTCATCGAGTATATCTTCACGTTTAAGAACTTTTCCTTCATTTATTGCAAAATACATTAATAGCTTAAATTCCAGGGCCGTTAGATCTACGTCTTCCCAGTTACCTTCGTTAGAAACCTTTAGGGTTTGGCTCGATTTATTAATTGAAATCTCTTTCCATTCTAATATATCAGAACTCTTGAGGAGAATATCGAGCTTTTTAAGTTTTGCTTCAATCCTAGCTTTTAGCTCGAGAGAGTTAAACGGCTTTGTTATATAGTCATCTGCTCCAGCGGAGAAGCCAAGTACTTTATCTGAAAGCTGATCATGGGCCGTTAAAAGAAAAATAGGAAGTTCGGGATGAGTGGATTGCAGTTCCTCGCAAAGCTCAATACCGTTACCATCTGGAAGTTCCAGATCTAAGAGAAGAAGATCAATAGAGCTCTCTTGTAAAATTGCTCTTCCGTCTTTTAGACTCTCTGCCCAGTGAATTTCTGCCAGTCTCGAGAGTGATTGGTTGACCATTTGATAAATTTCTTTACTGTCTTCAATTAATAGAATGGCTTTTTCCACTTTCAACTCCCCCCGAGTATTATGGCCGTCTGAAGAAGAATTCTTCGGTCTTTAATGCTACTATGCTATACAAGGGAAAGTGAAACGATATCTAACTATTTATCTTGCACAAAATGAAAAAATGTGGGGCGTCAATGAAAGACTATAATATTGAATTAGAAGTTCCGGAAAGCGGGTTAGAGGCATTTTGTCTTGAGTTTGCACAAGATAGAATTGATGAGCTTGCTAGGTTAAAAGACTCATTAAATTCTGGAGATTTTACGCAGCTTCATGAATTAACTCATAAATGGATTGGCTTTAGTGAGCCCTATGGCTTCCATTGGCTTGCGAAGGCCTCAAGAGAGCTTAAAGAACAGGTCAAAGCAGAGAAAATTGCTGAGTCTCAAAAAATTGTTAAGTCAATTGAGTCATATTTAATTGAAAAAAAAGATTACCTAAACGTAAAGTAAGTTAAAGGTTTTAAGGAAATTCGTTATGCCTAATTCAGCTGCCATTATAAAGAGGACAAAGTATAAGTTTTTCACCTTTTCAATTGCTGGCTTTATTGCAGTACTTTTTATTTCATTAGCAGGACTAAGGTTCCATTCAATTATTGTGGATAGGCAGGAGAATATTCAACTTATTCAGGAGAACCTTTTTGAGCAAACATTTCTCGTTGATAGAATCTCATTATTATCTAAATCTGTACTCTTAGATAATAAAGTTGAGGAAGCTAAGGAAGTCACCTCGCTAATTCAGAAAGTTAAAATCAAAAAGGAAGAACTTAAAATCCTCTTGGCTTCAGAAGTTTACTTTGATGAAGAGGGAATTATAGATATTATTTCCAATAAGAACTTATTCAATCGCCTGGACGAATATATTGAAAAAGTTAAAGTTGTTACGGCCAAGAAAATACCCCAAGGTCACGCTTTGGCCCTATTAAGCCTTTCTCAAAATTCTTTAAATGAAATACTTGCAGCCTTTAAATTTATCGGAAGAAAAATAAGTATTGCTCAAGAGAATAGCTTTGCCCAGGTCAAGAAGATGGGGATTTTTATTATCGCGATTTCTTTTTTCCAGATCGTCTTGATTTGGGTACTTGTTTTTAGGCCGCTCTACTCCACAATCTTTCTTCAACATGAAAAAATCAATAATGCACTCATGGAAACAGAAAAAGCAAATCGTTCGAGAACAGAGTTTCTAACGAATATTAGTCATGAGATTAGAACACCAATGACTGCTATTCTTGGTTACGCTGAGGTTCTTAAAAACAAAAATGTGGATGCAGAAGAAGTTGATAATAGTGTAGGAATTATCAATAAAAATGCTGCTCACTTACTAGGTTTGATCGATGAAATACTCGATATAAGTAAAATTGAATCAGGTAAATTTGATTTTGAAAGGAAGGAGATTTCACTCTCTCAATTATTAAGTGAGGTCTTCTCTTTAATGAATGTGAAAGCTTTAGAAAAAGGTATTATTCTTGAGTTTCAAAATATTGGAGAAATCCCCACAACCATTTTGTCTGATACTAAAAGACTCAAACAAATCCTTTTCAATTTAATTGGAAATGCAATTAAGTTTACAGAAGAAGGCTTTGTTAGGCTAAGCATTAGCTATAACAAAAAAGAGAAACGACTCTCTTTTACTCTTAAAGATACGGGGTGTGGAATCCCTGAGAATAGAATAGATGCTCTATTTAGACCTTTCGAACAAGCTGATACATCTGCTTCAAGAAAGCATCAAGGATCTGGCCTAGGACTTGTATTATCTAAAGAGTTGGCCAAGGCCATGGGTGGTGATGTCTTTATAAAAGAAACAAAGTTAGGTGTAGGGACTACTTTTCAAGTGTATTTACAAGCGGATACAGGGGCAGATGAAGAGTTTATAAAAGACTTCTCAACTCATGTGGAAATCAAAGAAGAGGAAGAGAAAGAAGATAATCAATTTTTATTAAGGGATAGAAAGATTCTTGTTGTTGATGATGCAAAAGAAAATGCTCGCCTCTTTAAAATATATCTTGATCAAACCCAGGCCGATGTCACTCTCGTAAATAGTGGTCTAGATGCACTGAACTCAATTGAAGATCAAGACTTTGATCTTATTTTTCTCGACTTACAAATGCCTGGTCTTGATGGCTATCAAACAATAAAAAAACTGAGAGAGGCAAATTTCAATAAGCCTGTTGTTGCTCTGACTGCTCATGCAATGCAAGAGGAAAGAGATCGTACAAAAGAGAGCGGTTTTGACTTCCATGTAAGTAAGCCCGTTAAGAGTGACTACCTAATTAAGGTAGCTTACGCTCTTATTAATAAGAAATCTCCACCTGAAGTAGTATAAGTTTAGGATTCTTTTAAATTTCTACACAACTTTTCCAAATATCAAAGAGGTATTTGTCTTCTTAATTTCTAATAATAGTTAAAGAGATACTTAATAACAGAATGAACTGTTCAAAAGGAGAAACTATTATGAAGAAAACCACTAGAAAATCAGTTATGAATATTGCTCTTGCCCTCCTTATTCCTGTAGCGGCTGCAAGTTGTACTCAAGATGTTAAAGAAAGTGCGAATGTTAAGTATGAGAAGGTTAAAGAGGAAACATCTGAGGCGATGGAAAGAGTTGAGGGAAAGCTCGAGAATATTAAAGAAAAGCTAGCCGACGCTTCTGGCGAAGCAAAAGACGAGCTTCAGGATGAGTATGAAGAACTCATGGGAAAAAAGAGTGTCTTCGAAAAGAAACTTGAAGAAGCCACTGAATATAGTGAAGACAAGTGGGACGAAACAGCTGATCAAATTGAAGACATGGCCGATGATCTTGAAAGTCGTGTAGATAAACTTATTGATGGATAGATATTAAGAGGTTAACCACAATGGCCCCTTTATGGGGCCATCTTTTGAGGAAAAATCTATGATCGTCGTTGGGAAGGAAGAATCTAAGAAGAATTTTAATTCATTAATTAGAGGTTTTGAGGAAAAACTAGCGAAAGATTCTTCTCTTAAAGAAGTCGCTCCCGATTACTTTGTTGTCGGTGGAGATGGGTCTCTAAATTATTTTTTAAATAACTATCTAAATGATGAAAGTAATATAGACGAGGCAAGAGTATTTTACCTACCTGATGGTACGGCCAATGATTTCTCTCGAAGTTTAGGGTTGGATTCATCAAAAATACAAAATCTTGAAGTAGAAGACCTATGCGATATTTTCTTTTCAGAAAAAACTTTAGAGTGTCCTGTAATGACTTGTAATGATCAATTATTTATTAATACCGTGACGATTGGAGCTCCTGCTAAGGTAACAGATAGTGGAAGAAGTAATCTTAAAGAGAAGCTTGGTCAGTGGAGTTATTATATTTCAGCTATCGAGTCTTTTTTTGAACATCAAACTCATCATTACAAAGTAATAAGTGATAGCGAGAAATCTGAAGAGGCTTCAGAGGAGAGTATTGTAGGACCTGGTCTTATTGTGGGGCAAGGGCTTTATGCTGGTGGAGGAGTTAAGGTTACAGATAATCTTGGTCCATTATTTGGTCCCTATTATTATGCCACGATTGCTAAGAGTAAAAATATATCAGAAATTATTAAAAGCATTATAAAAATGCAAATTGGCCGCCTCTCTAAAGAGGACTGTGTTGATTCATTAAAATTTAATGAAAGGTTAAAGCTAAAATTTAATTCGATGGTCACCGTCAAAATAGATGGTGAACCTTTTGAGTATGAAACTATATATTTTGATAAAACTAAGAAGAAAGTAAGTTTCTTCATATACTAAGGAGATCATTATGAATGAACCAAAAGTAACTCCATCAGATCCAAACAAAGATAACCCTAGAGAGATTACACCTCCGAAGAAATCTCCTGAGGTTCCTCTGAAACATCCGAACGAAATTCCTAGGGAGAGGCCTGAAAAAGCTCCAGTAGAAAAACCAGCTAAAAACTCTTAAGAGAAAGTATCGGGTCATCATTAACCAAGGACATCTATGAGTGATGAAAAAAAGATCATTTTGCCCAATAGCGAGTCGCATCTACGAGAAAGTGAAAAAACTCATCGTACAATAAAGCGTGAAAAAGAAGACGAAAGCTTCGTTCCAGTAATTGTAAAAAGAAATGATCAAACGATTCGTCACCCTGATGATGTCCTAGAAAAGGCTATCGATGAGGGACTAGAGCAGCATAGGCGTACAAATATATCTTTACTCTTATCATCAATTTCGGCAGGACTAATATTAGGCTTTGCGGTAATGTGTGTATCGTTAACATCTCAAATATTTGATAGCAGTTCCGAATTTGTTTACAATCGCTTGGCCATGGCCTTGGTGTACCCTTTAGGGTTTATCATATGCATAATGAGTGGAACTCAGCTTTTTACCGAACATACGGCCACTGCTGTTTACCCTGTACTAGAAAAGAAAGCATCGATTACTTCCTTATTTAGATTATGGGGCATTGTTGTATTTGGAAATATTCTTGGAACACTGATTAGCTCATATCTTATCTATTCCACAAACTCTGTTATCCTAGCAAAGGCGGGAACAGTTGATATCTTTAATCACTTTATTGACTTCTCTTTTTCTGAGATCTTTCTAAGTGGAATCTTAGCAGGATGGTTAATGGCCCAAGGTGGATGGTTACTATTGGCCACTACGTCTACAAGTGCACAAATTTTCTGTATTTATATCGTAACTTTTATAATTGGCCTTGGAGGACTTCATCACTCCATTGCTGGATCAGCTGAGATTTTTGGAGGATTATTCTTCAGTCCGAATGCTGATATGATGAAGTCTATATGTGCAATATGTGCTGCCGTTTTTGGAAATGTTGTGGGGGGGAGTTTTTTTGTGGCAATTTTGAATTACTCACATATTAGGAAGACTCAAATCGAATAGAAGAAAAGTTATCACAGAGAAGAGTGATTACTCTTCTCCATCACGTCCAATGGCCTCTACGGGGCAAGCTTCTAGGGCTTCTTCACAATTCTTAAGTTCAGCTTCAGTTGAGGGCTGCTTAGTGACATAAGCATGCCCATCATCATCATTCATAGCAAAGAAATTTGGTGCTTCGTGAACACAAGCATCGCAAGCAATACATTGATCATCAACGTAGTACTTGCCTTTTGCGTTCATATCCCATTTTGCCGTGTTATCTGCCATTTTTTTTCCTAAATCTTATAACTCTACTAACTGCTTAACTGGAGTATTGTCTCCGATGACTTTTAAAACATCTTTCTTAAGCTTATTAGATAATGCCATTTGAAGACCATTTAATTCTTTCTTACGATCAAATGGAGGAAGGTCTTTATTATTATTCTTTTGAAGAGCTATGATTTGCATCTTTGTTGCGAGGTCAAAATCAAAAATCTTAGCATCTGTTTTCTTCATATCTGCAAAGATAACTTTTGTTTCAGAAGCAGCAATTTGAGTTTTTCCTTTATTACCTTCATAAGGGTTGAACTCTACATTTTCTTCAACCTTAACTCCATACTTAGCTTTTAATGATTTAAGAGCATTCATATCATTTGCTCTAAGAGCATCTAGCGCCTTACTTTTAAGAGTGGCCATAAGCTCTTTTAGATCCTGCTCTTTCGAGTCTTGTATGAGTTCTTTGGCAATTTCATTTTCGTATTTCTCAAGTTTCGCTTCTTTGGCAGCGAGCTTATCTTCAACAAAGATAATATGGTAACCGAAAGAAGTTTTTACTGGCTTTGAAACCTGACCTTCTTTTAGCTCAAATGCAGCTTGTTCAAACTCAGGAACCATTCTTCCGCGTCCAAATACTCCAAGAGATCCGCCTTTACCTTTTCCTGATTCTTCTTCCGTATATTTATTGGCCATTGACTTGAAGTTCTTTGCATTTACCTTTGCTGCGATTTCATCAATTTTCTTTTTAGCCGCTTCTTCAGATTGCTCTGGGGTAACTCTTACAAGAATATGTGATGCCTTAACTTGTTCTGGTACATCAAGTGAAGGCTTTCTTTGGTTGAAAAGATTCTCTGTTCTTGCTTTATTCGCTTCATTGGCCAGGTACTCTTTAATTTCTGCAGAAGTAACAGGAACTTGTTTTTTCACAGAGTTTTGAGGAATTTCAACGATAATTCCATTATATCTAATCGCTTTGAATTTTGCGATATCATCAAGGTAGCCTTCACTAATAGGGAACATGCTGAAGAAGTTTTCAGAGTTCTCAGAATATACTTGATTAGTGATATCTTCTTCGAAGTCTTGTGGAGTTAAACCATTAGCACGAAGAAGTTCTTTGTATTTGTTGATGTCAAATTGTCCATTGGTTTGAAAGAACTCAAATTCTTTAATTTGTTTTTTTACTTGCTCCGGGGCGGCCATTACATCTGCTTTATCGGCAAAGATAAGTTGAAGCTTTCTTTGAACGAGATTCTTAAGAGAAGCACTCTTAATTCCAAATCTTTCAATATCTTGTGAAGTAAGGTCTTTACCTTGCATCATGTAGTTTTTGAAAAAGTTTAGCTGGCGGTTGTACTCCATTTGATACTCACGTGCCGTGATGGGGTATGAGCCTACTTTTGCGACTGCATTAGGAGAACTATTCATTGATTGAACACCGGTGAACATAAATGAGACAACGATGAGCCCAATAAGAAAAGTTACAAAGAAGTTTGATGTTGTTTTCTGGAAATTTCCTGCCATTTTACTATATCCTTTGATTTCGCTTTTTTTGGAAGCTTTCATTCACAAATCTAGCTTAAATAGCTTAGAATTGTATTATGAAATATATGATTTTCCACGGGGAAAATCTTTTTGAGTTAATATTAAAATTTAATGTGCTGCAAGGTCGGAAAAACCTAAGCTTCACATTATAATGTTAGTATTATGGAGCATTCAGCCCTTTTAAGACAAGGCTGAGTCAGTAAATTGCTAAGGATAGTGCACAGTGCGTCTAATAGAGGACAGGGATCGTCGACAACGGGCCATTTTAAATTTTATTGTTTTATTTATATCACTAGTGGGTGTTGCGAAGCGTAATTATGTTCTCGATCAAACATCGACCTTTGAAAATATCTTAATTGACTCTTTTGCCCCGCTGCAATCATCGGTGACATCTGTTCGATCTGAAATAGGAAACTTCTTCGACCATTACATTGCCAATATCAATGCCTCAAAAGTAAATATTGAGCTTCGTAGAAAGATTGATGATCTGGAAAATAAGATCTTCGACTTCAAAGAATTATCTCGTGAAAATAAAAGGTTAAAGAAGCTTCTCGATTTTGGGGATGGGATCACCTATAGAAAAGTTTTAGCTCAGGTTGTGGCATGGGATGCCAATAGTGACTTCAATGTTATTCGTATCAATAAAGGACTAAAAGATGGGGTACAGCTGCAGGCCGCAGTGGTTACATCAGAAGGGCTAGTCGGTTATATCTATCGTTTAACTGATCATTTCTCCGATATTCTGACTGTTCTAGATTCAAATAACCGTGTTGATGGTCTTGTGCAAAGAGTTCGAAGTCACGGAATTATTGAAGGCTATAATAATGAGAAGAGTATAATGAAGTATATTTCTCGCGCGGAACCTATCATTCTTGGAGATACCGTTATTACTTCAGGCCTTGGGAATATTTACCCAAAAGGTGTGAATGTAGGAACTGTATCTCAAATCGAAAGAGAGAGTTATGGAATTACCCAAAATGTTGAGATTACACCTGCTGTAGACTTCGGTCGCTTAGAGGAGGTCGTCATTCTTCTCTCCAGTGAAGATGATCAAAAGAGAAGAGAGTGGGAAGCTCTCGATCAAATGGATGAAGAAGCTGATAATAAGGAGAAGAAGTGAAAGGGAATTTCGCGCACCTCATAAGACCATTGGTCATTACCTTACTTATACTCATCGTGCTTGAAATATTAAGTACGGCCATCTTACCAATGGTTGGACTAACCAAGTATAGGATTCCTTTCAATGTTTTAATTGTCCTCTATATGGGATTTAAGCTAGAGACTCCTTTTACTTCAATCTTGATCCTGATTCTTCAGTATACTCATTCATTCTTCAGTATTGAAGGATGGGAGATGGGAACCGTTGCTGGTGTTATGATTTGTATCATTATTAGCTATCTAAAAGACCTGCTCCACCTAACCTCAAGTGTAATTACTATAGTAGTGACTCAATTATTCCAAACTCTTTGGTTTATAATCGTATCGAGTTTGATCTATCTAAAGACAGATGACTTTTCCTATATTGTTCAAAAATTCTGGCGCTTCCTTCCAGAGAGTATTGTGATTAGTTTAATCGCCCCATTTCTTTTCAGTATTCTAGATGTGATCTGGAAAACAGAGGGGGAAAGCAGTGGGCTTGGAAGTAGTGTTTAAGGTTATATAGATGTTTGGTGAAGATGATCTGGTCCGTCAGCATAAGGGGCGGGCCGATACAATCGGTAATATTTTAATACTATGTTTTGTCATTATTTTGGCCAGGCTTTGGTATTTGCAAATTTATCAAGGAGAGCTCTTCTATAAGTTCTCTCTGGAAAATAGACTACGTAAAGAAGTGATTAAAGCACCTCGTGGAATGATCTTTAGTCGTAATAGCCAAATGATGATTCACAATATTCCTCGCTTTGATGCTGTCATCATTCCACAGTATTTGAAAAATAAGAAAACGACTCTGGAAAGGTTATCAAAAGTTCTAGAGATGTCAGTAGATGATATTCGATCAATTCTTGCTAAGAATCGCACACAGGCAAGATATCGTGCCGTTACGATTAAGAAGAATATCACCTTGAAAGAGGTTTCTGTTATTGAAACAGAAAATTCTAAAATGCCAGGAGTTAGAGTTCAGACCTTTATATCTAGAGAGTATAGAGATGGAGAAGTTGGA
Source organism: Bacteriovoracaceae bacterium (assembly GCA_048267265.1). Classification (GTDB taxonomy): domain Bacteria; phylum Bdellovibrionota; class Bacteriovoracia; order Bacteriovoracales; family Bacteriovoracaceae. Next base: position 28,989 of record JBLWXW010000004.1, read on the forward strand.
GCTCACTTACTTGGGTATATTTCTGAAATTAATCAACGTCAGCTTCCTAAGTATCGAAAGAGAGATGATTATGATTACAAGCTTGGAGACTTTATTGGACAGGCGGGAATTGAAGAAAAGTTTGATTTGGCCCTAAGAGGTGATGATGGCTATGAGTTTGTTGAAGTGGATGCTCGAGGAAGAATGAGAAGAAACCTTCGCTCCAGTGTTCTCTTTGCAGGAATTGAGAATAAGGAAGCCACTCCAGGAAATAATATTCGTCTGACCATTGATCGAGATATGCAGCTCTCGGCCTTCAAGGCCCTAGAGGGGAAAGTTGGTGCAGCTGTTGCCGTTGATGTTAACACTGGTGAAATTCTATCTATGGTTTCTAGACCTGCATTTGACCCGACTAAATTCTCTAGAGGGTTAACTAAAGAGTATTGGGATTCACTTGTTGAAGATGAGAATAATCCTCTAAGGGATCGTACTATTCAAGAGCACTATCCTCCAGGATCAACATTCAAGGCGATTACTGCCATTGCTGCTCTTGAAGAGAAAATTGTTAAGGCCGATCAAGAGCTAAAATGTGGTCCGACATTTAGGCTTGGAAGAAGAGTTTTCCATGACTGGAAAAGAGGTGGGCACGGTCCTACGGATGTATATAAATCTTTAAGACGCTCAGTGGATGTCTACTTCTATCAAATTGCTACTCAACTTGATATTGATAAGCTTGCAGAGTACGCGAATATGTTCGGTCTTGGTGAAAAAACGGGTATTCCACTCTCTAGAGAAACATCGGGACTTATTCCTACGAAGGAGTGGAAACTTAAGAGGAGTGGCGAAGAGTGGCAGCTAGGGGAGACAGTTTCATGTGTAATTGGTCAATCCTATGTTCTAGTAACACCTCTTCAACTTGCCATGGCCTATGCTTCAATTGCTAATGGTGGAACACTTTATAGGCCCCACTTAATTAAAGAAATCTTCACCAATAGCGGTGAAATCATTAAAGAATTTAAACCAGAAGTTGTAAGTAAGGCCAATGTTAGTGAGGAAACTCTGATGGCCGTAAGAAAAGGACTCTATCAAGTTGCGAATCACCAAAGAGGAACGGCTTTTTGGTACAAAGGCTTTGGTTTACAAATGGCAGGGAAAACGGGAACAGCTCAGGTGAGATCAATGACTTCCAAAGAACTTTTTTCTAAGTGTGAAGAGATGCCTTATAGAGATCGAAACCATGGACTCTTTGTGGGGTTTGCTCCTTTTGATAATCCAAAAGTTGCTGTGGCCGCAATTGTTGAGCATGGATGCCATGGCTCTTCTGCAGCAGTTCCTGTGGTTAGAGATGTCTTAACAACTTATATGAAAAAATATGAACCAGAAGCTTTTGCTGCTAATGAAAAGAAAGAGAAAGATGAGTACTACTCATTTATCCGTAAGCGTAATGCCGCCCGACAAAAACAAAAGGAAGAGCAGGAAAGAGAAGCTCAAAGAGCTGAAGCTGAAGAGAGTAATGAAGGTGATGGGGAATAGGTTATGAATAGAAGCGCTTTTGTAGAATTTTTCAAGAAATACGATTTCACTTTCTTTGGTATCTCTCTGGCCATCTTTATTATGGGAGTCTTTAATCTCTACTCGGCCACTCATGCATCTGTTTCATCAAGTATGGCCGACCTATTTAAAGTACAAATGGGTTGGTATGGAATCTCACTAGTTGTAGGCTTTGGGATTAGTTTTATTAATCCTAAAACATTCTTTAGATACTCTTATCTCTTTTACTTTGTGAATGTTGTACTTCTTGTTCTTGTGCTTGTTCTTGGTCATAAAGGGATGGGGGCGCAGAGATGGATTCTCTTGGGACCAATTCGCTTACAGCCCTCAGAGATTACAAAAATTTCTGTAATTCTTGTTCTCGCAAGATGGTACGCAAAGAGCTCTCCTGATAGAGAGCTTGGATTCAAAGAGCTTATTCTTCCTGCTATCATTGTCATGATTCCAACCATATTAATTGTTCTTGAACCTGATTTAGGTACAGGGCTTCTCGTAATGCTTATCTTCTTAGTCGTGAGCTTTTATCGTAGGTTAAAATGGAAAACGATTGGTATATTGGCGGTGCTTGCCCTCGTTAGTGGGGGAGTTATGTATAAATTTGGTCTCAAGGAATATCAAAGAAAGAGAATTGTTACTTTTTTGAACCCCGGGGCTGATGCTAGAGGGTCTGGATATAACGCCATTCAGTCAAAGATTGCCATTGGATCGGGCCAGTTTGCAGGAAAAGGTTTTCTCAAGTCTTCTCAGGCCTCACTTAACTATCTTCCAGAAAACCATACGGACTTTGTCTTTTCTATTTTTAATGAAGAGCATGGATTTATTGGATCGTTGATACTCATTTCACTCTATTTGATTCTCTTCTTTCGCTTTATTTGGTTGGCGCAATCTGTACCGCGAATGTTTGATTCTATAGTCGCTATAGGAATTATGTCGCTATTTTTTTGGCACACATTTGTGAATATGGGAATGGTCATGGGGCTTATGCCCATTGTGGGGCTGCCCCTGCCACTAATGTCATATGGAGGATCGAGTTTAGTGACCTTCGGGATTTGTACCGGCGTGGCCACTTCCATCAGTAATGCTCGAAACCTTTTTTAACTACTCGCTATAGACCGTAATCTCTTTGAGAATACTGCATGTATTCTTATCGACGATAAGGGCCAGTTCAAACCATCCACTGTGCTCAGAGCCAGTGGCCTTATAGTATTCAATTTCCTGATCTTGATAATCATTCAAAAAGATGACTTCTCCATAACTATTATAGATGGAGTCCCCAAGGGCAAGATCCTCAACTTTTGATATTTCGAGTCTTCTGTCTCGAGAAGGTTGTTTAACTTGTCTTTCTAGGTAGTAATTTGGGCATGCTGATGTTGCAGTAATAAATGATGATAGCAGCACTAGTTTAAATAATGATTTCATTGGAATCCTTTGGGGTTAGGGGTCAATCGAATGAGAAGCTTATCTCTTAAATGAATTGATTTTTCAAAGCCCGAGGTAGGGGAAAGTAAACTTTACAATTTCAGGTACTTGGAAGGTGAACGAAATTTAGACGATTTCTTGGCCTATTCCTTGCTTTATATAGGGTGAGAATAATTAAAAACTCGTAATATTAGGGAGTTAGCAATGAATGAAACGTTTAAATATTCGACAATCCTCGCAAAAGTAGTCATCTTCAGCCTTATTTTGGCGGCCTTAATGGTTAGTGCGACAAAGACCTTTGCTCAGACCCCTAATGAAAAGCTTGTTCTTCAAGGGGTTAGATTATCTCTTTGGTATGAAGGGGCCCAGGAGAATTTAGAGCAGCCTGCTGAAGTAGCAACTATGCAAGAGCTCTTTCCTGAGGAATTGTTTCGTGCACTTGAAAAACATGATGAACAAAAGAGAGCTAACTTCGCTCTTAGAAAATAAAAAATGCCCTCGTTTCTCGAGGGCAGTCTATTTATGGAAAGGTGATTACACGAGGAGTTGGTTCATAGGAAAAACTCTTCACAACAGGAATTCTTCTTATACGTAGGCAACTCTTATAGCTTGAATCTACTACAATAGTATAAACCGATTCATTAACAGTAATGATAAAGTTATCAAATTGAGGTATAACAATTCCACAAACTGCTGGATGAAAAAGTTCAGGTCTTTGTGCTTTTAGGCATGAAGTATTCTTTTCAATGACTTCTTCTTTAATAAAGTTTCCAAGAGCTTCATTTTCAAGAACGATGGAAGATCCAAGAAGTCTCATATCAGAAGAAGTACATGGGTGGTAAGGACCTTGGTCTACTTCAGCAAAAGTGTTAACAGTGGCAATTAGAGTTACAATAAGTAGTAATGCTTTCATTTTTAATATCTCCTATAGAAATGATTATTAAAGTGTTTCAGTAAATTGAAGAGTAAGTAATTTGATGGAAGCTTTTAGAGCATGAGCCTGTTGCTCAGCTCTTTTATGCTCTGGGAAAACCTTGCTTGAAACCCAACAACCCTGTGGTCCAAGAATAAGCTCAAGTTCACCAAGAAAAGACTGAGTACTCCAGTCATATCCACGAGCTACAGAAAGGTGGTCATTCGACTGGGCCGGACCTGCCATCATCATACAAATCATGGGAGAAAATTCTCTCTTGATTGGTGCATTACTGACGCCAACAACTTGAGTTTTGATTTGATTGTAAGCCAACTGAGTAAGCTTCTCTTCGATTTCAATCGCCTCACCATCAACATTGAGATCCCATGGTGCACTTCCTGAAGCTTTTGTTAGGCTTATCTTTAAGATTTGATCATCAGAAACAGTTGCAACAAAGACTCTAACGGTATGCTCTTCATTTACAACTTCACTTGTAGCAAATCTGTAGGAAGCAATGTCCTTGGCCATTGTTGTAACTGAGAAAAGTAATGCTGATACTGCGATAAATAGTGTTTTTTTCATTTTAGATCTCCCGATTAAGTTTGAGTAAAGTTCTCAAGTACTGTTTTTCTGAGGGAGTTTTACGGCAGACGGTCAAAATGAAATAGATTTTTTTAATTAATTTATATGCTATAATTTAATAGATTACTTAGCTTTAAGTTATAAGGTATTAATAATATTGAAAAAATCTGTATTTGATTATAAAGATTATAAGCTCTATTTGAATGAAAAAATTTCATCTTCACCTTATAAAGGTCGGGGTCTTAAGAGAAAAATATCACTCCATCTTAGTGTTCAGACTGCATTTGTTTCTCAAGTTCTCAATCATCACGTTCATTTTTCACTAGAACAAGCGATTAAACTCAATGATTTCTGGGAACATAATAAAGAAGAGTCGAAATTCTTCCTGCTTCTGGTTCAGTATCAAAGGGCCGCATCGAAAGAGTTAAAAAAGTTCTTCAAGCAAGAGATGGAGGAAATCTTAGAGAGAAGATCTAATTTAAAAGAAAGGTTGAATATTAAAGATAGTCTTGATGAGACCAATCAGCATATTTATTATTCTGCATGGACCTATGCGGCCGTTCATATACTCTTATCTATTCCTGAATATCAGAGTCCTAAAGCAATCTCTCAGCATTTGCGGGTACCCTTAAAAAGAATACAAGAAATTTTAGATTTTCTTACAACCACAGGATTAGCAGTTCAAAAGCAAGGGCGTTATGAGATAGGCTTAACTCGAATTCATTTGAGTAAAGAGAGTGTGCAAATTCGTAGACATCATACTAACTGGAGGAATCAAGCGATTCAGAGTATTGATAAAAATGACCCCGAAGACCTCCATTACTCAAATGCTCTTTCCATGAGTCATAAAGATGTCCCTAGAATAAAAGAGATAATGATTAAAGCAATAGAGGATTGTCGAGAGATAATTAAAGTTTCAAAAGAAGAGCGCCTCCAAATCCTCACGATGGACTTCTTCGGAATTAATGAAGGCGACAAATAGTTATTGCTTACAAGTGAGCTTTAGTGTTTGATGAACAATTTTGCCATCACCTTGGAAGCGCTTTTGAAAGCTTACTGACAGTTCTTGGCTTCTTACTGGATGATTCGATTGAGCACAAGTCACATTCTTAGAATCAAATCCAACTTTACTTTCACAGGCAGCTAATTGAAAACTATCATAGAAGTTGTTGTAAGAAAGCTCAATCTTGAAAGGAGTGATTTCAACAGAGGGACTTGCATCAATAGAAATGAGCTTTGTTGTGTAAATATCTGAACCAAGAATCAAGTTATGTTGCCATTGATTCGGCCGGAGAAAAAGTTGATATTGGTTCGCAGTGAGTTCGAATTCTTGAGTAGAGAGAAAGCTAACTTTCTTCTTTCCATCAAGAAGCAGTCTGGCTTCGCATTTCAGTGTGAAGGGAAACGGAGTCAAAGGTCTTCTTCTTTGAGGCTGATTCATTGGACCTACAATATGGCCACCAGATGACTCTGCTCCATTGAAGATATCTTGGAGTTCATCGAAATCTAGCTGAACTTCAGGAATATCGAAGTCTATATCTATGGGTTCAATCTCGGGAATACAATCAATGGGAAATATGGAGAGTCTAACCTCTACATCCGAGCAAAGTGGCTTTTCCTCTATAATTATAATTGAAGGATCGAAGAAATCAGTTGCTGTGGTGCTAAGTGCTTGAATAATTAAAATTAAACCCAGTAATCGTTTCATTTCTTCCCCTTAATAAATATCGATTCTTTTTAAACCAAGAGGAAGGGTGAGATCAATGGTGCTGCTGTGCATTCGGAAAATAATACAGTGATAATCGCTACTCTTAGAGAAATCATGATTTTGGGAGATTTGCTCTATGTGACAAAAACTGATATATAGTATTATATACAGACTACTAGACATGATTAGTCTAAAGTCAGTTTTGGAAAAAGTATGAGAAAAATATCCCTCATTGGTAGCCTTTTAAAGAGAATCTACCGATCTTACTCAAATGAGCTACTCGATTCACTCGAGCAGAGGGGATTTACTGACCTAAGACCAAGTTTTCTTGAAGTTCTCCTCTATATTTGTGAAGTCGATGGCCCATCAATTAAAGAAATTGGTCGCGCCTGTGGCCTAAAGAAACAGACGATGACTTCACACCTTAATGAACTTGAAAAACGTGGTTATATTGAAAGACGCTCTGGCCTTCGTGATAAGAGAGAGCAGCATATCTACCTAACTGGTTACGGTGAAAAGTTTAAGCTCAATCTCTTTGAGTGTACTGATGAGATCGAAAAGAATTATGCAGAAGTTGTAGGGGACGTTGAGCTTGATCGCGTTCAGCATCTTCTTAAAAACTTTCATGGTAAGATTACTTCAGCAAAGAATCACGAACTCCCCTTATAATCTAATCTTTAAATGTACCAATTGTTCTCTTGTGCTTCGATGGCCAAAACTCATGGCCACCAGATATATTATTTAAGTTGAAGAAGCCCTTCTTTACAAGAAGTTCACAAGCTTGAATTGAGCGAAGTCCTCTTTCACTTATAACAAGAATCGGTGTCGTCTTATTGATAATCTCATGGCAGCGAGAGTTAAGCTCTTCAAGAGGAATATGAATTGATCCACGTAGTTGTTCGGATGGAGCTGTTCCATTATAGCTTACATCAATGAGAATAAAATCCATATTAGGGTCATTATAGATTTCGAAGGCCCTTTGAGGAGAAAGGTCATTATAGGGTCTACCGTAGAGAATCATAGAGTCATCAATGTCTTGACCATTCTTTACACGAATAAGGTGATTCCTCTGAAGACTAATTGAGAAGTCGATTTTCTCATCTAAGCGATTAATATTTTTTTCTATATTAGAAAGCCTTTGATTCATAGTTTCTAGTAATTTGAAAATTTTAATCTCTATCATAGGATACCTTTAGAATGTAGGATAGAACTCACCAAAGTGGATTCTTCCCGTAATAACAATAGTTAAAAAACAGGCGGTAAAGAAAGTTGCTCCTTCATAAACGCCGTAACCCATCTCAATACTCGTATTGTCTTGCTGTCCTTCAGACTTTGCTAACTTATCAAGGTCATCCTCTAGGAAGAAGATCATCTTAATGCCCCAAATGAATACCGGAAGAATTATTAAAGAGAGTAGAATTTTCAGGATGGCCTGAATGCTAAACCATTTAATTTCAGTCAAAGCGATATTGAGTGATGAGGCAATGATTAGACTCCACCCAAGAAAGAAGCCGAAGTAGGAGATCCCAATGGCCATATTCTTTTGTATGAGTAGGCGATTGAATGAAAGTTTACTCATAAGAGGGAAGGTCTTAGTAGCAAAGCCAACAAGCACTAATGAAAAGAGCCAAAGAAAAATAAGCATGACAAGAGAAGTCCCCGAAGTATTCAAGATAACTTTGAGAACCATGGCCACGCCAAGAGCGTGGGCGAGACCAATAAGTGAGTAGGATGCGTTCCTTCTTTTTATGACTTCGTCATTATACTCAAAGTTGTAGAGCACGATACTATCAATTGTGTAGAGACTTAGAATGTAGAGGATAAAACCAGAAATGGCCTGAAGAAAGAAGTCCATTACGGCAAAGATAAATCCTTGATCTAAGCTGAAGTGATATTCAGAAAAGACGATTCCAATTCCTATAAGGCGTGAAAAGAAGTGAAGAGTTTCGGCAGAGTTTTTCGAAGGGGTGAACTTGCGAAACATTTGCGAGCGCAGAGATGGGTAGAATAAGTAATGCACATATCTGTAGAGAAATAAAATTAAACAGATAAATAAAGTGAAAACAAACCTTAAGGTTAGTTTATCGAATAATTCATTCATTCAGCGCTCTCCTGCGTAACCCTCTTCCATGGTGGAATATTGATATAGTCACTAAGGTGCTCTATAAGTCTATATTCCTGATTATCCCTTTTGAAGGGGCTATTTTCATCGAGGTGACCTGTGATAATTCCTTTTGTTCCGAATTCATTATTGAGACCAAAGAAGGGTTTATCATTTTCTAAGTAAATCTGAGATGATTCGTAGAAGTCATGGGTTGGGCGAAAATCATCCCAATAGAATTGATAAGGAAAATGTCTGTAGGCACGGTGGAAGTACCACTCTCTCTTTCCAGAGTTCCTAAACTTCCATCCTCCAAAAGCGGGGTCTCCAATATAAAGAGTCCCTGGAGGCATAGGGACGATCGACTCTTTATTATCTCTTTCAAATCTTCTAAATAAGGACATTCCAACCATATTGCGATTGGCCTCCCAGTATTTCTTAGAAGTTCGAGTAACAACATACTCGGCCTGCTTAAAGCCATGGACCAGTTTGAATTTCATATAATAGGTTTTAATTAAAAAACCAGCTTGAAACATATCAACTAGGATTAGAGAAATGGGAGCGCCTTGGAAGAGTCCTGAATATACCTTTTCATTTTGAATATAGATGGCCTTCTGGGCCGAAGGAGATAGCGATTTGGATAATCCCAAAAAGAGAAGAATGAGAAGGGTATAGAGTGAAATCTTATTCATAGACCTATATCTTACCGCTTCACATAGCAGTTTTCCAACAAAGGAAATCTAATTAAAATAAAGTTGATTAAAAGACCCGGTTAATGGCTCGTCAATTCTTTGAGCTTCGCCATCTGCGCCGTTGTCATAGAGTCACGATAGCAGTGGAGGCGATTAATTTCATGAGAGTGCGAGAACTTTTGGAAAAGATCCGTTGCCTCATTAATATTTGAAATAATCTTAGATCCAGAATCGTAATACTTTCTAACTACTTTCATTGGGTGGGCCACATGAGATTGCTGCTCTTGTCCTTCATAGTACTTAGATAAGCGTCCTCTGGAAGAGCTGCGGATATACTCAATCCCTTCTTCTTTAAGAAAGTTTTGAACTTTTTCCAGCTGTTGCTTTTGATCTATATTGAAAGATTCATAGACTTTTGGTGGGATCTTATTTTTTACAATTTGTTCAGCATATCGATTCTTAGAGTTCCTCATCGTTTTCATGAGGAAGTGGTCATCGTGCTCAACATATTTTTCGATATCTGCTGGGATTCGATATTCATTGGGGGCAGCTTCGAAGTATTTATAGAGAAGCTGCTCTAGACATACGGCACGATAATGAAAGTAGACCATGACAAACATATGATAGCGACTAAGTAGGAAGTCATCAAAAGTGACCACGGCCCTTTCTGTAATTCCAAGATAGGCCTTGTTGCCTTGAACACAAATTTCTAAATTATCAAGTAACCAGTCTAGATCATAGCTTCCGTAGCTCACACCACAGAAGTAACTATCTCTAAGGAGGTAGTCCATTCTATCGCAGTCGAGTTCACTGGAAACAAGTTGATGAAGGATAGGGAAGTAGCTAATTCCTTCAATTGTGAAGTACTCCTCATTTTGAGTACTACCACGAATAAGATCCGCAATATATTTTCTTTCGACACCAAAAGAGCTCTCAACGAGATAGAAGCTTTTAGCAAAAGAACTGTCAGCGATAGACTTAATCGTATAGTCTTCATGGGTAGCCTGACGTGAGCTTTCTTGATCTTGAGGCTCTAGGAATTCTTTAGGAATGGCAAGTTCTTGTAGGCTTGGCATTACATACTCTGTCGTATGGGATAGAGGAGCGTGGCCAATATCATGAAGTAAGCAGGAGAGTTTAAAGGTTTCTTTAAGCCTCGTCAGCTCTGGACTTGGGCGAAAGCCTTTAAAAAGTTTATCAAAGGCGCGATCTCCAACATTCATTACACCAATGGAGTGGATAAATCTTGTGTGGGTTGCCCCAGGGAAGACATACTCTGAAAAGCCGAGTTGCTTAATATTTCTCAAACGTTGAAAGAAGGCATCTTGAATAATAGGGACTTCTTCATTGAGAATATGAATAGAACCGTGAACGGGATCTCTAACTTCCATGGGCTTCCTGGGGTAATCGTGCGTATTGTCAAAAAACTAAGGTGAACTTAGTTATTTTTTTCTAAATTGGCAACGTTTTCCTTAAGCCAGTTCACAATATCCGAGGACTCAAACATGGGTTCATCATTGATATAGAGGCAGGGAACGGTTCTGCGTCCCGTTTTCTCAACGTGAAATTTGAGGTCATCTTGATTTTGCATTATGTCATGATATTCGACTTTAATATTCATAGATTCAATGGCCTGCATAACCATCATACAAAAAGGGCATGAATTATATTTATAAAGTTTCAATTGGGGTGTGCTCACGAAGATTCCTCCAAGTTAAAAATAAAAAGGCCCCAAATATTGGGGCCCTCTCTTTCTAACATAAATTACCTAAGCGGTTAATGGAAATCAGATAGACTACATAAAGTCATCGTCTTCATCATCTGCGCTATCGTTATCATCTGAATCGTCATCATCTGACTTTTCCTCTTTACTCTTATCAAGGCCACGAGCATAGAGCTCATCTTCATCCATGATCTCTGGCTCTTCTTCTTCATCTGGCTTGTCGAAAGCATCGTTATAGCCCCAGCCAAAGGAATATTCTCCAGCAGAGTTTTCATCTTCTTCTGGGTCGAATTCTTCAGAGAGTTTTGGAGTTGAAGGTGGGTCTGACTTGTTGGCCCCCGCCTCTTGAGGGTTAAGGCCTGCAGCAGTTTCTGGGCCATCGCTCGCTATAGCAACAGTACTTGTTGGCGCAGTTTCAAGCTCTTCCTCTTCTTCATCTGTTGACTCTAAAAGCTCTGGTGCTACTTCGATTTTATTCTTTTCTTTATATTTGCGAATGGCCTCTTCGCGAGCGAGTCTCTTCTTTTCTTCTTCTGATATTTTAGGTGAGCTTTTTGGAGCCGCTTTCTTTGCTGCTTTTTTGGCTACCTTTTTCTTTGTAACTTTTTTAGCAACTTTCTTCTTTGTTGCTTTTTTGGCTACTTTTTTCTTAGTAGCTTTTTTAGCAACTTTCTTCTTTGCCGCTTTTTTGGCTACCTTTTTCTTAGTAGCTTTTTTAGCAACTTTCTTCTTTGTAGCTTTTTTAGCAACTTTCTTCTTTGTAGCTTTTTTAGCTACTTTCTTCTTTGCCGCTTTTTTAGCAACTTTCTTCTTTGCCGCTTTTTTAGTAACTTTTTTCTTTGCCGCTTTTTTGGCTACTTTTTTAGTAGCCTTTTTAGCTACCTTCTTTTTAGCTGCTTTTTTAGTCGCTTTCTTTGCAGTTTTTTTGGCCACAGTGATACCCCCGTAAAATTAATTCGAAATCCTGCCTAGTATAGCGAAATCAAAAAGGACGAATCAAGGCTTTTTATTCATGTGCAAGGTTAATTTAGGAATCGTCCTGCTTAGAACTTGGGATCGTTTCCATAGTCTGATAATTCAGTGGCATTTATAACATTTTGCATTGGGGCGTTGATGTCTGGTGCCACCGCTGAGTAGACCTGGGAGTTATTTCCTTCTGCAAAAATAGGGATACCGCTGGCCGAAGATAATCTACCTCCAGCGAGAACTGACTTGATGGGAATAAACTTCGTTGAGTAGCTATTTCTTTTAGAAGAAAGAGCTTCTGCCATATTGAAAGGAGATCCAATATTTCCATCCGCATCGGCTCCCTGTCTTCTACCTGGGTGAAAACCTGTTAAGAGGCTTTTTGGATCAAATTTGGTCGAAGGATCTTTATAAGTTCTCGTATAAAAGAAGCTCCACTGTGGGTTAGAGCTATTTTCATAGAAATACTTTTTCACATGCTCTGCAATAGGAACGATATCGACACAGGCACTTTGTGAAGTATTGAAGAAAGCTTTAAATTTCTGGGCCATGGAGAGTGTGTCACATACACTAGCATCAAAACCTTCGATGGGATCCATATAGATTGTATCAGCACTTTGGGCAAAGGAGTCTCCCCCCTGAGTTTTGGCCTGACCAACTTCACGTACAGCGTCGGCCACTTCTTTTAGCGCCGTAGTGTAGGTATCAACTGAGGACTCATTTATTGTAATATATTCGTTAATAACCTGTGCCGCGGCCTCTGGAGTGTTATAAAGTCCTGCATCAGTAATAAGAGGTGCATAGATACTGTAAAAGGGTGCATTAGGATTAACAAAGCCTGAACCATTTGCTGCTACCGGATGAACGTAAGAGTTTGAATCAATATTAAGTGGGTTGTCACCACTTTGATCCATCACGGGAACCATATAATTTAAGGCTTCATAGCGAGTTGGTGCTCTCACATTATGAATACTCTCTAAAATCTGCTGATCAGAAAAAGCTGAGTTCACAGCTCCCTCTCGGTTAGCAATGAAGAGTTTGAACTGTGCCTTCTTATAAAGTCCAGCTTCTCTGAGGTCAGCGGCCACCGTTGTATAAGCACTAGCATCACTTAAGGCTGCCGTTAAGACGGCAAGGTCTCCTCCACCACTTGGGCTTGGGAGGTCGCCAAAGGATTCGTAGTCATAGACGAGATTAGGAATTCCATACTTTGGGTTTCCTGCAACGATAGGGTTTCCTCCAACAACCGAGCTTGTAGTATTTGATGCCCAAAAGTCTTGAGTTAAAGGAATAGGATATCCCCCTTGAAGGATTTTTTCCTTATCATCAATTGATGTTGTAGGAGATAGGGTTGCACCAGAACTCACCGTATCAAAAGCAGAAATATAATTCTTGGAATTACCATTTTGACGAATTTCAGTTTGAGTTCCATTGGCCTTAAAGAGAATGGGACCAATACGTCCTCCAAAAGGCTTAGCAGCCGCGTAAGCTTTAAGAGTAATTCCACCTCTATCTTCTTCTGATTGTAGGAAAGGGTAGAATAGCCCTACAAAATCCGACTCACCTTCAACTGCATAGTAGGTTACAACTTCAGGGTTTTTATAAAAACCAGTGATATACCCAGGCACAGGTATTGCGACCTTTAGTCCACCACACTGACCTTCAGAGGTAACAGAAGTGTTTTTGAATTGGGCGGTAGTACTGAAGAAGGCCGTATAAAAAAGAGCGTAATTCACAGGAACGGCCTTGAGATCAACATAGTATTTATTAAAAGCATCACTGGCCGAGGCTGGAATAAGGAAGGCACTTAAGTCTGTTACCTCTGGAATAAAAGGAGTTGGTGGAATTTCTCTCATTCTAAAGCGAGCCGCAAAGTCTAAACTTTGACCTGCTTCTTTATTTGCTCCACCTGAAAGATTTCGATAAGCGCTGTAGAAGGCCTTGTTAATTCTTTCATAGTAAGGAAGCGGGTTTGATGATGTGGTGTAGTTTGCGATAGGAACGCATCCTGTTCCAGCAGCAGCTGGATCGGTACAGACGAAGTTCGTCTCTGGTGGAGCGTTCATAATATATTCGAGGTTTCTCATCCTCATTGCAATTTCAATGGCCTCAACCCAAGCACCAATTCGGGTCGATGCAATTTGCGGAATATCGGGAAGGATATCGGCCTTGCCAATTCCATAGGTCCAAAGAAGGGCAGCTCCTTGATTAATCGCCGAACGCTTAGAGCAGTCATTAGATTTTGTAGCAACAATATTATTAAGGAATGATTCGTGTTGTTCAGAAATACTTGGGAGGCCAACGGTATTAAATCGAGGAAGACCAGGTAAACTTACAATTTCACAAATATTGTTACTGGAACCAAAGTGGACACAAATGGATGGAACATTGTAGCGATCATAGATATTGGGATCGTGGTGTTGGCAGTTAGAACCTCTAAACTGTCTTAGGCGAAAATTCATTGCATTGGGATTTAAAGGAATCTGCCCGTTACAGCTTACGTTTCCGTTATCAAATCCATCAGGGTTCTCAATCGCATCGAGCCCGATATTTCCGAATACATAGTATTTGAGCATCCACTCTTTATAGGTATTTCTAAGTTCCCAGTTGAGGTGACCAATATTGGTGAGTTGCCTGGCCTGAGTTGCAGCTCCTGCATAGGCGGCGGCATCTACAGAGTTTTGTAGATTAATCTTGGCCTTTACAAAGAGACCCACATTCACAATGAAGGCTATGAATGTCACGACTACGAGAAGAGACATCCCTAGGAAAATGGAAACTTGTCCTGCCTCGTTAAGAGATTTTTTGGCGAGGAGTTTTCTTTTAAGCATTGGTTTTTACTACCTTCCATAGTGTGTGTTTAGAGGTACCAAAACGCTTCGATTTTAGTGTCTTAATGCTACTAGGGTCAAAATATATGGTCAATTTTTGATGAATTTAGATCTAAATATCTGATTATTGTTGCGCCGAGTCTCCAGTCAACTTGGAATGGCTTTTGAACTTATAAGGGCATCCCCTCAAGCATGACCGTATTGAGGGGTGTGGAACGTAAGTTGTTCGGTCGTCCTATCATGTATCACTTTTCCACTGAGCTACTCCGAAAGGAAGCTTTCTAAAAGTTGATCTTCCGAAGGCCGTCGCAGGGCGGTCTTCGGCCTTCTCAGGGCGTTAGAGCCACCTTAGGGCAGGAGGTGCCGCCTTAAATTGAGTCAAGAAAAACGGTAAAATAGGGTAGTGATATAAGGAGAACCCATGGATTTCACCACAGACTTTACAAATAAGAGACAGCAAAAGTGGAAACCTCTAGAGGGAAGGACTTATCGCTATAAGAGTTCTGCTATGGATTTCTTCTGTCCTCTTTGTAGAACTCAGCGCAACTTTTCCATAAGTTTTCGCCTATCTACGATGAACTACATTCAAATGTTCATTATCACGGCCCTCTTTACTGGTACTACTTTTTCTTGGTGGGGGTTTAGAGGCGTTTTTATTATTTTTCTTCTTTGGCCAGCTTTTGAGTTTACCAGAAGGGCCCTTTATAAGAGAGAAATCCCATGTCCTCACTGTGGCTTCGATGCCTCTTGGTATAAGAAGGATGTTAAAGTGGCCCGAAAATTGGTGAGCGATTTCTGGGAAGATCACCCTGCGCACCGTCAAAACGTTCAGGTTTCGACTGATATCCAGGCGGAATTGTAGTCACAATCTATTTTATTCCTATTATTTTAAATAGTTATTTCAGGCCCTATAGGGACTCATTTGCAAATTGAGAATTGGTTAGAAAATCTTGCTTCTAAAATAGCAAAGGACAGGATATGTTTGACCGAACAACTTAATTTCTACCCCATAAGGGGTGAGTTTACCTTGTCACACCGAGATTCTAAAGGTTTGTTTTCGGTGTGCTTTAACTGATAGGAGACTTCATTATGAGTATTAACAAAGTGATCTTAATCGGAAGATTAGGGCAAGAGCCAGAGCTTAAGTACACTCCATCTGGAGCAGCGGTTTGTAACTTCTCACTCGCTACTTCTGAGTCATGGACAGACAAGTCTGGACAAAAACAAGAAAGAACTGAATGGCACAGAGTTGTTGTTTGGGGAAAACTTGCTGAACTATGTAACCAGTATCTTGCAAAAGGTAGACAGTGTTTTGTTGAAGGATCTCTTCAGACAAGAGCATGGGATGATAAGCAAGGTCAGAAAAGATACACAACCGAAATCAATGCTAGAAATATCCAATTCCTTGGTGGTCAAGCATCGGCTTCAAACTCTCAAGGTGCTAGCAATAATGATTCATACAATCAGATGGCCCCTCAAAACGACAGCGTTATGAATCAAGATTACGATATCTCAACTGATTCAAACTTCACTGCTGATGATATCCCGTTCTAGAGAGCAGCTCAAAATTTAAAAGCATAACGAAGGCCTCCATTGTGGAGGCCTTTTTTTGTTCATCGAATACCATTGAAGTTTCAATTCACTAGCACATCTCTCCTCTTGGTAAAGAATACCCGGGGCATAGGACTTTGCCCCACCTATATCCAAGCGACCTTGTAATTCGTTATAGGCATGCTAAAACGCCTGAACTTATCAAATAGGAGAAAAAATATGAAAGCTAGTATATTACTCATTACACTACTTCTCGCGAGTGCCTCATTTGCAGATTCATCGCTAAAATCGCTTAAATTAAATGGAGAATATAGGCTATTGAAAGCATCAAGTGAGTATGCTGAAACCTACCACTGCTCAGAAGAAATTTTGGTAAAAGTAAATGAAAGCCTCGTTGTATTAGATGGTTTGAGTGATAACAAAAGTTATAGTGCTTTTTATGCAGATGAAGAAGGATGTGAAAAATCACAAGGGGATATTGGTCCACTACGCAAGAGATGTACTCGATTTAATAAGAATTCAGTTTCCTATAGTGATACTTCTTATTTAACCATTGTAGGTTTTATTCGAGAAGTAACCAAATTAAAGCTCAATAGGAAAGGTAAGCTTATTTTTAGTAAAAATATCACTCAAGTTCCACTAGGGATACTTGGCGTAAATAAGGATAAAGAATTTAGCTGTGAGTATGAAAGAATTTAATAATCAAAAAAGTAGGCCTCTTATTAAGAGGCCTTTATTTTATCTACAGTCTCTAAGTGAGTCATTAATATCCTCGTCTAATGTTGTATTTGCACGAGTGCTATAGGAAGTATAGGTGATATCAAGACATCTCTTACTACCACCTTCTAGGCAGAACATATAGCTATCATTAATATCATCTTCCTTTGTCGAATTTCTTCTCTCTTTTGTGAGCTTATAAGTTTCTTGAAGGCAGCTAACGGGCTTGAAGCGAGCACAATACTTTGTAGCATCTGTCAGGTCTTGACTGGAAGAAGTTTGAGTTCGATCATGTAGAAATTCTTTCACCTCTTCGAGACAGTTACTTGGATCATTTTGGTCACCAGCATCGCAAAAAGAAAGGTGGCTTTGAGACTTTTCAATGCACTCTGGGCTACATGAATAGGTACAATCGAGAGACTTTGTGAACATGCTTTTTTGAATTTTTTTAGGCTCCTTTTTCTTTATTAATCTTGAAAGTTTCGATTCGTGATAGTTTTCAATAGGAGAAGTTTTCTTTGGTAAATGCAGTCCCTTTTTAATAATAAATTCTTTAAGGCTTGAGGCCTGTGAATTTAGCGTTAGAAATAGGCACATGATTAAAAATTTTCTCATCGTTTCTCTCCCTTTTTTGAGTATTAAAATAACCGAGCAAAATGAGTGCCAAGATTTTCTTCGAGAAAACATACTCTTAATGTGTTGCAAGGTGCATGCTGGGGAATCGTTTTGTCCCTAATAAAAGAAAGTTTTAATGAAGTGATGACTGTGTGCGTTGCTTTGTTTCGCGCATTTTCTGTAGACTTTACACAGTCTAGTAAGGGCCTCTTTGCTTATCCTTTGTTTTTTGACACAACAGATAAATATTAATTAAAAGAAATCGGGGAATATCAAATGAGTAAACTTTTAAAAGTTAGTTTTGTTGCGCTTTTTATGGCCCAATCTTGGTCAGCTCTTGCTCTATTTTCAGACTATCGCTTTGGAGTCACTCCAAGATGGGTGAAAGACTGTGAAAATTTAGAAGATAGCGGGAATCTAGATCGTCTTAGAGGTATGAATTATTGTAACTCAAAAGGATTTATGGGTTATAGAGACGACCTGGATTACTACTCAACATTCAACTCTGATGGCTCTTATTCGTTTAGATTCATCAATAGTGTTCATGTTGTAGTGACGGATGTGGCCCTTGATCGCCGAGCTCCAGACTATGGTTCATGTACCTCAGAGATGTGCTACAGAGCTTATGTTTATATTAATGGTGATGAAAATTCTGGAGATCTTGTTGCTACATGGGCAACAACACCCGGAAGACCTTGGTATGATGGATCAGGCGGGAATTATACTCCTGAGTCTTTATACGTTTATCAAACATCTCCAAAGAAAAACCAAAATAGTAAGGGAGACTTTCTTCTTCAAAGAGATGGAGAAATGGGACTTGCTGGTGACGTTACAAATAAAATTCCTGGCTACTTTGTAATGGATCATTATCGCAACTCTGATAATGAAGATATGGCATGGGCGACATTTTATCACTTCGGAATTGCTTTTCACTCCGCTAAGTATGTTAATGGTGATGTGGGCTCACATGGCTGTACTCGTCTGAAGCATATTGAGGCCAAGAAAATGAATTTTCTTGCTCGTCATGTGGGAAGAAGATTTAGTGTAGAGACTCGCTATACAGAGAGAAAAAGACTCAGTCGTAGCGAAAGAAAGAGCGTGATTTCACTTAGATAATTTCTATAGCTTAAAAATTTAAAAAAGAATTATAGGCCTCTTATTCAAGAGGCCTATTTCATTTGTGTGTGAGGAAGTTAGGAGGGGGAGAAACTGAGAACCAAGAGTAGGTTCTCTGGAATTTCTAAATTTAGTTTCCTCCTTTTTTTGAAGAATGTAGTGAATGAACGGTTGCAATTGTGTGCAAATATCTACACAAACCTTGTGATGGCGTTGTCTTACTTAAAATCTGTCATATCTATTTATATTTCTTTGACGCGAGTGCGCTATTCGGTCAGAATTAAGTTCAATAGTAAGGAGGTTAAATGAAGCTGATATTAATACTGATTATGTCTACTATAGGACTTAGTACTTTTGCTGAATCATCTCTTCAAGAGAGGCTAGATTCTCGACGAGATAATGCAAATGCAAAGAGACCCTCTGATGTAAAAAAATTATGGAGGATGCTCAAAAGCAATTGCAAAAAACAGGGATAGAAGAATCCGCCCTAGGTAAAGACACAAAAGTTCCAGAGTTCAAAATAGGGGATCGCAATATCAGTGATTACTATAAAGAAGGCAATGTAATTATAAGTTTCTATCGTGGTAGCTGGTGTCCATATTGTATGATGCAATTGAAGGAGTATGAAAAGTACTATAGTGAGATTAAAAAGAGAGGCGCTAAGCTTCTTGTTCTTTCTCCAGATACCAAAAAAGAAATCTCAAAAACAAAGAAGAAGCATAAACTAAGTTTTCCAATCTTTTCTGATAAAGATAATAAGATTGCAAAGAAGTTTGGTCTGGCCTTCAAGCTTGATGAAAAACTTAAGGCCCTATATATAAAGTTTGGAATTAATCTTAAAGAGAATCAAGGTAATGAGAATTATGAGTTGCCTCTCCCTGGTACATATATTGTGAATAAGAAAGGGGAGATTATCTTTGCTTTTGCCCAAGCCGATTACACCAAACGAGCTGAACCAAAAGAGCTCCTTAAGTACCTGTAAAAGTGTTTAGGGTTCTCAATAATTGACCCTTCCCTATGTGCTTGCTAGGATTTTTTGTTATTTAAAATTCTAGGGAGCACTGGTGATTCAAACTTCATTTAAGATATTCATTGTTCTTATTTCAATGTTTTTTTCTTCGTTATTCTCTTTGAGTTTATGGGCATCTCAACCTGCTGATATTGCCGATATTTATAGTGATTACTTTTCAAATAAGGATGAATATAAAACGATCAGCTCCCTTGATGAGTACTCCACTAAAATTAGAAATTATGCACCCGACTTCCATCAAGAATTGATTGAAAATCTTGATGAAGGTATAGCTCTTTTTGGTTTGCAGCTAACGAACTTACATAAACTCTTATCTGTTTATCTTGATATACAAGAGAAACTACTCATTATGAAGAATGCTGAGGCGGGGCTAATGGCCTACTATAACTTTCACAGTATTTACTTCCCTTATTATCAGCACCATAAATTGAGAAGATATCTTAACGATGAAGACTCATCCTATGATATAGAGAGACAGAATCTTTATCGATCTTTGATGACTCTTCTATCCTGGGAGCAGCGAGAGTTAATTAAAGAAAGTATTGGCGATAGTGATCGCTTTGAGGATCACCCCGTCTATTCTTTCTTCATTAAAGAGGATCTTATCGAAGAGTTAACTCTTCTTTATGGAACCCTCCACAGAAAAGATCTTCGCAACGATAATATGGTTGATTTTACAAATGATCTATCCCGTTGGTTTGGAAATACGGTTGGAGCTGTTCGTTGGAGGAAAGGATATCTATATAAAGATGATTCTTTGAATAGGGAAATTGAAGCGATTTTAAAGCCTCTTGATATTATTACAGAGAAAACTTATTTTGCACTTACGGATAAACTGATTCCTGGTCACTTTGGACATAATGCCCTTTGGTTGGGATCGAAAGATCAATTAATAGAGCTTGGTCTTTGGGATCACCCTTCTCTTACTCCTTATCAAGCTGAAATAGAAAAAGGAAAAAGTATTCTTGAAGTAGATAGAACAGGAACTCACTTAAAGTCATTGGCAGATTTTATGAATGTAGATGAATTTGCAATTATGAGGTTAACTCGTGAGCAGTGGGAGAAATCAGACCTTGATCGCATATATCGAGTGGCCCTTTCTCAAATGGGTAAGATCTATGATTTTAACTTTGATGTAGAAACGACAGATAGTTTAGTTTGCTCAGAGTTAATGTATCAAAGCTTTGGTAGCTTGAATTGGCCAACAGAGGAATTATTGAATCGTGTGACAATCTCCCCTGACAATGTCGCTTCTCTTTCACTTTATGAGTCTTCCCCTCTGAATCTAGTTTACTATGTTGCTGAGAAGGAAAGAAGTAAGAGAGTGTATAAAGATGAAGTTGATTTGGCCCACGATATAGGTGTCGAATATAGAGAGGGGAGATTCTACAAAGATGGAAGAGTGCTTATCTATCAGGAGCACACTCTTCCTGGGGATTTTCCTATTTACTGAGAGCGGCCTTGAGAAGCTTTCTCACTTCTCTAGTAGATTGACTTTTCAAGCGACGATTTGAGCATTTGAAGTAGCGATTCGAAACTTCCACTTCATAGACTTGAGTAATGAAAGAATCAATCATAAATCTTTCGAGTTCACTTAATGGATTTATTTCAAGCTCCGCATTTAAGGCCTTAAGCTCACCCATCATATCCCCAAGAAGTTCTTCTCTTCTTAGGAAGCTAGTGTCTTCACAAGTTTCGCGAAAGCTCTTCTTCGTTTCAATTGAGAATACAAGCTCTTCTAGGCTTTTGCCGAGCCTATTGATTGATAATCTCATATTTTGAGTATTGTCACAGTTGTAGTACTTCAGTAAGTGGAAGCACTCTGGTGCATCCGAGTTCTCAATTCGACAGTTTCGCGTCCTACCATATTGATCCATCATTTCATCAAAACTCATGAGCCTATAGCCATCTTTTGCGGCCATTCCGTGTTTGGCAAAAATAAGAGTTTCAGTTAAATAGATAAATCCATGCACTTCATTTTTCTCAGTATAGAGACGTCCCACAGAGCCAGCTACTGGAACTTTCACTTCGTGACAATTGAGTTTGAGTAGGGTGAGCCACTCCTTGGGGTCCATAAAGCGACGAGAGTTTATTACCCCTGCTCCGTAGAGAGCTCCATTCCAACAGTTTGGGCCATCAATATGGGACGAGGTCCCATCGAGAGAGGAAAAGTCTTGAGCGAAGATTGGCGTGGTCGCTATGAATATTAGAATAAGAGCTTTTCTTAGAAGCATAGATCTGCACGTAGGTTTTCTTTAGAGCGTCCAACTCCGTAAGGAAGTTTCCCGGCTTCAATCTTTTTTTGTTCGATCATAAAGCGAGCTCTTGTTTCTTCTGCACAACTAAGCTCTCTTCGACTAAAATTCTTATTCATTCGATTTTCAGGGTTAAGGTTAAACATAGATGAGGCGTAAGGACGAAGGGGTTTATACATAAATTCATCACTGAAGCTCTCGGTCCACTCTTTTAAAGTGACTGGATGGTTAAAGAAGCTTATATCAAAGATATAGGGAAGGACCTCGTCCGTATTTTCGTGATAAACACATAGAGCTAGTGCTGAGTGTTTGGAGAAGGTAACCATCCCTTCAACGGTATAAGGCGTATCTGCAAATGCCTCAGAGGTATCAAAGTTAACTCGAAAGCTAGGTAAGCCCCAACTCTCATAGAGGTCTTTGGCCCCTAGATAGGCCCGAACATCACAGCCATCAACAACATATTTATAAGGAATACTCTCGTTATTTTTGAGTTTATTGTAAACCGTAGAGAGGAGTGATTCATGTATAACGCCAGTTTGGAATCTCTCTGATTTCACGTTACCAATGAGGGCCTTACCTGCGGGAGGCCTTAGCTTCGGGCAGGTAATTGATGCTGCCCCAATATTCGTAGAGATAGTGAACAGGAGTAAAAGTTTTAAACAGCTTTTAAATTGTGATTTCGACAACTTGGATCCTTTATTTAAGATATATACTTAATTTAAAGCAAGCTTGATGCCATAAAAAAGGCCTCCATATTGGAGGCCCAGAAGAGCTAGAGTCGTATACCCCAGTCTTGATAAATTTTTGATTCACGGATGAAGTTTCTATAGCCACAACTTCTCTTAGAGAAGGGTTGGTTTAGGTATTGAGAATCGATCTTCGGTGACTGTGGACCGCCGCTGAGAACGGGTTTTAAGTATGTTCCCATACAGTACTTTTGCGGAATATCCTCTGGCCATGAAGGCATGGAAGAGAGCAGTAGACAGAATTGCGCTGTTGTTCTCTTGTAAACTTCTCTCAATTGAGGGTCATTGGTTTCGCTAGAGTCTTTACTTATTTCTTTAAGTACACTTCTTATATTCTTACCGAAAGTATCTGTGAGAGCATTCATATTATTGAGAGAGATATGTTGAGCATTGGAAATATCATTAATGATGAGTGCGAGATTATCACTACCTTTAATAATTTTTAATGTTTCAATAAATGAATCTGCTGCCAATAGTTGAGAAGAGAGTTCTTGATCCTCAGAGATTCTATTTTGAAGATAGTTCTGAATCGTATTTCTAACAACCATTTCGAGTCTATTTTGAAAAAGGTAAACACCATTTTCTAGATTCGCTAAAGCTGCAATTTGTTGGAGAGCATTGGCCATTGATTGATTATCAAAAGCTAAAATAGAGTCTTCGATGAGTTTTGCAATTTTATCAAGACGAGTTACGGTA
This sequence comes from Bacteriovoracaceae bacterium, assembly GCA_048267265.1. Lineage (GTDB taxonomy): Bacteria > Bdellovibrionota > Bacteriovoracia > Bacteriovoracales > Bacteriovoracaceae. The sequence continues at coordinate 52,180 of JBLWXW010000004.1, forward strand.
TCTTGATAAATAAGATTGAAAGCACTTCCATTTTGAATGGATTCAAGATTTTCCTGAAGCATAAGGAAATCTCGAATTTTTTTGATTGCATCGAGAGGAGCAATCCTATAGGGATTACTTGTGGAATCAAAGGCAAGTGTTAGTGTACTAAGAGCATCAGGCTGCATAATACGAACTCTTTCTCCTGAAACAAGATCTCTTGCTTGAGAGATCCAATTGGCAAACTGAACCCTCAATGTATTATAGTCTGGAATGAAGCCAGGAAGGTCGGAAGAATTGAAACTACAGAAGCTAATGGTATTACCATTTGAATCTCTAATTTCATCATTTATTCCGAGTAGGTAATAGGCGGCGCGAGTCGAGCTACCCGCAAATATCTCATTGAGTACTTCACTTGGAGCTGAACTGCTTGGTCCACCACAGCTAAAGCCAACCAGTTTTTGAATCACAAGTTTAAGAGCATCTAGTTTTCGATTGGGAGCTGATTGGTTGAAGCGAATCTCCTCTTCTTGAATTACACCAAGACCGATTCTCTCTCTTGATTCAACTTCGGCCTGACGAAAGAGTACACGACTTTGTCTTTCACCCTCTGAAGTTGAAGAAGGAGTTACCCCTGCGTCTACTTTATTAAGCCAATCAATAAAGGCCGGAATTTCATGATCATTCTGAACAATGATATCTTCTGAGTTAAATGAATTGCTGATATTATCTGAGCGCAGTTTTGCTTTAAGATTGAGAATACGTTCAGCATCTTTAGATGAGCACCATGTATCAGAAAGTGATTCAAGCGCACAACGGTAGCCTTCAAGGGCCAGAGTGGAATTAGTAATTCTTCTTATGATGAGTTGATAAGGTCTTTTTCTGAAGTACTCAATTGTTGAGCCTAGAATTTGTGTCGCAGCACTTAGCCCTAGAGCATAGGCCGGGAAAGTTGTGTAGGTTGCTGCTGCTATACTAGAACCAAGGGAGACGACTGAAGAGAGAAGGCTTGGATTCTTATTTAAACATTGAGTATTGCTTGAAATGGCACTAAGAGCACTTTCTGTTGAATCGACAACATTTTGATATAAGTAGCGAAGATTTTGACCAGAAGTTCTTTCAAATTCGATTTGAGTTTCGAGGGTCGAAATTTCAACTTGGATAGATCTAAGTATTGCTTCAAGTTCGGCCGTGACAGAGGCATCACTTGATAGCAGAAGTTGACTTAGAATTTCATTTTCATTAGCTCTTAGTTTTTCGAGGCTAACACCTGTATCGCTTGAAGATTCAATTTGCATAAGTACTTGCTCAAGTGACTTAAGCCTTGAAACTGTTGAAACTACGGATTTACAATCTTCATCATCCCTTGCTTCTTCAATTATTGAGATTAGTGAGGCCGTATCATTAAGGGCCTTCGTGGTAAATTGACCTTGAGTTTTACAGGTACCTGAAAAAATATTATTCAAGTTCTTTATGGAGACTCTGGAGGCCATGGCGGGTTGGGCAATGGCCAGAGATAATAGAGCTGCCTTGATATAGTTCTTAGTCATAGAATTCCCTCAATTTATGAATAAGGCAGTTCTACCAACCTTCTGTATGGCAATCAATGAACTGTGAAAAAGTTAACTATGTTTAGGAGTGCATCGAAAAGGAGACAGTTTGAGGTGAGTTTTGGGGTAAATAGTTTTTGTGGTCTAAAGAGGTTTTTAACGATATTTTTGTAATAATATCAGATGTTTATATTAATTTTCTTCACATATATCCTTGTAATAGTAAATACCGCTGCCTTGATGGGATAAAATAGTTAAAAGGGCAGGAAGCCCTTGTGGCTTACCTAAATAAAAATTTGAACTTACCGATACGAAAGAGGATAAGCTTTTGAATTTAAATGAGGAAATACCCTATATGTCTATAGATAAGGATAGTGACGGCGCGAAGGCCAAGAGCTATTTTTCCATATCTTTCGGACTGGTCCTAATTGACCAGAAGCTGCCTTATGACCTCTATATCAACTCCTCTTCCAATGCTAAACGTGAAAAGTTTGTGAGAATCTTCCATAAAGAAAATATTCTTGAACTAAGCGACCTAGAGGACTTTCGTCGTAAATACCATCAACTCTATGTGGATGAAGATGAGAGAGACCTCTATCTCAAGAGTTTGGTTCGTGTAGATGGAGCAGATGATATTCAAAAAGCCGAAGTTATCAAGGACTCGGCGATCTCATACTTAAAGTCTGTTTTCGATGCCGGACATGAATTTACTAACGAAGTTCTTGATGAAACTCTCGAAGGCTGTCGTGAGTCGGTAGAGACAATGGTTGATGTTATTGAAGATTATGATATTACAGATGTTCATAAGCTTATCGGACAGCTAAGCTTTCATGACTTCTATACCTATGATCATTCCATTAATGTTTCCATGTATTCGATTTCAATCTTAAAGGCCCTAAACCCTAAAGCAGATCGTAAAGATCTTGTCATTGCCGGAATGGGTGGCCTACTCCATGATATTGGAAAAATCAAAATACCTACTCGTATTATCAATAATCCAGGAAAGCTCTCCGATGAAGACTTTCAGGTCATTAAAGATCATCCCGACTTTGGCTACGGGCTTCTTTGCGATCATGATTGCTCTCACCATGAGGGAGTAGACTTTGATGTTATAAAGAGAGTTGTTCATGAGCATCATGAGAACTTTAATGGGACAGGATATCCCAACAATCTAAAGGGAACGGAAATAAGTGTTTACGCCCGTATTACTGCTATTGCAGATTTCTATGACGCTATCACTACGAAGCGCTCTTATCATGAAGTACTTTCAACAGAGGATGCAATTGAAGTTATGTCTCACTCTGTAGGAAGAAAAATTGATCCTAAAATTTTTGAAGTATTTAAGAAGAATGTAAATGTCATACTTAGTGGGAAGACTAAATCTAAAGTAGAGCTTCCCGATGACTTTGATCCTTGTCAGCCACAGAATATTCTTCCTTTTGAGAAGATTGGACCCAAGATTCAAAGGTCAGACTTTTTAAAGAAAGACGAGCAGGACTATGGGAAGGTGAAAACGGGATCCCAGAAGAAAGGTAATGCTTCATAAGTTCAAATTTACCCCTTAAATAAATTTCTACTCCTAAATGATTTCTAACTTATAATATCTTTGTTTGGCCTTAACTAACAGAAGGATATTATGAAGAAACTTTTTCTATTGTTTTTATTTACACTGTTTACACTTTCTTCCCACGCTATGTTTAGCCCTATTGGTTTTAGCTTTACTCATAATGGAGTGGATGGACAGTTGCCTCCTGAGGATTGGGATGTCTATGGTGCTCGCTTTAATCTATTGAGTGCTTCTCATCGTCGAGTGGTAGGTATTGATATTGGAGTCTTCTCTGAAACTAAAGAGCTCTTTGCAGGTACTCAAATGAGTATTTGGAATAAAAATGAAAAGACCACAAGGATTTTAGGCTTTCAGATTGGGGCACTTGCTAATGTTAACAATGGAGATACTAAGGGTCTTGGTGCCCAAATGAGTATCTTTGCAAACTACAATAAAGGCAGTGCTCATATTATTGGTGTCCAGGCGGCATTAGTTAATGTTGGAAATAACTCCGTCTATGGAATGCAATTTGGGCTCTATAATAGGGCAGAAAGAATTGTTGGTATGCAAGTTGGTGTTATCAACACCTGTAACAATCTTCATGGACTTCAAATCGGTTTACTGAACTCATGTAAGAGCTGTCTGATACCGATAATGCCAGGATTTAATATAGGTCTTTAGTGTTGAATATAGGGCCTTAAATATCGAGGGCCCTTATAAGTTCATTGACTTGATCAACAGTATTGAAGATGTGAAAGCTTAAGCGGATATTTCCTTGTCTGATGCTCACATCAACATTGCGATACTTGAGCTCTCTTTCAAGCTCTAAAGGATCTGAAGAAGTTGCTTTCAAACAAAGGATATTGGCCATGGCCTCTTTTGGTGTAATGAGATTGAATTTCTTACTTGGGTAATTTTCTAAAAAGTAATCTCTAAGATAATTATTATGTTTTTCAATTTCATCTAGGCCAACAGCAGATAGAAACTCTAGTCCACCTTCAAGACAGGCATTGATAAGCATATTGGGAGACTGCCCTCGATCATACTTACGAGCTCCTGGTAGAGTCTCCGTTGTATAATCGAGTAGATTGTAAACAACTTTAGAGTTGGGTGAAACAACCCAATTTCCATTTCTATGATCTACTTTCTCAAGTGCACTATCACTAAAGTAGGCAAAGGCGTGTCCATAAGGACCAAGCATCCACTTATAAGAGCTGCAAGCGAGAACATCAATTACATCAAGCTCTTCTTTTGTAATAGGCATTCCCCCGAGAGCTTGGGTTGCATCCACTATAAAGAAGATTCCTCTTTCTTTACAAAGCTTTCCAATCTCTAGGATATTCATGCACTTACCTGTGTCAAAGGTAACGTAACTCATATCAAATACTTTACAGTTCTTTGGAAGTTTTTGAGCAAGCCATTCCCTAGTTGGAATGATTTGGTCGCCAAGTTCAATAAGCTCAAAGTTTAGTCCACGAGTTTCAACGGCCCTCATCCAAGGAAGAACATTTGAAGGGTAATCGTGGTTAATAGAGCAGACAACATCATCTTTTTCTAACTTAATACCATTGGCCACAATATTGATGATGTCCGAAGTAGAAGTTGAGTGAGTGATATTGTCTGGAGAGCAGTTAAGAAGACGAGCAATGAGTTCACGCTCTCTCTCGGGTATTCCCATCCAAGTGCTATAATTAAAAAATGAAGGATCAAGTTCTTTGTGAAGAGCTCGGTTTACTTTTTGTTTTGCACTATAAGGGGATGGGCCAAAGTAGGCACTATTGAAAAATATAGTATCAAGGTGGTGAAATTCTTTTTTAATGAGTTCAACGGTTTCAAACTTCATAACGACACCACCTCAATTGAAATAAAAGCGTGAGAGATTACTTCTCAGCTTTTGGTGCTTCTTCTGTTGTAGTTGCTTCGGTTTTTGTTTCAGTTGCTGGAGCAGCTGGGGCCGCAGGTGCTGAAGTCGCATCCGAGTTCAATGGACGAGCAATCGGAGCTTCCGAATCAAGAAGTGAACTATTTGCTTTCTTACCTTCAAGCTTTGCAAGAAGAATTGAGTTTCCCATGAAAAGGATAGAGAGAACGATAGTGATTTTTACGAGGATATTTCCTTGCTGAGACCCAGTCATTAAGCTCTCGCCACCACCAGAGAAAAGTCCAGCTTCTGCACCTTTACCAAATTGTAGAAGAACTACAATGATAAGTAGGATAGAGACAACGGCCTGAAGAATCATGAGAATATCTGTCATTTTTTATTCCTTAAATATAATTTTAAAAGCAATCCCATTTTTTAACTAAATTTCGAGGACATGGCAAGAGTAGAGTAGTATTACTAGCGAGTCATTTTATATAAAATCAGTTGGTTAGATCAAAAAACTAAGAAAGCTTAGATGCAATTTGGGCAAGCTCACTAAAGTCAGATCCTTTAAGGCTTGCGCCACCAACAAGGGCACCATCAATATTTTCTTGAGAGAGTAGACCTTCTGCGTTAGATGGCTTTACGGACCCACCATAGAGAAGAGGAATCGCAGCTCCACTGCGTCCATATAGACCTACAAGAACCGAGCGAACTCCATGGTGAGTTTCTTCGGCCTGCTCAGGTGTAGCAACTTTCCCTGTTCCAATCGCCCAAACTGGCTCATAGGCGATAATAAGACGATCAAGTGCTGATGCAGGATAGTTTTTGAGACCTTCAGTGAGTTGGTTCTTTAGAACAGCGTCAGTCATTCCGTTCTCTCTTTCCTCTAATTGTTCACCGATACAAAATACAGTAGTGAGTCCAAGGGATTCATTGAGAAGGAGCTTCTTGTTTAAGGTCTTGTGATCTTCTTTATAGATAGAGCGCCTTTCAGAGTGACCAACTAGGGCAAAGGTCGCTCCAAGATCCTTTAGGCTTTCGGCTGAAGTCTCACCGGTGAAAGCGCCCTTTATTTCAGTTGCAATATTTTGGGCACCTATCTGTAGGGCCGATCCTTTAGATTTACTAAGAAGGGTTGAGATATGAAGGGCCTGCGGGGCAATCCAAGCTTCACACTTTAAATCACCTACATTTAAGTCTTTGAAGAATTCATCGATCTCGGCCAGAGATTGATTCATTTTCCAATTTCCAATCATGTACTTCTTCATAACAATTCCCTCTATTTTAAATTTATTGAGGTTTTATTGTAATCCAAACTTGAGGGCCTGAACACCTGGAAGAGTTCCATTTTCAATAAATTCTAGACTAGCTCCACCACCTGTAGAGACGTGTGACATTTTATCTGCAAGTCCACTCTGAGTTACTGCTGAAACGCTATCGCCACCACCTACTAGAGTAAAAGAGTCTTTTAACTCTGAGAGAGTTTTAGCAATGGCCAGAGAGCCTTTTGAAAAGTCTTCTTTTTCGAAAAAGCCCATTGGACCATTCCAAAGAACGGTCTTTGAGCTATTAAGTTTTTCATTAAATAGTGCCACTGTCTTTGGACCAATATCTAGGCCCATTTGTCCTTCTGGAATATTTTCATCATCAGTTGTTTGAGCAGCTGAATCAGGGTTTGTTGCGATGACATGATCCACTGGAAGCACAATCCTACGAGAAATAGGTTGTCCTAGGATGCTCTTTGCAAGCTTCACGTCTTCATCGCCACATAGAGAGCTTCCAACCTCAAAGCCACGTGCCTTAAGAAATGGATAGGCCATGGCACCACCTATGAGAAGGTGATCAACATTCGCAAGAAGAGCATCGATGATTTTAATTTTATCGCTAACTTTTGCACCACCTACAATGGCCGTAAAAGGGGACTTAGGAGTGTTGACGACTTGAGAAAGAGCTTCAATTTCAGATTTCATAAGAAATCCACCACAAGCCTTATCTTTGAAGTAAGCAATGATTCCGTAAGTACTGGCGTGCTTGCGATGAGCAGTACCAAAAGCATCATTTACATAGACTTCACCATAGGAAGCAAGCTTTCTTGCAAAGTCTGGATCATTATTCTTTTCCTCTGGATGAAAGCGAAGGTTTTGAAGCAGAACAATACGAGTTCCTGGAAGATCCATAAGAGGCTTAATCCCTCGATCAACACATGACTCAGTCAGAGTAACATCTTCATCGAGTTTTTCCGCAAGATAAGTGGCTACTGGCTCCAGACTTAGCTCTGCTTTTACTTCACCTTTCGGTCTTCCAAGGTGACTCATAAGAACAAGGTTTTTAGGCTTTTGCTCAAGAATATACTTGATTGTTGGAAGAGCACGATCGATACGTGTAGTATCCGTGATCTTACCAGTCTCTTTATCAAGTGGAACATTGAAGTCAAAACGTGCAATGACCTTCTTTCCCTCAAGTTCCATTTCATCAATATATTTAATGGCCATAAAAACCTTTCCTTACTCTACTTATATTTTTTTGAATAAATTTTTAAATTTAGAATTTACTTCCCATGAAGTTAACAAGATCAAGAACTCGGTTAGAGAATCCTGCTTCATTATCGTACCAAGCAATTACTTTATAAGTATTTCCAATTTTATTAGTAAGCTCTAGGTCTACACATGAAGACTCTCTCATTCCGAAGTAGTCGCAACTAACAAGGGGAAGAGTTTCCGTTCTAAGGATACCTTTAAGGTGTCCTTGAGAAGCTTCAATAAGGGCATTGTTTACAGTTTCAATATCTACGTCTTTCTTAAGAACTACGTTAAGATCAACCATCGAAACATTTGGAGTTGGAACACGAATAGCAAGACCATCAAGCTTTCCTTTAAGCTCTGGGATTACCAGTCCAACGGCCTTTGCCGCACCTGTTGTCGTAGGAATCATGCTAACAGCAGCTGCACGGGCACGACGTAGATCTTTGTGGCTATTATCTAGGATATTCTGATCAGAAGTATAAGCATGTACAGTTGTCATGAAACCTGATTCGATTTCAAAGTTGTCATGAAGTACTTTGGCAACTGGAGCTAGACAGTTTGTTGTACAACTTGCGTTTGAAACAACATGGTGATTCTCATGAGAATATTCTTCGTTATTAATTCCCATTACGAATGTCCCATCAAGGTCTTTTCCTGGAGCACACATAATAACTTTTTTAACGGTGTCTCTGATATGGAGGCTTAGTCCATTCTTATCCTTAAACTTTCCAGTAGCATCGATAACGATATCAACTTGGTCTGCTCCCCAAGGAATTTCAGAAGGATCTCTAAAGTTATAGAACTTAATTTTGTTACCATTTACAGTGAAGGTATTTTCTCCTTCTTTGTAATCGATACTTCCATTGAAAGTTCCATGAACAGAGTCAAACTTTAATAAATGAATATAGGGAGATGGAGTTCCAGGGTTATTTACCGCTACAACTTGATAGTTAAGGTCATTGCGAGAAAAGAATTCTCTAACGAGAGTTCTACCAATTCTACCCATTCCGTTAATTGCTACTTTAATCTTTGCCATGATTTTGACTCCTAAAATGAAAATCCGAGGACCAAGGGGGGCCCAAAACTATAAAAATATGAAAATTTAGATTCTAAGCTTTTATCACATCAAATCTTGTTAGGACACCCTTTCAAGCATTAACAGACCAATATTGTACGTTTTTTACAGTCAGACAAAACTTGCCTAGAAAGATTTATGCTGCCCGGCAATGTAGAATAAAAGAATGAAAAGTCCTAGTACTACTATTCGCTATGCCTCCAAACAGGATTACCTTAATCGTAAGCCAGTAAGTGAAGGAAAAGAGGTGGCCAAGTCCTTAAGTAAAAGTACTGGGGCCACGCAAACGAGTGAAGTCCCCAAAGGGACACCGGCCAAGGCCAGTGGTATTTCTGAAGTTAAAGATAAAGTAGAGTCCAAGGTTGAAGAGGCCGGAGCTGCCGGAAGGCATCTTCTCACAGAGGCGGGAACTTCATTGGTAAGAGGCTTGACCTCACTGGTGAGTCCAAGTGTTCCTTCTGTTGGTTTAGATATTGAAGTGAATTCTGCTAAAGAGTCAGAGAGCGTTAAAGAGGGAAGTCAGCCAATTGATAAGCCTGGGATTTTCTTTGTGAAAGGATTCTCGATTAATCCATTTGAAAATGAAAAGTCTGGACTCGGCGAAATGTCTGGAAATATACCTTCGGCAGAAGTTTTCAAGTGGAATAATAAGAATGAAATCATTGAGGCCGTAAAGTCACGACCCCACGGTCAGCCGATCATACTTGTTGGGCATGGAATGGGCGGAGATACAGTAGTGGATGTGGCCAATGAACTTAACCGAGTTGAACATGGCTTTAGAAATATAGATCTCTTAGTGACCCTTGATTCTATCGGCTCAGATAACGATATTATCCCTCAGAATGTGAAAGAAAATTTTAATCTTATCTCCGATCAAGACTATTTCTTCAATGATGGGCCAAATGTTGCCAGAAAGAAGGAGATGACATTTGTCTCCAATGAGCTTCGTCCAGAAAGTCATAATCAACTTGAGACTGAGCCGGAAGTTCAATTCTTAGTCTATGAAAAAATTAATAAAACACTGATGCAAGCGGTGGCAAAGAAGAATTTTGCTAAACAACTCGATCAGAGCTTTAGAGAGAGAATGATGCAGACTCATCAACTTAATCTTAATCCAGGTGGAGATCACCTTAAGCAATTGCTCAATTAATTCTTGCGTGGGCAAAGGTCCGCGCCTTTCGTTAAATTCCAGCTCTTATTGTCAAAATCTACAGAAAGGCATGCTGTTTCGTTATATTGAAACCAATAATCGACTGTTTCCAAAATGTCATAACACTCATCTTCATAAAGGTGGAGAAATTGATTCACCCCTTGAGGAGAGTGATAAGTCACTCCCATTAAGAAACTGGCGCAATCGACAGTTGCTGACATCTGAGGTCTATAGCTTGAGTAGAGGGACATCACACCTTCTCTTTCCGATTGAGTGTAGCGAGTAATAGGAAAAATATCGTAGGCGTTGAGAGCTGGTGAAAAACAGATCACGGCCGCAGATAAGAGCAGGTTAATTTTCTTCATTACCCTCTATCGGAGAGCTGAGAAGAAAGGAGTAGGAGGACTTCTAGTTAGGCAAATTTTGCCTTCAGCTACTTGAAGCGGATACTTAAATCAATACTAGGATAGATGGTTGAGTAGGAATCAGTTTCATCGGCCTCTGTAGATCCAACGACTGAAGAGTCGATTGAGACTGAGTGATAATTCATAGAGACTCCGAGGAAGATAGAGCGAGAGAATTTAACGACATAGCCCAATTGGCCCAGCATACTACTTCCTGAGATTTCCTGACTTGTTCCATCAGATAGGGTTCTTTCTCCTTTGGCATGCATATTATAGGCAAAGGAGGCAAATATTGTTTGGGACTTATTAAGAAAGGCACTGAGCATAGGACCCATTTCAAGTAGGGATACTTCTGCTTCACTTAGGGCCTCTGAGCCTTTATGTACCTTGGTCCATTGATTAATGTTAACACCAATAACAAAGCGGTCGTTCCTGCCGAAGGTTGCTCCTAATAGAGAGCCGTAATAAGTACTACTGTAGTTTTGACCTTCTTGTGAATCATCTCCTGTGTGGTAGCCTAGGCGGGGATGGATATAAAGTCCAGCAAAGCTTGGGGTACAGAGGAGAGAGTAGAAAAATAGAAAGATTACAAATTTGACCAATTTCATATTTAGATTCTATCTATAACAACGAAATTAATCTATAGAGGGGAAGTATCTTCTCTAGTCTCGCGTGAACTCTCTGAGGCTATTTTGATAAGCAACTTTTAGGAGTTCATCAACTGTGACCTCTTTGATTTCGGCTACTTTTTCAGCGATAAAAGGTAAGAATTGAGGACCGTTCTCTTGGCCACGGTAGGGTGTAGGTGTTAGGAAGGGTGAGTCTGTCTCCAATAGAATTTTATCTATGGGAGTTAGCTCCACAATATCTCGAACAGCTTGGGCATTTTTAAAAGTAATGATGCCATTAAAACCTAAGCAAAAGCCTAGCTCAATGGCCTTTTTCGCAAGCTCTGGACCTGAGGTGAAGCTATGGATAACCCCTTTCTTCTTCATTTTAGGGGCCATCTCTTCTAAAACCTCAATGGTTTCAGGGTCGGCATCTCGGGAATGGATGACAACGGGAAGCTCGCGCTCGATTGCGATTTCAAGTTGTCTTCGGAAAACTTCAATTTGTTTTTCTTTGGGGGAGTTATTGTAGTGAAAGTCTAGGCCAATTTCTCCGATAGCAACGACCTTTTCAAATTCTGAGTTTTTTAAAATCTTGGCCTCGACCTCTTCATTCCAGTGCTTTGCCTCATGGGGATGAAGACCTTGAGTACAGAAGACATTTGTGTGGGCTTTTGCAATTTCGATAACTCCATCGAGGTTATTTGGAGAAACTGAAATCGTAATGAAGCGATCAATTCCTTTTTCGCAAGCAAGCGCGATGGTCTCTTCAGTAGTCCTTTCCTTAAGGTAGTCTAAGTGACAGTGGGTCTCAAAGATAGGGTGATCAAAGATTGGAATGTCGCGCTTTTTCTTGCTCATCTCTTGCTTATCTCTTGTTCATTTTGGGCTCTTATTTTTTTAGAATGTGATCAATAAGGATCTTCAATTGATCCATAGGGAGCACACCTTCAATCTTCACTCCATTGAGTATAAAAGTAGGAGTTGATTTAACTGCAAATTGCTTGGCCTGTTTAACATAGCTTACAACTTTCGCTTTCGTTTCTGCTTTTTGCATACATTCGGTTACGCCGTACTGCTTAGCAAGTCCATCAATATAATCCTTGGAAAGGTTTGATTGATTCGCAAAAATAGTATTTTCAATTTCAGGAAATTTTTCAGGGGCACAGGCGGCCATGTATGCTGCGTAACATGCCCACTGGTGCATTGGTCTTTGCATTTCAGGGTTACAGTTGTGATCCAGTGGGTAGAAGAAGTAGTCAATAGCAACTTTACCTTTGTACTGAACGGCCACTTTATGAAGAATATCTGAGAGCATACGACAGGCCGGACACTCAAAGTCGGAGAACTTAACAATACGTATAGGTGCATCTTTAAAAGAAGTCCCTTCAATTGTTGCAAGTTTATATTCTGACTCCATAGGAGGGTTTCCAAGGTTTGGAAGACTCTCATATTGGGTAATTAAGCTCTGGGCCAATTTATTCACATTTCCTTGTTTGCCTTGAACAAAATTAAATGTGATGGCAAAAACAATCCCAAATACTGCACCATAACTAACTAAAGCAAGAATATCCGGAGAGCGAATAGAACTTGTTTTGAAGAAAGCAAAGAGCGTAACCCAAGAGGCGATATAGTAAAGGGTACATCCTGGACAAAGCCCCCCAAGACCGATGAGTGAATAAATAAATAGGAGTAAGCATCCTACAGCATTAATAATGAGGAGAAAGTGTACGGTCCCTTCAACTTTCTCACTATTAAAGAGAAAGCCAAAAAGTACAAATACACCCATTAGGATACCGAGCATTGCAATAGGAACACCAGCGATATTGGAGGCAATTGAGTTTGTCGCCACATCGCAATTGAAAAAGGCATTAATATCACATAGACCACCGCCTCCAATTCCTGTAGGGAACTTTGTATTGAAATAGTGATTCGTTAAGTAGATGGACAAGGCAATCATAAAAACGGCGCCTAGACCACCTAGTACTTGCTTGGAGAGTTGGTTACTTTTGTAAAAGCTTTTTTGCTCGAGCATTATGAGTTCTCCTTCATGAGAAGTTTAAATAGTAATTCTACTGGAATTATAAACTGTTCGCAGTGCTAATTCTAGGCTGTATGACCATCTGGCAGCCATAAATTCCAGTTTCTGGCCACTGTCTTATCTTTTCTATAGCTGTGCAGCTCAGTTGTCGTGAATGTGTCTACCTGTGAAGTGACTATCGTAGCACTCGGAAATTGATGAGAAATAAGCGAGTAGGCCGCTAACTTGAGATCAAAGTAAATCTTTTGATCTCTATGAATGAAGCAATTTTCTAAATGGGGAAAGTTATGGATAAAGTCACTTTGGACTTCATAGTTGTCTACCGATATCGCCGGACCAATTGAAAAGTGAAAGGGAGCTAAATGTGCAAGATTTTCAGGAGAGAAAATATTTGACTCTACTCCACGCCAGCCAGCATGAAGCATGGCCACACCTTTTTCTCCACATACACAAATGGGTAAGCAATCTGCTGTTTTTATGGCCATGGGTTTAAGATCTTGAGTTAGACAATAAATCCCATCGGCTTCGCTCTTATTAGCTTTAATTTTTGTCGCATTGAGAACAGTATTCCCGTGAACCTGAGTTACTTCAGCAAATTCATAATCTGGCTTCTCATTATAAATAATATATTTTCCAATTGGAGTACTCATTTCTGAGACGATGCTCATAGGTCATGCTCCTTTAGGGCAGCTAGTGTTTCTTGAAAGATCGTGGGGAGTTCCGTTTCAAAGAGAAGTTCCTCTTTGGTTATAGGGTGAATAAAGCCTAGCTTCTTAGCATGGAGAAAAGGATGGGGGTAGTCTTTGAAAAACCTAGATACCTCTCCTGGTAAGCGCTTAATATGCTCTTTTGGATTTCCATAGAGAGGGTCCATTAAGAGAGGGGCCTTGAGGTCTTGAGACATATGAACACGAATTTGATGAGTTCTACCGGTCTCTAATGTACAGGAAACTAAAGTGCAGTGCTTATAGTTCTCTAAGACTTTATAGTAGGTTTTAGACCATCGACCACCACGAACATCAGAGGCCATTTTTAAGCGATTACTTGGGTGGCGTCCAATATGAGATTCTACTTCACCAGCGGCCATCATTTTAGTTTTCATAGCAATGGCCTGGTATTCACGAATAATATCGTGAGTTGAAAAAAGAAGGACTAGGCCTTCATGGCACTTCTGAGTTTTGGCCACAACCATAACCCCGCTAGTTCCTTTATCAAGACGATGAACGATTCCAGGTCTTTTCTGATCACCAACTCCACTTAGGTCTTGGCAGTGATAAAGGATAGCGTTTACAAGTGTTCCTGTAGGATGCCCCGGAGCAGGATGGACGACCATCCCCGCTTCCTTATTAACAATAATGAGATGCTCATCTTCAAAGAGAATATCTAATGGAATATTTTCGGCAATGGCATCACTAGGTGCAGGAGGGGGAACTTCAATTTGAATAATAGAGCCTGCTGGAGGCATTCTCTTAAGTTCAAATTTTCCTTGATAGGGACTTTCTTCTGATAAAGTTATAAGTCCCTTTTGAAAGAGATTCTTTATAAAGTTACGGCTGATTTCTTTTAAGTTCTTAGAGAGATAAATATCGAGGCGTTTATAGTCTTTAAGATCCTCTTCTGTGAGTGTGAGTTCAATGAGTTCATCATCTTCATTGGTTGAGCTCATTGCTTAAGAGTTTTCCCTTGCCTGCTTCATGCGATAAAGAAAAGAGTTCGCAACAAGTTCAGGGTTAAGCTTAAGTGTTTTTGCATATTGATAAACAAAGCCACGAACATAAACAGAAGCGGGAAGTTTATCAAATGATTCATCTTCAATATAGCGAATATAAGTTTTAGAGATTTTTGTCATTTCGGCCATTCTTGAAATTTCTACACATTTATATTCACGAATGGACTTTAAGAATTCGCCTGAGTAATCGCTGGCCTGTTCGATTTCTTTTTCAAAGTCAGGATTAACTTTATAATCTAAGGTATAGCGCATATTGGCCATGATCTTAAACATGGAGCCTTTCGACTTTCCTTCACTATAGCTCTTCTGTGGATTATGACCCATAGTCATTTCATCAGCAGAGAAGTTTGGCTTGCTATTTCCGTAGACTCCTTGGTTGTTAAGGCCACGGGCTTGGTCGTATTGCTTTCTTTTATTGATATTGGAAAGGATAGAGTAGGCTTCTTCAATAAGCTCAAGTGTTTTGGCACACTCATCAGGAGACATTAAAGAGTAGAGCGCTAAGGAATCCTGAGTGTAGGCGTTCTTAGCACGCATATATCCTCTATGGATAGTGTCTCCATCAGCGTCTTCGGCAACTTCGAGAATATCGTAATAATTCTTTGTACTGTCTTCCACTTGTAGATGTATCCTTATTAATTAAGGTTTAGAAGTCTGTGAATAATTCTATCGAAGTTACTCACTAAACTTGAATTAGGAAATTCCATAAGAAGAGGTCTTCTCTTTTTTACACTTTGCCAAACAGAGGCGTCGTACTCAAGGTAGCCTGCATAGTCGAGCTGAATACCGAAATACTTCTTACAGATAATCTTCATCGAAAAACCAATATCAATATCAGCTTGTGTTCTTACCTGATTAATAATGAGTTTTGGGATAAGACGGTTAACTTCAGCTTGTAGCTTCTTACCCATATGAGGGTTGATTTCAATCACGCGATTAATAAGGTCTGCTGGAGTTGCATTAGTTGATATCTTTGTATTCATGGCCTGATCAATAAGCGGTCCTACTTCAAGTAAGTCCTCGGCCATTTTTAACTTTCTGTGGTAAACCGATTTAATAAAGCGGTAAGTATTTTCAATAGAAGTTGGCTCGGGGAGCGCGGTTAGAATTCCTTGATCTGCGGAGATAAAGAAGTCCAGGGTATTAAAGGTTGTACCTGCACCGAGATCCAGAAGTACATAGTCGGCATCAAGCTCTCTCATCTTGGAGAGAATTTTCGCTTTATGCATTTGCTTTAAGTTTGCAATCCCTACGTCATCTTGTGCACCACTAATGATAGAGAGGTTGGGGATCGGAGTAGGGGTTACTAGATCTTGGAGATAGCGCTCTTTCTTTGAGAGATAATCAGAGAGAGTCTTTTCGGGAATAGGTACACCAAGACAGGTGTGAAGGTTGGCCCCTCCTAAGTCGAGGTCAATAGCAATCACACGATAGCCCATCAGGGAGAGACAAATAGATAGGTTGGCCGTAACTAGACTTTTTCCAACGCCACCTTTTCCACCACCAATGGCCCATATTTTTTGATTGTGTCCCGAGAAGCGATCTTGAATGCTATCTGGAAACTTAGAGCTATTTTCAGGCCAGTTCATTAATTCCTACTTTGGATATATAGAGCTCGCAAAGGAATTTCCTTTACTGCTTTACTCAATTTCTTTACTTGTAAAATCTTTATGATTTTAGCATTTCCATTATAACGAGTTATTCAATTTATGTAAGGGGTTTCATAGAGTTATCTTGCTTTCAAGCACTTTTTTGCAATGAGTGTAAACATGGGTACTTGACTGTTTTTGTCTGGACTGCTCAGTATTGAACGGGTTAAATATGACTTGGCCAAAATTAATATTGGAGTAAAAATGTCGAGAAATATTTCTACAGCTCAATCACAGTCCCAACTCAAGCTTAGAAGCGACCTACATATTTTAAGAAAGCTATGGCATATTGGTACTGGGTTATCCGGTCTTACTATTTATAAAACCTTGCAGCTAGAACAAAAATATATGGCCAGTGCCCTCTTAATTGTTGCAGCTATGGCCTTCATTGTTGAGTTCTCTCGTGCGAAGAGCGAAAAGCTAAATCAGTTAGTTTTGATTGCCATGGGACCCTTCATGCGTGAGTCTGAAAGAAATGGAATGAGTGGGTTTCCTTTCTATGCTCTAGGTACTTCTCTTTCATTATTTTTCTTCTCAGAAAAAATCGCAATCTTGGCCATCCTTTTTCTTATTTTTAGTGATCCCATTTCAAGTGTGTTTGGCGTGCTCTATGGAAAAGATAAAATTCTTCCTAATAAGTCACTTCAAGGCTCTTTGGCAGGGTTTATCACATGCTACTTGATCTCATTGATTTATTTATTAGGTCATGGAGTAGATGACTACAGCTTGATTTGGTTTGCTATGTTTTCAGCTGTGATTGGAGTTTTTAGTGAACTGCTATCTGTCTTCTTTGATGACAATTTAACCATTCCACTTGTTTCTGGATTAGGAATCACGATTGTAAATTACTTCTTTCTTTTTCTGTAAAAGGCCATATTGCACTAGTCGCTAGTGCATAACTTTACCATAAGGGTCATTACTATCAGAGTATTCAAAATCCTTAAGTGCGCTAAGGACAAGATCATCTTCGCAGTCAGGGTAATCTCCTCTTAATAGCGTGCTTAGAATCTGAACTCTTTCATGAAGAGAGCAATTCTCTAGTAAGAGTTGTCTCATCGAGCGATCCTGGACCAAGAACATGGAGAGGTAGTCGACAATATAGTGAAGTGACTCAAGAGATTGGATAAAGGCATCTCTTTCTACTGAGTCGTGGACAGTATCATCGAGCCACTGAAACAGAATATCTTTTAGTCTTTCTATTTTGGGAGCATCAAAGTGAAATTGTCCACCATCTTTAATATCTGGAAGTTCTCTGACTTGATAAATAAGATAAGGTATATTCTGTTCAACTTTTAAAAGTTCGATACGAGACTCACCTCGAATAAGTACTTTAAGAGAACCATCCTCATTCTCTTCTAAAAGAATAGGCTTACCCATGGTTGCAACCCTTTGTGGAGAGTACTTCGAAGAAGTATTACTATCACTATGCACGGGCTCTGCAAGAGCAATCCCAATAGACTGATCAGTCATCAAACAATCTTTGATCATTTTAATATAGGCCGGCTCCACGATTAGCATAGGGATTGAGGTGTTTGGAAAGAACACCATCTCAGGCAGTGGTAGTATGGGTAGAGGGAATCTCTTCATGACATCTATTTTAAGGCCTCTTTAATACACGGCAAAAACTTATTGTTAATCTAAGTAAGTCTTATAATAATCAGGTAGTTGGGCGATTGGGCTTGCGATCGCTATTGAAGCTTGAGAAACTAGAGTGACCATATTTATTGTCTAATTAGTCTAAAAAACAATTGAAAGGTTTAATTGAATGACGAATGCCACGAAGAACTATATTCCCATGAATCCTCATATCGTTGAAAAAATTTGGGGAAGTTCGAAATTATCTCAAATGAAAGGAATTAAATCGGACACAGGATTCGATCTTAAGAAGATAGGTGAAACATGGGAGGTTTCTCTCCTCGAAGAAGGTCCTTCTTTTGATAAAGAGGGAAGACCAATCGCTGATATTATTGGAAAAGATGCTTTTCAATATCTCGTTAAGTTTATTGACACTAGTGATGACTTAAGTGTTCAGGTTCACCCCGGCGATGAGTACGCAAAACTTCATGAAAATAGCCTTGGCAAGTCTGAGTGTTGGTTTATCTTAGCGGCCGATGCAGGTTGTGGAATTTATCTAGGTTTGAAAGAAGGTGTTGATAAATCTCGCCTAGAAAAAGCGATTTCCGAAAAAGAGAATGTATCAGAGCTTTTAAACTTTATTCCGATAACTCCAGGGGATTTCTTCTTTGTTCCTGCTGGAACGATACATGCCATTGGGAGAGGGGTTACCTTGGCAGAAGTACAGCAAAGCTCTGGAATAACCTATCGCGTTTGGGATTGGAATCGCAAAGACAGTGAAGGGCGTTCTCGTGAGCTTCATATTGAAAAGGCCCTAGATGTCATTAACTTTGATACACAGGCAAATCAAATTGAGAACTTTAAGCCAGGTGCCGTTGTTAAGAATAAAGGTCTCAGCACATTAATTGAACATAGAGACTTCAATCTCGATTATTATGAGTTAAAAGGTCCATCGGAAGTTGAGATCTCTAGAGACTTGGCCCATAGGCCATCTTCCATACTTAATTTGGGCCACGAGCTCAATATAAATGGACAAGTGATTTCTCCATACCAGGCAATATTAATTAAAGGTGACGAAAAGCTTAATCTTAAAACAGGCCCACAAGAGGGGGACTTATCAGATACGGTATCATTTCTTTATATTTACTAGCGACTCTTTTGAGTAGTTGTACTAAAAGCGTCGATTTTCATTTCACTAAGAATACGGCCTATATTAAAACGAAAGGTGTCTCTATTGATGAGATGAGGGTTGTTCCTTGGAGAGTTGGTAAGTTTGGTAAAGATATACTATCTCGAGGGATACGCTTTTCTTTTGAATTACCTCAGATTGATAATGATGCATTAGAACTTCTCTATGAAAAGAAGAAGATAGATGCTTGGTTAATTAAGCTGGAGCGTAAAGAAGGACTTCGAACAGAAATTCTTGGATACTACTCGATGATGTTAGTTTCTCCCGATCCTCGTAATCCTAATAACCTTCGCTTTAGCTCACCTAAGAAAGGATCTATTGGAGTTAACTATGCGGCCTCATCAATTTCAATGCGCCTAAGTGAACTTCCCTGTCCGGCGCTTAATCACCGCTTATTAATTGATGAGCACGACTTAAAAAGTATGGGGCCTTCTAAGCAAGAGTGGGTCGTGAGTGGCGCTGATGATTACTATGTTCCTGCCAAAGTTACTATGATTAGCTACAGTCCCGTTACTGTAAATGGTGGGATGGAATTAAAAGGCGATTATACGGTTGAGATAGCTTTTTATAATCAAAAGCTAAAAAGACGATTGAGTTCATTTGTTGCTCTCGTCAATGCCGCAAGTGTTGAAAAGGAAATTGAAGTTGCTGTTAAAGGATGTGAAAACTACGTGGTCCCCGAAAGACAGAGAGAAGGAGAGGACCCAGTAAAGAAATTTAAGTTTAGTCGTTAGACTTGAAAATTAAGTTAGTTTAGCGATTACATGTTAAGGGGTAAGTAATTTCGTGACCCTCTTGTGACCTCATAACCATATAGTCAGAAATATCTGAAAATTTATTTTCGTCTTCAATATGAATAGTATGCTTGATTCCATCAAGATAAATAATTTTAGTGAAGCCTTTACCCTCATGCTTTGTTCTAACCGATGAAACACTTGCAACCGTTCTTTGATTGATAAGTTTCTCTGGAGTAGATAGAGCAACAGCAGACTCTTTTATCAGGACAACTTTTGACTCTCTTGGAGTTGTGCAAATAATCTGTGGGGCTGCGAAGATATTCGTAGATGTGGCCATAAACCAAATTAATAAAGCTTTCGATAGTAGTTTCATTATATTCTCCTCTCTCATAGGAATTCTCCCTATTTATAGAGCAAGGAGCGTGCCATAAATGCAGCCTTGTAAGTACCTGATAGTAGAACTAGAGTAGAGTAGAGAATGTTTACTTCTTATACGGCCGTCAATCTCTAAGCGGCTTATGTAGGGGAAAAAAAAGCATTTATAAAGATTTCTTGTACATGTTTTACTTGTTTGAAACATTAAGCGCGGTGAGAATGGTAGGAGTACTTTAACAATGGAAACGGCAGTGGATGACTTTGGTGTCGTGAATGACAAATCATTAATCGCTCAGTATTTTGAAACGTGCCTCACTTATGGTTCGCTCTTTGTTACATCAGATATTTCCCTGAATGTTAAAGTAGTTTCTGAGCTTAAGCATATTAACGATGCCCAGGAAGAAATTTCTATTATTCCCCTAGATGATGAATTATTAAATTTTCCCGTTGGGGATGAAGTTGTAATTGTTAATGAATCGAATAATATTACTTTCCGCTCAAAAGTAATCAAAAACCATGCATCTAAATGGATAACGGTATCAATGCCAACATCCCTAAAAATTATTAACCTTCGCGAGTGTAAGAGAGTTATACCTACAAAGAATTTAAGTCCAACAAACTGGATTATTTCCTATGGTGAGGACGGTCGAAATCGAAAGGCACAATACGAGGGAAGTATTCTTGATATTTCCACATCTGGAGTGGCCTTCAAAATAAAGGTTAGAAGATTAGATGGTCTCTATAGAGGGGATCAGGTGGAGATGAATATATCAGAGTCTATTTCAAACCTTTCAAGAGTTAAGGGAGTAGTTGTTCATAAGACAATTGCCCATCTTAATTCTCCTGAAGAGCGCTATATCAAAGTTGGGGTTAGATTTGATAAACGCCAGTCAATTGATGGCCTGGTCGATGGTGTAGAACTTTCCTAATCTAAGTAATCTTTTTACGATCCATTGTAATAATCACCCTTTGCGGGCAATATCGAGTGATGCGCCCCAAGCTAATTTCTTTTACTATTCTATGTCTTCTCTTTATAGGCTCAACAGAGGCCATGGCAAAGAAGTACTCCTATAGTGTTAATGAAGAGACAAGTTCAACGGTTACGCAGGAGAGTTTTACTAGAATTTTCTATGAAATTTATGCTCTCTACGCATCAGACTTCACTCAGTTTAGAATTCCTGTTGTACCTGCTTTGGATTGGGAAAACCCCTACTTAACGGCCTATGCTGCTGAGACAGAAGGCACTATGAAAATTGGATTCTGGGGAGGAATGGCCCGAGTTCCGGGAATGAATGATGATGCGATTGCTCTTATTACTTGTCATGAAGTAGGCCATATTCTTGGAGGAGCTCCCTATATTGCCATCGATCTACCTGTCTATGAAGATGTTTCCAGTGAAGGGCAGGCCGACTACTTTGCAACCAAGGAATGTTTGAAGAGATACTATGAGAGAAAAGTAGATACTCTGAATTACTTGAGTTATCCCTCAAGCAGTGAACAAGATCAGTTATGTAGATTCTTAGAAGTATCTGAATGGGATGAAGCGCTATGCTTGAGAGTGGCCAAAGCAATTGAAGGCTTTTCTCATGTATTACAACTTTTGAAAGGAGAAGAAGGTGGCCTCTTCACCCTTAATGGTAAGGATGAGCATATTGTTAATGAAACTCTGTTCAATTCTTACCCAAGTAATCAATGTCGTATAAATACATTCGTAGCAGGTTTATTTGATCAACCTAGACCCAAATGCTGGTTTAAGGAAGTTCCTTAGTAAAGTCATGTTTTTAAGATTGATGGCATAGGGTATAATGTCCTTATGGAAAATCAATACTCCGAATGGAGCCTTTCTATCGAGTGGGGAAGAGAGAAACCACTAATTCTTGAGTGGAGAATTCTCGATCATGAAATTAGCTTTTTTTGGTTAAAGCTCATCCATTCGTGTTTAAGTAATGACCTTCCTTTGAAGTCTCGTTATGTCGGTTTTTTAGATGGACATCGTAATCAAGACTTTGTTGGTAACCTGTTAAATGAATGTATTGAAACAATAAATAGAGATGCTCGCTATCGTATAAAAGAGCGGTACTCTGGAGCGATTACTCAAAATCTACTTAATGATATTCATCATCACTTCTCAACATTGATTGGAAATGAGGGTTTTAAGTCTGAGTATTGGAAAAATTCTAATGAAGAAACTCGCTCCGCTGTATGTGGGTTAAATGATTATGTTCATGAACTTGAGTCCTGGCAAAGAGCAGAAATCGCAGCGAATGGAAATGACTCAAAAGATGTTGCTTATGTAACAAGTGAGTTCTTTGAAGCAAGAGCAATTGAAATTCAGGATGAATGGAATAACCTCTTTAGTCTTGATGGAGAATTTGGTGATTTAACAGTTCATTATGATCAAATCGGTAAAACATGGCTTGAAGTTCTTATCGATCAAGATGAATCTATTATAGAGGAAGATATTAGACCTCTGTCGAGATTAACAGGATCTTTTAATATAAATTTCTTTGAAACAAATAGAGATCAGTTACTTGATATCGTTAGACCTTATGCTGATAAAAAAAATATAGATTTAAATGATAAGAGCTTAAGACTTGGCCAGTGTTGTTTGGGAAAATTGAGAAATGATATGATCAATGGCGATAGAGATAAACTCATTTACATCTTATCCCAACACTTAGATATTTCTGCGATTTGCTTGAAAAAGAAGAGTGAAGAAGTGATACGAAGAAGTATCCCTAAGTCACAAGAAAGGTACTTCTATGGAAAATAGCACCTATAGTTTGGAAATAGATTTTCAGAACCCCAAGTCAGGTAAAGTATTTACCCTAGAATGGAGAGTCGCTGACAAGGACTATGCTTGGCTCTGGGTAAAAGAGCTCAAACGATTAATGGATCGGCAGGAGCCTCTATATGCACGCTTCACTGGATTTGATACAAGTGAGGAAGAAAAAAAGAAGGTTTTTGATGACTTAAATAAGGCCATCGCCATCATTAATGCAGAAGGTTCTTATAAAATTGAAGAGAAGGGAACGGGCTACTTTGATCAAGAGTTTGCAAATATTATTCATCACCACTTTGAAGTTCTCTATGGAGACGCCCACAACCCAAGCGATATTTACCGCGCATCAAGCCCATTAGTTCAAAGTGCAATTTCAAAGCTTAATCACTGTGTTCACGATCTGGAAAGTATGCATCGAAATATAGAAAGTGAAGAAGCTTTTTCTGCTGTAATCGTTGAATTCTGGGATCGAAGACAATTGAAACTCACTGAAGATATGCTTAGGGATTTCTCTATGGATGTAGACTTTGGAGACCTCGATCTTCATTATGGAATCATCGGTAAAACCTGGTGGGAAGTTTTTTTGGATGAAGATGAGGAAGTATTTCTTTCAGGAATTCGTCCTTTAAATGTTCTGAGTGGGGAATTTGATATTCACTTTGGCGAACAAAAGGTTGATGAAGAAACGAGAAAGAAATTCAATCAGTTTCTAAAAAAGTACAATCAAGATCCTGAAGATTATCGACTGGCCTTAGGGCACTTAAATATTGCAAAGCTTGTTATAAATGAGGGAATGACCAACGCTGAAATAAAAAAAGAAATATCAGCACATCGTCATCTTGCAGAAATTAGACTTTTGAAAAATAAAGAAACCATTTCGAGATTCAATGCTTGGAGAGGAGAGACCACACACGAAGGATTCTTTCGCATGAGAGAAGAATGCATAATAGAAAGCGAAGGCGTTATTCCAGTATTTCATGTACCGATACAACTTGTTCCCATCCGAGGAAAAGAAAAAGGGATAACGAAATTATCTTCCATTCCCATGAATAATATATTTCAAGCGAAGGGACATATTATCACATTCATGGGAACAAGCGATGAGCATCCTGTTGAATTTACTCCAAGTGAAGAATTTGGTGGCCTTAGGCTTGAAGAAAAGATCACCCTCTATAAAGGCGACCTCTTGCATCTAGCTTATGATCTAAGGGGAGGGTATTTACCCATCAAAGGTGGGCAGCTCGAAAATGACTAGTTATTTTAGAAAATCTCTGGGCTTTTGATAGCTAAGATCGGGAAATTCATCAGCGCAGGGAAAATAGCCTGTTGTACCTATCTCAGTTTCTAATTTTATAAATTTATTTTGATGACCAGCTTTAAGCTTCTCAATAAAGTCATTTATATTGGCCACCTCCTCACCATTTACATGAGTAATGACTTCACCAATAGACCACTCTTGAGAGTAAGCTTGCCCCTGCTTTTCTAAGTGGGTTACCACAATTCGTTCTTTGTTTTCATCAAAATGTTTAAGAAGTTGATAAAAGGTTAAAGGATCAATCAGATTAAATGACTCTATGATTTCATAACTTAAAACCTGTATAGTCATACCCCATAGAGATAAGAAGCAGCGATCATTAATGATGGGGTTGGAGACAATTCTTTTTCTAATCGCCTTTTGTGCAGGACCAGATAAGGTTAAAGTTTTACCTGAGCGCCAGATTTCTAGCTCTACTTTTTGGCCAAGGGGAATAAGCTTAAACTCATCAAAGATATTTCTTCTATGGTATTGATGCTCTCCAATAAAAATTCCATGACGATCAATCTTAGTGTTATTAAGTCCTAAAATAATATCTTCTTTTTGAACACCAATGCACTCAAGAAAGCCACCCTTTTCAATAGAGGTAACAATAATTCCTTTGGGCCCATTCATTTCAATGGCCAAAGAGAATCCATGTGAGTTCTTTTGAAAGGAGCCACCAATTTCAGAGAACTCAACTGAATCGTTTTCAAAGAGGTTCTTTAGGAAAATTCGGATATAGGTATAGGGAGTTAAAAATCCGATATTATCTGCATCTTGAATAATTGAGGTATTGATGCCAATGACCTCTCCTGTTGCATCAATTGAGGGGCCACCTGAGTTTCCGGGATTGATTGCAGCATCAGTAACATATTTTTCAGCAGAGAAGCGATCACCTGACATGAAGTTCGTTATTTCTCCAGTTGTGATATTGGGCTCGCTCATTCCCATGGGGTAGCCAATTGCTCGAATTTCAGTTCCTCTAGTGACAAGAGTAGAGTCTTTTTTCAACTCCAATGAGGGAATGGGGCCTGAAGCCATACTTTTAAAACGATCAATTTCACCCTTCTTAAGGCGAATTACTGCAATATCGGGTTCTTGATCTTTAATTATACCGACTACCTCGGCATCAAATCGCTCTTCAGAAGTAAGCATCGACATAACTTCAATGCTCTGAGCGTTCTTAACAACATGAGTATTTGTGATAATAATATCTTCCCCATAAGGACATTTAATAAAGAACCCAGAACCAGTCCAATCTTTTAGGTCTCCAATTCTTGGATTGAGAATCGATTTAACATCTTCACCAACATGGCCTTCGACTGAAATTTGAACAACAGCGGCCATCAAGGTTCGAGTAAGCTTTGTGAATTCTTCACTCATATTTTTTCCTAGGATCTAGTTGGAGATACCCCATTTAAAGAAAGCGGCAATTTGTCCAATTATAACGGGTATAAATGAGAAAAATAAGACACGGGCCCAAAGTTCCATATCTAAGGTCGACAAGCTTAGTACACTTCTTATTGATGGTATTTGCACAACACTTATCAGGAGAAATGAACAAAGGGCAATAGCACCCCAAACAAATCGATTTTGAGTAATATCATTACTCAGAAAAGGGGCATGGATGAGTCGCATATTAAAAATATGAAAAACTTGAGCGAATCCAAGAGTTAAAAATGATGTTGTCAGTGCAATCTCTAGTGGCCTCTCTTCATAGAAGAGATGGAGGAAGAAGATGGATAGAACAGATATCGTGATTAGTATTCCGTAAAAGAAAATAAGTCCCCATTTTCTAGGCGTGATAACAGACTCTTTTGCATCTCTAGGAGAATGTTTTAAGTAAGAGCTGTCTCCTTCACCCATGCCTAAGGCCAATGCTGGAAAGACATCGGTTACAAGATTTAAAAATAGAATTTGTAAGGCCGTAAGAGGTAGTGGAGCATTCACAAACGAGGCCAAGGATACAATAAGAACTTCACTGAGGTTACATGAGAGTAGGTATACAACGAATCTTCGTATATTACTGAAGATGATTCTTCCTTGCTTAACCCCTTCAACAATAGTTCTAAAGTGATCGTCTTTAAGAATCATATCTGATGCATCTTTGGCCACTTGAGTTCCCCGTATTCCCATGGCCATACCAATATCAGCTTTTTTAAGAGCAGGTGCATCGTTTACACCATCACCTGTCATGGCAACGATTTGTCCCATATTTTGATAGAAAGTAATAAGATCAAGCTTTTGCTGAGGGCTTACTCTACTAAAGACATCAATACTTTTAAGCCTTGTTTTAAAGCTTTCATCCCATTGATCCAATGGGGGAAGTTGATCTCCTCTGAGAGTTTGAATCTTTTCTTTTTTGGTGAGATGAACGTCACGAGCAATCTTTGCAGCTGTTCCTTCTTGGTCACCTGTTAGCATGATAACTTGAATACCTGCTTTGTGGCACTTTTCAAGAGCAGGCTTAATATCCGCCCTGGCAGGATCGACCAAAGCGAGAAGTCCAAGGAATCTTAATTCGAGAAAAACATCTTCTTCTTTCGGTTTTGAGGCTTCTCTTTTGCACGCCAGTGCCAAAAGTCGAAGCCCTTGTTCTGAGAGTTCTTTATTCTTTTTTTCCCAAAAACTTAAGTCGAAATTATCTCTACTTATATATTTGAAAACTGACTCAGGAGCTCCTTTAACTGCGATAAAAAAATCATCTTTCCCTTTCTCTTTCTCTTTATGAACGGTGGCCATCATTTTTCGAACAGAGTCGAAGGCCACTTCAAATACTTTAGGTCTACTTTGCAGCTGATTCTGTGTGGTGTAGTCAAATGAAGCAGCAAACTTAAGAAGTGCAATTTCCATGGGATCGCCAATAGATTCTGACTCACTTCCTTGGGCCAGTTGACCACTATTGCATAGAGTGCTTACCACAAGAGCGTCTTCAAAATGAGAGGCATCTTCATTTTCTTTTAAAATACCATGAGGGGTAACCATTGACTCAACAGTCATTTTATTTTCTGTAAGAGTTCCCGTTTTATCGGTAAAAATGGTTGAGGTTGCTCCTAATGTTTCTACTACAGATAACTTATTGATAAGAGCATTCTTAGAGGCCATTCTCCACATTCCCTTTGCTAGGGCCATGGTTGCAACAATAGGAAGACCCTCTGGAATGGCGGCCACTGCAAGAGCGAGAGATGTCTCAAGCATAATGATAAGATCTTTACCTCTCAAGATACCTGCTAGTACTATAAAAACACTTATCGCGAGAGAGACCCATACCAGTTGTTGTCCCAGTTTATCCAATCTTTCCTCAAGAGGAGTCACTTCCTCTTTAGCATCTTGAGTGAGTTTGGCTATTTTTCCTAACTGAGTATTCATTCCTGTGGAGGTGATAGCGGCCTTGACTGTACCTCTCGTTATAGAAGTTCCTTTGAAGAGCATATTGATACGATCTGCTAGAAGCGTATTTTTTTCTAGAACTTTTTCTTCTTTATCAACTGGCACGGATTCTCCAGTTAGAATGGATTCATCAACAGCAAGGCGTGAGGACTCAATGATTCGAGCGTCAGCAGGAATTATATCGCCAGCTTCTAAAAGTAGAATATCACCCGGAACGAGCTCTGTTGCGTTAACTGAATGAGGAGATCCCTCTCTTAAAACATGGGTCGTGGTATGACCCATTTTTTTTAGAGATTCCATAGAACGTATGGCCTTAAGCTCTGTCGTGTATCCCATAATAGTATTAATAATTAGAACAAGGATTACGGAGAAGCCTTCGATATGTTGGCCAAGGGAGAAAGAAACGATCGCAGCAATGCTAAGGAGAAGTACAATGACACTTTTTAGCTGACGAATGAAAATGGTCCATTTCGAAATGGGCTTCTTTGCTGTCAGCTCATTTTTACCATAACTTTTAAGTCGATATTCTACCTCTTCTTGAGATAGGCCAAAGTCGGCATTAGACTTAAGCTCTGTTAAGGTTATATCTCTAGTTTTGTAAAAAAAGGAATCATTCATAGTCAGCTCAGCTTAAGGTTATCTTGCCTATAATATAAAGCTTCTGATCCCTTTTTTACAACATCTACAGTGGGGGGAGAGCGATTAACCCTGAACGATACTTCTCAGTATTTGTCCAACGTGGTCCTCCGCCTGGGGCTATTGGATTAAAAGTACTAAACTCAAGGTTGTCGATTGAAGTAAAATGTCTTGTGCTATGGGCCTCTACTACATTTTCAAATGTACCTGGAAATACATGGTATCCCGTATTTGCTGTCCCTATCCAAAAAGGGTGTTGATAAAGTAGAGATGGAGTTGTCTTTTCAAAGCCAACCATATCGTACTTAAAATCAACTTGATTGTACCAATAAGTGCTATTATTTCGAACCCGATAGTAGCGATATTGATGATAGCCTTTTGAAGCCCAGCGCTTTTCTTCTTTATCCCACTTTTCTGTTACTTCTACTATGTTCTCTAGGGGAGTAGGGTTCCAATAGTAGATTTTCCACCCAATTTTTTGAAGTGCATCTTGAAGGGCCGTTCCGCCAACGTAGTTAATTCTGACATAGGTCATAATTTTTTCCCATTGTTCACTTTGACTCGTTTTCTGAAAACCTTCTTTCAAGCATTGCAGGGCAAGTCCTACGCAACTTGTAGAGCGCATTTCAGATACCCAACTCTCAGGAAATCCGGCGCGACGAACTTCTGTAGGAAGATATTGGAGCTTTTTACCATCACTTCTGCGTGCACCTCTTTTCATTGAAAACCTTCTTTCACCGTAGAACTTAGAAAGACATTTCTTATTGCCTCTGCTGTCAGTAATACAGTGATCTCTATAGAAACTGAGATGCTCTTCTTTGTGACGGGCCAGACAATCGGATGATTCATCTATGAGTTGAGTGATTGATTTTAGATGCTGATCCTTTTCTTCCTGAGAAAAGTTAAGCTCTCCTTTATACTGAGCATATAGGGCTTGAGTTAAAAAGATGAGTAAGAATCCCATTTTTGTTTTCATTTTCGACCTCTTAATTGATTTGGCGCATATTAAATTTAGTTAGTCATACTGGCCAGAGAGTGGGTTATTATTACGGCCTAGAGAATCTAATTAGTTAAAAATAAGTAACTTGTCTTAGATCATACTTTTTTATCTCTAATCGAGTTAAGCTCCTTATAGAGGCTTTTATGATTATGGCTTAAAGATCCTGACGGTACATTAATTGAGATTTATGCTCGACTAAGCGCTGAAGAAATAAGTGCGATGCCAAAGGATATGGAACCTATTTTACTTGTATAGAGTTGGGGATATTCGATAGAATATCTTTATGAAGATAACTCTCTTAGTTTTGCTATTTATAATTGTAACTCCTATTGAAGCAAAGTTTGCTTCTTGGGCCTTTGATATCCCATGTACTGGAATTGAGCTTAAAGTTACAAGTTGCGAAGAAAAGAGCTTTTCAAACTTGAGCTTCATGAAGAAAGCAGCGCTTCTAAGAAAAAAGAAGCAAGAAATCATTCTTAAGGGGGCGGTGGTCAAAGGAAGTATTATCAAGACAGCTCCCGTTTCTTGCCGAGCGAAGCAAAAACTAGATATTTCTCGATATAAAGAAGCAAACTATAAGGGAAAGGAGTTTCTCATCCTAGGTAAGTCTTGTTCAAAGATAAGTAGAGAATCTCTAAAAATTCGTGCTACAAAAAGCTTCTGCGATACTCCAGGTGCACTTGAAATAAGAGATTGTTTCTATAATCAATTTCAATATAAAATGAAAATGATCATTGCAGAGGCCATCGATAAACTCTAATTTCTCACTTCTTTTAAAAGAAAAATGATTTCAAGCTATATAGGGTAACTAAGCTTCTTGCTGTAGCGTAGAGGTCTTCACGCTTTGTGTCTTTGTGAGGGTAGAGTCCGCCATTCCAACCACCGTCTTCTCTTTGTTTATCAAGTAACCAATAAAGCCCTTTTAGTATGGCCGGCCAATGGGCCATTTTAGGGCGCAGTAGAAGGGTATTAAGGGCCAAAGCAGTATGGAGCTCTTTTGATACTTCAACTTTTGAAAGTGTTATCGGATCTTCTCCGTGAAAGTATCCATCATCATCTTGAGCATTAAGTGTGTAGGAAATGGCCTTCTTAAACATTTCTGTATTTTGTTGATTGGTTTCAGATAAGGCCCAGAGGACGGCATAAATGGTATAAAAGTATGAGCCATAGTATCCATCAGATACACCCCAATCTCCACCTTCTGACTGAGTCTCCTTTAAGTAGCTAATACTCTGCTTAACACTCTTATTAATTTGAGCACTTTCTTTTTGGGTAAGAACGACTGAGACAACTCCGTAGCCAGTAGCAGAGGGAAAGTAGGGTTCATCATCTTTAAGATACTCTAATAACCACTTGCCATCTTCGGGAAGTCGGGAGGAAAGGTAGGTATTTTCTGTTTCAGGCAGAGCATTCTGACGTTTCAGAGTAACAAAAACAACACTAGAGGTTTCGATACAATTCTTCTTACAGCTTTTGCATTCGCGATAGGAATAACCTTGGTCGGGCTTTCTTACCTTTTTCAGATATTGAATGCTTTTTTTGAGCATTGAAGAATTTGTCGTGGAGTCGAGACTTAAGGCATATGCGATATTTGCAGTTTCCCAAACTTTAAAGCGAGGATCGTCAAAGGCCATAAAGCTGCCATCTTCTCGTTGATGTCTTTGAAGATAATCTCTAGCGTCTGAGATAGATTGATTAAGGCCAATCAAGTGGTAGATGAACGTAATGATAAGTAGAGTGAGAGTAGAAGTAATGACCTTTAGTGTATTCATAAGAAATAGTCCTTCTACTTAAAATGACCACATTGTTCACTACAAGACTTAAGTATTTGAGAAGAGCTATTCCAATTATCCTTAAGGTCTTTTTGAAATAGAGGATGCTCAATAATTTCCTCTAGAGAGTGATGCTTTAGACTATTGAAGTTAGGTTCATAATTATGTTTTTCAAAGAGGAATCGATGAAGCTCTTCTCTTCTTGGAAAGTTTAAGCGATTTTTTGAGTCAATTCCTAGCCAGCAGCAAGGCCATACACGTGCTTGCGCATCAATAAAGAGGCTCTTGTTATCCAAGGCCTGACATTTTATTTGGCAATTCGTTGGTCGATCTAATAAATGACTGAGCTCGTTTTCCTTGAGATTTTTATAATCTGTATTTTGATATGGAGTGCGTTTAGGGTCTAAGTAATACTCTTGTCCTAAGTAAGGGCTTGTAACTTTAAATTGGCGAAAACCAAGTTCCTCGGATAGAGATTTGGCCTCTTCGATCTGATGTTTACTATGAGGAAATGAGATGAATTTCCACTGCGCCCTACCGCCATTGGAAATATAGGTTTTCACATTATCCATCAAAGTTTTCCACTCTACGCCTTTACGATAAAGACTATTCGTATCCTCAAGGCCATCAATGGCAAAACAAATCATATCCCCTGGGCGAGTCAACGTTTTGCCTAATAACTCCCATGTTTTAGAGCTGCCTAGACCACCATTGGTATGCAACCAAAATTCAATTTGAGGAAATTTTTCTCTGATAGATACAATCCATTGTGCCAGCTGGGGATGAGCAAGGGGGTCTCCATAATTTCCACAAAGAAAGAACTCACTGGTTCGCTCAAGAACACTGTTTGGAAAGAGTGAGTCAAGCTCCTCTAAACTCAAGTGCTTTTGCTGAACAGGGCTTGGATGGTTCTCGGTCATATCAAATGTTCGCGCACAACCCGAGCAGGACGCTTGGCAGTGGGAAGTGATTTCGAAATGAAACTGAAGTTTGAGATTAGACCACATAGAGGAATGATAACATATTTTAAAAATAGGGTACGTACCTAAAATAAGCTTAAGTCTTTTAAAATGGCTGGCTGGGCGACGTGCTCTCTTAGGGGATGGTCGTATAGAGCTTTTTTAGATGGTCGGGATGACTGGAATAGGCCTTGGTCTCCTTCGCTTCACGCTCAGTCGAGTCGGCCCGGCTCGTCGCTATGTTGGCCGTCGTGGCCAACATGCCATACAAAAGCGCTCCCTATTCGGTCGCCCTTTTACATGGCCGCTCCTCACTTCAATTCCAGTCGTTCGAAGTTTGGCTTTTGGGCAAAAAAAAAGCCAGCTTAGTTAAGCATGGCTTTTTTTAGATGGTCGGGATGACTGGAATTGAACCAGCGACCTTTCGCCCCCCAGACGAACGCGCTACCCCTGCGCTACATCCCGATCAATAGATCTCAGAATATATTTCAATAGTGAGAATATTGGTTATAGCTAAGGGGGATGCTTTTGTCTATGCTCTGGAGGTCAGGAAAGTGAAGAAACCTTCGTGATTTCAGAGGTATATAGATAGCTTAAAGGACTTCTAAACTCGATTCTGTATACAGTGCAATAAAAAATAGGGCGCCGAGACGCCCTATCTTATCAACCAATTTCTATACAACTCGAGTCATAAGAAGATCGATATCTTTAATATGCTTTTTTTGCATAGGTATAAATTTATTATTTACGAGCATTTTCATATTATCGGGCACACTCGAAGAGCTTAAAAGCTCTTCATACTCTTTGAGTCCATGCTCTTCACCCTCTTTTAGCGCTTTCAAGGCCGATTTCTTACCAAGTAGTGTGGCCGTACCTGTAACTAACTTACTCCATGATCCCCACACTCCAGAAGACTCTGGGATTTCGATATTATTTCGCTGGGCCATATTATTAAGCTCTATAACGGCTTCTTTATGATCTTTAGAAAAGTATCTAAGTTTATCGATCTGAGAATCATCTCCGTACTTTTCGAAGACTTGTCCGTATGTTTCTACAGCAGCTCTTTCACCTTTAATAATACTTTGAATTTTTTCTGACTTTGTACTCATACTTTCTCCTTAAGTAATGATTATCGATAATTCATTTATAAAAGAAATGGCATAATTTTTATTCTCAGAGATGCTTAGTTAGTTTTTAGATTTCTAAACATTTCTGACTACTTGAGTAATACTGAGAAGGATATTTCCAATACTACTTTGATTCGCTATAAATTAAGGGCTTGTTGATTTTTATTAAAAGGATAGTGAAGTGGCCGAGCCTTTAAAAAATATTTATAACTCTGATTATATAAGAGATCTCGGTATTGCTTTTTCTAAGGTTCATTGCGCATTCGATAGAGAAGGCTTCGAAAAGAAAGTAATGAACCAACAGTGGACTGAATTAGAGCTGAAGCAGAGAGCGTCGCATATTTGCCAATCAATTCATGAAGAATTAAATCTTCCTTTTCCAAAGGCCTGTGAAGTTCTCAAGGATGTAGGGAAAAACTTCAGTGGCTACGCCGCTCTCTTTTTTCCTGAATATATCCAACGTTATGGACTTGATTACTGGGATGAATCTATGGACGCCCTCAGTGTTCTTACTCAGTATTCTTCAGCTGAATTTGCTATACGTCCCTTTATCCTTAAAGACTGTGAAAAGGCCATGGCGCAAATGCTGGAGTGGTCTCTTCACAAGAATCACCATATTCGCAGACTTGCCAGTGAAGGCTGTCGGCCCCGTCTACCTTGGGCCAGTGCACTCAATGACTTTAAAAAAGATCCTTCTCTAATCCTACCTATTTTGGAAAATCTTAAGCACGATTCAAGTCTCTATGTTCGAAAGTCTGTTGCAAATAATTTGAATGATATCTCCAAAGATGATCCGGCCTTAGCTTTAAAGCTAGCAAAAAGATGGATGAATAAACCTTCTGCTGAGTCCTTATGGATTGTTAAACATGGTCTGCGAACCCTTCTTAAAGCCTCCAGTACCGAGGCCCTTAATCTCTTTGGATTAGCAGACTCCTCTTCGATAGAAATGAATGGATTCAAGCTACTTACTCCTGCCGTTATGATGGGAGAAGAATTGAGTTTTGAATTTGATCTTAATGTCACTAAAGATACAAAACTTAGAATTGAGTATGCTCTCCACTTTAGAAATAAGAAAGGGACCCATGGAAGAAAAGTTTTCAAACTATCTGAGATAGAAGTTGAAGAGGGGGAGTATGAAGTTACAAAGGCTCATAAATTTAAAGAACTAACTACACGATGCTTTAATGAAGGAGTTCATTTCTTAGAAATTATTATCAATGGGAAAAGCTTTATTAAAGAGCCTTTCTTTTTGAGTACGAGCAGTAGAACTGAAAATGCTTACTTTATCTATATGATCTATACCTTTAAAAATACTCTTTATACGGGAATAACGACTGAGCCTAATCGTCGCTTCTTAGAACATCGCTCCAGTAAAAAGGGCGCAAAGTATACAAAGGGAAATTCTCCGCTATCGTTTATCTATCTAGAGAGTGCCAAAGATCGCTCCAGTGCCCAAAAGAGGGAAGCCGCCATTAAACAGCTCTCTCGCAAGCAAAAAGAAGCTTTAAGTGGCCATAACCTATCGATATTTCATTAGGTACATTCCGAGCTTTTTACTCAAGATTTTTCATTTTTAAGTCGATAAGTCATCCATGAAAAATGGTTCCGACTATAATGAATGGGGAAATACCGCTGAGGTGCATAGCTTTATCCTAGTAAAGAGGATGGTGAATCGCCTTCTTGATGGCTTCTTTCATTTTAAAAGAAGAAAGGGAGAGATTGTTGCTGGTGCTGCAACTTTCTTTTCTTTGATCAGTTTTGGACCAATACTTCTTTGGATGATCTCCTTAGCAGGTTTTCTTTTTCCAACACAATTGGAAGCGAGAGACTTTGTTCTCAATGTGGTTAAAAACAATATGCCGAACCTAGCACCATGGATCCTTGATTCAGTAAAAAATATTATAACCACTCAGCTTGAAGGAAATACGGGATTTAGTTTAATTAACTTTCTTGTTCTTCTCTACTCATCTCTAGGGATTGTTACCTCTCTCTTTTTTGGAGTTAATACCATTTCCAAGTCTGAGTCAAAAGGTGGATTTGTAATTGAAGATATCCGTTCTATGGGAATGGGACTTTCCGTTGCTTTCTTTATGGCGGGATTTATGGTGCTTGGACATAAACCACTCATGCATCGCTGGCTTCTTTCAAGCTATGAATCTTGGAACTCTATAATTAACTTCTTAGTCGACTATAATGTGCTCCCTGCAGCCTTTGCTCTGGGTTTCTTTACTATGTTCTATCAGTGGTCAACACCATCACGCATTAACTTGAAAGAAAGTTTCTACGGAGCTTCAAGCTTTGTTGGCTGCTTTGCTGTAGGAAAGACTTTCTACTGGGTTTATCACCTCTATACCAAAGACTCCTTGGGCCAAGCTTATGGGAACTTCTATACTTTGGTCGTGGCAGTACTATGGGTATACTTTCTTATGTGTGCATTCTTCTATGGAGCGAGTGTGGCCTGTGTTCGTGAAAAGGAATTATATAACGGACAAATTGCCGTGATGATGCGAAGTAATCTCATTAAGAAGAAGCCTGTATCTCCAGAAGCCGTTTCAAGCGAGACTCCAAATACCCCTGAGAGAGTACGACCACCGAGTGTTCCGAGTGATAGTCCAACTCCAATTAAAAAAGTATCTTAAAACTTAAGGCAAGTCTTTTGTGTATTGGTCAGCTAAGCTTGCTAGATCTTCATCACTTAATGAGTGTTGATACTCTTTTGACTCTGAATCTAGTTGTAACTCTTGAGGAACTTCTGGATCAACTTTCTTATTCTTCAGCTTCTTGTCGTAAGGACAGTGATAGCAGCCACTGTAACAGCAGCGACCTTTCTTTTCCAAGTAGGCTTCTGTCCACACAAGTAGACGCCTTTCATTGAAATAATAATCTTCGCCTTCAATTAATCCTTTTAAGTCACCCATGGTAATAGAATGCCTCAAAAGTAGAAGATTGAATAGTTCAACAATTAGGGTGTTTAAAAAATTTGATGAGAAATTAAGAGGAGTTTTGCCATTTTAATGCCCCTTAATTCTAAGGGGCATTAAATGTATAATTGTGTGTGTCAAGTTAGAACATCCATTCCATCTTGTCCCAAAGGTGGAGGAGTTCTACCACAATAAAATTGGTATGAATAGAAAAATCTCTGAAGCTAACGTTAGTTGAATACTGCACATAGGTATTCGCGCGTTAAAATCAAGTGCTCGTTCGTTTTTAAAGAAGAGAATTACTGATCAAGGTCCCTAAATTACAGTGATTCCTACGTGAAATTCTGCTGGTTATGCGTATAATAAAGAGGAAATATAAACATAACGAATTTAAAAGAAGGATATCACCATGGAACGCGTGTGGCTTAAGAATTACGAAGATGGAGTACCTCCAGAAATTGACTCTAAGAAATATAGCTCGATCAATGCTGTGACCGAAGAAGCATTTAGAAAGTTTGAAAATAATGAGTCTTTCTACTGTATGGGAAAATGTTTTACGTGGGGGGAACTTGATATCTTAACGCGTAAATTTGCAAGCTATCTTCAAAATGACCTCGGTCTAAAAAAAGGCGATCGTCTCGCAATCATGATGCCTAATATTCTTCAATACCCAATTGCTCTCTTTGGAGCATTGAGAGCAGGGCTTACGGTGGTGAATGTAAACCCTCTGTATACAGCTAGAGAGCTTGAGCACCAGTTAAATGATGCTGAATGTGAATCAATTGTTATTTTTGAAAATTCTTGTCACACCCTTCAAGAAGCCCTTCCTCAAACAAAAGTTAAAAATATTATTGTAACTGGAATTGGTGATCTTCTCGGATTTCCAAAGGCCATGATCGTTAACTTTGTAATTAAGCATGTTAAGAAAATGATTCCTGACTGGAATCTTCCTAACGTTAAAGATTTCAAAACAGTTCTCTTTGATGCAAATGGCGATCACTTTAAACCAGTAGAGTGCTCTCTTGAAGATACGGCCTTCTTACAATATACAGGTGGAACAACAGGTGTTGCTAAAGGTGCAATTCTTACTCATGGAAATATCGTGGCCAATATCGTTCAAGCAAAAGCTTGGATTGATAATGAGCTTGTAGAAGGAAAGGAAGTTATCATTACTCCTCTTCCTCTCTATCACATCTTCAGTTTAACTGCGAACTGTCTTATCTTTGCCGTTATGGGTGCTAAGAATATTCTGATCACAAACCCTAGAGATATGAAAGGTTTTGTTAAAGAACTTAAGAAGCATAAGTTCACTGCTTTCACAGGAGTAAATACACTTTTTAACGGGCTTCTTCATGCGGAAGGATTTAAAGATGTAGACTTCAGTTCACTAAAGCTTACTCTTGGTGGTGGGATGGCCGTTCAAAGAGAAGTGGCCACAAAGTGGAAAGAGGTTACAGGTGTACCACTTATTGAAGCTTATGGACTAACTGAAACTTCACCAGCAGCTTGTATTAACCCAATGAATCTTAAAGACTACAATGGAAAAATTGGATTACCCATTTGTTCAACAGATGTTGTAATTCTTGATGATGATGGAAAGGAAGTACCTCTTGGTGAAAATGGAGAGATTTCAATTAGAGGCCCTCAGGTGATGAAAGGCTATCTAAATCGTCCAGAGGAAACAGCAAAAGTTATGACAGAAGATGGCTTCTTCAAAACTGGAGACATCGGATATATGAATGAAGAAGGATATGTTCAAATCGTTGATCGTAAGAAAGATATGATTCTTGTCTCTGGGTTCAATGTTTATCCAAATGAAGTTGAAGAGGTGGTCATCACTCATCCAAAAGTTTTTGAAGTTGCGGCCATTGGGGTTCCTAATGAGCACTCTGGTGAAGTCGTTAAACTCTTCATTGTAAAGAATGATCAAAGCTTAACTGAAGAGGAGTTGTATGAATTCTGTAAAGAGAATTTAACAGGATACAAGCGTCCTAAGTTTATTGAATTTAGAGATGAACTTCCCAAGTCAAATGTAGGAAAGATTCTAAGAAAAGAGCTTAGAAAAGAAGAGCAGGCACAGGCCTAATTGTAAAAAAATCACGTCGGAAATATGTGAAATGTTTAGAGAGCGTCTATTTATTAGACGCTTTTTTTTCGTCTTTTTAGGCAGTTACGGCCTTGAGTTATAAGAAATAGTGGTATCGCTTTTGCAGCTATAATAGTCACTATCAAAGAGAGGCTTATGAGAGATTTTATTTACTCCCTATTCGTACATGCCCTATGCTTCCAAATTCTTTTTGGAGCTTCCCTGTTTGAATTAGGACAAAGAAAGCAGCGTCGTCCGGCAAGTTTTGGGTATGAAATTGAGTTGGATGCTCTTAAGACTCGTCTTGTTGAATTCAAAGAAAAGATTAAAGGTAAAGAAGTTAAGCCAGAAGATTGTGGTGAAGAAGAAGAGCAAGAGGGAATGAGTGAAGAAGAACTGATGCTCATGAGCCTCTTCGGTGAGAGCTCTACAGTATATTCTCGCGAAGATATGGCCTTTAATAAATATGTCGATTCTTTAGAAGGCAATGCTTGTGGAGTAGTTGAAAATGCTAAGCACGAACCAGCTGCTGAACAATGTGTAAGCAAGAAAATCCCTGGATATATTGAAACAAAAGCTAGTGAAATAATGAAGGCCGAAGCGGAAAGTATTGAAGAAGACTTTCGCGCTGACTTTAGTCTTGAAAATAAAGAAGTTAGAGATTTTCATAAAGAAGCTCTCTTTCTAATGGGCGAGGTACGTAAGTATTTAACTGACGATTCTCTTTCTAAAGAGGATAGAGTGGGGCTACTTGTTGAGTTCCTAGGCTCTGTTTCTCTTCCGATGAGAGATCTTGTCACTGTTCTAAGAGCTTATACACCACTTGAGTATGATGGGAAGTACTTCTATGAGAGTTTACTTCCCGAGTTTAGTGGAAGCCTTATTGAAGATGAACTTACTAAGGATTTAATTCAGTCTGGGCCAAACAAGATGGTTGAGAACTTCTATTTAGAAGTCGAATCACGAGGATGGGGTAAGGCAGGACTTCGCTACAATGCAAATGATGTTATTGCTCGTGATATTGTTGCCCTTCTTAATGCTCCTACTGCAAAGAATTACACGAGAGCTTCAAAGT
This sequence comes from Bacteriovoracaceae bacterium, assembly GCA_048267265.1. Lineage (GTDB taxonomy): Bacteria > Bdellovibrionota > Bacteriovoracia > Bacteriovoracales > Bacteriovoracaceae. Next base: position 91,218 of record JBLWXW010000004.1, read on the forward strand.
GGATGACTCTACAGATGATGCTCACTCAAGTGGCAACTTATGACGCCATGATGGGAATTGAAGAGCCTATTGAAATCCCTAATAGTTGTCAAAATCATCTCAATGGTGATCTTCCTGAGAGTATTAAGATGCAATATTCATCAGAAGATGGAGATGGACTACTTAATCGTATTCTTGCTGATCACGGTCTAATCTACTCAGAAGGAAATACTGATTATTCTGAGTTCTATTATGACCTTGAGAATAAAGACCCTATGAAAGAAAGCTATAGTGGACTTATGCCATTTGAAACTTATAAGGCGGCCATGCAGGATATTTATGACTCTGAAGGAAAGAGTCATCTGGATATTCTTAATGCAACTCTTGATGATTATCAAAATTTCTCCGAAGTTGTTGAAGTGCTTCGTCCAAAGGCATTAGGAGAGTTTCAAGATAATAATTCATGGGTGTTTGGATTAATCGATTTTGAAGATGAAGTATTTAAAGGTGCTAATCTCTTTAATAAGGTTTTGGCCCAGCCAGAAACCTCTGAGGTTTATGAATATACAAGTGATGAAGGAGATACGGTTGAAATTGATCACGTAGCTCAAAACTTAAGCATATTTCTTGTTGAACTTATGCAACGACATAAGGTTGATCATTGGGACAAACTCATTAATGGTGACCTTAAGTTAAAGCTTGAGCAAACACAGATTAGAATTAAGTTTCCATCTCTATATGGTGCGACAGCTTGGAGAATGTGGGCCCTAAGAGAGCTTGAAGACTTTAGCAATCGTGTAGATATAAAAGATGCTAGTGTACAGCGTGCTTTTAACAAGGCCTATATTTCGGCCAATCATAAGCTGAATCCATCTCGTAAGATCGAAGATAGAATTGCAGCACTTAAGTCGTACTTAAGCGAGCTTAAGGTTTCAGATGAGTTTATTCCAACTAGGAGACTAAATACTGAAGAGCATCGAAAAGGCTACCGTCTATTAGAAAGACTTTGGACAGAACTCGTTTTAGGAACAAATTACTTAGAAAAGGCGAAGCTTACTGAGCTCGATTATTTAAGTGCACAAATGCAAAACGGTAATCCTTGGGCCCGTTTGAGACTAAGTTATCTCGTTCTTATGAATGAGCTGGAATTCATTACTTCAGAGGCAAAACCTACTTATTCAAAAATTTCTAGTGATGAATATTCTAAAACATCTCTTAAAGCATGCTTGAGTCGAGATATTAGTGACCTTAGAAGCCGCCTAAATAAAGCATCAAAGAAAATGGGACTTACCAATCCTTTAGAGCCAGGGTATGCCAACCTTGTTGTAAAGGATAAGGAGCGTGAACAAGTATTTAGCACTGTTGTGGATAAGGCCAGCCCTTTATTTAAACAGCTTAATACAAGTGGAAAGCCTTTTTACCAAGATCTTGAGGAAGTTACTTATACGACACTTCTTTCTAAGGCCGATGTAGAAAAGTTTGTGGATGAAAAGCTTCCTGCAGGTCTTCATGATATGGCCTGGGAAGGAATCGAAGATTTTCTTGAGACGGATGAAGCTGATGTAGGACGCTTCTTTACTGATCTTTATAGACTGAAGGGAAATCCTGAAAAACAAATGGAGTACTTTGAGCAGTATTCGCAAGATTTTGGAATTGATAATTCTTATGATGTGAAGAGAACCTTTCTTGTGATGGATAATAATATCAAAATGCATGTGCTCAAAAGTCTTCTTAGAAGCTCTGCTAATCTAAGAAAAGTGAAGATTATGCAGGAGATGGACGTTCTTTGTAATTTAGAGCCGAATGATCAAGAGAGCTTCAAAACACTCTTCTATACAACATCAAAAGCTCAAAACCAGTTGAACCAACTTACAGGAGCTCCTACTGTACCAAATGATGTTATGGAGAAAATCAATGGGAAACTTGCTCAGATGTCGTCCGAAGAAACAAAAGATATGTGGCTTGGAATCGGAGCAGGTGTTCTTGGTGTTGCTGCTATGCTTATTGGTGGAGCTTGTACAGGTGTGACTGGTGGGATTTGTGCTCCTCTAGGGGTTGCGATGATGGCCGCCGGAGCAAGTGCTATGACAATGCAAGCGAATCTTGTCACAAGAGAATTTGCTCGTAAAAAGCATGCTGATATGAATACTGAAAAAGTTAAATCTTTTGAAGAATTAGGATTTGCTAATATTGGAGCATCTGACAATGTGTCAAGAAGTTGGTTTTGGACAATCTTTGAAACCGTCTCAATCATTCCTCTTATCGGGATTACCGCAAGATCTGTAAAAGTTGGTAGTAAGATGACGTATCTCTTTGCTGAGAACACGCTTAAGAGTGGGTTAAGGCAAGGGATTAAGGTAACGGGACGCTCTTCTGGAACAGTCTACTCGGAAGCAGATGTTGCTTTTTCTAGGCTTGTTCTAGGATTTTCTTCACCAGTAGCGCAAGCAAAAGAAGTAATAAATGCTGTAGGAAAGTCATCCGTTGCACTGAAGAATGCCCTATTGAATGCAGGTAGAAAGGGGATGGATCCAAAAATAATCTCTAGAGGAATCAGGAGAATTCGAAATCTTCATAAGCTTCATAGACAAGGAAAAATATCTTTGGTTGCTATGACGAGAAAGATTGGGAAAATTATATTCGGAATTCAAGGTGTGGCCAAGACATACGTTTCAAAAGTTGCTGTAAAAGAAACTGTTGAGAGTATTGATAAGCAAACGGCCAAAACAGTTGCTGAATATTTCGCAAATAATCCTAAGGGATTTCATTTCCTTATGAAGGAGTATGCTAAAAAGGTTCCTAAGGCCATAAAGTCAATGGAGAGGTATGAAAAAGGTACTTCTTTGTTAGGGAAAATTACTCTTCTTCCTTGGGCGAGAAATGGAATTAGAAGCTTAAGAAGTTCTCATTTAACGAAGTATGCCGATAATATTTTAAGAGTGGAGAGAGAAGCTGCTGAACTTGTTGCTAAAAATGGTAACTTGGAAGAATATATTTTAAAGAATGTAGATGAACTAACAGATATTTTTAAAGACATTCCTATGAGAAAGCGCGAGCTTCCTTATATGTTCTTTATTCAAGGTGGCCCTCACTTAGGTAAGAGCTTAAGCTCAATTAGTGCTCGAGGAGTAAATAAGGCCACTTACTGGGCATCAAATGGACTCGTCATGAGAAAGTTCTTTAATGCTCGTTCGCGACTTATTTACGAAGGAGCTAAGTCTCAGGCCAAATCAATCCTAGGGTTATCAACTTACGTATCAGCTGAAACAGCATTAGAGAGCTTTAAGTCATTTCAGATAAGTGTTGTAAATGCTGCAACTAAGGCCGGAGATGATGCTGGTGCTGAGATTCTACAACAGTATACAAAACTAGAGGATAAGTTAGTTAATGAGATTTATGGAGCGGTTAGACAGTATCTAGATTCTAGCAAGCTTGTTCATTTAAAAGATGGAATTACTGGAGGAAAGAAGAGACTTCTTAGTGGAGTAACTGAGCTCGATGAGACTGCCCTTAAAAAGGTGATCTTTGCTCCAGAAACAGAACAAGAAAAAGCATTGGGTGTAGTGATTTGGTCGGTACTGCCTGTAGAGAAGCTCTTTAAGTTAGATGAGATAGGTGATGTTGCCCATAGAGTAATTAGAGAGCTTGCGAACTATGAGAATGTGGGGGAGTATGAAAAACTCTTGAATGCATTTAAGGTACTTGTGATTAAACGTGACCCTGGTGTAGTTGAAATCATGTAAAAAAAGGAGTAGATTTCTCTACTCCTTGTTATGCTTATGAATTCAATATTTTAAATTATTTTTTAAAGAAGCAACTCTTCTCTTCGATGCTTTTAACTCTGGCCATGACCAGCTCTCTTCTTTTGGCATCTTTAATACCCTGAGCCCTTCCTTCAAGTACTTCATAGAAGGCATCCTTTCTACTTCCAAGATCACTTACATCATCAGCTGCTTTGTTGAGAACCTCTGTAAGCTCTGCAAGTAGGTCATTGTCCATATCGCTATTTCCAAACGAACTCCAGAATTTATGAGGATTGGCAGGACTGAATAGATCAATCTTATCACCTTCTTTTGAAAAGTTCATTACAGCATCAATAAAGTTTCTCTGAACCTGTGTCGCAGGAGAACTCTTATCGGCCATGGCCAAAAAGATTGCTAGCGACTCTTTATCTCCTTCTGAGACAATATCGTCTGATACCTTAGTAAAGTCACCGAGCCCAAGTCTCTGTACTCTATCTGTAATAAATTGTTGAAGCTTTCTAGGTGATTTTGGAATCACATCTTTACTAATAAGTTGAAGAACGGATTCATCAGTAATTTCTTTTAGAGCTACGTTTACACCTTTTGCAGCGAGTGGCCCTGCGGCACATTCCCCACAAGCAGTGACAAGTGAACCTTTTACTCCGGCCAGGAGGATTAGGTTATTCAGAAGGCTAGCTATATCTTCTTGAGTTACATCGTCACCATCTTTATTAAGAACCTTTGCAAGCTCAATTTTTACTTCTCTATTTGCTGGAGTATTTTCAATCTCTCCAATTGCCTTGAGTAACTCGTCTTTAGGCACTACTTGTGAGTCACCAATTAAAGACTTGATTGCAAGTTCAAGTTGAGACTGAGCTGCTCTCGCATTAGCTTTTTCAAAACCATTCTTGGCTAGAACTTTCATTAATCCAGTTTCGCTGAGAAGGAGATCAATTACCTTTCCTCCTGCAGCATGAACCTGTGTAAAGGAGAGGAGGGTTGTAAGTAGAAGAACTTTTTTCATGATGAATCAATCCTATTTAGTAGTTACTATAGTCTGTAGTACAGATGCTCAATAAAATTCTAGCCTATTTATCGGCTTACCTTGTTGCAAGCTTTAGAATATTTTCTTTTAAATATTCCTCTATAGTAGCCGATACGAATCAAGTGCTTTCAGCCTCTAAAATATCATGTGTAGCGATAGGTAAGTGTTTGATTTTATTTAGGTTTTTGTTGATATTCACCCTGGTAACTCTTTCTCCTTTGATTAAAGGTGCTCAGCAGCTATTGAAGCTAGATCAAGAAAACTATCAGATCGCACTTGATTATGATGCCACTGAAGAGCTGATTCGTTTAAAAGTTAAGAACGATGCACTTTCAAAATCTATGAATTGGGGAGGTCCATACTCAGTTGCCTCTCCAGATGCAATTGATGCAACACTAGAACAAATAAAAAACTTTCTTTCAACCTTTAGAATCGAAGCAAATGATATTGAAAGAGTTGTTAATAGAGTCGCAGAGTTTAAATATATTTCTCGAGTTAACTGCGGTGCTCTTCACTTTTCTGTTGAGAACGCAATAAAAGCAGATCAGGGACGAATAGATTCCTTATTAGGTGAAATCGTAAAAATTGCGAACTTTAAAAGAGAAGATCTTATTCCCTCACGCTCCCTTTTGGTTGATACTTTTAGTATTGGCGAAGAACAAAAGATTCAGCTTAGAATGGTTCTCGACCAAAACGGTGACTTCATGAGTTTCTCGTTTGCCAAAGAGACGGGAACAATGGAGGGGTATAAGTGGTATACAAAAGGTAATTCCGTATACCTTAAAAACTTAAGAGGCGATGTTGTTTTATCTATTGATTTAGAAAACTTTAATCATAGTGGTAACTCTTCTGCTGAAGGGGGGCTTATTCTAGTTAAAGGCCCTAAAGAAAAATCAATTGAAAATGAAGAAAGAACCTATATAAGACTGAGCTCTTCTCCAGAGTCAGAATGGAAAATTGATAAATACGATACTCAGCATTTTAGGGGAAATGTTGCTAAGAATGGAGTGGCCTTATCTAGCTCTTTCGCAAAGCATACACCTATTGTTCAATTGCAGGGCTCTGATGTGTATTTCCCAAAAATTGATACAGATAAGCTATTTGATCGTTTTAAGTATAGTGGTTTTAAAAATTTAAATATTACTCAAATTGAAGACTCATACAATGAGTGTATGGGAGAGAGAACAAGTCTTGCTCAAGAACAAATTAATTTTGGACATGCCGATATCAACATTGTTGAGTCCGATAATATTAATTTTTGTGAAAGGTTATCTCTACTTGATCAGAATAAGTATAGAGATAATCTTACTTATCGCTCTTGTCTTCTTGATGAAGATACCTTACTTACGGAAGAAGGATTTGAATATCTCAACTTTAGCTTCCTTTCACAAATATCTGACGATAAGTTTGAGGAAATTGTTAGAAAATGCCAGTCTCGGAGTGATAATACAAATACACGATCTAAGGTATTACAAAGTATTGAAGAAGTAGAACTTAATTTAAGTACTAGCGAAGGCACTCGATTTGAACAAGATCTAGAAGCGTGTTTCTCCAAACTTGGTGCAATGGAGTGTGAAGAACAGGCCATGAAGTGGGTTGGGAATCTTGCAATGATCAAATTCCTCGAAGTAAAAAGTGGTGTTAGAAGTAATTGTAGTTTTTCGCTTATTAGTGAGGATCAAAATTTAGAATTTACCTCATGCTTTGATAACACTGTAGAAGAAGCACTTGATGGATATAAAATTGATTTTTTTAGAGAGGGAGCACATTCTTTTGGAAGCTCTATTGAAACCTATAGCGAAAGTGACTTCAATTCTGCGAGGATTAAGTTTAAGGCTTGTATGATTGAGCAACTAGAGGCTCAGGATTCACTTCTGGATCAAAAAGAAAAGTGGTTTCAATTTGAGCAGTATTGCCTTACGGAATCTCTAAAAATTAAAACCAAAGCGGTATTTAAGACTCAAGCCGCTGAGAAGGTTGATGAGCTTATCGGTTGGATTGAAGATGATGATATTAAGTCTAATTTAATCTCTTCTCTTAATATCGAAATTAATAATATTATTGAAAGTGCTAAAACACTAAGTTCATATAATGATATTAAAGATGAGATCGCACTAAAAGTTTACTCTATACTATCCTCACACTACTTGATGAATAAACTTAACGCTATAAATGAAGACTCCTTTAGTGATACTGTACAAAGTTTTCTTTTAGGGGGAGGAGAATCTAGTGATTCAATGATGCCTTCAATGAGATTATCGTTGAGAAGTATTGAAAGACGAGTGAGCTCTCAGGTTGAGAGATTACCTGTCCGAGATCGATTAACCTATGTTAAGAACCTGATTAAAACAACAGAGATCAATGCTTTAAACCTTAATAAAGACAAAAGCGTTCTGTTAGAAAGAACCTATGAAGATAGACTTGAATGCTTAAATGACCTTAGTGTCGCTCAAAATTCGATTTTTTCTGAAGAGATGAAAGTATGTATTCAAGAAGGCCATGCCGATCTCGTTTTAGAAGACTCTAGAATACAGTTTGAAAAAGAAGTGGCTTCACATTTTTTAGTTGAAAGTGAGCGTTCAAACCAACTTCTGTCTTTATTAACAGAGTTAAAAAGTTGTTTAAAGAAGTACACTTCTCGAGAGTATTACAGTAATAATAAATATGTAGAACTCATGAAAGGTTGTAAAACCTATGCTCACTTGCAGTTACGACAAGATATCTCTCGAGAGAAGCTTAAATCTTATCGTCCTATTGTTGATAACTATTGGGATGAGTTTGATAAGTGTTCTCAAAATATAACTTCATCTGTTCGTTCTGAGTACTCATCATTACCGCGAGAGTATTCCCTCCTTGAAATGAACTCTCTAAACTCTATCGAGGAGAGAGAGGGGATTCTGATTGAAGTTGGAAAAAATAGAGACAAATATTCTTTGGATATTAATCGCTGCGAAGAAGAACTAGATAAAGCGATTGTACGAGGAGTGAAAGATTACTTTATCAGTAAAGTTCCTTCTCTGAGTGGCTTAGCTGATACTGATAAGAATGAGAGCGTGCTTGCTAACTTCTTTGATGAAGAGCTTATTTCTCAAATTTTAAAATTCCATAAAATAAATGATGCCAAAAATAATGGAAATGCAATTGATTTGGGTGCACTAGTCTCCGACGAAAGAGTTGTAACTTCAGATTTTGGTGTTTCTTCTCTCACAAATTTTCTGGATACCCTTGGATCTTTCTTTGATAAAGGCTTTATTTATGATGAAGGTGCCATGAGAACAGAGGTCGTAGTATTTAAGTCTGAGTTAAAAGATTTTCTACGTTGGTATAATAGTAATCCTAATGAAGTAAGCGTTCGTGAAGCAAAAGAATTCTTTGGACAATCCCAGTTAGGTGAGCACCTTGCCTTAGCGGTTGTTAGTGAACAAGTTTATACAAAGTTTACGAGTGGAATAAATACAATGAGAGGGGAAGAGGTTCGTGACTTCTTTAGTAAGACGAGTTGTAAGACCTACTGGAGTTGCTTTGAGAAAAATGAAGGTAACTCTGAATTGAGAGAGCGTTATGACTCAATGATTTCAAAGTATGATAACCTCTTAGAGTTAACTAAAACGATGACTTCATCTTATGACTTTCGTCGTATTATTCGTCCTGACACTATTGAGGGAGAGAGGATTATTGAAAAAGCTCATGAGGCCGTACTAGCTCCTGCAGTTCTTGGAGTACAGGCCAGTGCAACGGCCCAAGAAGACTTAATGGAAAGTTTGGGGGCTGCAATCTTAGCAGATAATACTGATGGTGGATTTAGTGAACGATTTGTTGAAGAAGTTGTTACGCACAGTTTGAAAGAAGAGGAGTCCTCCAGGAGCGCTTTAGGAAAATGGCTCTTTTATGATCAGGGTGACTTTGATTGGAATAAGTTGAGAAAGACTAAAAGTGGCCAAGAGGCCTTAAATTATTACGCTCGATTTATCATGCTTCCTCGTATGCTTGGGCAAGAGCAAAAGCGCTATATGCGTAACTTAAGACAGACTCAATTTGAGAAATTGATGCGCCAAGCACAATCGGAAAACGAACATTAGTTCGGTTAATATTTAATATTAGTATTTCTTTATATAGAGTAATATCAAGATCTTACAACTTCCGTTTTCATTGCGAATTCAGTCTATAGTTGATAGATTTCATTTTCGAAATAATTCGAACATGGGATTAAGACGGCATGCAAAGCTTTAAGGGCGGACATACTTTCAAAACTAAAGAAGTGTCATTCTCACTTTCTTTGTTCGTTTTTCTATTCATTCTTTCCAGTTCAGCATACGCAAATAGAGCACTTGGCTTGGCCGATTGGCAAAGAACCCAGGCCTATTTCGAAGATTGTAATAACTTAAAAGATATTGTGATTAAAGAGCGCTACTCAGTGGAGTGTTATACAAACTATCATCACTTTAACGCTGATTCTGTTTCTAAATTCTACAAACATAGTAACGCTAGTGGCAAGTTTATTGAAATTGGAGCTTTTAACTTATGGCATCCTGGCTCCGGTGCTTCTCCTTATAAAGACTATCAAATTATTGCAAAGATTATGAATGGCTTCGATCTCGTCTCAGGAATGGAGCTTCTACCTGTTATCTCTGGTGATGCAGATAATAATGAAAGAGTGGCAAAGTTTGTTGTTGAATCAAAGGCCAAAATAGCATCTCTTCAGAGTGATAATTCTTCTGAAGCAATATCTCAAATACAAGAACTGACTAAAAAGTTGGAGATGGCGAGAGACCTCTATAGAGCACCAGGTTATTTGAAAGTGCTTGATGAGCTTAGGGCCCTAGATCCAAGTTGGTCTCTCATTTTAGCTCCAAGTGGTGAAGCTGCTGATGAGAAGTATACACAAGAGCTTGTTGGCTTTTATTATCGTGCCTCAAAAGTTAAGCCTAAGGTAAATGAGCATTGCTTAAAATTCAGAAAGAAAAGTCATGGGACCTCTTATGCTTGCTACCCAAAACTTACAAAAAGTTGGTATGGGAAGAGTATTAGGCAAGTTTTCTCTCGAAGGCCTTTTCTTGGTTCATTCCAGGCGGGAAGCTTTGACTTTAGTTTATTAACCTCTCATATCGTTTTCAACACTCCTGCTGATGAAGGTGGAATGGAGAGGGTATTAATGCCTAGCTTTGGAGTAACTGATTACAAGGTTCTAGGTACAGGTGCAAATAAAGCAAACTTTGCTAGATTGGCCGAAATGAAAGTTATCTTAGGGATGATGAATAAAATCAGAGAAGAATCAGAAGAAAAAGATATTATCTTTGTAGGGGATACAAATCTTGAATCTTCAAATGCTCAATGGCCAAACTTAATGAAAGCATTTCCTGGCGGAAAAGTTTTCATTGATGAGCCAACAACATTAAGTCCAAAGCGCTTTCTTTCAAGCGGTGAAGAAACCAACGGTGTGGCCAGTGACTATGACCATGTAATTATGGATCTTTCAGAAACTAATGAATGTGTAAAAAGTAATGGTGAGCTATCACCTAGGGTAGGTAATTTCCTAAAAGGAAGAATTCGTACTCTTATAGATCAAGAGTATCGTTATCGTGTTAGAGGCACAAATAATGTTGATACATCTAGAGAGCATAAGCGTAAAAAGAAAATTGTTCAGTATACCGACATTTTAGAAAATACACTTACAATTAAGCGTGATGAGATTGCTGTTGAAGAAACAGATATTGAAGGCGAAATTGAAGACTTTGATAGTAGAGTTTTTAAACAGCAACTCGAAGATGACAGCTATTATAGGTACTTTAAAGAAGTCATCTCCGATCATTTTCCTATTTATTTTTCTTGTAAAGGTTAGAGGCTGTCTTTTACCATTTGGCTTGCCAGCTTTCCATCGAAGCGACCTTTAATTTGAGGCTGTAACTCTTTCATAATCGCTCCCATATTGGGACTTTCTAAATTACTCTTTATTCCCTCTATAATCTCCTGAACTTCTTCTTGTGTTAGAGGACGAGGAAGAAATTTTTTCATGACTTCAATTTCTTGAAGTGTCTGCTGGTGCATGGGGTGCTCAGGTGGAAAGTTAACAAGAGAATCTTTCAATTTCTTATCATGCTTAATAACTACATCTATCTCTGCAATTGGTTTTGATGATGTCGAGTTCTCCATTAGCATAGACTTTAGGTAACGTAGGGCCTGAAGACTTTCCTTTTGCTTTGCCTTCATCGCTTCTTTGATATCTTGATTAATTTGATCGATAAGTTTATTTTCCATGTTAATCCTGTCACAATGAGTAATAGTTGCTTTATTTAAACAGAAATCTAAAAGGATGACCATCATGACAATGAAGAAAATAATCTTATTTGTAGCAATTTTCTTAACCAGCTCATTATCTGCTGAAGAAATTGGTCGTGTTGATACCGCTTTTAAGTTACTAGGTGCAAATCACAGTATCGTTATTGAAGCATTTGATGATCCTATAGTTGAAGGGGTTGCTTGTCACTTGAGTAGAGCAAAAACTGGTGGCATAAAGGGTAGTTTAGGGCTTGCTGAAGATAGGTCAGATGCTTCGATCGCTTGTAGGCAAGTTGGTCCTGTTAAGTTCAAGAGTAAGCTCAAGCAAGGGGATCGAGTTTTCACGAAGCGTACATCACTAATATTTAAGTCAATGCAAGTTGTGCGTTTCTATGATTCCAAGCGAAATACTTTAATTTATCTTGTCTACAGTGACAGAGTTATTGAAGGCTCACCTAAGAACTCTATCTCTACTGTTCCAATTCTTCCCTGGAAGTAGAATTCTTGAAAATCGCCCATATTAATGGGCGGCCACTTTCCACTTTAAAGTTCTGTAAGTGGTTGATATCTAAGGCTACTTAGCTTCGCGCTCGAAAGAACTGCTAAATATTTACGTTCATAAGTACGATAAGACTATAGAAGACTGTTTTGGTCTTTTAAGTTTGATCGCAATAGAGTGTAAATGAAAAAATTAGCTTCAAAATTGATCTGTATAGTAACCATTTTTTCAATGGCAACTAATGCATTTGCTGGAGACTATTTTAAATATAACAGTCAGAGAAGACTCATTCTTCCTGCTACTGATGCTGACTATGCTTCACTTCCTCGAGAGGACAGACTTAGATTTAGAGAGATTGTAAATGATGACAATATTAAAGCCGCAATAGGTGAAGAACTTGTTGATGGATTTTTAGATGATGTTTCAGGCTATAATGCATTGATTGGATGGAATCAAAATTATAAAGATGATGTCCAAGATAAAATGGCACAAGTTATTGAGCGTATTGATGCTCTTCAAAAAGATCCTACTCAAGCTGCATTATTTTATGAATCAAGAGCAGATGAAGATTTTAATTTTGAAGATCAAATTGATCCTCCTGGCACACCTGAATTCTGTTCGGCCTATCCTCAGTTAACTGAAGATAGTGTAGAAAAATTCTATGAGGGTGATTCTCGAGTTGATAATGGACTTGCTTTTGGTGGTTGCTATGGAGAAGAGCCCATTTCGGTCCCAGTGAAAGAGCTCGTTTCTGACTATGCTCAAATTAGTGATTATATGATGCGCGAAAAAGAAGAGAAAGCACGCAATCATATGATGGGTCTTGTTGCTAATGCTATGTTGGATAAACGTGGCCTTTATAAAGGTCTTTATGAAAACTATCCTCCAATGGATTCGGGAATAAAGGCCTGTTTAAATCGTAAATCAGCTAAGTATCCAAGTCTTAAAGCTGTACTTGATCGTATCGAAGAAGATGAAGTTCCTAGTGAGGAAGCTAGAAATAATTCACTGATTGATAACTATGATAATTACAATGCCACTCTTGCTATTGTGGCGAAAAGTCATATTGAAAAGAGAAATAGTGCTCGTCAAGAATATGAAAGGCTTTCTGCCTCAAGTGGTGGTGGAAATCCTTGTCGTAATAAACGTCCAGCTTCAGTAAAAGAGCAATGTCAGGCCGGAGTTCGTGCTCGTAAAGAAAGAAGAGAGGCAAGAAAATTAGAAGCGAAAGCAGAGCTTGATAGACAAGAAGCCAAGCTTCAAATTCTAATGAATGAAAGTCCTGCTCTCTTTAAGATAGAAGACCTCGGAGGATTCTGGGCCGGAGCTGAAATGAGAATTCAGCCAACAGATTATATGAGTACGATTCTAGAAATAGATGGAGCTGATGAACTGGCTAGAGCAGTTGGCGCTGAAATAACAAATGCACCTGAAGGCAGTAACTACTCTGATATAAGAAGTGGAGCCTTGAGTAAACTTGAAGCAGATAATAAGCCAGCTCTTGATGCATTCTTCTCAAAAGTTAAAGAAAGTAGTGCTGTTAATAATAGCGGTAATGATGCTGTTTATGAGCAAATTACTTCACTCGATAAAAGCCTTGAAGCTATCTGTGATAATGAAGGTGAATCCCTTCATCAGTATACTGAAATGTTCCCTGGAATTATTAACACTGCTGCTAGCTCTTCAAGTTCTAAAGAGAATGCTGTTGAAAATGTGAAGGATGTTCAAGCAGGTCTTTGTTCGATGTATAGAAAAGATCCTCCTTCTCGAAATGAAGAACCAAGTTTGGCCAAGAAGGTAATAGGTTATGGTCTTATTGGTGGAGGTGTGCTTTTTGGAGTAGCTACCTTTTGGACTGGTATCGGTGGTGGTGTTGGTCTTGGAGTTGCGGCCGCTGGTTCGGCCATGGCGCTTGGAGGGAGTGGGGTTTTTGCTGAGCACGCCTACGGGAATTACTTAGATGCAAAAGTCCGTGAGCAAAATGGTCAGGCCATGATGTCAACGGCATGGGGTGATGTTCGTAATGTTGTTGAAGCCCGTGAAGATAGAGTAAATGCAAGAAATGAAACTATTTTTGAAGCGGCTTTTGCTGCTCCTGACTTAGTAGGACTTGGGTTATTAGCAAGAACTGCCCGTGTTGCTAAGGTCGCTGGACAGGGAGGAGATGCTCTCGTAAGCGCAGGGTCTAATTTACCTCGACTGCCTAATGGTGGTGGTAGCGCTGTTGCATTGGTAGACGAAGGTGGCTCCACTGCACTTAAGATTGTTGATGGCACTAGTGAAGCTGCAGGATCAGGTGCTGCAAGGATTGCTCCTGACTCTATAGGCGATGCTCGATTCATTGCAAACTCTGATGGTGTTATTGTAGACGCTCAAGATGTTGCAAGACAAGCAGCACGAGGTTCTGAAACGGGAACTGATGTTGTCGTTCATCAAGGGGCCAACGGCGCAAGAACGGGAACTGAAGTCGTTCCTGTTAATCCTCAGTCAAGAGCAGTAACTCCAAAAGTATTTGAGGGAGAAGTTATTCCTGCTGATAAGTCGTTCCCTGTGGGACGACCAAGGCAAGGTGAAATTATAGATGGAACTGTTGTGAGAGGAGAGCTTCCTTCTCCGGTGCGAGCAATAGAAGGGCCACGGCCTAGAGTTCAAGGACCAGATCAACCTAAGCTTCTTGAAGGACCTGATACAAGATCACCTCGTGTTACTCCTAGGGCAGATGATGCAGTAGCATCGTCAAGAGATGTACCTAGGCTTCCAGCACCTGAAAACCCAAGAGTGGCCAGACAAGGTCTTGATGGAATTGATACGGCACCTCCGTCCAGGCCTCAGCCTAGAGTTCAAGGACCAGATCAACCTAAGCTTCTTGAAGGACCTAATACAAGATCGCCTCGTGTAACTCCTAGAGCAGATGATGCAGTAGTATCGTCAAGAGATGTACCTAGGCTTCCAGCTCCTGAAAACCCAAGAGTGGCCAGACAAGGTCTTGATGGAATTGATACGGCACCTCCGTCCAGACCTCAGCCTAGAGTTCAAGGACCAGATCAACCTAAGCTTCTTGAAGGACCTAATACAGGATCACCTCGTATCACTCCCAAGGCGGATGATGCAGTAGCTTCTTCAAGAGATGTTCCAAGACTTGGACCACCTACTAGAGCTGACTCTAATGCACTCGTGTTAAGCGCAAGGTCTGCTGATGATGCAGCTCCTGCTGCAGGCAAGGCCGCACGTGAGCCGCTAACACCTAATCCTGTTACTAGGGGAGCAGATCCCGCATCAGCTTATGATGATGTAGTTACAGTGAAAACTGCAACAGTAGGAAAAACTGCTACGGAAGCCGTTGAAACACTTGAAGATACCTCTACACTACTTGCCAAGAGTCAGCCAACCTTTAAGGTTGCTAGTATTGATGACCTTCCCCCTAATCTTAAGAGTGGTGAAAAGATCTCTTGGATGGGTAGAGATGGAAAACGACGTTTTGGTATTGTTGAAAAAGTTAATAAAAGCTCAATTCGAATCCAAGGGAGAAAGACACCCCTTCGCTTAAGTAATGTAAACGGCTCTAGTATTTCAAGAGTTAAAGATGGAAGACGTCTTGCTTCTGCTGCTGATATTCCTGATAACATGATGCTAGAGACAATTTCATTCTTTAGTCCTGCAGGAAATAGAGTGCGCGGAATCCAAAGAGGCCAACTCATTAAGAGAGGTAAGAGGTCATTTACAGTAAGAGTTGCTAATGATCCAAATATTCCAATTGACCTTAGTGATGTAAGTACATTTAGAGTTGAAACGATTCCCTATTCTAAAGTTCATGGAGATAGTTTTGCTCATGTATCTTATGGTAATGCTAATGGTCTTCGAAGGCTTGCTGGTCCAGAAGATTTTACGAATCTTACAAATAAGAGAGTTTCTTTCTATTCACCTTATAGTGCAACTTTGAATAGCGATGTCTATGTCGTTGGACTAAACCCGACTAAAAAAGGGGTTATCGTAAGAAAAGCAAAGCCTGGGAGAGTCTTAGATCCTAAGGTGGCAGACACATATGATGAGACAGTCTTTTATTTTAGCACAAAAAGAATTAATGCAGACAGTATTGCTGTCACTGAGAGAGTTGCTGATCAAGTTCAACCGGTCATTAAAGCTGTACCTGAGACGAAACCAGCGCTTAGAGCAGTCACCGGAACTCAGGTTGCTCCAGCAAAACCAGTTGCCCCTACAGAGGTTATTCCCTATCAAGCTCCAAGGGTACCAGCTCAGACTAGTACAGGTAGGGAAGTTGTTCCTTATCAGGCCCGTCAAGTTCCAGCTAGGCCATCGACTGGGCGTGAAGTTATTCCTTATGAAGCGCCTAAGACTCCTGCTGCTCGAGTTACTGGAACTGAAGTTGTCCCTGTGAAACCAGAACAATCACGTGCAATAGTACCAAAGGTTTTCGAGGGTGAGGTTATTCCTGCTGAAAAGGTTTACCCAGTAGGAAGACCTAAGCAAGGTGTAACGATTGAGGGGACAGTTGTTAAGGGAGAACTCCCAGCTCCTACAAGAGCGATTGAAAGATCTAATAGAGGTGCTCTTCAAGGACCAAGAAATGGGGATAATTTACCTGTTGCTGTTAAAGATGCTGGAGTTCCATCTACTGAAGTTCGTGCTACAGGTTTAGTTGATGATGCAGATGAAGCTAAGAGAGTTTTAGACGGAGAAATCCTTGATCCAGAATCGAATATAGCAGTTAGAAAACCACGTCCAGATGATGAAGGGATTATTCTTGAAGGAAAAGTAGTTGAGCCTCCAACACCTAAATTAACTCTTCGTACTCGTGCGAGAGATTTATGGCAGAGAGGTCGTGCTGCCTTTAGAAGAGCTGTAGAGAAAGCAAAAACTGAAGAGAGCTGGTTTCGAAGAGCTGGACGTTCTCTAGGACTTATTGCCGATGATGTTGCTCAGCTTGGGCTTGAAGCGGACTTAGGCGATCGTGACCCTGCTGCTGTGAGCGCAGGTCCAGATGATCCAACTGAACCGGATGATAACATTACTTTTGAGGAAGAAGTAGAGCCTACACCTACTCCTGTTGTTGAAGACCCTGATAATAATGATGACGATGAAGAATTTGTTGCAGGAAGTGATGATGATGAGGAAGAGGAAGAAGAAGATCCAATTCCTAGTGTAATGCCTGCGCCAAGAGGAAACCCTGTACAACCTCAATATATCAAAACAATCGGTCCACAGATTCAAATTAAGCAAGGTACCTACTAAGGTAGGTGCCGGTATCTCCCTTTTTTCATTGTATTGCCGCCAAGCACTAGCCTATTATAATGGAGTAATATTTAAAACGAAGGTTTAGATAGTGGCCCTGCAAAAAGCTTCTGAAAGAATTGTTTATATATGCCCTAATGGGTTCTTAGGTGGAGCTGAGAAGTTTGTTATTGATGTTTGTTCTGGTCATTTAAAGTACGGTAAACTCAACCCTGTTATTCTCTTCTTTAGTGATGGCGCCGCTGTAAGCTTGGCAAAAGAATTGGGAATAACCTCTGTCGTTTTGAATCATCCATTTCGTCTTTCTCGACCTTGGGGGCTAATTAGGGCCGTTAAAGAAGTAAGAGCTTTATTCAAGCGCTTCAACTGGACTATTTATCACGCGACAATGGCGTACTCTCAAATCATTACCTCTTTGGCCACTTTAGGTTTACCAGTAAAGAGAGTTTGGTATCAGCATGGACCAGTTGCTGAAAAGCTAGATATTATGGCAAGCTTTTTTCCTGTCGATAAAATTCTTTTCAACTCAACTTATACTCAAATACTTCATCATACAGCACCTTCTTTTCATTACCCAAGGTGTGGAGAAAGGGTGATTGCTCCGGGGATAGAAGATTATTCTGCCGATGAAGCTGTGGTACAAGAAATTAAGAATCAATATAAAAGAGATGGACTCTTGTTGATGATGGCCGGAAGAATTTCTCCATTTAAACAATACGAGCTAGTTATTGAGGCCATGAGCTCTTTATTTAAAATAAACTCCAATCTTAAGAATAAAGTTCGTCTTGTCATTGTTGGTGGAGCAACAAAAACTGAAGATCAGTCCTACTTAAAAAACTTGCAAAAGCGAGTAGCTTATTATGCTCTAGAGGAGAATATTTTCTTCCTCGGATCAAAAAGTAATATGGCGGATTACTATGTCGCTAGTGATATTGTAGTTCATACTCCAAAGAAACCTGAACCCTTTGGTTTAGTTGTGGCCGAAGCCATGAATTTTGGAAAAATCGTTCTAGCTCCAAGCTCTGGAGGAACGGTGGATTTCCTCATACCCTATAAAACAGGAATACCTTTAGACCTAACAGCTAAAGACTTAATTCAAAGTGTTGCTTATCAACTATTACATGTTGTTTATCTTTCTTTAGAAAATGATCCCATAATTCGAAAATTGGGAGAGCAAGCCCGCTCTAATATTAGAAAGAACTTTACTTTAAAACATACGGTCATTTCTTTAGAGCGTACTTATGAAGAAATCGTATAATTGAAACCACTCGAAGACTATTCTACTTTTGCCGTATTTTCTGCACGTTCCTTTTATAGCCTTTGATCCATCCAATCAACAACTCTATTTTCATAACGTACAATCCATAGGGCACCCATAATATGGCGGCAATTTTTTTCATATGTCTTGGGTCTAAATCCTAAGTCTCTCAATTGTCTCCAAAGTTTCCACTGGTTTGTAGAGGGAACAACTCTATCATCATTAGCAATAATCATTGCTATATTATCTAGATGTGCAGAGTTGGAGATAACCTGTGGATCAAGTGTAATATATTCTCTTAGTTTACTCTCATATTCAGCTTCATCCGTTAGTCCAAGAAAAGACATATGACGATAACGAATATCCATTACTGTTTCATGTTGAGACTGAGCATAAATTGAAGCAAGGTCTGAACCGGCGACACTTATAAACATCGCTCTATATCTATTATCAATTCCCATTAGCATAGTAGATCGGATTCCCCCAAGGCTAACCCCAACTAAGCCGATACGGTCACGGTCGAAGGATTGTTCTCTTTCATAGAGCTTGTCAATGAGCTGGCCGGTTAGTGAGACACTATAGAGCTGAATATTATTTATATCATCAAAAGTATCTTCATCTACTTCTTCAAAACTTAGTACTGTTTTAGGAACTAAAACATGGTATCCATTTTTTGCGAGCTTATGGGCCATTCTTACTTCAAGTAGTGTTACTCCCCCTATGTTAGGTGTGAGTACTATAAGTCTATTCTTAGAATTGTATAGAGGTTTGTAGAATAGGTAGGAGAATGAGAACTCGCTCTTTACAGAAGTTTTTTGACCCTTCTTTAACAGTAGTTTTCCGTCGCCTTCGTATTTGGTGTAATCATTATCATATTCTACAACACTGAATTGATTTTCAATAAGTTGTGAGCTGGGAAGGTTAAAGGCAAATAAAGGGCTAGAGAGAAAAAAGAAAAGTAGGAAAGCTCTCGTGAAAGACATGATGACTCCTTTTGAAATTTAAGTTGTCATCATTATTAGTAATTAGATTTAAAATGAATTTTAGAATGTTTAAAGTAAATGTTTAGAAAATTAAACAAGTAAAAATGAAGGACTTGTCTAGGCCCTTCATTGTTACTTAAAAGAAAGTTGAGATTATTTGAACGCCCACATTAACCCAACCTCGGCCGTATTAGCATCGTAGGACTTATATGAATTAGAAACGACATATTTGGTACTATATTGAGAATCTTCAAAGAAGAATTTCATTCCATCACCCATATGGTACTCGTAACCAATTCTGGCCATCTTGTTACTTGCAAGAGTTAGGTTTCTTGCGGCCGCATCTTTATTGGCAACATACCCAACACCTGTATAAATGGTATGAGTAGGATTTAGCTTATAAGCAACTGAAGAGAATCCCCCCCAAGTTTTAACATTGGTATTAGTCGCTGCTTGATAAGCGCTTCCTCCAAAGCCAAGAAGGGCCAAATTCTCTGTGTTTTGCCCTTGAAATGCTTCGGCACGAAAATCGAGTCCACCAAGGTTTATCTTTGTAAAAATCTTATAGGCGAAAGCACTACCATTCTCATAGTTATTGGTTGTATTGGCGGCCAGTGCATCAGTTTCCATCTTTGCCGCGATGGCAGCAACACCCACGAGACCATTCGTAAACTTGTAGTCAGCACGTAGTGAGATTCCAGGAAGTGCACCAAGCTCTGTTTGAGTTTGAGAGTTAGTTGTATTCTTTCCCTTTGCCATAATTGCAGCATAGAGATCAATTGTTTCTAGAGAATATTTAAAAGCAGCCTCTTGCCCGATGAATCCTGTATTTCCTGAGTAGAAGTTCGCTTGAACTAGGTTATTCATATAAGGGACAACTCCCATAAAGGATAGCCACTTTTGACCAGCAGTTAATGAGAACTTATCCGAAAACTTATAGTCGATATAGGCCAGTCTTAGACGAGTTTGAAGTCCGGCAGCATGGGTACTTTGAGAAAAGTCGATGAGGTCAAATTCAAAGCGTCCACTAACTTTATTTCCTGATTTAATAATGGCACCAAAACGAGTTTGCTGTGACTGAAATGAGGTTCTTCTTTCCTTTGAGTATCTTTCAGTTGCAGCATTCGTTGTATCTACGGCCGCTGCATGAGTAGGGGCTGAGAAGGTATTATTTCCAAAACTGGTAATTTGTTGAGAAGCGCTGATAATCGATGTTTTCAATATACCATAGACATCAAAATCGAGTTCTGCATGAACAGGGCTTAGGGTTAAAGCAGACAGAGCTGTCCCTAAAAGGATTTTATCTCTCACAAAAACTTCCTTTGTTGATAGTGAAATAATAAATATTTAATGAATAAAAATAGGGTATCAAAATTGAAGCTTATTGAAACGACTTTCGTTGAGATAGATAAGAAAATTATATTTTTAAAATTTACTGTCTACATCATATTACTTCCAATTTATGTATTACTGTGTCAATCTCCAAATACCTTTTAAATAATTTGGAAATTCTATGTCACATTCCTCGGTTGAAAGCCTAAAAGAAAATCTCATTCATGAGTCAAAAATAAAAATTGAGTTCGTTGTTTTAATGGCCGCCCTGACTTCTGTGATGGCCTTGTCTATTGATGCTATATTACCGGCTTTCAAGATGATCGGTAATGATCTTAAGCTTGTGAATCCAAATCATATTCAATATTTAATCTCCGTGCTCTTCTTTGGCTTTGGTATAGGTCTCATTATCTTTGGACCCATCTCAGATAGCTTAGGTCGGAAGAAGCCCATCTATATGGGGGGAGTGATCTTCGCGATAGGTACAGTTATAGCTTACTTTTCTCAGAACCTAGAAGTTATGCTCTTGGGTAGGCTATTTCAAGGCTTTGGGGCGGCATCATTTCGAATCATGGCGATAGCGATTATTAGAGATGAGTATAGTGGAAAAACAATGGCAAAGGTCATGTCCTTCATTACAACAGTGTTTATTCTTGTTCCCATTATTGCTCCTAGTATAGGACAGGCCGTGCTCTTTATCGCTCCTTGGAGAAGTATTTTTCTTTTCTATCTTCTTACCTGTTCAGCGACAATCATTTGGTTTGCGATAAGACAGAGAGAAACCCTACCACTTGAACAAAGAAAGAAGTTCTCTGGAAAGACTTTGATTTACTCTTTTAAAGAGGTCTTAACAAATCCTGCATCTTTATGCTCAACACTTGTTGTTGGACTCATGAGAGGAGGGATGGTTGCCTACTTAAGTTGTTCTCAGCAAATTTTTCAAGGAGTTTATAAAGTTGGAGATAAGTTTCCACTCTACTTTGGAAGCTTGGCCCTCACAATTGGACTTTCAAATATCTTAAATAGTCGCCTGTTGGAACAGTTTGGAGTTGGTCAGTTAGTTAAGTCTTCCTTAACAATTTTAACAGTAGTGCTTACACCTATTACTCTTTACTTTTATTTAGGAGGAGTTCCTTCTCCTTCTCTTATAAGTTTTATGCTTATATTCAGTTGCTTTTTTGGATGCTTGGGACTTCTTTTTGGAAACCTAACGACACTGGCCCTCGATCCTTTAGGACATATTGCTGGATCGGCTTCTAGTATTGTTGGCTTTACACAGAATACAATTTCAGTTGTAGTTGGAATGCTTATTTCACAGCAATTTGATCAAACGGTAAGACCTGTTGTGACTGGGTTGACTATAATAAGTGTGCTCTCATTAATTCTCTTCTTATATGCAATCAAGAGAGGCCATATTCAATTGAAGAATGCGTAGTTATTCTTTAATCGCTCTCACGAGAAACTTGGCCGTACCAGTTATGGCCAAACGTTCACCTACATGAACTTCTGTTTTTGCAGTTACTTTACCATTTGAACGATTAACTTCTTCAATAGTTATGGTGGCGGTTGCTGTGTCGCCAAAGTAAATAGGTGAGCGAAACTGAACTTGTTGGTCTAGGTATATAGCTCCCGGACCTGGGAGCTTCATACCTGCAACAGTAGAAATGAGTCCAATTCCTAAAACACCGTGAGCAATTCTACGCTTGAATATTGTTGTTTGCGCATATTCTTCGTTGACGTGAACTGGGTTAAAATCACCGATTATACCCGCAAGCCCGTAAACGTCACCCTCACTAATTGTTTTCGAAAATTGAGCACTCATTCCTACTTCTAAATTCATAATTTTCCTAGAGCTCTAGATTGTGGCCTTAATATCATTAAGAATTAATTCGTGATTTGCTTTAAGGTCTGGAGAGTAGCGATTAATGATTTTTCCGTTGCTGTTAACGAGGAATTTTTCAAAGTTCCATTTGATATCATGGGCCTCTCCACTTAAGAGTCCTTTTTCTTTTAGCATATCGAGAAACTTGCTTTCAGGATCAGTTACTGCTTCAGTCTTTGTTTCTGTTAGCTTTGTATAAAGAGGGTGCTGTCCACTACCTTTCACAACGATTTTTTTCAAAACAGGGAAAGTGACATCGTACTGAGTTTGGCAAAAATTTTGAATCTCTTCATTTGTACCTGGCTCTTGCGCTAGGAACTCATTGGCAGGAAAGCCAAGAACAAGGAGACCTTGATCTTTGAACTCGCGATAGATTTGCTCTAGTCCTTCATATTGGGGTGTCAGTCCACATTTTGAAGCTACGTTAACAATCAGAAAAGCCTTCGCATCAAAGTCTTTTAAGCTCTTTGTTTCGCCTTGAATATTTTCAAATGTAATGTCTAATAGTTCTGCCATAAATCCTCCGTTGGTATTTTTTTTCTTTGCATGCAAAGTATCTTATCCTTTCTGATATTGGTCAAGATAAAGGAGTGAGACAGCTGAGCAAAAGGATTCTAGGCCATTTGGAAAGGGTAGACACTCCCTAAGTCCATGATTTGAGTGAGCTCATCCAAAGCTGTTCTTACCTCTTCGACGAGCTTATGATCTCTTAAATCATTTGGATGTATTTGGTCTCTATAGTGCTTGTCAATCCATGCATCAACTTTCTTATAAAGATCTTCATTTAAAATCGTATTCGGGTTAATACCTGCAATCTCTGATTCTTTAAGAGCTACTCGAAGGCGAAGACAGGCAGGGCCTCCTCCATTTCTCATACTCTCTGTAACATTGAAGACCTTTACTTCTTTAATGGGGCTTCCCAGTGTTGGGAGTTTCTGTAGATACTTCCAAACATTTTCATTATTCTTACATTCTTCTGGAACAACGATCGCCATTTCCGTTTCGTTGATACTAAGGAGTTGAGAATTGAAGAGATAAGAGTTAACAGCATCAAGTACAGATACTTCATCTCTAGGAACTTCAACAAAGTAGAAATCATCACGTGCATACTTCTCTTTGATCTCTTTCATTACAGCTTCTTTGTTAAGAAGAGTGTCTTCATGAAGGAAGTAAACATTTTTATTACCAACTGAAATAACATCATTATGAAATACGCCGGCATCAATGACATCAGGATTTTGCTGAGCAAATACTGTCTTTTCAGGTTTTAGTCCATGAAGTCGTGCTATGGCCTGACTTGCTTCAAGGGTTTGGCGAGCATCAAAGTGCTTGGGACATGGCATTCCTTTTTGGAAGGCATAGCGACCAAAGATAAAGAATTCAATTCCTTCTTGATCATATTGGTTACAGAAGCGAGTATGGTTTGCAGCACCTTCATCTGAGAAGTGACTTCCGGCCGGTAGGTGAGTGTGGTGTTTGAAAATATTTTCATCACGAAAAATTTGCTTAAGAGTTCTTCCGGTTTGAAGAGGCTCAAGAGAGCGGTGAAATTTATTATTTAAATTTGCAGGAGTGAAGTGAACTTTGCCGTCTTGTGTGTCGGAACTGGGAGAGACTGTCGCGGCATTCGCCGTCCACATGGCCGAGGCACTATAACAAGCTGCCAATAACTCTGGTGCGGACTTAGAGACCTTATTAAGAATTGTTTTTTCATCACCACAGAAGCCAAGTCTCTTTAGCGCTTGAAAGTCTGGGCGACAATGGGGGGCAATTAAACCTTGTTTAAGCCCGAGTTGAGAAAGGGTGTAGGCCTTGTGAAGCCCCTGCTTCGCCGCGGCCTTTGGGTTTGAGGAATTTCCAGCATTACTTGTTGAAGCGACATTTCCTGAAGAAAGTCCTGCATAGTTATGACTTGGACCTACTAGTCCATCAAAATTGAATTCAAATCCACTCATTATTCTTGTCCCTTGCCCATTAAATTATGAGCAAGGAATCTATCATTATTGAAATGGAATGAAAATAATAGAGGCTAAGTACCTAAAAAGACTACTCTTGGTGACCAACGGCACGCCAAACTGCCGTCTTAAGCAAGCGCGAAGCCACTACACCAATATTAGCTGCACTAACTCCCGTGGGGGCTTTCTTCTCCCTCGTTGAAATAGCAAAGAGAGTATCGCCATCCCAAGGGGAGTGAAATGGACTTATCACTGAGGCCATAGAAGTATGGGCCATTACTGCAAGCCTCTTAAGCTCAAGTCGATCAAGAGATATATTTGTGACCACACAGGTGATTGTAGTATTTCCTTTCTTAGGAAGTGACTTATTATCTTCCATAATTCTTTCAGTAATATCTACTCGCTCTCCTGTCTCTTCGTTAAGACTTCCTTTAATGATATTGCCTTTTTCATCAAGAATATTTCCAACAGCATTGAGCACGGTTACAACCATAATCTTCACACCATCTTTTTCGTAGTAAGCAGCTCCTTGACCAGAGCGTTCAGACTTAACTCCTTCTAGCCATTTTCCAACGCTTACAAAAGTTCCTCCGCCGACTTGTCCGTAAGGTACTTCATTTTTCTTACGAGCTTTAAAGGCCTTCTCCCCAAGTTCACGATCGGGGTAGATTGAATTATCACGTCCAGAGAAATCCCAAACAATTGCTGCGGGAACGACAGGAACAGTGTCGAATGTTATTTTCCCACCACGAAGTTTTACAATTTCGCGAGCGACACCGTCTGCAGCTTCTAGACCCATCGTTGAGCCACCTGAGAGAACAACAGAGTCAACCCATCCCCATGTGTTTTCACCTTCAATACTAGAGCTTTCGCGAACGGCCGCGGCTCCACCTCTTATATCTACAGCACCATAAGCACCACGAGGGAAGTAGAGAACAGTTGTACCAGTTGGACCTTCTGGATAGGAAGCAACTCCAACTTCAAGATTTTCGAAATTAGTTTTAACGATCATTTTATTATCCGCACATTGAACATAGGCGCTGGCACAAATAAGAGCTAGAGCAAGGAAGTAACGCATGATGCACCTTTGGTTTAAGTTTCGAGAGGAAACAGATACCTAAAGGTGCATGTTTTGTCACGCGTTAATTAGAGACGGCCAAGGACTTGATTTCTTATTAGTGAGGGTCAAACCTCCAACCCTTGAGACCATTTTCGGCAATAGTTTCAGAGACTTCGTCTAGTGGCTTTTCCGTAAACATTACCGCAAAAGGTACTCTCTCCCTACGTCCGTAATTAACGACCCACATACTCCACCAACCAGGGTTAGTATGTACTCTATGGGAGCGAGGAGCACCGGCAATATCATGAATAGATTGACCACTGTCACCAACTGGTGCAGTACAAAGCCAACTGGTACAATTATGACCTTCATTAGAAGGAGAGAAATTGTCGCCATCAAATTCACCTGGACGGTTTCCATCAAGACGTCCGCCTGTTGCACCGTCAACACCTGAGTAGTCAAAGCCACCAATTGTTTGGGCACGATTATCACGGGCATTTTCAATATACATTCTCATTCTCATAAATTCATCAGGCTCTAGCTCCATAAAGGCTTCAAGTCTATCTGAATTAGGAAGTCGATAGTCAGCTTCTGTAACTCTGTTAATGAAGTCAAAAGTCTTGCTACCAAAACGAGTATAAAGGTGACCTGGGCTTTCTCCTAGTGGAAAGGAGACCGTATTGAGTGAAACAGCACTGAGGTAGTCCTCAAGCATTTTTGCTCTTTGCTCATCTCCAAGTCCATTGAGAGAAATAACGACAACGTCTCTATCTCTTCCATCTGAACCGTTGAACTTAAACTGCACATCTTCGAAAAATTTTACATTTTCAGAATACTTACCTGTAAAGAAATCGATTCTCTCACTGAGTGGGCCATCCCAGATCTTTGTAGGAAAAGCATTCTCAAGTGGACCAGCTTCAAGTTGTGCATGGTAGGTGAAATCAGCAAAGTCTTCTCCTCTTCTTCCGGAGAAAATGACTTGATCTTCATAGTCTTCAAAGGCCTTTGCAATTCCTGAATCATTTGAGAATTGTGCAAGAGCGCCTTGGACTTGTTTAGCAGCATCTTCGTCATCAATCTCTGATTTACGATGGGCCTTTAGAATTTGCTTAAGTTTATTGACATAGGCTGCTTGGGCTTCGGCTACTTGTCCTTCTAGTTGGCTAGCATTAAGAGCCTCAAGATGATTTGACCAATCTCTCATAGGATAGGCGAAATTTCTAAAGACATCTAAAGAGAACTTTATATCATCAGAGTATTCATAGTTAG
The DNA here is from genome assembly GCA_048267265.1 of Bacteriovoracaceae bacterium. Classification (GTDB taxonomy): domain Bacteria; phylum Bdellovibrionota; class Bacteriovoracia; order Bacteriovoracales; family Bacteriovoracaceae. Next base: position 117,749 of record JBLWXW010000004.1, read on the forward strand.
GATTGGCCTTATTAGGAAAGAGTTCTTCAAGACCAGACCTAACTTTTCTTGGCAGTTTTTCAAAATCAACAATAGGGTCATAACTTTTAAGGTTTTTAAGAGCGTCAAATCCTTGCGTTCCATGTTCCATAAAGAAGAGGGAGCGTAGGAGGCGATCTGCTAGAAGAGGGAAGTTCTTATGTGCATCTCTTACTTCAAGAATTGCTCTTTCTTCACCAAGAATATCAGGTCGATAAACAGTTCCCCCTGTATACTTATAGGAATTTTCCCAACCAGCGATTCTTTCAAGTCTTTCGGGCTCATATTTTTGTCCAACAGCATTACCTTCAAGAATACTATTGAGAAGGTTTTGTTTTTGAAGTGTCATTGGCCCTAGGAAAGGGTGCTCAAAGTTTCGAGTGACTCGCTTCGAGGGGTCATCTTGATAACGAGTATGAGCTGCACTTAGCTTTTGGAGAATGTCATAGTCTGAGTAGAAACTAAACATTCCTATCTTTTCATCGAGAACTTTCTGGGGATCAACTTGATCAATTCCTCTACCAAAAAAGCTATCCGGAGGAAGAGAAATAGTCGCTTGCATTGATCCATTTCCAAAACGATTATTTAATTTTTGAACGGCACTATACCACTCTTCAAATGAATCAAATGGATCAAGTACAAACTCTAGATTTCCAGTATCATCAAAAATTAAACTATCTGGTAGGAAGTCAAATTCTGGATCGTTATCAATTTTAACAAGTCCACCTGAAACACGTGCTTCTGGAAACAATTGATCGAGGTTATCTCGAACCCACTGGCTTCTCTCTACTACTGGCATTTCAAGCCACTGTTCTTTTGAGATTCCAAATTCTGGTTTTGGACCATAGGCCTTCACAATGCCGTCTATTTCAGAGAGCATATATTCTGATTCAAAGCCAAATTGAAGGTGCTTCCCTGCAGGGAGAGTATTTACATCGTAGCCAAATGGAGCACGAATAACTCTCGTCGTTCGAGCAAGGTCAATATCAGAGAGCTCTCTAATAAGATCAAGGCAACTTTCACTCGCAAAGTTCGCAGGATCTCTTAGCTCTTTTTGATCTTGATGGTTTTGGGCCTGCCAGATCAAGGTTGAGGGAAGAAAAACTGCAATGAACAACAGTAGGGACCATTGAGACTTTTTCAAAACATACCTCCAGGGGATTACAAACTCCTATCGGTATCTTAAAAAAAATACTTGAGTAAATAGTTTGGATGTTTTGTTCTGTAAATTCAGTTGCTTAAGGCATGTAACTGAAGAAAAACATCGTAAATCCCCTGGTCGTCCTATCGCTTTTTTTGACTGCATGAGAGGTATATACTGAGAGTAATCATTCCAAGTAGGTAGAAAATAATAATTAACCAGTCAATCGAGTGTTATTGCATATGACAGTACCTGTATCAGTTCGGGATTTAATGGATGATATTCTAGAAAGCCTAGATCCTTTTAAGTCCTATTCTAAATTGTTAGATTTTTATCATGATCGAGTACAAATAAAAGGTTTTGAGCTACCAATAAAAAATGACCTCTATATATTTGGGACCGGGAAGTCAGCAAGCTTCGAAGTACAAGCTCTTAAGAAATTAATAGAATCCTCTCCCACTGCTGGTCGTCTTAAAGGAGCTTTCGCTATTACTAAGAACGGTCACACCGTTGAAGATAGTTTCAAGCAATGGGAGGGAGATCACCCCCTAGTCTCTGAAAAAAATATTTCAAACTCTCTAGAGTTTGTGGAGAAGTTAAAAAATATTAGTGAAAATGACGCCATTATTTTCCTAACTTCTGGCGGCACAAGTTCACTATTAGAAATTCCAAGAGCTGATCTTACTTTTAAACAATTACAAAGTGAGCATCAGCGCCTTCTTAATAGTGGTTTAAATATTAATGAAATGAATCGTCAAAGAAAGCTATTATCTCAAGTAAAGGGTGGGGGATTATTAAACTTTATAGCTACAGACGATATTCTTCAGCTTGTAACATGCGATATTCCCAATGAAGAACTTTCGGATGTAGGTTCTGGACCTCTAATAGGAGCTCATCGATGGGCCAAAACGATAATGACCCAAAATGCCAGCCTCTTATTGAAAAACCTATGTGATGATGGCCAACGAATCAATCAAGGAGTTTTTGATGGAAATTTATCAGAACTCATTCATATATTAGAAAATTATAATTATGAAAAAGGCCAATTCTATATTGGAGGGGGAGAAGCTACTATAGCTGTTGGAAGTGCTAATGGCCTAGGAGGTAGAAATACACACTTTGTCCTAGCATTGGCCTATCAGTTGTATAAAGACCCTGAAAAAAGGGATCTAAAAATCTGTAGTATAGGTACAGATGGAAGTGATGGTCCAACGGATGCAGCCGGTGCTTATATCGACTATAATCTTTTTAAAAGTCTCGATTATACTGAGTACTTAGAAAATTTTGATAGTTATCACTATTTTAAAAAGCTAGGAACTCTTATTAGGACAGGGCCTACTAAAACTAATGTAATGGATATAAGGATGATTTGGCGTGAGTAATAGAATTAAAAGTATTATAGAGGGAAAAAACCTGTACTTTCTCCAAAGGCCAACTTCGAAGCTTTGACCTTGGAGAAAATTTTTTTTCAATCTAATCTTTATCTAAATGGAGTAACTACTTAAGTTCTAAGAGGGTTATACTTCCAATTCTGAAGTATTTAGGAGCACAGTCACCCCAGCTACAATACTCACCACGATAGTAGATATTTAAACTATCCGATTTTACAGCTAAGCCAGATGGACTGACTCTGGATACCGGAATATAAACCACAGTATTCTTAGCATAAACCGTTAGCTTCGCTTTATTCTTGGCATTAGATCGAGTTGATCCTGAAAGCGTGATATAAGCATATTCTCCAGTAAGCGTTTCACCTCTATAACTACAAGTCGATGAAGCAGTACTGATTAATTGAGTTTCCATTGAAATCGTTTCAGTACTTTCAAGTTCCTCAATTGTTGCCTCTATACCTTGCTCATTCCAATTATCATTGGGATGATTATTATAGAGTTGATCAATCGAATAAGTAAGTTGAAGCTTTTCTGGACAGCTTTTCGTAATAACTGCATTTGCTTTAAATGTAATTAAAGCTGAAGCTATAATTAGCGCTTTCATAAAATTCCCCCCGAATATGTAATTGTATGATTTATAGCAAAGTAAGAATAAGAGGTCTTTATGGAATGAAATAAATTCAATGGGAATGCTTTCGTGATTTCGTACATTTAACTATCTTCTTTACATCATATCCAAAAGTAGTAATTCTATTTAAATATCAAAGGAAGATTTATGAAATATATTAAGAAAGATAATAAGTACCTTATACGTCTCTTTAAGGATGAAGACCTAATTACAAAACTTGAAGAATTTGCTAGTACTGAAAATCTCAAAGGCGGAATGCTCAAGGGAATTGGGGCATTAAAAGACGTAGAGCTTGGATTCTATCATTTGAATGAAAAGCACTACGATAGAAAGACATTTAATGATGAATATGAACTTCTAAGTTTAGATGGAAACCTTTCTTTTCTTAATGGAAAGCCGTTTTTTCATATCCATACTGTTCTAGGGTGCGCTGATTTTTCCTGTGTCGGTGGTCACTTATTTTCTGCAAAAGTTGCTGTAACAACAGAGCTCTACTTCCTTCCTTTAGATATAAAAGTAGAAAGAGAAATGGATGAGGAAATTGGTCTCAACCTCCTAAATCTTTGTGGTATTACAAATTAAATAGAACAATATAGATAGTAATAATGGTAAAGCCCAAAAGATTAAGTTTCCATCCGGACTTGATCATTGCCAATTTACTTACTCTATCTGTTCCATAGATAATGACATTAGGTGGTGTTGCTACTGGTAGCATAAATGCCGAGTTACAGGCAACGGCAAGAGCAAAGGCCGCCACTGTAACATTGAGTCCTGTCTTTTGAGTAAAGGCAATCATGATGGGAATAATGATATTGGCGGAAGCGGTATTGGATGCAATTTCTGTAAAAAAGATGGTTCCTAGTATAAAAATAATTAATACAAGAGTTGGACTTAGGATTGATGACATCTCGCCTAAGTAGCCTGCAAATATTTCGGCAAGCCCTGTCTTGAATAGAATAGATCCCAGTGAAAGTCCCGTTCCGAAGAGAAGGAGTGATCCCCAGTCAATATCGGATATATTTTTTGAGTGAAGAATTTTCTCTGCCTTGTTAAGAGGAAAGAGAAAGAGTAGAGAGCTAAAGAAGAGTCCAATTGTTGCGGTTGATAAATTATTCTTAAGAAATTGATAGAGAGATGCTTCTTTTGAGAGAAAAAGTCCAACAATACTTGGAAGCACCCAGAAGAAAATAGTAAGAATAAAAAGACTAAGTACATTCTTTTGATTTGTTGTTAGCTCTCTTTGCTCTTTAATAAATCCAAGATCGGCGACATCTTTAAATTCATATTCTTCAGGTAGGTTTAATATACATTTCTTGTAGACATATCCAAATAGGATAAATGCTATGGGAAGGGCCATCACTATCCATTGAATGAAACTAAAATCTTTGCCCTCTAGATTTTTCAAAAGACCAATCGCTATTAGGTTTGGAGGCGATCCAATAGGGCTTAAGTTTCCACCAACTGTAGCACTATAAGCTAATGCTAGCAGAAGGGATTCATTTAACTTTTCACTTTCAATGTCAAAATTCGTTTTAAGTGTTTTTAATACGCCGAAAGATAGGGGGAGAAGCATCGCAACTGCTGCCGTATTGGAGATCCACATTGAAGCAAAGAAGGATATAAAAAGAAATCCAAGAATGATTCGCTTTGGATCTTTTTGAATTTTGGGATGTCCTAAAATAGTATGAGCTAAGTATTCATCTAGGTTGGTAAACTCTAGGGCCTTTGCAAAAAGAAAACCACTTAGAAAGAGAAATATAATGGGATCTGCCAAAGGAGCAAGTGCTTCTTTAGGAGTCGCCAAACCAAGTATGGTACTTAATGCAACACCAAGTATACCAGAGATGAAAAGGGGAACTTCTGTAAAAATCCATAGCCATATAACAAGAAGAAATATGGCCAAGAATTGTTGGGCCATAGGTTGAAGATTGAGAGGTACTAAAAGAGTCACAAAAAATATGAGAGGCCCCATTATATATTGAAGACGTTTTAATATATTGGCCTTTGTAGAGTTCATTTAAACCTCAGAATTATTTTTAAAACTTATAAACCTTTATCCTAAAAGAATCGTTCATTGAAATAAATAATGATTTTCAAATTAATCATTAAAAAAATTAGTTGATCAATTCGATTAGTTTCGATCCTTTCTATTTAAGTGCCCGATGGCGCAAGTCGGACTCTATTCCTAATCTCTATATGTTGTCGTTACACAGAAAAAGGAGGAGTGGACTTTTTTTCCATTTTATAAAGTTTTTAAATGCCGCACCGAAAAATAAGGCATGAAAACATTATCGGCAATAAACACATCTTTGGTACTTTTTATTACTCTATCCCTTTACTCATGCGTACAGGATCCATGCTCCCTAACAGGTGATGGGTCAACACGTACAGGTGAAGATTCACTTCAGACAAGCGACGACTGCTCGACAGATAATTCTGATGGTGGAACAACAACAGACCCTGGAGACGATGACACTTCTACTCCACCTCCAGTTGATTCTGACCCTGCAGATACTATTGAGGAGTCTTTTTATTCACCGTGGAAGAAAGAATGGACTTCCATTGTTATCGATGCCTATCAAGGGAATTCAATTGACTGGGATAAGATGGCAACAGATGAAAGAATGGTAGGTGTTATTCACCGCTCAAGTATTGGTCTAAGAGTTGATACGAAATACAAGTCTAGAAGAGAGATCGCTAGAGAAAGAGGTTATCTGTGGGGAGCCTATCACTTAGGCTATAAAGGAAATGTTAAGGCGCAAGTGGATCTATTTTTAAGCCTAGTTAAAGATGACCCTGAGGCCCTAATGATTCTTGATCTTGAAGATACTACAAATGGTACTTTCATGACTATTCCAGAAGCCGTTACCTTTATGGAAATGGTCTATGAAAGAACAGGTCGAATCCCAGTGGTATACTCAAATCATTCTACATTGAAGAAGCTCAACAGCTCAGTTGCGAACAACCCTGTTCTTCAGCAATCTAAACTTTGGTATGCAAGATTCAAATCAAATGTTTACGACTATCCTGCTGGAATTTGGCCAAACTATTTCTTGTGGCAATTTTCAAGTGAGATCAATTGTTCAAGAACCGGAAGCTGTCTCTACAATGTTCCAGGAACAAAGTACGATATGGACGTAAATGTCTATTATGGGACAAAAGATGACCTCGCGGTAAATTGGAATAACGACTAATCATTTAACTCTATTTAAAGCAAAAGAAGAGGGTGGTTTTTCCACCCTTTTTTTGTATTCCGTTTTACTTTATTCTAATTAAAACTAAATCTGGATACTTTATGCTGATTAGAAAGACTCTAATCTCTTTCTTACTAATTTTTTTATCGAACTCTATTGCTGCTCAAAAGAGAAGTTTTATTAGCTTCAAGAATGGGCAAGTTCAATTTGGCCAAAGCTACCTTGATCTCGATCTAGATAATTTCAAACTCAACTTATCTGAACCAAGTAAGGCGATTAAGTCTGCTTTTGTTCAAGGCACATTGAAATGGGAAAAGAATAAAGATGGTCTATTCCTTCCCTCTGCAGAATTACTTATTCAAATGTCCAAGAAAGTATGGGGAAATAAGCAGCCAACAATTAAGTTTCAAAAGAAAATTTATACTCCATCACTTCTTAAAAATAATTCAATTTATTCTTTTGCTCTTACGGTATCCTTATTTCAGATAAATGAAATAAAAATTTATAAAGGTGGAGAGTTCAATAATACTTTATACCTTGAACCATTAACGTCTCGAAAAGTTAAGCATCATTATATTGACCCGTCCTGTACAGCTTATCACTTAGAGATTAAGAATTTTGATGAATACCTGTCAGTCTCCTGTGAGTTAATTAAATTAGGTTCGATTGGATCAGAAAGACCAAAACTTAAATTACTCTGGGTTACTCCTCGCTATTTCGTAAATGATTCTAGTGAACCTGATAATGTAACGACATTTACAAGTTCTGGCAGCGCTGAGATATATCTAAAAAATCATAATGGGCAAAGGAAGAAGCTACATTTTAATGTCACTCTTCCAAAGAAACTTCATAGAGTAAAAACGGCTCTAGGACTCGGACCTTATCAAATGTTCTCTAGGATTGGTGATCAAGAGGATAAAGGTATTACTGGAAACATAACACTCTATGGAAGGTTTGATTTAACCTTGAATACTTCAATCAGGTTCTTTGACTCCTTTGCTATGAAGAGCAAAGAGATATTTAATAACTTTGGACTCTATTTTGCTTATGATCTGGCTCGTGTCTATGATGATCGCATTCAGGTGGTTGCTCTGCTCGGAACTCAGTACTTAACTCACAATTCAGAGTTTGGAGAGGATTTCAATAAGTTTATAGCTCCACAAGGAGGGGAGGTCACTTACCACCATCCTTTTGGCCTTCGTAATTATGTTCTCGGCGCAGGTGCATTCTACTCCTTCACAGATAATTATAACTATTTAAATTCATGGATTCGCTTCGGAAAGAAAACCACATATGAATTTAATTATATAAAGTATAATAATGATTCTCGTGAAGTGAGTGTGGCAGGACTAAGTGTCATCTTTCCGCTGGTCTCATTTCTATAGAATTAATGGTGATCGTGATCATCCTCATGTGACGGGGAAGCTGATGGACCCTTCATGCTTCGTATACCTTGCTTTAGGTTTTCAAAGTAATCATCACCTTTTTCTTTTGCTTCAAGTACTTGTTTAGCAATCTTGATAATGGCCTGATCACTACTGCCATTAATCACTTTCTGTAGTTGTACTCTGAGCTTTTCTACAGGAAGTGCATGAGATATTCGCTTTAAAGAGTAAACCCTGAGAGACGCTTCTTTCTGCAGCTGATAGGACTTAAAAGAGTGAGGGCGATGCGCGTCTGGGTCATTCAGATAAGGATTGTCTGAATTGATAAATACTATCAGAGAATTGATATTATCCTGTCCTTTTGGAGTTTCTGAGTTTAAGTCTAAATCTCGAACTTTATAAACCCGATCTTGAGGACTCTTAGAGGTATCCATAAGAAAGGCTGAAACGGTTTGGATCGTGGATTTTTCTATCTTCTTTTTTTCTATTCTTGAGGTTTGTGATTTCGGTTTCGAAGTTTCTTTTTTTGAGTTGCTTATTTGGGGTAGCTCGTCGTCTTTGGAGGGACTTGTTGGGGAGAAGTAACTCTTAGACGCAAAAAAGCCTAAAAGAACAAGTACGGTTAGGATAACTATATTTCTTATTCTTTTAGGCATCGATTACTTTATTCTGGACTTAAATCTTAGTTATCAAAAACATCATAGATTCTAAGTGGCGTCGCATTTAGCCAGTTGGAATCTTTAGAGAGGTTTGATTCGTAAGAACCAGTTTTCATATTAAAAGTTTTAAGGCTTCCCGATTTTGTTACAACATAGGCCGTTTCTTGGTCAAAGGCGAATGCTGTCGCTGTATCAGCAGGAAGAGTAGAAGCTACAGCTGTAATTTCTAAATCACCTGTTTTATCGTCACAAGTAAAGTCAAACATTTCACCTGAGTCAGAAAGGATAAACATATGATCTTCATCTTTATCATTCTTTAGAACTGGAAGAGCTTGAATCAGACCTTCATCAAATGACTTGGCCGATAGTGAGGTCGCTTGTTCTCCACAGAAAGTATAAAGTTCATTAGATTTTACGATTGAACCAACACCATAGTAGTTGATGGCACTGTACTCTTCTCTTTGAGAAATACTGTCAGCGTTATACATATTTGCATAAGCCCCGATTGATTTTGCTCTAGAAGTAAATTCTTTACCTGTTCTGTAAGCATCTACACTTGCATCTTTTGGAAATACTGTGAACTGGCTCCCATTTCCGTAGATATAAGAAGCATCCTTAAGAGTAGTTACAAGTTCTGCTTTAGTGTGATCTGTTTCTGGAATTCTCCAGACCTGACCATCGCCATTAGATGCGTATACAAAGTTAGTGTATTTAACTGATGGAAGAGAGTTGAACTTATTATTAACAGAGTAGATGGCCCCTGACTCAGCAAGGATACGATCAGCATCATTTAATTGATCAACAAAAGAAAGCTCTACTTGAGCCTGAACACTTACAGCGTATGAACCACCTGTTGCAATTTTCTGATCGCAGGCACCTGAGGCTCCGTTTTCGTTACCTTGAGTACAAGTTACGTGTGAGAATCCTTCGAAGTGTCTTACTTCGTGCATAAGTACTTCGATCTGGCTTCCTGAGTCCATTTCAAAGAATCTTGGACAAAGATAAATTTGATCTCTTAAGAATGGGAATACGAATGCAACGATATTCTCGTTAGCAGAACAACGGCTAGGCTCGATAACAAAGCGATCAGCTCTTTGTGTGAAGTAGCTCCACCAGTCTTTCTCAGTGATAGGCTTAAGAGTTAGGTCGTCACCTTCAACAGTTTGAAGCTCATCAGTAACTTGAAGTCTTTCCATTGCAAGCACTGTTCTTACCACTTCAAACCACTTCTCTCCAACTTCTTCACGGCATACTTCTTTGGCACTTGTATTAGTGAAGTCTTGAAATTGTTTAAAGTGACCTTCGATATTTTTAATATCTGAAACTTGAAGACAAGCTTCTTCTTTATCAAAGTAATTGCTTGCTGAGGCCGATCCAGTTGCAAGAGCTAAGAAACCTAGTGCTAAGCAAACTTTGTTCATGGTGTTTCTCATGTTCATAATCCTTTCTCATTAATTTAAGATACTGCGTGTTCTGTTGTGTTGTTGTGGGGGATCTTTCCATCCATTTAATTAAGCCTGAGCATAGAACTAAATCCGAGCGTTCAAGTCAATCAATGTTGGTCTTTGTAAGGTTTTGTAGGAATATGACAGAAATTAATACATGATTTTAATGAGGATTTATTTATGGGCAAGAAACTATTTTTCATTGATTTCAGCTATATGGCCTACTATGCTATCTAGTATGAAAAACCTTAAAATAAAAATCTTACTTCAAACAATTTTCATTTTCCTCTTGTTTTCATGTGCAAGAACTCCTACTGGTCGGAGGCAGTTGAAGCTGATGGGTAACTCTCAAATGAGTAAAATGGGTGATCAGTCTTTTATACAGCTTAAGAAGAAGTCAAAACTTTCAACCAATTCATCAGATAAGCGCTATGTAAAATGCGTGACGAATAGGTTGCTTATAGCGATGAATATGAACCCAAGCGATTGGGAGGTTCAGGTGTTTTTAGATGATTCTCCGAATGCATTTGCTCTACCAGGAAATAATGTAGGTGTTCATACGGGAATGATTAAGCTCGCACAGAATCAAGATCAATTGGCAGCAGTGATTGGGCATGAGATTGGTCATGTTCTGGCCAATCATGGAAACGAAAGAGTTTCTCAGAATATGATCGTTCAAGGTGGATTGATGGCAACTCAGATAGCACTGGGCAATGATTCTCAAACTGATGGTTTAATCGTTGGTGCGTTGGGGATTGGAGCGCAATTTGGAGTGCTCCTTCCATTTTCACGTAAGCAAGAGTCGGAAGCTGATGAACTAGGGGTGCGCTATATGGCCGCCGCGGGCTTTGACCCTCGACAAGCTCCAAAATTATGGGAAGTAATGAAAGGTAGTGGTGCTGATGGTCAGCCTGAGTTTATGTCAACACATCCTTCGCCTGATACTAGAATAAAGAAGCTCTCTGATTTAGCCCCTAAGTATTTATCTACTTACCAATCAGTAGTGAATAAGCCTCAATGTCGTTAGGTGGCCGAATAGATTAGTCAGGCTTCACTAAATTTAAATTTTTTATCTCATGGTGCGAAACAGGTTCATCAATTATAATTTTTTTCATGAGACAATCTTTAAACTTCAATCACCTTGAGTGCTTTTTTAGTGTCGCAAACACTTTAAGCTTTAGCGCAACTTCCAAAGAGTTGGGAATTGCTCAGCCTGCTGTAAGTAAGCAAGTCAAAAGTCTTGAGGAGTACTTTGAAAACCAACTCTTTATAAGAAGTAGACAGAAAGTGACTCTGACGACTTTTGGTAAGGAGTTATATAAGAGTCTTCATCCTCTTTATTGTGAGCTTTTTGATAGGGTGGGGGAGATCTTGGATGGCTCTCAGCGCTTAGAGGGCAATTTAAAAATAGGATCATTAAACGAAGTTGGAGAAAAAGTTTTTGTTCCCATCGTAAGTGACTTTAAGAAAGAGCATCCAAATATAAATCTAGAAATGGATCTTCTGAAAAGCCACGAAATTATTGAAAAAGTGAAAAGTGGCGAGTTACAAGTGGGAATTATTGGAGAGGAAGTCTTAAGAGAAAATATACGTTGTTATAAAGTACTTGATGAAGAGATTGTTCTTGTTACTTCCAAAAAAAATTACACTTCTAAAAAAGTTAATTTGAGAGAGCTCTCTTATATTGCATACCGAAAAGATGACCCAGTCCTTCACCAGTTCTTAATAAAAAATGCTCCTCATACTAAATTACATAAATTGCAAATAGAATTAACGGTAAACTCCCATCGATCGATGGTAAATCTATTGAAAGAACATTCGTACTATGCCGTTATGCCAAAATTAAGTATTTCTAAAGAAATAAAAGAAGGGACACTTAAAGTGATTAAAGGCCTATCTTTAAAATCCCACCTCTATCTGATTTATCAAGATGTTGAATATGTAGATCGGCTGGTTGCTCTCTTAATAGAATTTCTCAAAGAAAGACTAAAAAAAATAAAGGTATAATTTCATGATAAGAAGTAAGAATTCACTCGCCTATCTTGGCTGTATAATGGTTGCCGTGATTTTTTCTTTTCATTACTTAGCTGCAAAGAAAGTAATGGCCGCAGGAGTGACACCTTATGCATTATCTGCTTTTAGAGGTATTGGGGGGGGAGTACTCATACTCTTAATGTTTAGAAGAAAAATCTCTCTTCCAGCGATTAAGGTCAATATTATTCCTGTTGCTATAATGGGGTTCTTAGGCTTCTTTCTCAATCAAATATTTTTTATGAATGGGCTTAAAATGTCATCAGCTTTAATGGGGGCGCTTCTTTCAAATACAATCCCAGTTGTATCATTTATATTTGCTTATTTTGCAGGAATTGAAAAAGGAGGTTTGAAAAAAGCAATCGGAGTTTTTCTATCCTTTGCCTGCGTAACTTTTCTTGTGCTTCACGAGACGGGAAATAGTTCTGCTCAAAGTTTTCTCAATATGGGGAACCTGTTGATCTTTTTAAATGTCATTTGCTTTTGTGCGGCCTTTGTCTTGGGGAAGAAAGTCATGAATGGAGAGCTTGCCTTTGAGATGATTACAGGATTAATGCTCTTAATTGGTGGTGTGCTTATGCTCTTTGTCGCCCAAACGAGTATTTTAGAAGTTTTTCAATATATGGAAAGAGGTGGAACTGAAACAGGACTGATTCTCTTTGAAACAATCTTTTCAACATCTGCAGTTTACTACTTAAATTTGTGGACACTTAAAAAATTAAATGTTTCAAAAGTGACTTTCTTTGCTTACCTTCAGCCAATTTTAACAGCTATTGGAGAAATATTTTTCTTACAAAAGTTTCCGGACCTTATAACCATATTTCCTTTTCTAGGGATACTTCTTGGCGGGGTTTTAATCTTAAGAGAGAAAAACTAAAAGTAACTTTTTTCCCATGAATATGGAAGAATTCTTCTCAATTTAGATTAGTTTTTATTTGATAAAGTAGGAACTTTCCTCCTAAAGCAAAGTTCTTGACCAAAACTGGGTTTGCTCTGAAAATTAAACCAGTTAACTTTATTAAATAATTATGTATAGAGCTTCTGCACGAAAGATATTTGTTACCATTATTGTTGTTACTCTTGGAGTATCAGTTTTATCTATACGAAAGCTCTTAGAAATAAAAAAGCCATTCACGGGTCATCTCAATCTTATTGAGGAAGAAGATGCTGTAGATAACCTCATCGTTAAGCTCGGTTATGGAGGTATGATCCATAATTACAATAAATATATCTTGAGAAAAGATAAAGCCTACTTTGATGAGGCGATAAAAAACTACCGAGAGATAAAGGAGTCTCTCAATTTTCTACGCTCAGATGAATGGATCTCTTCTCGAACTAATCTTAGTCAAATTGAAGCCGCAGTAGACTATTATTATCAGAATCTCTTTAAGGCAAAAAGACTCTTTGCCGAAGGGAAGTCTACTAATGAAGTTGATGAGGCGACAAAAGTAAATGATGTGATAGCTGTTCCAGCTCTTTATAAAGTTTCTCAGAAATTACATGAGCTTCAATTAAAAAATATTAATGATGCCCTTTTAAACAAAAGAAAAAATGGAGGGGAGCTAGGTCTATTACTTGTTCTTCTGATTATTTTTCTTTTTCTCGCAATATTTTATGAATATAAGTCTCTATTAAAACTACATAATAGAGCATCGGAGTTCATGAGAAATCTTTTTAATGAAGTAAAGTCTCCTATCATTTCTTTCAATAGTGATTTTTCGATACGTTATGTTAATCAAGCTGGTGAGAAGTTTTGGAGAATTAATTTTCCTAATCAGAGCTTAGAAGGAAAAAGTTGGTTTAACCTTCTTCTTGGAGATCGACTGGATAATGATTTCTCTCTCGAAAAACAGGCGATTAATAAACCTCATTCCTTCATAAAACGCTTTGAAGGTGAAGAGGAAAAATTCACAGAGCAAATTTATGAGATAAGCTTAAATACTCTTCAGGAAGAAGTCGTGAATCAAGAAAGGCATGGGATTATCGTTCTCACCGATAGAAGCAAGCAAGTTGACGATAATATGAAGTCTGAGCTTCATCATCGAGTTAAGAATAATCTCTCTCTTCTTATTGGTTTAATTGAAATGATGAAAAGGGATACTCAAAATGATTCTGAAGTTAGAGAAAAATTAGATATGCTTATTTCCAAAGTATATTCCATCTCAACGATGTACGATAATGAGCAGGAAGTTAGCACTTGTGAAAAGATTAATGTTTATAAATACTTTAATAAGCTAATTGAGCAGCATAGACATTTCAATCTCTACATGCCTCTAACTTCAAAGCTTGAAATTTCTAATGATTTATATATTTCTTCCACTATTGCTGTTCCTTTGGGACTGATCTTTTCAGAGTTTTTAATTAATTCAATCAAGCACTCGAAAGTAGAAAAAGAGTTAATTATTGAGGCAAGTGTTTATTATGTGAATAACGGACTTTCAGCAACATTCAAAGATAATGGTAAATCATCAGGTGAAGAAAAGAAGTCTAAAAATGGATTGGGAAGAAAAATAATCGATATATTAGCACTACAAATAGAATCTCAAGTCGAAATAAATCATGATGATGGCTGTACTTTAGAGTTAAGACCTTTGCAAGGCCAGAAGGATGAAAAATGAAAATACTCATTGTAGAAGATGAACTCATTATTGCCGAATATATGAAAGGAATTTTAGAGGATGTTGGTCATGAAGTTCTGCCGCCTGTAAGAAACTATATTGATGCGATTGATTCATTTAATAAAAATAATCCAAATTTGGTTTTACTCGATATTCGTTTAGCCGATGAAGATAGTGGATTTAAAGTTGCTCAAAAAATTAAAGAAGGATCTAACACGGCGATTGTTCTCGTAAGCGGAAATACAAGTAAAGAATTTGTTGAAGAGGCTAAGGAGCTAAACCCTAATGGATTTTTAAGTAAGCCTGTAAAACCAATTGATCTTTTGCTGGCAGTTGAATTAGCGTATAACTCATTTGTTAAAAATGCAAAAATGACCAATGATATTGCAAATCTTGCATCTCAATCCCTATTGGGAGAGCAGACCTTTTTATTGAAAAGCTTTATTCACGATATGATGAATCCTGTCTCAAGTATTCAATATGAATTAAAAAAAAATGAATCTTTGAAGGAAGATGAAAAAGCCTCTCTCGTGGATAGATTCTCTCTTATTCTTGATCTTTTAAAATCCTTTAGAACTGTTATTAAAGAGTCGAACCCTAAGGCAGAGACTCTTAGTGTTGCTTCAATTTGTAAGAAAGTCGACCTGATTAATCGCTATCGTTGCATATCCAATAGTATAGATTTGATGATTACTCCCATAGATGGATTTATTGAAGGTTCTGAAAGTAGCTTGATTAGAATTTTTTCTAACTTAATCAATAATTCAATTGATGCTCTTTCTTGTATTGACGATGATGATAAATGGATTGAAGTTGTTTTTACAAAAGTTGGAAATAAGACAAGGGCCGTCGTAACTGACTCAGGCAATGGAATAGCAAGTGATATTGCTAAAAACTTATTTACGGAGAGCTTCTCAACTAAGGAAGAAGGGGATAGGGCAGGGATGGGACTTGGGCTCTACTCAGCGAAAGAGGCCTTGACTAGCTATGGGCATGATATCCACTACAACTCGAAAGCAACAAATACTCAATTTATAATTGACTTTAATGTTCAAGAATAGCGCTAAGGTATTGAAGATAGTTAAGACGATTTTGACCTAAAGAGGAATATTTCTCTAGGGTAACTAAAATTAAACTATTTGATATTATAGTCTTGGCAACTCTTTACTAGGAAGGTGAAAGTGAAAATCAATAAAGGTCTTATTTTCTTACTCATATTAGCAGCGGGATGTAGTACGTCAAATGATGTAGATCTCAATCGTGCCCCGACTTCAAGTGATCGCTCAGAATCGGAAGCAGATAAAGCTTATTGGGAAAAACGTGGTAAAGATTGGTCTAAGTTTGAATATGATGGATATACCGGTAAAAAGAATAAGCTGAAGTTTATTGGTGCGGTTGCCTCTAAGAAAAATCGCGATTTTTCATTTGAGCTTGCTGGTAGAAGAGAGCAGCTCTTTGAAGAAAACCTCTTTGATACTGGAGTTACTCCAAATGGGAAACTGGATTGCGCAAGTGTTATGAAGCGTGTTCATAGAACTTCTTCAGGAGAGTGTTACTTTTATAATAGTGAAGAGCATGTAACGGATAGAGATAAGAATCTTGTTAATATGTTGAGAATGGGTGCTAATGGGGAGAGATTTGGGCGCAATATGAAGAGTGAAGACTCTAATAAAGCACTCAAAGAGGATATGATGAAGCCCAATCCTTTAGAAGTTAGTCAGAAGCTACTTGCAAGAGAAGGGAAGCAAGTTGATGCTCCTGTCATTAATGTTCTTGCAACTGCTTGGCTTCAGGCAATGAACCATGATTGGTTCACGCATGGTAAGAACTCAAAGAAACACCACTATAAAATTAGTGCTCATAAATCAAATCCTCACCATGCTGATGGAATGTCAATTCCAGCGACGCGCAAAGAAACAAATGAAGAAGCGAAAGTAGATAATCACGGTTATGATGCTACATTTAGAAATGATGTTACCCATTGGTGGGATGCTTCTCAGATTTATGGAAGTAACCCCGAAACAATTCGTCGTGTGAGAAGTGTTTGGAGAGACGGAAAGAATACTGGTAAATTAATTCCTGATGGGAAAATTGCTGTAGACGTAGCTAATCGTAAACTACGCTATGATTCTGAAGGTCTTCCTGTTACAGGATTCAATGATAACTGGTGGACAGGCTTAGAGCTCATTCACACCCTTTTTCATTTAGAACATAATAGTATTGTGGATAATATTCTTAAGCCGCAAATTGGAAAAACAATTTGTGTTGAAAATGGAAGAAGAACTTCAAAAGCTGATTGTGATGAAGAGCTCTTTGAAAAAGCGCGTATGATTAATGCGGCCCTTATTGCAAAAATTCACACTGCTGAATGGACACCTGCACTTCTTGATAATGAAATGCTTCATATTGGAATGAGAAGTAACTGGTATGGAATGAAAGAGGTTGCTGGGCTCAGCATCCCCGCCCTTAGAGCTAGAGTTGATGGATCTATAAAACACCTTATCTCTGGTCTTACAGGAAAGAAGACACTTGATCTCTACTCTGTTCCTTTTACTTTAACGGAAGAATTTGTAGCTGTTTACAGAATGCACCCTCTTGTCCCAGATAGTGTGACGATTAGAGATGCTAAATCCAATAAAGCAGGAGAGAAAGTATCAACTAAGGATATGATTTTCCGCTCTGCTGAGGGAACTATGGCCAAATATGGCTCGGCCACATGGTTAAACTCATTTGGAACGTCATTTCCTGGAGCAATGACACTACATAACTATCCCACTTGGATGAGTAAGTTTGTAGCTGAAAGAAATACAGGTCATAAGCACGCTGATTCTATCACTATGGATATGGGAGCAGTTGATATCTTTAGAGATAGAGAAAGAGGTATTCCTCGTTACAATGAGTTCAGAAGAAAACTTCATTTACCAGAGATTGAGTCTTTTGAGCAGCTAACACCAAATGAAGAAGATCAAAAAATCCTTTCTGAGGTATATGAAGGTGATATTGAAAAGGTTGATCTATTAGTTGGAACTCTTGCTGAAGCTGATCGTTACCCTGGCTATGCCTTTGGAAACACTCCATTCTATATTTTCGCATTGATGGCCTCAAGAAGACTTATGGCCGATCCATTTTTCTCTGATTATTTTACAAGTGAATATTATACGAAAAAGGGAATTGATCACGTACAAGATACATCGATGTCTCAAGTGATTATTCGCCACTTTCCTGAGTTCAAAAATCGCTTCTATGTAAACAAATCAAGATTGCCTGGTCAAACTGAAGTTGTAAAGAATGCTTTCAGACCTTGGCTACCCGTTTACAATGATGTGAAAAAGGCCATAAAAGGTATGGATAGCCTTTAAAATTGATTTAAAATAATTAAGTAAAGGGTCGACTATTAGTCGACCTTTTTTTTTGCAATCCAAAAATTATCGAGACCACCATTAAACTCTTCTGGAGGGGTTTCTATCATTTTAGGGATGAGCCCTGAATCTTCTAGTTCCCTTTTTATCTCATCGGCCGACTGATAAAAGTGAAAGAGTATGGGAGTGAGTTCATCATTATGGTGGCCTAAATGAGATATAGCGGTAGTTCCAGCCTCTATACTTCTGCGAAATAACCACCTAAGCTTGAGAATAAAATGTGTTACCCAGAAGCGATCTCCAAAGCGAATGGGGCGAAAGTATCCACCAAAGAGTAAGATAGACTGCTCATTCATTAAAGATTTCATCTCTTTTAAAAAATTCAAACGATCCTTTCTCGCTGAAATATGGTTGGTAAGAGAGAATGTGGTGTAAACGAGGTTATAGGATTGTAAATTTGGTAATTCTTCATAAAAACGTGAAGTTTTGTCATGTTCAACTGATAGCTGATTGGCAATTTCATTCATTCGAGTGCTGTTATCCACGCCGATGACAGAAAAACCAAGGTCTTCCAGAGCGAATGCCTCTCTACCTGTTCCACTTCCTATAACAACCGCCGTCGGTTTTTCCGGCATTGAACTCATTGCCTCTTTGATCGCGTAGTATTCCTCTTTGTAGAAACCTGATAGAGCAATGGCCTTGTAGAAAGCAATCTCTTTGGGGTCTGAGTAGCGCACCTTAATATCTTTAAGAAAGTTTCTATTGGGGCTGAATCTCTCAGAGAGTGCTATAATGTAAATCTGCTTAAGCCTTCTCAGAAACAATGAAATGCCTTTAGCCGCGTTTGGAATCTCGAATGTGACTCCTGGTCTAACTTCTACAACTTTGGAAGATTTCGATATATTATTTTTCATAATTAATGGCTTCAATGATCTTTTATTATTTCCTATAATAATCCTACTATGGGTCTATATAAAAAAGCGAATGAGATTTCTTGGACTAAGCTCGAAGGAAAAACTGTAATACTCGATACACGTGAAGGAAGGCAATTTCATGAATTTGATGAAGTGGCTTCATTCCTGTGGGATGCTCTTGATGAGTGTTTAAACTTCGAAGACCTTCTAAAGCATCTTACGGATGAGTACGACATTCAAGTCGAGCAGGCAAGAGATGATATTGAAATTTTTCTATCTACTCTAATAGAAAAAAAACTTATTCTGTGAAAGAGAGTAGCTCGCTAACTATTCATATTGTGAAAGGAGAGAGTATGTCACCTTACCTAGTTGATGGTGATCTTCTTTTGGTTGAAGACGATTTACATTTTCAAAAAGGAGATCTTATTCTCTTTGAAAAAGAGAAAGAGCTCTTTGTTCACCGCTTTCTTGGTGCAACAAAATTTAAAGGAGATAACCTGAAGCGCTATGATCAAGAATATGAATTAACTTTAATGGCCAAGGGAAGAGTTACTGCTAGAACTACCGGAGACAAAATCTATCCCGTTAGGAGAACATTTTTAGTTAAACTTCTAAGCTTCACTTCTCAATATAATCATGCAGATATAAAAATCTTTCATCGAGCTGCAGCTTTTCTTGTCCATTTAATGGGGAGCATGATTCGCTCAAAGGAGCTTTCCTATGAGTGACCCTTGTAAACTCTTTGATGGCCTCACGATTGGTCCTACTGATCCCATTGAAGATCGACTTCGAGTTAATGCTTTGAAGAATTGTGTACCCCTGAATGTAACCATGGAATTAACTCAAGAATGCAATTTTCGCTGTGGCCACTGTTATAACTTTGATCGAACAAGTCACACAAGGAACCCTCATCACGACCGTTCTTTGTCTTTAGAAAAATGGAAGACAATTATTGATGAAGTTAGATCTATGGGGTGCTTTTATATTTGTTTCACTGGCGGAGAGACTCTAACTGTACCCTTTCTTGATGAACTGATTGCTTATGCTAAGAGTAAAGGAGCTTCTATACGTATCAAAACGAATGGCTCACTCTTAACTGAGTCTAGAGCAAAGAGATTAAAAGAACTCGGTGTTGATGATATGGAGTTTAGTCTTTATGGTGGGGTTGCTGAAACCCATGATCGCTTTACTGGAACTTATGGTCATTTCGAAAAGGTATTGGCCGCCCTTGAGTTTGCAAAAAAGTACCATCTCAATCCCGTTTGTAATATTATCTTGCATAAGGAATCCATAAAAGAATATGCAAAAATGATCTCGCTAACAAAGAAGCGTGATATCGCTCATCAAAGTGCCTTTGATTTAAGTACGCGCTATGATGGAACGAAGGGCTCTCTCGATTATCGAATAACTATAAAGGATACAGAAGAGCTCCTTCGCTCACCGGAGGGAGAGTCCTTACTACCTAAAAGAAACTCAACGGGAAATATCCAATGTTCCTGTGCTCGCGCAAATTGTGGTATCGGCTTTGATGGTTCCGTTTATCCTTGTATCGGAGCGCCGGTTCTTGCAGGCTCTTTAAGAGATCAATCATTCAAAGATATCTGGAAAAAGTCGCCCATATTTTTAAGGATTCGTTCTTTAAAGCTTGAAGACTACAAAGACTGTAATGACTGTGGTGATCGAGAATACTGCCAAAGAAGTAGTGGCTTAATCTATAGCAATACTGGAAACTATACTGGTGCCGAAGAGCAGACATGTGAAATGGCCGCTTTAGTAAGAAGGATGAATGAAGAGAATATTAACGTAGATTAGGTAAGAAGTACGCTGCACCCAGAGGCTCCACTATCTTTTCGTCCACCACCAGTTCCTGTTCCATTACAAGTGGTACCACCTCCACCACCTCCGCCCATGGATGTTGCATTGGCTTCTTCAACGACTTGAGTCGTAATGGTTGGCCTTTTATACGGCTTCTTGGCCATTCTTGTCGTCTTGGAGGACTGTGGATTATCTAACTCTTTGCTTTCCATACCCTAATAATACCTGAAATCGGCTATTTATATATGGGAAATATCAAGTTTTTTTGATTTTTAAATTAATTTCAATTAGTTACGTCAAAAGTGTTGTACATCCAGATGTACCGCTATCTTTTCTTCCGCCGCCACTGTTGCCGTTACAGGTTTTTCCAGCACTTCCGCCTCCACCCATAGAAGTTGAGTTGGCATCTTCTATCCTTTCAGTTCGAATACGTGGTGCTCTATAGCTCTTTTTTTCTTCTTTCTTCTTCATAGGGATTTATCCTTTAAATTATTTCCTGAGAAAAGTATCTCCAAAAGTTTTCATTTTTATTATAAGTGAGCTCTCCCAATTGATGAGCGTTCCCTACAAGAGACTTTGCCATATTAAGAAATTTTTGTTGGTTAGATAAGGGTGTGAGGTAGAGATCACTTTGACAAATAAATTTCTTAAAAAAATCGATTGAGTCGAGTTGCTTTAAACCTACTTTTCCATTTTGAGTAAGATGTACAAAGCCTGCAACTTCAATAGGGCGCCACTCTCGCATCTGTGAGTGCCTTTCAATTTCTGGAATGGTTATGGGGGTAGACTGGGCCCAGATTTTCTTGCCATCCCAGCTCAAATAAGTTTGATCACTAGAAATGACTTTTTGGTTAAAATTTTGATAGCAGTGAAAAGCAAGAGTGGATTTTCCAGCTCCACTTTCCCCAAAGAAGATATAGGCCTTATTCTTATTTACCACTGCTGCGGAGTGAAGAATGAGACAGTCATGCTCATTATTGAGTGATGAAAATAATGTAGTAAGAAGATTATCTAAAGAATCAGGGTTATCTTGTCCGGGCCTTGGGCCATAAGCAAATACCTTTAAGTAATCCTTATCAAATAGAGAAGCATAATCTCTTTCAATAATATGAAATGAAGATCTCTCTTCTAAGGGAATAAAATGCTGATAGGGAAATCGCGAACTATACCATCTATGACTAAGTTCACTCCTTTGATCTTGGAAGGCATAATAATAGATATTCAGAGTTTTTTTGGGGTGCTTTGGCATTGGGAAATATTGGTAATAATCACACAGGTGTTGATAGTCTTCTCTCGAAATCGCATTCAAGTGCAAATTGAAACCAATATCAAAAATCCCTACTTGGATAAGGAAGTCGCTTGTTTCTCTATGATTGACGCCTTTTAAAAAATTAAGTTTCTCTTGCTCAACGGAAGTCATGTTCATAATGATCTCCTTTGCCTGAGCCAACCTAAGTCATAAGCAAGTGCCTGATAGAAGTGATCCTTAGTTAGATGTTTAACCAAGAAGTAGCGAAGTGCAGATTTTTTAGGGTTAATAAGGAAGTCATCATTAATCAGCCATCTCGTAAGGAAAATTATGACCTTTCCGGGGAGTAACTCCTTAGGGAGGGATAGTCCCATTTTTTCATTTAATAAAAGGGCGATAATTTGGCAGGAGCGCCACACTTGAGCTTCTCTTGCTCTATTCTCAACTTTACTGGGGCTAATTGCACTCTTCTTACATAGCAGAAAAATATCATAGAACCAATGTAGGCTTAAGAAGGTGTGCTGATAAGCTAAGTGGCCACAAAGATGCACAAAAAGGTCATCGACTCCAAGATAGAAGAGGCCTGGGTAGGGTGAAGGAGTCTGTCCAATCCATTGATTTGATCCCTTTTCTTGATAGAAAAGCCGTGTATGCAATTCAATAACATGCTCAAGAGCACCACTTGTTTTAAGATAAATCTTTTTAAAGCTATTTGCCGCCCATGAATCTTTTGTTACATCAGCAAATCCTTGCTGAATTAAAAATTTATGCCATTTACTTAAGTCATCAGATTTTACAAGGATATCAATATCCCCCATAAAACGCTGCCCACTATGTTCATAGTAAGTAGGAATTAAATGACCACCCTTAAGTATGACTCCACTTATCGAATCAGGCAGTTTCCAGGAAGACAACTCGTCAAAGTAACTTTGATTGAGAAGCCAATTCCTTTTAAATTGGCACGGATCTACATCTTTATAGAGGCCCGTGAGCTTATTTCTCTCTAAGTCTTGAAAGTCATTGGGGCTGTAATTACCAGAATCTAAAAGAGAGGAGATCTTAGTTAAATTCAATTAAGATGCCCCCAATATAATAACTCCACCTCGTTTTTTATAGTTAGTTAACGAAGAGTTAAAAAGATATCGACTTAATATCAAAGAGGCGATTCCTGCAAGAATAATAGTGAATACTTGCAGTAGGAAAGGGCCTGAGCTTTTTCCTGATGATAGAAGCTCTCTATTCTCAATAAGAAGAAATTGAAGTGGATTTAGGTAGCGATTAAGTTCAATAATAACTTGGGGAAAAACACTTGTTGGGAAATAGGCACCTGAAATTATAGCGAGACCTCCTGCTAGCGTTCCTAAGAAGTTACTTCCTCTTCTAAGGAAGATTAAAGAAGCAGATCCCATAATTCCTAGACCGGTGAAAAAAGGGATAAAAGACAGGCTTAATACCGTAGTCTTTATTAGACCGATTGTATTTACCGGAAATTTAAAGAAAAATAACAAAACCAATATATTAAATAATGTTGTAGTCATTCCCATTATGAGAGAAGTGAGACCCATATGCAAAAGGGGTTTCAGAATACCGGCCCTTGTGAGCAAGAGCGAGTCAAATGCCCCTTCCATTATGATTTGTCGTAATTTCTGGGGATAAATAATAAGTGAGTCC
This sequence comes from Bacteriovoracaceae bacterium, assembly GCA_048267265.1. Lineage (GTDB taxonomy): Bacteria > Bdellovibrionota > Bacteriovoracia > Bacteriovoracales > Bacteriovoracaceae. The sequence continues at coordinate 141,267 of JBLWXW010000004.1, forward strand.
AAAAGGACACTTAGACTAAGTTCACCTATCATAACAAACTGAAATAGATTCCAGTTTCCTTTATCTATAAAGAAGGTCGAGTTTGGCCGAAACGCTTTTGCTATAAAGTAATAAAAGAGAATATTGATTAGAGATGCAACTAAACGTAATGGAAAAGTATACTTATTAATAAAGATACTTCGCTTTTCTCTTAAAAAGAAAATAACAAGAAGATTAAGCAACTTGGATCCTCCGGTTTTTTAGGGGGAATACTTTGACTTTTGAGTTAGGAAATTGAATCTCTTCATGAGAAGTTAGGATAACTAACTGTCTTTTTGAAACTTCTTCAACCAATTGATTAAAAATATTTTTTGCATTTGTATCAAGGCCTTTATAGGGCTCATCAAAAAGAAATATCTCAGCAGGTTTTGTTAAGCAGATGGCAAGATTTATAAGTTGTCTCATTCCTGTTGAGCAAAGTGCATATTGTTGTTCAATGGCCTTTTGGAAGATGGGATGTTTATTTAGAGCTTTCCACCAATACTCAGTTTTGTAGGTCTGATTATAATTTAAGTCAGCATAGAGCTTGATGGCCTCTCTTCCTGTTAATTGAAAAAATGAGCAATTATTTTGTGAGGATAGAAGTCCAACTTGGTGACTCTCTAGAGGTTGTCTATGCCAGAGAATTTGTCCCTCTCTAGGAAGGGCCAGACCTGAGATAAGTCTAAGAAGAGTCGTCTTACCTTCTCCATTCTCACCGATCAAATGAACAATTCCATTTTTAGAGCTTTTGAAGTTAAATCCATGGAAGACCTTAGTTGAGGTCGCTCCCTCATACAAAAATGTTAGGTTCTCAATCTCTAGCATAGTAACTTGGTAAGGCCTATTCCTTTGAGTAGGTATCTACAAATTTTTGAATTTCTTCAATATTTTCCAGAATATATTTAGCTTTAGTAAGTCCAAAACTAACAATCGTTCCGTACTTTTCGACTTCATTTTCTTCTTCATCAATTTTAAATATTTTTAAAATCTTATTTCCTTTAAATTCTTCAACACTAACTTTATGGGGAGGTAATTCATTGCTCATTGGTTTTCCTTGTTTAGTTTTTATTGACCAAATTCTAAACTCAAAATCGAGCATATCCAACCAATCTTAGGATTAATTATTAAAAGAGGCGATGGCCTCCAGAGCATTATACTTTAAGTAAGGGTGTCAAAGTTGATGATATCATTATATTCCAAGTATCTTTTTCAGTTCTAAATTCAATTGGTAGAAAAAAATGTCAATGTGTGTTAATATGATCCCACTATGAATAAATAATCACTTCAAAATTCTTAATTTCTTTCCTATTACCGAGGTGATTGCCGTGAATACATTTCTCTAGACATTTAATTTTCTAATCCATTCTTTAATCTAGAGGAATTTATGAGATATTTTTACGCTCTAATTTGGGCCTTCCTTTGTGGAAGTCCCGTCGATTTATATATTCAACGAAGATATTCAAATATTGATTCCCCCGTGAGTATTGAGAGGCTTTGGGAGGATCAAAAGAGGAAAAGGCTCAAGAAAAAGTATAAGAATCGAAAATACATGAAAAGAAGGCCTTATCGCTTAAAGCATTATTCAATTAAAGGTCAGCACTCCAAAGATAGTCGATATTCTAACCAAAGAACTTTAAGAAGAATGTATCGAAATGCTTAATAGCTATAAAATCTTATGTTTGCCCATGCAGATCTCACAAAACATAACCCAGTCTCCAATGAAGGAGTAAAGGGGGTAAGTGAAGGTCGCTGGGCGATTTTTCTCAACAAAGAAGTGGGACACCCACGCGAATCCATAGCCAAATAATGGTGCTGCAATTAAATAGTAGAGAGATACTGTTATGGCGAAGTAAAGGGTGATAAGGACGCAGAGGCTACCAAAAAAGTGCAGTAACTTTGTAAGAGGTAATTTATGTTCATCTAAATAGAAGGGGTAGAACTCTTTGAATGTCCTATATTTCTTTTCCATGCTTTATTATAGTCGTGGGCCGTTTCAAGTTTCAAGTACATCGTCATTCATTGCCTAGAATGTGGGAAGATGTAAGATAAAACAGGGTTGTCATCACACTAGCGAGGCCATAATTTACGCTAATGTGTAGATTAGTTCGATACTCTATTTCAATTGCAATTCTTTGGTGGTCCTGACCGTTATCACATTCATATTTCATTTAAATTAAATATCAATCATTATTCTAAGGAATTAGTAATGTTTAAAAATATAGTATTGACCTTCCTAATGGGAAGTCAGCTCTATGCTGCGCCCTCATTTATAGGGTTTTATGACCTTGATGTTGTCATTGGAAATCAACTCTTTAAAGACACTCTTGAAATTAAATCAATTCAACAAAATCATATTGATGGTCTTTTTAGTGTACCCGGAGTTTTCACTTCTCACTTTTATGGTGAACTAAATGAGCTTAAAATTGTAGGGACTTTTATTGCTCGTGAAAGAGGGAAGAAATTTGAGGTCGAATTGAAAGGAAGATTTGAAAAAAATGGTTTGATGAAAGGATCACTTTATCAGTCGGGTGTGAAGTTTGCGGACTTTTCGGGGTCAAAAAGGAGAGAGAAATGAATACAGTCATTGATCAAATTAATGCCCATCGCTCAATTCGAAAATATAAAGATCAAGATATTGAAGATAAGATTCTTGAAGAGATTCTACGAGCTGCAACCTCTGCATCATCCTCAGGAAATATGCAGACTTACTCTATTATTGTGACAAGAGATAAAAAAATGAAAAAGAAAATGAGCTCTGCCCACTTTAATCAGTCGATGCTGAACGAATCTCCCGTTTTTCTTACTTTCTGTGCTGATTTTAATCGAATGAGACAATGGATTAAGTTAAGAAATGCTTCTAATAACTTTGATAATTTTATGAGCTTTATGATCGCCTCGATTGATGCCACCTTAGCGAGTCAAAATGCGGCACTGGCCGCTGAAAGTTTAGGGCTTGGGCTTTGCTATATGGGAACGACTTTGGCGAGTGCAAAAGAGATTGGTCAAATATTTGAACTTCCCTATAATGTTGTTCCCATTGTTGGCTTTTCATTAGGATATCCTGATGAAAGGCCTGCTTATAGAGAACGACTGCCTCTTGAGGGAGTCATTCATCAGGAGAAATATCGCAAATATAGTGATGAAGAAATTACTTCCATTTATCATTCAAAAGAAGAGAGTGGTTTTAAGAGATATCAAGAAATAGCTGAACTTAAGCAAAGAGTGGATAAGGAGGGAGTGGAGAACTTGGCGCAAGTCTACACTCAGTTAAAATATACTGAAGAGTCTCACCTGGGCTATAGTGAGGATCTTCTAAATTACCTGTGTGAACAAAACTTTTTAAGTTCTCTATAATTTAATAGAGTTTAAAGCCTTGAAATAAGTGGGGGTCTCAATGATAATGGGGGTTTCAAAAATAAAGGGAAAATACTATGTGGTACGGAATTGATTTTGGAACTTCTAATTCACTCTTATCATTTGCTCAAAATGGACAAGAGTCAAAACTTATTAATCTTGAAAATGATGGACCTGTTCTTCGATCTCTAATCTTTACTCCAGAACAAGGTGAGTATTACTTCGGTGCTGAGGCCATTCAAACCTATCAAGATTTAGGTGGAGAAGGTCGCTTCTTTAGGTCTTTGAAAAAGTTTTTACCAGAACCCGGCTTCAAAGGAACGGAAGTATTTGGAAAACGAATGAAGATTGAAGAGCTTATTGCGACTTTCTTGCGTGAAATGAAGAAGAGAGCGGATAAAGAAGTTGGTCACAATGTTACGAGTGTTGTTCTTGGAAGACCTGCTCTTTACTCTCTAGATTCCGATAAAGATAAACTTGCCGAAACGAGAATGAAGAAAGCTGCAGAAATCGCTGGCTTTAAAAATATTGAGTTTTGCCCCGAGCCTGTTGCAGCAGGCTTAAGTGCTGGGGAAAATTTTGAAAAAGGACTCATTCTTGTCTGTGACTTTGGAGGAGGTACTTCTGATTTTACACTACTTAAAATGACAGAGGAGAATTTCTCGGAAGATAATGTATGCGGCCTGTCTGGAGTCTTTGTTGCTGGAGACTCTTTAGATGGTCGAATTATGCGTAACTTTATTTCAACTCATTTTGGTAAAGATATTAAATACAAAGTCCCCATGGGAGATAATGAGTTAGGCTTCCCCAGAAGACTTCTTGGGAAATTATGTAACCCAGCCCATATTGTTTTTCTTAAAGAAAGAGATACATGGGAATTTTTAAAGGAGATAGAGCAATGGGTTCTTGAAAGTAAGGATCAGCAATATATCTCTCAACTTTTTTGTCTAGTAGAGGAAGACTTAGGCTATCCCGTTTACAGCAGTATTGAAAAATCTAAGATTGAGTTGGGAACTAAAGAGAGTAGCTTATACGAATTTATCTACTCAGATATTGATATTCAAATGTCAATTAAGCGAGATGAATTTGAAAGCGCAGTAGATGTCGAACTCGAGGAGATTTTCAGCGCTTTAGCTAAAGTATTTGAACAGTCTGGATATACTCCTGATGACGTTGACCAAGTTCGCATAACTGGTGGAACAGGACAGATGCCCTTGGTTCAAAAACGTTTAATAGAACTATTTGGGAAAGAGAAAATTACAATGAGCGAAGCCTTTCAGTCTGTTGCATTGGGACTGGGTAAGTATGCTGAAGGACTTTAGGTCATTAATAATAATGTGATTGATATGCTAGCAGATAATGTTTATTCGAGTGGGTGGTATTATAAATTAAATCACGTTAAGTTTGATGAAAACTTCAATTCTTTAAATACGATTACATTATTGTGCTAATTTTTTTAAAAAAAAGACGTAGGTTTTAAGACCTTCGTGCTCCTTTGAGTTGCTGGGGTTATGAATATTATGTAGCATTTTTGGCATATGGATTTTAGGAAAAGAAGATACCGATGCCTTTAAAACACTTACTCTTTCAGTATGTGAGTATTCTTATATTGAATACACTTCTCTTTGGCTATTTTTGGTTTAAGACCAAAAATAGAGATCATCGACTATTCTTTATTGTATGGAGCGGTTTTATTTTTAGCTTCTTTGCTCAAGGTATGGCCCATAATTCTTCTTTCTATATTCAAGCCCTTGCTCTATCGATTAATTTTATTCCATATTTACTCTACGCAGGCTTCTTTTGTGATTCGATTGGAGATAACTGTAATCGAATTCATTATATAACCACTTATATTCTAATGTTTACAATATCGTCTCTGCTCTCCCTAACAAATTTATCTGCACAGGTGACAATTGTACCTCTTGTATTTGCTACCTCCTATCCTGTATTACGTGAAGGATTGAGGATTCTTATTTTTAGACGAGAAAAGCTAACTATAGTTTCAAGACTACTTATTATAGTGACAACACTCTCTGCCATTCATGTTTTGGATTATCCTATTTTAAGATTTATTCCTGAAGCGATAGAATTATCTTTTAGTATTGCTACACTTTTTATCGTTTCAATTACAACGTTAACTTTGGCCTCTATTATGGAGCAACTTGCTAGTCTATCTGCTCGATTAGAGATTGAGAACGAAATACAGGGAAAACTAAGCACTACAATAAAATTGGCTTCCCTGGGGAAAATGGCCGGGGGAATGGCCCATGAGATAAATTCACCCTTAGGTATTATTGATGGTTGTACTTTTCTTATTAGAAAGAACCTTCAAAAGCAGCCGATAGATCTAGCTTTGATAAGGAATTATAACGAAAAAATCTATAATACTGTAAGGCAAATCTCGGAAATTACTAAATCCTTATTAGACTATAATCGAAAAGATTCTGGTTCAGTGGAGATAACCACAGTTAAGCAATTAATGGATAGAGTGCTCCCCATCTGTAGAGAAAAGTATGCTTTGGGAGGACAGGTCTTCTTTGAGAATATCCAAGTTGAACATGATGAAAGAATTAGATGTAATACTGGGCAATTAACACAAGTATTTATTAATTTGATCAATAATGCATTTGATGCCTGCATAGACTCAATTAATGCAAAGACGGAAATTATGATTCGTGCTATTGATGACAACTTACTTATCTCTGTTATTGATAATGGGGAAGGGATCGACGTAAGCAATATTGATAAAGTTTTTGATCCTTTCTTTACAACAAAGCCTCCTGGTAAAGGAACTGGGCTTGGACTTAGTTTGTGTAAGAGTTTAGTAGAAGCGAATAACGGAGAAATTTTTCTAGATCAAAATGAAAACAAAACTTCATTTACAGTCCAATTAAAACGAGTGCGGTAAAGGAAAAAAATTATGAATACTAAAGAAATATTATTAGTCGATGATATGTTAGATTTAGCAAAGATAATGGCCAATGTTCTTGAAGAAGAAGGTCGTAATTTTCATTTTGCTCAAGACGGTATTTATGCACTTGAAATTTTGAAAAACAATAAAATAGACCTTGTTATTTCAGATATCAGAATGCCTCGTATGGATGGAATTCAATTATTGAAGACGATTAAGGATGAAAAAGAATTCTATAATGACCCAAAAATTTTAATGATGTCTGGTTATACTGAATATAGCTCTAAAGAGTTAAAAGAGCTTGGAGCTATGGATCTTCTTTTAAAACCAGTAGACTTAAGTACATTAACTGCCTTAATTGATAATATTTTGAGCTAAGGTATCGTAATTACTATACTGAGTGTGATGTTTATTACTATATAAACCGATTCATTTTGTTAATAAAATCGCTTTAAGTTTCCGATAAGATTAAAGGTAATCGAGGTCGGAACAAATTTGAAGCTAAAAAATAAAATTATCATTTATTTTACAATATCAATTGTCGTCATTTTTGGGGCGATTGGTATTTCTATTGATAGATTCCTTTCATCTCAAGAAACATCTCAATGGGTCTCTCATACTCATTATGTAATTTCTGAAGCTCATCTTTTATCAGTACTATCACTCGAAATTGAAAAGGCACAAAAGAATTATATCTTAACTATGAATAAGAAATATCTCGAAAAGTATAGCCTATCTAAAGTTGAATGGAATGATCACTTACGTCGACTTAGATTAACGGTAAAGGATAATCCTATCCAAATAGAGAGATTAACTGAAATTCAGGATCTCATGAGAACCTGGACTGTGGATATTGCTGAAAAGGAAATGAGTAAATCTTCTAAAAGCACAAACTCTATACTGGTCACTACTGATGACTATATAGATACATCCAGGCTGATTCTTATGAAGTTTATAGAAATGGAGAAAAGGCTTCTTGAAGAAAGAAAATTCAATGAGTCGAACAATATTTCAAATTCCATAATTCAGCTTATAGCACTTGGATTTTTTGAAGCAATGATTACGATATTCCTAGCTGGGCTTTTGTCTGAAGATATCGGAAAAGGAATTACTAACTTACTTAATGGAAGTAAAGAAATTGCAAAAGGTAATTATCGTTCAAGAATAAAAGTGAAGCGTAAAGATGAAATTGGAGCGCTTGAGTCACAATTTAATGAAATGGCGGAAAGAGTAGAGAACTATCGTAACCGTCAACTTGAAGCTAATCAAATGAAGAGTGAATTTCTTGCAAATATGTCACATGAGATCAGATCTCCAATGAATGGGGTGCTAGGAATGACTGAATTACTACTAGATTCTGATATTAACTATCGCCAAAGAGATATGCTTAATATTATTCAACGAAGCGGTGAGAGCTTGCTTGTTATAATTAATGATATTTTAGACTTCTCTAAAATAGAATCTAAATCATTTAAGTTAGAACCTCACTCTATGAATTTATATGAGTTACTAAATGATATCAGTAAAATTGAATCTTTTAACTTAAAAGGATCCGAGATTGTATTTACGATGAATAATTTAATTGATTCAAGAACTCTTTTTATGGCAGATGAAGTTCGAGTTCGTCAGATTCTGATCAATTTAATCTCTAACTCAATTAAGTTCACAGAAAAAGGAAGTGTAGAGGTAACGGCAAAAGAACTCAGCAGGGAAAATGGTAAATGTTGCATTGAGATAGAAGTTAAAGATACAGGGATAGGAATTCCAGAAGAAGCTAGAGATAAGATTTTTTCAGCGTTTACTCAAGCTGAAAGTTCAATTACTAGACGTTTTGGGGGGACAGGACTAGGACTTGCGATATCTAAAGATCTTGTTGAGATGATGGGGGGGAGTATCTCTTTTGAAAGTGAAGTCAATAAAGGAACTACCTTTATCATTCAACTCAATTTATACCTAGCTAGTGCTGAAAGCGCTCCAAAAACTAAAGTCGTTGAGACCCATCAAAAGATTAATGCTCCAAGTGTTTCAAATAAGAATATTCTCTTAGTTGAAGATAATATAATCAATCAAAAGGTCGCGACGGGCATGCTTCATAAATTAGGCTTTAGTGTAGATATTGCAAATCATGGTCAAGAGGCAGTCGATGTTTTAGCTGTAAGTGGCTCCGATCATTATGAGTTGATTCTCATGGATATGCAGATGCCTGTTATGGATGGAGTGAGCGCAACCAAAGAAATTATTAAAAAGTATGGAGATCGTGCTCCAAAGATTGTTGCATTGACCGCGAATGCATTTGAAACAGATATTCGAATATGCAAGGATGCAGGAATGGTAGACTTTATTGCAAAGCCCGTCTCGAGTAGAAAACTAAAGAACCTATTTGCAAAGTATGGTAAAACTAATTTAAAAAACGATAAGAAAGCAAGTTAAAGATCATTGTTTTGAGTATGTTATACTAGGTTTATCTCGGAGACATAAGTGAGTGATGTTTTTTTATATGTTGATTATCTTGGAACTTTTGTATTTGCCGTCACAGGAGCTTCTATTGCTGCTAAGTCAAAGTTTGATTTCTTTGGAATGTTATTTCTTGCTTTTCTAACTGCTGTAGGTGGTGGAAGTGTTCGTGATTTAATTATTGAACAAAAAGTTTTCTGGACTCTTGATCCTATTTACCTCTATTTAATTTTTACTGCTACACTTTCAACTTTCTTTATGATGAAGATCTATGAAAAAACTGGAGCAATTCTTTTATTCTTAGATACATTGGGAGTGGCCACTTTTGTTACTTTCGGAACCCATAAAACACTACACCATGGGTATAATATTGAAACGGCACTTATTATGGGAACAATTAGCGCTGTCTTGGGAGGTATTCTACGCTCGGCCTTCAGTAAAGAGTATTCTATTCTTATCAATAGAGAACTTTATGCAAGTGTAGCGGCTTTGGGGTCATTGCTATTCATCCTTTTACAAAAACTGGAGTTAAACATTAATCTTTCGGGCCTAATTGTCATTATTTTTACTTTTGTATTTAGATACAGCGCAATTAGACTCAAACTTAAAATGCCAGTTTTAAAAGATAATTGAGTAAATTAAGCCTTTATATTTGGAATTCTCTCTTTGAACATTCTTTGTGGAATATAGGCATTGAAGTAAGTGTGGGGAATAAGTTCTTTATGAGGATAAAGGCGGCAGTCCCTGGCCGAAACTTGTGCTATCCTTTTATTTAAATCTTCATACTCTTTATAAACTTCTGCAGCACTAGATTTAGAAAAGAGTAGTTCACCAGTCATTACCGTTCCTTTGTTTTCAGTAGATATATTACTTTTCTTTTCCATCATCTCTATGGTTACTTGGTAGATACTATCCATTGATGTTTTAAGAAGTTTTCTGGAGAGCTGTCCACTAGAAGAGAGTGTTACCTCTTGCTCAATTGCATTCTTAACAACATTTCCCGGATGGACTTCGATAAGTCCAACCTCTTCAAGACGATTTAAATAGAAGGTAACTGAAGAGTCATTAAGGAGATAAGTCTCTTTTATTTCTTGTGCAGTTAATTCATACTCAATGAGTTCTATGTAGAATTGAAATGCCCCTGGGTATTTCATGAAAAGTGATTCTTGCTTGGAGTTCAAAATATACTTATCTTCATTATTATTTTCATGAATAGACATGAGGTCGGAGATACTAACACCGAGCCAGTTACAGAGAATTTCTACTTTTGAAAACTGACCATCTTGAGCATTAAAAAGTCGTTTTACAGAAGACTCTGATAGATCTAGGACCAAGGCCGCTTCCTTGTAACTAATCTTCCTTCTCTTAAGAACAGTTTTTAGGGCCTTCATAATATCTTGGTAAATGGTGCGCTTGGCCAATACTGACTCCCTACTTTGGTACTGTAATATAATACCTTCTTAAAACAATTAAGCAATAGTATTAAGATGTGCGATAAATATTACAGTGATTATATAGAAACAAAGGGAGTAATCATGACAATTAAATCAATCCTATCAGCACTTTTTAACGGACTCTTTGTAGCTCCTAAATTCACAAACGATCGAGTTGTCTCTGATTATAGAAATCAGATTCGAATTCGTTTAGGTGCATAGAAAAATTAACGAACTATTTATATGGAGATTAATTATGAAGAATATAACAGAATTGATTTTTGAATTTATTTATAATAGCGCACCTTTCGCTGCATTTATCGCAGTTGTAATCGATGCTACTCATAAAAGTATTATATACCTTTAGAATTATTGTATGAGTAAAGTTTTGAGTAAGTATATTTAAATCTAGTATTTTTACTTTTAGCATTGGAGATGACTCTATGCTGAGATCCCGTTGGATCAAAGTGAAGATCTAAGCCGAAGCCGCCGTAAAACTCTTCTTTAGTAGGATGATCATCACAAACTAAATTATAGCTATTATCGATAAGTCTTTCCTCTATGGCAAAATGAATGAAGGCCGCTACGTCATAAGTATGTACTAAGTTAACTGGCGTTAATGACTTTGAGATTTTGCTTACTTTCTTTAAAAAGTTTTTGGGCGTTCTTTTTTCATCAATCAGTCCTCCTGGTCTAATGATCAGACTACCTTGAATTGCACTAATCATTTCTTCACACTGAATCAGCTCTTTTGCGTTTTTGGTTTGACCTTCTTTTGGTGAGTCTTCATTTATTTCTCCTGGGCCAAAGACAGAAGTTGAGCTAATAAAAATAATTTGATGAATTGGTTTAAGATCGTCCAAAAGCAATTGAAGCTTTTGGGAGTAGTTTTCCTGAGGAGGAAAGGAGATAACGATACTATCGAAATCTTTTGGTGCGCTCCATGGTGATCCGAGAGAGTAGGGGATAATTGGACAGCCTAGGTCAGTTATCTGCTGTCTCTTAGTTCCAATAATATTGAACTTCCCATTATTTTGGCGAACAAAGAACTGACCAAGGTGACCAAGACCTAGAAATAAAACTTTTTTCATTCCAATACCTTATATTACTTCCTAAACTGATCGGTCTTGAGTTCAAACTCATGGCCAAGCCAAATCGTATGCTGGGTATGATCTGCTAGGTCATCCCCAGTGTCAGGATGAATGAATAGGGAGAGATCTTCTCTATTGACCATAAACCATTCCATTAATTCAGAGAAATCCTTTCTCTCTACAGTAACCTGGCATGATCCTATAGGATGTGGTCCAACAGGTTTATCCCATATTCGCCCTATCGCTTGACCAGGTCTTTGTTGTGCAAGTTTATTGAGGATCTTGGTAGCCTTGGCAATTTCAGCTTCTTCGAGAGGGTAGTAGAGGTGAAAGTGGTAGTTATTTATTTTCATAAGTTATGACCTATTTACATGATGTGAAAAAGCCAAAATAGTAGATTTAATACTTTTAGTCACGTATTAAAGAAAAGAAGGGCCAACCAAAGACGGAAGGCCCTAAAAGTTACTTATGCATCACATTCATTTACATTCATATCAAATGCTTCAAAGTCAAAGAATGGATTGGTAGAGTATTGTTTTTTATCGACTTTATTAATGGGAAGTAATCCGTACATACAGCTTCCATATTCACATGTTTTCTTGAGGAGGTAGGCTTTTGTTTTCTTTTTGCCTTTATTTGGGCCAACAAGAATGTCAGTAGTTACTGAAATGATATTACCGCTATATTTTTGATTATATCCATTGAGCTTCCATGTACCTACGCTTGTTTCCCATACAAAAGGCCATGAATCAATGTCTGTAAGTTGCCTCTTCTCTACAACTCCACCTTCTTTGAAGGTTAGGTTCATAGTAGAGCCGTAAGCTCCATGTCCTGGAGCACTAAATTTAGTTCCCTCAATTAAGGGGCGCACTTTTGAAGAGCTTTGGATATTTTGTACACTTTGAAAGTAAGGGATATCACTCATAACGACTTTGTAACTTAGAGTATGACCAATTTGTTCTTTAATTTCTTTGGCTTTTTCAGGGTTACTTTTTACCAGATCATGGAAGCTATTATTATCGAAATCAAATTCTTTAGATCTCTCTAGGGCCTCAAGTACATTTTCCTCGTAGACACCACTTTCACAAACGTGGTTCTCTCTTCTTGCTTTGCTTAGTGCTGCTGCCAGCTCGAAATAAAGTTTCGATATATCTCCTGAAGCAGAGGCCACTTGGCGATTTGTTTGAGCGCTGTCTACTGTGTTTTGATTTCCACTATGGGCACACCCTACAGATAGAGTGGCACAGATTCCCAACATAGATAAAATTTTAAATTTCACACTTACTCCTTAATAAATAGTAGTCATTTAATTGTAGTCTAGCTTAGTGTAAAAAGAGAGGAGGAAATAACTTATATATTAGAAGAGGCTAAAACCACTTGATAGGCTTGATATTGTACTTATTAATATAGTTGATCAAAATAGATTTGATCTCAGCATGCTCCATTATATCTATCGATTGATTAATTTCATTATTCTCTAGGATATCAATTCTCGTAGGGAATTGATTTTCAATATAGACTACGGTTTTCATTCTTTTGTTTTGTTGGTGATTGAGCTCAAGAATGTAGTTTTGATACTTAGGAAAGGAGCTAAAGAACACTTTCTCTAGCATTTGATTGAAAACTTCAGCTCCAAGCTTATCAAGGTAATTATCTAATGTGTGTTTGAAAAAGAGAGAGTCTGCCTCTACTCCCAATAGTGACTTATAAAAAGAATTCTTCTTGGCCTCGGCTGCTTTTTTTGAACCAAACTGATAGGGACAATCTGGAAGATCTTTTAAAGTTGTTATACGAAGCTCAAAAACTTTACCCCTATGGAGATAGAGTCCATAAGGAAATTTAACTTTTTTAAGTGCGCGATTATAGATCGGCCGATAGCTCTTAATTTCATGGGCTTCAAGAATTAAAGCGGCAAGCTCATGACCTGTGATTTTTGTTTCGATATGGGCAATCTTATCTTTAAGCTCAATATCTCTTCTTCTCTTTAAATCGGCCCTCATATGAGAAAAGACTCTTTTTCTAATATTCTTACTCTTTCCAATATATAAAAGTTCCCCATCTATAGAGTAGAAGTAGTAAACTCCCGGAAGTTCGGGAAGAGAGTTAAGCACTTCCCGTTTTAAATGTTGAGGAAGAGCAAGGTTTCTTTGATCAAAATCAATCGTGATTTCACCTGTCTTATTGAGAATTTTAAAAAGTTCGAAAGTGGCCAGAGCATCACCGAGGGCCCGATGTCTTGCGGAGATTTGAATATTTAAATCATTACAGATTTCACCTAGTGAATAGGATTTATGCCCGGGAAGAAGTTTTCTTGCTAGTCTTACCGTACATGTTTTCTCTCTTTGAAATGAATATCCCAATTCAGAGAACTCGGCCTTAATAAAATTAAAGTCGAAGTAGACATTGTGAGCGACAAAAATATTTCCCTCTGTCATCTCAACAATTTTCTTTGCCACTTCATAAAATTTGGGAGCATCTTCAACCATCTCATTAGTAATGCCTGTAAGTCGAGTAATGCTAGTGGGGATTCTTTGTTCAGGGTTAATCAGAGTTGAATACTCTTCAAGAATTTCTTCGCCATCAGTATTGATGATCGCGATTTCAGTAATTTTATTACCTAGAGCGCGACCACCAGTGGTTTCAATATCTATAATTGAGTAAATAGGCTTCATATAAATGATATTAAATTAGAGACAATGATCTTACTAGAGCTAAAAAGTAAGGCATTCCACAATGTTCTAGCTAGTCTAAAGAAAGAGGCAAAATTTGCCGATCCAGTAAGTATGATAAGGCCTATTCTCTTTTTGATATTACTCTCTTTGATGGGATGTGCTACTTCTGCTCCAAAATTTAAGTCGAATGCTTGTTTTCTTCTAAGAGAAAAAGATGAATGGATTGATCCTCTCGCCATGGCGTCAAAGAAGTGGAAGATTCCAACTTACACTATTCTTTCGATCATTTATCATGAGTCAAAATTTATTCATGATGCGAAGCCACCGCTTAAAAGATCTTTTGTTGATGGACTCCTCGGAAGAAGAATTTCTTCGGCCTATGGGTATTCTCAAGCTCTTGATGCGACATGGTTACAATATGTAGAAGAGACTAAAAATTGGGCTGCCATGCGATCTAGCTTTGAAGATTCTGCAGACTTTATTGGTTGGTATCTAAACCGGTCGGTAAAGGTTTTAGGAATTTCTCCCTATAATGCTTATGAATTATACTTGGCCTACCACGAGGGGAATACAGGTTTTAAGAAAGGCTCCTTTCATAAAAAACCTGCCATTAAGAACTATGCACGCAAAGTTCAAAATACTGCTCTCGCTTACAAAAAGCAGATGATGGGTTGCTCCTAGTTTTTTGACTGTATTAAGAAAAATTGATCTTCGATCTATCTGAATCATTCTCATCAGATTGTTACTTTTTTCCCATTTTATGAATTAGATAAAATTTATGTTCACCGGTAAAATACTAAATGTTATTTCTTAAGCTAAGTATAGGTGGACTATTATGTACAAGTTTATTGCATTTTCTCTCTTATTGGTGACAGGTTGTCAGGGCCTCAATTCATTAGTGGGTGGGCTTACTCACAAGTCTGATTATTCTAAAGATAGCTATTTAGAAATAGCTGGCAAAAAAGAACAAGAAATTATAGCAAGCTATTCTCATCTTCAGCCTAATAATGAAGCTACTATTGTTAGAGGGAAAAAAGAGATTAAAATCGATTTAAGTAAAGCAAATGATATAAAGAATATTAAAAATGGAGATATGCTCCAATTAAAGAAAGGTTATTATTTAAATTTTCCTGAATTAAAAGGTAAAGATATTTTCATACAAGGTATATCTCAAAAAGATACAGTAATCGGAGATCCAAAGCTCGTTAAGAAAACATTTATCAATGGGCAAAATCTTTTTTTTAGTAAATTATCTTTGAACAAAGTCAATTTCCGTAAGGAATTCAAAGGTGAAAATAACTATACTTTTTTTCAAGTATATATAAATATTTGGTCTTCTTCTACTAGACCTTGGCCCCTTTTTAGGGCCTATTTTAGTAAGATAACTAATTTTTCTGGTACTGCCTTAGTCGACTGGGTGGGGAATGAATCCTATTATAGTTATGTAGAAAATTATCAGTATGGTGGAAGCTTTAGAAGTTATATCGATACCAAGTTTAAAACGAGATCTTTTGACGGTATCAAAAACGGAAGTTTTAATAAAGCTCGACAAGGGATAACTGAAGATCCTTTAGAGCAAAAAGCAATCGAAAACTTTAAAAAAGATAAATTCTTATCTATTGATCCCGTATTGATCGCAGACCTTTTTGACTACTTAAAATTATGGCAGGCAAAAATGTTAGAAGAGCGTGCTACCGCTTACGATAAAGTCAAAGCTGGATATATAACAAAAATTAATAAAATGTCATATGACTATATGGACAGTCATCTAAGTAAAGGAGGAGGTTCTCAGTCTATTGGAAAAGAATCTCAATTACTGGTCGTAAAGGCCAAAAAAGCTTTTGAAAATAAAAGATATCTGACTGCATCCTTACTCCAAGGTTTAGCTTATAAGAATGAAGCTCTTGGAAGTGGAGCAAAGGCAATCAAGAAAGACTTGATTAGATATCAAAATAAAGCCGGTAGTTTATATGGTTGTGATATGAAAACCAATGAAAAGGGGAATATTAAAATTTTCGAAAGTAAGATGAAGGAAATCTATCCTATTCTTGGTTTACGAAGTGATAAGTCTAAATGTCGGCTAAATTATGTGCTTAATATTGATAATGAAAAAGTAATTCGTTCAAAAGCAAGTGTATCAAATACACCTGTAATTGAAGAGACGAGAGAGTCTATGAGACGCAGATTTGATCTCGAAAATGCTAGAAAAGAAGCACAGAAGAAAACCTGGCAAGCAAAAGCTCGTTTAGCTAATGACAAACTTTCGCAAGCGGGTTCAATCTTTGCGAGATCGAGAGCCAGTTTTCATAATATTGGAAATACAAAATATATGGTCTATGGGAAAGGAACCTTCTCCCCACAAGAAGATCCGATGTTAAAGTTTAGTGTTAGGCAAGCAGAAGCAAGATTGAAAAGAGAAAATAAAAAGACTGCTTTTAAAGAGTATGAACAAGTCGATACGATAAAGACGACAAGCTATTATGCTGTAACGGAGTTACTTTATAAGAGTACATTGGAGATGAAGTTACCAGGAAATAGGAATGTCTTGATTAACGGTGAACTCAAAAAAGACTTTAGGAGTAAGTATTGTATTCGAAAAGTAGATAGTCTTGGTCGAAAAGTGACTAAATACAATGACTTCTCTAATAAATGTGTTCATTCTGAAAAGTCGAATATGTATCCGAATAAGTTAAGTTATGTTCAGACTAATATCGTTGATAATCTTGCAAGACCCTTGTTTGAATTTTATTTCTCTGATGTAATTAAGAACGTAAAGAAGTATGAAGAATCTAAAAGTAAAGAGGATCAGTTTGAAGGAGAGCTTCTAAAATTAGCTCTGAATTACAAAGTTGATGAAAAATCAAAAAAGATTGAAAATCTTTCAAAAGAAATAATTGGCCGTTCGGTCGCCCTGGATAAAATGAGAACAGAAATTACAGAAAATTAAAAATTTCTAATTTAATGACTTTGGGAGAAAATATGAAAATTTGGATTGATGCTGATGCTTGTCCCAAAGTCATTAAGGAACTTTTATTCAAGACCTCACTACGCTTGAAGATACCACTTTTTTTGGTAGCTAATTCCTATATGAATATTCCACTTCATGAATTAATCTCTTTTGTAAAAGTTGAAAGCGGTGATGATGTGGCCGATATGTATATTGCCGATCATGTATCTCCTGAAGACTTGGTCATTACCGCAGACATTCCACTTGCTGCCCAAGTCGTAGAAAAAGGAGTAACTGCGATTAATCCACGAGGAGAACTCTACGATGAAGAAAATATTGGAGAGAGGCTTTCCATGCGTGATTTTATGAAGGAGCTAAGGGATGGTGGTCTTATGACCGGGGGGCCTGAATCATTTGGCGTAAAAGACAAAGCAAACTTTGCAAACGCACTCAATAAAATCCTCGCTAAAAAAGGTTATAAATAGATCCTTGCGAACTCTTCAAGGTACCGTGTGATACAGTCAACTCTAAAAGGCGGAAGAAAGAAATCCCATAATCTCATACGGATTGTGAAATTTATTTGTTAGAATGATTTTATGAACTGGAAAGAAGAGAATGGAAGCATTGTAAAATCATATATATTTAATAATAGCTATAAGGAAGCTGTTGCATTTGTAAATGGTGTGGCAGATCTCGCTATAAAGTTAAATCATCATCCAGATATTCTTTTAACTTATCATAAGGTTACTATAACTCTTTCTACCCATGATGCTGGTCATATTGTTACAGATAAGGACTGGAAGCTTGCTAAAGCAGTCGATGAACTTTTTAGTTCTTTAATACTATAAGCAATATAATTACTATGCTTTAAATTGATTCTATATTCCGATTCAGAATATAGAAAAAAGTATGCCATGATTCAAAGTGCGACGAAGAACCGAAGTCGGCCCTAGCGGAGATAGTCTTGTATGGGGATTTCCAACAAGTAAACTCACGACGGATCGCGAGTTCAAGTCTCGTCTAGTTGTAGTTGGTTTGGATTTTAGGCAAAAAAAAAGCTGATCATAAGATCAGCTTTTTTAAACTCGTTAATGGCGGGAGCGACGAGACTCGAACTCGCGACCTTCGCCGTGACAGGGCGACATTGTAACCAACTCAACTACGCCCCCGCAATTTCAGAGTGATATGGAGTATAGAGATGTCGAGGTTTTACGTCAAGAAAAAAGAAGGGGTGATATAGGGAATATGGTAAAATTTTTTAAGTGGAGCTCCTTTTTTGGTCCTAAAATCGGAGCTATACGAAGGAGTCTGGCCATTCTAGAATAGCCCTAAGGGGCATGAATGCTCAAGTTTCGTCTAAGGACTGTGATAAATGAACATATTTTATACATATATGAGCTCTTTCTGGGAATATATTCTCGTAACGGCTCCTTATCTCATTTTTGGGCTATTTGCGTCAGGGATACTCCATGAGTTCCTTAGCTTATCTAGGTTCAAGAGCTTTTTAAAAGGTGATGGGTTTGGCCCAGTTTTGAAGGCCTCCTTAATAGGCATCCCTCTCCCTCTGTGTTCATGTAGTGTGATTCCTGCTGCGGCCACTTTGAAAAAAGACGGCGCAAGCAATGGTGCCACCAGTTCATTCCTAATCTCAACCCCTGAGTCTGGGGTTGATTCCATGCTGATTACATATGCTCTTCTCGATCTTCCCATGACGCTGATTCGTCCACTGGCCGCTTTTATCACCGCCGTGGTGGCCGGCATTTCCCAGAATCTTTGGAATAATTATGAAAATAAGAATAGCGAAGAAGTGAAGAGTTGTTGCGCATCTAGCTCTCACAAAGAAGCAAAGAAAACACTTATGGATCATGCCAAGGGCTCATTTCGCTATGCTTTTCAGGATAGCTCCGATGATCTTTCTTTTTGGCTTTTTATTGGTATTGCCCTTGGAGCTCTCGTAAATGTAATTGTTCCCCAAGAGCTCTTCTATCAAAGTGGAACGCTCTTAGGACGAGTCATTCTACTTCTTATTGGAATACCTTTCTATATTTGTGCTTCTTCTTCAACACCAATTGCGGCCAGTATGATGATGAAGGGAATGAGTCCTGGGTGCGCTTTAATCTTTCTTCTTGCTGGTCCTGCCACTAATTTTACAAATATGGCCGTTCTTCAGTCACAGATTGGCAAGAGGGGCGTTGTGATTAATACTATTGTTATAGCTCTAGTCTCCTTAGGGCTTAGCTATCTTGTTGACTTCCTCTATGCCTATTATCAGTGGCCAATGCAATATTCATTTTCTGCCCATGAGCATGGAGATGCGGCTTCAGTATTGAGTACCCTATTTGGGGTAGCTCTCCTCTATCTAATGATAAAGGGAATATATAAAGAGAAACTCGCCAAGTACTTTAAGTCGACCAAAGGTTCAGGATGTTGCTCATGAGTAAAGATTCAGGAAATAAACTAAAAAAGAGTATCTTTATCACCGGAGCAACTACCGGAATAGGCTTTGAGCTTGCTAAGCTCTATGTAAAAGAAGGTCATCGTGTTGGAGTTTGTGGACGTGATCTCTCTAAGCTTGCCGATCCTTATCGCTCTCGTTTTAGCTGCTATGAAGTATCGGTCACGGATGAGGCCAAGCTAAGAGAGTCTATTGAAGACTTTGCCTCTAATGGGGGTCTCGATATTATTATGGCCAATGCTGGAATTAGTCACGGCAGTAAAACGAAAATGCCAGACTTTGCTGCCACAAAAAAGATTTTTGATATCAACGTCTATGGTGTCTTAAACACATTTGCTCCGGCCATAGATATATTTGTAAAGCAAGGCCATGGTCATCTCGTAGCGACGGCCTCAGTTGCAGGCTTCGTTGGACTTCCCGGGGCAGCGGCCTATAGTGCATCAAAGGCGGCGGTGATCTCTCTTTGTGAGAGCTATAGTCTAGATCTTAAGAAAGAGGGGATAAGTGTAACGGCCATTTGTCCGGGCTTTATTGATACTCCTCTCACAAGAAAGAATGATCATTCTATGCCCTTTCTAATGCCTGTTGAAAAAGGGGCCAAGAAAATTAAAAGGGCCATAGATAAGAAAAAGAATCTATATGTATTCCCATGGCAGATGGCCACAGTTATACATATTTTAAGGCGCCTGCCGCGTCGCTGTTATCGATTTATTATGCAATTACCTTTTGCGAATTATTCCAAGTAAGAAGGAGCGAAGGATGAAACTTTCAATAATTTTATTTTCTCTATTATTTCTTTTCAGTTGTCAGCAAACTGAATCAAGTATGAGTAAAAGCAGCTCGATTCCGGGCCAAGATCAAAGCTCTCTTCAGGCAAAGGCCGAGGATGATTTTTCCGACCTCAAAGAAAAGGATGAATCATGCGATACAGAAGAAGATCTTGAAAAAAAGATTGAAGAGCAAGCAAAGAAACAAGAAGCCTTTAAGCTACAAGGCGGAGATGAGGGATGTGAGGTAAATTAACTTTTACCTCTAGTTCTTTTTCTCAATTTTGTCTTTTGAACGAATAAGAAAGGCCGCTATATCATTGATTAGGGCCGAAAAGCTCTTGCTATAGTCCTTATCAGCAACTTTTAAGCGGAAGTTCTCAATATCTAATTCCATACACTTATTAGGGTCAGACCAAGTACTTTGAAATTTAATATCATAGCTTCTCGCAAGAGTTGGACTGAAAATTTCTGCGCCAAGCTCTCTAAAACTTCCTTGAAGGGTATCTGGGTTTATATTACTGCTCCCAAAGATGACTCTTTTTGCGTCACTGCTGATTACTTTTCGATGATTTTCTTGGTGAAAAACTTTTTCTGATCCATCTTGAAACTTCGCGGTTACTGCAATTGTTTTGCGAGTGCGAACTTCGATGCCGTACTTCTTGAGCTCTTTAATAAAAATTGAATTTGGAAGTCCACCAAGATTAAAATTTTCGTTATTATCAACAATGATTTTAATATCAATATTTCTATTTTGGATTTTCTTCTTAATAAGTGCATCTACAACATACTTATCGTAAAGAAAGAGTTGCTCCATATAAATATTCTTTTGAGAACTCTTTATTAGATCTACTATTAAATTTCTGACATTCTTAATGCTGCCGTCAATATCGGCTTCAGCTAGACGAACACGATCTTTTCCACGAAATGGAATCTCTTCCTTTGTAATACGAAAGTAGTTAAGAATCTCTTCTGTTTGATCCCAGTATTTTTTATTATCCAACGCTTTGTCTTGGTAGTAGAACCATTTCACTTCATTGGGGTCTTGAGTGAGGGCCGCTTCAATATCGCGAATATAAGAATGTTGAATAAGGGAGGCCGCAGGTCCCTCGATATAAATGGTATCGTCAAAGTAATAACCGCCGCTATGATCGGTCCAGTTTTTTGAGCCGAAGTAAGCTGCAGGTTGGTTAGTATTTCCATCGATGACAACTACTTTTGAGTGGTCTATTTTTGATTCATAATAGGAACTCATTTTCTGTAGAGCGGGAAAAGTTTTTTCATTCCTTGGAATAAAATCGCTTAGTCCAAAAGGAATTCCTGCTGGGTGCCTCTGGATATTGGCCTGAAGTAAATAGACAGACTCCTTAAGCTGTTCATCATTTGCTACTCTTTCATTCATATACTCAAATATGGGAAGCATCTCTTCTTTCATATTGTAGTGAGTTGCATAATCATGAAGTAGGATAACTTTGAAGGCCGGATTTGTTGCCAGCTTTTCTTTTGTCTGATCGAGTAGAAACTGGGCCAAAGTACCACCGAGTGTCCCGCCCATAAGAAAAATATCGATGAAAATCGTTTCTTTGGCCTGAACAATCATATCTTTCAACTTGATAAAAATGGGGTCGTGCATAAAGGCCGGATGACCATTTGGAGAGTTGGGTTGAGGCATTTTCATATAGGGAAGATCGAAGTCTATCTCTGCGCCATTTGTAATAGCATGCTCATTATACCAATCCATTCGCTCTTTACTGGTATCATTTTGGTGAATCCATTCAACTTTATTTCCAGGGATAACTCCGAGATGAGTGAGTTGGTAAAAGCTATTAGATTTACCTTTTAAACTAAAGTTCACTATTTTTGTTTCTACTAGCGCTGTTATGAAATTTTCATCTTGCTCCATTTCAACTATCGCTTTGGCCTTTTCTTTTAAAATCTTATCAAAATCTTTATAGATTTCTTTGTAACTAAAGCTACTGTGTTCCGTAATTTCCTTAATTAGATTTAAGTATGAGATTTTTTCGTCATCTTTATCTGTCACATCAATCTTATCTCTGATGGCCATAATCTTATTAAGAAAGGCGTAGTGGAGAAGTTCGGTAAGTACTTTTTTGTTATCTTCAATATAACGAAAATATAGAATAGAGCGTAGCAGTAAAGGAGGAAAGAATTTTGAAAGTTTCTTATATTGAGAAAGAATGACTTGTTTCTTTTCATCTTTTTCAATGTTGAGAATACTTTGCTTAAATGTTGTTTCATTAACAATAACCTTGTTTGAAAAAACATTCTTGTGAACCCTTAAGTAAAGGTCTTGATATTGGATTCTATCTTGAATATTGAATGTTTCGCTATTAATGGCCACTGTATTAAACGAAATAATCAAGAAGAGGAGTAACTTAAGGAATCTTTTCACTTATGTCCTCCTTGGAAGTACTGTACTGAACCCATTTTTAGTTTTTGAATGAGTTCAATTCCAAGTCCATCAATGAGCTCAGTGTAGATTTCATTTTGGATTTGACCTCTTTGTTGAGAAGTATTTGTTCTCGATTTCACCATTGTCAAAATATTCGAATCTCTATTGAAGTCACCTCTTCTAAAATCGAATACAAGGGATTGAATAACTGAATCAAAAGAGTATTGATGACCAGCTTTCTGAAAGTGACCCCTGAAAAGTAGTTCACCCGTTTGAATGGGATCTCTTTTTTTATGAAAAGAGGGCAGTAGTGAGTCTCTATGAAAGTTATCCTCTAATAATTTACCAAAATGGAACTCGACTCGGTCTAGTTTAGGGATTGGGTTGTTAAAATTGAACTCTTGGTAAACATCAACGGTTACATAAGGTGCTCTTTCTTTATAAGCAATAAAGCTCGCACTTTCGAATGAGATTTTTGAATTTCCGTTCAACTTGATCGTTTCAAGAAAATGAGGTGCTTTATAGAATTTTCTGTATCGAATGAAGCCGCTGGCCACTCTTTCTTTTGGAGAGTTTAGCTGCAAGTCTGGAGTAAGATCAACGAGTTTGAACCATAAAGAGATTTGTCCGCCTTTATATTGAAAAGGTTCGTGATTATAAGGGAGTTCTATGGATATTGCTCTTTTTGCTACACTGTGTTTAATGGTCTCGACTTCAAGCTCATGCTCAGAGATAGCATCCCATTGGATCAATTGATTACTTGAAAGTTCTTCATTGAAATTAAATTGAGGAGTCACTCTAGGTGTAAAGTTTAAATCAATCTGAAATGAGCCATTAACAATCTTATAGAGTTTAAGAGTTTTAACAAAATTATCAATTAACTCTTCCATGAGATTTTCTTGAAAGAGTTTGATAAGAGATTCTTTGTCCTCTCCCCCAGTGGGGATAATAAGGGTTTTTGTTAAAGCTTCCTTTAATGCTTTCTTACTCGTCTCAAGAATATAGTCTTCATCTTTGTTGGTTCTAAACTTTATATCAAGGTCGTAGTTGATATATTTATTATATGTTTTGAATTGAAAATAAGGACTGATTAGATTTTCTGTTTCAGGGGCACCTTCTAGCAGTAGGTGAGAACTCGGAAAACGTCCTACTTTTGAGGAGAGTTTCTTATTTTTGTAGTCGGCCCAGTAGTTCTTGATTCTATTATTTTCATAATAATTCATAGAAATATGACCACTTGTAATAGCAAGTAGAATCATAAAACTTATATTTAAAATAGTATTTAGCTTTTTCTTATCCAAAAATAACAACCTCGACTTTCTTATCGGTGTTATTCTTTTCAAGTAAAGAAAAGGGCTTAATTAATTCATGAATTGGAATTATTTTTTCTTACTAACTTTAAGTACTTGAATAGAGTCTTCGGCCTTTGTCCAAGTTACATCACAATGATTTATCGTATGAGTAAAACTACGTCCATCTTCCTTTGAATAAGCAGGTCTGGGATCCCAGCGAAGAGTTTCGAAGATTATATTCTGAGTGTATTGGTCAAGATTTAAAAAACTTTCTTGGCAATCTTTGCAAATTTCTACTTCAATGGCCTCAAGCTTTGGTGTTTCATCAACCCATCCATTGGTAGCATTCTCAATAGAATCCCACATCGGAAGATAGGGTTTTATATCGATAACTGGAGTTTCATCCAGAATATCTGCACCAAAAACTGAAATCGAGAAATCAGGATTTATTGATTTTATCTTAACAACACTTAATCCAATTGGATTTGGGCGGTGAGGAGATCGAGTTGCAAATACGCCTAACTTCTTTTTTCCGCCAAGTCGAGGTGGTCTGATCGTTTCACGCCATGATTCGCTCTTGTGGCATAGATAGAGAACCCAAAGATGAGTGAAGCTTTCAAGGCCACGCAATACTTCTTCTTTTGCTAGAGATGTATTGAAGATGATTTTAGACTCAACAGTTTCGGCGAGACCTGGTTGGCGAGGGATACCAAGCTTTTGTTGAAACGGTGATTCAACGTAACCAATGGCCTCAAAGTTAAAATTAGGATTCTTCATGATAGTCAAGGTACTCATCAATAAAGGCGAGCTTTGTTTTATCTGTAACACGATCTACATAGAGTACACCGTCAAGGTGATCGATCTCGTGTTGGAAGACTGTTGCCGCAAAGCTACTTGTTTCTATAACTTGAGGAGCTCCTTCGAGATCAAGGTATTCAACCTTTACGCCTGAAGGCCTTTCGACATAGCCACGAAGTCCGGGAACACTGAGGCAGCCTTCCCAAAAACCACGAATTTTTGGGTCTGTAACGGTGATCTTTGGATTTACTACGACAATGATTTCAAAATCATCTTCTTCGACTTCTTGGTCTTCGTGATCTTCTTTAGCTTCTTCATTTTCCACATCGGGGTAGCGCGGATTATCTTTCGGCACGCCGATTATGGCAACTTGCTTGGCCACACCAATTTGGGGAGCAGCAATACCGATACCTTCTTCTTCATTCATGGTGTCAAACATATCTTGAATGAGTTGCTTGAACTCAGGAGTATGAATTTCTTTTGGATCAACGGGACTGCATTTGACTCTGAGTGTCGGGTTACCCATTTTAAGCACTTCTTTAATGGCCATATAGACTCCTGATATAGGGCGTGAGTATAAAAATAATCCCTACGAATCGAGTTTAAAGTTATGTACACTTATCACTACATTATAGGCCACAATTGCACAATGGACTAGTTATAGAGGTTAGCATGGTAAAAGTTCTCTTTGTTTGTTTAGGAAATATTTGTCGCTCCCCTGCGGCCGAAGGGGTATTTCTGCACCTACTTAGGGAGCGCTCCTTGATGGGGCTCTTTGATATTGATTCAGCGGGAACGAGTGGTTATCACGCTGGAGAAATGGCCGACCCACGTATGATAAAACATGCTCATAAAAGAGGAATTGATCTGCCTTCACGATCTAGGCAGCTTTTAGCGAGTGATTTTAAAAAGTTTGATTATATTGTCGTTATGGACGATTCTAATTACGATAACGCTCTCAACCTTCTCGGGGATTCTGAGCGATCTGAATTAGCGAGCAAAGTCTATAAGATGGCAGATTTTGCGAATTCTTTTTCTGAGACGCAGGTTCCCGATCCTTACTTTGGTGGAGCTCAAGGTTTTGAGACTGTCTTAGATATGGTCGAAGAGGCCGGCACTAACTTACTTGAGAGAATTCTAGCAGATCACCCTGAGTTAATAGGTTAGTCGTGGCGATTGAGCGTAATAACTATATTTCTCCCGCAGGATATAAGCGTCTTAAAGATGAATATGACTTTCTTAAGATGAAAGAAAGGCCTGAGGTAACAAAAGTTGTTTCATGGGCGGCTTCTTTGGGGGATCGCTCAGAAAATGCAGACTATCAATACGGTAAGAAACGCTTAAGGGAGATCGATCGTCGCTTACGATTCTTAACGAAAAGAATCAATGAAGCTCAAGTTATCGATCCACTTGAACAGGAGCAACGATCTAATGGTTGCATTATTTTTGGAGTGACAGTGGTACTAGAAGACGATGAAGAGGCACAGCGTAAGTACTCCATTGTCGGTGAAGATGAGGTTGATACGGAAAAAGGTTATATTAGCTGGAAGTCCCCAATCGGTAAGGGATTAATTGGCAAAGAAGTCGATGATGAAGTGCGAATAAAGACTCCTCTTGGGGTGAAAGAGTTTACGATAATCGAAGTTTTATATGAAAAAATTGAAGTAGAGGAGTTTCAGTATGAAGATCCAAGTAAGCATCAGCTTGGGTGAGCTAGTCGATAAGATCACTATTCTTAGGATTAAGTCTAAGAAGATAACGGATACGACAAAGCTTGCTTATGTGCATGATGAGCTGAAAAACCTAGAGCAAACCCTATCTGAGTTATCACTTGATTCATCTACTATGAGTGGGTTCTTAGAGGATCTAGAGAAAGTAAATTTTGAACTCTGGGAGATAGAAGACAAAATTCGAGAAAAAGAGCGAGTAAAGTTATTTGATGAAGAGTTTATCGATTTAGCGCGAAAAGTCTATTTAACGAATGATCAACGATTTTTAATAAAAAATAATTGTAATCAGACTTTTGGAAGTAGGTTTAAAGAGGTAAAATCCTACGAAAAATACGACTAATACTTAATTTGGAGGAATGCCATGGCCAGAGGCACAGGCGAGCTATCTATTGATCTTAAATACAAACTCTATGAGTCTTCGGTTCAAAACCATATGGCCGATATCGACTTTATTGAGGATGAGTATAAGAGACTTAGAGGAAAGAAGCCGAAAAAACTTAGAGAAGATTTTGGCGGAACTGGTGCAATGGCATGTGATTGGGTAAAGCAATCAAAGTCTAATGAAGCATGGGCGGTAGATCTTGACCCTGAGCCGATTAAGTACGGTAAAGCGAATCACTTCACAAGACTTAATGGTGAAGAGCAAAGTCGTATGCACTATATTGAAGGAAATGTACTTGATAAGTATGACTTTGCAGCAGATGTCATCGTTGCTTTTAACTTCAGCTATTTTATCCTAAAAAAGAGAGCAGATCTTCTCAAGTATTTTAAAAGAGTAAGAAAGTCTCTAGCGAAAGATGGACTATTCTTTGTGGATATCTTTGGTGGAACTGAATGTTTTCAAGAGATTGAGGAAGAGACCGAGTTTGATGATCATAGTTATTTTTGGGATTGTGATCACTATAATCCACTAAATAACGAAACCCTTTATTATATTCACTTTAAAACCGATGGGGTGAAGTACGAAAAAGTTTTTGTTTATGATTGGCGCCATTGGACAGTAAGAGAAATCATCGAAATTATGGAAGAAGCAGGTTTCGAAAAAGTGATGACTTACTGGGAAGGTGAAGATGATGATGGAGAAGGCGATGGTGACTTCTATCCATCTAATAAAGAAGAAAACTGTGAGTCTTGGGTTACCTATATTGTTGGGATGGTCTAAGGCGCTATAAATTGAGAGGGGTTTTAATTGGAAGGTTATTGCAAGTTATCCATATTAAAATTAAAAATATTCATAGCGAGTAGGCCCCTCGACCTCTATATACGTTTAAGCGAGCATAAGTTTGTAAAAGTCGTGAGTAAGGACGATACTAGTCCATCTGACTCCCTCGATAACTATCTCGAAAAGGGTCTTAACTCTCTCTATGTTCGCATGGAAGATTTCAATACCTTAATGGTTGAAATCGAAAGCAGTATAAATGAAACAGTAGGTGGATTTGCTCATAGGGATACTCTTGAGAGTCAGTACGATGGTCTAAGTGACCTCCTTGAAGATACAAAGTGTTTAGTTGAGAACTTAGGTATTAGTAAGGCAACTGCTCGTCACGTCGATAATCTTGTGCAAAAGACCATTCACTCATTTAGTAAGTGGGATTCTATTGAAGTCCTAACCGAATTACTTTTTAAGAAGAATGACTATATCAAAACTCATGGCCTATTAAGCTCATATATTGCAACGACAGTAATGAGGGAGGTTGACTGGTCAACTGATGCTATTCAGAGAAAAGTTATTATGGCCGCTCTTTTTCAAAATATCTGCTTAGATAAAGATATTCATGCAAAAATTTATGATCGAGAGGCAGATGAATTTAAGTCATTAGATACTTACGAGCAGCAAATTGTTCTTGAACATCCTTTTAAGGCCGCAAGGCTTTTGGAGCATGGAGAGTTCACAGGATTTGAAGTTAGCTCTATGGTAAAGCATCAGCATGAGCTACCAGGTAGAGGTGGATTTCCAAGAGGTCACATGGGTGGACAGAATATAGGCCCCCTCGAAACACTTTTTATCATATGCAGCTATTTTTCTCACCGTGTGCTCACGAGTGAGGAGCAGCCTGTTGATATGGGCAGAGAAAGCCAAGACTTAAATGAGCTCTTCTATGAAGGTAACTTTAAAAAGAGCTACGAGTACTTTCTTCATACCTTTCGCTAAAGTTAATAATAATATTCGAGATGTTCAAAAGAAGTATTCTTCTTTTTTATTGAACCAGAAAAGAACTGTGGCCTTTGCGCGAGTAGAAGAATCTGTGATTTTTGAATATTGTCCTGATGCTCTAAAGATGAGATGTCCTGCTTTAGAATAGAAATGAAGTCTTGATAGGCCTTATCAATTTGAGTGAAGCTCTCTTGCATATGCAGAAGGTAAAATGATTTTCCAAATTGATTAGTTTTGTAAATAGACCTTTCTTGAGTCGCAAAATGATGAATTTGTGTCTCCAGAACTCCATCAAATAGATAATTAAACCAAGTAAATGGTTTTTCTCGCTCCGAAAGAGAATGGGGACTAACCCAAATGACACCAGATACCTGTGGTGTGGTTACAGAGAGAAAACTCGGCAATGAAGTGATGAATTTATTTCTTTGATCTTCTGATGCCATCAAGAACTCCATTTACAAATTTTCCAGAAGAGGCTCCGCCATACTTCTTAGAAAGCTCAACAAGTTCATTGATAACAACTTGATAAGGAGTCTCAAAGTAGAAGAGTTCTGCAGATCCTACAAGAAGAGCTGAGCGTTCTACTTTTTCGATTTGATCGAGACTAGCTTTCTTTGTCTCTTTCTTAATTACTTCTTCGAGAGATTCCATATTTTTGGAAACTTCTTTAAGAAGTTTATTAGCAAAGAACCAGTTACCATCGTCTACAAAGTTATCCGGATGTTCTTCATCTGTATCGATATAGCTTTCTCTAAACTCGACAAGCATTTCTTCTAGTTGAGAAGGAGCAATATCTCCTTGGAGAAGTTGCTCTTTGAGATCACTATTTTCTTTTATAAAGAATTGAAAGAGGAACTTAAGTGCGAACTCGCGACCTGGAGTTTTATTCGTAGTGCTATTGTCTTTGGCCACTGGTTAAACCTTTATCATCAGACCCAGGTATTTGAGTGTGGGTCATTCTATTTTTTAAGTGAGGCTTCTTTTGAACGCTCATATTTTTTTCTAAAGTATCTACGAAATCGGAGATATTATCAAACTCCCAATAGAAGGATGCAAATCTTACATAGGAAACGGGGTCGAGCTTGAAGAGCTCTTTCATAACGTAATTCCCAATAACATCTGTTGTTACTTCTTTTTCGTTAAGATCGGTGAGGTAGCGCTCAAGAGAATCAATGAGTCCATGAATTTGATCACGTGAAATCGCCCGTTTCTGACAAGCTTTAGTGAGACCCTTAACAATCTTTTCGCGATTGAAGGCTTCACGTCGACCATCTGCTTTGGCAACATCCGGAACTTGAATATTCATCATCTCATAGGTCGTGAAGCGCTTATCGCAGCCCTCACATTTTCTACGTCTTCTAATGGTCATTCCGTTATTGAGGATTCTGGTTTCAATAACTTTCGTATCTGTGGCCTGACAGCTTGGACAGTGCATTATCTTTTCCTTCTTTAATTTCCTATTTTTACCTTATGCAGGAGTAACTTGGCAATTAATGGATAGCAGGTCATCATAAAAGTTATTGAAATCTATTGAGAAAGGGAGAGTATATGAATTCAAGGATAAAGAAGCTAGTTGCTTTTCTTGCGCTGTGTTGCACTGGTGTCTTTGCGGCCGACCTTG
This sequence comes from Bacteriovoracaceae bacterium, assembly GCA_048267265.1. GTDB lineage: Bacteria > Bdellovibrionota > Bacteriovoracia > Bacteriovoracales > Bacteriovoracaceae. The sequence continues at coordinate 171,381 of JBLWXW010000004.1, forward strand.
CGTATTTGGAAAATACGATTTGTCCTCAAGCGAGGCTTGATTTGCAAAGAGGGCGTTATCAAAATAGGAAGCCCCTTATTAATAAAAAGGGGAGTGAATTTGTTATTCTTCAGAAAATAGGTCCCGCTAAAAATTCGTACTTTGCCATTGATGATGGAAATAGGCATATCCAACTCTATAAAGACATGAGGCAGGTTTATGACTTTGTGATTTATAGAGACATGTTTTGGGTTCTTGCTGATGGTGAGTTAAATGTATTCAACGCAGGGGGAGAGTTTGTGAAGTCTTTCTCCTATGGTGGAAGTTCACGCTACTCAGCTGCGCGCGGGATGTTCGTTTATGAAGATAAGCTATACTTGGCCTACGGTGATCTAGGACTGGTCTCTTTTGATTTCTCAACTTTGAGCTTCAACTTTATTAATGCTGTAAATACTTGGCAGGAAACAGGTTTGCGCTCAATGACAACAAGTTTAGCGATTGCTGATGACAAAGTATTTGTCTCTTTAACAGGACTTCAGCAAGGTGCATTTAACGGTGTTGTAACTTTTGATCTTTCGACACAAGAGATAGTGAATCGATCGGCTTACCGAAATGGTAGGGAAGGTGTGATCGATATTGAGGCCCGTATTTACTTACAAAATGATAAGGTGATTCTTAATAATGGAGGATGGATTCATAGGCTTGAGAAGAGTGATCTCTATCGACGATCTATTGCTCGTCCGCGCTGGCTTGGGATTCCCTATTCAACTCCAGACGGAAGAAGAGTTTATGCAATGATTAAGGGAGACTTTGTTTTCGATGGAGGAAGAGTACTGGGATGTGCTTTTATAGATAAGAGTTCGGTATTAGCTGAAATTAAGATATAAAAAAAAGCCCCTTTAAAGGGGCTTTTTTTTTAATATACTGGGTAGTCATGGCAAAGAGCTTTTACTTCCTTACCAACCGCTTCAATCTCTGCAGGATTGTCTTTGTTTTTCAAGACTCTTCCAATCCAGCCTGCAACTTTAATCATATGCTCTTCATTAAGACCACGAGTTGTAATTGCGGGAGTTCCAATTCTGATTCCTGAAGTAATGAATGGTGATTTCTTATCTCCTGGAATCATATTCTTATTACAAGTAATATGCGCCTTTTCAAGAAGCTTTTCCGCTTCCTTACCAGTAAGATCAATACTATCAACATTTACAAGAACTAGGTGGTTATCAGTTCCACCTGAAACAATGGTAAGACCTTGAGTCTCAAGCTCTGAAGCTAGTTTCTTGGCATTCTTAACAACCTGCTGTTGGTAAGTTTTGAATTCCGGCTGAAGGGCTTCAAGAAAGGCCACTGCTTTGGCAGCAATAACATGCTCAAGAGGTCCGCCTTGAATTCCCGGAAAGATATTGAAGTTAATTTTCTTTGCGAGTTCTTCATCGTTAGTAAGAATAATTCCACCACGAGGACCACGAAGAGTTTTATGAGTAGTTGAAGTTACAAAGTGAGCATGCTCCATTGGACTTGGGTGAACGCCTGCGGCAACAAGACCAGCAATATGGGCCATATCAACCATGAGGTAAGCACCAACTTCATCAGCAATTTCTCTGAACTTTTTAAAGTCAATTGTTCTTGAATAGGCCGATGCACCAGCAACAATCATTTTGGGCTTTTCAGCTTTTGCCATCTCAAGTAGTTTTTCATAATCAATTTCTTCTGTCTCAGGGTCTAGTCCATAGGAAATAATATTGAAGAGCTTCCCTGAGAAGTTGACTGGTGAGCCATGGGTAAGGTGTCCACCTTGTGAGAGGTCCATTCCCATAACAGTGTCACCTGGCTCAAGAACTGAGAAGTAAACGGCCATATTGGCCTGTGAACCAGAGTGGGGTTGTACGTTGGCAAACTTTGCTCCGAAAAGCTCAGTGAGACGATCAATAGCGAGTTGCTCTGAACTGTCTACGAATTCACAACCACCGTAGTATCTCTTCTTTGGATATCCTTCTGCATATTTATTCGTAAGAATTGAGCCTTGGGCCTGAAGTACTGCAGAAGATACATAATTTTCTGAAGCAATGAGCTCTAACCCTTCTTCTTGTCTTTTTCGCTCAAGATCGATGAGCTCCGCAATTTGAGGGTCCATTGATGTGATTGACTTTGAGTTAGGGTGAAACATTTTAGGCTCCTTCTCTTTTGAGAATTAGTGAACAGTTGGTTCCGCCAAAACCGAATGAATTATTAAGAGCGTAATCAACTTGTTTGGAAATAGATTTGTTTGGAATGTAGTTGAGGTCACATTCTGGGTCTTGATCTTCCAAGTTAATCGTTGGAGGTAGATTTCCAGTATGAAGCGCCATAGTACAGAAGATCGACTCAATACCACCGGCAGCACCGAGGAGGTGACCTGTCATTGATTTAGTAGAAGAAACATGAAGATTATAGGCATGATCTCCAAATGTTTTCTTAATCGCACCTGTTTCACCAATATCGCCTAGAGGAGTAGAGGTTCCGTGAGCATTCACGTATCCCACTTTTTCAGGAGCAATTCCTGCCATCGCAAGTGAAGCTTTCATACATTGAGAAGCTCCAAGTCCTTCTGGATGAGGAGCTGTAATATGGTAGGCATCTGAGCTCGATCCGTGTCCAACAACTTCAGCATAAATAGTTGCTCCACGAGCAACTGCTCTGTCGTAGTCTTCAAGAATAAGAATTCCTGCACCTTCACCCATAATAAAACCATCTCTTCCAGTATCAAAAGGACGAGAGGCTTTGGCCGGATCATCATTTCTACGAGAGAGCGCTTTCATATTTGAGAATCCAGTAATCGTCATTTCTGTAATTACAGACTCTGCACCACCTGTGATCATAACATCGTGGCGACCCATCATAATTTCATCAGTAGCTGTTCCAATTGCATGGGCCGCTGAAGCACAGGCACTGGCCACTGTATAATTAATTCCTTTTATTCCTTGTTGAATTGAAATAAGACCAGAGGCCATATTTGGAATAATTGAAGGAATAAAGAAAGGAGAAACACGACGTGGTCCTCTTTCTAGGTATGTCGAGTGTTGCTGCTCAATTAATGGGAAGCCACCCATACCAACTCCAAGGATACATCCCACTCTTTCCGCTTGGTAGCCTTGCCAGTTGTCTTTAGAGAATCCAGCATGGCGAAGAGCTTCGTCAGTGCAGTGAAGACCAAAGTGAATAAATCTGTCGTAACGTGAGTGTTCTTTCTCTGGGAGAAGATCATTGGAGAGTTGAAAGTTTTTAACTTCCCCTGCGATTTTTACCGCAAGATTTTCAGTGTTGAGTTGTTCGATATGAGAAATTCCAGGTTTACCTTCTAAGATATTACCCCAAACTTCCTTTAGGTTGTGTCCAAGTCCGCAAGTAATTCCCATACCTGTAATGGCCACTCGTCTTTTCGATATTGTATTTGCTGTTGTGTTGGTCATAAGGTTACCCCTCGAAAATTATATAAGCTTATCTAAGCTCTTCATTAACATTCAAATCAGCCTTTAAATTGTCCTAGAACAATAAAAGTTAATGTTAATAAAGGCCACACTATCCTAGTATAAGATGACCAAAAAAAAAGCCCCTTTCGGGGCTTTTCTTATTAAATCTTGATTATTTTATTGTTTTGTTTCTAGATACTTTACAACGTCGTTAACTTTCTTAAGACCTTCGGCATCTTCCTCTGGAATTTCAATTCCAAATTCATCTTCCATCTTCATCATAAGTTCAACGATGTCGAGTGAATCAAGGTTTAGATCATCTACAAAGCTTGTTTCTGTAGAAATCTTTGCGATGTCTACTTTAGTTGCATCACTGATGAGCTTGATTACTTTTTCTTCCATTGTTCTCTCCTAGCGTATAAATCTAAATGTAAGTCTGTGACTTAATCTGTTGTTATTAAATATAAAGACCGCCGTCAATTTTAATTGATTCACCAGTAATATAAGAACTGGCGTTACTTAGCAAGAAATTAACGAGGTTTGCGACTTCCTGCGTTGTCCCGAATCTCTTCATGGGAATCCCTGACAAGTAACCCTCTTTAGTCTCTTCTTTAAGGGCGTCAGTCATATCTGTATCGATAAAACCTGGGCAAATAGCGTTGCAACGTACATTCTTGGCGCCTAGTTCTTTAGCCAATGACTTGGTGAGTCCAATCATTCCTGCCTTAGAGGCTGCGTAGGCAATTTGGCCTGCATTACCCATAAGCCCCACAATTGATGAAATATTTACAACTGAAGCACTTTCAGCTCTTAAGAAGCCACGACTTAAAGTTTGAGCAACCATGATGGCACCTTTAAGGTTAGTATCAAGAGTTGCTGCAACATCTTCTTCCTTCATTCTAAGAACTAATTGGTCACGAGAAATCCCTGCATTATTAACAAGTCCTTCTATAACTCCATGCTCTTTAGCGAAAGCATCAAGCGCTGTTTTAATTTGTTCTGTATTGGTTACATCAAACATCACTGCAGTAGCTTCGCTTGCGCCGAGCGATTTAAGATGTTCTCCCATTTGCGTGGCCACATCTTCTTTACCTTCTCTAAAGTTAAAGATGATATGAGCACCTTGCTCAGCAAGGCTTTCTGCAATGGCGCGTCCGATACCACGAGTGGCACCAGTAACAAGGATTTTTTTTCCTTTTAAATCTTCAAATGTTGCTTTCATCCTAGAAGCTCCTCTAGTTCTGCAAAGGCTCCCTCTTTATCAAGAGAGATCACTTTAATATTACGATTAATTTTTCTGATAAGTCCCATAAGCACTCGCCCAGGTCCTACTTCAATACAAACCGTATCGTCAGGAAGGGTCGCAATTGATTGGGTCCATCTCACTGAACCATCAACTTGCTTAATGAGGTTTTCTTTTACAACTTCACCCGAAGTATCTGCGCCGTATTCTTTAGCATCGATATTGGCCACATAAGGAGTCATTGTTGATTTGAATTCGATAGAGTTGAAGTGATCGGAAAGCTTTTGTGCAGCAGGCTTCATAAGACTTGAGTGAAATGGAGCGGAAACTTTCAGTTCAACACAGCGGTAGGGCTCACTATAATTATCTTCCATCCATTTCACGAAACGATCACAGGCCTCTGCGTGACCAGAAATAACGGTTTGTCCTGGCTCATTAAAGTTGGCCGGCATAACCTCGTTATTTTCTTCAGAGCAATTCTTACAAACTTCAACGATAGTCTCCATCGGAACTTTCATGACAGCAACCATTTTACCTTTTCCGGCAGGAACGGCTTCTTGCATATAAGTTCCACGAAGGTTTACGGCCTTAACCGCATCTTCAAAGCTAAGAGACTTCGCTGCAACAAGGGCCGCATACTCACCAACAGAGTGGCCAAGAACGCGATCAACTTTGATACCTTTATTGAGAAGGATTTCCCAAAGCTTATCATAAAGAGCAACAGAGTAAGTGAGTATTGCTGGCTGTGTATTGGCCGTTAGAGTAAGGTCTTCTTCTGGACCATTGAGCATCATATTCTTTAGGTCATAACCTAATGCTGTATTGGCCTTGTTTAAGAATTCAGCTGATGGGTGGCCTTCAAGAGAAGATCCCATTCCAACATATTGAGCTCCCTGACCGGGGAATACTAAGGTTACTGATTTAACCATAATTAACTCCTAAATTTTACCTATTGGGTTAGTAGCGAAGCAGAGTTGCTCCATAAGTTAGTCCAGCACCAAAAGAATCGAAGAGAACAGTTTGTCCTCTCTTGATTCTTCCATCTGTTATCGCTTCGTGAAGAGCGATAGGAACTGTAGCTGCTGAGGTATTTCCATAATTTTCAATATTAACAATCCACTTATCAAGATTCATATCAAGAAGCTTGGCGGTAGTTTCAATAATTCTAACATTCGCTTGGTGAGGAACAACCCAATCAAGATCCTCTTTAGTAAGACCAGCATCAGCAAGAACTTTCTTTGCACTTTCGGCAAGGGTTCTTGTGGCTACTTTGAACATTTCACGACCTTTCATTCTCATGAACTGAAGATTGTCATCAATATGATGATGATCAATAGGCTCTACTGATCCACCAACTGGTTGAGAAAAGAACTCGGCTCCCGTTCCGTCTGCACCTAGAGTTGTAGAAAGAATACCTGATTCTTCACCTTCATCCGCAGCACCATAAATAGCAACACCACAACCGTCGCCAAAGAGAATACAACTTCCTCTATCAGTCCAGTCGATCTTTGTTGAAAGCATTTCAGATCCAACAACGAGAACATGTTTTGCCATTCCTGTTTTAATAAAACTATTGGCCATATTGGTTCCATAAACGAAGCCCGTACAAGCCGCTGCAATATCAAGAGCAACACAATTATTTGTCATTCCAAGTTTCTGCTGAAGTACACAAGCACAATTTGGAAGTTGATAATCTCCAGAGCAAGTTGCAAAGAGAATCATATCAATGTCATTGGGCTCAAGTCCTGCTGCCTCAAGTGCTTGCCAAGTTGCCTTTTCCGCCATGTCTGTCGGATATTCTCCACCTTCTGTAGAGCTTACACGACGGGCTTTAATACCTGTGCGCTCATAGATCCACTGATCATTTGTTTCAACCATTTTCTCTAGGTCAAAATTAGTTAGAACTTTCTCAGGAACATACATTCCTGTTCCCATTATTTTTACTTTTGGAAGTGTCATATTAACTAGGCCCTTTTCTTATTAAATTAGGATTGAGCAAGGGTATTTCAACTTAAACCACATGTGAAGTCATAGTCGGAAATAAAAAAAGCGAATTTCTTTGAATCAAAAGGTGATTTTTGCGAAGGTTTTAATTGGTCTAAGTTTTTAAACTTAGTTTAGGTAAACGTAAAAAGGCCAAGTACATATGCCTTGGCCATCATTACTTTAGACTAGCTAAGTAATTATTCTTCAGTTTCTTCGGCTTCGTCAGCAGCAATAGCTACTACTTCTTTACCCTTGTAGTGTCCACAAGCAGGACATACAGTGTGAGGAAGAACGTGAGAACCACAGTTTGAGCATGACATTGGATGCTTTCTATATAGTTTGTGGTGTTGTCCAGCTCTTCTTAAGCCTTTACGAGATACAGATGTTTTCTTCTTAGGTACGGCCATTTCCGACTCCGATTTATAACTTCAACGTTTAGTAGTTCAACATTAATTTTAGTAATTGAGTTTGAGATATTTACAAGATTAGGCCCACTAAGACAAGTCTTTTTTTGGGCCCCGCACATTTTTACTCTTTATTATTGAGCTGGGTGGTGCTTACAAGTTCCTGTATTTAGGTCTTGACCACACTCTTGGCATAACCCAAGGCAGTTCGGGTCATGGAGAGGGAAGTGGTCAATATTCATGAAAAGGTATTCGTGGACCATCTCTGCAATATCAACATTTCCTTTATCGTAGAAGTAGAGATCAAACTCTTCATTCTCAGTAAAAATACTGTCAAGTTCTTCAAATTCAGGGTCCTTTTCAAAACGAGAGTTGATAAAAGAACATTGAAATTCAGCTTCTACTTCTTGTGGGGTTGAGGTTAAGCAGCGAATACAGGCGGCCGTGTAGCTGGCCTTCAAAGAGCCTCTTACAAGAAGATGGTCACCAAAGGGTTTTCCTGACTTTCTCTTGAGCTGCATATTAACTTCAATCGTACCCTTCTTATATCCGGCATCTTCAAGATCTGTATTTTCTTCCAATTCTTTATAGAGCGCTCCTACCCAGCTACAGCTCTCAGGAAGTTCGTATTGAACGACTTCATCAAAGACGTATTTGGAAAGAGTTATTTTTGGTTCAATTGTATCGTAAATCTGATGGTCTCTATGCAATGCCATAAACGTGTTCTCTTGATTAGTATGTTTGCTCTAAATGAGATAGGATATACAGTATTAACACTACACAGTAAATAGTTTAGAAAATTGTCTATGCATCTTTATATACTTGGTTTTATGGGCTCTGGAAAAACGACCCTCTTTGAGAAGTGGCGCTCCCAATATGATGGAGTGGCCTTTGACTTTGATCATGAGTTGGCCATGCGACTAGGGTTAAAACCCTCTGAGCTTGGGCAATGGATCGAGACCAATGGATGGAAAGATTTTCGTACCAAAGAGTCAGAACTTCTTTTTGAAACTCTTGAAAGAGGTGAAGGGCTTTTCTCTCTTGGCGGGGGAGCTTTCAGCAAAGAGAATATTCAAAAATTTAATTCTTTTCCAAATGCCCAAACCCTTTGGATTAATACACCTGTAGAGATTTGCTGGGATAGAGTTAAGGAAGATGGAAATCGACCTTTGGTTAAGCGGGGCAAGGACGAATTTTTTTCCTTGTATAAAGAGCGTGAATCCCAATATTCTATGAGTAAGTATCGGTTATCTGGTGAGAATGACTTTCCCGATTGGGAAGAGTTCTGGAAAAATTACGTGATAAACCCTTCTTTATAGTGATAGATAGACTTAGTGTGTCTTTTTCAGGCATAATGGAGCTAGTTGCGACCATGATGGTGGCAAATCAAGATTTGAGGTCAAGTTATGATGCAAAGCAGAGATTATTCCCCGACCAAAGAGCTAGAACAGATTACCGTTGCTATCTTGTGCCAAGATTTACAAGTGGCGAAGAGTTTTTCTGATATCTTCAAGAAAACGGGAGTTCATCCCTTTGTTTGCACGACCTTAAAAGAGTATTCCGAAATATTAAGAAATCCTACAGAACTTCCCGACCTTTCGATCATTGATGTGAAAATGATGAGTGAAGGAAATCTACTCTTAAAAAATATCCCAGCTATCAAAGAGGAGAGAGTGGCCGTTGCCTTTTACTGTTCTCAAGATGCAGCTGCCTTGGCCTATTCGACCTATGAACTTTTGAGTCTAGGTATGATAAATGAAGGTCGCAGTCTAACTGGTCAGGTGAAGGCCATTTTGAAGAGATTTAATACCTATCAGAGTTGGCAACTTCAAGCTAAGAAGGCCGTTCACTCTGAAACTCGTTTAGATGAGAAATTAAATCTTGTAATCGAAAAATCTGAAGAACTTAAAGAGAAGAATTTCTATCATAACTTTTTAAAGTCACTAGAAGGGCGATTTGAAAATGAAAAGGGAGCCGATGACTTCTTAACAGCGGCTGCTCGTGTATTTGCAACTGTTAAAGAGTTTAAGCGCTTTACATTTCTTGAGCTTTCTCCATCGGGACAAAAGCTCGTAGCTCCAAAATTTATTTTTGATAAGTACCAAGATATTCCTTCATTGTGGCTGGGAAGAACATGTCGCGATGGGATTGAGTTCTTCGCTCAAAATATGGCCTCTCAAGTATGTCTTGAGATGATGGGGGGAGATCTTATGTCTCTTCTTATTACAGGAAGAAGAGGTAATCCAGATCTCATGATTTTCATTCAAGTTGAAGGAGAAGATTTTCTCTCTAACTTTGATTGGGAAGGTTTTGAGAACTATCTATCAGGAGCTTTTTGTTACTACGGTTGGCGTAATCAAAAAGTTGAAGACCTATCTAATAATAGAAAGCAATCATGGGACCTCTTCCATGAAATGGATGATATAAAATTTGGTGGTATTCCTGAAGCGAGACTGCAAGGAGGATACGATCGTCATGCTCTTATTGGTATTGATTTTTCGGACCTTGTTGATCGGGCCCTTGCTCAAACAGATATGAGATTTTATTGGAAGAACTTTATTCAAGATTTTATCAATGGTCTTGAAGTGCAAAAGAAACTCACATTTACATCTTATCAGCATGGAATTCGTCATCTCTTCTTTCGTGTAGAAAAGAGCGACCTAGAAGATTATCTTAAGGAGATGAAGTCATACTCTATGAGGTTTAACTTTTGGCGCTACTTTGAAGATGCCGATGTTATTCTAGGAGCCAATCTTAAGCCTGATCTTCGCGTTTACCCAATGTCACCTCAAGCGATAGAATCCATTATTGCCAAACCTGAAAAAGCTCTGGAAAATACTGAAGCGAATGAGAAGATGAGGAATAAATCTTCTGAAAAGTATTTTATCCATCCAGGATCTCAACAGAGCATGTAATTAATGGAACCAGTTAGGCACGGAAGTTATCTCGAGGTAGATCTTGGACTCCTTCAAAAGAATGTTGAACTCTTAAAGGAACTCTATAAGAATTCGGAAATCCTTTTTATGGTGAAGGCCAATGCCTATGGGCATGGACTTGTTAGTATTGTTGACTTTGCTTTCAAAGAATGTGGAGTAAAAGAGTTTGGAGTGGCCACTCTTAATGAAGCTCTTTATCTTCGAGATCAGCTACCGGAATTTACAGGTGAAATTTATGTCTTCAGTGAACTAGGACTAAGTTTTAGCGATCATAAAGAGCTTTATCTTAATAAGAGAATCATTCCGGTTATGGCCCGTTGGCCAGACCTCTTGGCCTATTTAGATGATCAGAAAATTCGCTCTCAACTTCCTCTTTGTATTAAGTTCAATACAGGAATGAACCGCTTGGGTATACCTTTTGATGAGGTTGAAAAAGTGGCCCAAACCCTTAAAGCAAATGGTGTTAATAAGGTTTTTCATGTGATGACTCACTTCGCAAATGGGTCACTATCTATGAAGAATAATAATCGTAATAAGTGGCAGATCGAGCGTTTTCAGACCATTAAAGAATCACTAAGGGCCAATGCAATTGAAATAGAGAATACTTCAATGGCCAATAGTGGTGCTCTTGAGCAAGGCATTGGCGGGGAAGAAACTCATATACGACCGGGCTTAATGCTTTACGGCCCTAGTTCATTAGCACCCAATATACGTGAAACAAGTCTTTGGCAGGGAAGAGTAATTTCTTCACTAAAGACTTATATCCTTCATAGTTTTGAAGTTAAGAAGGGAGACCCTCTTAGCTATGGAAGTACTCCCGCCCCTGATGATGGAGTTGTTGCAATCTTGGCGATTGGTTATGGTGATGGTGTAAGCACTGCATACCAAGGGACAACGCTTTTACATAATGGTGTTGAGGGAAGGGTTTGTGGACGTGTATGTATGGATATGACGACAGTTCTCTTTCCCCTAGGTACAAAGCTTAAGCAAGGTGATGAGTTTACGATTTGGTCGCATGCACCTAAAGATATTGAATCCATCTCTCATCAAACGAAAGTACTTACTTATGAGCTTGTGATTCAGCTTTCATCTCGAGTTTCTCGTATTTATAAGGTTTAGATCCTTCAACTTTATTATTATTCTGATTTAAATGCTCTATAGCAGGCATGTTACTTGTATTCTTTATCCGTAACGGTATAAAATATTAAGTACATGACAACGGAAACACTAAAGCCTGCAAATAAGAATAGAGTATATCGATTAATAGAATCGCTTGGCGCTACTATTATCGAATCTGTTGCTGGGCTTGGAGATTATATATCATTTATTCTTCATGCCATCTTCTGGACTTTCAAGCCTCCCTTTAGATTAAGATTACTTTTTGAGCAACTCTACTTTGTAGGCAATAAGAGTATTTTCATTGTAACTTTGGCCGGGTCATTTACTGGTATGGTTATGGCCTATCAGACTTACTTTGCTTTTAACTTAATCAATGTTGATTCCTTAGTGGGGCCAGTTACTGCAATTACTTTGGCCAAGGAACTTGCCCCTGTTTTAACTGGACTGATCGTTGCAGGTCGGGCCGGAGCCGCCATGACTGCACAGATTGGCTCTATGAAAGTTACCGAACAAATTGATGCTCTTGAAGTCATGGGCATAAATGGTATTCAGTATCTTGCTGTACCAAGAATCATTGCGGGAACAATTGCAATGCCTATGCTGTCTGCTCTTTATCTTTTTATCGGAAATGTAGGTTCATACTTTGTAGGTACAAAGTTTTTAAATATTGATGAAGCTATTTATCTCTCTAAGCTCAGTGAGTTTATGTATTTAGCAGATCTTTGGCAGGGATTGATTAAGGCCTTTTTCTTCGGATTTATTATTTCATCAATTGGTACTTATTTTGGATTCAATGTTACAAAAGGAGCAGAAGGAGTAGGAAAGGGAACAAACTTATCAGTGGTCTGGGGAATGATTATGGTCCTTATCTCGGATTATTTTCTAACCAGCTTCCTCATCCATATCTTGTAGTCCTATGCTAACTTTTGATAACCCGGCCGTACGAATCACTGAACTGACCAAAACCTTTGGTGATCACACGGTTCTAAATAAATTGAGCTTTGATATTCCAAAAGGAAAGATCGTAACGATTCTTGGCTTCTCTGGTGCAGGGAAGTCCACCCTTTTAAAGCATATTCTTGGATTAATGCATCCAACGTCGGGAAGAATTGAAGTCTTGGGAAAAGATCTTTCTAAGTTAGAAGCTCTAGAGTTAAGAGAATTTCGCCAAAATTTTGGAATGCTCTTTCAGTATGCGGCGCTTTTTGACTCCCTTTCGGCTGTTGAGAATGTTGCCTTTCCGATGAGAGAATTTACTAAACTAAAAAACTCCGAAATTATAGATCAATGCCACAGTTTATTAGACTCTGTTGGGATCCAGGCGATTAGCCATGATAAATTACCCTCAGAGCTTTCTGGTGGAATGAGAAAAAGGGTAGGTCTTGCACGAGCATTGGCCTTGAGTCCTGATATTATGCTCTATGATGAGCCGACTACGGGTCTTGATCCTATAACGACACATATGGTTAATGATTTAATTGTATCGACCAGTGAAAAAAATAAAGACCGAGAGATGACCTCGATTATTATCTCCCACGATGTAAGAGCAACTTTAAGAATTTCAGACTTTGTGGCCTTCCTCGATCGTGGTAATATTGTTGAATACTTACCTGCTTCTGAATTTGCCAGATCAAAGAATGAATTGGTTCAGGAGTTTGTGAACTTATAGGTTTTTGCAGGGAAGCAAAGTGAACGAATTTAAAGTTGGCCTTTTGGCCTTAGCTACCATTGCCTCAGTTATCGTAATGTCTATTAAGGTAACTTCAAACCAATCTGGATTTGGAGATTACTTAACTTATAGAACTATTATTCATGATGCTTCTGGTATCTTTCCTAAGACACCGATTAAAGTGGCCGGTATTAATGCCGGACGAATCAAGAAAATTGAATTGGCCGATAATAATGCAGTCATTACTTTTGAAGTCCTAAAGAGAGTAACCATCACAAAAGATTCTGAGCTTAAAATTAAATCAGTTGGTTTCTTAGGGGATAAGTATATTGAAATTAAGATTGGTGACTCAACTCAAAGACTTGAGGCCAATGGATTTATCTCCTCCAAAGAAGGTGGAGGTATGGAGAACTTGATGCAAGATGCATCGGTGATCTTGGCCGATGTTAAAGAAGTCGTTCGTTCTTTAAAAGATAGTTTAGCTCCAAAGAATGAAGAACCACCAATAAAGGTAATTCTATCAGATGTTAAGGAATTGCTTGAAAATACAAAACTTGCCACAGCTTCTCTTAAGAGAATGATGCAAGGGAACGAAGAAAAAGTTAATGCTATTATAGCAAATATTGATCAGTTCTCTAAAGATATAGCCTATCAAGTTAATAATAAGAATGGTGACTCGGCAATGGCCGATGTAAAAACGATTCTAGCGAATGCTAAGAATATTACTTCTGATTTAGAAGGAATCATTTCGAATGTAAAAGCTGGGCGCGGAACTGTTGGAAAACTCTTAGTTGAAGAGCAGATTGCAGATGAGGTTCAGCAGACATTATCTGGTGTGAATCGACTCGTTAATCGATTCAATAATATTCGCTCTGAGCTTGAAGTTTATACCGGTGCTAATACAAATTATGGTAGTGAGACAACCCTTGGATTGCGACTCTATCCTGCACCGGAGAGGTTCTACCAATTTGGAGTGGTTAGCAGTGAGTATGGACCAGAGGCGGAAACTATCACCATAAGAAATATCAATGGAGTTGAGACAACTGAATTAAAGTCTGAGCAAACAAAAGATACATTCCGATTCAATTTTCAGTTAGGGCGACAAGTTCATAACTGGGTATTTCGAGGTGGACTTATTGAAACTACCGGTGGGATTGGACTCGATTATCAGTTAAGAGATTGGGGTTCTAAATTTTCTCTAGATGTTTTTGACTATAGAGATGATGTTGGACCAAATATTAGATTTTCTACCGAACAGCAAATATACAATGTACTGTACGGAAGAGTTAGAATTGAAGATATGCTAGTTAAAGACACCAGAAGTGCTACGATCAGTTTAGGTCTCAAGTTCACTGATGAAGATTTAAGAGCACTATTAGGATTTTTTCTATAAGGTAATTTGCATTGGCTGAAAAGAATTGGCTCATAAGAACGAAGAATAAACAGATCCTTGGTCCGGCGACCAAGCAGAAGATTATTGAGTTAATTCAAAAAGGTAGCTTGACCGGTGAAGATGAAATTACCAGTGGTAATGGATATTGGTTTTGGATCAAGGAAAATGAACTCTTAGAAAAGTATATCTTTGGAGATGAGATTCAAACATTCAACCCTATTAGTGAAGCCGAAGATGTTCTTACTGCGGGTGGCAGAAATGTAACCATTGATCCCTTCCTACCTTCAGGAAAAGCTCCTGCTCCTAAATCCACAGTAAATAAAGAAGCTGCTAAGCCAAAGATAGAAGAAACTCTATTTCCCGACGATAAAGATCTTGAGTATCCCGATCTTCAAGAGCTTGTCTCTTTGCAAGATGGAGAGGATGAAGCAGAGCTGGACGTATCTGATTTATCGGAAGACACACTTGAAGATAT
>JBLWXW010000005.1:0-30899 GCA_048267265.1 Bacteriovoracaceae bacterium
TTCCCTTTGAATATAATACGATTAAGGGAAATGAGCGCGCCAATATGGCCAGGCTTCGCTTAAAAGAGCGTGAAGTACAATTTAAAACAGAACAACTTGATGTAAAACTCTCCCAACTACTTACTAAAATAGATGCTATTGAAGAAATAACTAAGAATACGGAAAGAGAAGTACAACTGGCCATTAAACTGGAAGATAGCGAACAGAAGAAATTTCGCTCAGGTGATAGTGATTACTTTGTTGTGAATATTAGGGAGCAAAATACGGCCGACGCTCAAGTGAAGCTTATAGAGTCACTCTTTGATTACCATGAAACAATGGCCCAGTATCGGGCCATCGTAATGGATTTTAAAACTCTTTAAAGGTTTTCAGATTAGGCCTTAACTTTAGCTAAGGCCGCATCGATCATTTTCTGTCTCTGCTCAGGATCGGCCCATCTCTTTTGAGCCTCAGGAGAGAGTTTATGGATAGGATCAAAGTAAGTGAAGAGCTGACCCGGCTTCACATAAGGGGCCTTCCATACAGAGATACCATTTTCTTCATCATAGTATTCATATGAGGCCACATGGCGCTTGCCGCCTCCTCCTGGAAGATCACAAACGAAGGTTGGGGTATTGAAGCCGGCCGTTGTTCCACGAACTGCTTTTTCAAGTTCAATCCCTTCCCTAAGGGTTGTTCTAAAGTGCTCACAACCTGGAACCATATCATGCATATAAACATAGTAAGGTTGAATATTGAGATAGCCCACTTGACGCGTAAGTTTAACCATGGTGTCTACTGTATCATTTACACCGGCCTGAAGCACGGCCTGATTTCTCACAGTGATGCCCATAGAAAAGAGACGATCCATTGCAAGCTCAGACCAGTGGGTTATTTCTCGAGGTGAACTGAAGTGAGTATGGACTACCACTTGTTTACCATAGGATTTTCCATAGTCATGAACTTCTTTAAGGGCCTTTACCCAAGCATCATCTGTAATGATTTTTTGAGGAAAGATAGCGATCCCCTTCGTCGCATAACGAATACGACGAATATGAGGAATATTAAGAAGTCCTTCGCCGATATACTTAAGCTGGGCCGCAGTTAGCATATAGCTGTCTCCACCCGAGATAACCACATCTTCAATAAGTGGGTTTCTTAAAATATATTCAAATACATCATCCCACTTCTTTTGATTGGCCCCGTAAGTGGCCTTATCAACAGACTCTGTACTTCCCCCAATAATACGACTTCGTGTACAGTAAGAGCAATATACTGGACAAATTGTTGTTGGCAAAAAAAGCACCTTATCTGGATAGCGATGTGTGAGCATAGCAACGGGTGAATCAGTATCTTCACCTAAGCTATCTTCAGCATAGTAAGGATGGTCGGGAAGAAATTGAGAACCAAGGGGAAGAAACTGCTTTCTCAAAGGATCATCAATATAATTTTCCCAGTCAATCAGTGCAAAGATATAGGGAGTGATTCTAATATTCATTGGAGTAATCTTCTGACCTTCGAGGAGGTCATCCATCATCTCCTTGCTACATAGTTTCCCCAGTACTTTTTGGACTTGTTCAACTTTGCGAATAGAGTTCTTCATTTGCCAAAGATGATCAGCGAATTCGTCACGAGTCACATTAGACCATGCTGGAATTTTCTTCCAAAACTCATCGTTTCTAAAGTTTCTATGTTGAAGTTCAGGTATCTTGACCTGTGGTTGTGCTTTGGTTTCTTGTGAACCTGCATTAGATGTACTGCTCATTTTATCCTCTCTTTTAATTACTTTGTTATTATACACTTACACTTTGAACGCACGTAGATAATTCAAACTTGTCACTTCTTGCACCATAGAAAAATAATTTAAAATGCAGACGTGCGAAAACTAACGAATATAGTCTTGAGGATAATAGTCGAGCGCGGGAGTCGACTTCAAAAGGGGTAAGATATAATAGGAAAATAAGGGGGAAACCACAGCATCAATGAGCATGGCCATTAAAAAAAGCATCATAATTAATTGGAGTTTGGCCGCGGCCGGAAGATTCCAAAAACGATGATGAAAATCGATAAGATTTTGCTTTAGACTTTTACCCGATTGCCAACGGAATACTTCAATAAGCGGAATTCTAAAGTCTAGAAGAAACTGAGAAGGACAGCGAGAACACTGAACAGAAAGTGTCTTACCCGGACGAATGGGTACGCGCAACTTTTGTCCACAACTGGGACAGTTGAAAACCTTTCTCGTTAATTTATACCATAGGGGTTTCCCTACTTGTGCTAGTGATGTCATCTCTTCCATTATAATACAAAGTTCACCTATTTAAAATGAGAGATCGTTTAAGTCAATTAATTTTAAGTATTTAGAAACTTGATAAGTGGTGTTATCCTTTATCTGTAAAAAACGAACTCTAAAAGATCCTTTAATAAAATGGTTAACAATAGAAATGAAACATACGTATAAGAAAGTCCTCTACTTACTCTCCTTCTCTCTTCTTTTTGGCCAAGCTCCCCAGGGGGCCATCGATAAAATAAAACTTAATGAGTTATGGAAGAAAACAACAATCACTCCTAGTTTTGGATTCAAAGGTGACTTTGTCGACAATCAGCAAGTTGAAGCGCGAGTACTTGGACTCTTCCTTGCAGCGCAAATCGTTGTTCCCTATAGCGAGACTTTTAAAATAGAAATTGAGGGGGGCACTCTCATGGAAACCGGCTCCAATAGCTCCTTTATTACAAATGAGTATGAGCCCAATCGTATCTGGATTCTTAAACATGCCCAGGCCACCTATACTCCCTTTGAGGCTTTAAAACTTGAGGCCGGAGCGATCAATCAATCTGACTACGACTCTCCTCTTCTTGTCAGTAGCTCGGCCTTTCTTGGGGCCCGAGAAACATTGAGCTTAAATTTTTCTGATAAGCACCGCTTATATATTAAGCTGCAACAAACGATTCCCAATAATATTAATCTCGTTCAAAGAATTGGAGTCGTAGAAGAAAATGGAACTCCCCACTACTATAATGAAGCTGTAGGTATCGAGCTTGAGGGGGATCTATTAGGCATAGAAATTGAAGCTTCGCAATTTAGGTTTGAATCCCTTGGGGCAGGAATGGCCAATATTTCTCGAAATTTTGGAAACTCCGTATCGAGCGGAAATAATATCAGCTCCCGCTTTCTCTACGGCTATAAGGGCTACAATATTGCATGGGATATTAATGCCTCACCTATTGATGGGTTTGAGGTGGAGTTCTATGGCCAGTGGCTCTACAACGACGATGCTCCAGAGGGAAGAAATAGTGCTCATCTCTATGGCCTAAGTCTAGAGTTCAATCCATGGGATCTATCAATAGAGCAGTTCAGATCAGAAAGTGATGCTTCCATCGCCTATTATAACTCTAAAACATACTCCCATAATAATCACGAAGGGATGGTCTATCGCATAGGCTACGAAATAGAAGACTATCAAGAGATCGAATTCGCCTATGTAAGCTCATGGCTTATCGAATCCAATGCCCTTCAATCAGATACGGAAAAATTTCTCTTCAACTTCAAACAAGAGTTTTAGGTTTAGGTTCCAGCACACTTTTGCAGAAGCAGTGCTTCTTATAAATTGTGCAGGAAGCTTTACTGTAGATTTTCAATCGAGGTCGTTAAGAGAAAATCAGTTCCGTAACAGAGAAAGCTATCAAAGCACATAAAAAATGAACTCACCTGATCCACAAAAACATGTCCAGTAACTTGTCCATTATCCGTAACTTCAGTAACCAGCATCTCTAAAGAATTGAGATCACCATTATGATGGACACCCTCTTGAGACAGAAATTCACTATAAGCTTTAAGCATATACTTCTTTCCGATCTGTATATCATCAACTCGATATATCTGTTGGAAAGATAAAGATAGGGAGCTTCGCCTTGAAGGGGTCTTATCTTGATTAAGGTTATATTGATTATACCATGAGCTCACTTTGAAATTAGGTGCATAAATGCTTTGATGATCCCAGTCATGGGCACTAGCAACGCCCAGGTCATACCACTGCTCATCTGCATAACAAAGAAGCGGGCCTCCTGAATCTCCTGGCATAAGTTCAAAGAAATATGCGCCCTTAGCATAGAGCAGCCCATCCTGAATACTCAGAAAGTTGGGATCAAAGGAGACTCCTTTGAGGTGACCTGTTTTTAAACTAAGTTCTTCTTGAAAACCAAAGCCTGCCATCAAGCACTCTTCAAAGAGAGGACGTAATTGATGATATTCAAATTCACTCGTCACCACAGAGAATGCTTTGACGTCGAGATTCTTAACTTCGATAAGGGCATGATCTTGCCAGCGATTGAACTCTTCTCTTTGGATAAGTTCGTGGCGATACAGCGGAAACCTCTCGCTCTTAACCACTTCCAACTCCTTAGCATCCCCGCAAACGACCTTTTCTACGGAAGTATTTTGCAAGCAATGTCCGGCCGTCTTAATAAGATTTTCTCCAACAACAGATCCCGTGCAATGAAAGATAGGATCACCATTTTGTGGTCGAATATCTAAACGACAAATCGCATCAGGAATTGATTCAACCTCAACAGGTCGACCAAGCGAGGCAAAGGATTGAGAGCAAGAGAGCTGACAAAATAGCTGCAAGATGAATATACCTAACGCTTCGTGTCTTAACTTGAATTTCATATAACCAACCTAGCATTTATTTAATAGGCCCTCTATTTGAATGAAAAACTAACTTGGAATTGTATAAAAATTTAACGCCTATTTTTAAGATTTAGGCACGAATATAATCTTTGGAGCAGTGTTTCTGCAAAAGTGTGTTGGAACCTTTGGGGGAACCTTTGGGTTGACAGTGTCTACGTAATTACATATAGTTATGGAGACATTGGTACACATAAGTGAAATTATGTGAACTAAATAGGCTAAAACAGCGTGTTTTAAGTAAATGGGCCTGCAACTATCATGGGGTATATTTTCTTTGAAAAATAGAACGAGAAAGATTCAACAATTCTTAATTGAAGATTATCTGGAACATTGCCATCAGCTCAATCGATCCAAAAATACCATCGATTCTTACGCCCGAGACCTCATTCAATTTAAGCAGTGGAGTGAAATTGTATTGAAAAAAAAGTTCAATAAGCTAGGACCCCGTGACATCCAAAGTTATCTGCGCTTTTTAAAGACAGGGCAATGTCGCTATAGAAAAGGTCTGTTCAATAGGAAAGAGGTTCACTATCGACTTAAGAAGCCTCTCTCTATTGCTACGCAAAAAAGGCATCTCTCTTCTTTGAAAAATTTCTTTGATTACTTAGTTCAAAAGTACCCTAAATCTGCTTGGTATAAACCATCGTTTAGAATGCAATTTAGCGAATCACCCATAAAGTCGAAGCTGCATCAGCTCAAAATTAAAGACGGTGACTTTACACCTACTCCTTTGGTGCGAACTGAGCACTGGGAAGCTCTCATGGCGGCCCCTTTAAATTTGAAAGAGCGCCTCTTCCTCTCCCTTCTCTATTGGGGGGGATTGAGAATTAGTGAGGCCAAGGATCTTAAAGTTGATCAACTTGATCTGAGCTCAAATATGCTCAATCTCGTACGAAAAGGCGGAAAGCGTCACCACTACTTCATCTATGATGATGGAAAACTTGCCATATGGTGGGAGGCCTTTGCCCAAAAGCATGGCAGTGATTTTCTCTTCCCTTCTTCATATCTATTGGGTCCTATTACACGTAGAGGGGCCTATAAGATGGTCAAGCGCTGCTTTGAAAAAGCAAATTTACCCGAGCATTTAAGCCCCCACGGGCTAAGGAAGGCCTGTGCCACAAGGCTCTATCAACAAACTAAAGATCTTCTCTTTGTCAGGGATTATTTAAATCATAGTGATGCCAAAGTTACGCAACGTTATATCGAAGTCAATGGGCCCCAATCCGACGCTGAGTACCATCAAAAGATAATCGAGCATACTCTTGGCAGTGGCCTTTCAACTCCGCTACAATAATCAATGTTTTTGCTATTTTAGAATCATTTTCCAAAAGGATTTGGGGGTTACCATTATACTCGAATTAGTGCGTTTTACGCTTATTACAATATACGGCCTATTCGCCTCGGTGCTTGGACTTTTCATCTGTATTCTAAGGCCTTTTCATCCCAATAATACTTGGCTCATGGGTCGCCTCTTTGGCGTGGTTGTTCTCAAGATTTTAGGAATTGAGCTTGAAGTTGAGGGACGAGAGAATTTTGAGAAAGTCTCTGAGTCAGGGGTTATTATCTCTAATCACCAAAATAATTACGATATCTTTGTCATTGGTCAGATGACTCCCAAAAGATGTGTAAGTCTTGGCAAGAAATCAATTCGCCTCCTTCCCCTATTTGGACAAATGTATTGGCTTGCCGGAAATATTCTCATTAATCGAACCAATAAGAAGAGTGCAATGAAGACTATGGCCGAGGCCGGCAATAAAATGATTTCTAAACATTTAAAAGTGTGGATCATGCCAGAGGGGACGAGAAGTCGTGGTCGCGGCCTCCTCCCCTTTAAGAAAGGTGCTTTTCATATTGCCAATCAGTGTGACCTCAATATTGTACCAGTGGTCCTTAGTAGCTATGAGCTGCATTTGAATACAAAGAAGTGGAGGTCCGGCAAAGTAAAGGTCAAGGTCCTACCACCAGTCTATACAAAACAAATGAAAGAAAAACATCATCATGGAGACTTCGTTACCCACTTGAAAGATCACTGTGAAGAACTGGTACGAAGTGAGCTCAGTGCTCTCGATATAGAGACTTATGGAAAGTCACAAGAAGAAATGCTTGAGGTAAGTGGTGAGGCCCTATCATGAGTCATGCGGAGTCATTGAATTTCGAATCAACTCCTATTGAGATTTCCTATGATGATAATGGTCTGCCCCAAATCCATACGGGCGATGATAATGCCTATGCCTACGCTCAAGGCTATCTTCATGGAAAAGATCGCTGTATCCAAATAACACTCTTACAGGCCATCATGCGCTCTAAGCTTGGAGCATGGTTTGAATCAAATGATGAAACCTTGGCCTTAGATAAGCACTTTAGTATCTTGAGCATGTACTATCAGGCAAGAAAGGAAGAATCTCAGCTCGATGGTGATGATAGAAAATTTCTAAAGTCCTATACGGAGGGACTTAATCAAGGAAGAAGAAGTCACTGGCCCAAGAGTTTATCCCTCTTGAAAGTTCCCATGGAAACATGGACCATGGCGGATTCTTTGGCCTTACTAAAGGTGATGGGCTACATTGGCCTGGCCTCAAGTCAAAAAGAAGCTGAGAAGTTTATTGCTCAGAGTTTACATGCGGATGTATCGCCTGAGTATATTAGCTCCATATTCAATGTAGTATTCACACAAAAAGATTACGATATTCTCGAGTTTATTAAGAAAGTAAATTTCGACCAAACCCTTATCCCTCAGAGTAAATTCTTTAAGGCCATACCAACCCTTAAGAATTCTAATAACTGGGTAATTGGAAAATCACGCTCTAAAACTGGTGCGCCTATTATGGCCTTTGACCCCCATTTGGAGATTAATCGCTTTCCGGCCATTTGGTATGAAACTTCGGCAACGATAAAGAAACGCCAAACGATTGGAATAAGTATGCCAGGAATTCCTGGAATAATCATGGGAAGAAACAAAGATCTTGCCTATAGTTTCACCTATGGATTCATGGATACGATTGATTATTTTATCGAAGAAGTGAAGCGTGAAGAAGTTATTGAGGCCGATGGCCTTACTTCTGGACTTATTAAGAGAAAAGAATTTATTGAAAGAAAGAATGGCTCAACGATTGAAGTGAATCTCTTTGAAACGCAAAGAGGAATTCTTGAGGTGCCTGAAAGCGCTCTGAGTAAAATGGGTAATCTCGAAGATGGACTCTATTTGAGTCGCGCCTGGAGTGGCCATCAACAAGGATCAGCACAGGCCATTGGTCTCCTTAGGCAGATCTTTCACACTAAAGATGTAACTTCAGCTTGTAACTTAACAAAGGATCTTTTTATAAGTTGTAATTGGCTCTTCTGCGATAGCGAAGGAAACTTGGCCCAACAGCAATCTGGTTTTCTTCCAGAAAGGGCCGATGCAGATAGCGGGCTATTGCCAAGGCTTGCCCAAAGAAGTGATGGTCATTGGAAGAGAGTTCATTCCCCAGAGCGCTTATATCAATGTATAAATCCCCCCGATGACTTTTTAGTAACGGCCAATAATGAGATCCCGGCCCTCGATGATCATGATAATGTCAATCTTCCCATGGGAAGTTACCGCAAAGATAGAATATCGAACCTCATCAAAGAAAATGATAAATGGGAAGTAGAACAAATGAAATCTTTGCAAGGAGACATCTACTCCTTACAGGCCAAGGCCTACTTAGAGATTATTTCTCCCTTCATTCCAGATACACCTAATGGCCGTATGCTTAAACAATGGGAATGCCGCTTCGATAAAGACGATCAAGCGCCCTATCTCTATTCAAAATTTATAGAAATTGCCTACGAAATGCTCTTTTCACCCGCCATTGGAGAGCAGGCTTGGTCCTACCTTTATGAGCAAACCGCTCTTGTTGCTGATTACTATGCTAATTTTGATAGAATTATTCTAGAACCACAAGAGCGCGACAAGGTTTGGTATCATTCCTATAAAGGTGAAACCCTTCTTGAAAAGAGAGATGATTTTCTTCAAAAGGCCCTAAAAAAGTCTTTGTCCCGTGCACCAAAGAACCGTATGAAAACTTGGGGTGAAGAGAATCACTTCTATTTTACCCATATTCTCTTTGGCGATAAATTCAAGAATACTCCGATTTTAAAGAAGCTCTTCAATCGTGGCCCTTATCACTTAAGGGGTGATAAAACTACTGTTTGCCAAGGTAATCGCTTTAAGAGCGGCGGTAGAGATAGCACTTTTGCGCCTTCTTATCGAATGATCACAACAATGAATTCACCTATCGTCTTCACGGCCATACCAGGTGGTGCGCATGAATCTGTATTCAAAGCTCATTGGTTTAATGAATCTAAGCGCTATTTAAATCTTCAATATAAAACAATTAAAATGGAGGAGTCATGAGTAAGAAATTTCTTTCTTCTTTGGTTCTCGTTACCCTTATTCTTTTTGCTTCTGCCTATGGAGTGTATCGCTTCAAACCAGAGCTTTATCAGAGATACACAAGAAAGATTCCTTACCACTTTAGAATTCCTACAACTCATATAAATGATCAGGCCAACCTGCTTAGCTATAGTTACGAATTTAGATTGAATCAATTTCTCGATCATTTAGAAGAAGACTATGGAATTCCTTTCAAGGTGGAGCTGCTGCCTTCCTCTCAAGGATTTAGCCTCGGTGAAAAGATCAGACCAGTCATCGATTCTCTACAAGGTCATGAAAGATTTGGTATCTTTTTTCTTTCTTTAAGTGATCGTCAATTTAAGATTTATCTCTCACCGATGCTAGAAAGCCAACTGGAATCTGAGAACCTAGAATTCCTGGTCGAATTAGTGAGACCAGCGCTTACAAGAATGAATTATGAAGAAGGACTTTCTCAATTCTTCAGCACTTTCGCTTTCAAACTTAACCCCAATGCCCCTATCATTCCTCCCAGGGCATCCGTTAAAGAAAATCAAAATATGAAAACCTTAGTCACTTTTCTCGTGGTTTTCTTTGTATTCTTCTTACTAGGAAGAAAGCTCTTAACTCGACCAAGAACTCTAATGAAAACAATATCCAAACAAAATGATCACAGCTACACACGTTTTCAAAGCTTTTACTAAATTGAGAATTATATGAATTTGAAAGAAATTAATCGTTTAAATGAACAAATGAGTGAGCGCTATCAGACGCCAATCAACTTTATCTTTATGAATAGAAGTGATCACTATCCAGCGGCCTACTTTAGATCATCACTCTTTATTTTGGCCCTCACTTATCTCATCTTCTATTTCATACCTTTTGATGTCCAAGATCCGATATGGATGATTGGGCTAAGTGTACCTGCTGTTTTTATCGGTCAGCTACTGCCTCTATCTTCACGCTATAAGCGTATCTTTATCTCAAATGGTGAAATGAAGGAAGAATGTTATCAACAGGCCCTGGAGCAGGGGTATCAAATGGGAGTGCTCAACTCTCCAGATTCAATCTATATTTATCTCTCAGAGTTTGAGCGCAGAATAGAGCTCTTTATACCAGACAATATTAAGGGATTAAATGTCATAGAGGATATTAAACCCCACTTCAAAAAACTAGTTAAGGGCCTAAAAGCGCACAAAAGAGATCATATCTCTGAGGCGCTTCAAGAATTCTATGAGCAAATTCTCATTCTCCCAGAAGAGAGTACACCGAAAAAGATTGAAGAAGTAAAAGATTCCCCAATCATCCCCTACAACGTCGGGGAAGATTAGGACATAGATCTCTTAAGAACTTGAAGACGCCACCCCTCATGCTCGGCCTGCATGAGCTCTTTCCATGGAAGATGAGTATATTCAGGAAAGAAAATATCGGCATCCCCATCAAAGTCCACTGTGCTTAAATAGAGCTTCTGCGTAATAGGTAGGGCCTGCTTATAGATTTCTCCACCACCAGCAATAAAGAGCTCGTCTTCACCACGGGATCGGGCCAATTCAATGCCTTCTTCAAGACTATGAACGATTAGGCAACCCTCTCGTTGGTAGCTCTTATCTCTTGTCATAATAATAGTTGTGCGTCCAGGCAGTGGACGCCCAATAGAATCAAAGCACTTTCTTCCCATTAAGAGAGTGTGGCCCATAGTCGTCTTCTTAAAATGCTTAAACTCATCCGAGATATGCCAAAGCATTTTATTATCTGCGCCAATTTGGCGACTCTTGCCAATGGCCACGATCATAGAAATGATCATTATACAGCAACCTCACCTTTGATATGAGGGTGAGCGACATAATTAACTAATTCAAAGTCTTCAAACTTAAAGTCGAAGAGGTCTTTAACTTCTGGGTTAAGCTTCATTTGAGGAAGCGCATGAGGCTTTCTCTTAATCTGCTGCTGTGCTTGAGGAAGGTGGTTTAAGTAAAGATGTGCATCCCCCATAGTATGGACAAACTTACCTGGCTTAAGCCCCGTGACCTGAGCAATCATCATCGTAAGAAGAGCATAGCTTGCAATATTAAAAGGCACTCCTAAGAAAATATCGGCTGAACGTTGATAGAGCTGACAACTCAGTTCACCACTATTGCTTACATAGAACTGCATAAGGGTATGACAGGGTGGCAAGGCCATATCTTTAATATCTGATGGATTCCACGCAGTCACAATATGACGTCTTGAATGAGGATTCTTTTTAATTCCTTCTACAAGCTCAGAGATCTGATCGATGATTTGCTCCTTGGTTTCCCAACGACGCCATTGCTTTCCATAAACAGGACCGAGTTCACCATTTTCATCGGCCCACTCATCCCAGATACGAACTTTGTTATCTTTGAGGTATTGAATATTAGTTTCCCCTTTAAGGAACCAAAGGAGTTCATGAATAATGGAGCGTAGGTGAAGCTTCTTCGTAGTAACAAGAGGAAAACCTTCTGCAAGGTCATAGTGCGCTTGATATCCAAATACGGATAGAGTTCCTGTCCCTGTACGGTCCATTCTCTCTTCCCCATTTTTAAGTACGTGTTTCATTAGATCAAGATATTGCTTCATGATGTCTCCCTGCAAAAAACTGTGAGTGTGTGTTCTCTATATTATTTTAAAAAATGAACTACAGATATCCAAGTTCAAAATATATAAAAGCTCACTAACCCTTAAGAAAATTGGGAGATAAAAGGCATTTCCACCATTTAACTCACAGCAACTAAAGCATTTAGTCAAATAACTTAGGATCCCAGTCCATCTCAACGAGCAGTTCAGAGAGCATCGCCTTAAGTCCTGGTCGCAGGGCCGGGGAATGATCATCGCATCTTTCTTCCAAGGCCTCAAAGAATGAGACAGGCCACTTCTTTTGAAAGAAATTAATAACCCATGCCGGGATCGATCCCTTTGGATCTACCCATGCGGTAAATTCAACAAAGGTCTTATCTTTTGAAATAGGACGAAATCCCATTTTTGAATATCCCACCATCGCTTCAATGGTTTTCTTTACATGAGGAATTTTGGCCCTATCAAAGTTAACCGTTTTACTTTGAACAAAGAGCAGCTTTCTCCCTTTATCAAGGAAGAGTTCATTTTCAAGGACGAGAACACGGTCATAGAGCGGCCATGGCATATTCGTTAATGAGTAAGTGATGGCCTTCTTGGGTCCTAAATCTTCTAATGTCGTTTTTCTAATCAGATCTGGTGTCCACTCTTCACTACCTTCAATTGTTCTAAGGTTTTCCATAATGGCCGTTATAGGTGCCTCAATTTCACCCTCAACTTTAATAGGAACAATATCTGAGTCACTACTTTGACTCGTAAAAACAGTAAAGCCGCGAATGACTCGATCACGCTTCCATTGATTGGGATCATTCACTTTGGCCGCATGAATTTCAGGACCATCGCTTGCGAGTGCGTATGAACTTAATGAAAGAGCGCAGAAAATAAGAAGCGAGGCAATCGCTTTTGATAACAAAGAATTAGGTGCTATGCTTTTAAATTTCATCATGGCAAAATTATAGACCAACGAATAAAATATTTCTTTTAGTTTTTTATTTTTTTAATGGAGACAACGTGTCAAAAATCACCCTTGGACTTGAGAAGCTTATTTCCTCAACAGATAGTAATGATCTACAAAAATCACTCAAAGGAAATATTGCCTACTTAGGCCATTCGGCCGCGGTTGATGGGCATTTAAGACTTGGGCTTGAGTCTATGATCAAAGACTTTGGTAAGCGCCTAACCAAAGCTTTTGGACCACAACACGGCTTTGTGACTGATGTTCAAGATAATATGATTGAAACGGATCACTATATCCATCCTTATTTTAAAATTCCAATTTATTCTCTTTATGGTGAAACCCGAGTTCCAACGAAGGAAATGCTTAAAGACCTTGATACGATTGTGGTTGATCTCCAAGATGTTGGAACAAGAGTCTATACCTATATCACGACCCTCTCCTATTTAATGGAGGCCGTTGAGGGGCAAGATATAGAGGTTGTCGTTCTTGATCGCCCAAATCCAGTGGGTGGTGAAATTTACGAAGGCCCTATTCTAGAAAAAGCGTGGACTTCATTTGTTGGTCATCACCCTATCCCCCAAAGGCATGCCCTAACTATGGGTGAAGTGGCCAAACTTCAGCAGCGTATCCATTGTCCTCAAACAAACTTAAGAGTTATTCCTATGGATAACTGGAAGCGCTCCTTTCATTGGAATGACCTGAATCGTGCATGGATAAACCCCTCGCCTAATCTAGCCACTCCCGAGTCGTCATTAACCTTTGCAGGAACTGTTCTTTATGAAGGAACAAATATAAGTGAAGGCCGTGGAACCACCCGAAGTCTTGAAGTCTTAGGCGCTCCTGGAATAGATCCCTTTACCTTTGCTCAAAAAAATCAAAAGATACTCAAAGAGCTAGGAATGGATGATGTTTATCTGCGTCCCCTTCAATTCTATCCCATGTTTCAAAAGCATGCTGGTAGTGCTTGTGGTGGAGTACATATCCACGCTCTGGGCCCTGCAACTTTTAGAAGCTGGCGAATTGGTGCTCTCTTATTAAAGGCCTTCTATCATCAAAGTGAATTCGAATTTAAGTGGAATGATAATCCCTATGAGTATCAATATGAAAAGTTGGCCATAGACTTCATAAATGGTGGTGAATCTCTTCGCAAGTGGGTCGAGTCCAATGGAAGCTTCGAGGAACTTCAGGCCCTCGAGAAGAAAGACTGGCCAGATTATTTGAATTTGAGAGAAGATATCCTCATCTATAATTAAGATTAAAACACAAAAATAATAACGATAAAGGTAAATTAATGAACTACCAAGAGGCCGTGAAGCTTTTAAAGAATGCAGTTAAATTTTCTCATATCGATGGACAGAAACATATCGATCTTACATTAGTCGATGCTAGTGAGCGTCCCACCTATCAGGCCGCCCTTGCCTATTGTCGCTCACAAGTGGCCCAAGAAATTATCAGTGAAGAAGACCTTAAAAATGATTTAGGGCTTTAATTCTTCGTGAAGGCGTATTTTCTTATATTATTATCGCTTCTAGGAATATCCGAAGCTAGTTCTAAAATGGATTTACGCTATGAGACTTTCTTTAGGCCCTATCCTTTAGGGGGATTCATTCGCGTTGATGCCGGCTACGGACAAAAGATTTGGGGCAATAACGAAAATAACTCACCCCTCTATGGAATGATCCGCCCTCATATTCAACTCCAAAATAGTGGTCTGATGACTTCAGCAAAGGGATTTCTCGAAGTCCACCCCATTTCATTTTGGTCTCTATTTGTGGGTAAGGAATATACTCACCGCTCCACCAAGAAGCTCGACACCTATGACTGCGAAACGGTCTATTGCGATACTGGCCTTTTTGAAAGAAATCACTGGGGTACGAAATTGGCCATGAAGGTTGGGAATATTTTCTATCTAGGACGTTTCCAATGGCAAACCACTATCTTTGATAATAACCCCTTCACCTACTTTGCAGAAGAGCAAGGAACTCTATTGGGTCGAGGAAATAGAGATACCCACTTCTTTCAAATGCATGTTCTAGGCTATCAGCTCAATAAGATACAATCGATCGGAGTTCTGTATAAACGAAATCGCATCAAAAGCTCTCGTGAAAACTCCACTATGGCGATGCTAATCTATCGTCACCAATTCGTTGACCCCTTCCATAGTGAAAAAGGTCGAAACTTCGCTCTCAGTATTGGCCCAGGTATTTTTCATACACGACAAAGAACAACTCATCCCAGTTTTATGGCCAGCATACTTTACAACTGGGACAAGGGCCTAACTCTCTTCTAATAAGTTAAGTGAGTTAAGCGGCCATCTTCATATCGCGTACAATTTCTCTATCTATCTTAAATCGCTTGAAAGCTTTCCATGTCGCCTGACCCATTCGATTTACAATTTCGCGCTTATCGAGGAAGCAATCACAAATATCTTCAAATTTTCGAGCAAGCATCTCACCACCACTTCCCGC
Organism: Bacteriovoracaceae bacterium; assembly: GCA_048267265.1. Classification (GTDB taxonomy): domain Bacteria; phylum Bdellovibrionota; class Bacteriovoracia; order Bacteriovoracales; family Bacteriovoracaceae. The sequence continues at coordinate 15,063 of JBLWXW010000005.1, forward strand.
AGTGAGAAGAACTATCGGTATTTGTCCACATACAGATTTAGATAATTTAATCCCATCATCTTCGGGCATAGTTATATCGGTAATAAGAACATCAAAGTTACCACTGGCCAGTAGTTTCTTGGCCTCACAGTGAGTATGGGCCCATTGTGAATCAAAACCTTGTGCCTTTAGTGTATCTGCAATTTGAATGATCAACTTAGGATCCTCATTCAGTATTAAAACGTTAAGCCTGTGGACTCCCATGCATCCCCCTTTAATGGTCCCCGTAAACAAAAGGACTCTAAGTTTTCGCATAGGCCCATTATCAACCCATAGTTAAGTTTAAAAAAAACAAAAAATGACCACTTTTTATAAGTACCTGAAATTAATGTCTTTTAAGAAAAACTAATAAAGGATTCATATTTGGAATTATGACGAAAACTATTTTTTTTGGGCAGTTCAAATAAAAATGAGGCAGATATGGCCAGAGATACAATAAAAATTAAGACCAGCAGCGTACTTCAGAGGAGTCTAAAGATGTCTGAACTCGGCCTCGACAATATCTTCACTAGAACTTGCCTTAGCAGAGGATTGAGCGCTCTGTTGTTGATGGCGAGCTCCTCCATTCATCTGATCCATTTGCTCGCGCATATGCTTTTTGACTTGGTTAACCTTACTAGCACCACGCAGTACATTACGAATAAGCACAAAAATGAAGTAGAAGAATAGAATTTTTATCAACGTATTAACGATCATATTGAGGACAATAGCACAAAAGGGTTTAAACCATCAAATCCAATTGTTACACAAGGCTTTAGGCCCTTTAAAACTAGTCGTTTAGCTGCTCTTTTGATAGGATACGCCTTCAAAAATAATAAAGTTAAAACAGGAATTGTAATGACTGAACAGACACAGAACCAAAAGCCACTTATCCACTGGGCCGATATGACGGCCGATCGTATTTGTCGCCAACTCGGTGATAAAGACACCTACACTGTGGCCAGTGGGATTACTCCCTCAGGAACCGTACACTTTGGTAACTTCCGTGAGGTGATCACCGTAGATTTCGTGGCCCGCGCCCTAAGAGCTCGAGGTAAGAAAGTACGCTTCATCTTTAGCTGGGATGATTACGATACCTTCAGAAAAATTCCTAAGAATATGCCCAAGCAAGATGAGCTAGAGAAATATATGTTCCAACCCATTGTGGACACACCCGATCCCTTTGAGGAAACTGAATCATACGCAGCTCATCAAGAGCAGAAATTTGAATCCCAACTCTCAAAAGTTGGAATCGATCTTGAGCCTCTCTATCAAGCGAAAAAGTATAGAGCTGGCGACTATAAAGAAAGTATAAAACTGGCCCTTGATAAGAGAGATGAAGTTGCGGCCATTTTAAATCAATATAGAAAAGAGCCTCTTGATAACTCATGGCTTCCGGTATCTGTATACTGCGCTCAATGCAATACTGATAATAAAATTGTTGATAAGAAGTGGGATGGAACAAATCTATCTTATCACTGTGATAACTGTAATCACGATGGCAGTGAAGAGCTTGCAACAACAACTCGCTTAAAACTTCCATGGCGAGTTGACTGGCCAATGCGTTGGGCATTTGAAAAAGTAGACTTCGAACCAGGGGGAAAGGATCATTCTTCCCAAGGGGGAAGTTTCACTACGGCCAAAGACATTGTTAAACTCTTTGACTGGCAAGCCCCTATTTATCTTCAATACGACTTTGTATCAATCAAAGGCCGTGGCGGGAAAATGAGTTCATCTTCTGGTGATGTGGTGACTGTAAATGATGTTCTCAAAGTATATGAGCCTGAAATGGTTCGTTGGATTTTTGCAAGCTATAAATCGAATGTTGACTTCGCCGTAAGCTTTGATCTTGATGCCATAAAAACCTATGAAGACTTCGATCGTCAGGAGCGTCTTGCTTACGGAGTAGAAGAAGGTAACGAAAAGAAAGTGAATATGGCCAAGAGAGTATATGAACTCTCTCAAATTAAAGATGGCGAACAACCCAAAGAGATGCCTTTTCAACCAAGCTTTCGTCACCTTACCAATGTTCTTCAAATCAATGATGGCGATCTTAGTGCTGCGAGAAAGTATTATGAAGCTGAAATTAAAAATGAACGTGATGAGAGACGCTTTGAGCAACGTGCACAATGTGCTCTTAACTGGCTAGAGCTCTACGCTCCAGAGGACTTTAAGTTCGCAATCAATAAAACGGCACCCGAGGTTGAAGTTAATGACGTTCAAAAGGAATTCATTACAGATATGGTGACCCTTCTTGAAAAAGATGGAGAACACCAGAATGAAGATAAGGCGCTTCATGAAGCCCTCTATGAAATCATGCACGCCAAGGAATTGAAGCCAATGGATATCTTCCCTCTATGCTATGAAATCCTTATCTCAAAAGAGAAAGGTCCAAAGCTAGCTGGGTTTATGAGAACAATTGGAACTTCAAAAGTTGCCCAGCTATTTAAAGCACTCGTATAAGAATAAGGATTGAAAGATGGAGCTTACCGCATTTGAAGATAGACAGAAGAGATTAGCAGACTTAATGACGGCCGGATCATTGGCCATTGTTCCTGCTGCAGATTTTATTACCAAAAGTAATGATACTGAATTTCCCTTTCGACAAGATTCAAATTTTAAATATCTCGTAGGCTCCTATGAACCTCACGCCACTTTTGTTCTCAAAAAAGAATTAGATGGATCACATAGAACTATTCTCTTCTTAAGAGATAAAGATGACTTTGCTGAAATGTGGGCAGGAATTCGTATGGGTGTTGAAAAGGCCCGTGACCTCCTGCCTATCGATGAGGCCCATGCCAATGAGAGTTTTGAGGCCATGCTGTCTGAGTTGATGAAAAACACTCATAAGCTCTATTACGATCTCTATAATAGCAAACTGCACGCCCTTGTGCTCAAGAGCTTTAAAAAGCTTGAGGCCCTCAGAAAAGCAAAGATCTATCGTCCTCAAAGTGTGCAGCATATTATCCCGATGATAGGATCCCTTCGCTTGATTAAAGATCAAAATGAAATTTTGGCCATGAAAAAAGCTTCAGAGCTTACCACTCTTGGCTTCAAGGCGGCCATGTCCTATACAAATTCAGACAAATCAGAACGTGATATTGAACGTCTCCTCACTCATATCTTCACAATGGAAAATGGAGAGGGCCATGCCTATGACCCTATTGTAGCGGGGGGAACCAATGCACTGGTTCTTCACTATATCGAAAATAATCAGGCCCTAAAAGAAGGAGACTGGCTACTTATTGATGCAGGCTCACAAGTGAATCTCTATGCCAGTGATGTCACGCGAACTTATCCCGTTAATGGAAAATTTAGCTCTGCTCAAAAAGATCTCTATCAAATCGTACTCGAAGCTCAAATGGCCGGTTTTTCAAAGGCTTCAGTTGGACATACGTTAAGTGAAGTTCACCATGAAACGACAAAGGTTCTTGTTCAGGCCATGGTTGATGCCAAGATTCTCGAAGGAAGTGTAGAAGGAATAATCGAAAGCGGTGCCCACCGTGCCTACTACCCTCACGGCACAGGACATTGGCTTGGTCTTGATGTCCATGACAACTCTCCTTATCAAGGCCCAGAGCTTGAAGATATAACTTTTGAAGAAGGTATGTGCTTTACAATCGAGCCTGGTCTTTACTTTAAAAAAGGTGATACGAAAGTACCTACTCACTGGCAAGGGCTTGGTATTCGTACAGAAGATGATATCCTGATCACTTCTAAGGGCCACGAGAATTTAACTCGTACGATTCCTAAAGAGATTAAAGATATTGAAGAAGCTTGTGCTCGTCCCTTTTCTGACTTTGCTGCAAAACTCTTTTAATCAATTAAATCGATCTAAGGAATCTAAAGATATAGGGAAAAGTACGCCCGATGCGCTTGTTTGGATAAAAGATGGCCAGGTGCTATAATGGGTTTATGAAAATACTTTCTCTATCTCTTTTCTTTATTATCAACATAATCAACACTCAAATCTATGCTCAAGAATTTATTCTTGAACATTCTGATTGCAAAATTAGGATGAAAGATCAAACAGCAGTAGATAGTGAACATAAACACAAAGATGAGATAAGTGATCTTCAAGACCTCATTTCCAAAGAGCTTGGAAAAAGAAATTTTACAATCAACCCCTTCATTGAGAATAAGAGAATTTTAACGGGTGAACTCTACTTTGAATGGAAAAGAGACTTTAGCCGTGAAAGTATCTATCATAGCTGCATTATTAGCGTTGCTATCAAAAAAGCAAAGGGACAAACTCCTCTAAAGTCTGATCCTACCCTCTATTCAAAGGTTGTAAAACGTCGCGTTCCTCGCATTACCCTAAGAGGAATGGAGCGCTGTAAGCTCGCCCTAAAAGAAAGCTTTATCCATATCCCAACTTGTAAGAAGATTGGCTTCTATGGTGAAAAGAAGTAGTCCTTAAACTTTACGATCTTCCAAGAATTTTAAAATAAAATTGAGAGTTTTCTCGCCACGATCAAGATTCTTTTGATCAACATGACCTGTTAAGAGACCTTTCATTTGAGCAAGGTTTTCACGACAGATGCCAAGATGATTTTGGGCCTGGCCGCGAACCATAGAGATGGCCTCATCAATGCGATCATCACTAAAGAGATCCATGATATCTTCCCCATCTTTAAATTTCTTCAAAATATCAGGGTGTAACTCTAACCATTCGTAGATAACGGAATTAACCTGACCATTCTTAAGATCGAGAAGATTATCTTTTTGAGAATCACCGCTAAAATCGAGAGTGTCATCTAAGAGTTGAAATGCAAGTCCCATATGATGGCCAAAGCTTCTGGCCAGGTCACATATCTCAGTTTTTTGAGAGGATGCACTTTCACTTATGATGGCCGCAGAAACTCCACACCATGTCATCACTGATGAAGTTTTATTAAGGGCAATTTTCTCAATAAGATCTCGCGTATACTGACGATGTTCAATAGCATCGGCCTGAATCCACTCTCCTTCAGAGAGGGCCTGAATAACCAAAGACATTTCTCCTACAAGCTCAAGGGAGCCTTTTTGAGTAAGTCTATTGATCACCGCCGCCAACAGATAATCACCAGCAAGTACGGCCTTCTTATTGGAGGCCTGAATATTAATACTAGGATTTCCTCTTCGAAGGGTTGCTTCATCAATGACATCATCATGAGCAAGGGAAGCCGCATGAACCATCTCAATAGAGCTCGCGCATACATCACAGCGCTCATCAGCGAGGTCCACACCAAAGAAGTCACAGAATATAAAAGTAAGCAGGGGTCTTAAGCGCTTTCCTCCCATAAGGACTGAGCGCTGAAGGAGTTCATTTACGGCCTGATTACAATTCTTAGATGGGATATTGAGATCAATATCTTTCAGCCTAAGTAGAATAGGTTTTGGAATATTTAATAGAAAATCTGTTTTACTCACGCAAACTCACTTCTCATGTACCAATGAACAATTGCAGGAAAAGTTATCACCCGGTCACTGGCCTGTAAACTTAAACCCTCTAAATAACTGAAAAATAATGTTATATACGCTGACTTGTCGAAAAATTAATCCTTCTCTAGGTGCGTAAAATTTGGTACTTAGAGGGAGATAAAGGACTTAAATATGACAGATCAAAATACAAAACTTGCCGAACGAAAGAAAGAATCCTTTCGTATCTTTGATGATATTGCTCCAACTTATGACTCACTTAATCGTGCCCTTTCATTTGGAATCGATGTCTACTGGAGACATCAAATAAAGAATAATCTTCCTCAACAAAAAGATATTAAGGTACTTGATCTTGCAACAGGCACAGGTGATGTTCCTCTCGTGCTCGCCAAGGCCTCACAAGTCAAACATATTCAAGGTCTCGACCTCTCTGAAAAGATGGTGGAGATTGGAAAAGAAAAAATTAAAAAGGCCAATTTACAGGGAAGAATCTCCCTAGGAATTGGGGACGGTTGTAATCTCCCGGTTGAAGATTCAACCTATGATGCTACGACAGTAAGCTTCGGTATTAGAAACTTTCCTAGTACTTTGAAGGGCCTTCAGGAAATGCACCGTATTCTTAAGCCTGGTGGTCGCGCCATGGTTATGGAATTCTCTCTTCCTACAAATGCCCTTGTACGCATGGTTTATCTCTTCTACTTTCGCCATGTTCTTCCCTTTGTTGGAAATCTTTTCTCAGGACATGGTGATGCCTATAGCTACCTCAATAGGACGGTTGAAGACTACCCCTATGGAGAGGCCTTCTTAGATATTATGAGAGAAGCTGGTTTTAAATCTCCAAGTGCAAGGCCTCTAACTTTTGGAATCGCAACCCTTTATATCGGCGACAAAGATAGCTAATCCCCTATGGCAGAACTCTCGGATATAGATCTTATTGAACTCATCTCGCAATTCTCGCAACCCTCACAGGAAGAGGATGAGTTCTGTGCCATCCTAGGTGATCTAGAAAAGAAAGTTCAAAGTATTGATGAAATAGGTAAAGAGCTAACTTTAAAAAAACTCCTTTGCTACAGGGCCCATGACTATACTCCTATATACTTCTCAAATGAGGACTTCGAATTTCTTGGCTACCATAGGCAGCAGAAGCAAAATCACTTGAGCAGGGCCTGTGCTCTAGAGCTTTTGAAAGCTGATCGTGAAGTTTTCATCTTCACACTCCTTCCCTTTGATGAATCAAGGCCTTGGAAGAAATGGACCCTCCCCCATTACTTACTCTGTGATTACACTCTAGTTCATGATAAACGAAATGAGCGACTTAAAATTATCCATATAAGAAATGCAGACCTTCATCAAGCGCTTCACTTTAGTACGACTCCAAAAGAAATTGCTGAAACACATACAATAAAGAGAACAATAGAGCGCCCTTCTTTCACTGATTGGAGTGAATTTATCCATAGGGCCTTAGAAGATCTTAAAACATCAAAGAAAATCATGACTAAGGTTGTGGCCGCTAGAGTTCATGAAGTTAGAGTTAAAAATAAGTGCTGTCCTCTAAGTTTATTTAATCAATTAAACTCCAATTCTCGCTATCACTTCTATATCGAAAATGATGCTCTGACCTTTATGGGTAATACCCCTGAGTGCTTGCTTAGAGTTAAGGATAATGAATATGAATTTGATGCTCTTGCTGGCACCAGAGCTCGAAGCGAAGACCCTATAGAAGACGAGAGGCTTCATGATGAATTACTCGCTTCTTCTAAAGAGCAATATGAACATGATCAAGTTGTTCGCTATATTACAGAGGGTCTCAATCAATTTGGAGAAGTCATTCAGGGAAAATCCCATGTCCTTAAGCTTAAGTCTCTCCAGCATATAAAGACTCCTTTAACCTTGAAAGCATTTGATCAATCTCCTGAGCTTTTAATGGAGCTCATTGAGAGGCTTCACCCCACTCCTGCAGTGTGTGGTATGCCAAAAAATGAAGCGATGGATTTCCTAAGGGCCCATGATCCCATTGATAGGGGTATGTATGCAGGAGCAATAGGAATGATTAATCAAAACTATAGTGAATTATGTGTGGCCATAAGAAGCTTACTTACGGATTTTAGTGACTCTGAAGACAAAAAAGTACTCCTCTTTGGTGGTGCTGGAATTGTGGCCGATTCTACAGCACAATCAGAATGGGAAGAAACGGCCCATAAAATAAAGTCCTTTTCTCCATTTAAGGATAAGCACGAATGAATACTCACTTTTATCATAATCTTAAGCAATTCAGTAATCCCTCTTCTCTTTGGGCGGCCTTGATTATTGATCAACTCGTTAAAAATGGAGTGGAAACTTTCTATTGTGCACCTGGAATGAGAAATGCTCCCCTTTTAAAGGCCATTGCGGCCCATCCTGGGGCCACTTACTACACAGGTCTTGATGAGAGGGCCCAGAGTTATAGGGCCCTTGGTTTTATTCGTGCAAGCAAGAAGCCTGCGGCCCTTGTCTGCACATCGGGAACGGCCGTGGCCAATTTCCTACCGGCGATTATAGAAGCGCAAAAATCGAGGATGCCTCTGATGGTCCTAAGCGCTGATCGCCCAGGTGAGCTCAATGCCATTGATGCCAACCAGACCATTGATCAGACTGAAGTTCTTAGAGATTACTGCAAGAATTATTGGATGACCTCAGAGCCTCAGGCCGACTATCCCCCTCGTGCACTCAGTGGACGAATCGCTCATCTGACCCAGTCGACACTCACGGCCCCACAGGGACCGCTGCATATTAATATTCCCTTTCGTGAACCACTCGATCACACTCCTGTTCTCATGAATGAATCCTGGGTTAAGGAAATTCATCACATACTTGAGCTTGCAGGCCCTTCAATTGAATATGCGAGACTAGAGAAGCGCTTGGCCCAGTCTGAGCTTAATGAACTCTTTCAGCAATTAGAGCAAGCAAAGCGCCCCCTTGTGGTCTTTGGGCCCCTTGATAAGCATGGCCCAGAAATCGTCAGTGATATGGAGTTCTTTCTCAAGCACTACAAAGGCAGCTTCAGTTGTGATGTTACAACAGGATTGAAGTATCACTTTGGAAGCTCTCAAGGTCTAATTCCTACTTTTGATCACCCTGAAGTACTTAGTGAACTTGAACAGGCCAATCCCGACCTCATTATCCACTTCGGGCACCGCTTAACTTCTAAGCATTACTATAAGTTTCTCGAGCGACGAATTCATAAAGACCCTCATGCCAAGATTATTCAAATATGTGAATCACATCAACATGAAGATCCAGGTCTGGCCTTTATTAAAAGATGGTCACTTGACCCTTCAACGGCCTTAAAAGCAATCAATGCCTTTATTAAAGATAGTGAATACGGTGTAGGCATTGGGCCTAAGCATGCTCTTCTTAATTTCGACTCAATGATTGAGAGAAAGTCACAAATTATTGAAGAGTCTCCCCTGAATTATCCCGTTATGACAAAAAAGGCTGTAGAGACCTTGGAGAGCGTTAAGAATATTTTTATGGGCAATTCAACCTTCATCAGAAGTTTTGACTCCTATGCATCGGTTAAGGCCCAAAGAAAAGCATGGAAGGTTGTGGCCAACAGAGGCGCAAGTGGTATTGAAGGTCATATCGCCATGACTCAAGGAATCTATGAAGCCACAAAATCCTCCACAGTGGCCTTTATGGGCGATATTAGCTTTCTTCACGACCTCAATTCTTTGGCCTCCTTGCTAAGCCTAGGAAGAGATGTCCCTGTTCTCCTTGTTGTGGCCAATAATCATGGAGGAGGTATTTTCAAACTTCTTCCTGTTGGAAAGAAAGAGAACGAAGAGTTCAATCCCTTCCTTCCTATGCTTACCACTCCCCATAGTATTGATCTCTCTCCGATTGCGGCCGCGATGGGAATTGCGACAAAACAAGTTCGTACAAAATCTGATTATGAAAAGGCACTGAAGACATGGAATGATCATCCAAGTCTTCTTATTCTAGAATGCCTCTTCACAGACGAAGATAATGCTAAAACATATGATCAACTAAAAACGGTTAAGCTGTAATGAATTGTGAAGTAAATACCAATCCATGGTTAATGGCCATTAGGCCCAAGACTCTGCCTGCTGGTGCAGGGCCAGTTCTCTTAGGACTTGCTCTTGCCTATAATACAAGACCTGAACAATTCTCTTTCATAGTTGCTTTCATCACTCTTGGTTGCTCTATTCTTTTGCAAATAAGCTCAAATCTCATTAATGACTACTATGACGGAATTGGTGGTCTTGATGACGATAACCGTCTAGGTCCGCCGCGAGCAACTTCTCTTGGTTTACTTGCGCCCGAAGCTATAAAGAAAGGTTTTATTCTAACCCTTCTCCTCTCCCTTGTCCTCGGTCTCTTTCTTATGAATAGAGGAGGCCTTCCAATTGTCGTTATTGGATTGTGCTCAATATTCTTTTCTTGGGCCTATACTGGAGGACCATTTCCGTTGAGCTACTTTGGACTCGGTGAAATATTTGCTTTTATTTTCTTTGGTCCCGTAGCGCTTTGGGGAACTTGGTACTTACAAATTGGCCAACTCTACGGTGATGCCTCCATCCATGCTCTACTATGGGGAACAACAGTTGGACTAATCTCTAGTGCTTTGATGGGGGTTAATAATTTAAGAGATCGCTACACAGATAAGAATAAAGGAAAAACGACTCTGGCCACATTAACAGGTGGCATTTTAATGAGAAAGATAATATTTATTTTCATTATTCTAAGTCAGATCATTGCTCAATACTTAATGTATACAAGAGATCAACATCATCTCTATCATCTTATTGGTGTAACTCCACTATTCTTTTTTTCGAAGCAGTGGTGGTCTTTACTAAGAGATTGTGAGGGAAGAGCGCTCAATTTAATTCTGGCAACTGTTGGAAAGTACATCTTTCTTTTCTCTTTGGCCTATAGTGTGGTTATACTATTTCTTTAAAAGAAACATCCTTTAGGATTGCTATGAAGTGGGAAATAAGCTCTGAAAGAAATTACACTGTAGATCTGCCTTTTCCTCAAAGGGTTAATGGTCATATCATTGATAAACGCTATGGCATACTCGCCAATGTCACAAATGGTAAACGAAGTGCCACCGTTGAGATTTCTCCTTTTCAAGGGTTCTTAGACACTCCTCTCTCCTTGGCCATTGAAGAATTTAAGTGGGACCTAGAAAAAACGGATATTCCCGTATTCAATGATTTCATAGAATATATTGAATACTTCAAAACACTGAAGCTCTCTCCCTCTAGCTTCTTTGCCTTCATTCAAATAGTTGATCAAATACTACCTACAGAGTCCAGTAAGGAAGAAGTGAAGATAAATCAACTCCTAAGTTTTGAGCAATTTATTGGAATTCTTCCAGCACAACTTGAAACCGTTGGAAAAGTTAAAATCAAAATTAACCGCGAGTCGGCAGAGGAAGTTGCTGATGCTCTCATGTCCTATGATATTGAACTTTTTGAAACATTCTTTCGCTTGGATATGAATGGTTTATGGGATGTCCAAAAACTTGAATCTCTTTGGGAAATTTTGGTAACCAATGATCTTCAAGGCCTGATTGACTACTTTGAGGAACCTTTTGGGCAATACAGTCAATATAGTGAGCTTCAACCTGAAATTCCTATTATGCATGAGGAGTCCATGGCCGAATATCTAAGAGCACCTAGTCATGCTTTGGGCCTAGTTTATAAGCCTTCTCAAGTCCAATGGCCTGAGCCTTTACCTAAACGATTGGTTATCAGCAGCTGCTGGGAGGGCCCTTATGGGCTGAGCGCACTAAAGCGACTTGCAACTCTATATCCACAAGAATTTCACGGGCTCGGTGCCCATATTGAATATCCCGAAGAATAAAAAAAGGCCCTCTAAAGAGGGCCTAATACACAATAAAACTAACCAACGTTTGAAGTTGTTTAGTATTTTAGAATTTCTCCAGCACCTGTTACGTGAAATGTCTCAGCACTTGAGATATCTCTAAGAGCAGATGAGGCATGATAATTGATTTGAACTGTCCCTGCCGCAATTGGATTATCAAGTCTACCTCTGTTTGAGATTGACTTAAGCTCAGAGCTTGCATCAAATTGGAATCCCCAGCTTACAGCAACATTGGAAGCTGTTACTTGAAGACCTGTAACATATTTTCCAGTTCCATCATATTCACCGTTATATTGGAATTGAACAGTGTAATCAAAAGCGATAACTGACATTCCCAACATATTCTTATATTCGATTCTATAGCGTTTTGCTTTTGGAGCACTCCAATTCTCCATTTGGTAGAAGGCCATATTTGGATCTTCAGACTGAGGAAGGATACTTATAGGAGTTCCCATATCCACATTTACAACTGGCTTACCTTTCTTGATGATTTCCCAAACCTTAGTTCCAAGGGCAATAAGCTGATCAAGACTAGCAATAATAGACCCCAGATCCTTTGCTGAAGGAAGATCAATTTTTTGATCTAATTCCATCTCACCAACTTCAGTAGCTGTAATACTTGAGATAATAAAGTAGGGATCCTCGCCTTGGGCCACATCGAAATCCTTTAGATTGGATTTAGCTCTTTGCTCAAAGCTTAGGTAACGAACATTTCCTGCTTGGGCCATAGCTGTAGTAGCAAATAGGGTAACCATCAAGCTTAATACGATTTTCTTAAACATGTTCTCTCTCCCTTTCTTGAGTTTGGGCCTCTCAAAACCCGACTCATGTTGAATTAGTGATTCAAGTTAAAGCAACGTTACAGATTCTCACTCAAGAGCGTCAACTTAAAACGGCCATCTTTTATTAAGTTCACCTAATTTTCTTCATTAGACTCACTTAATCGTGAAAACTTTATAAATGCATAGAGTCATAATTTGAAGATCTATGCTTTATTTGCGTGTTCACTTTCATGAACAGTTATATAGGCCGGATAAGTCTTCGTAAATCTTCTAATTTATAAATTATGAAAGTTTTACAGGGTAGATATGGTCAAAATTACAATCTGTAAGGAATTGTAAAATTTATGACAAATTTATCAATTAAACTATGGATATTTTACGATGCGCATTGCAGCATACTTGCTTTCTTTATTATGATGCCCAAACTATGAAAGGACCCCAAAAGAGCTTAAAAATCTTTTTGATTTTATTGAGCGCAATGATTATTTCAACCCCAGGCCACGCTCAAGATGCTGCGGGTACTGGTCTATGGTCAAAAATAATTGAATCACTGGCCTCAGGGGTGAGTTCAATCAATATTGATAACGCCACCCTTGGCGTAGATAAAGGACTTATTCAACAAATGGTTGTCGGAATTGGCAGAACAGTTGAAAAGAATCCTAAATCGACATCAACAAAGGATCGCTTCCTCGTTAAAGACCGCTTAAAAATAGGGCTGGAACTTGGTGCAGGCTTTGTCGTGGCCGGAACTGTAACCTACGCTCAGGAATGGACCCTTGTCTATCCCGTGGCCTCTGAGTTTGAAGGACTTCTTTCTAGAAAGTTTGTACTGGACCTCTTCTTACCCTTCACTATTAAACGCTTAGAAGAATCAGAGCTTCCGGATGAGTATGTAGTCATAAAGAAGGCCATGCTTGAGGGAAAAGGAAGAGTACGTTTTGGAGATCTTCCTGGTGTGGTCCTAGGATCAGAGCACTCGGTAAGTAGAATCAACCTCTACTCCTCCCTTGCTAAGCGTTTTAAAGATCAATCCTATAAGATCATGCTTGAATCCAGTAAATATAGTAAAACGGCCCACGCTCTCTGGTTCAATCTGCCGTTAATGAACTTCCCTATATTTGACTTGAATTATCATAAGGGAAGTTCCAAGCGCACTTTCTATGATGTGCCTTACAAAGATTTCTCTCATTACAATAAGCAGAAGCTCTTTAGATCTATCTTTATGGGTTATATCAACCCCCTCTCATCTACGGTTCATACTCTGCAAAAAGAAGAGGAAACGACAACTTTAAAAGAGTTCTTATCTCCCTATGAAAAGGATGAGAAGTGGTCTTCTAATTTTAAAGAATCGAGGACCAGTTTTACATTCTTCTATCTCTTTAATAAAGAATCTGTCACACGTAGTGATTATGTAAGCGTTAGGAGTGATCGGGATAACCACTCATCAGATTGGTGGCAATGGGAAGATATAAGAAGTAATGATTGGACCATTGGGATAAGAGGTGAATCGTTTCACTCTCGTGTACTCTTCTCAGGCGAACAAATAGGAAGTGAAATACATGACCCCATTCTATCGGTTCATCTCCTTCTCAAGGATAGTGAAACAACCGAAAATGAATACAATGATGAATATCTATTGCTAGTAAAGGAAATCCTAGCAAGTATCACACCAGATACTGAACAGCTTAGCTCATTTTCAAATTATCAAGAAGCACTCTCACCTATAACCTTTAATTCCATCTCCTCTTTAATGGAAGTAAAAAGTTTTTACACGAAAGAGGACTTGATGATTCTAGTAAAAGCTTTACCAGAGCAGTGGAATGAGAAGATTGAAGAGATTACGGGCAAGAGTTTAAGATATTGGGATAGAGCGGCCAAAGAGAAATTTCACTCAAAGGATCGAAGAAGATTAAGCAGAAGTCGTATATCTCTTGAACATATAGCTAAAGGAAGAGAAATCGTAGAGTTCTTTAGATATGTTGATAAAGCACGTGCGGCCTATGAAAATGGAGAAGAGCTTTCGATGTATCGCTCAATCTGTTGGGCCTTTAGAAGTTCTTTCTATGCAAGTAGTTTTGCGGGAACCAAGGCCGACCTCTTAAAGACAATTAATAAAATGATCTCTAAGGGAAATATAAGTGTAAATCATAGACTTTACCGTGGTGATAAAATTATGGCCCATGGTGTATATAACTCTTCAGAGAATCTAATCGATGAAATGAATCAAAGGCATTTTCCCTATATACTTGATGATCCTTCGGAAATTTTTTACTTCTTTGAAGGGAACTAAAGTCAAAGATATCTATACTTTCAACAATTTCTCTATCACTTAAGGGCCCTTAAAGTGAACTCTAAGAATTCTTAACCTAAATATTCACTCATTCTCCCGATAATTGAATTAATGAAAATTCAAGTATTCCAAGGAGTAAACAGTGAAATACTTTTTCTTATTTATGGCCCTGAGTATCACCTCTTGTGCATCATTGAATAAAACCCACAAAGGTTATACAGGCAGAGACTTGAATAACATGAAAGATCAGCTCACCAATAAAAGTCTCGCAGAGGTTAAGGCAGCCTTAGGAGAGCCTGTAGCAGAAGGGTCATGTAAAGATGGGGAATATTCCCTAGTCTATCTTGCAAAAGATACGGGTAATGTTTCATTTGCCTTAGATATGGCCAATAAGAAAGGAAATCTTAAATGTACTATTTTAACTCTCGGAAATAAGGGTCGTGAAGATGGTCAATACGGAATTGGTGGCATTATCTTCGCTATGGATCAGACGATGTGTGATCAATTTGCTATCCCAAAAACAAGAAAGTGCCAAAAGGTAAACTAGGAGAGAAAAATGAAGAGAGTACTATTTTATTTTACACTAGGGCTTACCCTTGCCTCATGTACAGCTTCAAATACAGATAAAGCTATAAACTTAATGAAGGCCGCTTCTAGCTGCAATATTGAAGAGGTCAAGAGCATATCTCCAAGCATGACAGAGATGTTTGCCCTTGGGTGCCAACCAAGAGAAATAAAGGGTGAATTAACAGCAAAGAGCTATGGAAATGTAGGAAGCAATGGCCAAGAATTAATCGGACTCTACCTAGATGGAAAACTTTCGGCCTGTGTTCAAAGCATTAAAGACTCAGACCATCTCGCTCCCTATAAGAAACTCACAGCATGTAAAAAAGCTGAAAAGAATGCAAAAAAAGCTAGCTAGTCTCATTTTTATTTTTTTGATGTCTTCATCCTTTGCTCATAAACTAAAGGATGGAGACCTTATCTTAAGGCGCTCACCAGGTTTTATCTCACAACAATACTCTAAGCTATCCGAGATCAAAGAGGGATATTCTCATATCGGAATCTTTAGACAGGGCAAGGTTCACCATATAGAAGCAAAAACTCTATTTAGTGATAATGATTATCATAGAGATTCAATCGAAGATTTTTTGAAAGACTCGGATAAGTGGACCGTCTACAGAAGTGAATATGGAGATCTTTTGAGTACTGCACTCAATGAATATCACAATCTAAGAACAACTTTCGATTTTCTCTTGCGTCTAGATAATGAAGATCTCTACTGTACAGAGTTTATTTACTTAATTCTTGAAGATGTGATTAGTAACTCAGTACAAACCAAAGTCTCTTTCTCAGACAGAGCTGGTGTGAGTATAGGAAATATACTCAAGGCCCGTGAGTTTAACTTTAGAGAAGTCGTTCAACAGTAAAAATTTA
>JBLWXW010000005.1:30909-164984 GCA_048267265.1 Bacteriovoracaceae bacterium
TACTTACGCAAAAATTCCCCTATACTTTAAGTATGGGAATTACAAAGAAACAACACGAAGTCTATACCTACATTAAAGAATATACAGAAAAGAAAGGCTATGCCCCTACTCAAAGAGAAATTAAGGAAGCCTTTGGGCTTAAGAGTTTTGGCTCAGTTCAGCGCTACCTTAAGTATCTTAAAGATGCGGGCTATCTTACTCAAGACTGGAATTCTAAGCGTGGCCTCACCCTTATTGAATCGGACTCACCTGCTCCAAAGAAAGCAAAATCTCCGGCCATGCCAGAGGATTACAATGGAGCAACGGTTCCCCTTCTTGGTGATATTGCCGCAGGTATTCCCATTGAGGCCATTGAACAATGTGATCAACATGTAACGATTTCTCAAGATATGATTCGCCCGGGATTTAAGCACTACGCCCTAACCGTTAAAGGTGATTCCATGATTGAGGATGGCATCCTTGATGGTGATGTGGCCATTATTCGCTATAAGACAACGGCCAATAAAGGTGAAACCATTGTGGCCATTGTTGACGGAGAGGCCACCCTTAAGAAATATCACAAGAAGAAAGATATGATTGAGCTTCACCCTGCCAACTCGACGATGACTCCTATTATTGTATCTCGTGACCAAGATTTTAAAGTTGCCGGCCAATTGGTTGGGCTTATTCGAAGTTATATTTAACTTAATATAATCTTTAGTCGGAATTTACCATGGATGAAGGAAGTCGAAAGATAATCCATATTGATATGGACTGTTTCTTTGCGGCCATTGAAATGCATGACAACCCCCAGTACAAGGGAAAACCTTTGGCCGTGGGAGGTCAGGCCCAATCTCGAAGTGTGCTTTGCACGGCCAATTATGAAGCGAGAAAGTTTGGAGTTCACTCTGCTCTTAGTTCGGCGATTGCAGTGAAGCGCTGTCCAGAACTGATCATTGTCAAACCAAGAGGCGCACGTTATCGAGAAGTTTCCCTACAGGTACAAAGCATATTTCATCAGTATACAGACAAAGTTGAGATGCTCTCTCTTGATGAGGGTTTTCTCGATGTTACTGAATACTGTAGGCAACACAAAACCTTCGCCACAAAGGTGGCCAAGGAAATTCGTGAAAAGATCCAAGAGAAAACGGGAATTACGGCCAGCGCCGGAATTGCTCCTAATAAGTTCTTGGCCAAAGTATCCAGTGATTGGAATAAGCCTAATGGACAATGGGTGGTCACCCCTGAAATGGCCGCAGACTTTGCCTATCATTTAGAACTTAAAAAAGTTCCAGGTATAGGGGCGAAGACTTTAGAGCGATGCCACCACCTCGGACTTTATAAGCTTGGGGATATTCGAGAAAAAGGTATTCTTTGGGCCAAAGATCACTTTGGAAAATCGGGGCATAGCTTCTATCTGAAATCCCAAGGACTGCACTTTAGTCCCGTAGGAAGTCATGGACAGCGCAAGAGTATCAGTTGTGAACACACCTTTGCAAAAGATCTTCTCTCCCTACAGGAGATCAATGATCAATATCCTCTACTCATTGCAGATCTCGATGAAAGGATTGAGCGCTACTATAATAAAGACGGTGCTGCATCCCATCTTCTGCCTCCGGTTAAGAAATTATTTATTAAGATGAAGACGAAAGATTTTAAGAACCATACCCATGAATTCATTAAATCTGATGAAGCGAAGTGGGATTTAGAAATCTTTAAACGTCTCGGCCAAACCCTCTATAATAATATAGGAGCTCCTCCTATACGCTTACTAGGAATTGGAGTTAAATTACACTATACTCATAAAGATGAATTAGAAGAATTGGGTCAACTAAGGCTCTTCTAATAGTGATCATTATAGGTTTATGGGAATACTCTTTGGAAATTCACTCACTCACACTCTACCTCCTTCTTTAATTAAAGAAAATGGATTCAATGCAGGTGAAACCATTCTTATAGAATGTCCTCATACCTTAAATTCAGATCAAAAAGTTGAGCGCTTTAAATTCAGAATTGCTCTTTCTCTAAAGCATAAGCTTATCCCACTACTCTCCCCTGAACACCTTGAGAGTGATCACTCCAATAGCGTCTATAAGAGTTATGCGAAGTATACTTGGAGTTGGAGCGATGAGGAGATTGAGCACACCCAAGGTATCCACTCAACTCTCAATGAAGAGCTCAGAAATATCACCCCATCAAAAGATCTGATTGGACTCTTTACCTCAGGAAGTAGCGGATCTCCTAAGTTGATTTGGCACAGTATTGATCACTACGAACATGCGGCCCTAAGAAGCGCAAAACTTCTCGGTATTTCAAGGGACAAAACTCTACTCTCAGCACTGCCTTGTTATCATAATGGTGGATTTCTCAACCTTGTCAGAGCAGATCTCTATAATCATAAACTCACCATTGTCTCCCATCACGATCTTGTTAAAAATTGGAAAGAACACTCTCCTGATTTTATCGTGGGCGTTCCCACTCAACTTCAACAGGGCCTAAACTCAATTAAAAATATCAAGGGACAAACCTTCTACTGTGGTGGAGCGGCCTTAGATCATGAGCTTTGGAAAGATGCTCTTACTGCGGGAATGAGAGTACTTGCCACCTATGGACTGACTGAGAGCTGTGGTGCCATTCTCTATAAACTGAGGCCAGATGATCTCTATCAATGTCTTGAAGGGGTTAAGGCCTCTGTATCTCCTGCAGGAACTCTTCAATTTATCTGCCCCTCAAATGCTCATGCAATACAGAATGAATTGGGCCTAAATCTAGGCTCCTCTCCTTGGATCACAGCCGATAGAGCATCTCTAGGTCCACAGGGGCAAATTCAAATATTGGGCCGAAATGATGACATGATTATCTGCTCTGGAGAAAATATCGACCCCAAAGAAATAGAGATCGTGACCAGAGCATTCTTAAAGTCCCAGGCCATCACAACTCAAATTCAAGTTATTGGAATGCCTGATGCTATAAAGGGCTCTATTCCTATTTTAATGATAGAGGCCCTAGAGTTGTGGAAAGATGCTCAAAGAGATGAGCTTATACAATATCTTCGCACTCATCTATCTCCATTGAAGAAGCCTCGCTTTCTTATGCACGGAATTTTTCCAGAAAGAGGAATAAAGATCACTCCCGAACAAGTAAGGGCAAATTTTGATAAGGCCGAAATCGGAGTCTGGAAAGTATGAAGGATTTAAAGATATTCTTTCTTCATGGTTTTATGGGCTCGCCTACTGAGTCGAGTTTTCTTTCAAAACTCTCTCACTTTAATGTTGAGATACTTGCGCCCAAACTCAAGAATCTTAACAACGATGGCGAACTCTTAAAGCTTAGGGATGAATTTCTTAAATTTAATCCTGATCTTATCTATGGCTATTCCATGGGGGGAAGATTGGCCCTTGATCTCATAGTAAAGGCAAGCCCAAGCAATCTTAAGTATGTGGTTCTTGAATCTGCGGCCTTGAATAACCTCACAAGTGTTGAGGCAAAGAGACGAATCGAATTAGATCAGCTAAGGGCCAAGGAGATTGTTGAAAACTATGAAGGATTTCTTGATAAATGGTACCAACTTCCTCTATGGGGGGAATTATCCAAAGAAGAAAGAAGTCGACTATGCCATCTACGATTAAGTGAAAATGGTGATTATACCCGTGAGCTCAGTGAGCAAATTAAATATATGAGTCCAGCTCACTTTATCCTTCCTGCAAAAGAGGACTGGCCAGTTCATTTGCAATACCTCTATATCTGTGGCCTTAAAGATAGAAAGTACTCTGATATGATTCAACAGTTTAGGCCGGGAAAACTCTCCTTTAGCACAGAGAAATGTCCTAACGTAGGCCATAGTATTCACCTTCAAGATCCTGATTTCATTATAAAGGCCATCTCCAAGTGGCCCTCGCCTTAAAAATTGGTCACCACTTATTGGATAGGATTGCCCGCTAGATTTTCTTAAGTGCCCGAAATAACATAGAAGAGTAAATAAAAAGCTTCAACTTATGCTGTTATGGCAAGTTTACCCCTATGGGGCCCTATAATAGAGGGTAAGCATTGGAATTAGGAGTAAATCATGAAAAGAGATCATGAGAACAAACAAAGAGTTACTAAAACTTCAAAGACGATAAGGCCATCTTCCTTATTGTCCCAAGTTCATTCTTTTGTCTTAAATATGATCCTCTGCCTAGGGCTCTATTCAACTCACCTTCCCTTGGCCCATGCGGACACATTGGAGAGCTTAAGGGAGAATGCGGATGCTACGGCAGCAACTTCTAGTGATCTATCCAGTACGGGAACTCAAGAGACAACCGCTACAGTAGGAAGCTCGGGTTCAACCCAAGAAGGAAATTATCAAAAGATTGAGGGTGAGAATATCGACCCTAAAGCAAAAATGCTTCTAGGAAATATTGCTCTCTTTGCGGCCACTATGGCCGCACCAGTATTATTAAAGCAATGTCCATCGGCCTATTCTGTTTGGATCTATACAGGTTCAGCAGCACTTTACTTGGCCAATGAGATTGGACTCTTTACTCGATTTAAGAATGCTTCAGATGCTGAAATGGCCGCGTATATTGGACGAGGCGATGAGGATAAACAAATTGAATCACTGGAAACGGCCGCTGAACAAACGGATAAAGCGAAGAAAGCCGCCAAGAGAAGAGCATTAATTGCAAAAATTGCGGCCGGTGGATTTGCTGCAGCAGCGGCCATGTCCGTGGCCGAAAATTATTGGGATTGGGCCAAGAGCGCTGCTGGTGCTTGTGGAAAACAGGCCAAAGCTGATACCCCAGAAGTAGAAACACCAGCTACACCAGCAGGAGGTGCTGCACCAACAGGAACAAGCTCTATCGATGAACTCGATCGTGAAATCTACTACGCTCAACAGCAAAATGTAGATCCTAAGCTTCTCGTTTTAGATAGCGACAACTTTGATTTTATGATGAGCTACCGTGAGCAATCAGATTATTTAAGTGGTAAGACTCACTCTATTAGCGTTGATGATTATGAGAAAGAAAAACTGGCCTATGGAGATGAAATCAACAAGTTTGCTGGCCTAAAGACAGCACTTATAGGGCTAACGGAATTCTCAATGAACTTAATCTCCTCTCAAGCTCAGGCCAAAGAAGAAGATGAAGATAAGAAGAAGTCAGGCATCAACTGGACCGGCTCAGGAATGAAGGCCCTTACAGGTATGCTTGGAGCTGGTGCAGGTATAATCATGCTTAACTCAAAAGTTTATGAGAAAACAGGATTTGTGAAAAAGCCTATCACTAGGGCCATTGGCTTTGGTGCCTTTTCTGCGTTTGCGATAGGGGCCGCAAAAGAATCAGACGATGCTGCTGATAAACTCGAACAAAGAAGCCAAGAGTATAGAAAATTGGCCAATAGCCTTCGCCAACAAGTGGCCGGCAATACCACGACAACCAATGCTCCTGCACAGCAAACAGTTGCGCAAACTTCTTCGGCCACTGATGATGATAATAGAAGCTCTGGAAGTGATGACTTTTGTATTACGGGCAGTAATGTAAATAGCATCAGTGTTGATGAAAGTTGTAACTGCTCAAGTGGAAACTCTTGTAAGAAAACTCAATTACCTCAACTCTCTTCTATGCCAGAGTTTGCAGGAAAATCCATTCTTTCAGATAGTGTAAAGTCCCTAAAATCGGCCGGTGATAGTGTCTATGCTGGGCGCTTAGAAGGAGCAACAACGGCCGCTAATGGTCTATCCAAGAATGCTGCACGCATCAGTAAGCTTAGAGATGCCCTTGTTAAGAAAATTAATAAAGACGACAAAGATGCTGGTGGTAAGGGTGATCTTGATCTCAATAAATTACAAGGAAAATTTGCAGATCAAATGCTTAATAAGGTAAATAGAAGTTTCAACAATCTCTCAGATGCCGAGAAAGCTTCTCTTGCTCGCTTTGCACCGGCCCTAGGAGATTCTGACAGCTCTGCAACGGCCGCTGCTTCAAAGGATAGCAAGAGTTCAGATGCGGATCCTGCAGTTGGTGGAACCGGAAAAATCGCTACAGGATCTGCGGGCAATAACAAGAGTTCAGGAAGTTCTTGGGACTTCAATTTTGATGAAGATGATGCAAGTAAGGCCGCCAATCCAGAGGCCGCAGCACTGGCCAAGGCCATGGCCCAAGAGGATGACGATTACCTTATTGAAGGGGATATCAACGACGATCGCAATAAAGATATCTTTAAGATCATTACCGGACGCTACCTTAAGTCGGCCTACCCTGTAATTTTCGAAGAACAGTAATGAAAAGCAAAAGAGAGCAGTAGAGAAAATCTAATCCAAAAAACGAAAATAAAATGGCCCTCTCCAATGAGGGCCTTTTTTATATTCATTGCACAAATAATTTGCTAAATTATAAGCTCACTAATATTTCTCTCAATCAAAAGAATTCACTATGGCCATCATACAAAGACTTAACAAGCGCTATAAACACCTATGCAAATGGGCCAAACGAAATAAAATATCTGCCTATCGCCTCTATGATCGCGATATTCCAGAGTACCCTTTTATTGTAGATATTTATAATGATAAGGCCGTCATCGCACTTCGATTGAATGAAAAGAAGGATCAGGGAAAAGAGCACCATATAGATGAGCTCTTCACGGGACTCGATGGATTGGGATTTCCCAAGTTTAAGTGCTTTGTAAAAGAGCGAAAAGTGAATAAAGGAAGTGAGCAATATACAAAGCTTTCCCAAAAGAATGTCATCAATACTGTCCAGGAAGGTGAACTTAAATTTGAAGTTAATCTGTCAGACTATCTCGATACGGGCCTCTTTCTGGATCACAGAAATTGGCGCTCTAAATTTCAAAATCTCGACTTAAAGGGAAAGAGTGCCTTAAACCTCTTTTGCTATACCGGATCTCTATCTACGGCCTTAGCAAGTGCAGGGGCACAAGTGACAAGTGTTGATTTAAATCCCCACTATCTTGAATGGGCCAAGAGAAATATGAAGCTCAATGATATTGACCCCTCAAGACACCATTGGATTAATTCCGATTGCCTAGAGTACTTAAAAGATCTCGATGAGGACCAGAAGTTTGACTATATTATCCTCGATCCCCCTAGTTACTCTGTTTCCAAGAAGTTCAAAGGAACATGGGATGTACAAAGGGATCATATCTATCTTATCTCCCAGGCCCATAAGCATCTGCTGGACAAAGGATTCTTTTCAACAAACCTGAGAAGCTTCAAATTAGATGAATCTCTATGTGAAAGACTCTTTATTAAAGAAACAACTCATACAAGTATTCCTGAAGATTTTCATGATAAGAAAATCCATAAATCCTTTGAATGGAGTGCCCTTAGCTGACTTCTTTGTCTTTGAGTAGTAGGCTAAAACTGTACTATTTTTCTCCTGTTATTTTTTCTTGTTTATAATCACATATTGGTTAACATAGAAGAATCACAGGAGAATTCATTGCCACAAGATAATCAGCTCGAATGGGCCATAGGTTTATATAAGCACGATAATGACAATAATTTTGTCATTTCAAATCGAGGTAATGAGCTCTACCTTAAAATAGATAATGAATCTGAAGAGAAATTATCTCCAAGTGGAGATGGTCTCTACCAAGTTGAAAATACCAATATTAAAGTTAAATTCCATCGCGTAGATAATGGCATGGCCAATTCTATCACGCTCTATTTTCCAGACAGACAAGTTGTCGCTTCAAGAAAACTTCTCATTTCAAAAGATCAGAGTTACTTCTCCAAAGTAAGAGAGTTGATGATCTTCATAGGGATCTTTCTCATCTTGGCCGCTCTTTCGCCATTTATCTATAGGCCCATCAAGGCCAATTGCCTAGAGCATGGGTCTAGAATGAGCTGTAAAATGGCCAATATCATGGCACCTATTTTTAGCGGGCAAGATGAAATCAATGCTATTCATAATCAATTATCAAAATTTAAGTACTCCGAGTCCAGGGCCGATGTATTGCAGTCATGCGAAGCCG
Source organism: Bacteriovoracaceae bacterium (assembly GCA_048267265.1). Classification (GTDB taxonomy): domain Bacteria; phylum Bdellovibrionota; class Bacteriovoracia; order Bacteriovoracales; family Bacteriovoracaceae. Next base: position 38,863 of record JBLWXW010000005.1, read on the forward strand.
GTGATCAAAACTCATGCCTAGAAGTGGCCAAACAGAAGTTTGCTATTGGAGCTAAAGATCAATCCTTCGCCATTCTTAAGAAAGGTTGTTTCGAGTTTAAGCACGGACTCTCCTGTCAACAGTGGTATAACTACCTCATTGCAGACTCTCAAATAGAATTGGCCACTCAGATCATCGATGAAGCTTGTGACAAAGGGGTGGGTCTTGCTTGTCATGAGTATGGCTGGAAGCTCAAGAAGGCAAAGAATGCTCAATTCGTTAAATATTTCGATAAGGCCTGCTCTCTCAATGAGGCGGAAAGCTGTTACGAACTTGGGAAGTACCACTTACAATTCAATCGCAATCGATCTTATGATTATCTTAAGAAATCCTGTATGGGCTATCATAGAAGGGCCTGTGACCTAAGGGATAAAGTGGAAGCCTATTTCGATGCCGAGAGTGAATGTTTGAAGAAAGATGATGCTCATGCTTGCTTCTTAATGGCGAGCTTTGAATTTGATTACGGCGACCGACAAAAGTCACTTCAGTACTATAAGATGGCCTGTGACAAAGGCAGTGCTCATGCTTGTACATTTCTAAAGCGCTCAGAAACCTTTAATCAATTCGAAAAAGATAAGCAAAAGGATTTGGATACAATCTAGAACAAGGCCTTATTAAGTTCTTTAAGAGGCCTTAAGCTCTTCATAGAGCTCCTCAAACTTGAATAAATCTTGATAATTATCATCTTGTACAGAGATCATATTTTCATAGGTATAGAGAGCATCAAAGCGTTTACGTGCATTAACTCCCATCTCGCGCTTAAGCTCAACAGAATTAAAGAGCTGCTTCATCTTTTCATGAAGATCACTAACATCCCCAGGATTGGCCAAGAGTGTTGTTACTCCCTCTTCCCCTACGGCGGGCACACCACTCTTTAGACGAGTAGTGACCACTGGCTTTGAGCAGGCCATGGCCTCTAGTTGAACGATACCGAAGTTTTCATTCGGTGTAATTGAAGGGAGGACTAGGAATTCGCTTCCATAAATAAGTCCAGAAAACTTTGTATCATTAAATACCTTTCCCATAAGATGAACTTTCTTTTCAAGGCCATGCTCTTTAATATGCATTTCAATGAGCTCGCGATCAGGGCCATCACCAATAATGACACAATTACGATCTAAACCTTTCATGGCCTCAATGAGAACAGGAATTCCTTTATAACCAACTAAGCGACCTATAAATATACAGTATGGACCGAATTTGCTTCGAAACTCTTTGGCCGCAAGAATAGAGTCCTCACTTGATTTTAGGTGATTGGTATGAATTCCAAAGGGAACGATTCTACATTTATTCTCAATATTCTTTAAAAATTCCGAATGTAAAATATGATTTACCGTGGGCACATAAATGGCCTTCATTCGTTTTAAAACTTTATTAAATATAGGTCTATAGAACTTCAAAAGAAATTTCTGACGAACGATATCGCTGTGGTAGGTACAGACGACGGGAGTGCTCTTAGGAATAAAGAGAGAAGCAAATTCAAATAGTGGATTAGGAGTGTGCAGGTGAACAACATCGACCTTAGAAGCTAAGAGCTTAAGGGTAATAAGCGCTCTCAAATTAATATTTTGACCAAAGACTACACCGAGCCTAGGAAGGCGGATAACCTTTACACCGTTGATATAGTCTTCTTCATAATTCCACTTGTCGTGACTACACAACACGGTAACCTCATGGCCCTTAGAGGCCAGACCTTCACATAAATCACGTACTATAGATTCCATGCCACCGGCATAAGGATAGTAATATTTAGCGACGTGAAGTATACGCATTTAATCTCCTAAATCCCTAAATTAAATAGGGTAGTTATATTATTTTATCGGTTTTTCGCATGGGTAACTTATAAAATTTTGAACATATTTAACGTGTCGATTCTTTATACGCTAAGGCCATGATCTCACAGTAGCGACGCTATCTTACTATATAATTTCAATAGCTTACAGTAGCTTTATTGGCATAGATATTGATAGTAATAGAACATGAAAAATAAACTTAAAAACTCCCCTATTATTACAACTCAAAAAATACTCGTTTTCGTGACCGCCCTCTGTAGTTTTATGAGCACTCATGCCATGAACGCAAATTTTTCACTTAAGGCCCAGTACGTGAGAAATAAGAAAATTTGGGGAACCTATAAATTAAGTGAAGAGAAACTTTCCATTATTCGCGGAAAGAAGAAATGGTTCAAAACTCCGACATCACGAGTGGGAGATATCATTATTTCAAATGGCCATATCACTTTTGTTAGAGAAACAAAGGAAAATGGAAAAACAAAGATTGTAGTAGATAAAATCCCTTATAAGAAAAAAGGAAAGGGAATATTTGTAAATCGTGAACCTCTAGAAAAAGAAGTTATGGATCGCCTCTATAGGCCTGATCTCAAATCCATAACTCCTCACTTAGATCTTATAAAAGGAACTATACAGTATAACGAATTAAGATGCGCTAAAAACAAGCGCAACAGAAAGCTAATAGACTGTACCATTCAAGGAGAAATGCTTCCTCAGGCCTGATACTTATGAGGCCCTAGGAAAATATCTCCCTTGCCTTCTTTCACAACGCCCAAGTCATAAACTTTAGTGTCTTTAATGAGTGATCGTACTTTCTCTGGATGATCTGTGACAAGAACAAGACCAATTCCACAATTAAAGGTTTTAAGCATCTCGCTAGTCTCTAACTGCGCCTTATCCTGAACCCAGCGATAACCTTCATCAAAGTAATGCTCTCTCCAATCTTCAATTGATGTACTGAGGTGATAATCGACATTCTCATTCATACGTGGAATATTGAAAAGTCCACCACCAGTAATATGAGACATGCCACTAATAAGCCCTTCTTTTAGAAGAGGACTCACATCTTTCCAATAGATCTTCGTTGGTCTTAAGAACTTCTTTTTAAATTCAACACTCTCACCTTCTAAAACTTTACGAAGAAGAGAGTAGCCATTGGAGTGAAATCCATTAGAGGCAAGCCCTAAGAGTGAAGCTCCTGCCTTAATTTTATCTCCCCCCAAAATTTGATCAGGAAAAACCTCCCCTACACCAAAGCCAGCAAGATCATACTCGCCTTCGTTATACATTCCTGGCATCTCTGCAGTTTCTCCACCAATCAATGCACACTCACTTTGTAAGCACCCTTCGACAACGCCATCAACAATGGCCTCACTCACTTCAAGGTCAAGTTTTCCTGTGGCCAAGTAGTCCATAAAAAAGAGCGGTGTGGCCCCCGTACAAAGAATATCGTTAACACACATTGCAACGAGATCAATTCCTACTGTTGAGTGATGATTACATTCAAAAGCAAGTTTGAGTTTGGTTCCAACACCATCTGTTCCAGCGGCCAATAGACGATCACCTGCTCGATAGAGGCAGGCAAAACCACCGACGCCACTTTCTACTCGATCACCATAAGTCTTTTTTACTTTGGCCTTGATGCGCTCAACCAGTGCATCACCTTTTTCAATATCTACGCCACTATCTTTGTATGTTAAGCTCATAATATATACCTTTAAAAGTTTTGATTAATGTCTAAAGTGCCTCATTCCCGTAAATCCCATAGAAATACCAAATTCATCACAGGCCGCAATAACTTCCCTATCTTTGATACTTCCCCCTGGCTGAATAATACTTCGAATACCAAGTTTATGGGCCAGATCGATATTATCTCTAAATGGGAAGAAGGCATCAGAGATGAGAAGAAGATCTTTGCCACCAATATATCCATTCTCCTTTGCTTTCTCACTGGCCTGTACAACGCTTACGAGTCGATTGGGATTTCCCATACCTGCACCAGCTATCGCCAACCCTTTATCATTTTTAGCAATAAGAACAATAGCATTACTCTTTAAGTGCTTACAGACTTTGATACCAAAGAGAGTTTTATAGGAATGTCCTTCAAGACCTTTATCCTCAGTAACGACTTCAATTTCTTTTTCAATGCCTGAATCTTCTTCTTGAACGGCGAAGCCTCCATAGATCGTGCGAACCATCTTATCAGTGAGGACGCCTTTATGAGGAGGTAATTCGATAAGGCGTAAATTCTTTTTGGTAGCAAAAACCTCACGAGCTTCAGTGCTGAATTCAGGAGCAATGATGACTTCTACAAAACGCTCACAAATAAATTCTGCACAGGCCTTATCCACAGCATGAGAGAAAGTAATTATACTTCCAAAGCTACTAATAGGATCTCCGGCCCAGGCCATCTCGAGGGCCTCGAGAGAAGAAGAGGCCGCGGCCGCGCCACAAGGATTACTATGCTTAACCACAACCACACAGTGATCAAAGGGAGAATCCTTCATTGTATTATAAAGGTCACTACTACAGCGCCAAGAGGAGTCAGCATCGAGATAGTTATTATAGGAAAGGGCCTTCCCTTGTAAACAAGGGGCAGAGGCCATTGTAAGCTTTCCAGTATACTCTTTATTAAGAACAATATATCCCTTCTGATGAGGATTCTCTCCATAGCGAGTTTCTTTAGTGGTGGGATCAGTGAGTTCCCCATGAAATAAAGACGAAGCGCCATCCTTTCTCTTTTTAAGGGAAGCTGCAATCATCGAGTCGTAAGCAGCAGTATGAGAAAAGGCCTCGAGGGCAAACTCAAGAGAATCTTCAGCAGTTAATCCCGACTTATCCGATTCAATGAAAGAATCGTATTGAGAAGGATTGGTCAGACAAACAACCGACTGATAGTTCTTGGCCGCTGCTCTAACCATAGTCGGACCACCAATATCGATATTTTCAATCAACTCTGCCCATTCACCATCCTTTTTCATAACTTCATCAAAGGGATAGAGATTACAAACCACAAGATCAATGGGGTTGATACCTAGTTCCTTGGCCTGGGCAATATCTTCGTCGTGAGTGCGACGAAAGAGAAGGGCCGAACTGATCTGAAAGCTTAAGGTTTTCATTCGTCCACCAAAGGCTTCAGGATTTCCTGTCACCGACTCAATTGGAGTAACTTTAATGCCAGCGGATTCTAAGTGTTTACGAGTCCCCCCAGAGGAAATAATTTCGACGCCCTTAGCACTTAGATAAGTTGCTAGCTCTACAATTCCATCTTTATTACTCACACTAAGAAGAGCACGCTTAATGCTCAATTGATTTTGCATTTTTCTTCCTTATTTATTTTGATTCACGTATTCAATAGCATTTTTGAAAAGCGCACTACCAAGTGCGCCCACAACTTTTCCACCAGGATAGAGTTCACTCTTCACTGCGGCCTCCGGATGGGGCATGAGACCGAAAATTAAACCACTAGCATCACAAACCCCTGCGATATTATCGTGGGCACCATTGGGATTCTTCTCATAAGTGAGTACGACCTGATGAGAGGCCTTAAAGGCATCACATAATTGCGAGAGTTCTTCATTTTGGCGATTTAAGATAAATCGGCCTTCCCCATGACGAATAGGAAGTTTGATGGTGCCTATACCTTTGGTCCAAATACAAGGAGAGCTTTGTACCTGAAGAGTTTCCCATTGATCAATGAATTGACCAGAATCATTATGAGCAAGGCCGATATAGCGAGAATCAAAATCTGTAAAAGCACCAAGCTTAGTTAAGACTTGAAAGCCATTACAAATTCCGATTACAGGTTTTTTATTAGCGACAAACTTCTTGAATTCATCCCCTATGAATTTCTCGATCTTTAAGGCAAATACCTTTCCACTTCCCAGGTCATCGCCAAAGCTAAAACCACCCGGAAGGGCCAAAATATCAAAATCGTGGATACGAGACGCACTTCCTTCGAGGTCATTTATATGAGCAATTTTGGTCAGGGCCCCATGCATTTCGAACGCACGGGCCGTCTCTCTTTCACAATTAACCCCATCACCAGTGAGAACTAATACTTTTACATGACTACTCATTTCCAATTCCTTTGCCACTGCTTTAGAGCATGAGAAATTTCTATTCTTTCACTACCCAGAAATGCTCCCTCAATAACTGAGGAATCATTAACCAATCCAATCTCTTCAATCTCTAGAGCTTTATCTCTACAGCTCTTTTCAAATTGTGAAACGTTAGCGCCATCAACGCTAATCATATACTGTCCAGGACCTTCACCAAATAACTCAAGAAGAGACATCTCACTTGCACCTTCTTTTCCCTTAAGGCCAAGACCTGCATCAAAGAGCATCTCGGTTAGAGCACAAAGCATTCCCCCATCAGAGATGTCGTGACAACTTTCGATATGGCCCTGATTGATAAGATCATAGAGCCCATGATGCGTAGACTGACAAACTTCAAAGCTCCATTTTTCAGGATTTTGATCAAGCTCTATTCCAGAAAATTGAGACTCAACCTCAGAAGCATGAAAGCTTAGATACTTTGGTCCAATTCTATAAATAGATTGCCCCACCGATGCATGAGATCTTGTAATATTCTTTGTCTCTCCATGTCCCATCGCCGTAACCAAGAGAGTTGGCTTAATCGAGATGACAACATCATCACCTCTTCTATTCTTTCCTCTAAAGTCATTCTTCATACTATCTTTACCACTCACGAGAGGAGCTTTATAAAGAGTAGAGATATCATAGAGACCCTTACAGGTTTCAACTAACTGACCGAGCTTATAATCCCCATCATTATTCTTTTCGCTCTTCACCGGATCGGGCCAACAGAAGTTATCAAGAAGACAAACTTTAGCAGGGTTAATTCCACAAGAAACAAGATTTCTCATGGCCTCATCTACTGCAATTTTGGTCATCATATTGGGATTAACAAGAGACCACCGAGGAGCTATAGCACAAGATACACCGGCCATAGATCCCTCTTCACCCCCGTGGGCCGAAAGATCGATAAGTCCACTATCATCAGGGCCAATCCCGTTGACTCCCGAAAAGGGTTTCACCAAAGTGGCCCCTTGAACTTCATGATCATATTGGCGAACCCAATGCTCTTTACTGGCAATATTCTCACTACGAAGAAGCTGATAGCAAATCTCACTCTTTGACTCAGGAAGTTTCGTTTTTTCTTCATTAAGCCAAGATTGATACTGATACTTTTTACTCCACTTAGCTTCTAGCTCTAACTGAGGCACACCATCGTGAAGAAAGTTCATCTCAAGATCAGCAACAAGTTTATCTTCATAGAATACTTCCAAGCTTCCCGAGTCAGTAAATTCTCCAAGGACACTGGAAGTTACGCCCCTTCTTCTAGAAAGTTCAAGAAAGCGATCACGATTTTTCGGATCAACGGCAAAGGTCATTCTCTCTTGGGACTCACTAATCATAATCTCCCAAGGAGCAAGACCTGGATACTTGGTGGGATGCTTAGCAAGATCAATTCTGGCTCCACCAGTGAGTTCGGCCATCTCTCCAATTGAAGAAGCGATACCACCAGCACCATTATCTGTAACACATGTAAAAAGGCCTAAATCTCGGGCTTCTAGGAGAAAGTCCATGACTCGTTTTTGTGTGATAGGATCACCAATTTGTACTGCAGTTGCTGGTGAGTCTTCATTGAGTTCCATACTTGAAAATGTGGCCCCATGAATCCCATCTGCTCCAACGCCACCACCTGAAACGATGATAAGATCACCGCTCTTTGCGCCCTTTGTTTTACTCTCGCGTCCATCGGGAAGTTTTGCGGGAAGTGTTCCTATGGTTCCGCAGAAAACCAAGGGCTTTCCAGCATAGGAGGAATCAAATTGAATCGCTCCATTGATGGTTGGAATACCACTTTTATTTCCTCCATCTTCAACACCTTTATGAACACCTTTTAAAAGGGCCGCAGGCTCCATAAGTCCGGCCGGAAGGAGTTCAGGTGAGATTTTTTGGGGCAGCTCAGTAGAGGCAAAACAGAAAACATCCGTATTAGCTATAGGCTTGGCCCCAAGCCCACAACCAAGAATATCTCTATTTACTCCCAGAATTCCGGTGATAGCACCACCATAAGGATCAAGTGCACTTGGACTATTGTGGGTTTCTACTTTAATACAGAGATCAATCTTCTGATCAAAGCGAACAATACCAGCATTATCACTGAAAACACTCACTAACCAATCAACACCTGAGGCCTCAATATCCTTAGTCGATTTCTTAATATACGACTTATAGAGAGAATCGATCACTTCTTTCTCACCAGTTTCTTCATTTGTATAATCAATACGACTGGCGAAGATTTTATGCTTACAATGCTCAGACCAAGTTTGGGCCAAAACTTCAAGCTCCACATCGGTGGGATATGGACTTAGTCCCTTGTCTGCGCGTTTTCTTATATTTTCTTCATCTTCATAATAGGCCTTGATGGCCTTCATCTCATTAAGATTCAAGGCCAAACACATTTTAGAACTTAAGTCTAAAAGTGCTTGATCATCAAGATTGAGATCAATGCTCCCAGCGCTGACATCGTGATGAATATGAACATTGGGAAGAGAAACCGCCTCAAAGCGAGAATTCGTTGAAAACTCTGCGTGATTCATAATCACGGCCGCTTCAATAAGTGGGTTATGAACTGCAAGAGATAAGGGCTTCAAGTCAGCTTTACTGAGCTCTCCCTGACCGGTAACGAAATATAAATTCCCAGAGTAACAAGTACAATCAATATCAAAAAGTTCAAAGGCCTGAGCAAGAGATCGACCTGGATTATCAGTTACCCCAGGAAGACAATGAGTATCAATTATCCCAAGCACATTGCCGTGAGTAAAATCATAGCTTTCGAAGTGCCCCTCTTGAAGACAAGGGTCCCAGAGAACTTTTTCAAAAGAACTTGGTGTTGGCGTGGCCTGAGAGAGAGAGGCCATTAAGTAATAAGGAACCTTGTAGATGGCCGCATTCGTGATTGAATCAGGTAAATACTTGAGTAGGGCCTTTTCTTGTACCGGAAATTGAGGAACAATTTCACAGCGCTTCATCCATTGATAATTTTCATTTGTCATCATTGATCCTTATAATAAAACCACTTCATCAAGGGGCAAGTTTTTGGCCTTTGGACCATCGGCCGTTTCCTCGATAGTGATTTCATTTTTAACGATATATTGAAGTAATTTCTTATAAGATATATTTTCAAATCTCTTCCCGTATTCAATCACCTCATCAAGAGGTTGATCGCAATTTAAAGGAAGCTCTTTTTGATAGAGAATAGGTCCCTCATCAACCCCAGCATTAACAAGATGCAGGGTATGTCCATAGGTCTTATCACCTGCTTCATAGGCCTGTTTATAGCCCGCAAGCCCGGGATATTTTGGCAAAAGACTTGGGTGGATATTAATCACTTTGTTAATGCCATGATTGACTTCAAAGTGAGATAGAAAAGTTGGACCTAAAACTTTCATAAAGCCTGCAAGAAAAATCCAATCAACTTGATACTCAATGCATTTAGCAATAACTTTTGCTTCAAAATCTTCATCAATACCTGTCGCCTTAGCAGGGATATAGACAATAGGAATACTACGTTTGGGCACTTCTTGAAGAAGTGGGCTTGCCTTTCTATTGACTACAACAAATGCAGGAGGTCTTCCTATTTCAATGCCATGTTCAACTAAGGCCAAAGCATTCGTTCCTGTTCCACTGGCCATAATGGCATAGGCCTTAGGCCTTGGAAGCTCAATGAGATTATCACTCATAGATGACCTCTACGGTTGGCCCCAATATCTCTTCTATAATGAGCATCTTTAAAAGAAATTTTTTCGATCCATTGATAGGCCTTAGAGCGGGCCATTTCAAAGTCTGAATCAATGACGGTAACGCCTAGAACGCGACCACCGCTATTTAGAAAAGTACCTTCTTTATCGTTATCGTTCACCACACCGGCCATAAAGAGTATCTCAGTATCACTCTTTGATTCCATAAGTTCTTTGGGGATCTCTATGGAGTGCTTCAAACTCATGGGGTGCTTACCAATAGAGGGATATCCTCCTGAAGTCATCACCACATGGACAGAGGCCATTTCCTTAAGACTTAAAGGGGTTGTAAAGTGGCCTTCAGTGCAAAGACCAAGTAGTCCCGAGCTAAGGCTTCCCTTAATCATGGGAAGTAGAGTCTGCGCCTCAGGGTCACCAAAGCGAACATTATATTCAATCACATAAGGATCTTGGAGAGAGTCAATCATTAGACCCATAAAGAGGATTCCCTTAAAAGGAGTTCCCCTCTCTTTCATCCCTTTTAAAGTTGGTTTAAGAACCCTTTCTATTATTTTGTTACTCGTATCGTTTGTAGGCCAAGATAGTTCGCGGTAACATCCCATACCACCTGTATTTGGCCCATTATCCCCGTCATTTACTCGTTTGTGATCACAGGCCATTCCCAAGAATAGAAATTCTTCACCATTACAAAAGGCAAATGCACTGACTTCTTCACCAGGCAGAACATGTTCAAAGAGGATACGATCCGTTTTCACAGAAACGGCCGGATCTTTCATGAAATCATAGAGGGTATTCTTCGCTTCTTCTATATCATAGGTAACTACGACTCCTTTTCCACCAGCAAGGCCATCGGCCTTAATCACAAGACCCGTCGTCATTGGCCACTGCTCAAGGGCCGAAAGGGCACTCTCATAGTTTTCATGAACCTGAAAGCCAGCAGTCGGTATGTCAAAGACACGCATAAATTCTTTCGAAAATATTTTGGAGCCTTCAAGCTGTGCGGCCTGCTCACTTGGTCCAAAGAAAGCAATCCCTACACGATCAAAAGCGGCTGAAACCCCCTCGGTTAAGGGTGCTTCTGGTCCACAGACGACGAGATCAACTTTATACTCGCGGGCCTTATCTGCAAGGGAGACGGCCTCTTTAACGGGGTCTTTCCAAAGCGTAACTTTTGAAAAACGCTCCATGGCCGAATGGCCTGGAGTCACATATATATTTTGAACTTCTTCTTCTTGTTGGAATTTCCAAGCAAATGCATCTTCTCTGCCACCGCTACCAATTATAAGAATATTCATACTTACTCCGACTCTCTACTTATTCTCTACTTATTCTCTATTTAATCACTTTTTCTAATAATTGATGGAATTCTTCAAGGCCCGTGACCTGTGAAAAGGGTGCTTCTTTACCGAGGTGCTTCGCTACTTCATTGGTTAAGCAAGGATAAAGGGCCGCTGCGGCCTTAGCATATTCATCACTTAAATTATCGGGAAGAACTTTGAGCTCATCTATGACAATGGCCTTCCATTCCTTAACCCCTCTATCCTTGGCCATAGATTTAGCTTTTTCAACCGCCTCTAGCCAGTTTGTCCCTCGGTAGTAAGTTCTTAAAAATTCCTTACTCAATTTATGTCCACGAGAAACAAGCCTTAATTCATCAGGTCCGATAGAATCAATTAATATAATGTCACGCCCTAGGTGACCTTCAAGTGGAGAGGAAAAAGCAAACTCAAATTTACCATCCCATAATTCAATATTCATCTCTTCAAAGAAGTCTTTGAGCCTAAGTCCTAAGAGAGTGCATAGCCCATGCAAGCGAGCAAACTCCATATCAGATAGGCCGGCCATTTTTTGAGCATCGGAATAAGTAATATAGCGATCCGTTGATTCAAGCTTCGTTGAAAATTCAATTAAGGGACGATTAAATTTCTCTCCTACCTTAGGTCTATGGTGAAGACCTAGAATACGACGGTAGCTATCATCATCAACACGAGTCATTAGGCTGGAGCCTTCTGGGACTCCAAAGCGAAAGACAACTTCTAAAGGAATGAGAGAGTCCTCAATTTTATCTTTATAAGCAGAATAGTCATAACTTCCATTAGCAAATGAAGGTTTTTTAATATTAATTCTCTTAACACGAATTGCTCTTGAATCACCATTTACATTACCAAGGTAGTGATTACCCACCCCAATTTTTTTAATACGCGCAAGAATCTCTTCTTCTTTCGGACCTAGAGTAAGATTCTTAGGTTTCCAATCACGCCAATTTTCTGCACGGGAGAGGTATTCAAAGAATAGAGTTCCAAGATAGGCCAGTGACTCTCCCTTATTTTCAATGTGATCAGGCATTTCGCCCCAATCAAAAACAGAGTAGCGATCACTGAAGCGAAAAATAAGTTCACTATCATTACCTGCTTCTTCATAGATATCTTTAACTGAACCAATATGGAGAAGTTTTTCTGTCATATGTTCTTCCTTTACTTTATTTTTCTTCTTTGACGAGCAAACTCTTGGCCTTCACTTACATCAGTGGGATATTTTCCGTTAATGCAGGCCATGCAAAGACCTTCCATTTCAAGAGCGCTGGTTACATCTTCTGGATCAAGATAGATAACCTTGTTGGCACCAACCCATTTTGCAATTTCTTCTTCCGATCTTCCTGTGGCAATCAATTCATCTTCTGCAGGAAAGTCGATCCCATAGAAGCAGCCATATCGAAGAGGAGGACAGGTAATTGCAAGCGTGATCTCCTTGGCACCAAAGCGCTTTAATAGATCAATAATCTTCTTGGAAGTGGTGCCCCTAACGACAGAGTCATCAACGAGGAGAATATTTCTTCCTTCAATCTCTGAGCGCACCGGGGAGAGCTTGAGCTCAACGGCCTTTTCGCGCTTATCTTGAGTATTGAGAATAAATGATCTTTGAATATAGCGATTCTTTATCAGCCCTTCACGATAAGGAAGACCTAGTGTTTCGGCCAAACCAATAGAAGCGGTTCTACTGGTGTCGGGAACAGGGCAAACAAAGTCGGGATTGATCTCTCCACTTTCAATATAGCTTCTTGTTTTTTCGGCCAAGACTTTTCCAAGATTCAATCGAGCTCCGTAAACAGATTGGTTCTCAATGGTTGACTCTGCCCCTGCAAAATAAATCCACTCGAACATACAGTGAGAGGGCTTCTCTTTATGGCCAACAATAGAGCTCTGTAATTCTCCATTCTCTGTAATAAGAACAACTTCACCAGGGCGAACATTGCGAAGAACTTCAAAGCCTAAGAAGTTTAAGGCCAAGCTTTCAGAGGCAAGACAGTACTCATATCCATTGCCCGATTCGCGCTTGCCAATCATCAAAGGGCGAATTCCATCAGGATCGCGCAGGCCAAACATCCCCACACCTGCAAGCATTCCTACCAGAGCATAGGCCCCTTTTGTCTTTTCAATAATCCAAGAGGCCGAGCTTTTAACATGATCAAAAGTAATGGGGCAATTCGTAGCACCACGCTCTTCAAGAATCTTCTGACACCACAAATGAAGCATTAATTCCAGATCATTATTTGTAAGCATTTGCAGATCGTAGGACTCTCCTAGCTCTTTAGCTAGAGAGTGGTAGTTAACGATATTTCCATTATGGATCATCCCAACACCAAAGGGAAAACCTGTTACCATCGGTTGAAGATCACCTACGCCATCAGTTCCCACCGTTGCATAGCGAGTATGAGCAATGGCCATATTCCCCGTACACGTCTCTAGGTGCTCCGAGGAGATGGCCTGGGAAACAAGACCTAGATCTTTATGGCCATAGAATTTACGACGATCCTTATCATAGGAGAGAATACCTGCGGCATCTTGACCTCTATGTTGAAGAGTAAGAAGCCCGCGATAAGCTTCATAAGCTGCCCAGAAAGGGACTTTAGAGTCATTGTAGGGACCAATTACCCCAATAACGCCACACATAAATAAAATCTCCTACCCTTTCTAGAGCAATATACAACAGGGTATAGATAGTGAAGTTGAAGGCCAATTTTGTCGAAATTGGGACCTTTTGGCCACATATTTTTTTTAGCCGAAACTAATAAAATCTTAAAGAATGACCTAATACGTAATAACTTAACTATAACAAATAAGGTATTTTCTGGTTTTTAGAAATTATTTTAAGATAAAATAGGGAAAAGCTTTCAAAGAGCTTAACAATTTTATCCAAGGCCGCTATAAACACCCCGTGTTAGAAAACTTTCAATCGCCACAAATTCATACGTACTCAAATCTTGATGAGCTCCACGATATCCAAATCGAGGTTATTCCCACCTATATAGCGGAAAAGTCAGCTCCACAGAATGATTACTACTTCTTTGCTTATGAAGTATGCGTAACCAATCTAGGTGACGAAGAAGTTCAACTTATTTCTCGTCACTGGGTTATTCGTGATGGAAATAAGCGTGAGCGTTTTATCAATGGTGAGGGTGTTATTGGTCAAAGACCAAAAATTGAGGCCAATGATAGTTTTCAATACCAAAGCTTTTGCCCTCTTAGTACACCTACTGGTAATATGAGAGGTAAGTATGAATTTCTTAAACCATCAGGTAAGAAGTTTTGGGTCTCTATTCCACTCTTCTTCTTCAGGACTCCTGAAAGCTTTATTCAATAGCCTCCTCTTATTGACCTTGATAGGTCATTGTTACGCAAAACTCCCAAGTCTCGAAGAACTCAATCAATCATCTTACCAGCTCAAAGAAGCTGAACTATCAAAATGGTTTATCCCTAATATCCCTAAAGAGAAAATCAATTCACTGGCCTTAGTCACTCATGGCCTCAACTTAAAACCTTCACGAATGAATTCGATCATAGAGGCCCTCAAATCAAAGGGCGTTCTTGTACTGCGACTTGCTTTGAAAGGACATAGAGGAAGTCTTCAAGAGCAAGGACAAGTGAAGCTAAGTGATTGGGTTAATCAATATAGAAGCGCAATAGAAATTCTAAGACAATACAACCTCAAAAAAAATCTCCCTCTCTATAGCTTATCTTACTCTCTTGGTTCAGAAGTTCACTTAAATGCACTTACTTTTTACAAGGAACAAATCTTTAATAAGAGCGTCTTCTTTGCACCAGCTCTTTGGTCCTACTGGTACACAGGATGGCCTGCCCTGCCCTTTTTTCTTCCCGATAACTTTGGGATTAAGAGCATGAATCACCAGGACTATCGAAGTGAAGAATCAACAAGTATGGCCGCCTATCGTGCTCTACAAGAAGGAAAAAATAATTGGAATGAATTTGCCGAAAAGAAGAACTTCAAAATGCTTGAGCCTTTCTTGGTTATCCTTGATCCCAAAGATGAGCTTATCTCCATAGATAAAATAAAGAACTTCACTAAAGAAAACCCTGATATTAAGGCGCAACTGTTCGTGCTTAAAAACTTCAAACCCACGATTACACCAAGCTTTCATCACCTTATCATCGATAAGTGGGCAGTCGGACAAAAGCAGTGGCAGGCCATAGAAGAGGCCATCTTTTCCTACTTAGACCTCTAAAACCGAGTAAAATAAGCTACTTAAATATATCATTTTCTTACTCCCTAAAGCACAGATTGACTCAGACAATGGCGACTAGGTAGAATTAAGTTAGGCATTATGTTTGCTGTGAAGTAAACAAACATGGAGGTGTGGCCGTAATGAGAACCTTAGTTCTGGATTCTACCTACTTTCCTGTCCGTATTGTAAGTTGGCAACGGGCAATGATTCTCTTTCTCTCCGGTCGGGCCGAAATGGTTACTGAGTACGACGAGCGTAGAATACAGGGAGTAAAGGAAACCTTTGCTCTTCCAAAAATTTTAAGACTCCATTCCAAACACAAAAGTGATAAGAAAGTTCGCTTCAGCCGACACAATGTATTTTGGCGCGACTCCTTTCGCTGCCAATACTGCAAAAAAGTAGAACTCCCCTCGCGTTTGACCCTTGATCATGTTCTGCCCCAAAGTCGAGGCGGAAAAACCACATGGGAAAATATTGTTTCTTGTTGCTCTCCTTGTAATACAAAGAAAGGCAATAAATTACCTCATGAGGCGGGAATGAAGCTCCTTAGTAGACCTCATACTCCAAAATGGACACCACAGCTCTACCTGAGGCTTAAGGCCGATGATCCCGAAGAGTGGGTGCAATGGTTTGGTATTAAACAAACGGCCTAACTCAATTTATGCTATTTATTTCAAGCACTTATTTTTTTTCTTCCTTTATTCAATCCTAGGACTAGGTATAATTAGAATATTGGGAGTTAGAGTATGAAAGCGCTATTTATATGCGATGAAAAAGAAGAGTGGAATCTCTTAAGAAATCTTTTTCACACGCATTTAAAAAAATTAGAATTAATCTGTGTTATGAAAGGTGCCGAGGCCCTTGAAACACTCTCCTATGAAGGTCCCTTTGCGGCAATCATTATCGAGTGCTCCCTTAAAGATACAAATCCATCAGACTTGGCCCAAATGATTTTTGACCAAATAGGCCCGCGCCCAGTTATCTTTGTGGGAACACCGGCCATGATCAAAGACAGAGTCGACCCAGAATTCTACGATGAGTATGAAATGGTGACATCCTATAATAAGCCCTACCAGGCCAACCAATTTATTGGAGTAGTATCAGAGGCCATTCTCTGGGCCAAGAAAGAAGATTATGAAAATAGTATTGTTGAACTAGATCCAGAAAATTTTGTGCCCATGAAGCTTCGAAACTTCTACCTCTATGACTCTGTACCTTTTGATGTCTATGTAGAACTCACAAAAACCAAATTCATCAAAGCACTCAGTGCTAACAAGACTTATACCCAGTCAGCAATCCAAGATTTCCAAAAACGTAATATTCGCTTTCTCTATCTGGAAAAGAATGAACATCTCAACTTTTTAGAAAACTCGATTATCAAAATATCAAAATCTCTCGATACCAAAGGCCTCGATACTCGAAAGAGAATTCAAACATGTGTGGCCGCAGTTCTTATCATTCATCAATATTTGAATGATGTTGGAATAAGTGATTCCATCCGCGAGCTCATTAAGAAAGTTATCGCTCAACTCCCGATTATCATGTCATCTTATAAAACCTTAGATGAAATCATTTTTAATTTTCCATTAGAATTAAATGATGTGGCCGAGCAGGCCATTCTCAAGGGCCTAATCTGTGAATATATCACCCAGAAATTAGGCTGGAAATCTGATATGACTCGATCTAAATTTGGATTGGCCGCCCTTATTCACGATGCCTTTCTACAAAGAGATGAGTGGTCTACTATCACCTATCGCGACCACCCCGATTTGGATTACCTAAGTGATGAACAGGTGGAGAGCTTTCTTCAGCATGCGGCAAGGGCCGCAGAAGTAGCACGTCAGTTTCCGAGGTATCCAGAGGCCGACTTTATTATTGAACAACATCATGAATTACCCGATGGAAATGGCTTCCCTCAGGGCCTGATGGCCGCAAAGATCACCAAAATATCTGCCACCTTCATTCTGGTAAATAATCTCGTTATACAATTGGTTCTCAATGGCAATAGTCGCTCTGGCCTAATTAGTATAACTAAAACGTTTAAGTCCATTTACAATATAGGTAATTTCAAAGATCCCTACCAAATTCTCTTTCAAGCAGTAAAAGAAATTTAGATCGCGATATTTTCCAAGGCCAAGATGATTTTCTTATAAGTGTGTTTGGTAAATTTAGCACGCAAACTTTCGATAATCGCTTCTAAGTTTATTTTTTGCCCTAAATCCTTAGACTTCATAAGTTCATCAACAAAGGCCTCACTTACGATAAGAACCTTGGCCAAGGGTGAAATATCATCTTTATACTCAAGAGCAAATCCCATCCCATTAGAGGTACCATGATGTTGGGAAATTATAGCGTCAGCTCCCATGGGACAGCGAGGAAAGTTCTTAACCATATCACTAGCAAGCCTTGCGTGATTGATTACAATTTCCTTATCCTTCTCTGAAATATCCTCTTGAAAAACAAGATTCTCTTCCGATTGCAGATGAGGATATTTTGCAAAAATAGGAGCTAAGAAAATATCATGAAAGTAGAATACAAAACTTAGCTTTTCAGCATGTTCGTCTGAGCCCCAACTGATATTATTAATAATATGTCGAGAAACATAAGTGCCCATAACGGAGTGAAGATAGAGAAAGCCTGTCTTATTTTGCAGCATCATCCCCAATAAGTTCCTAAGCTTGGGAACATTATGGATAATATCAGAAACCGTTTCCATGCACTTCTTTGAAATATCAACAATCTCAGGAGTAACCGTGGCACTCTCCCCTAGGAGACCTCCAATGACTTCATAGCCTTGCTCCACCGTTGCAACTCTATCTTGATCAGATAGAGAAGGGTCATCCAACTTATCCATCACTATCTTCGAGGCCAAGTTAACAATTTCAAGACGCATTGATGAAGGAATATAGAGGTTGAGAACACCATCATCTGCATAGGAATTTAACTTTGCATTGGGACGTAGGTCTTCTCCCTTGGTGAGCGTCTGCGAATACTCAAAAGGTCCTGTCCTTCCAATTTTCACATAGACATTGCAAGGAGCAGTTTCGAAATTACGTAATATACTCAGGGGAACGGGATAGTAATCAGGCACTTCTTTGGCGGCCATATCCTTGGCCGTAATATTAAGAATCTTTGCTGTTGATTTAACAACAAGAGGAATATTTAAATTAGGAGGCAAAGTGAGAACTTTCTTAGTATTACTAAGTTTGGACATTTCACCGATGACTACCATTGGGATAGCAAGAGACTTTGATTGAAGGAGCTCCCTCATTTTCACAGGACAATCAGTATCATCTATTTTACTAAGACTAATAATGATTGAGCACTCAACTCCTAAGACATTGATCTGATTAAGCGCTTCTTCAAAAGAGGTGCATACTTTGAGATCAATATCGCAAAATGCTTTTAGGTTGAAGCTTAAGAGATCATTGAGTAGTTCATGATTTGACAGTAAAATTCCATTTTTCATAGAAAAATTATAGCATGAACGGAACTGTTGAAAAGATACTAAATTTCTTCGGCAAGAAGGTAGCCCTTCTTATGTAAACTCTTAACCGTCATAACACTTGGGTTAAGTTTTTTTCGAAGCTTCGAGACATGCTGATCCACAGTACGATCAATAACATTCTGACCTTTACCCCAGACTGACTCCAAAAGCTCTTTTCTACTTTTCACAACCCCTTCGTCTTTAATCAATTGATAGAGGATTTTGAATTCTATAGGTGTTAAAGCAATATCTTCCCAAGACTCTGACTCTCTATCTTTAATGGCCAAAGACTGAGTAGTGAGCTCAAGCTTTAAATCATATCTCTCCAAAAGGTTTCCGTGAGCCCCAGAACTTCCTCTTAGTCGTGCATTGATTCGCGCTAAGAGCTCCAGAGGTTCAAATGGCTTCGATATATAATCATCAGCTCCCGCATCAAAAGCATTCAGTTTATCCTTGAGATCTTTTCTTTGAGTTAGCATAATAATTTGAAGATCTTGAAGATCCATCTCATTCTTTAACTTATAACAAAGGTCACTACCTCTACCATCGGGAAGAGTTTCATCAAGAATCAGAAGATCAAAATTATTCTTCTTAATAAGAGACTCACCTTCATTCAAATACTCTGCATAACTAAGTTCAAATTCTTTTGATAAAGTATGACGAATTAAATCATGAATATCATAGTCATCATCAATCAAAATAATCTTTTTCTTACTCATTAACCGCTACCTTCTTGGTCAGCTTATGCTGTAAAATAATATGTGAAAAAATATGTTATTATTAATATATACTCAACCGGTTTTATATTTCCAGTACCTGTAAATATAAAACCTAAGCATACAAGCCTTTATTGATTTTTCCATACTGGAAAACTCAATAATAATGAGTATATACTAAATTTGGATTCATTTTAATCATTTTATTAGGAAATTTTATGACTACACCAAGAATTGTAACCATAGACGCTGATCTTGAAGAAATTGTCCCTGGCTTTCTCGAAAATAGAAAGAAAGACTTAATCCAAATCGAAGAGCATATTCAGAGCTCAAGTTGGTCACACATAGAGTCTATTGCCCACAAATTGGCAGGCAATGCAGGTAGCTATGGCTTTAATGACCTTGGAGAAATTGGTGCAGCTCTTGAAGAGGCCTGTCAGTCAAATGATATTAACGCCATCAAAGACTACTGCAATCAGTACAAAGAATATATGGATTCACTACAAGTAGAGTATAATTAAACTTCTTACAAATAGGTCAAAGATAGATATAGAGCTACTATGAAGACAAAGAAGCATATTCTCATATTAGATGATGACGTTGATATCATAAATCTTATAATCAAGGTTCTCGACAACGCTGGGCATACTACACATTATGCCACAACGACGAATAGCTTCTTTGAACAACTTAAGACCATTGGCCCTCACTTAATCATTATTGATAATAAATTAGGCCATGGTGAGAAAGAAGGTATTCATATCATCCAAAAACTGAAGAAAGATCCAAACTATAAAGAAATCCCGACCTTTCTCATTTCTTCATCACCCAGTAAGAATTTAGTCACATTGGCAACGCAACTTGGCGCTGAAGAGTTTATCACTAAGCCCTTACAGGTAAATATCTTGCTGCAAAAAGTGAAGAAATCTTTAAAATTTCATGAATTACCCACGATTAATTTTTCTATCCCCCAAAAAATACAGTGCCAAACGGAAGCAGAAATAATGCAAATGGGTGAAGCTGCTTTGCGAGTAAAAGGCCCCGTAAAATATTCAGAGAATATTGAGCTTAAAATAGAATCAAGCTTCCTCGACAAGCTTGGATGTCAGGCCTGTCGATATAAAACAAATCCCTCTCATAGAGTCGTGGGTCCCGGAGAATATATCAATGAAATTAGAATTAAGGGTGTGAAAGAAGAAACCGCAAGAAAAATAAGATTAATTAAAGCAACAACCAAGAGTTGAATTGAGATGAGCAACGAAGAAAAAATTGATGGTCCCTATATTCTCTCGCTTGATGATGATGTTGATTTTAACAATCTCCTTAAACTGGTTCTGAAAAAGAATGGTTTTAAAGTTAGTACCACAAAAACCGTTGAAGAATTTATTGCTCACTTAAAGAAGATAAAACCTTCGCTGTGCTTAATTGATATTAATCTTGAGCAAGGCCCGGGTGCTGGCTACTCCCTTCTTCAGGCCATGCGAAAGAAATTCGATTTAACCATTCCCATAATTATTCTATCTCGCAGAAAAGATGATGAAGATATCGTCAAAGCTCTTGAGCTTGGGGCCAGTGACTATGTCACAAAGCCACTTGATGATGACTTCCTTCTCAACAAAATCAATCACTACCTCAAACATGAAAATATAACTCCACTTCCCTTTTATAAAGTCAGTGAGAGTGATTCCCCCTGCAATATCAGCTGGGAAAATGAGATTAGATCCATAAATGAGTTTGGAATTACCTTACAGGGCCCTCACTTTGTGGCCAAAGGAGCGATTCTAAAGCTTTCAGGACAATTAGCTGAAGAGATAAGCGGCAGAAAGAAACCAATAAAGGTCTACGTCAACCATAGTTGGATAGATGAAACCAATCACCTCTATCAGGCCTATTGCGAGTATGACTACGAAGATGAGGATTTGTTAAATCATATACGTAGCTACCTCCTCAACCACACTCCCTAAGGTTCCCTCCCCCCTAAGGTTCCAGCATACTTTTGCAGAAACACCGCAGTAAAAAAGTCTATCAGACCTCTTGCAATCTAAGATTTTTCACCCGAGATTTACATAGAGCTGACAACTCTATTTATATTTCAGGCATTATGATCTTAACCTATTAACCTTTAGATAAGAGAGGAAGAAATGGATAAGCTTTTAATAGAATGGGGGAAACTTGATAGGACTGAAGCGATTGAGCAAGAGGTTCTAAAGCGGGCCACAAAGATTATAAGAATCAATCCTAGGACCACAAAGTTAATTGTCACCTTTCAAATTATAAATCCTAAATCAAGTAAAGGTCCCTCGAAACAGAAGGTGTCAATGGAGCTGAGAATGCCAAATAAGCAAGATATTAGGGCCTCTGCAGAGGGAGAAAATACCTATCATCTGATTGCAGATTGCGAAAAGGCCTTGATCAGAATGTCAAAGAGCTCAAGGAACTTTACACGGCCCGAGCCTGTTACTAAACTTTCATTTGCAGATCAAGAAGCCGTATCTTAAACAGTCCTGGGTTCCCGCATACATTATAAAACGCAGTGCTTCTGCAAAAGTATGCTGGAACCTATAGGGAACTTAGGAACTCTTCAATTATAACCAGTTTTTTTTCTAAATTTGGTGAGCCAAAATCTAAGCGCTTGTCATACAGAAACCAATAATGCCCGATATTCCTAACAAACTCGAAACTATGGTAGAGCTCAATTTCTTGTACGAGATTTACATAACTCGCTGATGAGAAATCTAAAACAAAGACTCCATCAGGAATAGTGAAGTCCAGAATTTCGTGAAAGTCGGGATGATAGGCCGAAATCGACTGATAGAAATGAAGGACAATCGGGCCATATTCCTTTGATACCTGGAGGTCCCCATTTCTCGTATGAGTCGAAAATCCCCTTTTTTTAAAAGGAGAACTATCTGCTAAAAACCCTAGGAATATACGAACAAACTTAAGCATCTTACCTCCATGACCTAATTATAACATTAAATTCAGATAGTTAGCAGAGCTAATAAGTGACTAAACTTTAGCAAGGGCCGTGTAAGCTTTACATAAAGGGCCCTAAATATAATGAAGTTTGTCATACTTAATGCATTACATAATTTAAAGGATCAAAGGAGATTCCCGTGAATAAGTTAATACCCGCCCTACTTCTAGGAATGACTATGAATATGATAGCTCCAGTTGTTGCTGACGACCTAGAACTACTCGATGGAGATTTCAGAGTTGGATATGAAGGCGAAGTTAACTCAAATATCATGGCCGGCTCAGAAAGTGGTTCCATGCAAAACTTAAATGGCAGCTATGTTAGCCTCAATGCTGAATGGAAGAATAAGATTCGCTTTGTTCTTACAGGAAAGCTTGAATCCATTTTCAAAAATAATAATGTTGAATTCAATGATGACTTCTCGATTGAAGAATTCATCTCGGAAGCTTATATCGAAATTAAAGAAGTTGGCGGATCTCCGATTGCAGTCATTGTAGGTAAACAGCCTATTCCCTTTGCACAAAATGTACAGGCCATGCCTATCTTCTCAAATAACCCTTTAGCAAACCTTCAAGAAATTGATGAAGTATATGGACTGACTGTTGATTTAACAGAAGGTCTCTTTGGTATGTTTGATCAAGTTGAAATCAGTGCTTTTGAAACAGAAAGTGGAGATCTCTCCCTTGGAAGTATTGATGGTGTTTCTGTTCGTCTAAGTAAAATGCTTACCGATAATATCCTTCTCACAATTGGTCATGCTGAATTAGGTAATGGCCACCTTGACTCAGGTAATGAGAGAAGAACTACAGTTGGACTTATCGGAGAATCAAATGACGGTATGCTCGTAGGATGGGTTGAAGGAATGTACTTTAGCAACAATCCAGAATATCCGGACTCAAGTTTTGGAATTACAGTTGGTGGAATGATCCAAGTTCATCGCACAACGGATGTAATTGTTGAATTTAACTATGTAGAAAAAGAAGTTATGCAATATGCAGTTGGAACAAGAACGGCCCTTACTGAGAGTTTATCTCTTGGTGTAGAAGCCCGTTATAATGACTACCTAAATCGTGATAATGATATTGTTCTTGGTATTAGCCTAACTTACCAATTCGGATCAAGCAGACAAAGACCTAATGAAGAGTTCCTCTTTGATGGTGATAACTAAGATTTACTTACTACTAAAATTAATAGGTAACCACTAACCCCAAGGTTTATATGTTAAAGAAGCTACTTGCCCCTGTTCTCATCGCTACATCACTTGCTGCTCCTATAAGTGCAAGGGCCCAATTGAATCTGAATCTCCCGCTTGATAGCTCTTCAAGCATGCAAGGAATTCCAATGATCTGGACTGCCTTTAGCCTAGGCGGACGTTCGATGACTTCAAGTTATGACGTTAAGAAATGGATGGAAGTGGCCCATCTAACAGATACAATGTTAGTGGAAATGTTTAAAGAAGCTAATGGTGATTACGGAAAATATGAAGAGATCAAAGATAAGTGGTTAGCTCCAAGATTGAAAGACGGCATCAAGCAAATGGCCTATATCCGTATGGTTCAAGATTATGCAACTCGCCCATTAATGAAAAAAGACTGGAAAGCATTTACCATTACTCAAAGTGACTATTTCAAGAAAGTACAGGATATGGAGACGAAGGCGCTTAGAAGTCTTCTTGATGAAGGAAAAGGGATTGTTTATGCCCGTCAAAAGTTTGGTGAGCAATTAATCGAAGCAGGCTATCCACACAAGAGTGGTCAAACAGCAGAAGAGTTGTACTGGGACTGGTATAATCTTCAAAAAGAGAGGATTAAAGAACATTACCGCATTAAAGAAGTTGAAAAGTTTGAGTACATAACTGCTCTGGGATACGCTAAGGAATTCTATGTTCGTCCTGTAGAGATTTTTGACTTCGCTAAAGAAATGGAATCATTCATAAATAATAAGATTAATAATAAGAGAATCTCTCAAGGTGAAGCTTCTCAAATCGCTACAGAAAACCCTGGTATGCAAGTCATGCTCAAGGGGGTGACTTTCTATGGTCCAGAGACTACAGAATTAGCGGAACTTAGAAATAGTGCTCCAGCAGTATATAATGACTTCCTGGCAAATATTGACTCCAATGTGATTCAATTTATCAATAGTGAATATGCAGACAAAATTTTAAAATATGAGAGCATCGCTGAACAAATGGCGAAGAAGTATGTAACGACTCAGAAGCTTGACGAACTCTCCGAAGAAATGAAGAAGCAATTCTTACTCTCTAAAGATTATAATAGACTTATGATGTCTAAAATCTATGAGCTTGCCATTGCAGGTATTGAAAATGGTACCTATGAGAAAGACTCAAAAGCTAAATCGCAGCAGAGTCAAATGAGAGATCAGTATATCTCCGCAATTTCTGGCCATGCACTTGAATTTCTTAAAAGTGAAAATGCTCTTCTAGAGGTAAAGAATGTTGGCGTAAGACTAGAGGATAACTTCTCTGGAAAAATAAATGAAGACTTCCATGCTAATGCAATATCAGGAGTTGATACGGCGAAAATTAAAGAATCGGCCTACCTGGATGAAGTAAGAAAATTGGCCCACTGGGTTCTTAAATTTCAAATCAAAAAGGCATCACTTAATACGACTCCACTGGCCGTTGCAGAACTCTATGATAGAAATACTTGGGAAGGACAGGATCGTATTGAAAAGTATCTAAAGAATAAGCAGTATGAAGATAAAGTTAGAGACTTCAAAGAAAATACTCTTAGAGGTTATTGGAATGGAATACTCAGAATCAACCCTACAGGACGTGATTATCTTTCTGATATCGAAGCAGTAAACTTTGTTTTAGGTATAGAAAATGAAGAAATCAATCAAACATTTGACTGGTTTAATCAGAATTAAAGCCTGAATTCATACTAAAGCTACAAAATCATCAAATCGAATGCTACCATAAGTCCAAACTAAACTAAGGATGGACTTATGAGTTTTATTCAATCAGGACCCCAGATCGATTACAACCATTTTGATGCTGATCAACTAGTGACCAATACCCTTGATTGGCTCATTACAGATTCACAGGTTAAAGAAGTCGTCTTTCAGGACCTCGCTCGCTTCTATAGTGAAGTATTACCTCAAAGTGCACAGTGGTCTGACGCTGCTGAAAAAAATCCTCCGCAACATATACCCTACTCTCCATGGGGAGAGAGAATCGATGAAATTAAAACTCATGAAGGATGGAGTAAACTTGATGGACTAAGTGGAGATGAGCGCCTCATCAATTTAGGATATCATAGCGCACATGACTTTGGACGTATTCATCAATTTCTAAAACTCTTCCTCTTTCACCCAGATAGTGCATTCTATACCTGTCCATTGGCCATGACTGACGGTGCGGCCAAACTCATTAACCAACTCAAGAAGATGGGACACCTCGACGAATATAAGACTTCTCTACTTGATGAAGCTTTTAAACATATCACAGCTTCTAGCGCTAAAGACTTCTGGACCTCTGGGCAGTGGATGACCGAAAAACCGGGGGGAAGTGATGTTTCTCAAACGGAGACAATAGCGAAGAAAGTTGGTGATCACTACGAACTCTATGGAACGAAATGGTTTACTTCTGCAACGACTTCTCAAATCACTTTTACTCTTGCAAGAATTGTCGATGAAAAGGGCGAGGCCCGCGAAGGAAATAAAGGTCTCTCCTTATTCTTTGTCAAACTAAGAGATGACCATGGAAAGCTGCAAGGAATAAGAGTCAGAAGACTTAAAGATAAATTAGGGACTAAGGCATTGCCGACTGCAGAGCTTGATTTTGAAGGTGCAGAGGCCCACCTAGTGGGACAAGAAGGCCAGGGCGTAAAAAATATATCTCACCTCTTTAATGTCACAAGAATCTATAATGCCTGTACAACGATTGGGTCATTTAAGAGGCTTCTTGATTTGGCCAATGATTACGCTGAAAAAAGAGTCGCCTTTAAAAGAAAACTAAGTGATCATCCTCTACACAAAAGAACTCTTAATGAAGTCTCTCTTGAGTTTGAAAAATGCTTCAAGCTGACGTTCTACACAATCTCACTCTTACAAGAAGAAGAGAATAATGAAAGAAAGGGAATCGAAGATCATCAAGTCTCGGCCATGCTTAGGCTACTGACGCCCATAACAAAGCTCTATACGGCCAAAAAGAATATCATCGCAACAACTGAGCTAGTAGAGTCCTTCGGAGGAGCTGGCTATATCGAAGATACAGGAATTCCTCGCTTCTTACGAGATTCTCAAGTCTTTTGCATTTGGGAAGGAACAACTAATATTCTCTCACTAGATTGTTTGCGGGCCATTGAAAAAGAAAATGCTTTCGATGCCTTTGTTGCTCGGGCCCAAGGCGCCCTAAAGGCCATGGAGGATGAAGATCAGGAAAAGGTCTCAGAACTTAGTGCCAGGCTAGAAAAACTCACTAAGCAAATGCTTGCTTGGTCCAAGGATTCTGAACTCATTCAATATCATGCTAGAGATCTTGCCTTTCGCATTGGTGACTTAACTGTGGATATTTTCTGTAAACCAACCAGCTGTGATTTGTAAGTCGCTAAGCGGCTTGTTTCTTTAAGTCATTATACCAATCAGGGGAAAGAAAGTTTGACTTCGGAAATGGTAATTTATTAACCACAATATCCTCAAAGAATGTTGGAACGTAGTTACATGGGACCATCTCACCGACATACTTTCCTGTTTCTGGATCTTTCCCGGTTTGTACCCAACGGAAGATATCTCGAGAGATGTAGTTTCCGTTTTTATCGATTCCAAGTATTTCAGAGATGTGAGAGGTTCTACGTCCACCGTCGTGATAGCGTGAACATTGAACGATAACTTGCATGGCCGAAGCAACCATTTTTCTTACGGCATCTGGTGGAATTTTGGTGTCACCCATAAGACAGAGTGTTTCTAGACGAGTACAGGCATCTATGGGATTGTTGGCGTGAACGGTACCCATGGAACCATCGTGACCTGTGTTCATTACTTGAATAAGATCGAGTGCTTCTTCACCACGAACTTCCCCTACGATAATTCTATCGGGACGAAGCCTCATGGCAGAGATAACGAGATCTCTAATATCCACCTCTGTGATACCGCGAGTGGGATCGGCCTTACGTGTTTCAAAGTTTACAACGTGTTCGGCCTTTACTTGAAGTTCGGCGGCATCTTCGATAATCAGAAGCCTTTGAGTTTTCGGTATACGAGAGCCCAGAACATTGAGCATAGTGGTTTTACCTGAACCGGTACCTCCACTTACAATAATATTTTTTCCAAGGTAGATACATATATCGAGAAATCTGGCGGCCGTTTTTGAAAGGGAGCCAAATTCAATAAGATCATTGAGGGTAAGCTTCTCTTTAGAGAATTTACGAATGGCCACAGTTGTTCCATTCTTGGCCATTGGTGGTAAAACAACGTGGATACGAGAACCATCCGGAAGACGGGCGTCTAGTCGCGGGTTATCATTATCAATAACTCTTCCAACAGATTGAGCAATGGCCCTCATCGCAGAGATCAGAGCATCTTCATTGGGAAATTGATTTTCTGTTTTGTAAACGAGACCTTTTTTTTCAACAAATATTTCTTTGTATCCATTGATCATAACCTCTGAAACACCAGGGTCATCGAGGAGATCACCGATTGGGCTTAGTAAGTTGGATATGGCATCATTAAATACAGACATACTCTTCTTCTGGTTATGGTTTACTCTTCACGGGGCATCCATACTCTTCTCGTCTCTGAAGCAATTTGACGATTCCTAGCTCGTATATCTTCAGGGCGCTCAAGTACAGTTATCTTCCCTTTAAATTTTGTAGTGGGACAGTAATATTGAAATACACCGGATGAATTGAACATTACTGAACCCTCACTTACCTTACCCTTTTCGGCAGATAAGAAGATTTCTTTTCCTTTAATGATAAAACACTCTTTTTGGTCAGATGTTGCCGTTACGAAGAAGCGAATGGCCTCTCCCTTAAACACACTAATTTGGTCAGGATAAAAACCTTCAGGAGTCACAATAATAGATTGCTGCCTTTTGGGGATAGAGAAGCTCTTCTTTTTGAAGACGGGTCCATCATCTACAGCATGGACCGTTTGCCACATAATGAGACCCCAGAGCGTCATCGATATGATAAAAGTAGATTTTGCGTTAATAAGCCCCTCTCTTGTGGGTAGTTCACAGGTCTATGAGACCCTTGAAAGGCTATTCGGGTACTTGATGCAAATACTTTACCAAAAGAATCAATTATAGGTGTTTTTCAACTTAAGTAGCTGAAAATCGATAGATTAAATAACTTTATCACCAGCGCTGGGCTTCACTTTTTCAAGCTTTTTCTTCCATGGAAAGAGTATATGGGTTTGTCCCTCTTTTTCTTTATTTAAGATTTCCACACCAGCAGGATCACAACCCTTGGGGATAGGAAATTGGTAGGATTGGGAGCGAGAAACCCCCCTCGTTCTTTGGCGCTCAATTTCAATTGAAACTTCATTCTTATTTATTTTGAGATCAATTTTATCTTGAGGAGTGAGGATATACGGAAGAACAAAGGCCATCCCCGCATCAGATTCCTTCCATTGGGAGGGAGAATGACTTCCTTCAAACTCCCCCATAAAGCCTTTTTGAAATTGTTGAATAATTTGACCAAAGGGACTCTTGTCATCTTGAAGTTGCTTGAACATCTGATCGGCCTGCTTAAAGAACTGATCATTGAAGAATTGATCCATATCGCTTTGATCCGCTTCAAGTTGTTTGCGAATTCGTTGCATAAGCTCTAGTTGGCGCTTTCGGATCTCTTGTAGATCATCTCCCCCTTGTTGGTTCTGTGCCAACAGCGGGAGAGCAAAACAGAGAGAGAGACAAATGAAAAGGCCTTTTATCATAACAACTATTATGCCTTAAAAAGCCTATGAATCAATGCTAATACTTAACCGAACAACCATAAGGCTTTGTTTTTGAGACAGAAATGCTCTTGCCGGCCAGAGCTTCATCTAAAGCGGCAACGACATAATTATCGGCCTTTGCAATATCTTCGCTATAAGCTGAGGCAATTGAGTCAACCGCACCTTGATAGACGAGCTTTCCTTGTGGATCGATAATAAAGAAATGAGGTGTTGTTTTTGCGCCAAACTCTCCACCAACTTTTCCATTTGAATCGATCAAAAGAGCAAGAGAGCTCATTTGCTCCTTAGTATAAAGAGAAGAGGCCTTATCTATACTTTCAATATGGCCTTGTTTGCCCGAAGCACTACTATTGATCGTTAACCAATTTACTTTATCTTTGTACTGCTTTTGCATCTTGGGAATATTTCCAGAGTCATAATGTTTACGAACAAACGGACAACCGTCGTTGTACCACTCCAGCACAATATACTTGCCCAGAACATCACTTAGAGATGTCTCCTTAGGTGTACCCTTCAAAGAAAATTCTTTAACCTTATCGCCAATTTCATAAGCAAAAGATTGGGACATAAGAAGTGTCGCAAAAACAGAAACTATATATGAGCTTAATTTCATAAAATCTCCTAATATATATTAATTAATCTAAAGATAATTATGCATCGAAAGTAAGTAAAAACTATGGAAAAAAAATAGACAAGATATAGCAGTTACTCAAATGTATAGCTTCCCATAATAGTTACCTCATTCTTATTCACATTGAGCTGCCTTAAGATAATATCGTAATTAGAGAGTTTTGATATGGCCTCTTTAAAATCTTGAAGGATGCCATATCCGTCAGTTCCTTGAAACTTAATGGTAAAAACAAAGTGATTACAAAACTCTTTCTCTACCCAGCTATCCATCAACTCTAAGATCCTCTCCGGTGCACAAATAATATCAGAGACCACCCAGTCCACTGGTCGATCCGTCTTAAATTTAAAGGCATCTTCTTTTAGAAAATCAACTTTAGAATCATGAAGAAGATCGGATCTAACCTCAGAGCGATCAATGGCAATAACTTCAGCCCCCCTAAGACGTGCTACATAAGTCCATCCCCCGGGACATGCTCCAAGATCCACAACGACTTGGCCTTCTTGAATCGACTCACCTAAGACCATCTGGGCCTCACGTAATTTCTTAAAGGCCCTTGAAGGAGCGTCTTTATCATCAGCAATCGTGGTATGTCCTCCAACAAAGGGAGATATGATAGGCCTATGAGTGCTAGAGGCCTTGAGTTTATGAATGAGTGAAACTCTTAAATCACGCTCTGGTAGAATCATCACTTGCAGCTGATGACAATTATCTAAGTCAGCCTTTTTTTGTAAGAAGTATCCCTGTTTTTTGAGGCCTTTATGTAGTTTATCTCTTAAGATCTCGGCCCTACCGCTTGTTACAATACAGTATTTTGCCGAAATTGAGAAAACTCGCAGATTAATTTTACTACCTTGATCCCAGGCCCCTAAAACTTTATCAATAATACTATTGGTTTGTTCAGTTATAGATGCTTCTTCAATTCTTTGCGCTTCAGGAAGAGCATTGAGTGAGAGAGCGATGAAGCGATCATCGACATTGCCATCAACTTTAAGTAAAGGAAGTTTTTCAACTTGTTTGACTTGATCTTGGCCAAACTCATCAATAAGTTCATCTTTTAGGTATGGGAGCCAATCTAAATTCTTGGGGATAAAATAATTCATCCCCCAATTTTAGCGGCCCAAGCTCTTGATCTCTAGTGCGAAAAATTATCGATTCTTAAGCCCACATGAGCTAAGCGCCCTCTTCATCTCTTCAGAAGGGGCAAAGTACATCGCATTGATGTGATACTCACGACGTCTTCTGATAATCGTAACGGTATATTCAGCATCAAGTTCTGGGTAAGTACAGAGATGCTCGGCAAGAAGAACGAGATTATTAGAAGAAGCAAGCATAAGATAAGAGTACTTTGTCTCTTCATCAATACCATCAAAAGGAGCCCCCCGATCAAAGTAGAGATTAAGCTTACTAATTGTATCCTCTTGAGTATCATGGGCCGTTTCTGAAATGGCCTTTAGGACTAGGCTTGTTAAAAAATCTGAGGATAGAGGATTGCCTTCGAAGAGGTTATTCCACTGGTCATTAATATCACTATCAGAGCTTAGATTTTGGGCACTAAAACCTTCAATATCTTCAAGAATAGGATCGGCCCCATACTTTAAGAGAACCTCACCAATAAAGATACGGTTGAGTCTCACCGCCTGATTGAGAATGAGCTCTCCTCTCTCATTTGGAGTATTGAGATCGATGGTAGCATCGGCCGCGAGAATCTCTTCAAGACCTTCGATATCATCAGTTAAAACGGTTACCATAATGCTGTCAATGACAGATAGAGATGTAACGGTTGGTGCAACTGGTGGAGGTGTCACTGTTTCTTGCTTATGAAGCTCACAAGAAAAAAGAATTACAAGAGCACTTGTTAATAAAATTACCTTCTTCATTAGAATGTCCTCGTAAAACTTAGAGAAGCTCTTCTTCCCTTTCTAAAGGTTTGTTTGATGGCCTCGCCCTGAGTTAACTGTGATTCAGGGTTGATAATATTTTGAACTTTAAACTTAACTTTATTCTTAAAATCTTTTCCAAATTTTTGTTGAAAAACAAAGTCCAGTTGATGAAAGGGCTCTTGATAGACATCGGGAAGGCCTTGCGTCCCCACAGTGTCGACACGCTCACCAAAGACATTGTAGAGAATCGTGGCATTGGTTCCGATATCTTTATTGTCGTAATCTAAATTAACATTAACCACATAGGGAGACTGACCTTGAAGAGGACGAGTAGCATTGGTAACTTGGCCAGAAAGCTCTTCAAAAATAGTAACTTCAGAGTCAATCTTTGCGTAATTTCCTCCAAGAGCAAGATTTTCAAATTCAGAGGAAATAAAGCCAAAATTCTTTCTAAATTCAACTTCAAAACCTTGAGCACTTGCATTACCAATATTGGCCAGCTGATACCCCGTTTCAGAGTAAGTGAGCTTTCCATTATCATCAAAAGCTCCGGCAACTTCTTCAATGGGATTTAGAAACTCTTTATTAAAGACACCTACAGAGATATTTTCTTGGTTACCGAAGTACCACTCCCAGCGAGCATCTATGTTTTTAATGATCGTTCCCTTAAGATTTGTATTCCCATTGATCTCGCGATCTCTTTCATCATCATAATAAGAAGAAGGGTTTAAATCTTTGAAGGCCGGACGGGAAATCGTCTCTGAATAGCCTAAGCGTAGCTGCATTTTTTCATTAATAAAGAAAGTAAGACCCGCAGAAGGAAGGAAGTCCTGCATTTGAAGAGAGTTCTCTACTTTTTCTCGGCCAACACCATCATAAGTTGTAATATTTTGAATACTATCTTCATAGCGTACACCAAGATTAAGTCGTGCGATATCAGAGACCTTTGTCTCCGTATCCATAAAATAAGAGCGAATCTCTTGGTTGGCCTCAAAGCGATCTGCGGCCCCGGTTGTATCCACGAGAGTACATCCACCAGCATCGATAACAGCATCGGTACAGATTTGCTCAGGAGTTTGACTAATGATTGTGTCATCACCAGTTACATTCTCCGCAATCACAGTATTGACATCATACTTAAAGCGTTTGAAGTCTGACTCACGCTCTTTGGTCGTAATATTAGTTCCAAATTTTGAAATGAGACTAAACGCTTTAGATTCATAAACGGGAAGCTGAACCTTGGCCTCTGCTTCGCGCACATTATCTTTAACCACCCCGAAGAAGCGCTCATTTGATCTTGAATCGGTATCAAATACACGAGTTCCTGTATCCGTCACATGTTGATAGAATTTACTATCAGGTTGATCCATAAGGGCCTGAGAGTAACTTCCTCTCCACATAAAGAGGCGTTTTTTATTGCCACCAAGTTGATGCTTACCATTTAGAATCTGGCTAAAGAGTTGGCGCTCTTGCCACTGGATATTGGTTTGTTCAAGACTATTGTCCTGAGTTTCAAGAAAGCGTCTTTCGACACGATTAATCGTTTTTCTCAGCATTAGGGTATTTGAGCGAATATCGGCATAGCGACCAAAATCCGCACCAAGATTGAGCATTCCGGAAAGGTTCACTTCACGCTGCGAGCGTTTAGTTACCCGAGATCCTGTAACTGAGCTGGTCTCATCAATATCAAAATTATTAAACTCATTATTATTCCAACGATCCCGATAGAGTCCAGCAACATTGTAGCCAAATTTCTTACCGCGATACTTAAGAGTATCTCCAATCGAGAGGCTCAATCCTGGTGGAAGATTTGTTTTTTGATTAGAAACCGTATAATTCTTATTAAAGGCCTTTCCCAATTCACGGGATTCATCACTACCCACCGGAAGTGTGCGTCCATTGGCCGTTGCCGCAGCAACCGCTGCTGGCATTTCACGAGTTCCATCATCGATTCCTAGCCAATCAGAATTTCCTCCCTCATAACTAAGGGCCTCATTTTGACCTTCTTGATAGGAAGTAGAAAGGGTTACCTTGGCCGTAAACTTATCGGGAATATCCTTTGTTTTTAAGTCAACAGCACCTCCTCCAAAGCTTCCTGGGATCTCAGGAGTATAAGACTTTGTAATCACCATACTCTCTAAGATTCCTGAAGGAAAAAGATCGAGTTGCACCACTCTTCTGGTAGGATCTGGAGAAGGTAGAGAAGTTCCATTAAGTAGAACATTGGAATATCTCTCCCCTAGTCCTCTAATATAGACAAACTTCCCATTGACAACAGTGAGTCCAGTAACTCGGGCCAAAGAGGCGGCCGCATTGGAATCACCACTCTTACTCATCTGCTCAGCACCAAGTACATCAGCAACAGTAGAAGACTTTCTACGAACTTCAATAAGAGAAGCAAGTGAGCCCTTAACGTGAGGAGCTACCACTACAAATTCTTCTAACTCAAGACCTGTAGGAAAGAGTCGAACACTGAGCTTCTCAGTCTTAGCGGCCATGACGGATTGATTGGTTAAAGTACGTGTGGCATAGAGCTTATGAATAATAGAAACAGAGTATCTTCCCTCTGGAACGTTTGCTTCCCATCTTCCCTCTTCATCTGTAGTAAAGGTTTCAGAAATACCTGAGAGGTAAACTTTTGCACCGGCCACGGCCCCTTCATCACCCGTAACGATACCAGATATTTTTCCACGAGGAGTATTGGCATCAATTTTACGAGGAAGTTCAGGCTCAGAAACTTCAGTATCCCAATCTGTCTTATCAGTGAAAGTGTTGATTAATATCTGAGTATTTTCTCCGTCAGCAATAACAAAGGGAACGCTTTTGACTTTTTCACCTTCTTTGACTTCAAAGAAGTGACGTCCAGACTCCAGGTCAACAAAGATTGATCCATCCCCATCCGTCTTATGAAGCTTCTTACCATCAAGAGAGATTTCATATCCAGATAGTGGAGCACCATTTTCAAATACGGTGGCCTGAAAAGTACCTTTAGCAAGAAGAGATGGTGAAAAAAGAGTAAGTATAATAAGGGGTAGAATTCTTAAAAACATAGGGCCACCTCTTCAGTACAACGAATCATGGCCTCTCTTAGAGCAAGTGCCTTTTTAAAGAGATCTGGGCGTTGAATATAAGTCAGATAATTTTCGGTGGTCTTATAGTCACCTACCATAAAGCTTGCGTAAGCAAGAGCATATTGAATATCTTGATCATTCTTAAGCTCTGTTCTTTGTCCTTGTTCACCAAGAAGCACCATTTTATTGAAGTCTTCACTTAAGAGAGCAAGAGTAATATTTTGCTTAAGCTTCTTAACAGGATTTCTTATTTCCATGGCCAGATTCTTGGCCATCATTTCATGACCGGCCTTACGCCATAATTCAGAGGCCTCAACAAGATATTCGGGATGATACTGGGCAAGCTCAGTGAAGAGTTTAGCAGAGGCCGTAATATTGCCGACTTTTACATAAGAGCGAACCAGATCCTTAGTAATCTCCTCATCTTTGGGATCCTTTAGACGAGCGACTTCACCGAGCATAATGGCCTTATCAAATTGATTAGCATTGCGATACATTTGACCCATACGCGCCAGATCAAGAGCACTCATTGAATAATGATCAACCATTTGAGTAGCAGCTTCATAACTCACTTCATAGAGATGATTTTCCATGAGGTAGTACCATTTCTGCTTCATCAGAGATAACTCTTTGGGAAATCTTTGAATTCCCTTATGTAAAACGATCCATGCGTCCGTGGCATCTTTTTTTTCAAAGAGAAGATTTGATTTTAACTGATAAAAGCGCAAACGATTAACAAGCTCATCTTTGTGTGAGTCAAGAACCTCAATGCCTTTATCATAGTCTTTTAGACCGAGATAAGCTTCAGCTAGACCTTCATAGAGATCAACTGACTTAAGTCCTTCCTTTTGAGCAGATCTAAAGGCGTCGAGGGCCTCTTGGTAGCGCTTTTGCTTAAGCTCTAATATGCCTTTAAGAGCAAAGTAGCGCTCAGGAATAACATCGTGAGGATTTTTAATTCCCCCGAGCACAGCGGCCGCGCGAGAATAATTCTTATTGGAAATAAGAAGGGCCGCAAGATCCAGAGGATCTAGGTCTTCTTCTGTATTAGCATAAACTGCAGAGCTAGCAAGTAGTCCCGTCAAGATCAGAGTTACCAAAGTTGTATAGAGTTGTATTTTCATAGTCTCTTTCTTCTTTCTTTTATTAATTTAAGTTAAAGCTAATTTTCTGCTTTACCCATACTTTTACAGCTCCACCTTTATAGGTGGCCGGATCAAACTGCCAGCCGCGAACAGAATCCATAGCAACATCATCAAAAATACCTGCGGGATTACTGGCCAAGAGCTTGATTTGCTCAACAGCACCAGTCTTATCCACAAGAATATTGAGGATTACTTCACCGTCGATTCCTCTGTCACGGGCATACTGAGGGTACTTAAGAGGTGGACGATAAGTAGCACGGGGTACTTCATCAACCGTATCCTCTGTCATAACCACATCGCCGTTGGAGCCAAGTAGTCCCTCGGCCCCCTCGGCCAAGAACTCAAATTGCCCGAGACCAAAGCTTGATCCACCAAGGGCGCCGGCAAGTGATGGAGGGGCAATCTTGGGTTTAGACTTTTTAATCTTCTTACGCTGAGCAACCTTTGGTTTAGGCTTCTTCTTTTTCTGATGATTAACGTCAAAAGATGTTTTTGAAATATTCTTCTTATTTTGTTTCTTACCTTCAAGACCATTCATAATGAGTAGTCCGAACATAACAATGAAAATACCTAAGAATCCACCGATGGGGGGAAGGTATTTAAAGGCCAGTTTTTTATTTTTATTGTCTCTCATGATCTTTACCTCTTAGGAAGCTTCGTTTTGAGCTGCGACCCCAACGTCCTTAGCACCGGCCAAGCGACAGGCGTCGACCACTTCGAGTAATCTCTCAGCAGCAACCCCTTTGTCCGTGACGACAAGAACACTCTCACTACTTCCCGATTTCATAAGTTCACGTACCTTGCTTTGAAGAACCCACACACGAGTGGGCTGACCATCAACATACACTTTACTATTTTGATCAATATAAACGCGGATACTCTTGGTACTAGCGGGTCCAGCGCTAGAAGCACCTGGTCTTTCAAGATCAAGCTTCATATCTTTTACAAAAGTTGTAGAAACCATAAAGAAAATAAGGAGGATAAAAACCATATCGATTAATGGTGACATATCGATCTGAGTTTCTTCCTCTTGTCTAGCTATTCTACGCATGTGCCTCTCCATTAGTATGACCACCAACACTTTCTAAGTGACTCAGAGGTGACCAATGTTTTTCAATTTGCTCTTCCATATCATTGAGAAGAGCTGATTGCTTTCTTTCCAATAAACGCCCTACGATTAAACCTGGAATGGCCACGGCCAAGCCCATTTGTGTCGTAATTAACGCTTGAGAAATCCCACCGGCTATACCACCAGACTGAGAGAAAAGGCTCATATCAGCAAGAGAATCAAAAGTTTCAATCATTCCCGAAACTGTCCCCAGAAGACCTAAAAGAGGTGCAATCATAACGACAGTCTTAGTAAGAACTTTATATTTATTGAGATCATCCTCTTCTTCACTGAGAAGAAAATAGGCATCATCTTTTGTAGACCCTTTGTCTTTGAGCTCATTCAAGCGACGACAAAAATCGAAGTAGCTCCCCCATGATCCACGACTAAGAAGCATTGATCTATAGGTCATAGCAAACCATAGAGCAGCGGCCCCGAGAAGTAGTGGTGGCATAACAAAGCCACCATCATGATAGAGTTCAACCAGGAGGTTGCCGATATTACTAAGCATTAGTCATATCCTTATCGAAGCGATTGGATAATCTTAGGGCCTCACGCTCAAGAAGAACTTTGATTTTTCCAGACCAACCACCGAGAAGATTTCCCATGAGAAGGGCCGGAATCGCGACAACAAGTCCAAGCTTAGTTGTAATAAGTGCTTCAGAAATACCACTTGATAACATTTTAGGATCACCCGTACCAAACTCAGTGATAATATCAAAGGTTGAGATCATCCCTGTTACCGTACCCAGAAGACCTAGTAGTGGAGCAACTGCTGCCATCACAAGAATAATGGCCCCAAACTTATCAAGAAAATTGAGCTCACCAAGAATGGATTCGTGGATAATATTTTCACGGGCTTCTCTTTCTTTATTACGGGCCAGAAAGATATTTCCAAGAACCCGATCAAAGGGAGTCTTACGAGTAGCAACGATGGTTTCAAGTTCACCAAGATCACCTTGGTTAATTTTTTCGAGAAGTCCTTTATCAAGACGACTGGCCGAATAGAGAAGAATGCCACGAATAACCACTAGAATCATGGCCACAACGCCGAGACCTGCAATAACATAAGCAATTGCTCCACCAGCTTCAAGAGTTTCCATAATTGTTTTCTCTTTCTTAACTTCAATTCCCTTTGCTGTATTCTCATAGAGAAACAAAGGGATCATAGAAAACTCATTGCTTCCAGTAAGTCGATCAAGACCACCTTGGAAAGCTTCTTCACTCATTTTAAGTTTTCCAAGACCTGCAGGCATAAGTGCGGCCGATTGACCTTGGTACTGACCAAAAGTGGCCACGCGACCAATTTGTAGAGTCTCCCCTTTTACCAGTTTTCCATCAACTGTGAAAAACTCTCTTTCTTGTCTGTATATTGAAGAATCTTTGGCCATCTTCTTAGTGGCCTCAGAGAACATATAGGCCAATTTCTCTTCAGAAGTCTTCTTTGTTTCCCAAAGCGCATCTGGAATCTCAAGACTTACTTTACCTTGAAGAAGAGTTGTATCTACCATGGCATTTGAGCCTTCGATGGTTTCTAGATTTCTTTCTGCTTCCATAAGTTTAGCAGAGAGAAGTTCGTTTGATTTAGTAAGTCCAAGAAGAGTGTCTTGATCTTTTGATAATTCTCTTTCAGCAGCCTTTACCTTTGTTGCGAATGATTTCTCAATCTCGCCCTTTTGGGCCATAAGAGATCTCTTCTGTGCTTGAAGAAAGGCCAATTCTCTTTGGTATGTTTTCAGTAATCCATCTTCAGAGGATGGACTTTTCTTTGGAGCAGAATCTGCAGCAAAGGAAAATCCGTGAAATACTAAGGCCAGTGTAGTAATTGCTATAAGCTTTTTCATATAAGTCTCTCAATACAAGTTTCTAAATTAAAGTTAAAGGATATTTGGAACGTTATAGTGACCAGTTCTAATTTGCTTCTTAAGTCCATCAAAAAGGATCAGAACACTTTCAACTTGCGCTTTGTCAGTGATCGCTACAAACTCATAGGCGTCATCATCTTTTTTACGAGCAAATCCTACTTTATTATCTGTAGTCTTATAGAACATAGCGGCCATTCCAATTTTGGCCACAGACACAATATGCTCAGAACCATCAAGAGTGATCATTTGACGATGGATTCCATTTTCTTTACCAAGGCGAAGTTCATCTTCGATAAAGGCCCAAAGACGACCCATGGCCTTTTGAGTATTCATCGTACCTGTAGCGAGTCCTTCTTCAATTTTACGAATTTCAGAAAGTCTTTTTTCCTTTTGAAATGGCAGAGAGGCCATCACAACTTCTTTAATAGCAGTGATTTCTTTTTCAACGATAGGCTTTAAGGTTTCCCCATCGACGCTATTTTTTGCAATCTCGGCCTTCACTGTTTCGAGTCGTCCCTTGGATTGCTTTATGGCCATTTCATTTTGCTCAATCTGGGCATTAATTTGGCTTCTTCTCGCATTAAGGCTTTTTAACTCTCCAGAGAGTTCTTCCTTTCTAGCGTTATTTTCAGTGTTAAGATTTTCAACTTCAGCACGAAGAGTAACAATTTTTTCGGCAAGAGTTGAAAGGGCGCTCTCTGATTGAGCAGCGTAAGATAGATTAGATGCCGCGAAGGCAATTATGGTTACAGAAATTAAGCTTTTAAAGCTGATTGTTTTCATAACGTCTCTCATTTTAATAGTTACAGTCCTAAGTTCACTTTATGGGACTTCCTTGTCATCAACTCTACTCTAGGACCAGTAAAGTACGGTCAATGGTCTCTCTTAAATTTATGGTATAAAGGGTGTCCTCGAGAGAGACAAACGAGGAACACCCATGAAATAAACTAATCTCTGGCCAGATTAGTCCATCCTTTATACCAAGTGTCGTTTGAATCTCTAACAGCTCCAGCATAGTCAGCGGCAGAGAAGAAAGTATCAATTGGAGATACGTTCTCACCGATAACTACTGGTGAGCCAGCAGCAGGTGTAAATCCTACAAGCATTGGATCCATAATTTCGTTGAAGTCAGCAGTTGTGAAGTAGTCAGCTACGTTTACAGTTTCTCCAGCTTCTGCTTCGAAAGCTTTGTCGCAGTGTAGGAAGTTACCTTCGAAAAGGATTCCACCTTGGGCGGTTGTTGCTTCATCATCAAAGTCGATACAACCTTTCTTTCCACCAGTGAAGATAGAGTTATAGAATTGTACAGCAGAACCTTTTCTTAGAAGAATCGCTGATCCACCTTTAGCAGCAGCACCTTTTGTTCCAAGGATTGTGAAGTTAGCAAGAGTTGGGTTTGATCTTGGAGCAGCATACATATCAGCAGATAGGTTATCAGCTTCAATCGCATTATTAGCAGCATCTTCGAATTGATCGATGATTACAAATTGAGCTTTTCCTCTCCAACCAGAAGTCCAGTCCATTGAATCATCACGGTTACCTGTAAGAAGAACGTGCTTAACATTTACAGCACCACCAAAGAACTCAACACCATCATCTGAGTTTTTGTGTACTTGAATATAATCAACAGTTGTTCCGCTTCCAACACCTTGGAAAGCAATACCGTTAAGTTCATTGTCTGGAGTAATTTCAAATCCAGCGAATTCAACTCTTACGTACTTAAGAACACCAGAGTTATCAGCATCATTTGTTCCACCGTAAACACCAGTTGAACCTTCACCAGTGGCCTCACCACCAGCAACGTTGATTCTAGCGTTACCGTTAATAATTAGCCCACCCCATTGTCCACGAGATGTATTACCTGTGTTACCTGTTGTGAAAACAATTGGAGCATCTTTTGTTCCTTCTGCCATGATTTGTGAACCACGAGAAATAACAAGATAGTCAGCACCTGATTTACCAGTGATTGTAGTTCCTGGTTGAATCGTGATTACACCTTGGTCTTTATTATCTCCACCGATGAAAACTCCACCTTGAAGAACCCAAAGCTTATCAGAAGTAAGAAGAAGCTCTCCAGTGTATGGGGCCTTGTCGTTTAGTCCACAAACTTCCATTCCTGCTTGAGTACCAAGAGAATCAGCGAATGTAGGACATGCAGCATTAGCTGTTGCAGCTGTAAGTGCCATTGCACCTAATACAAGTGACTTTAATTTCATTTTCGACTCCTTAAAAGCGAATATGTGTGATTAGTGTGTAGTAATTTTTCTTGAGTACGTTTTAGGAGAGACTAAATAAGAAGTCTAAACAGGAAATAATTTGTATTATTAAGATATTGTTAGGAGTGGATGCGTAAACGCTAGAAAGCTATCTCAGCACATTTAAAGACATCATAGGCCGGTTCTTCATAAGGATGAGAATCGACAAGCGCACGCAAGGCATGAGAAATTTTTTCATTAGATACAACCATTTCTATTTTTACCTCTTGCACATACTCGATCTCTTTCAGAGAGCCAATCGCAGGATTTGATCCATCTAAAGGGCGAAACTGACCACGGCCCTTGGTTTCAAAACAACATTGATCATAGTTGCCAATCTTCCCAGCACCACTAGCAAAAACGGCCTTTTTCACTTCTTCCTTACAGTCCTCAGGAACAAAGAAGCAGAGTTTATACATATAAAATTCCTTGATATGTTGACCACTTAAGGCGGTCATTATTTTGAATTCCAATACTTTCTTACATCTTATATATGACAGATAATTACATTTTACTTTCTCGCGCGAAAGATTCAACATTTATACTCAGGCAAATAATGATTCAAGCAACAAGCGTACATTGCGCACGTAACTTAGATCTTTATCTTGCCCCGTAAAATTACAAAAATTCTGACAAGGCCCTAACCAAATCATTCAAGGAGGAAGATTATGAAAATGGGAATTCTAACTCTAGCTGCGGCAGCTACCATGACAATGAATCCAATTTACGCATGCGGACAAGACGGACACGATGGTTTTCTACCAGAAAACGATATGTGGATCGGAGTAAACTCTAAATCAGTAGGTGGAATCACAGAAGCTGAATTTAATGAAGTACTTGATCACGTAGAAGATATCTACGCTCCAATTATCTCAGCTCGTGGAAAGAGATTTCAAGTAGAAAGAAAATGGTCTGATGGTACTGTTAATGCTTATGCTCAACAATCAGGTAACACTTGGAGAATCTCTATGTTTGGAGGTCTTGCAAGACATGAGGCCATCAGTGCTGATGGATTTGCTCTTGTTGCTTGTCACGAAACTGGTCACCACCTAGGTGGAGAGCCTAAGAAGAAGTCATGGTGGTCATCAAGCTGGGCTTCAAACGAAGGTCAATCTGACTATTTTGGTGCACTTAAGTGTCTAAGAAAATATATGGAAAATGATGATAACCAAGCTATCGTTGCCAACATGGAGGTTCCTGCACTCGTAACAACTCAATGTCAGGCCAACTTCACGGCAGCTTCAGATATCGCTCTTTGTCAGCGTATCTCAATGGCCGGTCACAGTACTGCAACTCTACTAGGATCACTTGGTGGGACTCCTGTAGTTAACTTTGATACTCCAGATAACTCAACAGTATCTTCAACAAACCACAATCACCCAAAAGCTCAGTGTCGTCTCGATACTTACTTCGCAGCTTCACTATGTGATAAAAGTGCTGATGAAGATATCGTAGAAGGTGATTTCAATGCTGCTCAATGTGCTCGTGTAGATGGATACGATATCCAGGCACGTCCTACATGTTGGTATAAGCCAGCTAATTAATCAAAGATTACAATGTTTTAAGAGGCCACCTGATCATTCAGGTGGCCTTTTTTTTTGTATTTTTTATAATCAATTTCCAAAACCATATCTAAAAGTGCTAATTTTCCCTCGGTCTATTACAAAAAAGGGGAAAATATGAAGCTCATCACTAGTGCATTATTTCTTTTAACACTTTCAGCTAACGCAGCAACTCTCAATCTCAACGTTAATGTATCAAGCTCTATTGAATATAAAATTATTCAGTCCACAGAAGCTTGTGCAGTTACAATTGATTATCAATGGTCGCATGAAGAAGATACACGTATGGCCAGAACAATCTATGATGCTAATACTTATAGAGTTGATAAGGAGCTGCGCCAAGATGGTTTTACCCAATACCCTATTGAAGGCGAAGCGGTTTGCTCTATAGATGAAGATGTGACTTCATTTGTATATATCAAAAATCCAAATGCAAATCCTGAATACTCAGATATTTACTTTGATCGCTACACTACTGGCGCAACTCTATCCAATGAGGCGCAAAAACAAGGTGTTTTTAAAGTCGTAAAAAGAGTTTACGTAAAAGGAATTAAGAATTTTAAAAATAAACTTGATGCAAGTTTTGCTAGAGAAGTTTCTAACAAACTCAATTCAGTAAAATAATCTATTCTCAGTGGCCGCCGGTTTGAACAAGCCACAGGCCACTGTATACTCCCTTCTTACTTAGAAGTTCATCGTGACCACCCTCTTCAACAATTCGTCCTTGATCCAATACTAGAATCTTATCTGCATTCACAACTGTACTTAAGCGGTGAGCAATAATAATGGCCGTCTTTGTCTTGGTTAGCTCTTCTAAAGACTTCTGGATAAGGGCCTCTGTTTCATTATCAACTGCACTTGTGGCCTCATCAAAAATAAAAATGGGAGCATTCTTTAGGATGGCACGAGCAAGGGAGAGCCGCTGCTTTTGTCCACCAGAGAGCTTCTGGCCGCGCTCACCAATGAGGGTTTGATACCCTTCAGGAAGCTGCATGATAAAGTCATGGGCCCAAGCTTTCTTGGCCGCGGCCTCAATATCAGAAAGAGAAGTTTCAGGCATACCAAATTGAATATTTTCAGCAACACTTCCATTAAAGAGATAGACATCTTGACCAACGTAGGAGAATTCCTTTCTCAAGCTTTCAAAGTCCCATTCGCGAATAGAACGATTGCCTAGACTAATATCTCCCCCTTGAAACTCATAGAAGCGCAGCAGAAGCTTAACCAAGGAGCTCTTACCACTTCCCGTCGGTCCAACTAAACCAATGGTCTGCCCAGATTTTATATCAAAAGTTATGCCTTCTAAAATATTGCGCTCGGCCTTCTCATACTTAAAGTCTAGATTCTTAAAGCTAATATCGAAGCTTCCCCCTTGATTTGAAAATTCTCCACTTTGAATTTCAACAGGAGTATCCATAAGCTCAAATATTCTTTGAGTGGATCCCATCGCCCTTTGAAAGAGGTCAAAGGTTTCACCAAGGCCTGTTAGAGGCCATAGAAGTCTTTGAGTCATGAAAACCAATACAGAATAGCTCCCAACTTCAAGTTGACCTTGGGTTGTGTAATAACCCCCAAGAATAAGCGTACAAAGAAAGCCCATGAGAACAACCATTCTGATAAGAGGTGAAAAGCTTGAAGAGAGTTTAATGGCCCTACTATTAGAGCTTGAGTAGCTAAGACTCTGACTCTTTAAGCGCTCATATTGAGTATTCTCTGCTGTGTAACTCTTTATCGTTAACATACCTAAAATGCTATTGTTAAGAAGGGAGCTAAGAAGCCCTGCTTGATCGCGAACATCTTTATATTTAGGTTGAATGATTTTTTGATAATAGAAAGAGCCCATAAGAATAAGAGGAACTGGTAAGAACGAAAAGAGCGCCACGACCGGTGATTGATTGAAGAATATGGCCCCA
The DNA here is from genome assembly GCA_048267265.1 of Bacteriovoracaceae bacterium. GTDB lineage: Bacteria > Bdellovibrionota > Bacteriovoracia > Bacteriovoracales > Bacteriovoracaceae. The sequence goes on from JBLWXW010000005.1 coordinate 83,539, forward strand.
ACGGTAATAACCGTGGTTAAAACTTGAATAAGACTATTGGCCCCCCCATCAAGGAAGCGCTCCAGTTGATTGACATCATCGTTTAGAACACTAATTAAATTCCCACTACTCTTATCTTCAAAAAATTTGAGATCAAGGGTTTGCAGATGACGATAACCATCTATTCTTAGCAAGTGCTGCATGGTTTGAGCGATATTTCTCCACTTTACTTTAAAGAGGAATTCAAAAATTGATTCGGCCGCCCACACGACAAAAGTCATAAAGGCCAGGATATAAAGCTGCTCCATGACTTCGGTGAAGCCAAAGCGACTTAAATACGAATCTTCTTTCTTAACGACAATATCTACCGCCATACCAATGAGAATAGGTGGTGCTAAATCAAAAATTTTATTGAGGATTGAATAGGATGTTGCCCAAATAATCTCACCTTTGAGGTCATTTGAGTAACTATAGAGTCTTCTGAGTTGATTAAATGATGACATAGTGCTCTCCGATAATGCGAAGAGCTACTATATAATTAACTCTCTGTTTTTTGAATCAATTCTTTGATCTCGTCTATGAATTCTTCAAATTCGAGGGGCTTTTCCTTAATTAAGCTAAAGAGGTTTTGGGTGGTTGCTTCATGCATATGTTCTGTAAAGCCAGTAACTAAAATCATGGGAGATAGTATACCCGAAGCTCTGAGCTTCTTGGCCATTTCAAGCCCACCCATTTCAGGCATACGCCCATCAGTGATAATTAAGTCGTAGCGACCCCTATCACAATATTCAAGCCCCTCTACTCCATGACAAGCAATATCGATGTGGCACCCGTCAAAGCAGTGCTCTAGCTCCATTTTATAGATCTGTTGTAAGGCCTCTTCATCTTCAACGACTAGAAATCTCAAAACTCTACCTTTTTTAAAAAATTAAATATTAGAATAATCTAAGGAAATTTTAACTCTAAATCCCAATGAAACCTATCTCTAAATTCAAGAAAATTATTTTACTCCAGTAAATTCTAAATACTTAGGGTAGAAATCATAAGTGTCGGGGCGATTATAATGAAAACGAAGATCCCCCTCTTTTTCGGCATCAAAGAACATGACGAGCTTCAGTTCTCCATAGTCAGCTTTTTGTGGATCAAGAGATACTGGTTGACCAATTTGGTCGGGACTGACCGATAGGTAGCTAAGGTATTGGGTAACGGGAAAACTTACTTTATCAAAAATCTTAAGAATCACTTTTGAGCAGCTAACGGAGAATTTATTTCTTACATTGTGAACATAGTCATAAGGAAAGTACATGCGCTCATTGGCCCGATAGAAAACCTCTGCAATAGCGTTATTATCATAATGAGAGGTAGGTCGTAGTACGGCCATACCATCAGTTTTCATAAATTTATGAAGAGGATGCACACCAACGCCTGGCCTATCACTTTCATAGAACCAAGGAATATCATCGAAGGCAAAATCATTACCCCACTGATCGTTAAGATAGTACTGGCGATCACTTGATCGCCTATATTCCTCAATTTCATAGCGAATCACGGCCATTTTAGGATCATCCCATAGCCCCATCTTCTTAAGGTCATTAATACTTCCAAGATAAAGCGCAGCATGGACCCAATAACCAGGAATAAGAACATCCGTATTGGCCTGAAGGTCTTTTTCAAGAATAATATCTCCGGGCTTCATTCCATCCGCAGCAAAGAGATGCTTATAGACATAGTCACGTCGCGAGGTCATATAATTATCTCTAAAATTAGACGAGATACGTAGATAGGGAATCCAAGCTCTCTTTTTAAAAACCTGACCAAGGATATTGACGAGTCCCTCACCTAAGTTTGTGGCAGTACTTTCGAGCTTATTGGCCACAAGATGATCAAGTCCATAAGAGATTTCATCATCGCTAAGAAAATCTTCAAGCTCAGTATCATCAGCGAGTTCAGACATATCAACGATGGCCCAATTGAAGGGCAGAACGGTCAACTTTTCTCTCTTAACGAATTCTAATGCATTTCTAAAAGAGTGATCGGCATAGGCCTTATAAAAGTGGCCTTCATCGAAAAAGCGGGAAATAGCATAATCATTATGACGGATAATGATTCTTGAAAATCTAGACCAAAGGACTATTCTCACTCGCTTAAGGTTATTTTCAATATCTAAGAAGCTTTCATGCTTTGACTTTTTAGCAAGATCAATGGTTTGAAGAATATACTCATCAAGAGCTACGATTTTCAGCATGAATTCGTCAAGGCGATCCTCCTCACCTTTGTGAATATATTCATAACTTCTCTTGGATAAGAACTTCGCAAAAGACTCAGAAGATACTCTAATATCATTTAACTCATCTTCAATATAGAGGTAGCGATCATTGAGTTGGGAGAGATTATTTCTAAATAATAATTGTCCGGTGAAATTTCCGGCACAAGAGCTCAAATGAGAATAGGCCATACTGGAGCAGAATTCATCTCTAAGGCGCCTTCTTTTAAAATCCTGCATTTGAAAAGGCATATTCCTTAATTTTAAATTCTCGGCCACTCGCCAAATATTCTCTTTATTCTCGTCTTTATAAAGACGTTCATAACGGTTACGATTACGAGGCGAGCGAAACAGACGAGAGCGACGGCCAGAATTCTCTATTACAGAATGCTCATTATCTATTGTTTCATCTAGGGCCGAGAAGATACTCATCGCCATATGATTCTTTTCGGTATGATAATTCTTATGGGATGCCTCGATGAGCTCATGCTCTAAGTTCTTAAAGAACTCTCTATATATTTTTAAATTTCCGCGATACTTCGTTAAGAAGGGATATTGTTGAAAATCTCTTCTATGATCCTTATTCAAATTAAAAATAGTTTCATAATCTCGAACGATAATACTCGTTTTCAGATGGAGATCATTAACTTGACGAATATCTTCACGTAGGGCCTTTAATTCATCTTCAGTCTTTATATTGAAATCAAGAGTTATAAAGTGATGGTGCTCACTACCATCATTTTTAGTTTCACTTATTCGTAAATAGATTTTTGAGAGAAAAGAGAGATCATCTTGATCAAATTCATTAAGAAGCTTTCCCCTTAAACGCGGAACCTCTTTAACGAGAGTGAGTTCTGAAATTTTATTAAGCTCAATTTTTATAGTTTGGGAAAGGCTAACGAATGTTAATTCATCATGTTTTAAGCGAATACGAAAGGGATGCTCTTTGAAGTTATAATTATAGAGTTCATGATAGGGATAGAGAACCGTTTTACCTGGTACTTCATGATAGTCATCGCCACTGAAGGCCAAGGGAGATAAAAAGAGGGTGAAGGCCAACAATGCTGCCCTTAAACAACTCCCAGAAACCTGTGAATGAGCACTGCCCATAAATACCACGCGACTCTCCTCAAATGATAATTCAAGCTAAGAGATGCAATACGCAGGCCAATACAAGCAAAGGGATTCTTAAAGACTCAGGGGCAAGAATGAGTGTTTCGTAATTTGATGAAATTTAAAAATGTATAAAAAGAAAACAGCAGTAGAAATAATGGTCAATTAATCTGCGGCACCAATTTCAATGGGAGAATTCACGAAGTCCACGGTTATTCTCTCCTCGACCTCATTTAATTGAAAAATACTGGGATAGAGCGCCTTTCCTATTTTAACTCTTTCCTTAAGGGGCATCGTGGAGTCAATATTCTTAAGCTGAGAAGCAACCGTAAGAGGAAGCTTATTTAAATCAACATAGATATCAACGACTTTACTGTCATTCTTCTTCACACCAATAAAACTATTGCCCGAGACAATTTCTTTCAAACGGTGCTTTGATCCAAATTCAAAAATAAAGATTTTACCACTACTGATATCTGCAACGTCTAATTTTCGAAGATGAAGCACAGTTTTAACCATATCAGCATCTAGAGAATTCTCTATATTTAAATTAGGAGACGACTCTGGCATGGCCTGCACAGTTAATCCAAGAATTCCAATCGCAAATATTGAGATGATTTTCTTCATAAACTCCCACTACAAAGATATGACTAAACACATATCGGTTATATTATATCAGGGCCTAAGCCATTCTATGCTCTAAAAAATATTTTTATGGTGTTTTCATATAATTAATATTCCATCTGTTTAAAAAGTTTACGGCCAATCGTGCGGGGTTTACTTGATTTTAAGGAGTTAACAAATCGCTCTCTGGCACAGGCTTTGCAACTCTATACACAAGAGAAATAAATTAGGAGAGAATAATGAAAACAATTCGTGGCACTAAAGTCTATACGATCATGTTGGCCCTTTTATTGCTAACCACAAGTTGTGTTCAAACCAGTAGTTCGAGTTCAAAGAATAACTCTACAACAGCAGCAACTTCAAACTCTACATCGTCAAATGAAGGCGAAGAAGTATCAGGAGTCATAACTACTCCAGGTGATTCTGATGTGACTTATTATGATGAAGAAGATGAGGACGAAGAAGAGCTTCCAGGAGTGGCCTTTGAAGACTGTGGTGTTCTCTATAAGCAGATGAATAACGATAATTATTTCTTTAGAGATAGCACAGGTGACACTCTCATGGTTCAACAATATTCTTATGAGTCAGCGTCTATCCTAAATGAAGTACAAGTCAATAATGATTCATACTCTGATTCTTATAATGCCTGTATTAATGGATATATCTCTAGCGGCGTGGTCTATTTAGATTCAGCGACTCTTTCATCACAGGCCAATAATCCATCAAAGATTCATCAAGGAAGTTATACTTATGAGTACTGCGGATATATTGCTCACTCAACCTATTCTTCAAATAGCTTCACTCTAATTAGAGTAAGTGGAATTGACAGAAGAGTTAAGAATGAAACGGGATCTAGTCTTCCAACGACCATACCTACGGTTTCAACCATGATCACGAGTGAGAATGCGATTGAAGGATGTGTCTATTCAAATAGAGCTCTATATAAAGATCATGGAACGACATTCTACCGTACAATTGATACACTGGCCGTTGATCTAGGTGCCTTAAACTAAGATCTTATTTCTATGGGAAAGCTTTCACGCTTTCCCCTATTCCACATTTCTAGCTCTTTAAATTTTTCTTTAAAGTTTTTCTGATCTTCAATGATTCGATCCTCTTCTCCAACTTTGAGAACGGGATATTGAATATGATAGAGAAAGAGTCCAGCAGCTGGAGCAATAAATCCAGGCCTTTCTCTTTGAGCTAAATCAATTGAGCTCTCTCTTTGCTCGGGATCAGAAAGCCAGAGACGAAGCTCATCCAAAGAAAGGTCTCCATGACCTACTTTAATTAAGGTTCCCATCAGGATTCTCACCATTTGCTTCAAAAACCCTTCTCCCTTAATGTGAAAACATAGTACAGCAGTGTCGACAGGGAATGCTTCGGGAAAGAGAGAATGAGCTGACACAATTTGTGATTCAAGGACCTTTCGAAAGAAGCCACCTTTGGTGTCTGATTTATATTGAAAATATTGAAAGTAATTCTTTCCTTCAAAGAGCTTGGCCGCCTCTTTCATGCGATCGAGGTCAATTTGTCCAGATGCCTCGATATGGCCGACAAAATCATAGGGAACTACTTCAGAAAGGGTGAAGAAATAGAGGTATTCTTTATACTTGGAGAGATGAGTGACTTTAAAGCTCTTATTAATACGCTCAAGCTGGTGAATATAAATATCATCAGGAAGAGCACCATTGAGAAGGTCAATCATTTCATATGCATCAACTCTTCTTGGGATAAGCATTTTTACCACTTGAGAGAAGGCATGGACTCCACTATCGGTGCGACTGGTGGCCTTAACGTCTATGCGTCCAAACTCATAGAGAGAGCGGATACTATTGAATATAGTTTCTTGAACTGTTGGCAAATCTTTTTGCTTTTGCCAACCATGATAGTTTTGGCCGTTATAGCTTACATGGCCAAGATAGAATTTTCCCATGACGGATTATTGCATAGAAATATCGAGTTGGTAATCACCAGATGTGAGTTGAGCGCCATTAATCTCACGATGACTTAGACCATTTTCGCTATCTAAAAGAGCTTTGATATCATCGGGAACGCGAGTGGCCTTATACTTCTTGCCAGAAACCATACGAATCCAAAAGCCTTTGATGATATTGCCCTTGTGCATTATATTAATTGATTTAACGGAAGCAATCTGATTGGTATTGAGTAGAATAGGATAATCGATCCCCCCAAGAGATTGATCATTTTCGCTATTAAGTACATTGAATCTTGCTAACATAGAATTTCCTCGGTTTGACACAATTTATGCGCAAATCGAGGAAAGATCAAAGGATGAGGGAAAAATTACTTACTCTCGTCTTTATATTGTTCAATTATCTCAAAGAAAGAGTCTGAATCAGGGTAATAAATATTCATATTTCCGTCGCGTACATGTGTTGAGGCCACGGCAGCATCTTCTTGATATTGTTTTAGCTGGGCCACAAACTTATCACTACTTAGGGCCCGTATCGCTTCAAGAGTATTAGCGGCCTTATCCGTTTGCTCAAAGACCTCACTTTGTTCAAAGTAGCTATAGAGCAACTCCCCTAGTTGAGGATTATCAAATTCTTCACTAGCAAGATCAATCAGAACCATATGAGAAGCAAATCGATAGCCATGCTCATCAAGAAGAACCTTATTGGCCAAGTGACGATCGGCACTCTTATACTCCATCCTCATCTTTAAACACATGGCCTGAAGCTCTACCTTCTTTTTTAAGTACTCTTCATCCTCATCAGGGTTGTAGGATGGATCAACTCGTTGATAGGCCGTATAGCGACTTAAATGAGACTCTAAGAAGCTATTCATCGTGCTGGCCTCTTCAATTGACCAAGAGCGCTCTGTTTTATAACAATTACTCAAAGAAAGTGTAGGAAGCCCCAGGGTATAGATCATAAAATCACTAATTCTATTTTCAATGGAGCTCGTCATATATTGAACCCAAGGATTGTCATTATAAATAATGGTAAGTGGAGTCGTAACAATGGTAACGACGGCCATAGACCTTAGCATAATTCCATAAGGCGATACTGACTTTGCTTGCTCTAGAACCTTTGTAGGAATTTGATATTTGGCATGCTTTTCAACTCGCTTTGACTTCCAAAACCTTAGGGCGGCCCAAAGCTCAGCAGAGCGCTCTTTCTTACGTACAAAGAGTGCAGCGTCTTTTCTAGGACGATTAAGAGAGTCGGTCATGACTTCTTCAATAAGCTCTTTTAGGGCCAATTGATCATCACTAAGTTTACCTTTTGGAATCGTGTTTAAACGCTCACTCACGAGTTCTAATCTTCTAAAGTAGACCGCTTGATCGACCATCACATCATAGATACGAGACTTCTTAAAGTATTCATCCATAATATTTTGAGAAAAAGTCAGAGTAACTTCCTTTTCTTTCTCATTAATAAATTCCTTAAGATCATCTATTGAATCAAAGAAAATTTCACTATCAACGATTTCACCATCTTTATTCACAATGGGTACTGAGACATCTTTTGGAAAATTATCTTTAAGAAAGCGACGATCATTTTTTATATTATCTTTAAGACGATTCAAAGTAGAGCGCACCTCAAGGCCATACTCCAGCACTTGATTAAATCTACTTTTATACTGCTGAACATGATCAACCCAACCCAGAACATCTTCCAGGGCCGCTTTTTCATGTTCTCCAAAATCAAGGCTATCATCAACAACTTTGATGATCGTACTGAATGTATCCACATCCCCTACTACTTTATTCTTAGATTGAAAGAGGGCCGGAACGTGGTGTGATTTATTGAGTCTTCTTAGTTTTCGATACCAAGGAGTATAAGGAATTTTTTCTTTGAGCACTTCTGAATTATGAGCTTCCCAAAACATTGACTTGATCCCACTAAGATCACCATCCTTAATCATTTGGGCCATGGTTTTAGAGCGTCCACGCTTGAGGAGAATATAGCGCATGGAGCTTGAACACTGGGGTGTGGCCGCGGCAGGTACTCGATCAGTTTGGGAAGGATAACTATAACCATAACTCTCTTTGAAGTGCTGGATTTTCTCTTGATCTAAATATCCTTTGTGGGCGCAAGAAAAGGCCAACAATCCACAAAAGCTCGCTATTGTTAATGATCTTCCAAAGTTCATAATACTACTCCTCATTATTAGGCACCTTTATCGGCATTTCCCTTAAAAATTAAAGAGTTGATTACACCGACAGATACGCAATACTCTGCCTAGATTTCATACAAAAGCATGGGCCCATAGAATCTTGTTAATGCTCTAAGTACCTACTTATAGGATAGCACCACTCAATTTCAGTCATTTGGCCTGTGTATAAACTTTTGACACTGTTAGAACTCTTACAGTGGGCCTCGAAATTTAGGTCCTCAGACCCCATAATATAGCTGTTGAAGACTGATTTAATAACATGAAGTTGGCATCACTCTTGCTCTATATAACAGTGAAAAGAAAAGAACTTGAATAGGAATAAGGACTTGTAAATGGTACAAACAATTCGTTTTACTCACATTTTTAGGTATTTAGGAGTAATTCTACTCTTGATAACCTTTGCTTCTTGTAAGAGTGATGTAAAGGATAAGACACATGAGGCCAATCAAAGTGTCATGAATGTAGACAGTTTAAAAATAACTGGTGCCAATAGCATTCGTGCTAATAAGTCTGAAAATGCCATGATTGTTAAAAAGTACTATGCTATTTCAGCGTGCTTCTCTGAAAATAACCTAGGACAGAAACTCGATAGAAGAGCAGTTGAAGTTTCAGGAACTCCTCTTAAGAATGGAAATTATGTAACTGATGCCTCTGGATGTATTTACTGGGAGCACACCTTTGACTATGTAAATAGTGGTGCCGAGAGATGTCAGGTTCACGCTCAAATCGTAAAAATCCCAAGTTCGGGATATCAAAAAACTGTTAACTACGCCATTGATACCGTTACTGATCAAATCACTGACCTTGAAAGAGGTAAAGGATGTACTGTACTTGATGATGTCGATTCAATTAAGAATTTTGGAAAAGATGGTGGTCCCCTCATTCTTGATAAAGTAAATCTTTATTGGGCCGGTGAAGAGGATGAGAAGCGATCTGATGTGCGAACTCTAACTTATAGAACCAATATTCAGTCTTGTATTAGGGCGCGTGCTTCTGATGAGCCTCTAACGAGAACTTATATTAATATCCAAGTTCGTGACCGTTCAGGACTTCATGCTCCCATTGATATTGAAAATGTCCAAACTGATGAGAATGGCTGTTTTGATCGTCTCTTCTCCAGTCCTTATGAGCAATTTGCTTATAGTCACTGGTTAGAAAAAGATATATCGATTCAAGTTATGGAAGGTCCCCTTCAGGGAGCAACAGTTGGTGCATTGATTTATACAAACCCTTATGAGATTGCGAGAACATTCTTTGGAATTGATAGTCGTTATGACAATCAGCCTATGGTTAATCCCGACCCAAGAAATAACCGTATTCATATTGATGGAGTTATGTATATTCAAATTGGTAACGACCTCGATGAATTTACTGTAGATGATAATCTTAACTTAACCACAAGCAGGGCCTACCAGATTGTTCTCAACCCTAGAATTTATCGTGGTCACCGCTTTACTAAAGATGCCGCTCAATATGTAAAAATGCATGATGGACGCTTTAAGTTGAAGTTTATGATTCTTGCTCCTGATAAAGCGGATATCGAAATTGATGAAACTAACTTTGAAGATTTCACTTATATCACTGGTGCTGAAAAGATTGTTGAAGTTCGTGATGGTGTTGTGAATAGTCTTATTAGTATTCCGGTAAAACTTAAGGATATGCCTAGACTTGCCACGAGAACAGTGAGTGTTTTCAAACTAGAGCCGATTACGGAAACAGGAATTATTCCAACAACGGTTACAGGATTCTTTAAAGCGAAGATTGCTTGGATTAAGACAAATGTTATACAGTCAGATACGCTTCAAAGTACTGAAGAGCAACTCTCCTATCGAATGGATGCTAGAGAAGCTAAGAGCGATATGCAAAGTGTAAGTGATCAGCTTGCGAGTAATATTGATGCTGTACTTAAAGAAAATATGATTGAGCCAAGTGAGAGCAGTAATATCCTCAATGAGGTTGAGGGTGCGGTTACCGATGAAACAAAGCTTCAATATAAGAAATGTATTGAGTATCTCTTTGATAAGGCCATTGATGGAGTTGACCAAACAGGTACAACCACATGTCGCTTTAACCAAGGTAGCTTCTCTGTAAAAGAAAATAAGCATAACCCTTACCAGCTTGATGATACAGGAAAGAATATTTTTGTTAAAAGACAACTTGGTCATGAGTTTCCTAATCTTGTTTATGAAGAGACGACGGCCAATGAAAAAGAAGAAAGTCTATCTGTAACGGAAGCTCTTTCAGAAGAGCCCCTAGAAAAAATAGTTACTGGCGAGACAGAGAAACAGGCCAAGAAATTTGGACTGCCAGAAGGAGTTATCGCCAATCTCTACGATGGTGTGAGAAATGGCGAACTTGATAAGAGCAATAAGCGCTTTCTTGCGGTCATGGCCCTTATTTGTAGAGACGCCTTTCCAGAGCCAGAACAAAGAGATGGACTCCTTTCTCGTTGGTTAGGAAAGTCTGAAAACCCAGAGTATAAGCGCTGTATTCGCAACCCTGAAAAGTTTTTTGAGCTTAAAGGATTCATGCACTCAAATAAAGTGGAAGAAATTAGACCGCGCTACTCGACTGGATTTAACCTAAGCATTGGTGCACGATTCTCTACTTCTTATGGGACCAACAGAAGTACATACCTTTCAAAGAGAGTGGGGGCCGATCTTGGTGTAAAACTTCCTCTTGGTGAGTACTTTGGTGCCGGAATCAAGCTCTTTGACCTCTCTTATACATGGAGTGAAGGTGAAAGTGAGAATGAGAACTGGTCAGATGATGTAAGTACATCAAGAAGTCTTTCTATTGAGAAATTTGTGATTGATGTAAAAGGTAAATTTGAAAAATGTGTACTCTTCACAGGTAAGGACTTCATTAGTACGGCGACCTTAACTTCAATGGGTATGGCCGCTGGACTTGGTGGAGCGCCCATTCTTTTGCCAAGGCAGATGAATCAGTATAACGAAAAGCTTGATAAGCAATACTACCTCTGTGATCAACCCAAAGTGATGACAGTTAGTGAGCCTTGGTATTATATCCAAGCAGATGTTCCCGGTGCTCCGATGCTTTCGGATAACTATGGGCCAACGGAGAAGAAGCTTATTAAGGTACTGCGTGGTGAATCTACATTTGAGAACTTTAAGAAGATCTTTGAAGATGAAACAAAAGTTTATCTACTTGAATCTGAAAATAATTCGGCAACGCCTGATCAGAAACTTTACGAAAACTGGGGTCACTTACTTGAAACAGTACCACCACCAGCGGCGGCCAATAAGCTTCTGATTCATAACTACCAAGGTGCGTTTCCTGGTACGATTCAGTAATTAGAATTTATAAACTAATCCAACTTCGACTTTAGAGCCTGTAAGGGAACTAAAGTCGACAGATTGGGTCTCCCCAGGAAGAACGATCGTGGAAAGATTGCTGAAACGATAGAGCGATCCTCCTGCTCCGACAAAGAGACCAAGCTTTGACTCAGGAAAAAGCCTTATCGCCGCACCATAGTCGAGCCCAAACATATTACCCTTATATTCACCAATTCCTTGTGATTCGATTCTAAAATCCCCACTGACAGTTAGGTTTCCATAGAGTTCAACATTCAATACTGAAGTTCTCAGAGGAACCCAAGCGATTCCCCCTTTAATGAAGACACTTCTCATCGTAAGATCATCAACCTTTCCACTAAAGAAAGAAAGGCCAACACCCCAATGAATGGCATGGTAAGGATTCTTATGCTCATAGAGCAGATCAAATTCAGTAGCACTATCGAGCTCTTCACTAAGATCCTCCGACGTGCCGTCTGCATTATTAAGCGTTCCGGCAATATTCAAAGTAGAGGGAGAGAGCTTCATAGTGAGGAAGTTATTTTGATCGAGGGGATCTTTAACTTCATCATCCATAAGGACTTCGTGCTCAGTAATTGAGCGTGCATCATCAAAGGAGCGAGTCTCATCGGGCAAATAAATATCGACCACTTTAATCCAAGCAACCTGTCCATTCACCATCACAGGTAACATGGTTCCATTTCTACGCTTTACATTTCCGACCATCAGCTGCTTTCCTTTGCGGACATAGCCAATTGGACTTTCTCTATCAAGGTCAGCATAAATAACGGCCCTCAGTGAATCAACCACCGCAGTTTGAGAAGCAAAAATAGAGGTGGAAGAAAGTGCGAAGAGCACAAGCCCATAAGAGATAATAGATAAAAGAGAATAAGAAATACGCATCAAAAGTATTTTACTCCATGATAGATATATTTCTTATTGTAACCACAATGGGTGCCTAGGACTAGGAAAACGAAAAAAGGAAATAAAATCCAAGAATGGCAGAGATATTAACCGACGATAGTAATCAAGTCGGCTATTTAATAATCTCTTCAATAACCGAAAGCTTTTGTACACGCTCTTCTTTTTGAGCAAAGATCAGCGCCGGAACAACTCTTTCCTTACAATCAGAAATAGAACAGCGCTCACAAGTTCTTCCCACTTCCTTGGCCTCTACTTTCTGATCATCACCAAAATTGATTTTCTCATGGAACTTATCATTCTTGGCCAGACCTAGTGTAAAGCAACTATTTACTTCAGCATCTGTCGTGCGTTTACGGGCCATGGATAGCGCAAAATAGCGACCACCATCGGCCTCCATTTCACTGAATTGACCACCAACAAAATAGTCAGAGCTGTCTTTAGATTTTGCCGCTTCCTCAAGGAGCTCAATGGTGATCCAACGACGGCAATAGTGCTCTCTTAAGCTCACACCGTGGGGATGATGTAATTTACCTAGGTGAAGCTCTTCAGTGATATAGTAGCGCCCTGGAGCACGTCTTGTATTTTCGTTACAGCGCAAGAAGAAGAATTGATCGAGGCCAAAGTGATGAGGTAATATCTGAGTAAGGCGCTCCATAAGAATTTCAGGCGGCACGGAAAAATGATCAACAATCTCTCTGAAGACGGAAGAAGAGAAAGTTGTGAACTTGAAGAAGTGCTCAAGATCTCTAACCAACTGCCCCTCTGGAATCAAGAAGGCCTCTGCAAAGTAGCGGCATTGATAATCGAAGAGGAGATCTTTAAAGCGAAGCTGAGCTTTAGGGGCAGAGTTTCGTCCTTGATCGAGGTCTTCATCGGGACCGAGAACCTGTGCACCGAGCTCTTTGGCCAAGAAGAAAACTTGTTGGCGAATATCTAAATTGGGATTAATAAAGAGAGTCTTAGGTCTCTTTCCACGATAGACACTGGTTAATCCAAGGTGGGCTGGATACTGGCCAAGTTTTTCAAGGTCAACCTTAACCTGATACTCATTGGCCAAAACATCGATGAGAATTTTAGCAATTTCATCTTCGTTGAGATTAGGACTTGAGTGAATCCCAGACTCATCACCTTCTCTATCGCCTTGCTGATTAACACGAATCAGTCGATCACGATGAAGGGTTGCAAATTCTTCGAGCACAGGAAAGTGATTACTATTCACTTCGATATAGGCCCTAAGGGCCGATTGATTTAGCTCATCAATAGAGACATCATAGCTCTTTGCAAGCTCCGATACAGTCATAAGAAAGGATGTGAATTTCTCAGGAGCATGGCTCATAAGATCGTAGACATCTTGCTCACCAATACCAAAGGCATCCAGAGGAAGATTCGCTACTAAGTCCCCTTCAAGAAACTCGAGAAGTGGATGCAACTTCTTCCCCATTTTCACTGAAACCAGCTCATCAATGGAGATTTCTAAGGCCTGAGCAAGTCCCAAAAGCTTTTCAACTTTGGGGTACTTCTTCCCTTTTTCAATTTCATTTAAATAGCTATGAGATAACCCACTCTTTTCAGCAAGATCTTTTAGAGAGAGGCCTTTCTTTTGACGAAGGCGTCTTATTTTTAAGCTCAATACAAATTTGAGAACATTCTTACTAATCAAGGAAAGACCTTTTTGCGGATAAAATACTAGCAATAACCTTTATACAGGTATTTACCATCTCTGAAAAGATAAATCACAGCGTCTCTATCAGTGCGTCAAGCTTAGAGAACTTCATCAAACCAATTCAAGAGCGTATTCCAAGAGTCATTATCAGCAGCTTCATTATAGGCCAGTGGTAGTCCAAACTTCTTTCCCATAGCGGTGGCCCCAGGATTAGTAAAAGCATGCTGAGCACCGTCATAGTTCTTTAGTTTAAGCTCTATTCCTGCTGCCTTAAATTCTTTCTTAATACCTGTGATATCTTCAGGCTTTACCATGGGATCAGCTGCACCGTTAAAAACATAGGCCTCACCTTCAAAACTTCCTTTTGCGGCCACAATTGGAGAGGCAAGACTTCCATGAAAACTCGCCACGGCCTTAAGATCTACGCCCATTCTCACCATAGAAAGAACAATCCCTCCTCCAAAGCAATAACCAATGGCCGCTATTCTATTTTTATCTACCCTAGGATTAGATTTTAGAGTTTCAAGAGCTGAATTAAATCTCTTCTTGGCCAATTCTAGATTTTGGAAAACGGCCGATGAGAAGGCCATCGCATCTTTAGGGTGAGAGGCCTGTTTTCCTTGACCATACATATCTAATGCAAAGGCGACATATCCTTGCTCGGCAAGCATATCGGCCCTCTTACGAGCATAGTCATTATGTCCCCACCACTCGTGAACGACAATCACCCCGGGCAGAAGTTTCTGTGAACTATCTGCAGGGTAGGCCATATAGCCTTTCATTGTCGTATCTCCACTTTTGTACTCAATTTCTGAGTGCTCAATTTTTGATGGGGTTGCACAACTTGCAAAATAGAAGAGTGAAATAATAAGAATTAAAAATTTTGTAAGCTTAAACATAGATCTATCCCTGATTAAATTTGAAAATTCAGGGATAATATTAAATTAAATTCAGATAGATGTCAGGCAATATGACTTAGGCAAATAGAATTAAGCCGCTTTCTTCCCAGACGAGCGTGAGAGGAACTCAATCACTTGGTCTTTTTCCATGGCCTTACTAAAGAGATAACCTTGCCCATACTTACAGCCAATTTCTTTAAGCATCTTGAGCTGAGACTTTGTCTCAATCCCTTCGGCAATAACTGTTTTATTTAACCCGTGTGCCATATCGACAATTGATTTAACAATCACATAATTATTGTGATCTTCTTCCATAGATTGCACAAAGCTCTTATCTACTTTTAGATTATTTGCATTAATCTTATGAAGAGAACTAAGAGATGAGTAACCTGTTCCAAAGTCATCTAGGGCCACAGAATAGCCTTTTTCACGACATTTTGAAATCCAATCATAAACGAAGCTTCCATCAACGAAAACGCGCTCAGTTATTTCAAGCTTAATTTGCTTAGGATGGATTTTATTAAGCCATGTGGCCTTTTGTAGAATTTCAAAAAGTTTAGGATCTTGCATCTGACGACCACTTACATTGATCGAACAAAAGAGACGAGGAATCTTGCCTAGTCTTTCAACAAGACTCTTTTGGATTTCACCAAACTCACGGCAAGCGGTTTCTGTAATCCAGTGGCCAAGAGGAACAATAAGACTTGTCTCTTCAGCAATTCCCATAAAGATATCTGGCCTTACGAGACCGTGCTCTGGTGAGTTCCAACGCGTTAAAGCTTCGAAGCCTACAACATTCTGAGACTCGATACTAACGATAGGTTGAAAATGGATTTTAAATTCACCATTATCAAGGGCCTCATGTAATTCTTTTTCATAGCGAATTTTTTGAATAACATCGAGTCCAAGATTGATATCTGTAATCTCAGTATTACTATTGCGAGATTCTTTAATCTTTAATTTCTTATTTTGAGTAATACTCTTATTCACCTTCAAGGTTTCACGAGTACGTTTAGCAAGCATATTGATAAGAAGACGAACGATGGGATCGGCCTCATCAATTCTTTCACTTAAGGCCTCTTTTGAGACAACAGAGAGAACAACATCTGTATTGGCCTTGGCCGAAGTCTCGCGGCGAGATCCATCAAGCATGGACATTTCACCAAAGATTTCCCCAGGTCCAAGAAGGGCCAAAGGTGTGCACTCATCACGACTGGTCACGTAGAGTTCTACCTGACCACTTTCAATGAGGTAAGCACAATCTCCCGATTGTCCTTCTTTAAATATTGTTTCATTTTTGGGAATTAGTTTAGAAAACTCTGTCCCATTCTTTTTGTCGTTCATCACTCTTGTTTTATCGGCATAACCCCTACCAAAGCTTGAGCAATAAAAGCTTATTTTTTATAATTTAATGATTTTGGATACTTAAACTATGAAAAGAAGGTAAAAACTTCGAGAAAGGATCGAAGTTTTTACCCAAATATCTTGGCAGTGATAAAAAACTATAGAGAATCGATAGTTTTAAGAGGTTTATTCAATATGCTCTTGCGCCAATCTCCATACATGGGATTGGGTAAGAGAATATAGCGGGTTCCAAAGTCTTTATTCTTCTTTCTTACCAGAGATTGTCGCTCTTCTCTATCTTCGGAATTATAATCATCAGAGAAGTCAGAGAGATTATCCCCAATAAGCTGAATGATATTACATTGGTTTTTGAAGAGTGCACGTCTAGACTCTTTTGAATGGGTTTTATCTCGGCCCACTACAAATTTCTTTTCCGTTTTGATGCCAACCTTCTTTAGATTTTCAATGGTCTTATCCAAAAGATAAGAGCGACGATTCGTTATGAAAATCGGCTCAACCCCTAGGTCACGTATTTTTTCAATATAATTCACTACTCCTGGAAGAGCAGGCGCCTTAGCGAGATTAACCCACTCGTCCCAAGTTTCATCAGTGTAGCTCTTGGACTCTTCATAGAGCGTTCCTTGGTAGAAAGAATTATTGAGAACCGTTTCATCAATATCGAGAGCGACACAGGCGGGAAGCTTTCCCTTATAGGTTTTTTTGTAATCCTTCATAACCTTTTCAACATAGAGATAGGCCACATTATAGCCCTGTTCATAGAGCGCCGCAGACTCTCCAGAGTTTTGGAAATAATTAGTAGCGACAAGAAAGGGCCCTTGTGGGTTTGTATTCTTCACTTTGCTGTGAGAACAACTTGCTAAGAAGAGAAGGATAGTAAAACTTAAAATTGATTTCATATAACCTCTATTTATTCATTTTCCATGAAGACTCATCAAAGAAGTGTTGAACACGCCTTTGAAAGTCTTCATCACTCAATCCCATTAGGACTTCATTATTTTTAAGACTCACCTCTTCACCAATGGATTCACCAAACTTCTCAACAACGGCATCCATAGATGACTTTTTGAGAAGATGAATCATGGGATAGGGTGATCGATTTACATAATTACCACGAGCATCCTCATCTTCTCCCTCAAAGCGAAAGTGAGGATGAAAAACAACCATTTGAACTTCCTTAAGAAAACCGAGTATATCTAATTCGATTTCTATAATGGAGCAAAGATTGAGAAAGGGAAGAAAGTCATCTCCACACTCTGGAAATACCAGTAAAAGATTCTCATTGGGTCCCCTTCTCATATCTTCAACACAGGTCTTAATTGCTTTAAGCCCATCATCAATGAGTTTTATATGATCATTTCCACCAATCGAATCAATTTTCCAGTTGCCCTTCTTCCAAGAAGGCCTTGCAAAGGGGCAAAGATTTAAACCAATGACAACATCTTCAACCCAGTTTTGGATTTCCTTGTTAATCGAATTGAATTTATGAGATCCATCAGATGAACTCAACTCTCCCCCATGAGACTTTATGATTTTTACTATTCTACTTAAAAACCGACAAAGAAGCCACCGTGATCACGGGCCAATTCTTGTAAAAATACATAGGCAGGAGAATCTTTCTTCTTTAAAAATGCGGAGCCCACACCAATGGTGTTGATGCGAATATGATTCTTATTCTTATGCTTTACCGCTAGTAGAATTTCAGAGATATTATCCGCTTCTTTGGTATTACCTTTTGTAGGAGCACCATCCGATAGCAATACAAAATCCGTTGCCTCAGGATAGGTATCAAAAGCATATTTTAAGGCCATGGCGGTAGGAGTATAACCTACGGCCCGTAATCCTAATAGATATTCATAGACTCCAATTTTATTGAACTCATCAAGCTCTTTCATACCACCCCATAGTGGTCGATAGGGCCTTGAGTAAGCGGGATAGGCCAGTACATCGAGCTTATAATCGGCAGGCATTGAGGTGATAAGCATTTTAAGGCCGGCCTTTACTTGACCAATACGGTCTTCCCTATTCATTGACCCACTCACATCAATGATGAATACGATCTTCTTACCCTTGAAGTCAAAACCTACATCAACCGGCAGGCCTTCTCCCCTATAGCTTGGTTTTGATTCGCCAGCCATTTTCGCTTTCAATGATCTAATCTCTGCGTCTCTAGATTCGATCTTCTTTTGCGATTCACTTTGGATTTCAGTAACTTTGATTTTAAGTTTCTTAATGACTTCCTCACGGGCCTTAATCTTATCAAAGAGATCTTCGGGATCAATCTCTGTTTTGACAGACTCTGGACCTCGTGATTTTTCAACGGGTGGTGCATTTTCTGTGGCCTTAGGAACAGTCACAAATAAAATAATCACTGCACCAAGCGCCCCGGTAAGAATATCCAAAAGGGCAATATTTAGGCCGGGAATTTCTTTTCTTTTGGACATACTACCCTGCTGACTTTCTTGCTTCTTTCTTCATTTCTAAACGATTTACAAAATTTGTTATGACATACTCTTTGATATGAGCATGAAGTTTATCTGTTTCTTCTTGCAGGCGATGAAAAAGGCCCGTCACAATAGCACTTAGAACCAAAGAGACCAAAGTCGTATCAAAGGCAACCCCCAACATAGAAGTGATCTTCTCCATATCCCCTTCTGAAGCAATAGTTAAGGCCTGAGATATACCAATGACCGTTCCGATAAATCCAATTGAGGGAATCAACCAAAGAAGATAGCGGATATTGGAATGTTCACTCTCATGAAGCTCCCTTGAAATATCACTTTGAATGGAGATAACATCTATGGTTTCACTCATAGAGAAGCTCGATTTAAATTTAAGGATGGCCGTATTCAAAAGTCTTCCCAAGATAGAATTCTTCTGATTCTTTGAGAGCTCACTCATCTTCTTTTCAATATGAGGAATATCCAAAGGCAGCAGTACATGCTTATCTGTTGTTGGTAATAGATTTAAACAAAGTGATTTGAATTCTTTTTTAATTTCAGATCTCCCCTTTTGTATCTCAAGAAAGGCCCAAAGAAAGGAGAAGAAAATAAAGCTTTGAATAATGCCACCGTTTGTAAAGTCACCACCCATGAGAATGAAAAAACGCCTTAGAGGAATAATGGCCGCAGTAGATTGAAACCCAATCATAACAACAAATGTATAAATGGCCGTGGCCAGCCCTGCAATCATATAGGGTCTTTTCAGAGATAGAACTTTCATAGAGAGCTTATCGGACAAATTTACTCAACTCATAGGGAAAATTTATAATCAACTGATAATACGAGTAAAAAATATAACTTTCCTACTATTACCCCATTTGAATCTCCGCTAGAATAGGTATAAAGGAAGGATATTTATGATCGAATTTGATGAAATTCAAATGCCCAAGAACACATCATTTCTCATCGTCGAAGATGAATCCGATATTGCCGAAATCATCGAAGTTCAACTTAAGGAAATGAAGTTCACAGGTTCCATTTATAAAGTCGACTCCTTTGAGAAAGCAAAACATATCCTTAGTAATAATACGGTGACCTTTATAATAAGCGACTGGAACCTAGAAGGATTAACTGGACTTGATCTTTTAAAGTATATCCGAACAAGTGAAGCACTTAAAGAAACCCCCTTTCTTATGCTTACTGGCAATAGCGATATTGATGAAATGCTAAGGGCCACCGAAGAGGGAACCTCCGATTATCTTGTAAAGCCTTGGACAGAGAAAGAGCTTCAACACAAGATCTTCAATGCTTGGGAAGTGCATAACTGATTTCTTATTTTTCCTATTTCCTATCTGCTACAGAAAATGTGGGCATTAAAGCTAGTATTAACTTACTGAATTCATAACTATGGATAAAGTAATTTATAATTTTCTGGATAGAGAGGGATTTTATGAAATTAGAATTAAATTATAGAACTAGTGCAATTATGGCCATGCTATGCTTATTCACTTCAATCTTGCTAAAAATACAACAAGTAGATGAGCTTTATAGGTATCCGATTCTTTTCTTATTTCTATACTTTTGGATCAAATCACAAGAATGCAAAAGATGTAATTCAATGGCATTCAGTTTATTAAAAAACGAATGCAAGAATTGCTCTTGAAATAGCTGGGATTGGGCTAGCTTATAGAAATGCCATTCTACAAGTTCCAGCACACTTTTGCAGAAGCACTGTGTCTGCAAAAGTGTGCTGGAACCTTATGGGAAAAGGTCGATAATAAATGCATATTTCTCCCTCTCATATTCTATTTATACTATTGGTCTCCATGCTTAATTCTCATGCAGTGGTAGAAGTCTCTACTATGTATCGCTGGCACCCTGAAAATATCCCTGGTAAGAAGTTTTCGGGAAAATGTTATGAAATTGATATGGAAACGGCAGGTAAGAAATATGTCGCCCCTGTTCCTGCTAGCAAGTGTCGACCTAGTGAAGATAAGCTCACCCATATATGGATACCAAAAGAAGGTGCTCCAGGGGGGAAGTGTTTTGAAGTTGATATCGACACTAGTGGGGATCTCTATTCTAAATTTTCCGCATGGAGAAATTGTATGCCTCCCGAGGGGGCCAGAGAGTATGTCTTAAATGAGCAGAGGTGCTACCTTGTTGGGCAATTTAATGGAGCTCCCTTTATTCAAGGTGTGAAGTATAAATTCTGTAAATCTGATGAAATTGCTTATCAGTTTATGCTAGGAGACACAGGCACTCGCGGCAGCTGCATTGAAGTAGATAAGGTCAATCAAATCACTAAGAGCGCATCCCTTTCTAAGTGTAGGCCCGAGGGCGAAGGCGCGACCCAATTTATTTGGGAGCCCACAAAGGCGAAGTGCTATGAGATTGCAGTTGAGGGTGGGCCCCAAAAGTATATAAGCTCCGTAGATAAGAAGAAGTGTAAACCCAGTGAACTCTCTTATCAGTGGGTGCAATCGGATGATCCCAAATGTTTAGAAGTGGGTACCACTAAGGAAGGCCTTCCCTTTCGAAACAAAGTTGCTGATGAGAAATGTCTGGAAGGTGTAGCTCGTGAATTCCAATTCTTAAAACAATCTCCTATTTCGGGAACTTGTTTTGAAATTGATAGGGAAACAAAGGGTCAAAAGGTTCGCCGTATCGTTAATGCTAAGGAGTGCCGAAGTAATGTAGAAGAGCTTGAAGTACAAATTATGGCCTATCTTGGTAAGGACTATTGTATAGAGTTTGATAAGAGTGACCCCACACAAGGCTATCGCAAGAGTGTTAATAAAAAAGACTGCACTAAACAGAGCACAAAGATTCGTTGGGAGCAGGATGAGAAAAATCCATTTGAGGGAAAATGCTTAAAACTCTCCTATTATGCGGGAGCAGAAAATTGGAGCAGTATCCATCGCAGTAAATGCAAAACGGGAGAGACAATCTACTATTGGTATAGGCCAGAGATCTATCCAGAAAAGTGGGTCAAGGCCCAAAGAAAGAAGAAGTCCTTTTCTCAAACCCTTCAAAGTATTCTTGCCTCTAAAGATAATCTCGTCTTCTTTGGAAAGTGCTACGAAATTGATAAAGATAAAGGGCCAAGCGTATACTCAAGTCAGACCAATATTAAAAATTGTAAACCCAAAGAGCTTACTCTTCGCTACTTTCACCCTTCTGAATATATAAAAGGTGGCTGCTTTGTTGTGGATAAGAAAACCAAGGGTGAGAAGTATTTAAAGAAGACCCTAGATAAGGCCTGTAAAGATGAATTCTTAAAAACCAAGAGTCAGATCATCGAAGAAAATAGAGATTATGGGCCAGATAACTAGCCCTTAAGCTTACAAGAAAGGGTCAATGTAAACGTGGCCACGGGCTCATCACCAAACTTACTTGGTGTTGTGGCCACCACTTCCACAGGCATATTCATTCTTTCACCGGAAGCGATGACATCCTCTATAAACTTCTTCACTTCAGGACCTTGGCAATTGGTAAAGATCGTATCGGCCTCGGCCCTTTTGTGAAAGTCAGCTTTAAAGTCCTTAAAAGATAGAGAGATCTTCTTTCCAGAATTTTGAATATGTTTCATTGCACAGAGGCCGCCAGCAATATCAGCGGCGGCACACATCACTCCAAAATACATAGAATTGAGATGATTCTTGGTCTTTCTCTTAAGAGGAATTCTCACAATGGTTTCCTCATCATCAAGCCTAAGCACCACGGGTGAAATAAACCAGATGAGAGGAATTTTTGTAAGTCCAAACAGCCTTACATAGGCCGTTTGTTTAACTTTTTCAGCAATAGGATTACTCGCGATTTTACCTAGCATATGCAACTCTTCCTTAGATTCATTTAGACTTCTACATCAAGATCAATTTCAAGTGGAGCTCCATGCCTCATGGTATTAATGGCAAAAGCACGTACCCATACATAAATTCCACAAAGACGTTTAAAGTCGTAGGGGTTGAATGTATCGTAAGGAGTAAAGAGCTGTCTCACACGCTTCTCAGTATACTCCTCACTATAGATAAGTTCCGCAGTTTTCGCGATGAATTCTTGATTTCCATCAACATTGAAGTAATTAATCATAGGATTGCGTAATTCGCGATCCAGTGCCTCTTCTGTCGGGTAATAAACAGTGAAGTTCTCTTTAGAAATTCCACTTAAGTGAAAGTAGTTAAAGAGTGATGACCACCAAGCATAGGCCTTTTCATTACAGGTCAGCACGGTAACACCAGTTCCCATGAGAATGGCCGCACAACACTGAAGAACTGTAGTAACATGAGGAATCTCAGAACCAACTACAAAGAGAGCGTGTTCACCAGAGATCGTGAAATCGCTATAGCTCATTTGTCCAGGAATCACAGTATTCTTATGTTGCTTGGTTATATACTCAAGAGCATTACGATTGACCCACTTCTTAAATTTCATCATGAGCTTCTTATCGACACCATGAATCCCTTGGAAGAATTGCTCATAGCGATCAATGAAGAGATCAAGTGCTGCCGATACACGCTCCACGCGCATGGCCGCACTCAGTCCAGAGCGTCCAGCAAGTTCAAGAGTATAATCGGCCCCATAATTCTCTGAGAGCTGATGATCTTCCACAATATGCTTATGAATGTGAAAGGCCGGGATATAAACTTTCCCACCGGCCTTTGGCCCAGTTCCTGACATTTTGAAACCACCAAAGGGCTCAATTCCAACACGGGCCCCTGTGATAGAGCGGTTGATATAAAGACTCCCACATTCCATGAATTGCGAAAGGTAGTCGATATCATCTTGGGATTGACTGAAGATTCCCCCCGTTAATCCATAATCTGTGGCATGAAAGATTTCAAGCGCATCATCAAGATTTCCATTTTCAAAGGGAATAATATGAAGAACGGGACCAAAGAGTTCTTTACAAGCATAGGTATCACCATTCATTCCCACATGCTTGGGTACTTCAATAACGGCAGGTCCTACACAATAACCAGGAAGATCTTCGTTAGTACGATCAACAATGGCCTTGCCTCCTTGAGCGCGGGCCTCTTCGATGGCCTCCTTAACTTGAGTTCGTAGTCGCTCTTGATCTTCAGCAGAAATCACAGGGTTAATGGAGCAACTAAAATTGAAGGCCTCTCCAACTTCAAGATCTTTTACGGCCTCTTCAAGACGATCAATCAATCTATCTTTAATAGAAGAATCAACGATCACTCGTGATGCGGCCGAACACTTCTGACCAGCGTGAGCAAAGGCCGAGTAGAGAATTCCACTAACGGTTTCATCAAGTTCAGCATTGGCAGTAACGATAATGGCATTCTTTCCACCAAGCTCGGTAATGGCCTTAACAGGAAATTTCATATCCCATAGTTTATTGTGATAGAAGCGCTTAGAGACTTTATGAGAAATCATCTGACCAACGGCGCGTGATCCAGTGAAAACAAATCCGGCCGCACGTTCATTATCCACAAGCGCCTGTCCCACTACTTCACCAAGACCAGGTAAGTGAATAAGAGCATGCTTAGGAATACCGGCCTCATGCATGATATCTACAACTTTCTGAGCAATAAGAGGAGTCTGCTCAGCGGACTTAAGAATGACAGTATTTCCTGAAACCAATGGCCCGGCAATCATTCCGGTAGGAATGGCCATGGGAAAGTTCCAAGGGGTAATGGCCACAATGGGTCCACGTCCAACCATTCGATCAGAATAGGCGGTAACCTTTCTCTCTTCGCGAGCGTAGTAATTTAAGAAATCAATCGCCTCATCCACATCTGCATAAGATTCAGGGATGGCCTTTCCGGCCTCATAGGAAATAAGAGCAGCGAGTTCATTACGACGGGCCAACATAAGATCTGCGGCCTTGAGAAGGACTGAACTTCGCGATAGCCAAAACTGTCTGGACCACTCACCACTGAGATAATTTTCTTCGGCCAATTCCATGGCACGATTTACATCGTCTTCAGTTGCAAAAGAAATGGTCCCAACCATAAGATCAGGATTTGAGCTGGAAAGAACTTTATGAATTCTCTCTCTTTGATTGAGTGCGATCTCATCTTCATTGAGAAAATCGTTGCTATAGTGAAGACCCACTTGAGAAGTAGAGTATGTCTGATAGGCCGAATTAACGATTTCTCTTTCTTCTTTCAGATAAGTACGAATAGGTGTGATATTGAAGAAATCAGAAGTGAGCTTATTGATTGTCTTATCAAATTGAAGAGACCAGTTATCAATATTATCTTGATGAACCGTCACAGGCGTATCAATACGTGCGGCCTTCTTGTGAGAGCGCATAATCGTAAGAACGCCCACTTGAGAAGAGTTCTCCATAATACGACGAACAAGATAGGCCATCCCAACAAGTAGACTTCCTACGGGAACATAATTACGTGTGGCCCATCCCATTTTGGCCAGGGCCATAGAAAGAGCTTCATAAGTCATATGGAGACACTGATGCTCGATGGCAGGGGCTTCGGGAAATTTCTCTTCTCTTAGAGTTTGAGCAAAGCAGTGGTCCTGAAAATTATGGGAAGCAATACAAAGTTGGAGGAATTCTCCATGCTTGAGAATTTCGTGAATCATTTGACGAAAGTTGAGATCCGTCTCTTCTTTATTAAGAAATTGTGGAGCATCAAAGGAGTGAGCATCGGCTTCGATGGTTTCAGCATCCCAGTAGGCCCCCTTCACTAAACGAATAGGCATGAGAAGCCCACGCTTCTTCGCCAAGGCCAGCACATCCATAAGGTGGGAGTAACCATCGCGAAGATAGGCCTGAACCACAATGGCCGTCTGCTGGAAGTCGTGAAGCTCTGGCGTATCCAAGAGGACCTTGGCATAGATTTCGAGAACACAATCACGGTAATGATAGTGTTCAGCATCCACATGAATAAAGACTTCCTTCTCTTTTGCTTTCGTTAAAATTTGCTTTAAACGAGGAGCAACTAATTTATAAGTATAATCAAAGGCATCGGGTTTAAAATCAGAGCAAAGCGCAGATACTTTAATCGAGACGTGTGCTCTATAAATTCCCGCCTTATTCTTCTCACCTTTTTTAACGTGCTGGCCAAAACCATTGATAAGGCTAATCACTTCCGAACAATAATTATCAGCTTCTTTTTCAGATACAACCAACTCCCCTAGCTGATCCACAGTAACATCACGACCACTAGAGAAGAGTCCTTTAAAAGAATCTTCAACCGTTTCAATATTTTCTCCTGCGATAAAGCGTGTGGCCATTGAGCGCACAGAGGTACGAATCATTTCAGCGAGAAACTTTGCAGGAATATACTCACCAATAAAGAGAGCAACTTTAAGAGCAACAAGAATGAGCGGAGGCAAAGGGGCCTCTTGACCTTTAAGTTTGAGAAGCTTTGCCTTAGTAGAATCAGAAATGAGCCTTCTGAATGTTTCTAAGAAGATTCTTTTAACTTCAGTTCCCTCTTTATCGTGATCAAGAGATGGCAGGATCGCAACAAATTTCAAAAGATGGATTCGCATAAGAGCAAAGCGAGCAGTGAGATCAAGTCCGAAATCTGAGAACTTTTCAAATAATGAAGGCCTATACTCACTCATTAGAGGAACAAGCTTCTTAACCTTAGGCTGCATCTTCTCTTCGATTTCTTCGAATTCTTTACTGCCTAACATTTCCGGAAGTTGATACTTCTGAGTGGTCAGTTGATGTACCGAGGGAAATTTATGGGCCGTTAGGCCTGCGACCTTCTCTGCATATTTTTTAAACTTCTTATACTCAGTCGTTTTAATAAACTCACTACAGGGAAGCTTATCTTTATTTTGTTGAATATGCTCAATGAGAAAAAGTTCACGCCCTAATCGAGGAGAATAGAAGCTCATATTCTTATCTTGGGGAAAAATCGCCACAAGAAGAGGTGCCCCACTTAAGCTCACTTGAACACGATGATCTGCAAATTTAGGAAGACTATGATGAGACAACTTGGTCTTAATTACATCGAGATTGGCCAAGATTAAATCTTTATACTCAGAGTAGAATTCAAGATTCCACTGTTCATCATTAATTGAAATGGCATGCTCTTCAATATTAGGAATAACAGGGGCTACTTCAAAATTGTCTTGAACGTTAATTTTCATAAAATACATACCTTTAAACAGATAAAAATCAATATTAACTTGGGCCGTAAATATACAGCTTAGTCATCAAAATGAATATGAAAGACTTCCAACGCGAGTGCACATTTTGTGCGATGAGCTTCGAAATAAAATTATCCCTATCTAGTTTATGTGCATCGTATTAAATACTATCTTGATAGCGATAATACGAACTAAATAGAGGCGACTTTCGAAGAAAACGGGAAAGCCTAGCGGTGCTTTCATTCAATACCGGGGTTAAGATCCTGCGACCGCGATAAAGAGACGGACGTACGGGTACGGTATAATGACCACTGCTATCTTTTACTACTATAACAAAGGGAGAATTTAATGCAATTCCTGAATCCTTTAATGATGCAGGTGAAAGTTGCGTTATCTCAGAAACTGTTGTCTCTACCTTAGCGTCACCACTTACTTCATTAATTTGATCAAGTAATGCGTTAATAGATGATAAGCGAGTAGGAGAACTTTCAGGGGCGCTCGAAGATGCAGCAACGCTACCAATAGACCCACCAGTTCCACTGACTGCTCCAGCTTTTGCTGCACTAGCTCCAGAGGTCGCTGCCCCAGAGACAATCTTTGGACTCGTATCTGGACGGTAAGAATTCACATTTTTCACCGTATCATCATTAACTATTGATCCTGGCGCACCTGCAGACAAGCTTGTTTGGGCATCTCTTTGCCTTCTGATCCTCTCCATCATTTGTGCATTTTCGATTTCCATTTGATCAAGTTTGTCATCTTTAAGATTGCGAGAGTCTCTTGTGCTTACTATTTGATTAGATCTTGAAATCTCGGGAAGTGTCGTTCTTTGAGCGGCCAAGGCCTGTGACTTTTGAATCGAGGCCGTATCCTTCATGGCCGCGAGCATATCTTCCATGGTTTCTCTCTGTACTTCCATCGCCCTTATACGCTCTTTGCGAGCAATTTCTTCTTCGCTGTCGGCAATGATACTTAAATCACTATCACCGAAGAAGCCTGAATTTCTTGGGGCCACGACTTTTTCCATATTCTTTAATCTCTCATACTCACTTGGCATTCTTAAGGCATCATTTGAGGCAATCATATCGCCTTTATAAGGAGTGTGCTCAGGTAGAGTCTGTTTACGGCCTTTACTAGAATCTTTAACAATCCTATTTCGACTATTATCTGCTGGGTCAGTACTTGAACTAGCTCGACTAGGAATAGAGTCTCCTAAACTTACTCTTTCCCCTTCACTTTTGTTTTCAGCAGCAATATGCGCCACAGGGGCAACTTCAGATTCAGCGGCCCCTACAGGAATACTTCGAAGGTATTGTTCTTTAACTTTTGAAGTCACAAAATTTGCAGCAAAACTTGAAACCCCAGGTCTCGTTTCATCATTGGCCTGTGTTTTTCGAATGAGAGTACGAGTTAAGGCCTTATAAGAGTCGGTACGGCACATATCATCTTGTGGACACTGAAGGAGTTCTTCAATTTCAGTAGGAGTTCTAAAAGATTCACGCTTTTGACAACTTCCACCGTTTTCCACCTCTTGAAAGTTGTCACAGGCCAAGAGTGAGCACATACCTTCCTGCTGCTGATCGGGTATACTCTCTTGTTCAGAGTTTCTAACTTGCATCGTTTCATATTGAGAAGGAATATCTAAAATGGGCATACCAAGTTTAGAAAGAAGAGCGTCTATATTCTGATCACTTGCTTCGTCATAATTCTCACTAGGGCAATTGAGTATAAAATTTGGATAAATCTCACCCAGGGAAATATCTGCTAAATCAAGCTCGAAAAGATCAAGGCCATTTTCCACGACAGAAGAGTCGTAGCCCAAAGACATTTTATTAAATGTATTATCCCCTACATGATAATCTTTAACTTCTGTACATAGATAACTCTCAAGCATCTCAAACATATTGGCACAGGTGGAATCCATATTTTGATCAACTAATTTTTTATTACCTTCATTAACGAGTAAGCTTTTTAACTGTTCTTCTAAATTTAGAGAATCCCCACTCATTGATGAAAAATCATATTTTTTCAGATCTTCATAGACTCCCACCCAAAGATACTTCTCCAGGTCACGGATAAAATCATCTGATTTGAGATTATTCTTCTGTGCTTCATTTTCACTACTTGCTAAGCTTTGCAAATCAATATCTTTGTACTTCTCTAAGAAGAGATTAAAGTTATACTCTCTCTTAAAGCTATCATTCATACATTGAGAATCACTCTCCTTAGGAGTCATCCCAAGGGCATCGATATATTCTTCTGATATCACATCAAAAAGGCCATCAACATCTTTAAACTTTCCATTTGAATACTTTTGAAGATTCGTATTAATCACATTGGCCTGACAAGGTAAGTTTGATTTAAGCTTTTCCAGACTACACTTTTGTTCTGCTCCCCCCTCAGGGTTTATCCCCAATGAGCTCATGGCAAAGTCTCTATCTGATATCTCCAGTAAATCAATCGTCACTTTTTTTACAAGCATATCTCCTAGAGCAGAATTGATACCTTCTTCTCTATCCTTTTTTTCTTTTTTCAGAAAAGGAAGACTCAAACTTGAAGTCTCGTGGCAATCACTTCCATCAAGATTAGGAATAAAGGCCTCCCAGTCACAAGTTGCATAACTCGATTGGGATGCAATAAAGATTGAAATAGTGAGAATTGTCGCTAGTTTCACAGACTACATCCTATAGAAATTTAGGGTTAGGATTACAGATGTCATTATACTTTTCACGATTGCTTTCTTTATTAAACTTAACGCCCACAACGCACATTCTCTTAATCACATCTGTTCTTACATGAATCATCCCCAATCCAATTTTATCGCAATACTGATCACTCCAGCGAAGGGCCACATGATCTAGAAAACTCATTCCATTTTCATCGGGTCGACTCATAACTTCTGCAAACTCTTTTAACTCTTTATACTCCTTGCTGCCATCGTCACGGCGAACAAAATGTTTGATGAGGTTTCCATAGTATTCCCCTTTAGGATAACTTCCTTGGATATCTTCCCAAAGTAGTGATGTAGCGGGGGTAAGGACATTATCGAGTTCACTATGATAGAGTTCAAAGACATCACTACTGCACTTTGTAGTTTCGTAGTATTCCAATATTGTTTTTCTTTTCTTTGGATCGAGATGTGAACACTTGTTAATCCAAGCTTCAAAGTCTTCCGGGCTTCTCACTCTAAAATGGGAGCCACAAAAAACTTGTCGAAAGGAATATCCATCTTCTACACAATCAATCTGACTCATCATGAAGTTGCCCAAACCACCGCCCGATCCACCAGTAGATGTTGGATCTTTTTGAACAGAGCAATCTACACAGTCCGTTGACCAAACGCTTTGAGGATAAAGTACGCCACAGGCAAAGATTACTAGAGCAACAAACTTCTTCACTAAAGTTGTCATCATTGAAAACTCCATTTTCAATATAAATTTTTGAACTTATGACGTAAGTATCGGAAAGTAATAATTGAAACTTAAAGTGAGGAGCAAATAAAAATTTATGCCTAACAGTAACCTACTGAATAAGTAGTTTATCAATAAGGTTCATCATATAGGGTTTTGTAAGGGGTATATAAGTCAGAACGAGGAATATACAGAAACTGACAATACTAAGTAAAATGCTCAGGATTATTGCGTAATGAATGGTATCCAATTTCGTATAGGACTTCTTCATCTGATACTGTGACTGAAGGGTTCGCCCGTCTTGATTGAAGCGCTGAATACTTGAGTCATAATTCTTCATTCTTTCGCGCTCTTTGTAAGAGTCTTTATCAGATTTAATGGCAGAAGATGACGGTGATGGACTCATAGACCTCTATTGGAATAACCGAGTTACTCCCCCATTAACACAGGGGTTTTGATATTTCATGGCATGGCCAGTGAAGTATTGTTTCGGTGATGATAGCAGAAGATTAAGAAGTATTTTCACTTTAAAAAATTTTGTATGCTTCGCTGTTTTTACATATCAAAATAATATTAACCTACTTCACTCGGGCATATCAAAATTGACTTTAGATTATAAAAACCCTTAAAATAATAGTGATATTAAAACAGTAGAATTGAGAACAAGGATTGAACTCAAAATGTTTACTTCGAAGGCAAAATTTTCCCTGACCATCGCCTTATCGTTTATGGCATCGATGCCCCTTTCTTGGTCTCAAACTCAGTATAGTATCGCCGATCTCGAAGTTCTTAAGTCAGGTAAGAGCTACGAAGAATTCTTCAAACACGCCCACGATATTATCCCAAGTCAGCGCAATGAGTATTGGCGAGAGATGCTTACCACAATGGCCACTGACTTTGTTGATGAAAAGAGAAGCTATAAGCAATACGATTCAAAGACCTATAAGAAAATTGATGAATTAGGCAACTGGTCAGAGCTTAAGCGCGATGAATTCTTTCAAATAAAGAGAAATAGCTATTCTCTCTCCTACTTTAGAAATTGCTTTACTAAGAAATCTAAAGATAGCTGTCGCACACAAATGGAAAAATTTTGGAAGACGGCCAATCAAGATCTTGAAACCTCTTATCAAATGGCGGCCCTACACTATGGCCTCTTTCCAGGTGTATCCGGATATAAGTACCTCGGGCAAATTCTACAGCAGGCCCAGGATCAGTTCTATTGCTCAAAGCCCATTGTAAAGAGTATTTTTATTTCTTACCTGGCCCATGAAACCCTCCACCAAAAGGGACACGCTCAAAGAAAAATCTTTATGGATGGCCTTATCTCTAAGAGCTGCTGGGATAAAATGGTTCCCACGATGAAAGAGAATCTTGATGATATCTCACCTGAGCGCGGACGCTCACTCTTCTTTGCTCTTCACTTAAATAAAGTACTCTCTGATGTCGAGTATCATGAGTGGATGGTGCGCTTCTTTTTAAGATCCCCCCTGCCGGGAGAACTTCTTAATTTAAGCTGGAATTCATTGAAGTCCCTGGCCCAAGATTACTCTCTTAGAGAGAGAGTTCTCAAGAAACTGAAGCAAAGGGATCCCTTGCCAGGAGCACTCTTTGAGCGCCTTGAAAGTTCACGCTCTCAGGCCCTCGCCTTTCACTTACAGGAAAGCTTTCCCGAGTATATAAATACCTATGCTAAAACATGCTTGAATTATCTTGAGGGAAAGGGAAATTATCCTTTTGGAAACCCTACACCTGAATGTCACAAATTTTTTAGATCAACGGCCGATGCTTCAAAGAAAGTGAGAGATCTTTTGACTCCCTCCTGGAGAGCTCGCTATAGCGCTCTAGTGCCCACAAATAGAAATTATACGGCAGGTATTCGCTAGACTTTACGTTCCCACTCAACGATTTGCCCATCATCAATGGTATTGGCCGTCTTTTTATAGCCATGGCTTTCGTTAAGGGAATACATTCTGAAATTATCAATGCGACAGTAGTGCTTTATAGTCTTAGCACCTACTTCTTTGGCCTTTTTTTCAAAGAATTCTTTGATCTCATGGTTATAACCTGAGCCTTGATGATTGATTTTTAGCCCAGTGTTCTTCGTGAGAAGAGATCCCTTCTCAAGCATAAAGAAAAGAGCTGCTACAATTTCATCACTATCATTCTTAACCCCAAATAGAGACCAGCCGTCTTTAACTTCTTTCTTAATTTCATCTAAATTCCAGTTGAAATCAGGAGTGTCACTAAAGGCATCAATAGTGTAATCATAAATATTTTGAATTTCTTTAGGTTTGGCCGCAGGGAAAAAATGTAAACTCATAAACTTCCATCCATGGTAAAGTGCACCCTAGTGCACTTCTAAAAGTATCACAATCTCTATTATAGGTAAGATAGGGATTTATTGCATAGTGCTGACATAGGCAGCAAGATCTGCAATATCTTGATCAGAAAGGTTTTTAATAAAAGGAAGCATCGTTGGGTTCTTACGCTCTTTACCTTCTTTGAACATCTTGATGCTTGATTCGATATACCAGTCAAATTGACCTGCAATACGAGGAGCTTTTTGTTCAGGATCTCCCATCCCATCTTCACCATGACACTGAACACAGGTCTTATAAAGAGTTTGGCCACGACTAGCATCTTGGGCCATAACAGAAGTAGTAACAAGTAATGAAAGAGTAAGGGTCAGCAATTTCACTGCATCCTCCAAAATATTGAATAATAAGTTATAATGCTAATGTAACGGCAATTCACTCTATCGGCAACAAAATTAGTCAGTTGAAGGCCTTTGACAATCGAGAAACCAAAATGACACAGACTAATAAAAAAAACTCTATTTACCTTATTGGCCCTATGGCCCAGGCCTTGCAAGTTCAAGAGAGTATAGATGATGATTGCGTGGAGCTTATTCTCTTCGTTGATGCAGGAGTTCAAATTAAGTCGCAACTCTCTTATGATGCTCCAGATTACTCTATCGGCGATGGAGATGGCGCATCCAAGAGCTACGCACTAGACGAACTTCATCCCAGTGAAAAAGATAGCAGTGATCTTTCCTTGGCCCTGCAGCATTTGAATGATTTCAGATCAGAAGGCGCCAGTCAGTTAAAGTGCTTTGGCCTATGGGGTGGGCGCAGCGATCATCACTTGGCCAATATGGGAGAATTTCTCAAATGGATCTCAGATAATCCATCCAGAGTCATTCTTTGGTATTCCAATGAAAGAGAATGGGCCTACTTCAGCAGCGGCTCTTCACAACATTTCTACAAGGGGACCTTCTCTCTCTTTTTGTCTCAAAGTTCAGAGGTCACTCTCAAGGGGGATATTAAATATTCCCTTAACCAACAGAAGCTAGAGGCCTTCTCTTCTCATGGGCTTAGCAATGAGGCCCAAGGGAAGTTCTCAGTAGAGACCACTTCCCCATATATGCTTATTTTTTTGGACTAAACTTGAGTCGACCAAAGCGCTTCTCTTTAGGAATTTCACTTTCTAATGTGGCCTTTCTATATTCACCACTTTTAAAAACAGGCCACTGATTATCAAAGAACGGACTCTTCCAATGGCCTGAGTTTCCAACCGGTAAAATGGCCAAAGAGTTCTCGGCATCTGAGAAATCAATCAAGCGACGAGATGAAGGTCCGGCCAAAACCTTAAAGCCATTTCGACAACCCACGCGGCGTAAATTATTAATGGTATCCATGGCACCAGAAACTGGGTAAGGCCCCAAGTTAAAGATACTGGCCAATAATTTTCCCCCTTTGGATAAGGGATGAGAAATCGTTAAAGTATGCAGCTTGCCCCAAGATGCTTTTTGCCAAGATCCATGCTCGGCATTCAAGTCTTTCAGAGCATCTTTGAAAGCTTTGGCGATTTCTCGAAATGGATTATCTCTAAGAATTCTCTTCTTCACATGTTGAGAGAAGAAATTAGTATCACAGTACTCTTGATAATAGTCCTTTATAGGGGCGAGTAATTCCACAGAAGTATTAACGAGAGTTTGTTGAAAAAGTGATGCGGCCACGGAATCTTCGTCGAAAATGCCATCCCAATTCTTAAGAACTTCAATGGCCTCTTTCGCTTCCTCTTCTCTACTGAAAGCATCAAGTTCAATGGCCTTAATCATCTGATCTCGAAGAGGAAACGTCATAACGGAGCTTGCTGATGTTTGCAAATACTGAAGCTCTTTAATATTCCATTTCTTCTTGGCCAAAAGAAGTGATTTGATCGTCTCATAGCGATCACTTGGTTGATAGTATCCTGGGTAATCCCCTTCTTCAGGTTTTTGATTGGCCGAGGCAATAATTTGATTAGGAGGGTTGATGATATGGGCCCTTTTATCAAATTCCAAATCCCCTTGCCAATCATAGATGCCTGAATCTCCTTCATAGACGAGATCACCAGTCATATGATCTGGTCTAATAGGGACCGAGCCCACAAGATAGCGTCCAATATTTCCAACGCTATCGGCATAGATAATATTGAGCCCAGGACTTTTGGCCAGTTCAAGAGCATAGGTAAACTCATCACGATTCTTGGCCTTCATCATCTGATAAAAAGCAAGAGGGGCTTGATTGGCCTCGTGAAAATGGCCCCATTTCATAGCAAGCTTACCCTCCATAAGAGGATGGACCTTATCGAGAATGGGACCATGAACTCCCCAGTATAAATCGAGTTCGTGATCATCTTCTCCCTTAACCTTTATGACCTCATGGCGTTTTTCCATGGGAAGCCACTGGCCTTTATAAAGAATTTTCTCACCATCCTCACTCATGGTCTCACGGTAGAAGTCCATATCATCGATATAGGAAATCGTGACTCCCCAACCTAGCTCCTTTCGATGCCCCATGGCCGCAAAGGGAACTCCTGGAATAAAGAGACCAGAAAAAGGACCTTCTCCCCAATCTACGACGGCCTCATACCAAATCCCAGGTAGTGAGAATTGAACATGGGGGTCAGAGGCCAGAAGAGGAGCCCCACTTTCGCTCTTTTGCGGACCAACGGCCCAGGCATTACTTCCGGTGAACATACCGAGATGATCTTCTAGCCAAGAGTGGGCCTCTTGCCATATTTGGGGATCAACAGAAGGACGAGAGTGAAAAGAGCTTGCTCCAACTTTCTTTGAGTTTTTCTTA
This sequence comes from Bacteriovoracaceae bacterium, assembly GCA_048267265.1. Taxonomy (GTDB): domain Bacteria; phylum Bdellovibrionota; class Bacteriovoracia; order Bacteriovoracales; family Bacteriovoracaceae. Next base: position 118,900 of record JBLWXW010000005.1, read on the forward strand.
TGAGGATAAGATCGAAGCGAGTTAGCGAAGTCCTCACCCTTTTCTTTTTTAATTTTATCTAAGAGAAGATCAACCTTAAACGATTGCGCAAAACTATAGGACATATATCCAAGAATTCCATACCCATCAATCACGGAAAACTTCTTGGGCGTAAGTCCTAGGAGCTTATATTCATAGGACCAATTTCCCTCATCTATATACTGATTAACTCCATCATAGAAGGACTTCATTAATGAGAGCAAATGGGGATCGACCTGACCTTCTTTAACTCTTTCTTGCATACCGTAGATGAGGCCAAGGGAGCGAAAGAGTATATCTACGGGTAGAGCTTTCTCACCAAAAACTTCGGCCACTTCTCCGTGAACCACACGGCGTAGTAAATCCATTTGAAAGAGGCGATCTTGGGCCATGACATGGCCGAGAGTGCGATAGAGATCACTTTCATTTGTAGCTTTGATATGAGGGATACCACTTTGATCAAAGTCCACCGAGACTTCTGAATTGAGATTATTTAATGAAATACTTCCTTCATAAGTTGGCTCACCTTGATAGGACCACCATGCATAGCCGGCCATAGCAATGGCCGCAAGTGCAAAAAAAGCGACTAGAGAAAAAATTCCAATTTTTCGGTATAATTTAGATGTACTCAAAAATGCTCCGTCATTTTAAAAATAAAATAAAGAAAAAAATAAAGAAAAGGATAACATCACTAGTATGGACGAAAAGACATCAGAAGACCATAAATCACCCCGGTACCCCCTCATTGATTTGACTCGTGGTTTTGCCGTGGCCCTCATGATCATTTTTCATTTCTCCTATGATCTCTCGGCCTTCAAGTACGTGGAGATCAACTTTCAGCAAGATCTCTTTTGGTGGATCTTTCCACGAGTTATTGTTTTCTTCTTTCTCTATGCCATGGGTCAATCTCTAGAACTTGTTCATCGAAAGTCTATCCACTGGCCTAAAGTCGCTCGGAGGTTTCTCAAAATAGGCTTCTTTGCCCTGTGTATTTCAGCTTTTACCTACTATGCCTTTCCCAAAAATTGGATTTACTTTGGAACTCTTCATTGCATTGCAATATGTTCCGTTCTTGTTCTCCCCTTTGTAAATCGGCCTAAACTCACTCTTGCCGGCTGTATCCTTATGCTTGCTCCTCTCCTGTGGGGCTTTCAAATCCCGTGGTTTAAACTCTCTCACTCCTCTATGGACTATATTCCTATCTTCCCTTGGATTGGAGTCATCTTTTTGGGTCAATATAGTGTTCATCTGGGATTGCACAAGTTTAATCCCCCTTCCTTTCCAACTCGTGGAATTTTAAGCTTCTTTGGTAAACATTCTCTCAAGGTCTACTTGGTCCATCAGCCCATTCTCTTTGGCCTCGTCAAACTCTACCACAGCGCTACGCATTAGTTCTCTTAGACGTATCTAGACTATTGATTCATATGAGCTCTTGAAGGGATTCGAACATTGAGCTTATGCGATTAAAAGTGTAAAAAGGCATAAACATATTTCACAGGCCTAATTGCACAATGACAGCTCAAACCCAAAATAGTCAAAGCTCACAAAAAAGTTCCCAGAAGAGCTCCAAAAGACGAAACCAATCATGGGACCAAAAACTAGAAAAGACCCTCGGCGGACTTAAGTTTGCCGTAATTCTTTTATCCATCTTTGCCTTCTTTATGGTTATTGGAACTTTTTGTGAAAGTTACTATGGAACCGATTTTGCTAATCGCGTGGTGTATAAAACTTGGTTCTTCATGCTCTTGCAATTTGGAATGTTCATCTCCATTATCTTTGCTGCATTTCTAAGACTGCCTCCCAAGAAGAGACTCTATGGTTTCTACACCATTCACGCAGGTCTCATCATTATTGGAGCTGGCTCATTCATGACCTACTATGCAGGAGTGGATGGAAGTATAGTTCTTCCCCCCAACTCTCCTTCTCGTGATGTCATCCTTAGTGACGATGTTATCAAAATGCGCTTTGAAACTGACGGACGTGTCGTTACCTATAAGCTGCCTTATACAGCATTTGGAAAGAATATCGGCGAAAGCTATGACGGCATTAAGCTTACGCGCTACCTTCCCTTTGCCGATAAAGTATTTCACTGGAAAGAGGCCCGTGATAAATATGACGCCTCTGAGCCTATTCACTCTACCCAATACTTTCTAAAGAATGCTTTTACTACTCAAGATGTAACCTTGAGCTTACACCCAGAGGCAATTGATTTTGATTCTAATGCCACCCTAGGCCCTTTAACTCTCCATTACCTCCCCTCAACTTTGGCCAAGTGCTTTGGCCGCAATAATCCCTCCAAGCTTATTTTATGGGATAAACAAGAGGGAGCATGCTTCACTCCTGAAGAGAGAGAGATATCCATTCAAACCACCCAGCAAGGTAGCCGCTTCTTAGTTTATAAGAAGGGTGATATTTATTATAGCTTCTTTCCTGACATGAGCCCCTGGCCTCTTGATGAAAAAATGAAAGTTATGCGCGGTGGAAGCATAAGAATTTTCTCTAAGAAACTCTTTGAAGACTCCCCCAACCTCTTTCTCTTTGGAAGTGCCACCAGTTGGTATGACAAAGATGAAGAGCTGTGGAATTTTCACGATTATAGTAAAGATGGTAAAACTGTTGTTCTTCCGTGGATGGCCTTAGAAGTTACGATGATGGATCATAAGGAGTTTGAAGTTCCCACCATGATTCCTACTGAAGTTCTTCCTATCCAAAAGAAGAATCAAATGATTAAAGGCCAAACCCGTGCCCTTGAAATTGAAGTTCAAGGCAATAACTACTGGGTGACTAATGAAACTCCCGTTCAGCTTCTCATTAATGGACGCAAAGTCGTTTTCTACTTAGAAAAAGAAAGCCTGACTCTTCCTTTTGAGTTTGTTCTCACCAAGTTCAATATGGAAAAGGATCCTGGAACCAATCGCCCGGCCAGTTACGAAAGCTTTGTACGACTCTTCACCAGTGAAGGAACCCAGAACCATCATATATTTATGAATAACCCCATGAAGTATATGGGCTTCACTTTCTATCAGGCCTCCTATCAACAAGATCGCCAAGGTAATTATATCTCTACCTTATCTGTGAATGTAGACCCTGGTCGACCTTTTAAATATGCAGGCTCACTCATGCTTGTATTCGGAAGTATCTGGCACTACTTTTTAAATTATAGAAAGCGAAAGAAAAAGAATATAACTCCTCTCATAAGAGGCGTTGCAGATAACGACAGTAATCAAGAAAACGTAAATGCATAAAACTAATCGAGTCATCATTATGAAAAGAAACTGGATCTTCCTCCTCCTAACTCTCCTTGTCCTTAGTGGCGTAAGCACTAAAACCATGGCCATAGTAGAAAATACCTACTTCTGTGACGACACACTAGGTGATACTCCTATTCGTCAAGGAGGAAGAATAAAACCTCTCTATGTTCACGCCAATGAAATGATGAAATACCTCACTAGCAAGAGAAGCTATGAGAATTTGAGTGCTGTTCAGACTTATTGTTTATTAAGCCTTAGAGCAATGGGTTTAAAGAGTGAAATTAAACTTATGGCCCGTGTTGATCATGTCGAAGCACAAAAGTTCTTTGACCTAGAAGAGGGAGTCAAGTCAATCGCCTTTGATGATCTTATCGATCAAACCCGTGATATTCAAATTGAAGCGGCCAGACAGAAAGATGAAAACTCTTATAAGAAGGCCATGCAAACACTCTCCAACCAAGCTGGACTTTATCAAGAAATTATTACGGGAAATAACTGGCTTCTTCCCGGAGTTACCGGTGAAAGAGTCGACTGGGTTCCTGTCACTGCATTTCTCAGAGAAGATAATATTCTAGCCGCAAAAGAGGCCGCAAGTAATGAGGATCCTTTTAAGAAAGTTATTTTTGATGAAGTGGCACGATTTGATAAAGTAGATAAGACTCCCTATCACTTAGAATATAAGTACGCCCGCGCGAAACTTCCTATTGTGGCCATGACGCTAACTTTTATTGCCCTTGCCGCTTTAACGATATTTAAGAAATTCACATGGGCCCTGGTATTTGCCAGTGCAACTATAGCTGTGCAAATTGCTCTCATTACCCTAAGAGTTATTATCAGTGGCCGAGCTCCCATTACGAATATGTATGAAACCGTCATGTTTGGCGGTTTTGGTGCACTCTTTCTCTCCATGCTTATTGGGCACTTTAAGAAAGAGAAGGCATTTGTCTATGTTGGGCTTATGTTCAATGCCTGTACGCTAATGATGATGAATTTTGCCACAGGAATGCTTAGCGAGGCCATTAGCCCCCTTGTACCTGTTCTTAGAGACAATTTCTGGCTCTCCACCCATGTAACTACGATTATAATGTCTTATGGAGCACTTGCTCTGAGTTGGATTATGGCCAATACCGTCCTTATCAAGGGAAGATTTGGAACCCTGACGAAGGCAGATGAGGTCTATTATTCCGACCTTATTTATACAATTCTCAAATACGGAACGATTATGCTAGGAGCAGGAATTCTTCTCGGTGGAGTATGGGCCGATTATAGCTGGGGACGTTTCTGGGGCTGGGACCCGAAAGAGACTTGGAGTTTGATTGCCTTTGTTATCTATATGGCCATCCTCCACGGTCGCTACACAAATTGGATCCCTAACCAGAGGTTTATCCCTCTCGTCGCTGGAGCATTTATGTCCATTATGTTCGCTTGGTTTGGTGTAAATTATATCCTTGCTTCTGGACTACATTCCTATGGTTTTAGTGAAGGGGGAGCAATTTTCCTTGGGACCTTTTTCTTATTCCAATCATTGATTATACTATTAACCACAATTGGAAATAAAAGAGTAAAGTCATCTAACGATTTCGCAAATACCTAAGATTCACCTTTTGGGTATTTATTGGGGACGCAAGTTTTGCTTACATCAGAAACATACTCAGGTTTGCGTAAATCTATACTGGGGAGGAAACTGCTTTTCTCGATCCTCCTCTTTTCTACTATCGTCACCCTTTTTCTCACCAGCTTTCAAATATATCTCGACTACAAAAAAGGAATCGATGGCATCTACGATCGTATCGATCAAATTCGCTTAACCCAATTAGAGTCACTTGCCCAAAACTTATGGAATATTAACTCCGATCAAATTCGTATTCAGCTCAAAGGCTTACTTGAAATAAAATCGATCAAGAAACTTAAAATTATCTCTGCTGATAATGAGAATATCTCGATCAGTAAGAATACAGAAGTTAATGATCCCATCATTACAAGAATGCCCCTTGTGTATACCATTAAGGACAAGAAGATAGATCTTGGGACACTCGAAATTGTAAGTGATAAGTCCCATGTACTTAAAGAACTCCAATCTAAAATTTTTATTATCTTACTCACTCAGGCCATGAAAACTTTCTTGGTCTCACTATTCATCCTCTTTATCTATAATGTTCTGGTTAATCGCCACTTGATAGAAATTGGCTACTTTGCCCGTGAAATGAGTCTTGATACTATTGGTAAGAAACTTAAACTTCGTAGAGGTGATAATGAAGATCACGATGAACTTGATGATCTCGCCGATGCCTTCAATGTTATGCAAGATAAGTTCTCACAAGAAATGGAGCAGAGAAAAGAGTTTGAGAAGCAGTTGCGCCAATCACAGAAGATGGAGGCCTTAGGAACACTGGCCTCCGGAATAGCCCACGACTTCAACAATATATTACAAGGCCTCTATAATGCCCTCTTCTTACTTGAAGAAGAAGTTATTGATAATGCCGATGCCTTAGAAAAGCTAGAAACGGCCAATGGTCTCACTGATCGCGCCCGTGAATTGGTAAAACAAATTCTTATCTTCACTCGTCAAGAAGAAGGAAGCTTTGATAAGTTCTCCCCCATTCCCGCCATTCAAGATGTGGTTGAAATACTTAGGGCCGCATCTAATAATAAAGTGCATATTGATTTTATCGTAGACCCACCAGAGGGAAAACTCTACGGTGATCAAACCCAGCTGAAGCAAATTATTCTCAACATAGGAAATAACGCCATACAGGCCGTTGAGGATGTTGATCATCCCAAAGTTGTCATTAAGGTTACCCCTATCTCTATCCATTCTGAAACTGATCAATCTCTGATCCCTGGAACATATTTAAAAATTGAAGTTATCGATAATGGTTATGGAATTGAAAAAGAAATTATTGATCGCGTCTTTGAGCCATTCTTTACCACGAAAGAAGTTGGAAAAGGAACGGGTCTAGGACTCAGTGTTGTTCACGGAATCATTGAAAGACATAATGGGGTCATTAAAATAGACAGCACACCAGGGCATTCAACCCATATCTCTATTTACCTTCCCTTATTTCCAGATAACACGACGGGTGACCATAGAGAGTACCAAGGAAGTGAGAAAGTTTATCTCCTTACCAATGATTCTGAACTTGGCGCTCACTATATAATGGCCCTTCAACATATGCAGCACGATGCCCATATCTTTCTCAATGAAGAAGAACTCTTCTCTAAATTAAAGAGTGATTTAAAAGAAGGACAATTCACCAATTTTGACTCTCCATTACTTATCGTTGATGAAAATTTAAATGGAGTGACTCCTGAGGAAATCATTAGTAAAATTCGCCAAATCTCGAAACATATTCCTATACTTCTCATGGTTAATGATAATAGCCCAACTGAATCAAGGGCCCACACCTACAGTATTGCACAGCTCCAAAAACCAGTGGACGTCATGCAACAGAACAACAAAGATATGGCCATGATACTCCTAACGAGAGAACTCAAGTATGGTATTAATATGGCCATTGGAGCATTGAATAGTTAATCCATCTCGCTTAAAATTATAGGGCGAACATGAAGTTAGCGAAAATTTAGAATCAGTTTATTACAGAGTCATTTTTAGACAGGAGGTCTTCATGACAAAGTACATCTCAAACCTGCGCAGTAATCTATCTCCACTTAATGTAACCTTTGGACTTTGCATGCTCTTTTTTGTAATCTCATTTCTTTAATTAAGTGAATTTGAGCACAAGGAAATGTCCATGACTATCAAACATAAAATCAGAACTATCCCCAATTGGCCTAAAGAAGGAATTATGTTTCGTGATATTACGAGCCTCCTCCAAGATCCGTCTGGTTTGAAAGATACGATTGATATGCTTGTAGATCGTTACAAAGATAAAAATATTGATGTTATCTGTGGAATCGAAGCTCGTGGCTTTATTCTAGGTGCGGCCATGGCCTATGCCATGGGATTAGGGTTCGTTCCTATTCGCAAGAAAGGAAAACTTCCAGGAAAAACTTATTCTCAAGATTACCAGCTTGAGTATGGAGTAGACACAATCGAAATTCACACCGACTCCATTGAGAAAGGTCAGCGCGTACTTCTTGTAGATGACTTACTCGCAACCGGTGGAACCGCAATGGGAGCTTATCAACTCATTATGAAAAGTGGTGGAATTATCGAAGAGGCCTGCTTTATTGTTGATCTCCCCGATCTCGGTGGAGGTAAGAAACTTGATGATGCCGGCATCAAGTGGCATGCTCTCGTTGATTTCGATGGTGAATAGTCTACTTGATTTTAACTCTTTCATAGCGGCATTATGAGTCGCTATGAAAACTCAATAAGTGACCACAAAAAGACGCCTTTTGCGTAAATATTTATAATTTAAATACTCTTAAAATCAGAAATTACCTCTCTAAGCTACTTATTTTATTCAACTCAAATATAAACCATCGAAACTTAAATAAACTCACTTTAGAGGCACGATTAGCCCTCATAACTCACTATTTTTACATTACTCTCAGATATTACGTAAAATCTTACGTAGAGAGAAATATAGATATAAATAGAGATAAATCAAAATCTAAATATTAAAGAAGAACCAAAAGCTATGAACGTAAACGACTCACAAACTCTATTAATTGTCGACGAGCGATATGACTACCTAAGCCTCATTGAGGTTATCCTAGAGTCTGAGTTTCAAGTTAAAATAGTGAAGGCCAACTCAGGGCCTGAAGCAAAAGGTATTCTTCAATCACAGGGAAATATTAGTGCCATTATCTCAGGGCCTAATCCCTATGGAAAAACAGAAGATAATTACTACCTCTATAATTTAAATCATACTAAGATTCCCTTTATTTGTTATTGTGATGAACTTAATTCAGAAGATATCGAAAAGTTTAAGAGCGAGAATGAAGGAAATTTACACCTTACTAATCCTCTCGATGAATCTAGGCTCTACAGTCTTCTACAGAATCTCTTAAAGCTTGAAGGTCAAAGCTACAAGATAGAAAACCACAGAGGCGAACAAACAGCTCTAAAGAAAATAAAACTCTCTACTTTGAGAATGTTTTCAAAGCTTTCCTACGATCTCTATTTAAAGCTTAGTGGAGAAAAGTTTGTACAAGTTGGCAAGCAAGGTAATGATGACCTCAATTCTATAGTAGAACATTATACTTCTAAAGGTATTGATCATCTCTATATTCAAGAAAATGATTATAATCGTTATCTTGAAACAGCTAAGGATATTATTTCAACCAATACACGCGACCGAATTGAAACAGGTAAGCAAACTCATACCACAGTTCAAGTCTATGATTTGGCCTTTCAAATATCTCGCGAACAGCTGGTAAGTATCGGTATTACAAGAATGCAAGAAGAGATCGTTCACAAAGCGATGGAAAATCTTATTGTTGATCTTAAGGAAAATAAAATTATCTACTCTATGATTAAAGACTTCTTTAATCGTCAGAATTACTTAACGGATCATTCTCTACTTATCATCTATCTATCCAGTATGATTATATCGAAGATGGGATGGTCAAATGATCAGACTCTTCAGCAAGTGATCTACGCTGGTTTCTTCCATGATATGTTCATTCCAGAAGAGCTCTCCAAAGTTCAAAATTTGAAGGCCATAGATAATGAAAGAGATAGAATGGCCATTCTCAAGCATATTAAGAAAGCTGCTCAGGTCATGGAGTCAATTAAGGGAATCAATAATGATGCCCATAGAATGATTACTGATCACCATGAGCAACCCGACGGAAGCGGTTATCCTCTTGGGTTAAGCGCAACTCAACTTCCACCTCTAAGTTGTGTCTTCATTACCGCCCATCATATTGTAGATTATCTCTACGGCCAAAGTTTTGATACTTCTTCACTTGCTACTTTCATTCAAAGTATGCAAGGAAAATGGGATCAAGGAAACTTTAAGAGAGTCTACAGCTGCGCCCGATCCCTACTTCTCGATTAAAGAACTCTTTTACAGTGATCTTCCACGATACTTTTTAATCTTCTAAGCTCACCTTGCTTTCCTGTGTAAGGTACAAAGTTTCCATAGTATCCGTGATGAAAAGACGTATCACCCTCTTCATAAACATAACGATTTGTAGAGTAAGGATAATTAGAATCAATCACAGACAGCTCATAGCCATTTGATGTTTTCTCCATATCAATGACTAACCAAGCGTGAGCAACGATTCCTTTAATTTGAAGTTTTTGATAAACAATATCTCCATCAGCTACATCATTATAGAGCTCATCCATTTTGCCTTTTAAATTCTCAGCAGAAACCTCACTGGCCCCTGCAAGACCAACTACCCATTGTTGCATTAGAATTCCATCAAACTTCTGCCATTTTTCGAGTTGCTCCTGTATCTCATTACGATAGGCCCTAGAGAAATCATAGAAGTTTGAAAATCCTGGAATCGTTATAACCTCTCTACCTTTTCTGATGGCCTTTACGATTTTAGCGGCTTGTCTTTTAGAAGGTCGCTCTAGATCAGGTCTATAGGTCGTTAAATAAGTAGCATTTCTTTGAAAACGAGAATGCCACCAACAAACACCACCATTAATAAGGCCTCCATTATTTCTAAAAGACATTCTAGATTCATTCTCCTCGAGCAACTCCTTCACATAAGACTGATCTTTTCTATCAGAGCAAAACTCATAAGCAGATTTAGATGAAGTCGCAGCACTTACTGAAAAAAGAGTAGTAAAGAATGCGCCGGCAAGAATTGATGTCCTTAAGTATTGGTTCATGGGGACTTCCTTATTTATAGTTATATATTGAGATGAGATATTAATAACGGCCATAGGGCCGAATCACAACGCAGTGCGTAGTTTTTATATTCTTTATTTAGGCCATAATCGTTATGATTCATATAAAACCATGTATTTTCAGCTACCTAAACAAAGGATTTTCAGTGAAGAAATTTAGCTCACAAGTGATTTTTGCCCTTCTCCTCCTAGCTTCTTGCTCTACCCCTCACACCCTAACCAGTGACGGGGCCAAAGTGAATATCGCAAAGAATAAACAGAAATCATGCTCAGTGATTGGAAAGTTTGAAGGTAAACATGAAGAAGGCTCTGTTGATCTGGCAAGAAATCAAGCCGTTAATATGGCCGCAGATAAGGGAGCTACAGACGTATACTTCGAAGAAGAAATTAACAATGGCCGCAAGTGGACGGTTCATGCCATAGGTTATATGTGTCGCTAATCAATAAATAATTTTAGAAAAAAGAAGGGTTTTCCATCCATGGATCACCCTTCTCACTTTAGTGGCCTTCCTTGGCCAAGAGTAATTTAAATATGAAAACATTTGTGAATTTATCTATTATATAAATTGTAACATACATTAATAAATCAATACAAAAGACCAAACTAGTTAACTATTTTTAAGAACGAGTTGTTAATCTAAAGAGTGAAAGTTGATGCTTTCTTAAGACGATTGAAAATCCCCTGCCACACTTCCTTCTCTTTATCAGACAAATTATCGATCGATGGTGAGAGGATAAAACACTTTCTAACTTTTCCAGGCACTAAAGGCTTCCTCATAGTCGAGTAAAGCTCTCGGGCCGTAATATAGGGGTCTGTCGATAGAGACTTGAATTCGCAATCAGGGAAATCTCTCTTCCAAAGAGTGATATCTTTATCACTCTTTATAAAGGTAAGAGGATACTCAGGCCTATAGTGAGCATTGAACTGCCCCGGAGCTTCTATATTGGGCTTCGCCTTTTGATTACTTTCAAAAGCAGTCTTACCATATTCAATCTTGAAGCCCTCACCTAGGCACTCCAGAATTTCTTGGCCGGTAATAATACCGGGTCTTAGAATCTTAATAACTTTATTTTCTTTATATAAGGAATTAATTGGATCAATTGGGCCAAGAGTAATAATCGTAGATTCAATTCCAACTTGAGAAGGGTCATCACTAATCACAAAGACATCACTTTCTTCAAATTGCTCCTTAACATGCTCTGCACAGGTTGGAGAAGTCTTAGTGAATTTATTTGCACTAGGAGCAGCAACACCATGTTCAAGAGTCTCTATAAGCTCAAGAGTAATTTCATTATTAGGCATCCTTAGCCCAACTGTATCTAGACCAGAAGTGATAAGTTCACTAATCAAATCGGTTTTTTCTACAACGATAGTCAAAGGCCCTGGCCAAAACTTATCTGCTAATTTTTGATGAGTATCTGTCCATGATCTTGCATAGCGCTTTGCCATATCTATTGAGGAAATATGAACAATAAGGGGATCAAAGAAAGGGCGCTCTTTAACGGTGAAGATTTTCTTGATAAGTTCTTCATTATTAACAGGTGCACCAAGACCATAGACGGTCTCTGTTGGGATCGCCACAAGCTTCTTAGAGCTCCATGCTTCAATAGCACTTTCAATAACCTTATTTTTATCACTCACTATACGAATACCTTTATCTAAATTTTCAATACATAGAAAATTAATGAGACTTGAATATGTATGTCTTTAAACCAAAAAAAGCACCTATACAAGAGCTAATAAAGAGATGCCATGCCTTTAGTAACCCTAATTTAGGGATTAGAGAAATAAACTTTAATAGGCCAATATTTTGATGATTCCCTACAAGAAAAATATAGAAGATAAACATCATAAGCCTTACAAAGGGCAAATGTTTGGCCATAACATAAGTGATATTATGGGCATTATTCTTTTGATTTTTTAGAATATCAAAGTGAGAGTGATTGCTATAGTGGTTGACCCTTAAGTCACTCAGAAAGAGCATTTTCCCCCGCTTGGTGGCATCAAAACAAAGATCGAGCTCCCATTGACTTCCATTTCCTAGATGATGCTCAGAGGAGAGGTTCTTATCAAGCAGAGGCAGTCCCTTTCTCTTAAAGGCCATATTCACCCCTTTTAGAACATCCACTTCATGAACACCCCTTGAGAGCTGATGGTGATTACCTATAACTTTTCCAAAGAAGGTAACCTTGCCAATGACATCCTTAAACTGAGGGTAATCACTAAGAGTTTCATGGACAATATAATCAGGTCCACCTACAGCGACAATTTCCTCCTGCGCTAGAGTAGCTCTAATGACTCTGATCCAATCAGGAGGGGCCTCACCATCATCGTCGAGAAAGGCCACAATATCTTCATCTATTTCAGTGAGACCTCTATTTTCGGCTGCAACAACACCTGGCTCATTTACATAGAAGTGATCGAAGTTGAAAGCAAATGAATTATAATTTTTTACAAGCCATTCATTTGTATCCACATCGATATCACGTGACACAACAATCACTCGATCCGGTAAATCCGATTGATTTTCAAGTGAGCGCAGAGCAATCTTTAATTTAGATAATCTCTTCCATGTAGGAATGAGTACACATACTTTCAAGGTCTTCTCCTAAGGATGATTGTAACAGAGTCAAGACTATCGTTGCAGCAGTTAATTATTCCCCCATAAAGAATTTCTCTCAAGATTAAAAACAATCGCTATAATAGAATTCATGAAAATACATTTCTTAGTACATGATGGAGTAATGGAAGTAGGCCATACGAGGGCCATGATGGAAGTTTTACGCCTGCTCGCCAAGAGAGAAGAGGTTTCACAGATAAAGCTTATCTGCCTCCACGCAAGCGATCCAGAAATTCTTATTCCAGATAATCCTGAAAAACTAGAAATTGTAACAGTCCCTGGAAATTCATTAAAACCCTTTATACTCAAATCACTTTTCTTTCAGATCTATACATGGATTTATAGGAAGGAACTCGTCGATAAAAACATGCCCATAATAACTATGGGAGTATGCTCATTCATTGGAAATATAGTCAATATTCAATTCTATCATCAAGATTGGGAGAAGCTCTATTTCAAGTATAATCGAGGAGGTCTTTTTAAAAATCTCTATAAGGCGATCCTATTGCGATACTTGAGCCTATGTGAAGACCTCTACTTTAAATCTAAGAATTTAAAATTTGTCTTTCTCAGTCAATTTATTGCGAAGTCTGTATCAAGGCGTTATCAAATAGCTGATCATCAGAGCACTACGGCCTACTCCTCAGTTAATTTTGAAGAATTTCTCCCTCCCAAAGAATTTGACTCTGATCTTCAAAGGGATATTTTGGGTGAATTAAAACAAAAGTATCCTGTACTCAACTCCTTAAAGGAAGATCGTCCGACGCTTCTTTTTGTGGGAGCTTTTGAGAGAAAAGGACTCCCCTTTTTAGTTGATAAAATTCCTGAAGGTGTAAATTTCATAATTGTTGGAAAGGGAGAAGCCCATAGCTCTTTTATGCTCCCCGAAAAAGAAAACTTCTTTCATGTTGAGTACACTAAAGAAATATCTAAGTTCTATCTCATAGCAGATGCTTTTATTTTTCCAACTCACTATGAACCCTTCGGACTCGTTGTTACAGAGGCCGTAGCAAGCGGTACTCGGATTTTTGTATCCCAAGAACGTGTCGGAGCAAGTGAGATCGTCTCAGGACTTCCTGGTGTTAACTTCATCAAAGAATCAGAGTTGAAAAACGATCTAGAAAAAATAGAACCCTTAAATGCCAAGACACGAGTAGAGTGGTCCAATCTTAGAAAAGATCAACTCTCAAAATACACGTGGGAGCTATGTGAATCCAAATGGTGGAAGTTGATTAACTCCTAATTCTTTACTTGGCGATAAAGAAGTATACTACTTAAGAGGGTTAAAACGACCCCAAACAGAGAAGTATAATATGCTCTATCTTGGCGAAAAGTATCTTTTTCGACAAAGACAGTATCACCGGGCTTAAGTTTAAAATCTTCTAAAGAGAGCTCTCCCCCATCAGAGAGATCAAAACTCATTCTCTCTCTCTTTCCATCACGAGTTGTTGTAACGACGACTTCTTCGAGATCTGAATTCCCTGTAGGACCTCCGGCCAAGGATATACCATTAATAAGATTTGTATCCAGAGGAACAAAGTGAAGTCCTGAATTACGGACCTCCCCCCACATATGCACAGGAATTAATACCTTTCCTTTAACAGATGGCGAGTAGAAAATTGCACCACCTCGCTTACCGAGGTTATCAACTTCAGAAGGAAGAGCAAGCTCACGAATATTATATTGGGCCTGATCACTTTTCTTAACCAACTTATTACCAGTGGAAGCCTTAGTCGTCTGTGCCCATAGACATGAGTTCAGAAGAGATGCAATGAGGATACAGGTACCATACCTTTTCACTAAGGAACTCCTTACAAAAATTAATTATATGACATAATTCTACTATAAAGCGTGACTTTTACAATGGCCCAACTCAGAGTCATAAAAGCTAGAGCTCTAGATCCTGTGAATTGGAGTCTCTACTTTAGAATTTCGAACGATTTGACATCGCAGGCCATGAGAAATACCAAGAGCGGCCCAGAACCAGAAGAAGAATGAAACAGGATTGAAAGGAATCGAAACAGAACCCCAAGAAAAAATGGTTATTATGAAAACCATAGTAAAGCTCAAAGAGAGAATAGAATAGGTTTCATAGGCCCTCTTTCTGAGAGCATTAATCATCATACCAAATAGGCTTATATTCACGCTTATAATGAGAAAAATATAGAATAAAGCACCAACGCCCAACTCCAGAATTAAGAAGGCGGCCAAATTATCCATGGACCAAAAATACCAAAGAGGCCTATCCACATACTGCTCACGACGTTTAGCAAATGCAGGAAGGAAGCTTTGGGTCATTCCTAAACCATATCCAAAAGGAAGCTCAACCCTCTCTTCAAGATTGGATAAAATTTTATCAAAACCAGCTCTATGACCACCTATATCTGTAGAGGCCATCCCCTCCCATCTTTGCAAGGCCATAGAGATATCAAGATCGGCAGGTAATAATCGATCTAATGAAATAAATGATCCAAGTGTAAATGTGAAGACAAGAGTAAAAAGAGCTACAGAAACCCACCTTGCCTTAACTTTACTCGAAAGAAACTTTAGACCATAATAAAGAAGAACAACCCCAACGAGTTTAAGAGTAGCACTTCGAACCTGTCCAATAAATGAACTAAATAGAATCATCATTGTTCCCAATAATAAAGTAAGCCTAACAAGCGCTCTGGAAGGAGTATTATTGGATATGATTTTTGGATTGATCAGGAAAATAAGTCCAAACGAGAGAAAATAGTAAACGCCCATACCACCGGGAATAAAAGTCGTTCCCCAGGGTCTAAAAGTTAAGCCTCTAAAGCGATCATAAGAAGGAAAGAGAGCTTTATAATTGATACTTATACCATCCATAAAAGCATCTCGATACATATTTTGCACCACCGTTAAGCCTGCCAAACATATAAGTATAACAAAGAATAGCAGGAGGTTTTTCTGTACTTCAGGCTTTTTTAAGTCTGATGGAAAATTCAAAAAATAGAAAAAGAGCAACATCGGGAAGATATAGTATTTGGAAGTGGCCAATGAAGGGAAGAAACCAGCACCATTGGGATTAAATAGCTCCAAGCAAAACCAAATAAGGTGAAGAGTGAAGAATAATCTTATACTTCCAGGAACGATTCCTTTAGAGAAGAAGCTCCTGGTGAGAATGATTCCTCGTACTGCAATAAGAGCAAGGAGAATATCAAATACCAACCTAAATATAGGATTATAACCCCAGACCACACGCCCCTGTCCTTCGAATAAGGAAAAGATTATAAATGGCCAAATGATCTTTTCAAGATTTTCAACAAAACATAGACCTGCAATCGCAACCAATTGGAGCAAGTATAAATACTTAACGATTGGTGAACCTATATAATTGGCACCAATATTGAGAAAGGTCGCTATATAGAAAAATAGGGTTAACACTTTCGCTATGACAATTTTAAAATGCGTACTTTTGGAATCTGTCATAATATTGAGTTAAGTGATAGAATAAAAAAATAATATAACTCTATAATATTGTAGTATCAGATAAAATGGAAATTCTCAGGGATCTATACAATTTTTACCATAAAGTGTTCAGCACCATCTCTAAAACCAAACTTTTTGATTGGTTATACTTAGATACTCTACTTCATTTTCTTGTTGGCCTTTTTTTAATGCTCATTCTACTAAAAGCTACAAAGTCCGTAATTAAGCCCTTTTTGATTATACTAACCATTCAAGTGATCAAAGAGGTATTGGATAGTTTCTCTTTGACGGCAACTTGGAGAGAAGCTCTCATTGATACGGCCATAACAATGAGCTATCCCACAATCGTTGTACTGATGACAATTTTGAAGAGAAAAATAGCAAGGGCTTAATCGAAGTCTGGGGTATTTCCAATGATGGTAAGATCATCAAAAGTACGCTCCAACTCATGTTTATTATAGATTTTATCATCTAAGAGATAGAGAAAAATAATCACGGCAAGGACAAGAAATCCACTTGATACTAATGAAAAGAGAAGCGACTTAACACGGCTTAATTTCTTGTATGCTGTCTTTGGACCTAATTCATTTTCAAACTTTAGGTCAGAGACAACAGTGGAATTAATTAGCTTTAGTTGAACTAATTTTTCTTCCAATAGCTTAATATACTCAAAAGAAGGCATAATTTCTTCAATCTTAGCATCAATTTTTGAAATACTCTTGCTGAGATCTTCTTTTTGAGAAATAAGAGCATCATAGTCTTTCTTTGTTTTTTCGAACTGCTCTTTTTTAACTTTATAATCAAATTCAGTAAAATTACTCTCACCTTCTTTTCTATTTAAAAACTTTACTTCCGAAGAAACAGAGCGTCCCTTGTCTCCCATAGCAAGAAGCCTAGCTTTAACGACTCTCAGTTCACTCTTGAGCTGACTCAGTATTTGTTCATCTTCCTTTCCCAACCCCTGAGAAACAACACGTATTGCACCGATATCACTTTCGAGTTTTCTGATTTTTTCTTCAAGACGCTTACGTTGTTGATAAGCAAGAATTTTATTAGTTTCCACATCATTCTTAGTTGCTTTCTTTGTCTCTCTAACCTTTGTTTCCATAAGATCAAGATCAAGCTTTAAACGGTGGAAAAAGCTATTATAAGATGATATTTTTGATTTTACTTCTAGAATTCTTTCTTCTAATGACTTCTTCTCTTCCCTCAATCCATCTACATGCGAATCATTGAGTTCATTCTTTTTCTCTGCCAAGAGTTGTTTTGAGACAGATATTTGTTCTTCAATCTTATGTTTAATGGTCTCAACACGACTCAGGGAGATATACTTGGAGATTTCCTTTAAAAGGAATGTCGTTGTAAAAGGATCACGTGAAGTAACCTGTAGAGAAAAGCGAGTAGACACAATTCTATCAGGAATAATAGAAATGAAGCTAAAGATGGCCCCTCTAATTTTTTTATAAATACATTCTTTATCTTGATTACAAGTTGATAGGAATGCTTTCATATTGAAAACGTCTTTACTATTTACTGAATTCAAGTCCATATTCATAAAATCAGGGTGAGCGTAAATAATTTCAGCAAATTTTTGTTGAAAATCTAGTGAATTAAGAATACCTATAATATCTGTTTCAGATAAACCTGACTTACTATCTCCTAGTACAGAGCTCATTATTGAAGATGGCCCTGAATTATCTTCAGAGATATTACTAAAGAAAATAGATCTTTTATGGATAAGATTTTGATCATTGAAATGGTATAAAGATAGACTAAAAACAATTGTAGGAATAGCAATGGCCAAATACCAATAACGACGAATTAACGTTCCCATAAAAGGAAAGTTCAAAATCGTTGTTTCATGGAGAACCAAATTGAGCTTTTTCATTAATTAAAAAACCTTTTCCACCAATTTCTTTTCTTAATCGTTTTTGTTTCACTATCTATCGGTTGTTTAGTCTTTTTTTCTAAGGAGTTTTTCTCTTCAAAGAGCAATCCCTTCATATTTATTCCATAACCAAGAAAGAATTTCTTTAAATCATCCACATCACTTTGCTTTGTAATTTGTTTAGAGACGATGATAGAAATAGACTCAAATTTCATAATCATTGGAAAGTATAGCTCGGGGTCCAGCTGAATTTTGTGAAGCTCAGGAACATCCCAAAACACAAGATCATAGTAGTCAACGATACTATCAAATACGTTATCGTACTCTGCAAGTTTATGATCATTAGAGAGCTTTAAAACTTCATCTAAGTTAATAAAATCGAAGTGATTATAGAAACTATTAATATTGAGAGAAAAGTTATCTCCAAGAATAGGACCCTCAACCGGCTTACTGATAGAGACAATGTCAGCAAATGCCCCTTGATCTAGGTTATCACTTATAATAGCTATTTTATAATCATCCTTATGATCAAAGAAACTGGCCAGCCCAAGAATGGTTTTCTGCTGACTTGTTTGATATCCGGTTGATGAAATAGCAAATGATTTCACACCAGAAATAAAGTCCTCATAGAAGCTCCTTCCAATTCTAAAAAGTTCTTGGTGATTAGAAACTTTATAGAAAAAGCGATTGGAGCGACTATTCTTTGTTCCATCGTGCTTAGGATGATTGAATTCGTTTTGTTGTTCCTGCCCTACTTCTTTCACAACTCTCAGTCGTGATCTTGGGTCTCTTCTTTCTTCTCCAGTATGTTTACTTTCAGTTTCTTTTTTTAAAGAGAAATTCACCTTTGAATAGGAGGGATCTGGCTTAGGTAAGCCCATTTCGCACCTCCTTCTTCTTTTTATTTAACTTTTTATTTTTTTTCTTATTAGACCTTGCCTTGGAATCACTAAAGAGCACTCCCTTTATAGGAACTTGGTATTTCTGATAATAAGAGATGAGTGCATCAATTTCTTTTCCTTTCGATACTTCAGCTCCAACAATTAGAGTTAGACTCTCCAGTGATCTCACAATAGGAAAGAAAACCTCTCTCGATTTATTCATATATTCAAGAGAAGGAAGATCCCAAAGAATGAGGTCATACTTTTCCATTAAAAAGTCAATAAAGTCTTCAGAACCAGTATGGTTTGATTGATGATCAATATGAATCATCTCTTCATAGGAGATAAAATCATTTCCATCTGCATGGAAGAGTTCATATTCAACATTCTCATCAGTATAGACATCCGATCTCACTTCAAGATCATCCATCATTGAAGCGTAAAAGCTCCCTTTCATATGATTTGTGATAATACAGATATTCAAATCGTCATGATAATTGAAGAAACTTGAAATCCCGAAAATTGTTTTCTCACCTTCGCTCTGAAGGTTATACGAAGAAAATCCCATTGAGCGAATACCAGATTGATAATCTCTCAAGTAACTACTTCCCACTTTGAATAATTCCATATGATCATTAACGCGGTAGTAGTAGTTTGCTGATTTACGTGAACGCTTTCGTGTAAGACTATGCTTCTCATAGGATAATTTACGATCGGCCTCTTTCACTGCCTCATTACGAATCTCGAGATTTTCTTGACGAGTTTCAGGAGTATCATTAGTAAAATCAAACTCACTCTTTTGCTTTTCTTTATATGAATGTGAATATGAATCTTCTGTTTTCAATGTCAGATGAGCACGCTTTGGTTCTTCATTTTGAATACGAGACTCTAGATCAAACTGATCATTAAGAAATGATCTATTCACTTCATCTTCAATGGATGAAATATTTATCGTATTTCTCGAATAATCACCATTCGTTGGAACAATTTTAAGTGATTTCTTTTTCTGATCAGGTTCAAAGAGAAGAGATACTCTTGATGCCTCCTCAAGACTTACCTTTTCGATAACAACTTTTTTTATATCTTTATTTTTTTCAATATAATTCTTTAGTGATTCGGCGCCAACTTCTTCAATCCCAGATTCTTTAAAAACCTTAATGGTAGTGATATCGCCTTCATCAACTGTTGATTGATAGGCCTTCATCACCTCTTCATCGATAACAATATCTTTTTCGAGGTATTCAGACTTCAAAGTGAAGTCACTTAGCCCTTCAAGGGGATAGGTCTTGCTAGCTGCTCCATGGTCAAAGGACAAGTGTCCGCTTTCTTCAAGCTTTGAAGAATCAACATTTGGAAAATGTGACATTTTTTTAGCAGTTGAGATAAGACCTTCCTTGTAAATCTCATTAGTCTTTTCGTCTAAATGAGCATAAATATTAGGAAAGTCTTATCAATCTAAGGTAAAAATTTAAAAACAAATCAAAACAATTATCATTGATTATGATTTTAAGGAGATAGATGCTTTTGCAAGCTGAGAGATGATATTTTCTTCATAACTCTTAATGGTTTCGCCCGGCAGAGTTTGCTTATCGTTATGAAAAATAGTTCTCATAGTAACAAATTGCAGCTCTCTTTCTTCTTCTGAGTTAGGAGTATAAATATCAACTACTTGAATCTCCTTAAGATCTTTATTCTTTATTTTCTTAAGGCAATCAAGAACCTCTTGAACAGACTGAGAACGCTTAAGCGTTACAGTAAAGTCAAAGCGACTTTCTGGAAATTTAGAAAGTGGTTTATAGGAAGTTTTATCTTTAGGAGCTCTCTCGCTACATACTCCGAGATCAATAAAGGCCATTGAAAGATGTCCCTTAATTTTAAACTTACGAAGAACAAGGGGGTGAATACTTAGTAAGACACCATTCATTTTTCCCATAATTCTCATATTAAAGAATTCTTGGGGATGAACTCCCATCCATTGCTCATCAACAAGTGCATTCTTAAATTTTGGATGTGAACCACAGAGATCATTAGGGATATTTAAGTTACTTGTTAACTTCTTTACAACGTTAACGAGCTCTAGAAAAGGTGTCTTCTCTTTTGAATAAAAACAAATCCCTAGGATATTCTTCTCTTTTGCGAAGGTGGTCTCATCATGATGATAAGTTCTCCCTAATTCAAAGAGGCGAAATGATTCTTTATTTTTGGCATTCAAGGCCGCAACTTCTAGAAATGAAGGAATGAGAGAATCTCTCATGCGATCATGATCCTGAGAAAGTGAATTAATCACTTTTAAATCATCAATCTTATTGCCCCACTGAGCTTTAGAAAGAAGCTTTTCACCAATCATTGGGTAGGTTGTCACTTCTAGCGCTTGAGCGTGAAGGGAGAGAAAGTCACAAGTCTTTCTCTTCATCTGCTGAAGCAAGGAAAGTCGAATAGGCTTAACATCCAGAAGAGGTCCTTGCGGATCAATATTATCATAGCCAATAACACGCCCAACCTCTTCAATAATATCAGCACTACACTCAATATCTTTAGTCGCTCTATAACTAGGAACTTCAATAATAAGTGCAGACTCTTTCTTTTGAATTTTAAAATCAAGTGCTTCTAATAATTCAACTACACGCTTTGTTGAAAGCTCTTTTCCAAGAGTCGCACATATTTCTTCAATGGATGTCTGAATAACCAGTGGCGTGTACTCTGATAGATCTTCACCATCATATTGTACTCCACCTACAACACTAAGCTCAGGGCACTGCTTCTTGATCATTTCAAAAGTTCTTAGAAGAGTTCTGTAACAAAGTCTTGAATCAAGAGTTTTCTCATAGCGCATAGAAGAGTCAGTTCTAAGACCTAAGCGAGTTGAGGTTCTACGAACGGAGTCAGACTTCCAATTAGCAACTTCGATAAAAATATTCTTAGTCTCTTCCGTTACACCACTATTAAGACCACCCATGATCCCGGCAATAACAAGCGGCTTAGAGGCATCAGAAATTACGGTATCAGTTGGAATAAGGGCCCTCTTCTCTTCATCAAGAGTTACAAAAGTACTCTCCTCTCCAATGGCCTTGATCGTAAGGGTATCTCCCTCGATTTTATCGCGATCAAAAATATGAAGAGGCATTCCCAACTCAAGCATAACGTAGTTAGAAATATCAACGATATTATTGATAGGGCGAAGTCCAACGGCCGTTAGCCTATCTTTAATGAATTGTGGTGAATCCCCTACGCTAATACCATTAATGCTAAGGCCATAATATGCGAGAGCACAACTATCTTCTTTAACTTCAACTTTAAGCGGTGCCGCTTCATTATTAAATTCTTTTTCTATAGAGCTGACCCAGTTTTCATCAAATGGATTCTTCAATTCTTTTTCAAAGAGAGCACTAAACTCACGGGCCATTCCATAATGTCCCCAAAGATCTGGTCTATGAGTTAATGATTTATTATCGATATCATAGAGGGTATCAGAAGTTTTCTCCCAATATTCTTTAAGAGAGAGTCCAAGCGGTGCATCTTCTGGAAGCTCCATAATACCAGAGCTTGAATCTTTAAGGCCCAGCTCTTCTTCCGAGCAGAGCATACCTTCCGAGAGAATCCCACGAATCTTCTTAGGTTCAAGTGTAAAGCCAACAGGAAGAGTTGTTCCAATCGGTGCAAAAGGAGTGCGAAGACCTATGCGGACATTTGAGGCACCACATACAACACGAAAACTCTCCTCATCATTGAGTTTAAAGCTCACAAGGTTGAGCTTATCGGCCTCTGGGTGAGGTTCAATATGAGTGATCTCTACCACTTTAATCTGATTCCAAAATTGTCCAACCTCCATAACCTCTTCTACTTCGGCCGTTCCCATTGTCAGGCGAAGACCAATATCTTGAGAAGAAAGTTCAGTAGGAACTTCTGTAAAATCACGAATCCAATCTAATGAAATAAGCATAGTATATTTACCTTAATAAGTTTTAAATTGTTCATTGAAGCGAAGATCACCACTATTGAGGTGGCGAATATCATCGATTCCGTACTTCATCATTACTAAGCGGTCTAGTCCTAGACCAAAAGCAAAACCATTATATTCTTCAGGGTCAATATTTCCGGCCTTAAGAACATTGGGGTGTACCATTCCACAAGGAAGAAGCTCTACCCATCCTGTCTGCTTACAAACGGAGCAACCTTTACCAGAGCAGATAAGACAGTTAATATCAAGTTCAAATCCAGGCTCAACAAAGGGAAAGAATCCAGGACGAAGACGAACTTCTACGTCTTTCTTGAAAATTTCTTTGAGAAGAACTTTCATAAAGTAGATGAGATTAGATACAGAGATATCTTTTCCAACCATCATACCTTCAAGTTGATTGAAGACAATTTCATGACTGGCATCTGTTCTTTCACAACGAAATACAGTCCCGGGGGCAATAAAGCGAAAGGGAGGAGTTCTCTCTTGCATACCACGAACTTGAATGGTTGAAGTATGGGTACGAAGAAGGTGCTTATCCTTAACAGAGTCGTCATGGGGATTATGAAACCAAAAAGTATCCTGCATATCGCGGGCCGGATGATTTGCCGGAATATTGAGAGCTTCAAAATTATGGAACTCATCTTCAATATGAGGACCATCGAGAACTTCAAATCCCATACTGAGAAAAACATCTTCAATCTCTCTTTGAATAAGAGTTCTTGGGTGCATGCCACCATGATGAGGAGCACTGGCAAAAACATCTTCAGTTAAAGAGAGATCGATTCTATCTTTTTCTAATTTTTCATTGATAAGTTCAAGTTCAAGGTTCTGAATTTTCTCACCAATGATATTTTGAATCTGATCTTTTAGACCATTGGCCTTAGGGCCAACTAATTTTCTTTCTTCAGCGCTAGCATTGCGAAGTCCAGCAAGAACTTGTGAAACCTTTCCTTTTTTCCCAAGGAAATCAGACTTGAGATTCAATAAATCTGCTTCGGTTGTCAGTTTCTGAACGGCGTCCAAAAACTCTTTTTCAAGGGTTTCCAGTTGATCAATCATTTAGATTCCTCATCAAATATTTTAAAGACTATAGAAGGTATTTCTTAGTATTTCTAAGAGCGGATTTTTTCACTTATGACACGGAAAATCAAGGGGATAATACCCATTAGGTATTTTTATGAATGAGATGAAAGTTGATTTTTAAGTATCCCACGCAGCAGCTCGAAGTACTCTCTCGCCTGCTCGTCAACATAGTCGAGATAAGTCCAGGCAAAGGGTTGCCACTGCCCCGCGGCCCACGCATAGGTCAGTTCGGCATAGACTCCACGCCCTAAATAAGGCCTATGAGCATAGGGCTTTCCCGTGGCCAAGATGACATGTTCCATAGAAACGTAGCCCGGGTCAAAATTGAAAGTACGCGCTCCACTTAGGGCGTATTTCTTCTCAAGGTCATCAGCACCAATCTTTTGATCAATAAGCTCAGTTCTCTCTCTTGGCCTAAGATCTGCAATAAAGAAGCGAGATAAAGGACCTCCCATTTCACGATTATAGTATTCATGCATCGAATCATGTTTATGAGAAAAATAGATATCCCACTGAAAATTAAGTTCACAGAGGTAGTCCTTTAGAGCTTCTTCACTATGTAAGTCACTACGATAGAGCACGGAGCAGAATGAAAAGACTTTAGTGGGCCTCTTAAGCTCACTCATAATTAATTTTCGCTAGCTTGCTTGAGTCGAAAATAAAAATCAACCAGCTCTTTACGGTTTACCGTGGCCGTTCCCTTCTTTGCCACAACGACACCGGCGCCACAGTTTCCAAGGAAGGCCGCTTCACTTAAGCTTCCTCCACTAAGAAGGCCTGCAGTAAGTAGAGAAATTGTTGTATCTCCTGCACCACTAACATCAAAGACCTCTTGAGCAGCGGTTGGAATAATTTCAACTCGATCAGATTTAAGTGAGCGATCAAGAAGGGCCATCCCCTCAGGACCAAGTGTAATAACAAGCTTTTCAAGTTCAAGTTTATCCATCAGAAAGCTTGCCATATCTTGAAGCCCAAGACTTGTATAAGTCTTTCCAAGATGCTCAACCATTAATATAGCTTCTTTAAGATTCGGCTTAAGAAGGCCACAACCTTTATAAAAAAGTGGGTCAGTTGATACACCCGGGTCAACACAGACCATCTTACCAGCGCTCTTTCCCATTTGAATCGTTTCTTTGATCACTTTTTCCGTTAAAGTTCCCTTAGAATAATCCTCTAGAATTATCGCCGTATGATCATCAAGAAAGTCACCAAGCCTTTCCAGTAATTTCTTCTCTACATCAGCAGTAATGAGTTGCTTGTCTTCATAATCAATACGACAAACTTGTTGAGTACTGGTCGTAATACGTTCTTTAAAAATGGTAGGGCGCTTATCATCGCGAACGATCCCCCATGTTTTAAGACCCGAGTCTTCAAGAAGATTTTCAAAGCGTGGTGCCCTTAAATCTTCACCAATCACAGAACATAGGGTGCTATCAATTCCCAAGTCCTTTAGGTTGTGACTAATATTGGCCGCAAGACCAAGCTTTTCCCACTCCTTCTGAACTTCAACTACAGGAACAGGTGCCTCAGGTGAAATACGCTTTACTTCACCTTGAGTATATTTATCAATTCCGGAATCACCAACAATGGCAATGGGTCCAATGGTATCAAACTTAGTTAAGAGTTCATCAAAACGAGAGCGCTCCATAATTTTCATAATCTATCCTTCACTTTGAATAAGACGTCGACAGCTTTGAAGAACTTCTTGCACCGTAATGGTGGCCATAGAATTTTCAATGCCATTTTTTTCAATTCCTTCAGACGTCGGGGAAATTACCACAACCTTTTCGTCGCGATAAAAAGGTCCCCATCTTTTTTCTGATTGTACCTTGATTGGTGAATAAAGAGCAACTTGCTTTAAACGTAGAGCATTGGCCATATGGGTAGTTCCCGTTGAAGGACCAATGAAGAGATCGGCCAAGGAGAGAGCATAGGTAAAATCAACCAGTCCCTTAATCGAGCCATCAAAGAAGAGAGTGTCTGCTAATGCGTCTTTGTTCATTGAGGCCTTCATCCCCTCTACATAGGCCATATCACCAGGGGTATAACTTACAATAATTTTATGTGTAGTGGCATATTCTTCATGAAGAAGTCCCGCAAGCTCACCATAGCATTCATTGGGCCAATTTAGAGTGTGCCCAGACATACCGGGGTGAATATAAATAAGTTTCCTTCCCTCAAAATTAAATCTCTCTGATCGTATCTTCTCTTGTAAGAGCTGATCCATTTTAAAGGTCGGGGCCAAGGACTCTGCGTTGTCGTCTCTAAATTTCTGATCCCATGTAATTCCCATAGAGGCCGCTAAATCCATATTATACTCGGACTCATGCTTATCCACTTGAGATCTTGACTGGCGTAGACCGCGATTTAAAAACACAAAGGAGGGAACCTTGGAAACAAGGCCGCCGCGAAAGGCAATACGCTTGAAGAAAGCATAGGCCGAAGGTGTAAAATCTCCTCCCATATGAAAGTAATAATCTGGAGTAAATTCGTTAAAGAATTCTCGACATTGATTCCACTTCTCTCTTTTAGAGCTCTTAGTATTTAAGGTAAATACCTTATCCACTCCAACACATAGAGGTATTAATTCTGAAGAGCGAGGTGAAACGATGAATCCCAACTGCGCTTTTGGATAGTGATATTTAATAAGACGACCTAGAGGAATACTTAGGAGGGTATCTCCAATCGCATCCGTTCGGTTGATAAGAATCTTCATAGTTCTAGATTATAGTGCTTTGCTTTTTCGCGGGCAATTTCTATGAGGCGTGCAAGAACTTCATCTTGATCCATCTCACTAGTGTCTACTAAGGAAGCACCATCAGCGACTTTCAATGGGGCCACTTCACGTTGAGTGTCTTTTCTGTCGCGTTCAATGACATCCTCTAAAACTTGCTCGTAACTTTCATCAGATCCAGGGTTCGTGCGTTGAATTTGATCATAGCGTCGCTTGGCCCTTACTTCAGCAGTGGCCGTAACAAAAATCTTGCAAAAAGCATTTGGAAATACAACGGTTCCAATATCTCGGCCTTCCATAACACAGATGGTATTAGCGCCTAAGTTTCTCTGAAAGTTAAGCAGGTAAGTTCGAACAGAGGGAAGCTGTGAAATGAGACTGGCCAAAGTGCTTACTCGATGTTCCCTGATATATGGAGTAAGGTTTTTGCCATTAATCTTTATAAGCTCGTCAGGATTATCGGAATACTCCATCTTCAAATCGGCCAGAAAGGCCTTAAGCTCCTCTCCTTCTTCGAACTTTATTTCTTTAAGATCAGCATAATGGCCAATGCCACGAAACATCGCCCCTGTATCTATAAAGAGAATATTAAGTTTAGAGGCCAGGTTCTTGGCCATAGTAGATTTTCCCGATCCACTAGGTCCATCAATTGCAATAACTTTAGAAATTCTTGAGGTCATGGGCTTAGATATCTCTCTGTAAGGATAAAATAATCAAAAGCTAACTCTATCAAGGGGAGAAGAGATGGAAAAGGATGAAATCAATTGCTGCTAAATATCAAAATAAGATTATTCTATAGAAACGATGAGGGACCCTGCTGCGATTGAGAAAGTTTAGTATTGATCTCATCAACTTCTGCATTCCACCATGAAACTAAGCGAAAGCTTGCATCGGGTAATGTATTGAGCTTATTTAGCGAAGCATACGTTTGAGTGTAGAGAGCAGGAGTTACTTTAAGTGTATTTCTGACTCTTCTCGAAAGACGGCCATAGGCGCGGCGAACCTTATCTAGATAATGATTACGCGTTCCCACAGGACGTCCAGTTCTTAAACGACGCAGTGTGAAACCAGGCCCCATATTATAAGATACGGTGGCATAAATATGGTTGCCTTTAAAACGACGCAGAAGTCTTCCCAGATAGTAAGTTCCCAGCTGAATATTATGTGCAGGGTCCTTACTTAATTCGATGGCCAACTTAGGAGTAAGTGGACGATCCAATAAGTGATTCAGATAGTGGGCCGTTCCAGGCATAATTTGCATAAGCCCTCGGGCCTGTACACGACTCTTCACTTCAGGTTTAAAGTGACTCTCCACCCACATAATGGAGATAACCCAAAGAGGGTCCACTTGATAAATTTGAGCATAATGGAAAGCATAATCAATATACTTCTCTAGCCTTACTCTCATTTTTCTCGGAGTTGATTCTAGAACCTGAGAGCGAAGCTCTTCATAGGGAAGTTCACTCAAACGCCACATGGGAATATTATAAGAAAATGATTTACCGGTTTGAGAAAAATCGACTCTTTTAAAGAGGTAGTGGCCTTTATTGAATACAGGTCCATAAGTAGGGCCACGCAAGAGATCGGGAGTTAAGAATTTTCCAGAAACTGAGTATTGGGCCGATTCCACTAGAGCATAGAAGATGAAGAGAAAAATCATGGCCATGGCCACTGTCTTTGGCCTTGGATAATGCTCCTTCATCACTTCAGGAATTGCTTTTTCAGGATAGGCCACGGCCTTTTGCCAATGGGGCGCAAACGGGGCATCCTTACCGAAAAGGTCCTGTGGATTTAAGTCTAATGAAATTTTCATACGCGTTACCTAGCTTGCTCCAACAGCACTTGGCAACTTATAATACCCAGAAAGTGTAATATTGATGGGGTGGTTGAGCTTTTTTCATGGTTTTTTAAGGGGATATCTAAGTAATCGTGTAATTAATTACCACTGCGCAGCAAAACCATCAGCACATATTGCCGCGCACTAGATTTTAAGAAAGAGATTACCTTTTTCTCTAATATTTCCCCTTCATACTTTCCGGGCCTTGGCCTATCATGGAAGCCTCAATAATTGATTTAAGAATGACTTTAAATAAAGGAACTCACAGATGAGTGAAACACTTAACCGCCTCGCCGAAGAGAAATCTCTCTACCTCCAACAACATAAGACCAACCCTGTTGACTGGTATGCCTATGGGCCCGAGGCCATCCAAAAAGCAAAAGATGAGAATAAGCCCGTCTTTCTTAGTATTGGTTATAGCTCCTGTCACTGGTGCCATGTCATGGCCAAGGAGTCTTTCAGTGATACTGAAGTGGCCCAATTTCTCAACGAAAACTTTATCTCTATCAAAGTAGATCGTGAAGAATACCCAGATATAGATCAATACTATCAACAAGCTTGTCAGCTCTTTATTAAAACCGGTGGCTGGCCTCTTAGCGCCTTTCTTCTACCCGATATGCGTCCCTTCTTTGTAGGAACTTACTATCCTAAGCAAAAGCGGGGCGAAGGCGCCACATTCCTCGAGCTTATTAAAGAACTTCACCGTGCCTATACAGAGGATAAAGAACAAGTTCAAACCAATGCCAAAAATGTAACCGAAGCCATTGAAAAAGGTTATGCTCCTGGGGACCCTGTAGAGTTTCAAGGGCACTTCCCTCCTCCGATGGCCATTATGGATGCCATTAAAGAATACGCAGACTCAAATAATAAAGGATATGGCTCAGCTCCTAAATTTCCCCATTTCGCTTTCTATGAGTGGGCCGTTGAGCAAATGCTTGAAGGAATGATTGATAAGAGCTTTGGTCAACATATCGTTGACTCTGTTGAGCGTATGCTCATGGGGGGAATGTATGATCATGCACGTGGGGGAATCCACCGCTACAGCACAGACGATCAATTCACAGTGCCTCACTTTGAAAAAATGCTCTATGATCAAGCAGGCCTTTTGCGTCTATTATCAAAATTTGGTTTGGTCTACCCTTCACCTCTCGTTTTTGATGCTTTAATGAACACACTTGAATACCTAGAGTCTGAGATGATGCATGAAGAGGGATACTTCTTTAGTGCTCAAGATGCAGATAGTGAAGGTCACGAAGGTCTCTTCTTTACTTTTACTGAAGAGGAATTTGATTCTGTCATCAATAAAGCAAGTGATGATCAAGATGACTTAACAGGTGAACTTGAAACCTTAAAGAAATGGTTCAATATCACCAAGACCGGAAATTTCACTAATGGCCTCAATGTCATCTCCCTTAATCCAGAATTCAAAAAAGATCTCTACACCCAAGAGAACTGGGAGAAAGTTCGTCGCATTAGAAAACAAATTCTCCAAGAAAGAAAAGATCGTATTCCTCCGGCCACAGACAATAAAGGGATTTGCAGTTGGAACTCAATGATGCTCTCTGCACTTGTGGATGTTATCCAGTACTGCCAAATTGATCCCATAAAGAATAAAGCGAGTCAGATTTTTAATAAGGCCCTTGAGGGCCACTATAATAACTTTCTCGTATCTAAGAATAATCAAGGTATGATGCTTAAGCACTCAACCACTAATGAAGGCGGCCTTCCTTACTTAGAGGATTTTGTGAGTTTTAGTGAGTCCATGCTGAGAGTTTATGAAATTACGGGCAACCCAACATTCAAGCAAAACTTCAGTGACACCATGAACTTCATGTTCAAAGAGTTCTATCAAGCTGAGGACAAGAAGTTACTCACTCGCCCCATGGCCCTCAATGATCATGAGCTCTACCCCAATCAGCCCATGGGTCCCTATGATAGTTCGTTTAAGTCACTCCCTATGACTCTTATTCAATTAATAAAGAGAGGACGAGTTCTTCTGCAAGATCCTGACTTTGGAATTGAACTCAATGACTATATTGATGAGGCCAAGCACTTCATTCTAAAAAATCCGATTTCCGGTGGAGAAGGATTGAGATCATTAAGTTACCCGAGCGATGCTTATAGAGTGATAAAGATTCCTCAAAAGTGGCTGCAGGACCAGAACTTTGTGGGCTTCATGGGCTACTTTCTACCTCGATTTGTTCTCGACTGTACTTCGGAAGAAGAAAACCAATGGCAAATCTGTAACCTCAATCAGTGTGAACTTCAAGGTGAAGGTGTTCAAAGCTTTATTGAAACTCTTACACCAAAGGGACAACCCTCAGCTGAAACATCTGAGTCATAATGATTGAAAATACAAATAAAAACATAAGGCCATCGTCACGACCATTAGATGGCCTTTTCATTCTTGATTTTAGCTCTCGCCTACCTGGTCCTCTGGCCGGACATTTACTGCGCCAAATGGGTGCCCAGGTCATAAAAGTTGAGACAAGCACTCATCCTGATCCATTTAAATCATTAAAGCTTGGTACCCATGATATGGCCTTTCAATCATGGTATAAGAATATGAATAAAGAAAAGGATAGCTTCACAATCTTTGATGGAGATAGTGATGATGAAGAAAATGCTCAACAACTACAGAGCTTATGTAAAAAGGCCCATATGATCATCATGGGCTGGCCCAAAAAAGTTCAAGAAAAGTATGAGCTCACCTTTGATCATTTTGCCAATAGAAGTCAATGGGGGGCCTTTATTGAACTCACGGCATCTCACCATCATGATCGTCCCATGCACGACTTGAATGTCATGGCAGAAATGGGTCTACTTTCCCTTCATATAAAACAGTGGGAAAAGAGAAATAAAACAAAACGTATAGCGCCTCCTTTTCTCCCTATTGCTGGAGTCACTTTTGCAACTCATATCTCACAAAAAGTTTTGGCCTGTGCACTTAAGGGCCTAAAAGATCAGATTTGGGTTCATGATATTGTTGGTTTAGAAGAGTCAATTGAGAATACTTGGAATCCCCTCTATGCTCTGGATATGGTAGGTGTACAAGATACCTTTCTCCACTCGGGTCGCTACCCTTGCTACAATATCTATCCCCTAAAGAATCACCGTGGGCACTTGGCCGTGGCCTGTATCGAAGAAAAATTCTGGCTTGAGTTTTGCGACGCTTTTGGACTTTCCCTCAGTAGTGAAGATCGCTTCAGCGATGCCGAAGAAGATATATTTATTCAAATTCAAGAAGCTCTAAGTAAATATAGCGTAGAAGAGATGCAAGAGAAGCTTCAAGATCTCAATTGCTGCCTCAGCTTAATCGTGGAGAAATAGATCATAGAGTTTTCTAAGCTTTAATTGATCTCTATCTTTATATTTACGCGCAAGCTTTGAAAAGGGACCTATTTTGGCCTGATTCACTAGCATCATTCGATAAAGCTCATCTTTATTTTCGAGAACATCAAAGAGGCCGCAGTCATAGAGAATAGTATCCACATCATCAAGTGTGAGTTTCGCTTCCGGAGCAATTGAATTAACTTTGATGAGATACATTCCTCCATCACTTTTTAAAACTTCTTCAATGGTACTCTTATCTTCAGGGGAAAAGGCCTGATAACTCCACTGCGCGAAATTGAGTTTATTTCGAAGTTCATAGGCATGTGCTGTACCTATAAACAAACTTATAGAAATGACCCATAGAAATAATCTTCTCATCATTAACACCTACATCTGCCTTTGCTGACAGGGATCTCCCTTCAAGGCAGAATCACCCTTTTCTAATTCCTCATGCCATGAAAAAGGAACACAATTTAAATCGACCGCACCATTTTGATAAGCTTCAAAAGCGGCACTGGTTTTATCATGAATAGAAAAAGCCCTTTCGACAATCATGGAGAGATAAGGGTCTTCCCCTCCTCCTAGTCGTCCTAATAATAAATTACTCGCCTGCTCTCTAGTATCTAGGAATTTCTTATTTCTGATCGTAAAGTCTTGCAAAATCTCTTTTCGAGTGGCCTGAGAGATGAGCTTACTTGAACTTGGACCACTATTGAGAAGCTTTGAATCTTCTTCTGGAATGGTTTCGAAGAATGCACGACTTAATTCATTGATCTCTTCTATCGCATTTTCATACTTTCTTTTAAATTCACTACGACTTGGTTTTTTTAAACTGCCTTTAATTTGAAATTTTCCTAAGAGCTCTGTTTTTGACATTCTATCACTTGAACTATTCCATAGAGCTACCTTCAGATTCTCTACTAATAATTTCTTTTCGGCCGATGTGTCAAAGTCACTGGCCCACGAACTCTCCAGTTGATCAACGATTTCCCAAAGCTGTTCATTGCTAAAAGATCCACCTTTGTCTCTTAAAATTTCTTTTAAGATTTCATGGGCCTTTACCATATGATCACGACGCTTCCTCATCTTTTCATGAAAGCTATCATATTCATCATAGAGCTGATCAATATCCATAGTTATATCATCTCTAAGAGATGCCTTATAATTATCAGAAGCTCTTAGAGCATTCTTCTTAAAGGCATGAAAGAAGTTTAGGCCAAAGGTCATATTAATAGGAATCTTAAATTCATCTTGAAAATCCATACAGTGAGCATTACTAGAAGCAAAATTATATATCCCTCTTACAGCAGAAGAAGGACCGCTATCTTGGGGTATTGGAGTATTTCCATGATAATAACTGAGAAAGCTTCTATAATTCTCTTCAAAGGCTTCAGAGTGACAACCTGCTGTTGGGTCTGTGCGCATAAAGCTTCCCTTATCCAACGGGATGCCAAATGCATTCAATTCAACTTGACTTCCATCTTCATTGTTGATCCCGGGACATACAAGACGAAGCCCGGTGAAACCTTCTCGAATACGAGCGACTTGCAGTAGTCTTTGCTCAACTTCCTTCTTGGTTTTTGATGAAATGATCTCTTCTTCTTTTTGCATTAGAGATTCTAAATACTCCAGACCTTTGGCCCTGAAGTTAAGAGGTGCTTGTCCTTCGTATCCATTAACAAAAATGGCCTCCGGAAAAATACTTCCCCAAAGAGAGAGCTCCATAGTTGTACCAGAGTTACAACCCAGAAGGTATATGCCGCGTACACTCTTTCTCAATTCGGGATGCTTATCAAAAACTTCATAAATTTCTTGGCGATCAAGTTCACCATTATGGCCATTGAAATTTCCCCCTCCATCATGTCCCGAAATGAGCAGGCGTCCAATATCGGTATGAGGATATTCTTCTTTTATTTTGTCCAAGCTCTTTTCAATTAAAGAGGAGTCAATTTTAGGGGCCTTAAACTTCTCCATCTTCTTCACCAAGAAGGCCATCTTCGATTCACGATCCGTCATACATTGACGATTGCGGCAAGATTTAAGATCGAGTTCAAGTCGGGTTAGCTCCTCTGCATGCTTTGAAAAGCTCTCCCTTTCAGACCAATCAGGGATAACCCTTATGGCCTTACCTTGCTTACAAGCTTCTCTTGTGGCCACTTCGACTTCACGCCAACTGGCATTGAAGTCGAAGAAGAGATTAACTTCCTTTGGATGTTTGGGCACAATACACTCATTTGCAAGAGTGCTCTTACTCAAATGAAATATAAATAAAAAAAGAAGCACCACTTTCATTGAAATCAAAAACTCCTAAAGCTCATCCTAAAATGATTGAATGACGTCTCTTTATCGGATTTAAAGAGCTCTAAAATAAGACCTATTTGGACAAATTGGGCCCTTCAACTGGGGTCACTACGCGCCACAACACTCACTAAAGTCCATATGACACCACTTAAACTACTGAAATCTTGTAACTGAAACTTGGCACGGCCTTTGTAATATATTACGGCAAGCGAGTCTAGATAGGATATTTAGGCCCCACAAGACAAAGGATGGTCTGTAGTACTCGGTCAATGGGATAGGGCCGAGAAGATGATGTAAGAGAGGAAGATATGAAGAAGATCATCATTACTATGTTTCTTGTTTTGACAGGACCTTTTGGAATGCAACTGGCAAATGCCGATACTGGCTTTGAGGATAATACCCAGTTTTCTAAAATTCGTGTTGAGCGCATGAGTGATAAAACCTATGCAGATGGGTTTGAAACTTACTACGGCGAAAGATTTGCGGTAGAAGAAGTGGTTAATGCTAAAGATGGGCAAGCCGCTGAAATTCTCAAGCAAGATCAAATTGAGCTTAAAGATGGTGGAATCTTCTACCCTGAAGAAGTTGAATTTGCTCTTCGTGTAAGAGGTGAAGGTATTAACAAAGCCCCTCACACAACTGATTAGAGAATAATCTCCCTCACCTTAGCTTAAGTGTGAGGGGGCCTGATCAAAGTTCTTAACTTTCAGATCAATCTGTTGGAAAGGAATCTCAATATTTTCGGCCTTAAAGGCATCCGAAATCCTAAAGCGAATATCCGATAATATGGCCTCATTTTGCCACAATTCTGAAATCCATACCGATAGAGCAAAGTCTAAACTCGAGGCTCCGAAATCTAAAAAGAATACTTTTGGCGGAGGATACATAATCACCTGAGGACAGTCTTCAGCGACTTTCATTAATATCGATTCAACCTTTCGAGGGTCCGTTCCATAGGCAACCCCCACCTTAACTTTCAATCTAATTTTTTGGCCTGATAAACTTTCATTTACCACCTGCTCTGATATGAATTGAGAGTTTGGAACAATGATTGAAATATCATCACGAGTAGATACCAGAGTCGAGCGGGCACCGATTTCCATAACTTTTCCACTCACTCCTTTTACCTCTATAAGGTCCCCCACCTTAATTGGTCTCTCAAGTAGAATAATGATCCCTGAAATAAAATTTTGGGTAATATTTTGTAGCCCAAAACCAATCCCCACCATTAAAACAGCACCTACCGCGGCCAAAGAGGACATGGAAATACCGACAGTGTCTAGAGTTACAAATCCTCCGACAATGAGGACGGTATAGCGAGTAAACGTACGAATGGAATCCTTCACCCCACTATCTAATTCTTTCTTATCGGCAAGAATACGAGCTACAGCTCTTTCGGCCCAGCGACTTAAGAGTGTCGTGATATAGAAAATAAAGCAGGCCATAAGAAGGGAAAATATACTTACCTTCTGTCCACTTATCTCAAAGAGTGAGGTCGTTAGAATATTCCAAAGCTTACTTAAAGCTTCATTAAACACTTGTGTATTTTCCATTTAATCTACCCTTTCTAAACAAAACCGGAGACACTCTGGGTCTCCATTCATTGGTCTATCTCTACTATCTTCTGGGATAATTTTAATGCTGGATTGACAGACAAAGTACTGTATTCTTAATCCACTTGACTTAAACATATCCTCCCACTCAAAAGCATCCATAATCACTCTTGAGGGAAGTCCATCTTTATAGAGAAGGTTATTATTTACATCATATTCAAATTGAGTTTCAAAGGAGAGGTACTTATGAGCAAGCATAACTTCTCCTATATAGATGCCTCCAGTAACTAAGGCATCATGAATTTTTCCTAAGGTTTGAAAGACTTCAGGAACTGAGCTTAAACAATGCAGGAAATGGCCATCTAAAATCACAGAAAAGGGTCCATGAGGGATGGCCATAGTTAAGTCGGCCTGCTGATAGTGAATACTTCCATAGGCATTGGCCTTGTTAATGGCCGTACTTGAAAGATCAAAGCCAAAGAGATCTCCTTTTTGATCTAATGGAATGATTTCATCCCAGGATTCATAAATACTTCGCATTCCACAGCCTAGTTCTGCCCAAGGCCCCTCATTTACTCGATCAATCAACCAATGATTTATGGGTGGGGACTTCAAAAAACTCACAAGGGAGTGACTGGGACGAGCTCCGGGAGATACGTGCTCATAAGCTTCATTGAGAAGCTCCTTCTTCACCAGATTTGTAAACTGCGCTTTCGCCATGATTTTCTTCCTAAAAATACTAGATTCATTATAACCTCACCCTAATTAGAGTTAAACCCACGAAAAGACGTTCCTTAAGAAAAAGTGTTTGATCTTTATACAGACCAAAGAGAATTTTCTAAAACCAACAAATTTACTCTCTTTTTTGGCATCATGATTGCTTATAACCCCTTTAATACCAAAGGCAATCGTTCAGGATGAAAGAAAGCTGGGATTTCAGTGCCAATCTGACAATCTTAGGGAGAAATCACCTTATTAGTCAGGGTCATTATGACTCTAAATGGAAATTTAAAGATTAAGTGGTGCAAAATGTTGGGAGATGAAAATGAAAATGCTTAAGAAGATGACGCCTTTAATGATGGCAACAATGATGCTGGCCCCGCAAGTCCTCGTTGAAAAAGTAAATGCCCAAGAACGTAATCGTGGAAATACCAATCACCCAGCAACTCGCGAAAATTCCTCTCAAGTCGTTCAACTCAAGAACTTTGATTCATACTTCAAACCCTATATTGGAAAATTGTCATTTAAACTAGAAGACGATGCAGAAGTTAAAAGAGCTGTTCAAAACTTTGAGCAACAAGATAAGCACTATATTGCATCTGCAAAAGAGCTGAAAGTAAAGAAAGAGGCCCTAAGCGCTGCCGAGAAAAAGAAAAATGACATCGCTTCAGAAATAGCCAAAATAGAAAAGGCCATTGTTTCGGCCCTTACTGAAAAGACTCATCTAGAAAAACAACTTCCCACCCTAAGAAAACAACTACAAAATTTAAACCAACAGGCACAAGTAGCGCAGAAAGCATTTGATGCCACAAAGGAAGATCTCGATCTCATCAATCAGAAGATTGCCGATGCCCAGGCCGAGCTGAAAAATAGTGAGGAAGCTTGTACGCAATCACCGACGCCCCAATGTCAGCAGCAAGTCAAGCGTGCCCAAGCAAAGCTTGCTCAAGCCGAAAGAGCAAAGCCTGCAGCGCAGAGACTCTTTAATATTGCCAAAAAAGATTTAAATCAAAAGAAAAAGAACGCTACAGATAAGCGAGCGACTATTGAAGATAATGAAAAGAAAATCGCACAACTTGAAAATCAAAACACTCAAAGAGCAACAGCTCTCAATCAAAAGAATCAAGAATTAAAAAGTGCCAATCAAGAAGTAAGAGTTGCTACCAACTCTTTAAACCCGGCACAGAAAGACCATGATGAAAAGCTTCAAGCTAGAAATAGAACAGCCACTGGCCTAAATAATTTAAAAGAGCGCCTCGTTATTCGTATCGTTAGACTTAATAAAATTGGATCTGAAGTCGGTCAAGAAGCAGGTAGCGTTGATGGTGATTACTATGCTGAATATATAGGATACCCAAAGGGACAAACTGACGGGGATCGTGATGGTCGTGAAGCTGGGATGGAGGCCGGACAAAGGAATTCTTATAACCAAGGGATGGCCCAAGGTGAAGTGGAAGGCCGCTCACAAGCCCAAATCGATGGATTTGATCATGGTAAAGAAGAAGGAGTTAAAGCAGGTCATATTGCAATAGCGACGCGCAGAGGTCAGCAAGATGGGATACAAAGGGCCCAAGGCTCGGATGCAGCTCAGGTAGGTACATCACAAGGGTCGGCCGCTGGACTTGAGCGTGCTGTCATAACAGGAAAGAAAGTTGGAACTCAAAAAGGAGAGAGTCAGGCCATCAAAAAAAATGAATCTGATGCCTCTGCCTCGCAAATCATTGAAGGTCAATTTGCAGGAGCTTTTGCGGCGCAAACTCCAAGTTACCCAGGCTTCAATTGTGTACAAAGAGGATCTACTCGCTACACAAGAGATCAATATGATTGGAGAAGATATAATGACTGGAGAGGAGATCAATCTCTATGTCCAAATTTTAAGCCTCGCGAACATAGTGAAATGGCACGTGCCCAGAGACCTATTTTTAAAGAAGCTTTTCTCGACGGATATTTGATTCGCTATAGAGGATCAAGACGTGAACAATTTGTTCGCTCAATCGATCACTATTACTCTCCTGCATATAATCAAGCGAGAAATGCGGCCTTTGCTGACTACTCGACGAGAACTTACCAAGATCAATTAGAGAGTGGTAGACAAAAAGGTTATTTAACCGCATACAACTCAACCTATCCAAGTGTAAAAGAGCGCTACTACCAAGACTTCTATAATAGCTCATTCAAAAATCCTGATACAGCGAATACTCACTACGCTTCAACATATAGAACTGTAGAGAACAGTAACTACTCCTCACGTTACGAAGAGATCAGAGCAAACGCTTACAGTGTAAAAGAGCAGAGCGTTTTTGACCAAAATATTGCCACTCAAACGGAAAAGTTTAGAAAGCTTAGATTTGATCAAGTTGAGAATATCTATAATAACAATGCAGTACTTAAGTATATTGGATCATCATTGGATGATGCTGGTATAAATGGAGTAGCAAAGAATGATGGAATCTTTCAGCCTGGTGAAAAAATCGTTCACAATGTAACGATTAAGAACTTTGGTAAACAAGCGGCTACTGCGGCACAGGTAAAAATAGATGGAAAGACCTATGCACTTCCAGCAATTGCGGCCAAGTCAACTGTTACGATTAAGGGGGCAGCCCTCTCTAGCGTAACGACCTCTCTTGGTAAGACCCATGAGTCTGTAGCACAAGTACTATCACCATTGAATGCTGATCCTTCAATTCAAGGAAGACACTACTATGCAACATCTGCCAATCGCCTAAACTTTGGGGATAAGAAAGCTGTAGCGGTGAAGTATCCAATTACCCTTGCTGGACTTAGAACAAAGTCAGAGCTTCTTATCAATAAGAAAAACGCACTTCAGCTAAATGCATCTAATATCTCAAACAGAAAATATACAGGTACTCTTGATATTGAGTTGAGCACAGATGCATCTACGAATATCGTTACTCAATCATTTGCTTCACTTAATGGTCTCACTGGTTCAGTAACTCTTAACGATGCCCAACTTCTTGTTGCTAGTGAAAGAGATGTTTATACGCCCCTCAACTTTACAGCAAAAATCAAGAAACAAGGAGTAACGATCGGTGTTCTTCCTGGAACTTATAGAACCATGGCGAAGGCCCCATTTTCTGATCGTGCAGGAAAACCTGTTATCCTAGTTGACTCGGATAAGTCAGCAGAAGATCTTATGAAAGTTGTCTCTTCATACGGTGGTCTCTCTCAGGTTTCTGTTCTGGATACGACATTAAATGCTTTAAATGCACATGTCTATTCACGTGGACTTGATAAGAAGTCAATCCTTGTAATCGATGATACAAGAGGCTCTAGTGTTAAAGACTTCGCAAGACTTCTTAAAACACTTGAAGACTCTTCTGTAGTATTTGTTGATTACTCAGGTAGAGGGCTTTCTCAAGCACTAGCAGGAGCAAAAGAACTTAAGCATGCAGCAAAGCTTCCTAACTTAATTGATGGGTTCTCTAATCCCGTAGATCTTCACTATACCAATAACTTCATCGATGGAACTGCTGATATGAATGTTATTGCTCAGGCGAATTTTGATAACTATAAGAAGATGGTTAAGGCACTAGCAAACTTTAATTACACAAAGAATGAGATCATTCCTGCTTCTGGAGATGCTCTTTCGAAGTCTAATTATAGAAATACTAATAGCAAAGTAAGAACAATGATCTCTATGGCAGCAGGAGAAGTCGTGAATGCATCGCTTGCCTATAAGGCCTCTGGCGAGAATGCCAATATGGTTAAGTTCATTGAAGGAAAATCTCCTATCTTTCAACGTATTCTTGAGCAATCAGGTAAGAAAGTGAGTAAGAGTTCACTCTCTAAGAATCTTGCCGCCATTGCGATGTGGAAAGTACTTGATAAGGCCGTTGATTCTTTTGATCCAATGGATGATAATGTTGACTACGATATTGAATCTCCATTTGAAGATGCAATGAAAGATATGATGCAAGGAGAAGGGATAAGAATCTTTTCAAAAGGTACTTGGAACTACTTGAAGAAATATGACAAAGGTCTTTACGAAACTGTGGATAATAATCCCTACGTACATTCACCATTTAAACTTTAATTTTAAGAAGAAGATTATTGAGTATCGAAGATCTTTTCTTCGATACTCTTTTTTATCTCTAATTTCCCTACTCCAATTCACGGCCTATTCAAAAGAAATAAATATTGCCATTGTCGATACAGGATTTTGTCCGAGCTTACTGAGCTCTTCTAAGTTAATTGATATTGCTCCCGTTAAAGACCTCACACAAAGTAATGATTACTCCTGTGATCGCACTAAGCTCTCTCACTATAGATACCATGGTCACTGGGTACTCGATTATATTACAAAGAATTATCATCCTAAAAATTCCCATAAACTGCATATCCATCCCTATATTGTTTTTAATAATAAGGGCGATCAAAAAAAAGCCTATTGGCAACTTGCCATCAAACAGATTAAAGAAGATGGAATTGACGTGGCGATTATGGCCGTGGGCCTTCCTATAAAAAAAGAAGACGTTAAAGAGATGACTCATCTCTATAATCAGAATCAATCCATCATCTTAATGGCCGCAGGTCAAAAAGACGTAAGGATAACTAAAGATATTGTCCTTTTTCCTCAAAATGCAAAGAATAAACTTCTTGCGATCATGTTTGGAGACTACCATCCAGCATTGGCCAAAAGTGAGAAAGCACTTCTTCCCCCAAATCAATTAAATACAAAAGAAGTGGATTACTTCATTAAGAGTGACCAATACCATCAATTAAAGAATACTAGCCTTAGCGTGATCCAAGGGGCGAGTATTATACTCAACTACTGCTCTTTTCAAGAAATAACCCACTTTATGGATCTTCAGAAGTGTCTCAAGCGTCTTTCTCAAGGGCAAGAAGCAAAATTTAACCAAAGTAGTCTAAAGGTTAAAGCTCTCACTCTCTAGCCTATTCCAATAAATTGCTCATATTTTTGGCGCTGAGAGTTTATCGAAACTTTCCCCTACGAAAATATAACTCATTGAAACTACTCAATTAGCCGATGAGTTAGTCAATAAAAAGACAGGAACCCCATCAGATAAACCATGAGAATGGTTATAATGAAGACTAATTATGAAAAATTACCAAGAAAAATCAAATTCATCCCTGGCCCTTCTCTTCACTAAGAAGATTCTTACTACTTTGATGGTGTGGCAGATGATCTTCACTCCGGCCATCTTTGCACAAGACATAACCGGAGATGATAATCTTCAAGCACAGAAAGAAGCCTGTACTGGTGATTCCGTTGAATGGAATAGCACTTTAAATAGTTGTACTGTTAAAGCTGAGGCAGAGGAAGCTAAGGCAAGTTCAGAGGCTTGTGCTAATTCTAATAATCCTGATGAATGTTACTTATCCAATGCTGAAGGTCTCTCTGGTGTTGACTCTGGTGATGACTTTGATAGCAATAATCTCGAAATGGTAGGGAAAGTCGTAGCTGCTGTTTATTTAGCATTTGGTATTATTGCAGGGGGATCGACTCTTGATGGTGCAAAAGATAGGGCCGAAAAGAAGCGGCCAAAATGTCTGTCTGGTAGACTTTTTCAATACACTTCATTTGCTTGGGTTGGAGGTGACTTCTTTCTTAAGCGCTCCGCTAAAAAGAATTTCGAAAAAATAGCAGACAAGTATGAAAAAGAAGCTGCAAATGATGAACTCAAGGGCACTAAAGAAGGCTCTTACCAAGCTCAAGTGCGGGCCTTTAAATACCTAAAAGAAGAACAAGAGAATGTGAAAAAGCAGGCCAAGAATAGAAAGCTTCTTCAAATGGCCGTGATCGCTGGATATACAGCAGCAATGGGTTTTGGAATAGCTGAACAAATGAAACCCCCTCTCTCTACACCTTGTGTAAAAGACCAAGTCGCTAAAGAAGAACAAGAGAAGGCTGAAGCTGCTGAAAAGGGAGAGGTAGCAGAAGGCACACCAGAAGAAGTTGAGCCGAAGCAAGAAGTTGAACCGAAGCAGGAAGTTGCGCAATCTGGTGACGGCAAAGAAGTAACAGCGGAAGCTGAACAGAGTGTCAAAGAACAAGCGGCTGCAGCGGGAACTGCTGCTGCAGGAATGGCCAAAGACATCTATGGAAAAATTAAACAGAAATTAGGAACATCTCTTGGAAATACTCTTGCTAGTGGTGTAATGCTGGGTCTTAATGGTTACCTAATCTATCATGCCAGTAATGAACAAAAAAAGGCCGAAGAAAATATCAAGGCGATTGATGATGTTATCAAAGGCTATAGTGCCTATATGTCAGGGTTTTGCCCCGATGGCCGGGATGATGTTTCCAACCCTGAGTGCTATTGTTATAATACCGATGGAACTCAAAATGAAAATCGAACCAACTCTGTGATCTGTCAAAATCTCTATGCATCTCGAGGGATTAATTATGCAGACCAAACTGCAAAGGAAAAGACAGAAACAACAAGACAGGGATGCGTTACGGTTACAGGACAATTTGATGAGAACTGTCGCTGTGCCAATATGAAAAATACAACCACTGGCCAAAATGCATGTGCCAAGATTAGCTCCATTACAACCGATGCCAATGGATTCACCAGCGCCCTTGCTGTCCCGGATGCCATCAGTACCGGAAATAACCTTAATGGTGGAGCAAGTACTGCTTTGGCCAATATGGATGCTGCCTCTTTGGCCTCAAGTGCCGCAAGAAATAAGAAGTTTACCGATAAGTTACTCGACTCAGCAGGAAAGAATGGTATTAATCTTCCCACAACGAAGCAACTTGATAATATGCTTTCCAAGCAAATCAGATCAATCGCTTCCAAAATGCCTTCAGGCGGAAATTTTTCATCATCAAGAGGACTAGGCTCAGCAGCCGCCCCTATGCCTAAGAGTGTAAAAGAAGCGCTTGATAAAGCTCAAAATGATGAGAACGCTGCAGCGGGAGCACTTATTTCATCACTCTCCAACGGTGGTGGCCGAATTGGAGCAGCAAAAGGGAAATCCAATAAATTCGTTTGGAATGATGGTGGATCAGGCTCAGGAAATAAAGTTCAGACCTTTATGGATAAGAAATATAAATATAAGAATTCGGATATTGTGAATAGAAAAGACGTCAGTCTATGGAATGTTATCTCAAAGCGCTATCAGACAAGTGGAATCAAGAGACTCTTTGCTGATGAAGATGAGTAAGAGACCCATAATGGA
This sequence comes from Bacteriovoracaceae bacterium, assembly GCA_048267265.1. Classification (GTDB taxonomy): domain Bacteria; phylum Bdellovibrionota; class Bacteriovoracia; order Bacteriovoracales; family Bacteriovoracaceae. Next base: position 162,473 of record JBLWXW010000005.1, read on the forward strand.
CACCTACCCTACTTTAGGCCACAATATTATTAAGTAGAGGAAAGTCCATGCACATAAAACCTGAAATGATCTTCGGCCTAACAGAAGAGCACCTCACGCCCATACCAGGGCACGATGGCCATCAATATCATATTGAAATTTCCCAAGACTGGAGTGATCTCGTTTCACGGGCGAAAGAAAAGGGTATTGAGCTTAAGGCCATCAGCAGCTTTAGAAGCTTTAGCGCTCAAAGAAATATCTGGAATCTTAAGGCCAAAGGTATGCGTCCTCTCCTTGATGATAAGGAGCAACCTATTTCATATGATCAATTCGATCTTAATAATGAAGACGATCAATATAAGCTCATTCTCACCATTTTACGCTGGAGTGCTCTTCCTGGACTCAGTCGTCATCACTGGGGAACTGAGCTCGATATTGTAGATGCCAATGCCCTAAAAGATAATCCCGATTACAAAGTTCAGCTCATCCCTTCCGAATATAGTAAAGATGGGATATTTGAAAAATTAGGAGAGTTCCTAGAGTACAATCTCGAACAAACCGAGTTCAATCGTCCCTACGCAGTCGATCTAGGTGGTGTGGCCCCAGAGCCATGGCACTTAAGTCATAGAAAGATATCACAACACTTCATCAATCATTTGAATAAAGAGCGCTATTTAGAATTATTGAAGAGTGAAGGACAGGACATAGAACTTAGTTCGTCTATCACGTTTCATTTAGATGAAATAATGGAGCGATTTGTTTTCAATCTTCCTCATAACCTATAGCGTGGAGCCATTCAGGTGTAGGAGGAATTAATTTTCTTTGGGCCGTATCCATCAAACCTACGCTCATAAGCATGGTTGAGGCCACTTCCCCATTTTCCTTAATCATACTTTGTTCCATTTGCATGATAAGCTTATGGGCCATTTTTAAGGGCTTACTTTTGATAGTAATCTTCTCTCTATTGCTTAACTCTTTTCTGAATTTAATTTTCGCATCAAGGAGAACTGGTCCCATCTTGCGATCGATAACTTCTTTTAGGCCAAAGCCTCTCTTATGAATAAAGTCCCATCGGGCTTCTTCATAGAGAGTTAGGTAGGTAGCATTATTCACATGCCCGAAGGTGTCTAGGTGGGCCTCTTTGATTTGTAGTTCGTATTCAAATTCAATCATCTTTATATATTCCTATGTATATTCCTATGTATATTCCTATGCCTAAACCCAATTATGACTCATTTTTATGCCATTCTAAGTTCTCCACTTTTATCCGTCTAGCAACACATCTTAGACATAAAATTAGATACTTATGACGACAATGACATTTAATGGCCTTTTAAACTCAAGTATTTCACCAATATAGACGATAATAAACTAAGGAACTCTATTTATAGTGTGACCATTGTTGGGAGTGAATACAAATGAAGACCACGAATGGAAAATTAAAAATTTCAAATAAACTCAAGGATTTATTAGATCATTGCGCTCTCCCCTTAGTCATATTCTCTGTACTTGCCCTATCCGTTAACACGGCCCAAGCAAGAAGAGGTGACGATGATGACGATGATAAATCACGTAGAGCTCACACCCAAAACAGATCCGAAGATATTGAAAAATGTGAAGAATGGTATGCAGAGATTACGGGAGATACCAGCTCGCATCCTTGGTATAATCTGCTCTCAACCAATCAATCCTACCTAGAGGCCCTATATACGGCCAACTCAGGACAAGATCCTGTTTACACTCTCGCTCAAAAAGATGGTGGTGGAGGAGATAGCTCTACTCAATACAAGAAAATCATGGCCCATATTGCATGGTGTGAGGCCTATGTTGCATCAACTGTTGCCGATAATTATTCCGATGATAATTTCAAAGAACTTTCTGGATCAAAGGAAGGTGGAAGCGGCGAAGATGCAGTTAACACCCAAATGCTTCAGTGTTTTAGCCAAGCTGATCAGGCCGCACAACAAAGCTGTATTGCTCAGGCCCAACAATCGGGAGATATGAAATGTAGACATGAAGGTGCAGAGACTCATGATTACTTGGCCTGTAAAAAACTTGCAACCTTTGTAAAAGGCTTCACCGTTGGAAAGAGTGCCATGCAACTTCAACAAACTTATCGTGTAGGAAGTTCTGCTATTGATGCTCAAGAAGACCTCCTCGCGAAACAGCGTACAGAAGAAGGTATCGGAATGGCCGACACTTTAAGCGTTCAACGAGATTCACTGGAGCAACAAGGGAATATGGCCTATGAAATGGCGGCCTATAATGCGGCCAAAGCAGGTATCCTTCTCTCTATGATCTCTGCTTTTCCGACTCGTGAAAAAATGTATGATCGCTGTATCCAGAATTTAAAGACCGAAAAAGTTGCAGAAAATTATACCCAACTTATTTCTAGTAAGAGGTTTGGAGATACTGCTGCGAGCTCTAGTGTTGCACCAGGTGCAGATACTGGTGCAGCATCAGACGCCTCCCCCCCTACTGAGGGAGAGGCAACATCTGGAGATCCGGTCACGGCCTGGTTTGCTTCCATTGG